>NZ_JAGGPH010000009.1 GCF_018613895.1 Curtobacterium sp. ISL-83
CCCGGGCCCCGCGCAGCCCGCGACCGGGCCGCGGCCCGGTGCCCCCGACCGCGCAGACTGGGCCGTCAGGCGCCGGTACTCGCCCGCCGGACCAGCCTCGCGGGCAGGGCGACCGGCTCCGCCGCCGTCCCGTCGAGCTTCGCGAGCAGGTGCAGCGCCGCAGCCCGGCCGAGATCGGCTCCCGGCAGTGCGACGCTCGTCAGCGCCGGCGCGGTGACGGACGACGACGGCAGGTCGTCGAACCCGGCGACGGCGAGCTCCTCGGGGACCCGGATGCCGAGCGACCCGGCCACCCGCAGCACCCCGTACGCCAGGGTGTCGGCCGCGGCGACGACGGCCGTGACCTCGTCGTCCTGCCAGGCCTCGATGACGTGCTCGGTCGCGGACGCCGCCGCCTCCACGGTGAGGTCAGCGCGGGCCGTGACGTTCGAGACCGCGATCCCGGCGGAGTCGCAGGCCGCTTCGAAGAGCTCCCGGCGGACCCGGAACGTCGTCGCCCGCGAGGTGCCGTCAAGGTACCCGACCCGCCGGTGGCCCTGTTCCGCGAGGTGCGCGACGAGGTCGTCGATCCCGGGCGACAGGTCGTAGTTGACGGCGTCGGAGCCGTCCGGGCCGACGGAGCCAACGGAGTCGGCTGAGCCACCGGAGCCGGCTGAACCACCAGTGCCGTCGGGACCGCGTGTGCCGTCGGGACCATCAGGGCCGGCGGGGCTGTCCGGGGCGTCGAGCAGCACGACCGGCACGCTCGCGCTCATCGGTTCGCCGGCGGCCGGGGCATCGACGAGGATCCCGGCGGGACGCAGCCGCTCGAAGCGCCGGACGTCCGCAGCATCGGGCTGCGCTCCGCGCTCGGTGACCGACAGCACGAGTTGGAACCGGTCGCCCAACGTGTCCCGCACGCCGCGGATGACCTCGGCGAAGAAGGGGTTCGACAGGTCGGGAGCGATGAAGACGACCAGGTCGCCGCTACCGCGGGCGAGCGAGCTCGCGGCGTGGTCGACGACGTACCCGAGCTCCGCCACGGCGTCACGCACCCGTGTGGCGATCGGCACGGACACCCGACCGCGGTCCTTGCCGTTCACGACGAGGGAGACCGTGGCGATGCTGGTGCCGGCGCGCTCGGCCACCATGGCGGCGGTCACGCGGCGGCCGGGAGCAGCGGGGGAAGGCACCTGCCGATGCTATCGACCGAGCCTCCCGAACTTGACGTCAAACGCTTGACGTGGTTCCATGTCAAACGCTTGACGCGCCGCCCGGGACTGATCCTCCGTCGGTGCGGATCCCCACCGCGTCGAGCACTCACGTCCCGCAGAACGATTCCCCGAAGAAGTGGAGCGCCCCCGGTGCCCGATGCAACGAAGCACAAGATCATCCTCGACTGCGACCCCGGTCACGACGACGCCGTGGCCCTCCTGTTGGCGCACGGCAGCCCCGACATCGAACTCCTCGCCGTGACCACCGTCGTCGGTAACCAGACGCTGCCGAAGGTCACCCGGAACGCGCTCGCCGTCGCCCGGATCGCCGGGATCACCGGTGTGCCGTTCGCCGCCGGTGCCGACCGCCCGCTGCTCCGCGAGATCGAGGTGGCCCCCGACATCCACGGCGAGAGCGGCCTCGACGGCCCGATGCTCCCCGAGCCCGCGTTCGCGCTGGACGAGCGGCACGCCGTCGACCTGATCATCGACACCGTGATGGCGCACGAGCCCGGCACCGTCACCCTCGTGCCGACCGGCGGTCTGACGAACATCGCGCTGGCCGCCCGGAAGGAACCGCAGATCATCGAGCGCGTCAAGCAGGTCGTGCTGATGGGCGGTGGTGTCCACGTCGGCAACTGGAGCCCCGTCGCCGAGTTCAACATCGTGATCGACCCCGAGGCCGCCTCGATCGTCTTCAGCGCCGGTTGGGAGGTCGTGATGGTCGGCCTCGACCTCACGCACCAGGCACTCGCCACCCCCGAGGTCGCCGCGCGCATCGCCGCCGTCGGTACCGCTCCTGCTGCCTTCGTCGGCGAGCTGCTCGACTTCTTCGGCCAGACGTACAAGGACGCGCAGGGCTTCGACTCCCCGCCCGTCCACGACCCGTGCGCCGTCGCCTACGTCATCGACCCGACGATCGTGCGTGCCGTGAAGGTGCCGATCTCGATCGAGACGCAGGGCACCCTGACCCTCGGGATGACCGTCGCCGACTTCCGTGCCCCGGCCCCGGAGGACTGCAGGACGAGCGCCGCGATGGAACTCGACCACGCCCGGTTCTGGGACCTGGTCGTCGACGCCCTCGAGCGCATCGGCGAGACCCCCGACACCGGCTGGACCCCGCGTGCCGCAGCGGACGCGGTCGCCATCAACGAACACACCGTCACCCCGGAGGCCTGACCCACCATGACCACCACCTCGACGACGACGTCGACGATGTCCCGCAAGTCGATCGGCGCCCTCACCGCCGCGCTCCTGGCGGCGTGCATCGCGTTCCAGCTGAACGCGAGCATGCTCAGCCCCGCCCTCGTCACGATGGCGCGTGAACTCCACACGGACGACGCGACGATCGGCCTCTCCCAGACGCTGTTCTTCACCCTCGCAGCGCTGTTCTCCCTGTTCCTCCCGCGCCTGTCCGACATCGTCGGACGCAAGCGGGTGCTGCTCGGCATGCTCGCGGTGATGCTCGTCGGCAGCGTCGTGGCGGCCCTCGCGGTGAACGTGCCGATGCTGTTCGCCGGCCGGATCATCCAGGGCGTCACGGGCCCGGTCGTCCCGGTCTGCCTGCTCATCCTGCGCAACGAGATCGCCGACCCAAAGCGGTACGGCGCGGCCCTCGGGCTGCTCACCGCGGTCAACGGCGGCATCGCCGGTGTCGATGCGCTCGCCGGGGGCTGGATCGCGACGAACTTCGGGTTCCGCGGCATCTTCTGGGTGATCGCGCTCGTCACGGTCATCGCCGCGGTGCTCGTCGCCGTGTGGGGTGTGGAGTCGCGGCCGTCCGAGGGCACCCGGATGGACTGGCTCGGCGTCGTCCCGCTCGTCATCAGCGTCGGCGCGCTGCTCACCGCCTGCAACGAAGCCGGCAAGCTCGGCGCCGCCAACCCCGTGGTCGTGATCGGCGGCATCGTCGTCGCGCTGGCGGCCTTCGCGGTGTTCTGGGCCGTCGAGTCGCGGGTCCGAGAGCCCCTGGTCGAGACCCGGTTCCTCAAGCGCCGGGCGACGTGGGCGCTGCTCCTCGCGACGCTGCTGACGATGACCGGCGTGTTCGCGGTCGTCAACGGCCTCGTCACGAGTCTCGCGCAGAACCACGAGGTCGGCTTCGGGATGGAACCCGACCTCGCCTCGCTCGCGTTCCTGACGCCGTACGCGCTGGTCGGCTGGATCGTCGGACCGTTCGCCGGCCGACTCGCCCCGACGCTCGGCTACCGCGCCGTCCTGCGCGTCGGTCTGGTCGGCAGCATCGTCGCCACGCTCGTGATGGCGATCGTGGGTGTCCACTCGCTGCCCGTGCTCATCGCCGCGACCGTCCTGATCGGCATCACCTACGCCGGCATCGCGAACATCATCCTGAACGGCCTGGGCATCGTCCTGTCGCCGGCTTCGAACCCGGGCTTCCTGCCGGGCCTCAACGCGGGCGCGTTCAACCTCGGTGCCGGCA
This sequence comes from Curtobacterium sp. ISL-83, assembly GCF_018613895.1. Classification (GTDB taxonomy): domain Bacteria; phylum Actinomycetota; class Actinomycetes; order Actinomycetales; family Microbacteriaceae; genus Curtobacterium. Next base: position 3,634 of record NZ_JAGGPH010000009.1, read on the forward strand.
TCAGCTTCGCGGTGCTGCCCGCGCTGCAGATCGCGCTCGGCACCGGCGGGTCCGCGGGGACCGGCGGCTACTCCGGTGGCATGCTGCTCGGTGCCGTGATCACCTGTGCGGCCCTGGCCACGTCCTTCCTCATCCCGCGCCCGGCCTCGGCCGAGACAGGAGCCGCCGCATGACCGGCATCGTCGTCGTCGGCAGCCTCAACGCGGACCTGGTGGTCCGCACCGAGCGCTTCCCGAAGCCCGGTGAGACCCTCCAGGGGTCGGACCTCGCCATCCTGCCCGGCGGCAAGTCCGCCAACCAGGCGGTGGCAGCCGGGAGGCTCGGGGGAACCGTCCGAATGATCGGTGCGGTCGGCGACGACGGGAACGGGGCGCTGCTCCGCGACTCCGTCGCGGCCGCCGGGGTCGACACCACGCACGTGGCCGTCCGGCAGGGCACCGCCACCGGCACCGCGGTCATCACGGTGGACGGGGCCGGCGAGAACACCATCGTGATCTCCGCCGGAGCGAACGGCACGCTGACGCCGGACGACGTCCCCGCGGACGCCTTCGACGGTGCCGGGGTGCTCGGGCTCTGCCTCGAGGTCTCGATCGACGTCGTGCTCGCCGCCGCCCGTGCCGCCCGTACGGCCGGCGTGACGGTGCTGACGAACCTGTCGCCGTTCGGGGCCGTGCCGTCGGAGCTGCTCGACCTGACCGACGTGCTGCTGCTGAACGAGCACGAGGCCGCCGCCCTCGGCGAGCACGGGGTGCGGCGCTCCGTCGTGACCCGGGGCGGGGACGGCTGCGTCGTCCACGACGGCGACGCCGACCCGGTGTCGATCGACGCCGTGCCCGTGCAGGCCGTGGACACCACGGGCTGCGGTGACGCGTTCATGGGAGCGGTGGCGCTCCGTCTGGCAGCCGGCGACTCCCTGGTGGAGGCCGCTCGGTTCGCCATCGGTGTCGGGGCGTACGCCGCGACGAAGCCGGGCGCGCAGGCGTCCTACCCGACCCCGTCCGAACTCGAGGCGTTCCTGCGGGCGTGAGCGCGCCTCTCCCACCGGCACGGCCCGCCCGCCGCTGGCGCGACGGTCGGGAACCGGCGGCGTGGGCTCAGGCCGTCGTCCGTTCCGAACCGGCGTGACCCGGGGCGCTAGCGTGGTGCCGTGCGCGTAGGAGTCCTCGACATCGGGTCCAACACCGGCCACCTGCTGGTGGTCGACGCCCACGGCGGCGCGGCACCGCTGCCGGCGTCCTCGTTCAAGCAGGCGCTCCGGTTGGCCGAGCACCTCGACGAGTCCGGCGCCGTGACCGACGAGGGGGTCGACGCACTCACGACGTTCGTCGCGGAGTCGGTCCGCGTCGCCGAGGAGCGCGGGTGCGAGGACATGCTCGGCTTCGCGACCTCGGCCGTCCGCGACGCGGTGAACTCGGACGCCGTCCTCGCACACGTCGAGGCCGCCACCGGGGTCGAGCTCGCCGTCCTCTCCGGCGAGGACGAGGCCCGACTCACCTTCCTGGCGGTACGACGGTGGTTCGGGTGGTCCGCGGGGCGGCTCGCGGTGTTCGACATCGGCGGAGGGTCGCTCGAGATCGCCGGTGGTGCGGACGAAGCGCCGGACGTGGCCTGGTCGATGCCGATCGGGGCGGCGCGGCTCGCCCGGACGTACTTCGCGTCCGGGACCCCGACCGAGGACGACGTCCGCCGGATCCGCCACGAGATCCGGGTCGAGATCGCGCGGGACGCCGGGCTGCTCCTGCGGTCGGGGCGTCCGGACCGTGCGGTCGCGACCTCGAAGACGTTCCGCTCGATCGCTCGGATCTGCGGATCGGCTCCCTCTGCTGCGGGGCCGCTCGTGCCGCGGTCGCTCGACGGGGCGGTGCTCCGTCGGAAGCTTCCGTCGCTGCTGACGATGTCCGTGGAGGAACTCGCCGAGCTGCCCGGGGTGTCCGCGAGCCGCGCGCACCAGGTCGTGCCGGGGGCGCTCGTCGCCGAGGCGTGCCTGGACATCTTCGACCTGCCGTCGCTCGAGATCTGCCCGTGGGCGCTGCGCGAGGGCGTGATCCTCGAGCGGCTCGACCAGTTGTCCGTACTCGGGACGCCGTAGGCAGCGGGGTCGGGCAGGGCGGGCGGGTGCCGGGTGCGAGACGCCCCCGTCTGCCCGAGACACGGCGGGGCCCGTGAGACGCCGCGAAAAGCCGCGGCGTCTCGAGCGGGACGGGGCGCTTCGCGGGCAACGGGGGCGTCTCGCCGGGACCGGGCGGCCACGAGGACGGGGGCGTCTCGTCGAGACGGGGGCGTTTCGCCGAGACGGGGGCGTTCCGGGACCGTGTCAGGGCTTACCGGGCGCGAGGAGCCAGGGGCGGATCAGCCGGGTGACGAACGGGAGCACCCAGAACGTCATGATCGGGGTGAGCACGACGGTCGTGATGAACACCCGCGGCAGCGCTGACAGGTGCCCGAACGACGGGACGAAGATCCCGACGAGGATCGTGAAGACCAGGTTCACCGGGAAGAACCCGAGCCAGATGCTCACCGCCTGCTTCCACCGCGGCGGCGCACTCGACGCGGGGGTGTCGGCCGGGGCGTCGAACCAACCCTCGATCCCCGTCCGCTTCTCGACCCGGGACTCCACGACGAGGTCCCGGCCGACGTCGAGCCACCGGAGCCGGTCGTCCGAGTTCTCCCACGTCGCGAGCGAGTCGTGGTCGGCGAACCGGTAGAGCATGTGCCACTCCCGGCTCGTGGCGTGCGAGCGGACCCACCCCGAACCGAGGAAGCCGGGGTAGCGGTTCGCCAGGTTCACGCCGGACTGCACCCAGCAGGTGGCGTCGGGGATGCGGTCGGGTTCGACCAGGCGGGTGATGGACACGGTGACGGGCGGGCCGCTGAGCGCTCGTGGCGCGGGTGCGGCTCCAGGCTCTTCTGGAGTCATGCGCCCAGTGTCGCCGACGCGTGTTACCGGCTCGTGTCGTTCCTTCGCCCGTGCTTGACTGGTCTGATGACAGCGCAAGGGCCCATCGGGATCGGCTACGAGGGATTAGACCTCCCAGGGTTGATCGACCGGCTGCGGCTCCGTGGGGTCACTCACGTCGTAGACGTCCGGCTCAATCCCATATCGCGCAAGCGAGGCCTCTCCAAGACCGCGTTGCGAGAGGGTCTCGAGGCAGCGGGGATCGACTACAGCCACCTCCGTTCGCTCGGTAACCCGAAGGCGAACAGGGATGGTTTCGCAACAGTTGTCGGACCCGAAGCTCGGTCATGTCGCGACGCGTACCGGACGCTCCTGGAGACGCGCCCCGCGCAAGATGCACTGGACCAGATCCGAGCGCTGAACGAGCACCAACGCGTTGCGCTCCTCTGCTTCGAGGCCGATGAACCCCACTGTCACCGTGAGCTCGTCCTCGAAGCTCTCCGGAGTCCGTCCCTCGCTCTCGTCGGCTGAGTCAGAAGAGTGTCGACCCCCAATCAGAACCGCGGGGGACGTGATGGATGCCGAGGGCTGAAAAGCTCTTGCGCTTCGGGGGATCGGCGATGTTGCCGACGTACAGGGATGTCCGCAGTCCCTCGTGGAACTGCTCGTCACGGAACTTCTTGAGGATCAGCGTCCTGAGCGCTTCGTCCGAAGAGAACCGCCCGCGGTGTTGAAGAGCAGCGAGTTCGAAGTCCAGCAACGTCGGCTGGTGCCCCCTGCAACTCAGCGCTGCGCAGAGGTACCTGATCTTGACGACGAACCGGGGGGCTTCGAGCGGGGCGACCGGCTGCGGTGGCTCTCCGAACAGTGCGGGCTGATGAATCGCGTCCTGGATGGCTTGCTGCTGCGCTGAAGACCATCCGGGGTGTTTCGAGACCATGAAGCCGCGGAGTTCGCGCACCGTGACGATGCCCAGCGACTGGGCGTCCATGTGGGCTCGTACTCCGTCGAGGAGGTCGCACATGGTCACCGCTGGAAGCTCGCTCAGGACGAGATCCCTGGCTGCCTTGGCTCCCACGTGTGCGACGACGTCGAGGCTCTCCCAGATTGGTCGCCTGCTCTCCGATCGTGAATCGTTCTTCGCCGGGAGCGTGTCGACCTCGATGATGTCGTACTTCGCAAACTGCTGCGCGGTCGACAGATGGCGAAAGGGCACGGGATAGAGGCGGACCCACTCGCGCACGTCCCCGTCGACCCTCACCCCGGCGACACACACGGTGTCGATGTACGACCGCGACGGCTCTGGGGCCGCTTTCACCGTGACCATCATCCTCACCCGCTGACTGACCATCGCGATGCCCCCACTCCTGTTCCAGAATCCACAATATCGGTGCCCTCGAGGAATGGAAGCGGGGTGGGGCGGCGCTCGGTAGGTTCGGCGCATGAGCGACACCGACGGCACCGAGCGAGGACGGCACGAGACAGCGACCGAGCGCTCCGACCGCAACTGGACCGACATCCAGCAGGAGCTGCGGATCGTGCAGACCGGGACGCAGATCCTGGCGGGGTTCCTGCTCACGCTGCCGTTCCAACAGCGGTTCACCACGCTCACCGGCGGTCAGAAGGCGCTCTACCTCGTGCTGGTGGTGCTCGCCGTCCTCGTGACCATCACCGCGCTGTCGGCGGTCGCGACGCACCGGCTGGTGTTCCAGCACCGACAGAAGCACGAACTGGTGCGGGTCGGGAACGTGATCCTGCTGGCGGCCCTCACGGCCAGTGCGCTGCTGTTCGCGGGCACGGTCCTGCTCGTGTTCGACGTCGTCATCGGGGACGTGGGCGGGATCGTCGGCGGGGTCGCCGTGTTCGTGGGGACGGCGGCGCTCTGGGTGTCGCTCCCGTCGACGCTCCGCCGACGCCAGCGGAACGAGGAGGAGCCCCGCTAGCTGGCGCGCTTCTTCGCCGCGGGCTTCTTGGCCGGGGCCTTCTGGGCGGGGGTCTTCTTCGCAGGCGCCTTCTTCGCAGGCGTCTTCGCCGGCGTCTCCTCGTCCGTGGTCGTGGCCGCCGCCTGAGACCGACCCGACGCCGCGTCGTCGCCAGCGGAACCCGATGACGACCGCGCGGTGGACGACGAACGCGACCCCGTGCCTCCAGACCGGGAGGAGGACCGCGAGGTCCGGTTCTTGTCCACCGACGCGCGGAGCGCAGCCATCAGGTCGATGACGTCGCCGCCCTGGTCGTCGTCCTCCGCCTCGCGGTCACCGAAGGTCTGCGACGTGTCGACGTCGTCCCCGGCCTCGAGCTTCGCGTCGATGAGCTGCTGCAGTTCCTGCTGGTACGCGTCGGTGTAGCGGTCCGGATCGAAGTCCGTCGACATGCTGTCCACGAGCGACGACGACATCTTCAACTCGGTGGCGCTCACCTTCACGGACGTGTCGAGGGCCGTGAAGTCCGCGGCACGCACCTCGTCGCCCCACAGCAGTCCCTGCAGCAGGATCACGTCGTCGTGGACGCGGAGCACACCGAGCCGTGTCTTCTGCCGGAGGGTGAACTGCACGACGGCGAGCCGGTCCGTCTTCGACAGGGTCTCCCGGAGCAGGACGTAGGCCTTGGGGGAGCGCGAGTCGGGTTCGAGGTAGTAGGTCTTCTCGAACATCATCGGGTCGACCTGCTCGACGGGGACGAACTCCAGGACCTCGATCTCGTGGGACTGCTCCTCGGGGAGCTGCTTGAAGTCGTCGGCGGTCAGGATCACCGTCTTGTCGCCGTCGTCGTACGCGCGCTGGATGTCGCCGTACTCGACCTCGTGCCCGAACTCGCACACGCGCTTGTACCGGATGCGGCCCTTGTCCTCGTCGTGGACCTGGTGCAGGGACACGTCGTGCGTCTCGGTGGCCGCGTAGACCTTGATCGGTACGTTGACCAACCCGAACGCGATGGAACCCTTCCAGATCGACCTCATGCGCTCATGATGCCCGGGTGTGCACAGGAACGTCCGGAGCCGGTGTGTTTTCCACAGATCCCGCAGACCGGGAGCGCTCTGCATCGCGCACGAGCACGATGGGCGCATGAGCCAGCTGGACAAGCAGGACCCCCGCGACCAGTTCGCACGCCCGCCCTTCCCCGCGCAGACGCAGCAGGGGTCGGGGCTGGCCAGCGCCATGGATCCGCAACCGGACCACGGCGAGACGAGCTACCTCGGCACGGGCCGGATGCCCGGGTACCGGGTCCTCGTCACCGGGGCGGACTCGGGCATCGGGCGCGCGGCGGCGATCGCGATGGCGAAGGAGGGCGCGGACGTGGCGCTCAACGCCCTGCCGGAAGAACTCGACGACCTGGAAGCCGTCCGCGACATCATCGGGGACCTCGGCCGGAACGCGGTGCTGCTGCCCGGCGACCTGACCGACGAGGGGTTCTGCGACGAACTCGTCCGCGACGCCGTGAGCAGGCTCGGGGGACTCGACTCGCTCGTCCTCGTCGCCGGCCACCAGCAGGTGCACGAGGACATCACCCAGCAGTCGACCGAGGACTTCGACCGCACGATGAAGGTCAACCTGTACTCCCTGTTCTGGCTGGTCCGGGCCGCGGTGCCGCACATGGCGCCGGGGAGCACGATCGTGACCACCAGCTCGGTGTCGGCGTACCAGCCGCAGGACCGGATGATCGACTACGCGGCGACGAAGTCGGCGATCATCACCTACACGAACGGGCTCGCCCGCCAGCTCGTTGCGAAGGGGATCCGCGCGAACACGGTCGTCCCGGGCCCGGTCTGGACCCCGCTGCAGCCGATCAGCTACCCGGGGGACGAGATCGCCCGCTACGGCCAGGACACCCCGTTCGGCCGGCCGGCCCAGCCCGTCGAACTCGGGAGCGCCTACGTGTACCTGGCCGGGCCGGAGTCGTCGTACACGTCTGGGACCACCCTGACGGTGGCGGGAGCGACCGGGGTGGCGGTGTGAGTCCCGCCGCGCGCAAGACCGTCGTGCTCGTCGGCGACCGACGTCTGGCGCTCACGAACACCGACAAGGTGCTGTACCCGGAGACCGGCACGACCAAGGGCCGGGTCATCGAGTACTACGAGCGAGTCGCGCCGTGGATGATCCCGCACGTCAAGGACCGACCGGTGACGCGGAAGCGCTGGGCGAACGGTGTCGACGGCAAGGTGTTCTTCGAGAAGAACCTGCCCGACTCCGCGCCCGACTGGGTCCGGCACCACACGATCCACCACTCCGAGCACGACAACGAGTACCCGATCGTCGACGACCTGCCGACGCTCGTCTGGATGGCGCAGCAGGCGGCGTTGGAACTGCACGTACCGCAGTGGCGGTTCGGACCACGGGGCGCGCAGCTGAACCCCGACCGGCTCGTCCTCGACCTCGACCCGGGCGACGGCGTGGGTCTGCCGGAGTGCGTCGAGGTGGCGGTGGCCGCGCGGGAGATCCTGCACGGGATGGGGCTCGAGCCGTACCCGGTCACGTCGGGGTCGAAGGGCATCCACCTCTACGCCGCGCTCGACGGGCGCGCGACGACCACCCACGTGTCCGAGGTCGCACACGAGCTCGCGAAGGCGCTCGAGCAGGACCTCCCGGACCTGGTGCTGTCCTCGATGAGCCGTGCCGAACGCACCGGCAAGGTCTTCGTCGACTGGTCGCAGAACAACGGCAACAAGACGACGATCGCGCCGTACTCACTCCGTGGCCGCGAGCGTCCGACCGTGGCAGCGCCCCGCAGCTGGGACGAGTTGCAGGAGCGCGGGCTCGCCCAGCTGACGCTGGACGAGGTGCTGGAACGCCTGGAGGCGCACGGCGACCTCCTGCACCCGGTCGCGTCCGCCTCGTTGTCGGTCGGGAGGGACGACTCCGGTCACTGGGACAGCGACCGGACCGCAGACGCGAACCGCGCCAGCGACGACCGACTGGCGACGTACCGCGCGAAGCGCGATGCCTCGAAGACCCCCGAGCCGGTCCCCGAGGGCCCGCCGAGCGTCCGGAAGGACGGGACACCGACGTTCGTGATCCAGGAGCACCACGCCACCCGGGACCACTACGACTTCCGCCTGGAGCACGAGGGCGTCCTGGTCAGCTGGGCGCTGCCGAAGGGCGAGCCGACGGACCCGGGGAAGAACCACCTGGCGGTGCAGACCGAGGACCACCCGCTCGAGTACGGCTCGTTCGAGGGGATCATCCCGCACGACGAGTACGGCGGCGGGACCGTCACGATCTGGGACGACGGCACCTACCAGCTCGAGAAGTGGCGCGAGGGCGAAGAGGTCATCGTGACCCTGCACGGCCGGACGGGCGGCGCTCGCCGGCTCGCGCTCCTGCACACCAGGGGGCGGGGACGCGGCCGCGACGGGGACGAGAAGAACTGGCTCATCCACCGCACCAAGGAGCAACCGGACCGTCTGGCCGACGGCACGGGCGCGGGCGCGGGAGCGACCAGTTCGCCCGGTTCGGATGCGCACACCGCTCCGCGGGGGACGGGCCATGTGTCGCAGGACGGCCAGCGGCGGATCGACCGAGCGGCCCCGTCCGAGACACCGCCGTCGGAGCGACGAGCGATGCTGGCGAGCCTGCCCAAGGACGATCCGCACCTGGACCCCGCCGAGTGGGCGTTCGAGATGAAGTGGGACGGGATCCGCGCGCTGGCCACGGTGCACGACGGTGCGGTCACGTTGCGCAGCCGGAACGACAACGACCTCACCGACCAGTACCCGGAGCTGCAGGAACTCGGCACGCGTGCCGGGGTCGACGGGGTCTTCGACGGTGAGATCGTGGCCCTCGACGACCGGGGGCGACCGTCCTTCCAGCTCCTGCAGAACCGGATGGGACTCACGCGGAAGCGTGAGGTGGACGCCGCGCGGGGGTCCACGCCGGTCCGTCTCGTGCTGTTCGACGTGCTCGAAGCGGACGGGCACGACCTCACCCACCTGGGCTACGACGCGCGACGTGAAGCGCTGTCGACCGTGATCGACGCCGGCGGTGTGGTCGACGTGCCCGATGCCGTCACCGGTGATCTCGATGCAGCCATGGCGGAGTCGAAGGAGCAGGGCCTCGAAGGCGTCGTCGCGAAGAAGCGGTCCTCGCACTACGTCGAGGGTCGCCGGTCCGAGAACTGGTTGAAGCGCAAGCACCACTCGACCCAGGAGGTCGTGGTCGGCGGCTGGAAGCCCGGGGCCGGTCGACGGGCCGGCGGGATCGGGTCGCTCCTGCTCGGCGTGCCCGGTCCGGACGGGCTCGAGTACGTGGGGAAGGTCGGGACCGGGTTCCGTGACCGTGACCTCGACGAGATCGCCGAGGTGCTCGGCGCGCTGGAGCGGGCGACCTCGCCCTTCGTCGACGTGCCGCGCCCGGACGCGCGCGATGCACGGTGGGTGACGCCGAAGCGTGTCGGTGAAGTGGAGTTCGCCGAGTGGACCGGCGACGGGCGTCTGCGGCAACCGTCCTGGCGTGGATGGCGGGCCGACAAGGACCCGGAGGACGTCGTCCGGGAGGGCTGACCAGACCCGTCGGGCGCCCCCGGTCCCGGCGACCGGACGTCCCCGGTGCTGCCGACGGAGAGGACGTTCACTGGGGACGGCTGCGCGGGACCCCGTGCGCCTGTTACGGTCACCGGGACGAGGGGACCCGGGATGACCGAGAGCACGTACCTGCCGCCGTTCACCGCTCGGGAACGGGCGGCGATCCGGACCAGGCGATCACCGGACGCAGCAGACGCCGCGGCCGCTGTCGCTGTCGCTTCCGTCGCCGAGCACGAGACCACGTACGCGGACTTCCTGGTCGACGCCGCCGACGAGTGACGGGAACCCATCACCGCGCCGGCGGTCCGGACGGGGCCGTCGGCCGGTGGGGCCGTGAGGCTGTCGGTCGGTCGGTCAGTCGGCCCGTCGGTCAGGGTCTCTGACGGAGTCGCTGATCGATCACGGCGCGGGTGCCGGGCCGTCCGCCGCTGCTCCACCGTCGGCCACGGGCAGGTCCTCGTCGATCAGTTCGTCCTCCTCGGGCTGTCGGACCTCGGCGGCCGCGGCCTTCGCCTCGTCGATGGACTCCTGCGACCGTCGGAGGAGCTCGTCGTCGTGTGCTGCGTTGTCGCTCATGCCGGGGACGCTACGCCGGAGCCCCTGTGCCGGCGTCGCGTCGACGTGCGCTGTGGTGCGGCTCGAAGTCGACGGCGGACGTCGGTGCCAGGGTGGTCGGCATCGCGGGCGCCGCCGGGCCGCCGTAGGCATCCGCCGCGTCCAGCACGGCACGGGTCGCGGCCGCGGCCGTCCGGAGGGCGTCGCGGATCGGCCTCGCCCGGTGTGCCGGAGTCCGGACCTCGACACCCCACGGCTCGTCGAAGCCGAGTTCGCGGACGACCCGGATCAACCCGGGCAGGTCCCAGGCTCCGGCCCCCGGCAGGTACCGGGCGGTCCGCGCTTCCTCCGCCAGGGTCATGCCGGCGGGGGTGTGCAGCAGTCCGTCGCTCAGTTCGACCGCCGCGAGCGCGGACGGAACCACACCCTGGCGGACGGACGCGAGGGTGGACCCGCTGCGCAGGACGTGCATCGCGTCGAGGAGGAGGCCGCCGTTCGGGTGGCCCGCGGCGGCGACGAACCGCGCTGCACGCTCGATCGTCGGCAGGTTCGACCACGGTTCCGGTTCGAGGACGAGCCCGGCACCCACCGACGCCGCCTGGGTGGCCAGCCGGTTCCAGTCGTCCACCATCGCCGCGGGAGAGATCCCGGGCAGCGTGCTGTCGGCCCGGACGATGACCTGCCAGGCGCTCAGGCTGGCGGCGGCCTCCAGCACCACGCCGTGATCCGCGAGGTCGTCGGTCGTGTGACTCGTGCACGTCCACCAGTGGTCGAGCGGCCCGACCTGGACCCACACGATGCCTGCGTCGTCGAGCATCCGGCGCAGGACGCTGAACCCGATCGTCGCCCGGACCTCGTGCAGGTCGTCGAGCGACATCGACAGCCCGGCGAACCCCGCGGCACCGACGGCCGCCACGCGCTCCCGGAGGGGCTCGTCGCCCGCCCAGGTCCACGACGTCGCGAGCAGATCGTGTTCCTGCACGGCGTCACCTCCGTTGTCCGGACACGCCTGGCCGTCCCGCCTGACCGACCCGCCGCGCCTGTGGTGACGCCGCAGTCCCCGCCCGACGTCGGTGTCGTTGTACTCCCGGAGTCTGCATCCGTTCACAGCGAGCCCGGATCCCGACAGCGGACCTCAGACGATCCGGGTCGTGACCGTGCCGATCCCCTCGATCGTGCCCTCGACGACGTCCCCGCGCAGGAGGACGCCCACGCCCTCGGGGGTGCCGGTCATCACGAGGTCACCGGGCGCGAGGGCCACCGACTGGGACAACGCAGCGAGGGTCTCGGCGACCGACCAGATCTGGTCCGAGAGGTCGCCCGACTGTCGGACCTGCCCGTCGACGGCGAGGCGGATTGCCCCGGCGGTCGGGTCGACGTCGGCGGCGGGGGTGATGGCGCCGACCGGCGCGGACCCGTCGAAGGCCTTCGCGCCGTCCCACGGCCGCCCGAGCCGCTTGGCCTCGGCCTGCAGGTCCCGGCGGGTGAGGTCGAGACCGACGGCGTAGCCCCACACGTGAGTGAGGGCGTCCGCGGCTGCGATGTTCGAGCCGCCCGTCCCGATGGCGACGACGAGTTCGACCTCGTGCTCGAGGCGTCCGGTCTGCGGCGGGTAGGGCGTGTCGGCGCCGTCGGTGACCACCGCGTCCGCCGGCTTCGTGAAGAAGAACGGCGGTTCGCGGTCGGGGTCGTGTCCCATCTCGCGCGCGTGCGCAGCGTAGTTCCGGCCGACGCAGAAGACGCGGCGGACGGGGAACCGGCCGCCCGTGGTCGTGGGGACGGTCGGGAGGGGCGGGGCCGGGATGACGAGGTCGGTCACCCCCTCAGCGTGGCACCGAGTGCGGCACGGCGTTCACCCCTCGGCGAAGGAGGACTCGTACCGGAGCCGGCGGGCTCGCTGACGTTCCAGTCGTTCCCGCCACTCGCGCCGCATGTCATCGAGTTCCTGGTCGGCGCCGCGAGCGCGCAGGATCGGTCCGTAATGCGGGTCGGCGAGCAGCCGCGGCAGGCAGCGTTCAGCGTCCTCGAGGTCCTGCCGGAAGGCGCGGTCACTCAGCTTCGAGATCATCCTGGGTCCCTTCGTCGTCTGTCCGGTGTGGCAGTTCGCGTCGCAGCATGGTGAACATCCAGTCGTCGTCCACCGTCGCCATGCCCGCGTCGACACTGCTCGGGCCATCAACTCGGCAGCTCGGCGTCGCTCGGCATCGTCGGACGTCGCGCGGTCCGCCACCTAGGACCAACGCTGCCACCAGGGGTCCCGGTGTCCCAAGAACTCTGTATTCCGCCGCCGAGCGCGCCCGTCGACCGCGTTCACGACGAGGGCGCCGACCGCGACGGCGGCGCTCGTCACCGACACCAGCACGCTCACGATCCCGAGGTCCATGCGTTCCACGATGGCGGCACACGACCGGCCACGCGGCGGGCGCGGCCGGTCCTGTGGAAGACGGGCCGCGCCTCCAGGCTGTGGAGGACTGCGCCCCGGCGTCAGTTGCCGGGGGCCGCGCCCTCGGTCTCGCCCTCCCCAGGGTCGCCCCCGGTCCCACCGGAGGTGGGCTCGTCCTGCGGCCACCCCACGAACTCCCACCCGGCCAGGGACGGGTGGTCCTCACCGTGGGTGTACGCGTGAGCCCGGGCGGCGTCCCGCGCGTCGGTCAGTGCGCCGAGCAGGTCGTCGTGGTCGTGGCCGCCCACGCGGGTGAGTGCGTCGTGCGCCAGCGCGAAGCGGTCCATCTCGCTCCGCATGAGCATGTCGAACGGGGTCGTCGTCGTGCCGCGCTCGAGGAACCCGTGCACGTGCAGGTCGTCGTGCCCGTGCCGGCGGTACGTCAGCTGGTGGACCAGCGAGGGGTAGCCGTGGAACGCGAACACGACCGGCGTGCCGGGCAGGAACAGCGCGTCGTAGCGGTCGTCCGACATCGGGTGCGCGTGCTTCCGCGGGTCCCCGATCGCGAGCAGGTCGACCACGTTGACCACCCGCACGCCGATGTCGGGTGCGTGCTTCCGCAGGATGTCGGCTGCTGCGACGGTCTCGACGGTCGGCACGTCCCCGGCGCTGGCGAGCACGACGTCGGTGCGCCCGACGGTCTGCTCGGTCCCGGCCCAGTCCCACACCCCAGCGCCCGCAGCGGCGTGCGCGACGGCGTCCGGCAGGGACTGGAACACCGGCTCCGGGTGCTTCCCGGCGACGATGACCTCGATCCGGTTCGTGGTCTCCAGGGCGTGCGCGGCCACGGCGAGCAGGGAGTTCGCGTCCGCCGGCAGCAGGATCCGGACCAGGTCCTGCTGCTTCGAGGCGACGACGTCCAGGAACCCGGGGTCCTGGTGGGAGAACCCGTTGTGGTCCTGGCGCCAGACGTGCGACGAGAGCAGGATCGTCAGGTTGGACACAGGCGAGCGCCAGTCGATCTCGGTCGCGGACTCCAGCCACTTCGCGTGCTGACCGACCATCGAGTCGATGATGTGCGCGAACGCCTCGTACGTGTTGATGATGCCGTGGCGGCCGGACAGCACGTACCCCTCGAGCATCCCCTCGAGCAGGTGCTCGGACAGGACCTCGGTGACCCGGCCGCGGGCACCGAGGTGCTCGTCGCCGGGCGCCCGTTGCGCGCGCCACACCCGCGACGTCACGTCGAACACCGCGTCGAGCTTGTTCGAGACCGTCTCGTCGGGGCCGAAGAGCCGGAACGTCGATCCGTTCCGACGGATGAGTTCGGCGAGCCACGGGCCGAGCGTGCCCGTGGCCGAGGCGTCCTGGCCGACCTCGGCACCGAAGGATTCGAGGTCGGGCAGGTCGAGCGCCGTCCGGAGCCTGCCGCCGTTCGCGTGCGGCGTCGCGCTCATCCGCGCCTCGCCCTTCGGTCGGATCGTGGTGAGCAGCCCGATCGGCTGGCCGTGCTCGTCGAACAGCTCGTCGGGGCGGTAGGACCGCATCCACTCCTCGAGCTGTTCGCGGTGACCGGCGTTCTCGCGGACCCCGGGCAGCGGGACCTGGTGCGCGCGGAACGTGCCCTCGACGCGCTCGCCGTCGACCTCCTTCGGCCCCGTCCAGCCCTTCGGCGTCCGGAGCACGAGCATCGGCCAGCGCGGCCGGAGGTCGGCGGCACCGGCGGGCTGGCCCGCGGCGGCTCGGGCGGCCTGGGCGCGGGCGGCTGCCTGGATGTCGTCGATCTTCGCGAGGGCGCGTCGGAGCGCCCCGTCGAAGAGCGCGTGCACGGCGTACGGGTCGTCGTCCACGCGGGCGGAGTCGACCACGATCGGTTCGTAGCCGAGGCCCCGGAAGTACGACGTCAGGTCCGACTCGGGGATGCGCGCGAGGATCGTCGGGTTCGCGATCTTCCACCCGTTCAGGTTGAGGATCGGCAGGACCGCGCCGTCCGTCACGGGGTCGAGGAACGTGTGCGCCTGCCAGGAGGCCGACAACGGCCCGGTCTCGGCTTCGCCGTCACCGATCACGCACGCGACGACCAGGTCGGGGTTGTCGAGCGCTGCCCCGTACGCGTGCGCGAGTGAGTAGCCGAGCTCGCCGCCCTCGTTGATCGAGCCGGGGGTCTCCGGTGCGGCGTGCGAGGGGATCCCTCCGGGGAACGAGAACTGGCGGAAGAACCGCTGCAGCCCGTCGACGTCCGGCGTGATCTCCGGGTAGAGCTCGCCCCACGTGCCCTCGAGCCACGCGTTCGCGTTCATGGCGGGTCCGCCGTGTCCGGGCCCGCAGATGTACAGCAGTTGCCGGTCGGTCTCGGCGATCAGCGCGTTGCAGTGCGCGTAGACCAGGTTGAGGGCGGGGGAGGTGCCCCAGTGCCCGAGGAGCCGTGGCTTGATGTCAGCGGGGTCGATGGGCCGGGTCAGCAGCGGGTTGTCGAGCAGGTAGATCTGCCCGACCGTCAGGTAGTTCGCGGCCCGCCACCAGGCGTCGATCGCCCGGATCCGGTCGGTGCTCGTGCTCTGTGCGGGGGACATGCCTCCACGGTACGAAACCGGGGGGTGAGAATTTCCAGGAACGAGTTTCCAAACCGTTTCGCGGGGGGTGCCGAATCACTGGCACAAGGGCAAACGCCCAGGGCGTTCTCCGGTCGTGTTCGGCCGGTATTCGTCGTACGTACAGATACGTACCGACCGGTCATGACCGGATCGCCCCACAGCACAAAGGACGGAAGACCAATGCGCAAGTTCACCAAGACCACGATCACCCTCGCCACCACCGGCGCGCTCGTCATCGGCGGCGCGGCGTTCGGCGTCTCGGCTGCCCAGGCCGACGGCTCGATCCACACGGTCGCCTCGACCTCCTCCAAGATCCCGGCCCCCGTCGCCTCGGTCCCCGACGTGCTCGGCGGCAACACCGCGGTCAAGCTCGACGCCGGCTTCGTCTCCGCGCTGACGTCCCTCAAGCTCACCCCGGGCGTCTCCGGCACCGCGAAGCTCGCCGACGGTTCGGTGTCCTTCCCGATCACCGACGGTTCGGTCACCTACTGGTCGCCGAGCGGCAACTACCGCCCGTACGTCCAGGGCCTGCTGGACCACAACGGCTCCGGCCTGACGCTGACCGCTGGCTCGACCACGGTCACGCTCGAGAACTTCGTCGTCAACCCGGGTTCCTCGAAGCTCTACGGTGACGTCCTCGTCAACGGCAAGCTGGCCGTCGGCAACGCCTACCTGTTCGAGCTCTGGGGTGGTTCGCTCAAGCCGCTGCAGCTGCAGGGCAGCGACGCGATCCTCACGGGCACCACCGTGCACATCTCGCCGGACGCCGCGAAGCTCCTCGACAGCACCTTCAAGACGACCGCCGTCAAGGCCGGTCTGCTCGTCGGCACCGCGACCATCACGGCGCAGATCAAGTAACACCCGCACCACTCGAACGGGCACGGCACCACGCGAACGCGTGGCGCCGTGCCCGTTCTGCGTCTGCGCCGGGACCCGTCACAGGTCGAGGAACGCGCACCCGGTGTCGGCTCCGTCGGCCGGGAGGCATGACACCCCTCACCGACGTCGGTGCCACCAACGACGGGGTCGGTCCGCGTCGGCCCGCGCTGCCGCCGCACGCTCGTCGGCGTCGCGCTGGACGGCGCGACGCTGTCGCCACCGTTCGACCTCCGTGTCGACGTCGCGCATCGGCGTGACGACGGGCGGTCCGCCGAGCAGCTGCCGACGGGCCTCCTTCACGCGGGCGTTGAAGTCGACGAGCACGGACCGGACGTCGTCCTCGACCGAGAGCGCATCGAGGTGGTCGTCGAGCTCGGCGTCCTCGGTGCGGAGCGCCAAGGCCGGTGGGGCGATGCCGGTGATCTCCTCGCGTTCGATCTTCGCCTTGATCCACCAATCCGGATCGTGGTGGCCGTCGTTCCCGGGCAGGGGCTTGCCGTGGTAGGGGTTCCCCTCGAAGACGCCACGTCGTTCGGCGTCCTCGATCAGCGCTCGCGCGTGCCGCCCGACATCGCGGGCCAGGAGCGCCGGGCGTGCTTCGCGTTCCCGACGGACCTCGTCCGGGTCGAGCGTGCCACGCTCGACCTCGCGGTCCTGCAGCTGCTCGTACCGGTACCGGGCGGCACGCCGCAGTCGGTCCATCCGTGCGTCGGCGTCGTTCATCTCACGACCATCTTGCGCGTCCGCGCCGTGAGCGGACTCGGATCCGGCGCCTCGGCTCGGCGTCACGCGGCGGCGGCGTCGTCCGAGTCCTCAGCCGCAGCGGACATCTCCTCGATGGTGAGCGCCGCCTGGATCAGCGCCAGGTGTGACAGCCCCTGCGGGAGGTTCCCCATGAACCGGCCGTCCTCCGCGATCATCTCGCTGAACAGCCCGACGTCGTTCGCCTGGTCGACCATGTCGTCCATCAGCGCCCGCGCGTCGTCGATCCGGCCCGTGCACGCCATGGCGGCCGCGAGCCAGAACGAGCACGCCACGAACGGGGATTCCTCGTCCTCGAGCCCGGAGTACCGGTACACGAGCGGACCGCGCTGCAGCTCCCGCTCGATCGCGCGGATCGTCGAGGCCATGCGCGGGCCGCGGTCGAAGGCGCTCATCGCGTGCAGCAGGATCGAGGTGTCGAGCGCGTCGGTGTCCGGGTGCATGACGTAGTGCCCGAGCTCCTCGTTCCAGGCGTGCTCCGCGACCCAGTCCTCGATCAGCTCCCGGTTCTTCACCCAGAGGTCCCGCGTGCCGTCGATCTGCCCGGCGTCGTGCAGCTCCACGGCGGCGTCGAGGGCCTGCCAGCAGCCGATCTTGCTCGTCGTGTAGTGGTGGGCGTCCTCGAGTTCCCACATGCCCGAGTCCGGCTGTTCCCAGCGACGGCAGGCATCGTCGGCGAGCCCCTCGAGCGTCTTGGCGGTCTTGCGGTCCAGGACGTTGCCGGAGCGGACGTACTGCCGCATGATCGCGAAGACGTCGCCCCACACGCCGAGCTGCAGTTGGTCGGCGGCCCGGTTGCCCTCCGTCACGGGCCCGATGCCGTCCCAGCCCGGGACGTCACGCTCCTCGACCCGCTCGGTCCGTCGGCCGTCGAGCGTGTAGAAGATCGGCATGCCGCCGTCGTCCGCGGCGATCGTGCGGATCATCCAC
Source organism: Curtobacterium sp. ISL-83 (assembly GCF_018613895.1). Taxonomy (GTDB): domain Bacteria; phylum Actinomycetota; class Actinomycetes; order Actinomycetales; family Microbacteriaceae; genus Curtobacterium. Next base: position 21,150 of record NZ_JAGGPH010000009.1, read on the forward strand.
GACACGGCCGCGTGCGTCTCCTCGCGCAACCCGAACCGGGACAGCGCGTGCACCGTGTACGCCAGGTCGCGGACCCAGGCGAACCGGTAGTCCCAGTTCTTCCCACCCCGGCGGTCCTCCGGCAGGCTCGTCGTCGGCGCGGCCGCGATCGCCCCGGTGGGGGAGTAGATCAGGAGCTTCAGGGCCAGGGCGCTCCGCTGCACGGCGTCCGCCCACGGGCCGTCGTAGGAGAACTCCTTCGACCAGGTCGCCCAGTTCTCCAGCGTCCGGTCGATGCCCGCCAGGCTCTGCTCCGGTCGGGGGAGCGAGATCGGTTCGTCGAAGGTGCCGACGATGGTCAGGATGTGCTGGGACCCCTCGGTGGTGGTGAAGCGTCCGGAGAACCGCGGGCCGTCGTCGTGGACGGGGGAGAACCCCTGCTCGACCATCGCGATCGTGATGCCGTCGATGCCGATCACCGCCCCGTTCACGGTGTCCAGCCGCTTCGGTTCGGCGGTGCCGAGCAGCGTGCCGGGGACGATCGCCCACTCGAGCTCGACGCTGCCGCGCACACCCTGCACGCACCGGCCGATCTCCGCCCACGGCAGCCGTCCGGCGACTCCGGTGACCATCGCGTCGGTCACCGTGCAGGTCCCGGAGTCGGTCGTCCACGTCGTGACGAGCACGTTCGTGCCCGGCTCGTAGCGGCGTTCGACGGACGCGTCCCCGGTCGGCCGCAGTGCGACGTGCCCCCCGTGTTCGGCATCGAGGATGCTCGCGAACACCGGCGGCGAGTCCATCGAGGGGATCGGCAACCAGTCGATCCGTCCGTCGAGCGCGATGAGCGCCACGGTCCGGCCGTCACCGATCGCTCCGTAGGACCGGAGCGGCACGTAGCCGCCGCTGCGTTCTTCGTTCTCGGTCGCGTCCGGGGTGTCCCGGGTCCGTTCGGTCATGGGTCCAGCCTGGCCCGATCTGCTTCGCGACCACACGGCGGACGTACCCCTTGTGGACAGCGCGGGTCGCGCCTCCTGGCTGTGGACAGCAGCCGACACGCCAGGCGGGTTGTGCATCCCGGGCGTGTCGCACTACTGTCGCTCTTCTGCCCGACCACGGGCAGGACCGCCCGCCCCGGGTGACCACCGGAAGGACAGCGCATGCGCTCCCAGCAGTACCGCGATCCCCGCGTCGAGCACCAGCTCGCCGCGGTCGCCGTGCTGCCCGTGCGGGAGCGCGAACAGCTGCAGTCCTCCGGCAACCCCGTGTAGGCACGATCGTCGTCCGACGCTCCGTGCCCACCCGGCCCGGGGCGTCCGACCCCCTCGTCTCGTCACGACGCGCCCAGCGCTCGTCGACCGCCGCGGGTCTCGTCCGTCCCGGACCGTCATCACCGACAGTCCCGACGGAAGCGAGACGAACCATGAAGAAGATCAACGACCGATTGCTCAGCTGGGCTTCGATGCTCGAGGACAACACCGAGCAGCAGGCCCGGACGACCGCACGGATGCCCTTCGTGTTCCCGCACCTGGCCCTGATGCCCGACGCGCACCTGGGCCTCGGCGCCACCGTGGGGTCCGTCATCCCGACCCTCGGCGCGATCATGCCCGCAGCCGTCGGCGTGGACATCGGGTGCGGCATGATCGCCGTGCGGACCCAGTTCGCGAAGGGGGACCTGCCCGAGGACCTGCAGGGGCTCCGTGAGCAGATCGAGCGCGCGATCCCGCTGTCGGCCGGCGCGTCGAACCGGAAGATCGTCGCGACGGCAGCTCCTCGGATCGCCGAGCTGGAGACGATGGCCGTAGCTGCCGGCTTCGACCCGTCGGGTGTTCACGGCGGCTGGCGGAACCAGCTCGGCACGCTCGGGTCCGGCAACCACTTCATCGAGGTCTCCCTCGACGAGGAGGACCGGGTCTGGCTGTTCCTGCACTCCGGGTCGCGCGGGGTCGGCAACAAGATCGCACAGCGGCACATCAGGGTCGCCAAGGCCCTGATGCAGCGTTGGTGGATCGAGCTGCCGGACCCCGACCTGGCCTACCTGGTCGAGGGGACCCCGGAATTCGACCGGTACATCGCCGAGCTGCGGTGGGCGCAGCACTTCGCCCTGCTCAACCGCGAGGAGATGATGGACCGCGTCGTCCGGCAGCTCAGCGAGGTCATGGACGCCCCGGTCGACGAGGTCGAGCGCATCAACTGCCACCACAACTTCACACAACGCGAGACGCACTGGGGCAAGAGCGTGTGGGTGTCCCGGAAGGGTGCGATCCAGGCGAAGGCCGGGCAGCCGGGACTGATCCCCGGCTCGATGGGCACGGCGTCCTACGTGGTCGAGGGCCTCGGGAACAAGCCGTCGCTCGAGTCATCGCCCCACGGTGCCGGCCGGCTCTTCTCGCGGTCGGCGGCGCGGCGGACCTTCACGCACGAGCAGCTCCGCGAGGCGATGGTCGGGATCGAGTACCGGGACACCGACGCGTTCCTCGACGAGATCCCCGCGGCGTACAAGCCGATCGACCAGGTGATGGCGGACGCCGCCGACCTGGTCGCGATCCGCCACACGCTGCGGCAGGTCGTCAACGTGAAGGGTGACTGACTGGAGGCGCGGGGCGGGCCCGCCCCGCGCCTCCCGTCCGCGGCGCCGCCGCCCGGCGACGCCCGTCCCGACAGACCACGACCCCGAAACGCACCACGAACCAGGAGAGAGAGCACATGACGAACACATCCGACCGCAGCGTCGTCACGCTGTGGCGCCCCACAGGGCCGGAGGAGTTGGAGCTGGTCCGTGCGTCCGGGTGGCGGGCGTGGCCACCGCGTCTGCCGGACCAGCCGATCTTCTACCCCGTCCTCAACGAGGACTACGCCACCCGGATCGCTCGCGACTGGAACGTCAAGGCGTCGGGGATCGGCCACGTCACGAGGTTCGACGTCCGTCAGGACTTCCTCGCCGAGTTCGAGGTGCAGCAGGTCGGCGGCCGCAGCATCCTCGAGTACTGGATCCCGGCCGAGCGCCTGGGCGACCTGAACGCCGCCATCGTCGGGACGATCGAGCTCGTCCGCACGTTCCGGCCCGGCGACGGCGATCAGTGACCACGCCCGCCTGGCGGGTGCGGCCAGACGGCTCCCCAGGAGCGGCGCTCGCGCGGCACATACTGGTGCCATGACGCGTGCGCTGCTCCTGGTGGACATCCAGCTCGACTACTTCCCGGGCGGGGCGTTCCCCCTCGTCGAACCGGAGGCCGCGGCTCGGGCCGCGCGGCGGGTGGTCGATGCCTTCCGCGCGTCGGGGGAGCACATCGTGCACGTGTTCCACGTCTCGACCGAGGACGACGCCACGTTCTTCCGGCCGGACACCCCCGGCCTCGCCTTCTACCCGCTCGTCGAACCCCTCGCCGGTGAGACCGTGCTCGAGAAGCACGCGCCGAACAGCTTCATCGGCACGGGTCTCGCCGAGCACCTGGCGGACGCCGGCGTGGACGAGGTGGTCCTCGTCGGGATGATGAGCAGCATGTGCATCGACTCCACCGCCCGAGCGGCTGCCGAGGCCGGGTACGACGTGACCGTCGTCGCGGATGCCTGCTCCGCGCCCGACCTGACGTTCGGCGAGACCGTCGTGCCCGGCGCGACGGTGCACGCGGCGTTCATGGCAGCGCTCGGCAGTGCGTTCGCGACGGTGCTGACCGCGGAGCGCGTCCCGGACGGCGAGCCCCGGACAGCGGCCGCGCCGTCGGGCACGCTCGATCTGTGAGTGACAAGGCGGAACAGGCAGCGCGCGAGACCGGACGGCAGGCGAAGCGCGCGGCGGACAGCAAGTGGTTCGAGACGACCGCGCGGGCGGGCTTCGTCGGCAGCGGCATCGTCCACCTGCTCATCGGTTACCTGGCGATCCTGCTCGGCGTCGGGAACGGCTCCGGCGGCGAGACCGACCAGTCCGGTGCCCTGCACCAGATCGCGGACGTGCCGGGCGGGATCGTGCTGCTCTGGCTCGTCGCGGTCGGGACTGCCGCGCTCACCATCCGACTGGTGGTCGAGGCGGTCGTCGGCGGCCGGACCGACAGCGCCAGGGCCTGGCTCGCGCGCGCCAAGAACGCCGGCAAGGCGCTCGTCTACGGCGTGATCGCCTACTCTGCGGCGTCGTTCGCGCTGGGGGCCGGCAAGAGCTCGAGCGGGTCGACGCAGAGCGCGGCGGCGAAGGCGCTCGCGACCCCGGGCGGTGTGTTCGTGCTGCTGCTGGCGGCGGCCATCGCGATCGCGATCGGCGTGGGGCTCGTCGTCATCGGATGCCGTCGGAGCTTCCGGAAGCAGATCGTCCGTCCCCCGGCGTCGGTGGACCGGACGGTAACGGTGCTCGCTGTCGTCGGCTACGTCGGGAAGGGCATCGCCGTCGTGATCGTCGGCGTGCTCATCGCGGTCGCCGCCTTCCGGAGCGACCCGCAGCAGGCGAGCGGACTCGACGGGGCCTTCAAGGCGCTCCACGGGACCCCGGGCGGCGTGTTCATGCTGATCGCGGTCGGCATCGGGTTCCTGGCCTTCGGTGTCTACAGCTTCTTCCGGGCCCGCTACGCCCGCCTCTGATATGTTGGTCCTGCTCGCCTCCTGCTGGGGGATGAGAAGTCGGAGCCGGTGCACCTGAGGCATATCAGGTCCCGGCTCTTGCGCTGTCCGAGCGGTCGGGGCGTCGAGGCCGCGGGCGCGGACACTCTCGTCGCCCCAAGCGTGCAGGGGACAGATCATCGAGCAACGCTGCCACGTGTGACGCGACGACTCCGCGTACTCCGCATGTCGCTGAGGGCGCGCGGAGGGTCGTCCGCCTAGACCGAGGGCATGAGCGACAGCGCCACGACCGGACCCGTGACCGTGTTCTGCGATGCCCGGGCGGTGCTCGCGGAGAGCATCGTGTGGGACCCGGCAACCGCACGACTCCGCTGGACCGACATCGCGCGGGGCATCCTCACCACGGCGACCGCCGACGGCACCGTCGAGACGAGCGCGCCCCTGTCACCGCCGCTCGCGTCGTTCCAGCCCCGCTCCTCCGGGGGCTTCGTCGCCGCCCTCGGCGACACCGTCGTCGTGACCGATGCATCCGGCGTCGTCGAACGGGAGATCGCGCACGTGCAGCACGCCGCCGCGGGGATGCGGTTCAACGAGGGCAAGTGCGACCCCTTCGGCCGCTTCCTCGTCGGCAGCATGGTCCTCGACACCGACGCACCCGACGCGGCGCTGTACGCGATCGAGCCGGACGGGACGGTGCGGGTCCTGCGTGGTGGCTTCGGGGTGACGAACGGCATGGAGTGGTCGGAGGACGGGTCCGTCATGTACGTGACGGACACGAGCACGTCGACGATCTACCGCGGCTCGTACGGTCCGAACGGCGAACTCGGGGAGCTCGAGCCCTTCGTCTCGGGGGCCTCCCACGACGGTCTCGTCCGCGACGACGAGGGGTGCTCCTGGACCGCGATCTACGGCGAGGGCCGCGTCGAACGGTACTCGCCCGACGGGGAGCTGCTGGAGTCGGTGGAGGTGCCGGCACCGGGGGTCACCTCGGTCGCGTTCGGGGGCGCGGACATGTCGACGCTCTTCATCGGGTCCGCCCGCGAGAACCTCACGGAGGAGCAGATCGCCGAGTACCCGCACGCCGGCGGGGTCTTCGCCGTGCCGACTCGCGTCCACGGCTTCCCCGCGAACACCTTCAGCGGCTGAGGGCCGGTTCCGGGCGCGGCTCAGCCGGGGCTCGGACGTCCGCCGGGTAACGTGGGCGGCTGCTCGGCCCGCTGACGGGGTCGTGTCGCGACGCGAGGAGACCCAGGTGCACGACGACGAGAACGCTGCCGCCGCCCCGGACCCGGCCGGAGCGCTCGCCGAGGCGCAGGACGCCGACGTCACGGTGGAGGTCGACCGGATCGCGATCGACGGGACCTACGTCCGGGTCAGCTCGATCGGCGCGCCTGGTGAGCGCGCCTTCGTGCTCGTCGCGGGTCTCGGCATCTCGGCCACGTACTACGAGCGCTTGGCGCCGCACCTCAACGAGAACGGCCCGGTGCACGCCCTCGATCTGCCCGGGTTCGCCGGCGTCCCGCGGTTCTCGGGTCCCGTGTCGATCGAGCGGTACGCGGACGCCGTGGAGCGCGTGATCGACGAACTGGGCCTGCACGACCCGGTGCTGGTCGGGCACTCGATGGGCACGCAGGTCGTGACCGAGGTCGCTGCTCGCCGCCCGGAGCTCTCCGACCTCGTACTGATCAGCCCGGTGATCGACGCGTCGGCGCGGACGATCCGGCAGTCGGCGTTCCGGTTCCTCCGCTCGACCCTGCACGAGCCCGCCGCGGTGCGGTGGCACGGCATCACCGCGTACGCGCTCTGCGGGTGGCACTGGTTCAGCAAGGTGCTGCCGAAGATGATCGCGTTCCCGATCGAGGAACGAGCGGCGTCCGTGCAGGCGAGGACGCTGATCGTGCGCGGAGAACGCGATGCCGTGGTGCCACGGGCCTGGGTCCGGAAGCTCGCACGGGTGTTCCCCTACGCCGTGCTCCGCGAGGTCGTCGACGGCGCGCACTCCGTCATGCACGCGCAGGCGGACGCGGTGGCCCAGCTCGCCGTCGCGCACGTCGCCGGACAGCTGCCGGACCGCGGGGTGTCGTCGCTGCAGCGCGTGCGGGACGACTCGACGGCGTCGGACCTGGCGCGGCTCGCACCGGCGGACGCCTGGCTCATCCTGAAGTCGCGGTTCATCGAGCTGTTCGGGATGGCGCGGAACGACGACGAGGCACTCGAGGACGCGAAGTCGGCGCACGCCCTCGCGATGGCGGACCGCGACGGACTGCCGGTGGACGCTGCGGACCGCAACGCGGTGGTCGACGAGGTCGCTCCGGAGGTCCGCAAGGCCCGTTGACGAGGCCGCGGACAGGCGACCGCCTGGAGGCCCGGTGCCGGTCCGTCGGACCGGCACCGGGCCTCCAGGCGGTTCCGTCGACGGCGGTTCCGTCGACGGCGGTGCCGCCCGCTTGGCAGCGACCGCCCGGTCAGGGGGTGATGCGGCCTCGCAGCATGTCGGGCGTGAGCGCGTGGGCCTCGGCGAGGACCTTCCGGGCCTCGTCGGTCTTGTCCCAGACGTTCCAGAGCAGCACGCCGCGCACCAGCTGGTCGTCGTCCAGGTAGTAGACGACGCCGGTGACGGTCGGTTCCTGCCAGTCCTCGACGGTGTGGAGCGAGGTCGAGAGCTGCCCGACGGCCTCGTAGCCCATGTCGAAGACGTCCGAGTAGTACATCGGCGTGTAGTCGTAGGTCTCGTCCGCGTCGGCGAGGTTGCGCCCGGCCTGGCGGCCCTGGTGCTGCGCGTTGTCGACGTGCTCGACACGGCGGCGGCCGAGGATCCGGTCCGGGTACTCAGCGACGTCGCCCGCGGCGAAGACCGAGTCGTCATCGGTCCGGAGCGTGGACGACACCACGATGCCGTCGGCGACGGTGAGCCCGGCGTCGGACGCGAGCTGCGTCGCCGGTTCGATCCCGAGCCCGACGACGACCGCGTCCGCCTCCACCACGGATCCGTCGTCGAGTGTCAGCGTCACACCGCCCTCGTGCTCGGCCCCCGAGGACACACGTCGGCCGAGCCGGAGCTCCACGTCGTGGTCGACGAACCGCTGCTGGAACGCACGCGCGAGGTCGTCCGGGAAGGTCCGGCCGCCGACGACCTCGTCCGGGTCGACGAGCGTCACCCGGGCACCGTTCAGCACGATGCCCGCGGTGATCTCGGTGCCGATGTAGCCGCCACCGACGACCACGACGTGGGCTCCGGCGTCCGCGAAGGCGCGCAGGTGGCGGTAGTCCGAGGCGCTCCGGTAGTCGAGCACCCGCTCGGAGGACGCGAGCCCCGGCAGGCCGCGCGGCTTGCCGCCGGTCGCGATGAGCAGCCGCTCGTAGCCGTACGACTGACCGTCGGCCGTCGTCACGGTCTTCGCAGCACGGTCGATGGAGGTCACCGCTGTGCCGAGGACGAAGGCCGCCCCGGTCTCCTCGGTGTGCAGGTCGACCTTCTCGTCCCAGTCGAACGCGGGGTCGGTCCAGAGCTTCTTCGACAGCGCCGGTCGGGCGTAGGGGCGGTCGACGTCCTCGCTGATGATGCCGATCGAACCGTCGGGATCGAGTTCCCGGATGCCGCGGGCGGCCGCGTCGGCGACCATCCCGCCGCCGATGATGAGGTAGCGGTGGTCGGTCATCGTGTCTCCTGCTGTCGGTACGGTCATCGTCAGATCGTCGCGACCGACCCGGAGTCCACCCGGAAGTTCGCGCCGTTGACGAAGCTCGCGAGTTCGGAGCAGAGGAACGCGACGACGTTCGCGACCTCTTCCGGCTCCCCGCGTCGGCCGAGCTCCATGTACGGACGCTCTTCGCGCAGGAAGCTCTCGATCGCCTGGTCGAAGGACTGCCCGGTCTGCTTCGCGCGCTTGTCCATCATCGCGTCGGTCATCGGCGTGTGGATGAACGCCGGGCTCACCGTGTTCACGAGCAACCCCTCGGACGCGTACGAGCGCGACAGGCCCTTCGCGAAGGACAGCACCCCGGCCTTCGCCGCGCAGTAGGGCAGCTCGTCGTCGTACGGCTGCGAGGCGTCCTCGGACACCAGGTACACGATCCGACCCCAGCCGCCGTGCCGCAGGTCGCCGATGAACTCACGCGTGATGCGCACGGGGCCCATCAGGTCGACGTCGATCGTCTCGAGCCACCCGGCCTCGTCGACCTCGTGGAACATGCCCTGCGCGCCGGTCACGCCGGAGGACTGCACGAGGATGTCGATCTCGCCGACCGCGTCCCGCACTTGGTCGTGCAGGGACGCCAGGCTCGCGGCGCTCCGGACGTCCGCGGCGAAGGCGTGCAGCTTGCCGAGCGGCGCCTCGAGCTGGTCCGCGCTGTTGTCGAGCCGGGCCTGGTCGATGTCGGTGACGACGACGGTCGCACCTTCGGCGAGGAGGATCCGCGCCGTGTTCCAGCCGATGCCCGAGTCGCCGCCGAAGACGAGGGCGGTCTTGCCCTGGATCCCGAGGTCCACGTGCTGCCCTGGCCTAGGAGTGGTCGGACGCTTCGGCGACCGCGGGGGTGGTCGCGGTGGCGAGGGGCGTCCGCGGGGCGCGGTTCTCGGCGGAGACCATCCAGGCGAGCTGTTCGAGGCGCTCGATGAAGCCGTGGAGCAGGTCGGCGGTCGTCGGGTCCTCCTCGTCGACCTCGTCGTGGACGTCGCGCATGGTGCCGGTCGCCTGGTACAGGCGGAGCGTGATGATGTCGATCGCGTCGTGCGTCAGCACCTCTCCCTCGGGGAAGGGCTCGAGGTGGCTGCCCGCGGCGACCGTGGCGGACCGTCCGTCCGGCACGGCGTAGAGCGCACGCATGCGCTCCGCCATGTCGTCGGCGAACTCACGGGCGGCGTCGACGATCTCGTCGAGCTGCAGGTGCAGGTCGCGGAAGTTGGTGCCGAGGATGTTCCAGTGCGCCTGCTTGCCCTGCAGGTGCAGGTCGATCAGGTCGACGAGGACGGCCTGGAGGTTGGCGGAGAGCTTGTCCGATGCGTGCATGATCGGTTCCTTTCGCGTCGGTGACCAGTCCGGTCTACGCGGTGGGGAGCCGGGCGTTCCCAGTGCACGTTGATCCGACGTGCCCCGCGGCGTCGCCGTGGTCCCGCGCTGCGCCCGTGCCGGGGCCGCGTCGTCAGTCCAGGGGCCGCGTCGTCAGTGCTCGGTGTGGTCGATCTCGTCGACCGCGGCGCGCATCTGCTCGAGGAAGCCCGCGATGACCCGGGCGTCGGCGGCGGACAGCCCCTCGGCGATGTGCATCATGCGTCGGTGCATGATGCCGAGGGTCGCGCGGACCTCGTCGTCGGTCTCGGTCGTCGCGGTGATGACGAGCGCTCGGCGGTCCGTCGGGTGCGGGTCGCGGCGGACGTGGTTGGACCGCACCAGGCGGTCGATGAGGATCGTCGTCGACGCAGACGAGATGTTCAGGTACGCCGCGAGGTCCTTCGGCTTCACCGTTCGGCCGGCACGTTGGGCCTGCAGCAGGAACCGGACCGCCAGCAGGTCGGTCTCGTTCATGCCCATCGCGTCGCGGGTGCGTCGGCGCATCGCGGTCTCGGCAGCGCGGTAGCGGCGCAGTGCGTTCAGCACGGTGACGCCGCGCTGGGCCGCGTCGTCGTCCGGGTACCAGTACCCGGAGGCTTCCGTGATCTCCTGCGTCGGCATGCCGATCAGGCTAGTCCCTCGTGTTGTCAGGGTTCCGAGCGGTTTCCCGCCGATGTGCTCGGTGCGGCGCCGCCCCGGCGAGCGCAGACGGACGGGAGGCGCGGTGCCAGCTGGCACCGCGCCTCCCGTCCGTCTCGTGGAGCGGCGTCTCGTGGAGCGTCGACTCGTGGAGCGTCAGCCGTCGCGCTACGCGGCGACCTGCTCGTCGGAGGCGTCCGCGAGCGCAGCGAGGGCGTCCTGGACGAGCTTCGTGACCTCGGCGTCCTCACGCGGGTGCGTCTCGGCGAAGCGGACGACCGACTGCGGGATCGCGACCTTGACGTCCTGCAGGACCTTCGCGCCGGCGATGCCGGCTGCCTTGCGCGCGTCGTCGTGGGCCCAGACGCCGCCGTACTGGCCGAAGGCCGACCCGATGACCGCGAGCGGCTTGCCGGAGATCGGCGACGCACCGAACGGACGCGACGCCCAGTCCAGCGCGTTCTTCAGGACGGCCGGGATCGTGCCGTTGTACTCGGGCGTGACGAGCAGCAGCGCGTCGGCGGCCTCGATCGCGGCTCGGAAGGCGACCGCAGCGGCCGGCGGGGTGTCCCCGTCGATGTCCTCGTTGTAGAACGGCAGGTCGACGATGCCGTCGTACGTGGTGAGCGTGGTGCCCTCGGGGGCGTGGTGCTCGGCGGCCTCGGCGAGCTTGCGGTTGATGGAGCCGGCGCGGAGGCTGCCGACGAGGACCAGGACGTTCGTCATGGAGTTCCTTCTGGTTGACGGAAAAGGTGTCAGCGACAACCAATTCGATCTGCGCGGTTCCTATTCCCGTGTACATCGCGACCGTGGGTAGGTTGACGACGTGACCACGCTTCGGACCCCGGCCAGCACCCCCCGCACGATCGACCCCGACTGGTGGCGCCAGGCTGTCGTCTACCAGGTCTACCCGCGCAGCTTCGCGGACTCGAACGCCGACGGGCTCGGGGACGTCGCGGGCATCACGAGCCGGATGCCCTACCTGGCGTCGCTCGGGATCGACGCGGTCTGGTTGTCGCCGTTCTACCCGTCGCCGCTCGCCGACGGCGGCTACGACGTCGCCGACTACCGCGACGTCGACCCGCGCCTCGGGTCCCTCGACGACCTGGACGACCTCGTGCACGCGGCGCACGACCACGACATGCGCGTGATCGTCGACATCGTGCCGAACCACACCTCCGACCAGCACGCCTGGTTCCGTGCGGCGCTCGCCGCGGCACCCGGTTCGCCGGAGCGTGCCCGCTACGTGTTCCGCGACGGTGCGGGCGAGGACGGCACGCTGCCACCGAGCGACTGGGTGTCGAACTTCGGCGGCAGCGCCTGGACGCGGGTGCCGGACGGGCAGTGGTACCTGCACCTGTTCGCCCCCGAGCAGCCGGACCTCGACTGGGAGAACCCGGAGGTCCGCGCCGACTTCGAGGACACCCTGCGCTTCTGGTCGGACCGCGGGGTGGACGGCTTCCGGGTCGACGTCGCGCACGGGCTGGCGAAGGACCTGCGCCAGCCGTACCGTCCGTCGAACGAGCAGGCGCTGCCCCTCGACGGTTCGGACCCGCTCTACGACCGCGACGAGGTCCACACGATCTTCGCCACCTGGCGGGACGTCCTGGACGAGTACGACCCGCCCCGGGCCGCGATCGCCGAGGCGTGGACGCCCGCGCCGCGCCGTGTCCTGTACGCCCGCCCGACCGAGCTCGGTCAGGCGTTCAACTTCGACCTGCTCGAGGCGCCGTTCGACCCGTCGGTGTTCCGGACCCTCATCGAGCAGAACCTCGCGATGGCCGAGCAGTCCGGGGCGTCGAGCACGTGGGTGCTCTCGAACCACGACGTCGTCCGGCACGCCTCCCGGTACGGCCTGCCGTCGGGCATCGACCTGGATGCCTGGCTGCTGTCCGAGGGCACGAACCCGCCGCTCGATCGTGCGCAAGGACTCCGCCGTGCGCGCGCCGCCACGCTGCTGCTGCTCGCGCTGCCGGGATCGACCTACGTCTACCAGGGAGAGGAACTCGGCCTGCACGAGGCCGCCGCGATCCCGCTGGACCAGCTGCAGGACCCGAAGTGGATCCGGTCGGGCCACACGGTGAAGGGACGCGACGGGTGCCGTGTGCCGATCCCGTGGACCACCTCCGGACCGTCCTTCGGGTTCGGTGAGTCTGTGCCGCAGATGGCGCAGCCGTCCGACTTCGGAGCCTGCTCCGTGGAGGCGGAGGACGGCGACCCGGCGTCGACGCTCGAGCTGTACCGGGCGGCGCTCGCAGCGCGGCGTGGGTTGCAGCACGGTGAGGAGCTCGCCTGGATCGACGCCGGCGCCGAGGTCGTCGCGTTCCGCCGGCACGACGGCTGGCGGTCGGTCACGAACTTCGGCGTCGACCCGGTGCCGCTGCCGGACGGCCGTGTGCTCGTGGCGTCGGGGCCGGTCGGGGACGGGGTGCTGCCGGGGGAGACCACGGTCTGGTTGGGCTGACGCCAGACCGCCGGGGCGGCGTTGTGGGCTCGGCATCCTCGGTCATCCCTCCACAGCCTGGAGGCCCGTCGTCGCGTTCCACAGATCGCTCCCGTGCCGGCGCGGTGACGTGATGCGGCCGCGACGATCGTGGCATGACAGATACCACCACTCCAACGCATCCACCGCGAGCGGTCCGATCACGATTCCTCCGGCGGTCGACCGCCGTCGGCGCGGTCCTCGTCGCACTCGGCGTGCTCGCCGCGCCCGCGATCGCCCCGTCGACCTCGACCGCGGCCACGCTCGACTTCCCCTACTCGAACGACTTCGCCACCGCGGCCGGCGGCACCCTGAGCGGGACCGCCCGCATCCAGGACGGACGGCTCCGCCTGACCGACGACGTGACGAGGCAGGCGGGGTCGTGGTCCACGAACGACACGTTCCCGTCCACCCTCGGGCTCGAGATCGAGTTCACGTACTCGATGTGGACCGACAAGGCCGATCCGGGCGCGGACGGACTCCTGCTCTACCTGGCCGACGGCGCCGCACAGCCGGTGTCGGCGCGATCGGTGCGGGGCTCGGGTACGCCTGCAAGCCGGAGGCCACGCAGGGTGAAGGGCCGTGCGACCTGCCCGGTGTGCCGTCCGGGTTCGCCGCGGTCGCGTTCGACCAGTACGGCAACTTCTCCCAGCCCATCAACGGCTCGGGCCCTGGTCCGCAGCCCGAGTTCGTCGTCATCCGCGGGTCGGGTGACGGCACGACCGGCTACCGGTACGTCACGGGCGCCCGGGCCCCGGGGTCCGTCGTCACCCAGGGCCGCACCCCACGGAAGGTCCGGGTCACGCTGCTGCCCGGCGACGACGGCCAGCTCGCCCTCACCGTCCGGATGGAAGCCGGGGGAGCGCTCCGCACCGTGCTCGACGCCGTCCCGCTGCACGGCGACGGACAGGCCCCGTTGCCATCCACGCTGCGGCTCGGGTTCGCGGCGGCGACCGGCAGCCACTTCGACGTGCACGAGGTCGACGACCTCCGCGTCTGGAAACCCGCGGACCTCGCCGTGGACCAGCAGCTCCCGCCCGCGGTCGTCGCGGGTGGCCCCCTGGAGTACTCCGTCACCGCTCGGAACAGCGGGATCAACGACTCCGCGCCCAGCCCGCTGACCGTCGACGTCCCCGAGGCCCTGCACGACGTCACCTGGACGTGCGTCGGCGCCGACGGTGCGAGCTGCGCGACCGACGCCGGGACCGGGGACGTCGCGACGGACCTCGGCCTGCCGCGGGGGACGCACGCGACCGTCACGGTGCACGGCACCGTCGACCCGTCGGCCACCGGGGACCTGACGAGCGTGGCGACCATCGAGCCCGAGCCGACCCTGGCGGACACGGACGAGGACGACAACCGATCCGAGGCGACGACGCTCGTGACGACCGCCGCGCAGCTCGAGACCGAGAAGTCGGTGTCGCCGGCGTCGGGGATCAGCCCGGGTGACACCGTCGAGTACCTCGTGACCGCCCGGAACCGCGGACCCGGCACGGCGCAGGACGTCGGAGCGGTCGACGACCTGCCCGCCGCCGTCCACTTCGCGGGGTCCGACGACGGGTGCACGGCCGACGGCCAGCGGGTCACCTGCCGATCGGGAGCCGCGCTCGCACCCGGAGCGTCCGTCGACTTCCACATCCGGGCCGTGCTCGATGCCGGGTACCGGGGGGACGGGTCGGACGTCGTGAACGTGGCGACCGCCACGTCGCCCACCGACCCGGACGGGGGCGATCCCTCGCCGGGGGTGTCCATCGTGGTGACGCCGGGTGACGGTGGGCCGGGCGACGGCGGGCCCGGTGACGGCGGCAACGGCGGCGGTGGCGGTGGAGACGGTGACGGCGGCGGCGGCGGCAACGGGGGCGGTCCTGGTGACGGTGGCGCCGGGAACGGCGGCGGACCCGGCGACGGCGGACCCGACACCGGCGGGCGCGGAGACGGCGGCGCGGCGGACGGTTCCGGTGGTCCGACGAGTGGCGGAGCCGCGGACCGTGACGGCTCGGCCGGCGGAGCCCCCGCCGCAGGCCACCGCGGCGGGGCACTCGCGTACACGGGCGCGGGCGGACTCGGCACCGCCGGGGCGCTCGGTGAGGTCCTCCTCGCTGCGGGCGGGACCTGCTGGTGGGTGGCACGCGCCCGAGGGCGGAGCGCAGTCGACCCCGAGCACGCCCCCGGTCGGCCCACCGCTGGCGAGTGACGTCCACCGACCGCGGGTTCGAGCATCCTCAGCGCGGGTGCCCGGGCCCGCGGTCGGGCGCCCACGTGGCCGGCGGTAGGATCGAGGAACGATCCGATCGCCCGAAAGAGGTCCCGTGTCCGACACCGTGGACGACGCCACCCAGCGCGCGCGGTACTGGCCGGTCCCCATCCTCCGGGCTGTCCCCGCCGCGGTCATCGCGCTCGTCATCACCTTCTCCAGCAACCACGCCGCCGGCTACGGGCTGCTGTTGTTCGGCGTCTTCGCGGTGGTCGAGGGGATCGTGCTGCTCCTGGCCGGCGGCCGGCTCCCGGGCGACGTGCGGTCGCGACGCACCACGACGCTGCAGGCGGTGATCGTCCTGCTCGCGGGTGTCGCCGGGATCGCGTTGAACGGGCACGGACTCCCCGCCTTCATCGCGGTGGTCGTCGCCTTCGCCGTCCTGTCGGGCGCCCTCGAGCTGACGCAGGGCCTCCGCGCTCGTGGTCGTTCACCGTTCGCCCGCGACTGGGTGACCGTCGGGGGGCTCACGCTGCTGCTCGCGGTCGCGTTCCTCGTCACGCCGCCCGACTACTCCAAGCAGCTCGGCGGCGTCGAGCGCGTCTCCGGGGTCCTCGACGCGTCGATCGTCCTCGTCGGCCTGCTCGGCGCCTACCTCGCCATCACCGCGGTCTTCCACGTGATCGCCGGCCTCTCGCACAAGTGGGGCACGGCCGCTCCGGCCGCCACCGCCCCGGACGGAGCTCCACACGCATGACCACCCCCAGTCGTCGCGACCGCCTGCGGCCGGTCGAACTCCTCGGGATCTCCGCGATCGTCGCGGTGTTCACCGGGCTCGTCGTCCTCATGTCAACGCGGGAGTTCCAGCTCGCCGTGATCTTCCTCGGGATCGCGTTCATCGTCGTCGTGGTCGTCCTGGCGATGCTCCAACTGGCATCCACCAGCGACCAGGACGACAACGACATGCTCGGCGGTCACAAGACCCCGGGTGAAGGAGACGGCGACGACTTCCACTGAGCGCAGCGTCCGCACGCTGCCGACCCGCCGACCGTTCCAGGGCGACCCGGACCTGCCGAACCGGTACCGGCACCGCTTCCTGATCCTCGCGATCTGCTGCATGAGCCTGTTCATCGTCTCGATGGACGCGACCGTGGTGAACGTCGCGCTGCCGTCGATCGGACGGGAACTCCACAGCACCATCTCCGGGCTGCAGTGGACGATCGACGCCTACACCCTGGTGCTCGCGAGCCTGCTGCTCCTGTCCGGTTCCACCGCTGACCGCATCGGCCGCCGCACGACGTTCCAGATCGGGTTGGCGCTCTTCACCGTCGGGTCGCTCCTGTGCTCGATCGCGCCGAGCGTCGGCTGGCTCGTCGTGTACCGGATGGTGCAGGCCGTCGGGGGATCGATGATGAACCCGGTCGCGATGTCGATCATCACCGCCACGTTCGACGACGCCAAGGAACGCGCCCGTGCCGTCGGCATCTGGGGGGCGGTCGTCGGTGTCTCGATGGGCCTCGGCCCGCTCGTCGGGGGCGCCCTGACCGACTCGGTGGGCTGGCGCGCGATCTTCTGGATCAACGTGCCGATCGGCCTCGCCGCGATCGTGCTCACGTTCCTGTTCGTCCCGGAGTCGAAGTCGCCCAAGCCGCGGCGCCTGGACCCCGTCGGTCAGGTGCTCGTGATCGTGCTGCTCGCCACGCTGGTGGGTGGACTCATCGAGGGACCCCGACTCGGTTGGACGTCACCGGCGACACTGGGCCTGTTCGTGGTCGCAGCGGCCGCCCTCGTCACCCTGGTGCTCGTCGAGCGTCGTCGGGCAGAGCCCCTCATCGACGTGCGGTTCTTCCGCAGCATCCCGTTCTCGTCCGCGGTCGTCACCGCGATCGCGGCGTTCGGCGCGAACGGCGCGTTCCTGTTCCTCGGTGCGCTCTACCTCCAAGAGGTCCGGGGCATGTCGCCGTTCGAGGCGGGCCTCTGGACGCTCCCCGCGGCCGTCGCGACGATGATCGTGTCGCTGATCTCCGGCCGGCTCGTCGGCTCGATCGGCACGCGCGTCCCCCTCGTGCTGGCGGGCTTCGGGGTCGCTGCAGCGGGCGCGGTCCTGACGACCATCGACGCCCACACCCCGATGTGGGTGCTCGTCATCGCCTTCACGCTGTTCGGCTTCGGGTTCGGGATGGTCAACGCGCCGATCACGAACACCGCCGTCTCGGGGATGCCCCGTGCTCAGTCGGGGTCGGCAGCTGCCGTCGCGTCCACGAGCCGCCAGACCGGGGTCTCGCTCGGCGTCGCCCTCGCCGGAACGGTCACCGGGGCGAGCGCGGTCGCGACGGTCGGTGCCGGGTTCGGTGTGGCCACCCACCCGATGTGGTGGATCGTCGTCGGGATCGGTCTGGGCATCGTGGCGGTCGGGTTCCTGTCCACGTCGAGCGCCGCACGACGCTCCGTCGACGGGATCGCGCACCTGCTGCAGGACTGATCCCGGTCGACTCCACGGCCACGACCGACACGCCCGGGATCACGAATCGGGCACGGTCCTGTCATGATCGCGCGCCCTCCGACACCTCTGGGGTGAAGGGAGGTGGGATGTGGGCGTGGAGACCGACCCCGGCACGGACGACGCAGGCCTGATCCGCCGACTCGCCATGGGCGATCGTGTTGCGTTGGCGTCGGCGTTCGATCGGTTCGCGCCGACGCTGACGCGGTACGCGTGGGCGATCGCGGGGTCGCGGCAGGACGTCGAGGAACTCGTCCAGGACACGATGCTGACCCTGTGGCAGAAAGCCGACGGCCTGCAGCTGCCGACCGGGATGCTGCTGCCGTGGCTGCTGGTCGTGTGCCGCAACCACGCCAAGAACCTCGCCCGCCGCAACACCAAGCACGCCGGCGACGAGCTCCCCGACCAGGTCCCCGCACCCGGCGACCACACCGACGCCGCGGAGCAGTTGCGGTGGGTGCGCGCCGAGATCGCGGCGCTGCCCGACACGGACCGGCGGATCTGCGAACTGTGCCTGCTGCAGGGGTACTCCTACGCGGAGGCCGCGCAGCTGCTCGGGTTGAGCGTCGGCGCGGTCACGCAGCGGGTCTCCCGGTCCCGCCGACGACTCAAGAAGGCGGTGACGCACGATGAACACTGAACCCCCCGAGGGAGACGACCTGCACCGCATGCTCGTCTCGATGAAGCAGAACGTCCTCGAGCGAGCCACCCCACGACCCAAGCGACGCACCCCGCACACCGGCATCGTCATCACGGTCGTCGGGCTCCTCGCGCTCGGCACCGCGACCGGCGCCGTCGCGTTGACGCTCGCGCACCGTGACCAGCCCGTCGCCGCTCCCGCCGTCACGCAGGAGCCGAAGACGCCGCCGTCGGCCACAACGCCGATCTCGGCGCCGATCACCGCGACACCCACCCCGCGTCCGACCCCGACCCCGTCGCCGTCGCCGACGGGAACCCCGACCGCGGCTCCTCGGGCGGACGTCCGGATCCCCGGTGAGTGCTACTTCCTCGTGCCACAACCGGACTACCTCCGGTTCTTCGGAGCGGCCGCGCTGAGCGAACAGATCCTCTCGCCCGGGCTCTCACGCCATCCCGACGGCAACGACCGCATCCAGGGGCTGCGCGGCGAGCACGAATCGCTGTTGTGCACGTGGCAGAACGAGGGCGTCCAGGCCAACCTCGTGCTCCAGGTCGGGCGCACCGCCGACCTCGCGCCCGGCATGGCCCAGGAAACGGACGGCCGCCTCGGCGGCACGTCCCAGGACCCACCTGGCGGCACGTGCCAGGACCGTCTCGGCGGCCGGGTGTGCCAGAGCACCGGCTCGGGCGCCCAGGGCCCCGCGGTCACGGCGACGACCTTCGAGCGCGACGGCGTGACCATCAAGATCTACCAGACCGACTTCCCGACGGACGGGCTCCTGGCTGCGGTCGTCGGGGAGATCTGGGGGGACTGACGGCCTGGAGGCGCGTGGCGGGGACCACCCGCGCCTCCAGTCCGTCGGTGGGACTCAGCCGACGCGAGCCGCGACGATGTCGCGAGCCAGCGCGCGGGTGGCGCGGTTCGGTTCCGGGGACGTTCGCATCGCGAGGCCGATCCGGAGCGGCTCCACCTCGTCCTGCAGCTCGAGCACCGCGCCGTCGTGCCGCACGCCGGAGTCCGGCACAACCCCGACGCCCAACCCGGCGGATGCGAACCGGATCACCGCGGGCATGTCGTTCATCTCCGCGACGATCCGCCGTCGGATGCCGAGACGCTCCAGGACGGCGTCCAGGATGATCCGGTTGCCGAAGCCGTGTGCGGTGTCGATGAACGGTTCGTCCGCGAGTTCGCGGAGCGACACCGACGAGCGTGCGGCGAGCGTGTGGTCGGCCGCGAGGAACACCCGGAACGGCATCACGCGGAGCGGTTCCACGACGATGCCCGCCGGGACCGCCGGCAGGCCAGTGTAGGCGAGGTCGAGCCGACCGCTCGCGAGGTCCTGCACGAGCCCCGTGGTCCCCGATGGCGAGGTCATCAGCTCGACCGCCACCAGCGGGTGTCGCTGCCGGAACCCCCGGAGCACCCCGGTCAGGTCGACGATGTCCATGCTCGTGAAGATCCCGAGCCGGACCCGGCCCCGCAGGTCCGCGTCGTCGGCGGTCGCGAGGTCGCGCATCCGGTCGAGTGACTCCAGGACGGCTCGGGCGTGGGGGAGCAGGTCCTCGCCGGCGGTGGTGAGGACGAGGTGGCGGCCGGTCCGGTCGAACAACCGCACGCCGAACGAGCGCTCGAGACTCGCGATGCCGGCGGACACGGTGGACTGCGCTGCCCAGAGTCGCTCGGCGGCGCGGGTGACGCTGCCCTCCGCCGCGACGGTGACGAATTGTTCCAGCAGCCGGGTCTCCATGCCACCAGTATCGACGCGATCGATGCCCGCCATCAAGAGCATCCGTTGGACTCGATGACGGATCCGAGCCACCATCGGAGCATGTCCACCGTCACCGAATCCCCCGCGGCCGCCGAGTCCGGTCAGGGCCGCGACCGCCGTACCGACCGGGTCCCCGCACCCCGTGGTCGCCGCGCGCACTCCCGCCGTCGGCACAACGCCGGCTTCTGGGCCGTCGCGTTCGCGTTCACCGCGGTGATGGCCTTCGCGACCGTCCCCGCCCCGCTCTACGTCATCTACCAGGCGCGCGACGGGTTCCCGACCTTCACGACGACCGTCATCTTCGCCGCGTACGGCGTGGGCGTCGTCGGGTCGCTGTACCTTGCCGGACACCTGAGCGACGTGCACGGTCGGAAGCCGCTCATCCTCGTGTCCATCGCGCTGGAGCTCGTCGCGGCCGTGCTCTTCCTGCTCTGGAACGACGTCTCCGGGCTGATCGTCGCGCGCCTGGTCACCGGGCTCGGCGTCGGGACCCTCACCGCCACCGCGACCGCGCACCTCGGTGAACTCCGGGTCCGCGCCACGGGTTCGGAGGCGTCGGCCAAGGGTGCCAGCGTCGCGGCCGGCGTCGTGAACCTCGGGGGGCTCTCCCTCGGAGCGCTCGTCGGTGGTGGCCTCGCCGAGTTCGTCGGGCAGCCGCTCATGGTGCCGTACGTCGTCTTCGTGGTGGCGCTGGCGGTGGCCTTCGTGGTCGTGCTCGCCGCGCCCGAGACCGTCGGCCGTCCCGAGACGCCGGTCGCCTACCGACCGCAGCGGATGCAGGCCCCGGAGGGCAAGGGTGCCGCGTTCTGGGCAGCGGGCACCGCGGCGTTCGCTGCCCTCGCCGTGCAGGGGCTCTTCACGTCGGTCGCGCCGAGCTTCCTCGGCACCACGTTCCACGTGACGGACCGACTCGCCGCCGGAGCGACGACGTTCGGTGTCTTCGCCGCGAGCGCGGTCTCGCAGGTCGTCTTCGCCCGCCTGGCTCAGCGGACCCAGATCCGACTCGGCCTGGTGCTGCTCGTCGGAGGCCTGGTGGTCCTGGCCGTCGCGGCGATCGTGCTGCAGGTCGCCGGGTTCATCGGTGGCGGTGTGATCGCCGGCGCGGGGGTCGGGCTGCTGTTCCGGGCGAGCATCGCCAGCGCCGGGGCACTCGTCGGGCCGGAGGAGCGGGGTGGCGTCCTCGCGGCGACGTTCCTGATCGCGTACGCCGGGCTCACCGTGCCGGTCGTCGCGGTCGGCGCAGCGTTGCTCGTGGTGCCGACGCTCCCCGTCCTGCTCGCCTACGTGGTGTTCGTCATCGTCCTGGCCGTCTTCGCCGGGACGCGGTTGGCGGCGCGCGCGTAGTCGCTCCGGGGTGCTGGCGCTGGCGCTGGCGAGCATGCGTGTGCATGCTCCGACAAAGCACGAGTCGTTCGACTCGTGCTTTGTCGGCTGTTGCACACGCATTTGCTGCGTGTGCATGTTCCGACCACGCGCCACGCGATCGACTCGTGTGGCGTCGGAGGATGCGCGGACATGTTGTGCGGGGGCACGCGGGGGCACGCGGGGGCGCGGCGCCACACAGCGTGCGGGGGCACCCCGGGGCACGCCGGGGTGCAGCGCTCGGGTGGCGCTAGGCGTGGACCTCGTGCTCGTGGCGCTGGTGGGACGCGGGCTCGAGCTGGAACGTCGAGTGCTCCACCGGGACGTCGAAGTGCTCCGCGACGCACTGCTGCAGCTCGTCGAGGATCCGCGGAGCGTGCGCCGTCGAGAAGCAGTGGTCGTCCACCACCACGTGCGCGGTCAGGTTCGGCACGCCGGTGGCGACCAGGGTGGCGTGCAGGTCGTGCACCGCGATGACGTGGTCGAGCTCCAGGATGTGACCACGCACCGCGTCGAGGTCGAGTCCCGGGGGCGTCGACTCGAGCAGCACGTTCGCGGTCTCGCGCAGGAGCCGGATCGCCCGCGGCAGGATGAGGAGCCCGATCAGGATCGCCGCGAGCGAGTCCGCCCGCTGCCACCCGGTCAGGTCGAGCACGATCGCAGCGGCGATGACGGCCACCGATCCCAGGGTGTCGTTGAGGACCTCGAGCCGTGCAGCGCGCGACGTGAAGGACTCGCCGGAGGCACGGAACAGCACCGCGTAGGCCACCACGTTGCCGACGAGCCCGATGGCGCCGAACACGAGCAGCGGACCGGCGTGGATCTCGGCCGGGACGAACAGGCGCTGCACGGCGGAGATGATCACGTAGACCCCGACCGCGAGCAGGATCGCCGCCTGCGCCGTCGCGCCGAGGACCTCGGCACGCTGGTAGCCCCAGGTCCGCTGCGCCGTCGGACTGCGGCGTGCGAGCCGCGTCGCGACGAGCCCGATCCCCAGGCCACCGGTGTCCACGACCATGTGTCCGGCGTCGACCAGGAGCGCGAGGGACCCGGTCACGACGGCACCGATCACCTCGGCCAGCAGGATGCCCGCCGAGATGCAGAACGCCACCAGCAGCGCGCGCTCGGACGCGTGCCCGTGCGCGTGTCCACCGCCGTGATCGTGACCCATGGGCAACATCGTAGGGACCCGCACTGACGACGTGCCAGGATCGTCACGTGACCCGGTCGCCGTACGAGCTGAGCACGTCGCCCGAGGGCCTGGCCGGTCTGCACCCGCGGCTCCGCGCCTACTTCGGGCCGATCCCTCCCGGACACGTGGGGCGCGGCGAGGGCGTCTTCGCCGTCGTGGGCACGCCCCGGCGGTGGCTGTGGCCGGTCCTCGCGTGGTTCGCCCGCGATGCCGTGATGTTCCCGGTCTGGGAGCGTGACGTGCCGTTCACGGTCGAGAACCGGCCGAGTCACACCGCCGGGAGGGTCGCGGTCCGGGCCCAGCGCACGTTCCGGTTCCGCACGGGCGACCGCACGATGGTCGACGCGATCACCGCCGAACCCGAGGGGCTCGTGGACCACCTCGGCCACCACGGGCGCGTCAGCGCCCTCCTGCGGATCGAGGTGACCGACGGCGCCCTGCGCCTGGTCTCCACGCGCTTGTGGTTCCGTGCCCTGGGTCGGGGGTGGCGCCTCCCGACTGCCCTGTCCCCGCGGGTGACGCTCGTGGAACGATTCGATGACGAAGCGGACCGGCAGCGCGTGTCACTGGTGCTCACGGCGCCGGTCATCGGCACGCTGTACCGGTACGAGGGAGCGTTCCGGTACGGCATCGTGCCGGAGACCGGTCCGGAGGGGGATCGTTGATGGACGAACAGCAGCGTGTCGTGATCGCGGGAGCGAGCGGCTTCGTCGGGAGGTACCTGCGGGACGCCTTCGCGGACGAGGGGTACCAGGTCGTCACCGTCGGCCGGGCGGGCGACGCGGTGTGGGGCAACACCCTGCGCATCCGCGAGCTCGTCGACGGCGCCGCCATGGTGGTGAACATGGCGGGGAAGAGCGTGGACTGCCGCTACGGGCGACGGAACCGGGCCGAGATCATCCGCTCCCGGGTGGACACCACGCTCGAGCTCGCCGAGGCGATCCGGTCGAGCGAGCACCCGCCGCCGCTGTGGGTGAACGCGTCGACCGCGACGATCTACCGGCACGCCGACGACCGCCCGCAGGACGAGGCGACCGGCGAGCTCGGCGAGGGGTTCTCGGTGTCGGTCGCGAAGGCGTGGGAGGACGCCCTCGACAGCGTCGAGCTGCCGGGGACCCGACGCGTCGCGCTCCGCATGGCGATCGTCTTCGGGGACGGCAGCGCGCTCGTGCCCCTGCTGCGGCTGGCGCAGGCCGGGCTCGGCGGTCCGCAGTACGACGGCCCGTGGTTCCCGACCCGCTCCCGCCTGCGCGCCGGGACCTACCACCACGACCGGCACACGCACGGGCGGCAGAAGTTCAGCTGGGTGCACATCGAGGACGTCCTCGGCTCGATCCGGTTCGTCCGCGACCACCCCGAGCTCGACGGTCCGATCAACGTCTCGAGTCCGAACCCGTCGGACAACCGGACGGTGATGGCCACCCTCCGTGACGCGGTGGGTCGTCGTTTCGGGCTGCCGACGTGGCGCTGGATGCTCGAACTCGGGTCGTTCGTGATCCGCACCGAGACCGAGCTCGTGTTGAAGAGCCGGTGGGTCGTCCCGACGCGCTTGACGGAGGCCGGGTACGAGTTCCGTCACCCGCACCTGCGTGGGGCGCTCGCGGGGATCGTGGCGGAGCGGCGGCAGCGGCGGGGCTGACGGGCCGGTTTGTGGCGCGTCTCCTCGAGACGCCCCGCTGGCCGCGAGACGCGCCGTCCCTGCGAGATGCGCGCGGTGGTGAGACGCGCGCGTCTCCTCGAGACGCCCCTCCAGCCGCGAGACGCCGTCAGAACCCGCGGCGTCTCGAGGATGCGGCGGCGTCACACGCAGACGGCGGCGTCTCGGCCGGGCGGCGCCGGAGCCGGGCGACCTGCGTCCGGGCGACCCGGCGGCCCGGCGGCCGGGCCCCCGCCCCGCCGTCCTCAGACGTCCAGGTGGTCGACCAACTCGTCCGCCAGCCCCGTGTACGTCGCCGGCGTCAGGTTCGTCAGCCGCGCCTTCGCCCCCGACGAGATGTCGAGCCCGTTCACGAAGGCGATCAGGTCCTCCTGACCGATGCGCTTGCCCCGCGTGAGCTCCTTGAGCATCGCGTACGGGTCCTCGATGTCGGACTGCCCGGCGGTGACCTCGGCCCGGATCACCGTCTGGATCGCCTCGGCCAGCACCTCCCAGTTGCGGTCGAGGTCCTCGGCCAGCCGGACCTCGTTCACGGCGATCTCGCTCAGCCCACGCCGGAGGTTGTCGAGCGCGAGCAGCGAGTGCCCGAACGCGACGCCGATGTTCCGCTGCGTGGTGGAGTCGGTGAGGTCCCGCTGCAGACGGGAGGTGACGAGCGTCTCGGACAGCGTGGAGAACAGCGCTGACGAGATCTCGAGGTTCGCCTCGGCGTTCTCGAACCGGATCGGGTTGATCTTGTGCGGCATGGTCGACGACCCGGTGGCACCGGCGACCGGGATCTGCGTGAAGTACCCCATCGAGATGTAGGTCCACACGTCGGTCGCCAGGTTGTGCAGGATCCGGTTGGCGTGCCGGACGCGGTCGTAGAGCTCCGCCTGCCAGTCGTGCGACTCGATCTGGGTGGTCAGCGGGTTCCACGTCAGGCCGAGGCCCTCGACGAACTCGCGCGACAGTGCCGGCCAGTCGGCCTCGGGGTCGGCGGCCAGGTGCGCCGAGAACGTGCCGGTCGCGCCGGAGAACTTGCCGAGGTACTCGCTGCCCTCGATCTGCGCCAGGACGCGCTCGAGCCGGTAGACGACCACGGCGAGCTCCTTGCCGAGCGTCGACGGGGTCGCGGGCTGCCCGTGGGTGTGCGACAGCATCGGCACGGCCCGCAGGTCGAGCGCGAGCTCGCGGAGGCGGGCGACGACGGCGCGGAACGCCGGCAGCCAGACCTGGTCGACGGTGTCCCGCACGGTGAGCGCGTAGGAGAGGTTGTTCACGTCCTCGCTGGTCGCGGCGAAGTGGGTCAGCTCGGCGATCGCGTCGAGTCCCAGCTCGCTCAGCCGACGGCGGACGAAGTACTCGACGGCCTTGACGTCGTGGCGGGTCGTCGCCTCGATCTCGGCGAGTTCGGCGATCTGCTCCTGGCCGAACGTCTCGACGACCCGGCGCAGTGCCGCCTTGTCGTCGACGCTCAGCGGGGAGGTGGTGAACATCGCGTGGTCGGTCAGGAAGACCAGCCACTCGACCTCGACGACGATGCGCGCGCGGTTGAGCCCGGCCTCGGAGAGGTGCTCACCCACCGTGTGCACGATCGGGTAGTAGCGCCCGTCGAGCGGGCTGATCGGCTGCGGGGGAAGGGGGGTCATGGGGCTCCCTGACGGACGGCCGGCTCGAGCTGTCGGAAGAGCGCCCGGCAGGCCCGTTCGACGGTCGAGAGCACTCGGTCGAACTCGTGCCGGTCCGCGTAGTACGGGTCCGGGACGTCGGTCTGCTGGGGCCAGGCGTCGTCGTACCGCAACAGGAGCGTCACCTTGGCGGCGTCGTCCATGGTCGGGGCCCACGAGCGCAGGATGCGTTCGTGGGAGCGGTCGAGTGCGACCACCAGATCGAGGTCCGGGAACCGGTCCGGGTCGAACTGACGGGCGCGATGCCTGCTCCCATCGTATCCGCGTGCTGCGAGGGCTGCGATCGTGCGTTCGTCGGCCGGCTCGCCGACGTGCCAGTCGCCGGTCCCGGCGGACTCGACCTGGAAGCGGTCGGCGAGGCCCGCCTCCGCAGCGATCTGCGCGAAGACGATGCCGGCCATCGGGGACCGGCAGATGTTGCCGCTGCAGACGAACGAGACGCGGAACAGGGCGTCGGCGTCCATGGGCATGTCCTCATCATGTCGCAGCGCGGTCGCGCGCGCGACGGTGGTCGCGGTGGTCTCGTCCCGCCGGGCCGGCCTGGAGGCTCGGAGCGGCGCCCGACGACGCCTCACGGCCAGCAGGTGGTCGCCCTCCAGGGCGCCCCTGCGGCTGCGGCGCGCCGCCGCCCGCGCCTCAGCGGCTCAGGCGCGCTGCCGCCCGCGCCCCAGCGGCTCAGGCGCGCTGCCGCCGCAGGACCGGGCGGGCGAACAGGCCGATCAGCCAGGCGCAGACGGCGAGCACGAAGGCACCGACGATGCCCCAGCCGAAGGAGTCGACCCGCAACCCGAAGCCGAACGCGTCCGAGATCCCGGCGACGATGAGCAGCAAGATCGCGTTGACGATGAACGAGACGAGCCCGAGCGTGAGGATGTAGATCGGGAACGCCACGATCCGGATGACCGTGCCGATCACCGCGTTCACGAGTCCGAACACGAACGCCACCAGCAGGAAGGTGAGGACGGACGCGACGGGCCCGCCATCCCCGAACGGCGTGACGTGCACGCCGCTCACGATGAGCGTGGTGAGCCAGAGCGCGAGGGCGTTGACGACGAGGCGGACGAGGAATCGCATGCCCCCATGATGCCCGTGGCGGGCCGGACCGGTGCCGGTACCCTGGGCGGGTGACTGACGAGCGTGTGCACATCCGGCCCGAGATCGCTGTCCTGCCCGCGTACAAGCAGGGGCGGCAGGCCGCCGCGGACGCCTTCAAGCTCTCCAGCAACGAGAACCCCTTCCCGCCGCTCCCCGGCGTGATCGAGGCCGTGCACGCGCAGACGGCGTTCAACCGGTACCCGGACGCCACCGCGCTGGCCGTGCGCGCCGTCCTGGCGAACCGCTTCGGCACCACCGTCGACGAGGTCCACGTCGCGCCCGGCAGCGTGGCGATCCTGCACGAGCTCGCGAAGGCCACATCCGGCCCCGGGGACGAGATCGTCTACGCCTGGCGCTCCTTCGAGGCCTACCCGGGCGTCGTGACGGTCGCCGGCGCCACGAGCGTGCAGGTGCCGAACCGCCCCGACGGCGGGCACGACCTCGACGCGATGGCCGCCGCCGTCACCGAGCGGACCCGCATGGTCATCGTCTGCACGCCGAACAACCCGACCGGTCCGATCGTCACCGGTCCGGAGTTCGAGCAGTTCATGGCCGCCGTCCCGCAGCACGTCCTGGTGGTGCTCGACGAGGCCTACGCCGAGTTCGTGACCGACCCCGCCGCGGTCCGCGGCCCGGCGCTGCTCGAGCGGTACCCGAACCTCGTCGTGCTCCGTACCTTCTCCAAGGCGTACGGGCTCGCGGGCTTGCGCGTCGGGTACGCCCTCGGTCCGGCGTACGTGCTCGACGCCGTACGTGCCTGCGCCATCCCGCTGTCGGTGACGGCGCAGGGCCAGGCGGCCGCGCTCGCGAGCCTCGAGCGCGAAGGCGAACTGCTCGCCCGCGTCGCCGAGCTCGCCGAGCAGCGCGACCACATCGTGGCCGCCCTGCGGGCACAGGGGTGGGCCGTGCCGGACGCGCAGGGCAACTTCGTGTGGCTCCCGACCGGTGACGGCACGGCGGTCGCGGCCGAGGCGTTCGAGCGTGCGGGCATCATCGTCCGGGCCTTCGCGCCGGAGGGGATCCGTATCTCGATCGGCGAGCACGAGGCTGTGGAAACGCTCCTCGAAACGGCTCGGTCGCTTGTGGGGGACCTCCAGGCGACCGCCTAGCGGCTGCCGCTACGCTGGCCCGCATGTCATTCCGCGCCGCGGCTCCCGCGACGACCACCGTCCGGATCCTCGACCCCGAGGGCCGGTTCGTGGAGACCGACGAGAACGCCGAGTTCGCCGCCGCTGCGCGAGCGATCCCGGACGAGACCCTGCTGGCGATGCACCGCCGCATGGTGCTCACCCGTCGGTTCGACCACGCCGGCCACAACCTCCAGCGCACCGGTCAGCTCGGCCTCTGGGTCCCGAGCCACGGGCAAGAGGCAGCACAGGTCGGATCGGTGTTCGCGCTCCGGGCCCAGGACCACGTGTTCCCCTCGTACCGCGAGCACGCCGTGACCACCCACCGCGGGGTCGAGCCGATGGAGATCATCGCGATGTACCGCGGGCAGACCCACGGTGGCTGGGACCCGGACGAGCGCGGCAACACCCACATCTCGACCCTCGTGATCGGCTCGCAGACGCTGCACGCCACCGGGTACGCGCTCGGCCAGAAGCTCGACGGCGACGTCGGCACGGGCGACCCGGACCGCGATGCCTGCTCGATCGTCTACTTCGGCGACGGTGCCACGAGCCAGGGCGACGTGAACGAGGCCTACGTGTTCGCGGCGTCGACCCAGGCGCCCGTCGTCTTCTTCCTGCAGAACAACCACTGGGCGATCTCGGTCCCGGTGTCGGTGCAGTCGCCGACCCCGCTCGTGGACCGGCCGCGGGGCTTCGGCATCCCGAGCGTGCTGATCGACGGCAACGACATCCTGGCCTCGTACACGGCGTCGGTCGTCGCGACCGACCACGCGCGGAGCGGCAAGGGGCCGGCCTTCATCGAGGCCGACACGTACCGGATCGGCGCGCACACGAGCTCCGACGACCCGAGCCGCTACCGCGGGGACGACGAACTCTCGTCGTGGGTCGACCGCGACCCGATCGCCCGGTCCGCGGCCTACCTGCGGTCGAAGGGCGTCACCGACGAGCAGCTCGCCGAGTTCGACCGTGAAGGCGAGGACATCGCCGCCGACGTCCGACGGCGCACCGTGGCGATGACGCCGCCGTCCATCGACCTGATGTTCGACAACGTGTACCGCGAGCCGCATCCGCTGGTCGCCGAGCAGAAGGCCTGGCTCGAGCAGTACGAGGCCGGATACGAAGGGGGCTCCCACTGATGAGCACCACCGAGCAGCTCTTCGACTACACGCTTCGCTCCCACCCCGGTGCCGGCGAGGTCCCGAGCGACCCCACCCCCACGCTGACGATGGCCAAGGCGCTCAACGCCGGACTCGCCGCGGCGATGCAGGCGGACGAC
The DNA here is from genome assembly GCF_018613895.1 of Curtobacterium sp. ISL-83. Taxonomy (GTDB): domain Bacteria; phylum Actinomycetota; class Actinomycetes; order Actinomycetales; family Microbacteriaceae; genus Curtobacterium. The sequence goes on from NZ_JAGGPH010000009.1 coordinate 50,330, forward strand.
AAGGTCCTGCTCATGGGCGAGGACATCGGGCAGCTCGGCGGCGTCTTCCGCATCACCGAGGGCCTGCAGGACCGCTTCGGTCCCGAGCGCGTCCGGGACACCCCACTCGCGGAGGCCGGCATCATCGGCACCGCGATCGGCCTGGCCCTCCGTGGCTACCGTCCCGTGGTCGAGATCCAGTTCGACGGCTTCGTCTGGCCCGGCTTCGACCAGATCACGTCGCAGCTCGCGAAGATGGCGAACCGTCTGCCGGCGCACATGTCGTTGCCCGTCGTGATCCGGATCCCGTACGGCGGCCACATCGGCGCCGTGGAGCACCACCAGGAGTCCCCGGAGACCTACTTCGCGCACACGCCGGGCCTCCGCGTCGTGAGCCCGAGCACCCCGAACGACGCCTACTGGATGATCCAGGAGGCCATCGCGTCCAAGGACCCGGTCGTCTTCCTCGAGCCGAAGTCCCGCTACTGGCCGAAGGGCCAGGTCGACCTGGTCGACGGCCACGTGCCGATGCACACCACGCGGGTCGCCCGCACCGGCTCCGAGGTCACCCTCGTCGGCCACGGCGCGATGGTGGCGACGCTCATGCAGGCCGCCGACCTCGCCGAGACCGAGGGCACCAGCTGCGAGGTCGTCGACCTCCGCTCGATCTCCCCGATCGACTGGGAGCCGCTGCTCGCCTCGGTGCGGAAGACGGGTCGCCTGGTCATCGCACAGGAGGCATCCGGTTTCGTGAGTGTCGGGAGCGAGATCGCCGCGACCGTGGCGGAGCGCCTGTTCTACACGCTGCAGGCACCCCCGCTCCGGGTCTCCGGGTTCGACATCCCGTTCCCGGTCGCGAAGCTCGAACACCTGCACCTACCGGACGCCGACCGCGTCCTCGAGGCCGTCGACCGCGCCCTCGCCTACTGACCCACCCGTCCAGATCGTCGAAGGAGCCTCCGTGGCCGCCGCCGAATTCCCCCTGCCCGACGTGGGCGAAGGCCTGACCGAGGCCGAGATCGTGCAGTGGCGCGTCGCGATCGGGGACGAGATCGCCGTCGACCAGGTCCTCGTCGAGATCGAGACCGCGAAGTCCCTCGTCGAGCTGCCGTCGCCGTTCTCCGGCACCGTGACCGGGCTGCTCGTGTCCGAGGGCGACACGGTCGAGGTGGGCCGCCCGATCATCCGGGTCGAGTCCGACGCGTCCGTCGCCTCGGGCGCCGCCCTGCCCGAGCCGGTCGCGGGAGGCGCGTCACCGGTCGCGGACGCCGCCCCCGTGTCGCCGGACGTCGCGACCACCGTCCCGGCCCCCGCTGCTCCTGCTGCCGCACAGGCACCGGTGCAGGCGGCACCCGTCCAGGTGGCCGCGCCGGCCGCTCCGGCGCCGGTCGTTGCCCCGACCCCGGCAGCCTCGCCCGCTCCGGTCGCTCGGGCTGCTGCTGCTCCTGCGCCAGCCCCGGCGTCGGCTGCCCCGACCCCGGTCGCCGACGGTGCGTCCGTGCAGGGCACCGACGAGACCTCTGGTGCCGTCCTCGTCGGGTACGGCTCGGCGACCTCGTCGCCGTCCCGTCGCAAGCCGGGTGCCCGCCGGGCCGCCGCGCTCGCGGCCGAGGCGAGCCGTGCCTCCAGTGCGGACACCGCCGCCCTGGCGGAGGCCTCCTCGGACCCGGGCGAGGACTCGACCGCCGACGCGGTCGCCGCGCAGGGTTCCAACATCGCGCGCAAGCACACCGCTGCCGTCACCGTGCTCGCGAAGCCGCCGATCCGGAAGCTCGCGAAGGACCTCGGGGTCGAACTCGTCGACATCGTGGCGACCGGCCTCACCGGCGAGGTCACGCGCGACGACGTCATCCGGCACGCGAAGCAGGCGAGCGTCTTCCAGAACATCGAGACGCCCGAGTGGGGCGACGTCCGCCGCGAGACGATCCCGGTCAAGGGCGTCCGCAAGGCGATCGCGACGGCGATGACCACCTCGGCGTTCACCGCACCGCACGTGTCGCTGTTCGTGGACGTCGACGCGACCCGCTCGATGGAGTTCGTGAAGCGGCTGAAGACCTCGCCGACGTTCGCCGGGGTCAAGGTCTCCCCGCTGCTCATCTTCGCGAAGGCCGTCATCTGGGCGGTCCGCCGCAACCGCTCGGTCAACTCGACGTGGACCGACCGCGAGATCATCGTGCACCACTTCGTGAACCTCGGCATCGCCGCTGCGACGCCCCGCGGGCTCATCGTGCCGAACATCAAAGACGCGCAGGACATGTCGCTGCTCGAGCTCGCGCAGGCACTCGAGGAGCTCACGCTGACGGCCCGTGACGGCAAGACGACCCCGCAGCAGATGGCGGACGGCACCGTGACGATCACGAACATCGGCGTGTTCGGGATGGACACCGGGACACCGATCCTCAACCCGGGCGAGGTCGCCATCGTCGCGATGGGCACGATCAAGCCGAAGCCGTGGGTCGTCGACGGCGAGGTCCGCTCGCGCATGGTGACCACGATCGGTGCGTCGTTCGACCACCGTGTGGTGGACGGCGACGTGGCGTCGCGGTTCGTGCACGATGTGGCCTCGGTGATCGAGGAGCCGGCGCTCCTGCTCGACTGAAGCCCGGACGGTTGCGGGGCCGCCGCTCGGCCGCTTCCCGGGCCGCTGCGGCGTCGGTCTTGTGGCGCTCGTGTGCCGTCGCAGGCGGAGGCTGCCCCGCGTGCGGGATTCCGCACGAAGTGGACACCGTCGCGCGGAAGTCGGGACGCGTTCACCCGGATGTCGGCGGTGCGGGTCAGGATCAGGCCATGGTCCACCAGTTGCTGATGCCCGCGCAGGGGATCCGGACGGATCGCCTCCGGCTCGAACCGCTCACCCCGGCGGACATCGACGCCGTGCACGCCGTGTTCTCGGACGCGCGCACCTGGGGGCACCTGCCGAGCGGACGCCACGTGTCCCGGGCCTCCACGGTCGACCTGGTGCAGCGGAAGATCGGCGGGCGTGCTCGGCACGGCCTCGGGTCGTGGGCCATCCGATCCCTGGCCGACGGGGTGTTCCTCGGGGTCGGCGGTGTCGACATGACCGCGGGCGGGGTGTGGAACCTCGGCTACCGCTTGGCGCCGGCAGCGTGGGGCAACGGCTACGCGACGGAGACCGCGCTGGCTGCCGTGCACGCGGCGCGCGACGTCGCACCCGAGGTCCCGGTCACCGGGCGGGTGCTGACGAACAACCCGGCTTCTTCGGCGGTGCTCCGGCGGGTCGGCCTGACGCTCGCGTGGCAGGGGTCGACCGGGTCTCCGCTGCCGGACGGGGTGGAGCGGCAGGTGTGGGTCGACCGGCAGGTGGCGCCGGCGCAGTTGGACTGGTTGGTCGCGAACGCCTGAGGTTCGCGGCCGCGGTCGCTCCGCGGCGAGACCACCGGCGCCTCGGCTGGCGGATTGTCGAGCGCATGCTCCGACAACGCAGCTGTCGTTCGACAGCCGTTCTGTCGCTTGATGCACGCGCACCGAATGCGCGCGCATGGAGCGACGAAGCGGTTGTCGTTCGACAACTGTTTTGTCGCTTGATGCGCGCGCAACGATGACAGTCGCACCGCCCCGAGCCTGCCGCCCGCCCGACCGGTTCAGCGGCGCCCGTCGTCCGTCCGAGCGAGGAGCAGCACGAGCAGCGCCGTGACGGTGCAGAGCCCCAGCAGCAGCCCTGCGAGCGGGGCGACGGCGGCCGGACCGACGACCAGGACGACGAGGGCAACCACGGCCACCGCGGCGACCAACAGCAGGCGGAACCGCGTCACGGGATCGCCCCGAACAAGAAGTCCGCCTCGCGGGGCAGGTCCCGGTGGAGCGACCACTGCACCGTGTTCCAGTCGTGGCCACTCCCGGGGGCGAGCGCGGACGTCGCCCGGATCCCGGCCTCCGTCGCCGCGCGGGTGATCCGCATCGCGTGGTCGGCGAAGTCGCTGTCGTTCGCCCCCGCCGTCATCCAGAGCGCGTGGTGCGTGTAGGGGCCGTGCGCGTGCATGAGCGCGATCGGTGCCGCGGCCCGCCACGCCGCGAGGGACCCGCCGAAGGCCTCGTCGGCGCTGTTCTCCGGGCCACGGTCGACCGGCTGCAGCTCGCTCGCGATCGCGAGTGCCGCCGAGAAGCCGTCGGGGTGCCCGGTGAGGAACTGCACGGAGCAGGTCGCGCCCTCGGAGAACCCGACGAGACCCCAGGCCCGACGGTCCGGGGCGACGCGGAGGTGCGTGGTGATCCAGTCCGGCACGTCCTGGGTGATGTACGTCGCGGCGTTGCCGAGCCGGGAGTCGACGCACATCGTGTTGTGCCCGGGGACGGCGAGCTGGTCCGCGGACACCACGATCGGTGCGAGCCCGTGGTGTGCCGCTGCGTACCGGTCGAGCGTGTCGCCGAGGCGTCCGACGGAGAACATGTCGCTCGGGCCGCCCGGCTGCCCGGACAGCGAGACGATGACGGGCAGGGCCGGCGGGTCCGCCGTGCGTGCGGCGGGCGGCAGGTAGACGACCGCCGGGCGGGCGGGGAACCCGGAAGCCCGGCCGGGGATCCGCACCGAGCCGATGACGCCGGTCGTCGGCATGTCCGCCGGGGGCGTCCACGTGGCGGCGCTCGGGACGTGGTGCCCCGCGACCGGTCCTTGGTCGCCGAGGTGCAGCGCGGGGTACGGGTCCGTCCGCACCAGGGTGTTCAGCGTCGGGTAGGCGGCGTAGTCCACGTTGATGCCGAGCGCCGGGACGACGAGCGCCAGCGGCACGAGCGCGACGCTCGTCCACCGTCGGGCACGTCCGCCGTGCACCAGCCCGACACCCGCGAGCGCGAGGGCCGCGAACGCGAACGCGACCCACATCCGCGTGACGGCGGTGAGCACCGTGTCGAAGGTGTTCGTGACGTCGCCGACGATCCAGCACACCGCCAGCCCGACCAGCGCGCCGACGAGCGCGACGGCAGCACGCACGGCGGTGAGGCGCCACAGGTCGTGCGTCCGACCGCCCCGCCGGAGCAGGCGCAGACTCGGGAGCAGCACGAGCAGCGCGACGACCACGAACAGCACGTCGGCGGGGACGAGCTTCGTCGGGACCTCGAGCCGGGTCCCCATCAGCCAGTGCAGCGGATCACGCACGGCCGGCCCGCCCCGCTCCGAAGCCGGTGGGCCGAGCACCGGTGAACCGCGCACCGGCGGCCCGCGCACCGGTGATCAGCACGGTGCCCACCCCGGCACCGGCACCCCCCGCGCCGCTCACCGCTGTGCCGCGGACAGGGCGTCCAACTCGGCGGGGAAGACGGTCCGGAGGGACCACTGCACGGTGTTCCAGTCGTGCCCGCTGTGGGGCGCCGATGCCACGGTCGTCCGGATGCCGGCGAGCTCGGCGGCGTGCGCCAGCCGCTCGGCGTTGCGGCTGAACTCTCGATCAGCCGATCCGGCGGTCATCCAGAGCCGGTGCCCCGGGAACGGGCCGTCCGCGCGCATCAGGGAGATCGGGGCCGCGGCCTTCCAGGCGGCGACGGACCCGCCGAACGCCTGGTCCGCGCTGTGCTGGGGACTCTGGTCGATCGGCTGCAGTTCGCTCGAGATGGCCAGGGCGGCGGAGAAGTCCTGCGGGTGACCGGTGAGGAACTGCATTGCGCAGGTCGCCCCCTGCGAGAACCCGACGAGTCCCCATGCGCGCCGGTCCGTGGTGGCCGGCAGGTGCGTGCGGATCCACGCGGGGACGTCCTGGGTGACGTAGGTGTCGGCGTTGCCCAGCTTCGAGTCGACGCACATCGTGTTCCGGCCCGGGGCGGAGAGCTGGTCGACGGACACCACGATCGGGGCACGGCCGTGGTGCGCGGCCGCGTAGGCGTCCAGCGGCTTCGCCATCTGCCCGGCCGTGAACATGTCGCCGGGTGCGCCCGGCTGCCCGGCGAACGCCAGGACCACGGGGAGCGCAGGCGGATCGGCGACGAGTGCGGCCGGGGGCAGGTACACGACCGCCGGACGCGCGTGGAAGTGGGACACCGTGCCGGGGATCACGACCTTGTTCACCCGGCCGGTCGCGGGCATCGTCTCGAGCGGGGCCGCGTGGGCGTCGAACCGCGCGTAGGGGTCGGTCTGCACCACGGTGCCGAGGGTGGGGTACTGCGCGAACTCGACGTTGATCCCGAGCGCGGGGACGAGCAGCGCCAGCGGGAGCAGCACGATCGCCGCGGTGCGACGCCAGCGCCCGCCCTGCACGATCCCGGTGACGGCGAGCGCGAGTCCGGCTCCGGCCAGGGCGATCCACATGTGGTTCACGGGGCTCAGCGCGACCCCGAAGACGTCGGTGGCGTCGATGACCCAGCAGACCACGAGCAGCACCAGGGCGGTGACCGCCGCGATGCCGGCGCGGAGCCCGACCTTCCGCCAGGCCGCCGGGGACCGCCAGCCGCTGCGGAGTGCGGGAAGCAGGACGCCGACGCAGAGCAACGCGAAGACGACGTCGGCCGCGATGAGCTTCCGCGGGTCCTGCAACTGCGTCGCGAGCAGCCACTCGGTGGGGCTCACGCGTCCACCGCCTCTCCGACTGCCGGCGCCGCTCCGACCGCCGGCGCCGCTCCGACCGCCGGCGCCGCTCCGACCGTCGGCGTCGGCGCGACCGCCGGCACCTCGGCGCGCTGCGCGCTGCGGTGTGCCTGGCGGAGCGCCCAGAGGTGCTTCGGCCGGAGCCCCGGCACGTACGCGCCAGCGAGCGCCCGGGCGACCCGCGGCACGTGCAGCGGCGTCGGCACGACGAGCCAGAGCGGCTCGTGGCGGGCGCCGAACTTCTCCTTGAACCGCTGCAGCGACCGGAAGCCGTACACGGGTTCGAGGGCGCGGGCCAGGAGCGCCGACCCGCGGGTGACCAGGATCCCGGCTCCGGCGTGCGCGGCCAACGGGGTGCCGGACAGGCTGATGGTGGTCAGCCCGGCCTCTCGTGCACGGAGTGCGGTCCGGGCGATCAGGAACTCCATGACGCCGGGCATGCCGTGCTCGCCGCGGCGCATCACGTCGAGCGTGTACCCGGTCAGGGTCCCGCGCTCGTGCACCGGCAGCCAGCTCGTGACGCCGGTCACCCGGTCCTCCGCGTCGACGGCGAGCATGAGCCGGACGTTCGGGTCGTCCAGCTCACGGAAGCCGCCGAGCGTGAAGCCCATCTCGGGCAGACGACGGTCGGCAGCCCAACGGGTGCAGATCGCCTCGACCTCGGCGCGGTGGGCAGCGCCGAGCGCGTCGAAGGTCGTCCACTCGTCACGGACCCCCTCGCGGTCGGCTCGGTTCGACGCCGTGCGGAGGTCCTGGCGCTTCTTCCCCCGCAGGTCGAACGTGGTCACGTCGAGCACCGACTCGACGCCGACGGGCAGCGCGGTCCAGCCCTCGGCCGCGAGGAGCTGCCGGACCGGCTCGTGCACGCTGGTGAACGCGGGCGCCCACCCGTTCCGCGTGCAGAAGTCGGTGAACGCCGACAGCACGGCGGCGCGGTGTCCCGCGGTGCACACCGGGTCGGAGACGGTCAGCGCGACATCCCCGCGGACCCGGTAGGCGACGGCGCCGAGGCCGTCCGGGTGCAACCAGACGGCGTTGCCGTGCCAGGTGCCCATGTGGCCGAGGGTCCCGGCGTCGCCGTCGCGGAGCATCCCGACCAGGTCGGCACGGCTCGTGGCGGTGGTGCGGAACCGGCCGCGCACCAACCGCCCGTGCAGCGCGAGGACGGCGGCGAGCACCCCGGCCGGCACGATCCACGCTCCGAGGAGGGTGACCTGCCACTCCACCTCGTCGAGCCCGAGCCCCTGCCAGTGCATGCCGCCGGTGGTCAGCGGTTCGATGAGGAACACGTCGGCGGTCACCGCGGTGAGGACGACGAGCACGCCGACGGCCAGCGCCAGGCCGATCCGGCGCCCGTGCTGCAGGAGCCACGCGGACACGAGCAGCAGGACGCCCACGAGGGCCGTCGAGCCGTCTGTCATCGCGTCGGCGAAGGGGGAGAGGACGCCGTCCGGGTCCGGCACGACCAGGGTGACGAGGGTGCCGGCACCGAGCGCGATGAGCGCCGACACGACGAGCGTCCGCGCGGACGGCGCTGCGGTCGCGCGGGTGGTCCCGGGATCCGGCCGGGAGGCGCGTCCCACGACGAACACGCCGGCGGCGGTCCCGAGCAGGGTCGCCAGGGCACGGGTCAGGTCGGATCCGTGGCCCGCGAACAGGACGAGCGTCAGCACGACCGTCCAGAGGGCGGTGCGCACGCGCCAGCGGACCTGCGGGGGCATCGCGGCCGAGGCCGCACCGAGCAGTGCCGCCGCGATGATCGACGGTGCGAACAGCGGCCGACCGACCGCGAACTCGGCGTGTGCCTCACCGAGGCTCGAGCCGATCGTGACCGCGAGGAGCGTGGTGAGCACGGCGAGCAGGGGAGCGGCGACCCCGATCACGACCGTCCGGACCGATCCGAGCGCGCGCTCGGCGAGGACGGTCGTGACCGCCACGGCGACGAGCGCGGCGCACGCCACCGGCGGGTGGTGCGGGAAGTCCGGCTCGGAGCGGGCCATGCGTGCGGAGACGACGACGACGACCGTGAGGACGGCGACGACGACCGACACGGGGAACCGCCGGAGTCGGGACAGGAGTGTTTCGGGTGGCACGATCACATCGAAGCGGATCGGGCCACCGCCGTCATCGACCCGCGGCGTGATCCCCGATGGCCGGTCGGCCATCGGAGCCGACCGTCCGGGTGAGCGGGATGCTGCCCGGTTCGTCCCGAGGGACGCAACCGGAAGGACCAGGGGGCACACGGCTGCGGGTCAGACCGAGGACGTGGATCGGACGTGCTCGACGGGCAGCCGCAGGTGCAGGGCGAAGCCGTCGTCGGGCTGCGGGCCGGACTCCATGCTGCCGCCGAGCAGCGACGCCCGCTCGGCGAGGCCGATGAGGCCGAGGCCGGACCCGGGGAGCTCCAGGCGCTCGGACCGCGCCGGACCGTTCACGACGTCGACCAGGACCGCGTCGCCGCGGATGCGCCCGCTGACCCGGACGACTGCATCGGGCGCGTGCTTCCGGACGTTCGTCAGGCCCTCCTGCACGAACCGGTACACCGCGCGCTGCAGGGGCTGCGCGAGGGTGTCCGGCAGGTCGACGGACGCGCTGGTGTCCAGGCCGCTCTCGGCGATGAGCCTGGGCAGGTCCCCGAGCACGGGCTGGGGCGCGATCTCGCGGTCGGTGCCGCCGGACGCCCGGAGCACCTGCACCATCTCGCGGAGTTCCTGCAGGGTCACGACGCACAGCTGCCGGATGGTCCGGGCGAACCCGCGCTCGGCCTCGTCCCGGCCCGCCACCTGCATCGCGCCGGCCTGCACGGCGATGAGCGTCACCTGGTGCGACACGACGTCGTGCATCTCACGTGCGAGCAGCGCCCGCTCGCGGGACAGTGCGACGGCCGCGGCCTGTCGGCGTTCGTCCTCGCGGGCACGCTGCAGTTCCGCGAGCTGGTCGGTCAGGCGCACCCGGGTCTGCACGAGCAGCCCGACGGCCAGGGGCCCCAGGGCGAAGATGAGGGCGTAGACGACCGACACGACGATCTCGTCGAGGGTCTGCGGCGGACCGACGAAGCCACCGAAGCCGACGAACTGCACCAGCGCCGCGAGCAGCATCAACCAGCGGCGTCGGGTCCGTGCTCCGAGCGTGAACAGGGCCACGCTCGCCGCCACCACCGCGGACCCGACGAACAGCCCGGGCATGATCAACGCGAACGCGAGCACCGGGAAGCGTCGGCGGATGAGGAGCGCCGCGGCCGCGACGAGCGACAACCACGTCTCGAGCGCTGTGGCCCCGGAGATGTCGAGCACGGCGTCGGCGACCGCGGCCGCGATGAACACCAGGTCCACGAGCCACCACGGGAGGCGGTGGGTGCGCACCCAGCGCAGGCCGACGTCGACCAGGTGGTCGAGCCTCCCGTCCGTCCGGCGCAGCATCTCGCGGACGCGCGCCGACCGGGACGTGTCAGCCATCGAGGAGTCCGGCCTCGGCCGCGCGCAGCGCGAGCTGGACGCGTGTCGGGACCCCGAACGCGGCGAGGAGGGCACGGACGTCCTCCTTCACCGTCCCGGTGCTGACGCCGATCCGCTGCCCGATCTCGGGGTTGCTCGCCCCGTCCGCCAGGAGTCGCAGGACGGCGTGCTCCCGCTCCGAGATCGACGGGGTCTCGACGGGCCGGCGCGCCGCGAACAGGCGGGACCGGTCGACGCCCGGTGCGAGCACGACACCCCCGCGGGCCAGGACGCGGACGTACTCCGCGAGAGCCTCCGGGTCGGTGTCCTTCAGCAGGAAGCCGGCGGCTCCGAGCTCCATGGCGCGGCCGATGTACTCCTCGGCGTCGAACGTCGTGAGCATCGCGACGACCGGGGGCGAGGGCATGTCCTGCAGCTCGCGCAGCACGTCGAGGCCGTTCACCCGGGGCATCCGGACGTCAAGCAGCACGACGTCCGGCTGGTGCTCCGCGATCACCCGGACCGCGTCGACGTCGTTCGTGGTCGCGAGGACGTCGATGTCCGCCGCGGCTCCGAGGATCAGTTCGAAGCCGTAGCGCACGAGCGTCTCGTCGTCGACGATCACCACCGAGGTCACGGGCGTCATCTTGTCATGCGCATTGGTCTTCGGAGATCGACTCGCTACTGTGAGGGGAACTGGTCATGTCCGCCCATGACCACTCGACGAACCAGCAACGGAGCACGAGGGACCGATGACGAGCCGCATCACCGAAGGCGCCGAACCGAAGCACCAGCAGCTCCGACGCATCCTCCTCGACCTCGCCACGACCCGCCTGGCCCCCGGTGCGGCGATCCCGTCGGAACGGCAGCTCATCGCCGAGTACGGGGTCTCCCGGATCACCGTGCGGGAAGCCCTCGGTCAACTCGTCAACGAGGGGTACCTCGAGCGCGTGCGCGGCAAGGGCACGTTCGTGGCGCACCGTCCCGTGCAGTCGACCCTGCACCTGGCGTCGTTCACCGAGGAGATGCGCGCGATGGGGCACGTCCCCACGACGGTCGTGCTCGTGCGCGAGGAACGCGTGCCACCGGCGGACACCGCCGCAGCGCTCCGGCTCGACCCGGACGTCGCGGCCTTCCACGTCAAGCGCCTCCGGATGGCGGACGGCGCACCGGTGTCCATCGACGACGCGTGGCTCGTCGCTGACGCCTTCCCGGGGCTGCTCGAGCACGACCTGTCCGGGTCCGTGTACTCGATCATCGCGACCGAGTACGGCACCCCGATCGACCGGGCGCAGCAGACGGTGGCGGCGAACCCGGCGGCCGACGACGTCGCGACGCTGCTCGGCACGAAGACCGGGGCGCCCGTGCTGGAGTTCGACCGCGTGTCGTACGTGGGGGAGCGCCCCGTGGAGCACACCCGGTCGTGGTACCGCTCGGACCGCTACCGGGTGCAGATGGAGGTCACGGCCTCGCAGTCGGTCGCGTAGGGCGCCGTGGTCGGGTCGGTCGCGCCCCGATGCGGACGTCGCGCCCCGAGGTGACGGGGCGCGATGCGCGGGCGGGGGTGCGGTCCGCCGGGAGGCGCGTGGCACCTCCCGGCGGGCGGCCTACGCCTCGAAGAGGGCTTCGCCGTCGAGGACGGTCGTGCCGACCGCGCCCTGCGGCACCGAGTCCGGCGCGGAGCCGAGCACGACGACCGGGCAGATCGGGGAGTACCCCGCCGCGATGATCGCAGCCGGGCTGAAGCGGACGACGGGGTCCCCGGCGTGCACGGTGTCGCCCTCGGCCGCCAGGAGCTCGAAGCCCTGACCCGCGAGCTTCACGGTGTCGATGCCGACGTGCACCAGGACGTCCGTGCCGGCGGCACCCTGCAGCGCGAAGGCGTGCGGGTGGAGCTTGATGATCGTGCCGTCGACCGGGGCCACCGCGGTGACCGTGCCCTCGAGTGCCGAGGGGTCCACCGCGACACCGGCGCCGACGAGCTGCTCGGCGAACACCGGGTCCGGGACGTCAGCGAGGGCGACGACCGGGCCGGCGAACGGCGTGCGGACCGAGGTCACAGCTCGTCCTGGATGTCCTGCGCGAGGTTGTCCGCGATCGGCCCGACGATGACCTGCCAGCCGGTGCCACCGCCGACGACCGCCTGGGCGCCCGCGGCCTTCAGCGCGTCCTTGTCGACGAGGTCGCCGTCCTCCACCTCGACGCGGAGGCGCGTGATGCAACCCTCGACCTCTTCGATGTTCTCGGGACCACCGAGGGCGGCGATGATGTCGGATGCCTTGATGTCGGCCATGAAGTTTCCTCCTCGTTACAGGGTGCGCGATCTGGTTGACATGCATGTCGTGGTCATCGAGACTACGAACTGGTCATGACCGGACAGGACCGGACCTCGCGGCACTGCCGAGAGTACCTGCGCCGGCTGCACCACTCAACCACCCCACCCGACCGCTCCACCCAACGACGAGAGGAACTCCGATGAGCACTGCTGCTGCCACGGATGTGCCGGAGAAGACCAAGAAGAAGCAGTCGCGCTTCTTCGCGAACGCCCAGCGCCTCGGCCGGAGCCTGCTCCTGCCGATCGCCGTGATGCCCGCCGCCGGCATCCTGCTCCGCCTCGGCCAGTCCGACATGCTCGGCGCGATCCCCGGCTTCGAGAAGGGCGCGACGATCGTCGCCGCCGCCGGCAACGGCGTCTTCACCTGGTTGCCGCTGCTCTTCGCGGTCGGCATCGCGATCGGCTGGGCGAAGAAGTCCGACGGCACCACGGCGCTCGCCGCGGTCGTCGGGTACATGGTGATGTACCAGGTCTTCGCCGCCATGTCGCCGATCGTGCTCGAGGGCGTGAAGGACTCCGCGGGCAACCAGGCGACCATCAACTTCGGCGTCCTCGGTGGCATCGTCATGGGGCTCGTCTCCGCCGGCCTGTGGACCAAGTTCCACCGGACGCGGATGCCCGACTTCCTCGGCTTCTTCTCGGGTCGGCGCCTGGTGCCGATCCTCGCGGCCGTCGCCGGCCTCCTCATCGCCGTCGTGATGTCGTTCGTCTACCGCTACTTCGACCAGGGACTCACCTGGATCGGCGAGCAGGTCACCGCGCAGCCGGTGATCGGTGGCGGCATCTTCGGTACGGCGAACCGTCTGCTCATCCCGGTCGGCCTGCACCAGCTGCTCAACTTCTTCCCGTGGTTCCAGCTCGGCAGCTACACGTCGGGTGGGGTCACCTACCACGGTGACATCGCCCGCTTCCTCGCGGGCGACCGGACCGCCGGCATCTTCCAGACCGGCTTCTTCCCGATCATGATGTTCGCGCTCCCCGCCGGTGCCCTCGCCATCTGGCGCAACGCCCGTCCGTCGCAGCGCAAGCTCGTCGGCGGCATCATGCTCTCCGCCGCGCTGACCTCGTTCGTCACCGGCATCACCGAGCCGCTCGAGTACTCGTTCATGTTCGTCGCATGGCCGCTCTACGTCATCCACGCGGTGCTCACCGGGACCTCGCTGGCCCTGGTCAACGCGCTCGGCATCCACGACGGCTTCTCGTTCTCGGCCGGCGCGATCGACTACGTGCTCAACTTCGGCAAGGCGCAGGGGGCGATCTGGCTCATCCCGATCGGCCTGGCGTACGCCGCGGTCTACTACTTCCTGTTCAGTTTCGTGATCAAGAAGTGGAACCTGCGGACGCCGGGTCGCGAGCCGGAGGACGAGATCGCTGCCGCCTCGGTCGACGACCTGACGAAGGCGTAGCGAGCGGGTCGCCCAGGCGACCATGCGCGGACGGGAGGCGCGGTGCCAGCTGGCACCGCGCCTCCCGTCTTGCCCCAACCCGTTTTGACAATCATTATCAACAAGCGCTAGCGTCTGGTCGTCGGGTGATCGCCCCGACGTCACGACCGACCAGAACCGGACCAGCATGCGCTCCCGTCTCCTCGCCCTCCCGCTCGTCGCCGGCGCCGCCGTCCTCGCCCTCGCCGGGTGCTCGACCGCAGCCGCGCCCGGTGGCGCGACCACCGACCGCACCGTGGACGTCGTCGCCTCGACCAACGTCTACGGCTCCCTCGTCCGCACGGTCGGTGGCGACCACGTCGCGGTCACGAGCATCCTCGAGGACCCGTCGCAGGACCCGCACTCGTTCGAGTCGAGTGCCACGACCCAGCTCGCGGTGTCGAAGGCCGACCTGCTCATCGAGAACGGCGGCGGGTACGACGACTTCATGACGTCGCTGCGGAACGCGTCCCGCACCAAGGCCGCCACGATCGACGTCGTGCGACTGTCCGGCCTCGACACCGGCGGGGACGCCTCGTTCAACGAGCACGTGTTCTACGACTACCCGACGATGGTGCGGCTCGTGTCCGAGATCGAACGACACCTGTCGACGCTCGACCGCGCGGACGCCGACGTCTTCGCCGCGAACGCCAAGTCGCTCACCGCGAAGCTGCAGGGCCTCGAGTCCCAGACCGCCGCACTCAAGCAGCAGGACGGCGGCGAGCAGGTCGCGTACACGGAGCCCGTGCCCGGCTACCTGTTCGACGCGATCGGCCTCCACAACGCGACACCGGAGGCGTTCTCGCACGCGATCGAAGAGGGCGACGACGTCCCGCCGCTGGCACTGCACGACACCCTCGCCCTGTTCACCGGTGGGAAGGTGCGGTTGCTCGCGGTGAACGACCAGGCCACGAGCCCGCAGACCGAACTCGTGCAGAAGGCCGCCGAGCGGGCCGGGGTGCCGGTCATCGGCGTCACCGAGACGCTGCCGGCCGGCAAGGACTACGTGTCGTGGCAGCAGGCGAACATCGACGCGGTCCGGACGGCGTTGGCGAAGTGACGACCGGTCCCGTCCTCGAGCTCCGCGACGCCGGACTGTCCTACGGTGCCCGCGACCTCTGGAGCCACCTCGACCTCGACCTGGCGCCGGGGGAGTTCGTCGCGGTGCTCGGGCCGAACGGGGCCGGCAAGACGTCACTGCTCCGCACGGTCCTCGGCCAGCAGCGCCTCACGAGCGGGTCGATGTCGTTCCTCGGCGAGCCGGTCCGCCGTGGACACCGCCGGATCGGCTACATCCCGCAGCAGCGACTGATGGAGGCCGGGACCCCGCTCCGCGCCCGCGACATGGTCGCCCAGGGCGTCACGGGACACCGGTGGGGCATCCGTCCACCGTCACGGGCCGAGCGTGCCCGGGTGGACCGGATCCTCGACGAGGTCGGGGCGACGGCCTTCGCGGACGCGCCCGTCGCCGAACTCTCCGGCGGCGAACAGCAGCGCACCCGGGTCGGTCAGGCGATCGCCGCCGACCCCGCACTGCTGCTCTGCGACGAACCGCTGATCTCGCTCGACCTCCGGCACCAGCGCGGGGTCACGGAACTCATCGACCGCCAGCGTCGGCAGCGAGACGCGGCGGTGCTCTTCGTCACGCACGACGTGAACCCGATCCTCGACGTCGTCGACCGCGTCCTGTACATCGCCGGGGGCCGGTTCCGCATCGGGGCACCGGACGAGGTCCTGCGCGCCGACGTCCTGTCGGACCTGTACGGCACACCCGTCGACGTCGTCCGTACCATGGGGCGGATCGTCATCGTGGGCGCGTCCGAGCTCTCCGGCGGGATCGGCGCCCACGGCCACTCCGGCGAACACCACCACCACGGCGAGGTCGACCCGCACGCCGCCGTGTCCGACGAAGGGCGGATCTGATGGACGTCTGGTCGACGGTCTTCTCGTTCCAGGACTACGGCGAGCTCCTCGTCCTGGTGCAGAACTCGATCTGGGCCGGCGCCGTGCTCGGGGTCGTCGGCGGGCTCATCGGCCCGTTCGTCGTCGCCCGGAACATGCCCTTCGCGGTGCACGGTATCTCCGAGCTGTCCTTCGCGGGGGCGAGTGCGTCCCTGCTGCTCGGCGTGAACGTCGTGACCGGCTCGCTGGTGGGGTCGGTGATCGCCGCACTGCTCATCGGGTTGCTCGGGTCCCGCGCGCGCGACCGCAACTCGATCATCGCCGTGCTCATGCCGTTCGGGCTGGGGCTCGGCATCCTCTGCCTCGCGCTCTACAAGGGTCGTGCTGCCAACAAGTTCGGCCTGCTCACCGGGCAGATCGTGTCGGTCGACAACCCGCAGCTGACGTTCCTGATCGTGATCGCCGCGATCGTGGTGGTGACGCTGCTCGTGATCTGGCGTCCCCTGATGTTCTCGTCGGTGGACCCGGACGTGGCGGCCGCTGCGGGCATCCCGGTGCGCACCCTGGCGATCGTGTTCATGCTCGTGCTGGGACTCGCGACGGCGGTGTCGGTGCAGATCGTCGGCGCGCTCCTCGTGCTCTCGCTGCTGGTCACCCCCGCGGCGGCCGCACTCCGGCTCACCGCGAACCCCGTCGTCGTGCCGGTCCTGTCCACCCTGTTCGCGGTCGTCTCCGTGGTGGGAGGCATCCTGCTCGCCCTCGGCGGCGGGTTGCCGATCAGCCCGTACGTGACGACCATCTCGTTCACGATCTGGGTCGTCTGCCGGATCATCGGGTGGCGGCGGGACCAGCGCGGACGGAACCGGGTGGCGGGCCGTGGCGGACGCGGCGGACGCGGCGGACGCGCGCCGGGCCTCCCGGCCGGTACGTCCGATACGTCCGGTCCGTCCGGTCAGTCGACTGCCGTTCCGGACACCGCCCGCACGGAAGGAGTGCGCGCGTGAACGACGTGCAGAAACCGAAGCGGAACACCTGGCAGCGCGACGCGGTCCGTGCCGCGCTCACCGGCACCGAGGGCTTCGTCAGCGCACAGGCGCTGCACCAGCACCTGCGCGAGGGGGGCTCCACGATCGGCCTGGCCACCGTGTACCGGGCGCTCGCGGACCTGGCGACGGAGGGTGACGCCGACTCCCTGCAGCAGGACGGCGAGTCCCTCTACCGTGCGTGCACCACGGACAAGCACCACCACCACCTGATCTGCCGGAACTGCGGCCGCACCGTCGAGATCGAGGCCGACCCGGTCGAGGAGTGGGCGCAGCGGGTCGCGGCCCAGCACGGGTTCACGAACGCGAGCCACGTCGTCGACATCTTCGGGGAGTGCGCGGTCTGCACGGCCGAACGGCTCGGCGAGTAGCCTCCGCGGCATGCACGTCATCCTGGTGCCGGGGTTCTGGTTGGACGCGAGTGCGTGGGACGCGGTCGTCCCGGTCCTCCGCGCCGCTGGTCACTCCGTCGAGGCGGTCACCCGCCAGGGCTCGACCCTCGACGAGCAGGTCGCGTCGCTCGTCGCTCGCCTCGATGCCGTCGCGACCCCGGACGAGCCGGTCGTGCTCGCCGGGCACTCCGGCGCAGGGCCCATCGCGTACATGGCCGCCGACCAGCGCCCGACGCTCGTCGGACACCTGCTGTACGTCGACACCTTCCCGGGACCCGAGGGCAGCTGCGTGAACGACGAACTCCCCGTGGTCGACGGCGTGGTCCCGCTGCCGTCCTGGGGCGTCTGGGAAGCGGCGACCCTGCGGGGCATGACCGACGCGATCCGTGCGGACGTCGAGCGCCGGGCGATCCCCGAGCCGGTCGCCGTCACGCGGGACCGCTTCCACTACGCCGACCCTGCGCGGCACGGCATCCCGGCGACGGTGATCTCCTGCGAGATCCCGGCGGGGGAGCTCGCGACGATGGTGGCGGACCACCACGCATGGACCACGGAGCTCGTCGCCACCGAGGAGCTCGCCATCCTCGGGCTGGAGACCGGACACTGGCCGATGTTCACGGCGCCCGACGAGCTCGGCGCGCTCATGGTGCAGGCGTTGGCGCCGCACCCGACCGTCGGGCCGTAGGCCCTGCCGGGGCGCCCGTCCGCGTGCTGCGGACCGACCGCCCGTTGCCCGACCCGCCGTCCCGCAGCCCGCGGGTACGGTGCGATCCGTGGACCTGGCACCGTGGACAACCTGGGCCGGAGCGGCGGACTACGACGTCGCCCGCTTCGTCGTGCAGCGCGGCGTCGCCGCGATCGCCCTGCTGGCGTTCGTGTCCGCGCTCGCGCAGTTCCCCGCGCTCCTCGGTGAGCGGGGCCTCCTGCCCGTCCCGCGCTTCATGCGCTCGCCGTACGCCCGGCAGCTCCCCGTGGTCTGGCGGTGGTGGGCCTACAGCGACCGACGGCTCCGGGTGCTCGCCGGCGGCGGATCGGTGGTCGCCGCCGCACTCGTGCTCGGGCTGCCGCAGGCCGGGCCGTGGTGGGTGCCGGGGGTGTGCTTCCTGCTCCTGTGGTTGGCGTACCTGTCGATCGTCGACGTCGGGCAGGCCTTCTACGCGTTCGGGTGGGAGTCCCTCCTGCTGGAGGCACTCTTCACGGTGGCGTTCCTCGGTGCGGACGACGTCGCGCCCCCGGTCGTCGTGCTCATCGCCCTGCGGTGGCTCGTGTTCCGCCTGGAGTTCGGTGCGGGGATGATCAAGATGCGCGGCGACCGGTCCTGGCGGGACCTCACCGCGCTGTACTACCACCACGAGACGCAGCCGATGCCGAACCCCGTGTCGCGGACGGCGCACCTGCTGCCGCGGCCCGTGCACCGACTCGAGACGCTCGGCAGCCACGTCGTGCAGCTCGTCGTCCCCTTCTTCCTGTTCGCCCCGCAGCCGATCGCCTCGGCCGCAGCGGCCCTGGTGCTCGTCACGCAGCTCTGGCTCGTGGTGACGGGCAACTTCGCGTGGCTCAACTGGATCACGCTCGTGCTGGCCGTCGCGGCGGTCGATGACCGGTCGATCGCGGCGGTGCTGCCGTGGCTGGAGCCCGCGGTGTCGTCCGGACCCACGGCCACACCGGTCGTGTTCGTCGCCGTGACCGTCGCGCTCGGTGTGCTGCTCGCCGTGCTGTCCTGGCCGGCGGCGAGGAACCTGGTCTCGCGGCAGCAGCTGATGAACGCGTCGTTCAACAAGTGGCGGATCGCGAACGCGTACGGGGCGTTCGGCAGCGTCACGCAGCAGCGCGACGAGGTGATCGTCGAGGGCACCACCGCCGACGTCCCCATGGAAGAGGACTGGCGTGCCTACGAGTTCCGCGGGAAGCCGGGCGACCCGCGTCGGCGGCCCGGGCAGTTCGCGCCATACCACCTGCGGCTCGACTGGCTCATGTGGTTCCTGGCGCTCGGCGCTGACGACGGCTGGTTCCGGGTGTTCGTCCTGCGGCTGCTCGAGGCCGATCGTCCGACACTCCGCCTGCTCCGGACCGACCCGTTCGACGGTGAACGGCCGCGGTGGGTGCGGGCGCGGGTGTTCCGGTACCGGTTCGCCACCCGAGCCGAGCGGCGTGAGACGGGGCTGTACTGGATCCGGCAGGAGCTGTTCCTGCTCCTCCCGCCCAGCGGGTTGCACCGCTGACAGCGGTGACGGACTGGAGGCGCGGCTTGCGACACGCCCGGTCCTCGCGTAACGTGGACGGCTGGTCCTCCGCGTCCGCGCGGAGCACCCGTTGTTCCTGCCCTCCGACCGTCGCGTA
The DNA here is from genome assembly GCF_018613895.1 of Curtobacterium sp. ISL-83. GTDB lineage: Bacteria > Actinomycetota > Actinomycetes > Actinomycetales > Microbacteriaceae > Curtobacterium. The sequence continues at coordinate 69,711 of NZ_JAGGPH010000009.1, forward strand.
CGCCGCGGTCGCGTGGTGCCGGCACCTCCTCCACGGGGGTGACCGCCCTCTTCACGAGGACGACCGGCCTGGGCGGCGCGCACACCCCCCTCGCAGATCCACTCCGGTGGTCACGCGCGTGCGCGCCAGGCAAGTGACCTTGGGTGCGGCCGTCCGGCCGCACGGTATGCATCAGGAGGAAACCATGGCAGCAGTGTGCCAGGTGACCGGCGCCGTTCCCGGCTTCGGACACAACATCTCGCACTCGCACCGCCGGACGAAGCGTCGCTTCGACCCGAACGTGCAGAAGAAGACCTACTACGTGCCGTCGCTGCGTCGTAACGTCACGCTCAACGTCAGCGCGAAGGGCATCAAGGTCATCGACGCCCGCGGCATCGAGTCCGTCATCGCGTCGATCGTCGCCCGTGGGGAGAAGATCTGATGGCGAAAAAGGGTCAGGACATCCGTCCGATCATCAAGCTCCGCTCGACGGCGGGCACCGGGTTCACCTACGTGACCAAGAAGAACCGTCGGAACAACCCCGACCGACTCGTGCTCAAGAAGTACGACCCGGTGATCCGCAAGCACGTCGACTTCCGTGAGGAGCGCTAAGCATGGCGAAGAAGAGCAAGATCGCGAAGAACAACCAGCGCGCAGTGATCATCGCGCGCTACGCCGAGCGTCGTCTCGAGCTGAAGAAGGCCCTCGTGGACCCGAACGGCACCGACGAGTCGCGTGAGGCCGCCCGCGTCGGCCTGCAGAAGCTGCCCCGCGACGCGTCGCCGGTCCGCTACCGCAAGCGTGACGCCATCGACGGTCGCCCCCGTGGCCACCTCGGTGAGTTCGGCATCAGCCGTGTCCGCTTCCGCGACATGGCCCACCGTGGCGAGCTGCCGGGCATCACGAAGAGCTCCTGGTAAGCACCAGCTTCCGCGAACGCCCCGTCACCTGTTGGTGGCGGGGCGTTCGCCGTATCCGGGGTACATGCGCGTCACTTTCGTCACATGCGCCCCGTTCCGGCCGGAACAACCCCGGAAATCCGGGCGAGTCGACCGAGAACGTCCCACCCTGCTGGTAGGTTCATCAGCGGTTCCACGGGCCCTCGGCCTGATGGTCTGACCGATCCGGTGCACCCGCGCCGGACCGTGCGGACGCTCCGGCGTCCCACACGGGCACCACGGTGTCCGACCCATACCGCAAGTCGTCCGAGGAGGACATTCAATGGCTGACAAGTCCCTGAACCGCACTGAGCTCGTCGCAGCCGTCGCCGCCGAGTCCGGCCAGAGCCAGGCCACCGTGAACGGCGTCGTCGACGCGCTCTTCAGCGTCGTCTCGAGCTCGGTCGCCGACGGCACCAAGGTCACGATCCCGGGCTGGATCGCCTTCGAGAAGACCCACCGCGCCGCGCGCACCGGTCGCAACCCGCAGACGGGTGACGCCATCCAGATCGCCGCGAGCGACTCGGTCAAGGTCAGCGCCGGCTCGAAGCTCAAGGCCGCCGTCAAGTAAGTCCCCCCAGTACCACCCGGAAGGGACGGCTTCGGCCGTCCCTTCCGTCGTTCCCGGTGCACAGCGGGTCGTCGTCCACAGGTGCGCTCGTCGATTCCGTGCCCGCCGGGGCAGCGCCTAGGCTTGACGGGTGAACCGGATCGCGCGCATCGCCGGCCCCGCCGTGCTGCTGCTCGTCGGGTTCGTCTCCCTGCTCGTGGCACTCGTCATCGGTGGCGGCGCCGACCCCGCGCTGATCGCGGACCCCGGTTCCGCCGTGCGGTTCGGGCTCCCGATCGCGCGGATGATCGTGGACCTGTCGGCTGCGGCCACGATCGGTGGTCTCGCGCTGACCACGATCGGGCTCTCCCGTGCCGAGCCGGAGTGGAACCGGGCGATCGACATCGCTGCCGGGGCCGCCGCGCTCTGGACCGTCTCCAGCGCGGTCACGACCTTCTTCACCTTCCTCAGCGTCGCCGGCTCGGGGGTGCGCCTCGACGAGCAGTTCGGCCAGTCGATGGGGGTGTTCCTGACCGGCACCGACCTCGGGCTCGCGTGGCTGGTGAGCGTCCTCGTCGCCGCCGCGGTGACGGTGATGTGCTTCGCCGTGCGGTCCCGCGGAATGGTCGCGCTGACCGCCGGGGTGTCGTTGATCGGTCTCGTCCCGCTCGCCCAGCAGGGGCACGCCGCCGGCACCGCGAGCCACGACGCCGCGGTCACCGCACTCGGGCTGCACCTGGTGGGTGCCGCCCTGTGGATCGGCGGGCTCGTCGTGCTCGTGCTCATCCGTCCGGTCCTGCCGGGCGATCGCCTCGGTGCCGTCGTCGGCCGGTACTCCAGCGTCGCCCTCGGGTGCTTCGTGCTCGTCGCCGTGTCCGGGGTGGCCTCGGCGCAGATCCGCGTCGGGAGCTTCGGCAACCTGCTGACGCCGTACGGGGTGCTCGTCCTCGTCAAGATCGCGGCCATCGTCGCGATGGGGGCCATCGGGGTCGTGCAGCGTCAGCGGACCATCCGCGCACTGACGCAGGCACCCGGGCGGCGCCGGCCCTTCTGGACGCTCGTCGTCGTGGAGCTCGCCGTGATGGGCGTGGCTTCCGGGTTCGCCGTCGCCCTCGGTCGTACCGCCACCCCGATCGGGCAGATCGCGCTGAGCAAGACGGCCGACCCGACCCCCGCCGAGATCCTGACCGACGACCCGCTGCCGCACGCCCCCGGGGCATGGGGGTGGCTGACGGCGTGGAACGTGGACCTGTTCTGGGTGATGGTCGCGGTGCTGCTCGCCGCGACGTACGCCGCGGGTGTGGTCCGGCTCCGTCGCGGTGGCGTGCGCTGGCCCGTGCAGCGCACCACCGCCGCGGTGCTCGCGATCGTCTCGCTGGTGGTGGCGACCTCCGGGGCGCTGCACACCTACGACCGGTTCCTGATCTCGGCGAACGTCGGGGCCCACGTGGTCCTCGGGCTGGTCGTCCCGGCGCTCGCGTGGGCCTCGGCGCCCGTGCAGCTCATCCGGGCGGCGGTCCACCCGCGTGCGGACGACAGCACCGGGGTACGCGAGTGGACCGGTGTCCTCGTCGACAACGGCGTGGTCCGCTACCTGGCTCAACCCTTCCCCGCGTTCGTGTTCCTGGCGGCGCTGTGGTGGGCGTTCTTCGCGACCGATGCGGTGCGGTGGTCCGTCTCCGACCCGATCGGTCGCACCGTGATCGACGCCGTGTTCCTGCTCGTCGGACTCCTGGCGCTCCCGACGCTCCTGACGCCCGTGGCCGCCGGAGCACGTCGGCCGTCGGTCGCCGCCGCACTCGTCCGTGTCGTCGGCGGCGTCGTCGTGGCCGCGGGGCTCGTCTCGCTCGGCATCGCGATGCGGGGCCCGCTCGGGCTGCTGCAGGCGTCCTGGTTCGGGGCGATGGGCCGCGAGTGGGGCGCCGACCCGTTGACCAACCAGGCGGGGGGCGGGCTCGTGCTGGTCGTCGCCGGCGTGCTCCTCGCCGTGACCGTCGTGCTCGTGGTCCTGGTGCGCCTCCGGCACGGTGCGGCGCCGGCCAGCGCCACCTCGGTCGGCGCCGACCCGCTGGCGGGCGTGAGCGACGAGGTCGGGGCGACCCGTGCCTCCCGACCGGCCGTCCGCACCGAACCCGAGGCGGACGCGCGATGAGCATCGAACTGAGCGCCGAGCAGCGCGCCGTCTTCGAGTACATCGAGCACACCCGGGACCACGTCTTCATCACGGGTCGTGCCGGGACCGGCAAGTCCACGCTCCTGAACCACCTGTCGTGGAACACCGGCAAGCAGGTCGTGATCTGTGCGCCGACGGGCGTCGCCGCGCTGAACGTCGGCGGCCAGACCATCCACTCGCTCTTCCGGTTGCCGATCGGGCTCATCGCCGACGCGGACCTGCGCCAGGGCCCGGAGACCCGGAAGCTCCTGAACACCATCGACACCCTCGTGATCGACGAGGTCTCGATGGTGAACGCCGACCTGCTCGACGCCATGGACCGCTCGTTGCGGAAGGCGCGGGGGCGGCAGTTCGAGGCGTTCGGTGGCGTCCAGGTCGTGATGTTCGGCGACCCGTACCAGTTGCCGCCGGTGCCGGGCGACGGCGACGAACGCGCGTACTTCACCGACCACTACCGGTCGATGTGGTTCTTCGACGCGAAGGTGTGGCTCGAAGCGGAGCTGCACATCATCGAGCTCGCCACCGTGCACCGGCAGCGCGACGACGCCTTCGCCGCGATGCTCACCGCCGTCCGGCACGGGCGGGTCACCGCGGACGTGGCGGAGCGGCTCAACGCGGCCGGCGCCCGACCGGCTCCGGACGACGCGATCACCCTCGCGACGCGCAACGACACCGTCGCCCGGATCAACAAGGCAGCGCTCGACCGGCTGCCCGGCACCGTGAAGACCGCCAGGGCCGACGTCAACGGCGACTTCGGCGGCCGGAACTTCCCCGCCGACGAAGCACTCGAACTGAAGCCGGGCGCGCACGTGATGTTCCTGCGCAACGACCAGGACCAACGATGGGTGAACGGGACCCTCGGCATCGTGACGAGCATCCGCGACACCGTGTGGGTCGACGTCGACGGTGAGACGTTCGAGGTCCAGCCGTCGGTGTGGGAAAAGTTCAAGTACTCCTACGACCCGGACAAGAAGGAACTCAAGAAGGACACCGTGGGGGAGTTCCAGCAGTTCCCCCTGCGCCTGGCCTGGGCGGTGACGATCCACAAGTCGCAGGGGAGCACCTACGACCGGGCGGTGGTGGACCTCGGCAACCGGGTGTTCAGCGCGGGTCAGACCTACGTCGCGCTGTCCCGGTTGACTTCGCTCGAGGGGCTGTACCTGACCCGGCCGCTGCGGCCGCAGGACATCATCGTGGACCTCGACGTGCGTCGGTTCATGTCCGAGGCACCGCGCGTCGTCGCGACCGAGCTCGAGGCGCACACGCCCGCGCCCGCCACGCATGACGCGGAGTCGGCACCGGAGGACTGAGACGGCTGGCGGGCCGGGGCCGCACGCGCCTCGACGACGACGCCCCGCCTGCCGGAGCAGACGGGGCGTCGTGGGGTTCGAGCGGGTGATCCGGGGTCAGGAGTCCGGGGTCAGGCCCGGGCGGCCTCGGCCCGCAGCGCGCGGATGTTCTCCTTGTCGGCACCGAGGCCCGTGAGGAGCAGCAGCACACCGACGATCGCGTGGAACACGTTGTCGGTGGTGTTGAGTGCCAGGATGTTCGCCGAGGTGTTCATGAACACGAACCCGTACAGCGCGAGCACGATCAGGACGACCCCGACGAGGCGGTTCATGTTCCGCGAGGCGATCGTGGTGCCGAGCGCGACGATCAGCAGTGCCGCCGCGAGCAGCGTCCAGAGCAGCGCGAGCGGCGGGTTCACCTGGAACGCGTTCCAGAGCATCCCGCCCTTGGGGCCGAAGAAGCCGTACCCGGCGTCGGCGGCGAAGAAGAAGCCGAGGATGCCCCAGAGGGCCAGGATCCCGCCCACGGTCAGCGCGAGCCCGCGGTTCGGTGAAGCGATGATGCTCGGTTCCTTGATGGCCACTTCGGTTTCCTCCTGGTACGCGACCGGCGCGACGGACGCGACGTGCACGGATGCCGGCGCGGTCGCCGACGTGGTCTGTGCCGGCACCACCCCGCTGTTCCCAGCCTTCGACCGGCTCTGCAACGGTATCGTGTCGGACCGCGACCGACCCAATCGGAGTGCCGGCACGAAACGCACGACGAGGCCGATCAGAACGACCCCGAGGAGGACGAGCCCGGTGACCCGAACACCCGAGCGCACGGCACCCGGATCACGGGGGCCGAGTGTGTCTCGTCGCGGGCCGTGGATCGCGCTGGCTGCTCTGGGGTTCGTGATCGTGCCTCTCGTCTACGCGGCCGCCGTGCTGACGCCGATGGGGCAGCGGGTGGAGGACGCCGCGCTCGGCGGTGTCCGCGATTCCGACCTGTTCGGGTCGGACACCGCCCTCAACGTCATCTCGGTGCCGGTGATCCTGTTGCTGGTGGTCGTGATCGTCGCCGTGGCCTTCGCCAGGCGACGGCTCGCGGTGGGGCTCAGTGCGGCCGTGGTGGTGCTGGCGTCGGCGGCGACGTCGACGCTCGTCAAGCGTATCGCCGTGCGCCCGGAGATCGCTCAGTCGACGACGCCGAACTCGTTCCCGTCCGGGCACGCGACCATCGCGTTGGCCGCGCTCTTCGCCGTCCTGATGGTCACGCCGCGGCGCTTCCGACCCGCGATCGCGTTGCTCGGTGCGGCCTACGCGGTCTTCGTGGCGAACCAGACCGTCGTGTACGGGTGGCATCGGGTCAGCGACATCGTCGGCGCGTGCGCGATCGCCCTGTTCTGGGTCGGGGTGGTCCGAGCCGTCGGGCCCCGGGTCGACCAAGGGGAGCGCGGGGACCGCGACGGACTCGTCGGGCCGTGGCGTGTGGTGACCGTCGTGCTCGTCGTCGCCAGTGCGATCGCGCTCGCCGTCGCGGTGGTCGCGCTCGTGGTCGGGATCGTCTCCGCGGGCGGCCACGACCACGGGGCGATGCTCGTCGCGGGCCGGATGGCGTCGAGCGCGAGCGTGCTCGTCGTGGTGGCCACCGTGTGGGTGGTCGACGGGCCGAGCCGGACCGGACGGGCCGAGGCCGACGGCGCGGGCGCGGTCGAGGACGCGTTCGAGCGTGACGCCGAGCTGGACGCCGAGCGCGACACCCAGCGCGACACGGACTGACGAGCCGTCCGCTCGCCCCCTCCGCAACAACCGTCCGGCTGCCCCCGAAGACCCGATCCCGTGGCGGGAATGCCCTGCCCTGCGCTACGTTGTACCCAGCAGTTCGATGCAAACGCATACAAACGCAGCAAGCCAGGAGGCGGGCACCATGCAGTTCGGTATCTTCACCGTCAGCGACGTCACGACGGACCCCACGACCGGCACGACGCCGGACGACACCCAGCGGGTGAAGGACATCCTCACCATCGCCGAGCACGCGGACCAGGCCGGCCTCGACGTCTTCGCGACGGGCGAGCACCACAACCCGCCGTTCGTGGCCTCGAGCCCGACGACGATGCTCGCGTACCTCGCGGCCCGCACGAAGGACATCACGCTCTCGACGAGCACGACGCTCATCACGACGAACGACCCGGTGCGCATCGCCGAGGAGTACGCGATGCTCCAGGTCATCTCGGACGGCCGCATGGACCTGATGATGGGCCGCGGCAACACCGGCCCCGTCTACCCGTGGTTCGGCAAGGACATCCGCGAGGGCGTGAACCTCGCGATCGAGAACTACGCGCTGGTCCGCCAGCTCTGGGAGAACGACGTCGTCAACTGGCAGGGCAAGTACCGCACCCCGCTGCAGGGCTTCACGTCGACCCCGCGTCCGCTCGACGGCGTCGCGCCGTTCGTCTGGCACGGCTCGATCCGCACGCCGGAGATCGCCGAGCAGGCCGCCTACTACGGTGACGGCTTCTTCCACAACAACATCTTCTGGCCGATCCAGCACACCGAGCAGATGGTCGGGCTGTACCGTCAGCGCTTCGAGCACTACGGGCACGGCCGCGCCGACCAGGCGATCGTCGGCCTCGGCGGACAGTTCTTCGCCCGGAAGAACTCGCAGGACGCGTGGAACGAGTTCCGTCCCTACTTCGACAACGCTCCGGTCTACGGTCACGGTCCCTCGATGGAGGACTTCACCGAGCAGACCCCGCTGACCGTCGGCTCCCCGCAGCAGGTGATCGACCGGTACGCCGCGATGAAGGACCACGTCGGGCACTACCAGCGCCAGCTGTTCCTCATCGACCACGCGGGTCTGCCGGTGAAGACGGTGCTCGAGCAGATCGACATCCTGGCCGAGGACATCGTGCCGCAGCTCCGCCGCATCAACGACGAGGGCCGTCCGACCGGTGTTCCGAGCAACCCGCCGTCGCACGCCGACCGTGTCGCCGCCGCGATGGCCGCGGGGACGGCGGGGAGCGACCACGTCGCGGCCGAGGACGAGTGGACGGGCGCGTCGGTCTGACGCCGGACGTGACGCCGTGACGGACGGGAGGCGCGGTGCCAGTCGCACCGTGCCTCCCGTCCATCTGCCGTCAGCGGCGCAACGTCTGCTTGGGGTACTCGCCGAAGCGGCGCAGGTACTCGCCGGAGAACCGGCCCATGTGCCCGAAGCCCCAGCGGGCGGCGACGCAGGCCACCGAGACCTCGGCGGGCGAGGACCGCTGCAGGTCGAGGTGCGCACGGCGGAGACGGACCTCGCGGAGGTACTCCATCGGCGTGCGCTCGAGCGACCGCTGGAACGACTCCTGCAGCCCGCGCACGCTCAGGTCCGCGGCCCGGGCGATCTCGGTCACCGTCAGCGGCTCGTGCGCGTGCTCGTGGATGTGCTCCACCGCCGCGCGCAGCCGGACGTTGCGTCGTTCGCCGTAGCCCTGTGGGAGCGGCTCGGCCTGGAAGCGGTAGAGCCCGAACAGGGACCGTGCGACGTCACGCTGCGCTTCGTGCCAGGCGAGCGACTCGGGGCCCTCGGACCGGAAGGACCGGAGCGCGGTCGCCACGGCCAGACGCCAGTGGTCCGTCGCCTCACGGGTCGGCGGGGTGCGCCGGTCGAACGCGAGCGAGCCGTCCACCAGGAACTGCTCAGCGGCGACGTCGAGCACCAGGTCGCGGCGGAGGTGCACCAGGCGCTGGTCCCAGTCGCGGTACTCCATCTCGAAGCGCTGCTCGACCGGGAAGAGGGTGGGGACGCCGTGCTGCATGCGCACTTCGTCGCGTCCGATGTCGACCGAGGCGCTGCCGGAGTCGATCCACTGGACGACGACCTCGCCCTCGACGGCGACGTCCCCGCGCAGGTAGCCGTGCATCTGCGAGCGTCGAACGCTCATCTGCTCGTCGCCGATGCCGACGTAGCGGTACCAGTAGTCCTCGTCGATGTGCGAGGAGTACCAGGTGCGGCCGGCGTACATGCCGGCGAGGTCGTTGATGGCGGTATCGGTGTCCGCACCCGCCACTGAGACGAGCGGGCTCACCCTGGGAGTGGTTGCCGTGATGCTCATGACCCAAGAATCTCGCCGATCCCGCCACCGCGGGTGGCCGTCGCGGGTAGCGGACGACCGCGTCGCGTTCGACGGACTGGTGCCTGTCGGTCGCGGGCCGGCAGGCCGGGAAGCCAGCAGGCCGGAAGGTCAGCAGGACCAAACGACGGGAGGCGCAGTGCCCGCTGGCACCGCGCCTCCCGTCCTGCGGACTCCCGCGTTACGCGAGCGTGGCCGCGTCGATGACGAAGCGGTAGCGCACGTCCGAGGACAGCACACGCTCGTACGCCTCGTTGATCTGCTCGGCCGAGATCAGCTCGGTCTCGGGCAGGATCCCGTGCTCGGCGCAGAAGTCGAGCATCTCCTGGGTCTCCGCGATGCCGCCGATGGCGGAACCGGCCCAGCTGAGCCGGCGCGGGATCAGCGCGAACGCCGGGACCTCGAGCGGCTCGGACGGAGCGCCGACGTTGACGAGCGTGCCGTCGACCTTGAGCAGGCCGAGGTACGACGCCATCGGGATCTTCGCCGAGACGGTGTTGATGATCAGCTCGAACGAGTTCGCGAGCTGCTCGAACGTCGCCGGGTCCTTCGTCGCGTAGTGGGCCTTCGCGCCGTAGCGGAGCGAGTCCTCCTGCTTCGACGTGGTCTGCGACAGGACGGTCACCTCGGCGCCCAGGGCGACGGCGATCTTGACGGCCATGTGGCCGAGGCCACCCATGCCGATGACCGCGACCTTCGAGCCGGGGCCGACCTTCCAGTGGTGCAGCGGCGAGTAGGTGGTGATGCCGGCGCAGAGCAGCGGCGCGACCTTCTCGATGTCGAGCGACTCCGGCACGCGGAGCACGAAGTCCTCGTTCACGACGACGGCCTGCGAGTAGCCGCCCTGCGTGATGGTGCCGTCGGCCGAGTCGACCGAGGCGTAGGTGCCGATGTTGCCCTTCAGGCAGTACTGCTCCTGGCCGGCGAGGCACTGCTCGCACTCGCCGCAGGAGTTCACCATGCAGCCGACGCCGACACGGTCGCCGACCTGGTGCTTGGTGACGTTCGCGCCGACCTCGGTGACGTGGCCGACGATCTCGTGGCCGACGACCTGCGGGTACTGGATGGGACCCCACTCGCCGCGGACGGTGTGGATGTCGGAGTGGCAGATGCCGGCGTAGGCGATGTCGATCATGACGTCGTTCGGACCGAGGTCACGACGTTCGATCGTGGTCTTGACGAGCGGTTCGGTGGCGGACGGTGCCGCGTACGCGTTGACGGTGCGCAAAGGTCTCCTCGTGGGGGTCGTGCGTGGGGTGCGGGCCGGATGCGGCCCACCCTCGATTCTCGTCCTGCCGGCCGGGGGGAGGGAGGTACAACCAGAGCACCCCTCGCCGGGAACAGCCGTCGCCTCTGGCGCCCCCCGTGCCCCTCTGGCTCAGGCCAGCCGTGCGAGCCGCTGGCCGGCGATCCGCGCGAACCGCACCGGGTCCCGCAGGGCATCGTCGGGTTCACCCGTCGTCTGGGTCGCGATGACCGTCAGCGAGGCCGCGGCGTCCCAGCCGTCGAGCGGAGCGTCGATCGCCCCGGCGACGAGCATCGTCCGCGCCGGACCCGCCAGGCCACGCACCACGGTGGGGACCTTGCCGACCGCGCTCTGCCCGTCGAACCGTCCCTCGCCCGTGACCACGACGTCGGCACCGTCGAGCATCGCCGGCAACCCGAGCACGTCGGCCACGGCCACGGCTCCGCCCGCGAGCGTCGCGCCCCAGGCCAGCAGGCCGAACCCGACCCCGCCAGCAGCCCCGGCCCCGGGTGTCGAGGGGTCGACGTCGGGGAAGCACCGGGCCCACCGGGCGAGCCGGTCGTCGAACGTCTCGATCCGTTCCGGGGTGATCCCCTTCTGCGGGCCGAAGACGGCGGCAGCGCCGGCGGGACCGAGGAGTGGTGAGGTCACGTCGGTGAGCACCACGGCACCGAGCGGTGGCAGGGCACGCAGCCCCGCGGTGTCCAGCCCGGTCACGTCGTCGAGCAACGATGCGCCACTGCGTACGTCCGGGCCGCCGGCTCCATCCGACTCACGCTCGCTCGTCTCCGCACTGAGGACGCCCGCGCCGAGGACACGGGCGCCGATGACGGGGGCGCCGAGGACGCGGGCGCCGAGCCCGGCGAACATCCCGACACCGCCGTCCGTCGAGGCGCTCCCACCGATGCCCAGCACGAGCCCGCTCGCACCGCTGTCGAGCGCTGCGCTGATCGCCTGCCCGAAGCCGAGCGACGACGCCGTGTCCGGACGGAGGTCACCCCCGAGCAACGGGAGCCCGCTCGCGGCGGCGAGCTGGACCACCGCGCGCCCGTCGGGCAGCCGCAGCCAGTGCGTCTCGACCGGAGCGCCAGCGGGACCGGTGACGGTCACCGGGACGCGCTCCGCTTCGGGGAACGCCGTCGCGAAGGCCTCGAGCGTGCCCTCACCGCCGTCGGCCATCGGCGCGAGCAGGACGTGGTCCTCCGGGCGCTCGAGCGCCCATCCCTCGGCGACGGCCGTGGCGACGGCGGCTGCCGTCGCGGTGCCCTTGAACGAGTCCGGAGCCACGACGATCTTCACGGGATCACCGTAGCGGAGCGGCTCCGACCGGACCCGGGGTCGCCGTGACGGTGTTCGGCAGTGCGAACCGGGGATGCGGCTCGCCGCCGCCCACCAGGTCCGCGATCACCTCGCCGAGGAGCGGCGCGAACTTGAAGCCGTGCCCCGAGAACCCGGTGGCGACGGTGATCGGTCCGCGGCGGTCGATCACGAAGTCCTCGTCCGGGGTGGTGTCGTACAGGCAGCTGATGAAGTCCGGGCGGCCGGCGTCGACTCCGGGGACGAACCGCTCGACGTACGCCTGCAGCCGCGCGGCCTCCGCGGGCACCGGGGTAAAGTCGCGTGCGTCCGGGTCGACGACCGGACCGGTGCCGTGGAACCCGACCTTGACGCCCTCCCCGGGCGTCAGGAGTCCGTACACGTCGTCACCGTCGGCCCAGTGCACGAAGCTCGGCCAGGCGTCGTCCGGCAGGTGGCTGGGGAAGTGGGCCGGCTGCTCCTGGGTGACGCGGATGGCCGGGAGGCCCGCCCCGCGTGCCGCGAGCAGGTCACCGACCAGCGTGGGGGCCCAGGAACCGACCGCGGCCACCACCGACGCGGTGGTGATGCGCTCACCGGTGGACAGGCTCACCGTCACCTCGTCGCCGTGGTCCTCCATCGCCGTGACCCGGGTGCCGTACCGGAGCTCGGCGTTCCCGCTCCGCTCGGCGAGGGACAGGAAGGTCTCGATCGCCCGTGCGGACCGGATCCGACCGGCGGTCGCGTGGGCGAGCACGTGCCCCTCGAACCGCAGCCCGGGCCAGCGCTCGGCGGCTGCGGCCGGCGTGAGCGACTCGTGCGGGATGCCGGCATCCGCGAGCGCCTGCGCGATCGCGTCGACGACTTCCGGCCGGCCGTGGTCGACCGCGCCGGTCCGCTCGAGCAGGCGCTCGCCGGAGGCACGTTCGAGGTCGTCCCAGAGCGCGAGCGCCCTGGCGGTCAGCGCGACGTACTCCGGGTCGGCGTAGCCCTGCCGGAAGATCCGCGTCGCCCCGTGCGACGAGCCGCGGTCGTGTCCGCGCTCGTGCTGCTCGACGAGCACGACCCGGGTGCCGCGCGTGGCGAGGGCCCACGCGGTGGCGGCGCCGACGACCCCACCGCCGATGACGACCACGGGGGAGGCTGTGGGGGACATGGAGCGAGCGTACTGGCTGTCGTTCTCCCCGCAGGGGTGGAACGGGCGTCCGGAGCCTGCGGTCAACCCTCCCGTTCGCGGGGTGCCGCCCGGAGCGATGCCGAACTACGGTCAGGTCCTGTCGCTGCCGCACGAGCACCGGCTGCGCACCTCCGGAAGGAACCCCCTTGCACCTCCCCCGTCACACCGCTCGGCTGGCCGTCATCGCGGCCGCCGCGCTGACCGCCGCGACGGTGCTCACCGCGCCGGCCGTGGCCGCGACCACCGGCTTCTCGCCCGCGCCGTCGACCGGCTCGGTCGCGGCGCCCACCGTGGCGCAGCAGAACGCCGCCCACGACCACGTCATGGGCTCGAGCATCACGGCACCCGCCGGCGGCTCCACCACGGCCGCCGCGGACGGATCCGTCCGCGTGCACGCGATGACGGCGACCGCCGGCCCCTCGTCCACCTCCATCCGCGGGTTCGACGTCAGCGCGTGGCAGCCGAACAGCAGCATCAACTGGTCGACCGCCGCCACCAAGGGCGCTCGCTTCGCCTACATCAAGGCGACCGAGGCGACGACCTACACGAGCTCGCAGTTCGCGTCCCAGTGGTCGAGCTCCGCCGCCGCCGGGATCCTGCACGGGGCGTACGTGTTCGCCACCCCGAACACCGCCTCCGGTGCCGCCACCGCCGACTACTTCCTCGCCCACGGCGGCCGGTGGACCGCCGACGGCCAGACCCTGCCGCCGCTGCTCGACATCGAGTCGAACCCGTACGGCGCCGCGTGCTACGGCCTGTCCCCGGCCGCGATGACGTCCTGGATCCAGTCCTTCACGGCCGAGATGGTCAAGCAGGCCGGCCGCGTGCCCGCCGTGTACACGAGCGTGGACTGGTGGAAGACCTGCACCGGGAACAGCGCTGCGTTCGGGAAGAACCCCTACATGCCGGCGTACTGGCCGAGCACCAACTTCTCCGGCCCGGGCACGCTCGGTGCGAGCTGGAAGAGCTGGAACGTCTGGCAGTGGGCCGACTCGGGCACGTTCCCGGGCGACCAGGATGTCTTCAACGGCACGGCAGCCGCGCTCGCCGGGTACGCCTCCAACCGCCCGGTCGTCGGTGCGCCCGTCGGTGGCCTCGACCAGACCGCGCCCGTCCTCGGCGGCGTCACCGTCCGCGGATGGGCGGCGGACACCAGCTCCACCGCGTCGACGAAGGTCACGGTCTCCGTGAACGGCAAGACGGTCGCCACGCTCAGCGCCACCGCGAGCCGCCCCGACGTTGCCATCGCGTACCCGGGCATCGGTGACGCGCACGGCTTCACGGGCACGGTGAACGCCACTCCCGGCAAGGACCGGATCTGCGTCGTCGCCTACACGCTCGACAAGAAGAAGGTGAAGACGCTGGGGTGCTCCACCGTCAGTGTCGGCAACGCGTCCCCGGACGGCTCCTACAACGGACTGTCCGCGACCGCCGGCTCGGTCACGGTCCGCGGATGGGCCTTCGACCCGGAGCAGCCGTCCGTGTCCACCGACGTCCGGGTCACCGTCGGCGGGACCACCGCGGGCACGATCCACGCGGACGGCTACCGGCCCGACGTGAACGCCGCGAAGCACATCACCGGGAACCACGGGTACAACACCGCCGTTCCCACGACGAAGACCGGCACGCAGTCCGTCTGCGTCACCGCGATCAACATCGGCCGTGGCGCTGACTGGACCACCGGCTGCCGCACGGTCACGATCCCGGCGGCCGTCCGCCGCTGAACCCAGCAGTACCGACGAAGGCGACGGGCCCACGGGGTCCGTCGCCTTCGTGCTGTCCCCGTCGTGACACGCGCGCACCTGCCACGTCGGCCGTCGACCGGCGGACGAGCACAGCGGGTCGACGAGGACCCTGGAGTCTCAGTCCGAGCGTCGGGTGAGGGCTCGGTGGGCGACGTCGAGCCGAGCGCGTGATCGTGCTGCCGGGAGGCGCCCGCCGATCTCCAGCGTCGCCAGCCCGTGGAGTGTCGCCCACGCCACCTCGGCCTCGACCGCATCGGGGCCGGGGAACGCGGCGTGGATGCCGGCGAACGCACGCTGGAGGGCGTCCGGCCCGGTGCCGGTGCCGAACTCGAGCTCCGAGGGCATGGAGAACATCGCCTCGTACACGTGCGGCTGGCTGGCGGCGAAGTCGAGGTACGCCCGCATCCTGGCCAGGGGCTCCGCGGGCACGTCCTCGAGGGCGTCAGCGATGGCCTCGAACCCGGCGACCGCGACGGCGTCGACGACCGCCTGTCGGCCGCCAGCGAAGGCAGAGTAGATGACCGGCTGCGACACCCCGAGCTCGGATGCCAGCCGGCGCATCGTGACGGCGTCCCACCCCTCGGCCCCGGCAACGGTCCGAGCCGCTCGGGTGATCTGTTCCCGCCGGTGGTCGAGGTCCGGCGCTGGTCGTGGCGACATGGACCGAGCGTAGCAAACGACGTTAGGTAACCGCGCTAGACAACATCGCCGCCGAGTGCTAGCGTTGTTACCGAACAGCGCTAGACAACCTCGAAAGGGTTCTCCATGGTCATCGCCGCCCTCGTGGTCGCCATCCTCGGCTGCCTCTTCATCCTCTTCATCGGTGCCAGGTTCCTCATCGCTCCGACGATCGCCACCGCCGGGTTCGGTGTCGCCGACGATCGTCGGAGGGCCTTCACCAGCATCAAGGGGGTCCGTGACATCACCTCCGGCATCGTGCCGTTGGTGGTCCTCCTCGTCGCCGGCCCGCACGTGTTCGGGTGGGCCCTGGTCGCCGCGGCGATCACGCCCATCGGCGACGCCGTCATCGTCATCACGAACGGCGGAACGCTCCGGCACGCGCTCAGCGTCCACGGCGCGACGGCACTCGTCCTCGTCATCGCGGGCGGCATCCTCGCCCTCGGCTAGGCGTCGCACCGCACCACAGCGCAGCCCACCGCACCAAGCGCACGCGGCCCCGCCGCCCACGACCGACTCTCCGTCCCACTCCGCTGCCACGACCTGAAAGGTCCGTCCCCATGAGCACCACGAACCAGCACGACGACGCCCACCGCACCACGACCGAGGGCATCGTCCGGGCGTTCTACGAGCCCTTCCGCACCGGCGACACCAGCACCTACGACGAGGTCTTGGCGGCCGACTGGATCGACCTGCCCCTCGCCCCCGGGCAGCAGCAGGGACCTGCCGGCATGGCCGGTCAGATCGCACTCTTCCGGCACGCGATGCCCGACTACGAGGTCGAGCACCAGGACGTCATCGTGCAGGGCGACAAGGTCGCCGTCCGCAACACCGTCTCCGGCACGCACCAGGGCGCCTTCATGGGCCACGAGCCGAGCGGCAAGCGGATCGAGATGCGCACCATGGACGTGCACCAGGTCCGCGACGGGAGGATCGTCGCCACCTGGCACCTCGAGGACTTCGCCGGCCTCATGGCGCAGCTGAACGCCCCTGCGGACGCACCCACCCCTGCGCCGTGGGGCTGAGCCAGACACGACGGGGCTGAGCCAGACACGACGGGGCTGAGCCAGACACGACGGGGCTGAACCCGATGCGACGAGCCTGAGCCCGGCACGACGAGCGGTGATGAACAATCGGAGCGAGTGACGGGAATCGAACCCGCGCTACCAGCTTGGGAAGCTGGAGTTCTACCATTGAACTACACTCGCGCACCCCGTCGGACGGGACGCCGCAAGCCTAGCGGATTCTCCGCTGGACGCCAGCCGAACGCGCCCCGTGCGTCGCCCACCGGGCGCGATCCGCGCCTCCCGTCCGGTGCATCCGCACGACCCGTGTCTGTCCTGTGAGCCCACCTGCCTGACGGACAGGTGTCGTGCTCGTGTGTACCGTCCAGGGGGATCGAGCGACCCCTACCCGAGGAGGACCGGATGGTCAGGCATCCCCTCATCGACGACGTGGTCGGCAGAGCCATCGTGGTCCAGTCGTCTTCACCCGTCGTGTGGTTGACCGACGCGCTCGCGTCGCTCCTGCGCCGTGCGTCCGCCGCCGGTCGGACCGTCGTGCTCCGCACCGGCCGGGAGGCAGCGCTCACCCCCGCCCTGCGGCACGCGTTGGGCGTGTACGGCGCGGCATGGGCCGTGGCCGACTTCGACGGCACCCTGCGGGACGGTCGGACGGGCGTCGCGGCATCGGGCATCGAGGACTTCGTGCACCGCGGACCGGAGCTCGTGGGCACCCCCTCGCCGGAGCACCCGGTGTCGGGCGACTCGGTCCGCCAGATCAGCATCGACCTGACGCTCCGCCACCACGAGGAGCGGACGACCGACATCGGCGCCGCGATCGAGGCCCTCTGCGACGTGGTCGGCACCAGCCCGACGCGCTGGGGCACCTTGGAACCCCTGACCGTGCCGTGGGACCGCTGGGTCGTCACGCAGTACGCGAAGCACGAGGCGCCCGGCGTCTCCACCTCCTACGCGGTGGGTGAGGGGTTCTCGGCGACGATGACCGCCCACCTGCTCGACGGGGTCGTCGTCGAGACGATGTCCGCCGTCCTGACCATCCCCGAAGAGGGCGCCGATCCGGCGCTCGCGGCGAAGCTCCTCGACGCGGTGCACCGTGTCGCCGACGAGGTCGTGCCGGTCTTCGGCGTCGTCATGCAGCGTCGCGGTGACGCCGACCACTTGGTCCGTGCCGTGTCGCACGGTGAGCCCTCACCGCTGGCCGTGCTCGTCGGACCGGAGGCCTCGATGTTCCTGGACCGGGACGGCGTCTGGCCGCCCCCGCGGACGACCACCTCGACGTTCGGGGGTGCCACGCGCGGTGCGCCCGACGCCCCCGGCACCGGACTGGTCGTCCGGTTCGAGGACGGCTGGGAGGCGCTCGAGGCGTTCCTGGACCGGATCGACGAGGACCGTTTCCTGCAGCTCGTCGGCGGCGCCCCGCTCGACCCCGCGCACGACGAAGGCACCCTCGACGGACATGTCAGCGACGTCCGCGTCGGCGGGGGTCCCGGTGCCGCGTGACGTGACCCTGCTCTGCCGGCAGCCCGTGGAGCCACGGGAGGTCGCCGAGGCCCTGCTGCTGCACGACGACGCCTGGGGGGTGCGCGCGCTGGACGACGGCCCGATGGTGCAGGTCTGCCGCGACGCCGACCACCCCGTGATCACCGTGCTGTCGGTCCGCCGCGTCGACTCCTTCGACGAGGTGGAGCGGATCCTGCCGGACGCCCCGACGATCCCGACGCCGCTCTGGTGGGTGGACACCGTCACGCCGAACGGCCCCGACGGGGAGTCCGGGATCTCGGCGGCGCTCGAAGCGGCGATCGACCTGGACGCCGTCTGCATCGTGCACGGCGACTGACGACCAAGCGATCGCGCGTCTGGCGCTCTCACGGGAGTGCTGCGGTCAGTCGCGCTCGTTGATCGCGGCGAGCCGGTCGTTGTACGCCTTCAGGTCGGCGTCACCGTCGCGGTCGGCCTTGCGGTCGAGGCGCTTCGCCTCGCGCTTGTCCGTCCGCATCCAGTTGCGCACCACGAGCAGCGCGACGAAGACCATCGGCAGCTCCGACGCACCCCAGGCGATGCCGCCACCGGTGTGCTGGTCGGCGAGCAGCGCGGCGTTGTTGGTCTGCCCGAGCGCGTGGAACCAGTCGACGGCGAACACCGACTCCGAGGTCATGACCGCGACGCCGAAGAACGCGTGGAAGGCCAGGGTCGCGAGCAGGGCGATGATGAGGATCGGGTACTGCGGACGCTTGGGGCCCGGGTCGACGCCGACGAAGACCCAGAAGAACAGGTAGCCGCTGAAGACGAAGTGCACGATCATCACGACGTGCCACTCGTGCGACTCCATCGCGTACTGGTACGCCGGCGTGAAGTAGAACACAACGAGCGACCCGGCGAAGATCACGCCGGCGACCGCGGGCTTGCCGAGGAACTGCATCCAGCGCGAGTGCACGAACAGCATCAGCCACTCGCGGGCGCCGCGGGAGCCGTCGTTCCGCACCGGCAGGGTCCGGAGGGCCAGGAGCACCGGGCCACCGAGCACGAGTGGCAGCGGCACGAACATCATCAACAGCATGTGCTGGATCATGTGCGACGAGAAGTGGATCATGCCGTAGACCGCGGGACCGGCCGACGTGGTCCAGATGAAGAGCGCGCACCCCAGGAGCCACGCGATCGTCCGCCCGACCGGCCACGAGTCGCCGCGCTTCCGGAGCTTCCGGACGGACAGCAGGTACCAGCCGGCGCCGACCAGGGCGAGGGCTGCCCACATCCAGTCGATGTGCCACTGGGTCAGGTACGTCTGGATGGTCTGCGGGGGCGGGAACGGGAAGCCGATCAGGCCCGAGCGGGCGTCCTCGCCGGTCGCCGGTGTCTGGGGGATCGGCGGCTGCGAGCGGGAGACGGCCACCGAGACGCCGATCGCCACGGACATGAAGACGACCTCGGCGACAGCGAACCGGGTGAACGAGCGACGGTCGAGCGGGGACCGCAGCAGGGCCGGCACGAGACGGCGCCGCTGGACGACGCCCGCGAGGCCGAGCAGCACCAGGATCACGGCCTTGACCGTGATGAGCCAGCCGTACGTCGTCGTGACGAGGTCGAGCGGGCCGGTCAGCCGCAGCGAGGCGTTGACGACCCCGGAGAACGCGACGGCCGCGAACGACCACCCGGCGAGCGTCGAGTACCGCGCCACCACCCGTCCGGTCGCGCCCTTCGTGCTCGTCCGGAGGAGCAGCACGGCGACGAGCCCACCCGCCCACACGCACACCGCGATCAGGTGCACGGCGAGGGAGTTCACGGCGTTGGCGTGCTCGAGGGACCCGGCGGCGTGTCCGGACAGGGCGAGGGGGAGCAGGGCGAACAGCGCGGCGACGGTGGCGACGGCGAGCGTGGTGGCCCGCGTGGCGAAGGCCGCGACGACGGTGGCGATCAGGATCGCGGCGGCGGACACGACGAGCGCCTGCCCGATCTCGATCTGGAACGCGAACAGCAGGAAGTTCCGGGCGAACACCGGGCTGGTGAGCGGGACGCCGAGGGTGTTCGCGCCGGTGAGCACGACGCCGACCACGGCGGCGAGGAACCAGACCCCGCCG
Organism: Curtobacterium sp. ISL-83; assembly: GCF_018613895.1. Lineage (GTDB taxonomy): Bacteria > Actinomycetota > Actinomycetes > Actinomycetales > Microbacteriaceae > Curtobacterium. The sequence continues at coordinate 89,479 of NZ_JAGGPH010000009.1, forward strand.
GTGATCGCGGCCCACCGGGAGGCCCGGTGCTGCACGCTCGACATCGCGCCGTGGTCCTTCTTCTGCGCCGGCAGGGCGAACGCGGCGACGATGAGCAGTCCGACGGTCAGCGCCGCCATGGTGTCGTGCACCACCCGTGTGACGGGGAGGCCGTACTCGACGAGGTCACCGGCGGACAGCAGCTGCTGGTTCGCGGTGAAGGCGCCCGTGACGGTCATGCCGAGGAGCACCGAGGCGATCGCGAGGGGGATGGCGATGACCAGGACCGTCGCGACGGTGGACGAGCGCGCGGTGACGGGCGCGGAATCCGGCGCTGTGCCTCCGGGCTGGGTGAGGGGTGACGTGACGGTCATGACCGTCCAATCGTAGGTGTCCAGCCTGGGAGGCACGGGGTGCGCGGGGCGCCCTGGCTGCGGCCCGCCTCAGGGCTGCGCTGGGTCCTCGCGGTGCTCCCAGATGCCCTCGCTGCCCACCCCGACGAAACCGACCGCCTCGTTCACGTCGAGCATCGGACGGTTCTCCTCGGCGTTGAACGTGACGATCGACGGGTGACCAGGGTGGTCCCGCTGCACCGTCTCGATACCGACCACCTTGAGCAGCCATCCGAGCCGGTGCCCGCGGTGCTCGCCGAGGACGAGCGTGTCCCACTGCATGACGGCGCCACCGGGGGCGATCGGCACCGCCAGCTGGGTGAAACCAGCCAGGGTGGTCGTGGGCACGTGTTCGACGGCGACGGTGAGCATGGTCCGCGGTGCTCGTGCGAGTTCGTCCTCGTGCGCGCGGAGTCGCTCGGTGGTCCAGACGTCCTCCGGCTCGGTCATGTCGCCGTCCGGGGCATCGGTGCTCATGCGCGTCTCGAGCAGCGCGATACCGTCGAGCCACTGCTCGGGCGTCCGGCCGGTCCAGTGGTGCACGCGGTAGTCGGGCCCCGCAGTAGCGCTCGCCCGGTCGTGCAACGCTGCGATGATCGCGGCGTCGGCGGGCAAGCCGAGTCGGCTGATCCGGTTCACCTGACCGAACCGCCACCCGCGTCGGGTCAGGAACCGCACGCCGGCCTCGTCCGCGGGCACCGCGCCGAAGCCCGTCGGCGCGGCCACGAACCCGTCGCCGATCGCCGGCCCGACCTGCCGTGACACGGCGTGCGTCTTCCACTGCGTCCGCCCCTCGGCACGCGCGAGGGCTTCGAGGTGGTCGGCGAGCAGCGTGCCGATGCCGCGCCGCTGGTGCGACGGGTGGACGCCGAGCGCGAGCCAGCAGTTCGTCGTGCCGGGCTCCTGCTTCGTGTCGTAGGAGCCGGCGGCGACGACCACGCCGTGGTCGTCGCGGACGACGAACAGGCGGCTCGGGGCTCCGGGCTCGTGACACATCGGGAGGTACTCCTCCGGTGTCCAGCGCAGCTCGGGCACCCCGTGCACGGCGTGTTCGGCGGCGTCGGACACCGCCAGCCAGTCGCGGAAGTCGCGGACCTTCCGCTCGTCGTCGTGCATCGTCGCGGGCACGTCGAGTTCCTCGACGGAGTACGCGGTCATCGTTCCCCTCCTGACGCGGCCAGACCCGGCGCTGGGCAGCCTCGCAGCATATCGGCGGCCACCTGCTCCCGCTAGGCTGCTGCGCGTGCTGCTCTCCGACCGCGACATCACCGCCCAGCTCGCCGATGGCCGGATCGGCCTCGACCCGTACGACCCGACGCTGCTCCAGCCATCGAGCATCGACGTCCGACTCGACAAGTTCTTCCGGCTGTTCGACAACCACAAGTACCCGCACATCGACCCGGCCGTCGACCAGCCCGACCTGACCCGTCTGGTGGAGACCGATCCGGACGAAGCCTTCGTGCTGCACCCTGGGGAGTTCGTCCTCGGGTCCACGTTCGAGGTGGTGACCCTGCCCGACGACATCGCCGCGCGGCTCGAGGGCAAGAGCTCGCTCGGACGCCTCGGGCTGCTGACGCACTCGACCGCGGGGTTCATTGACCCGGGCTTCTCCGGGCATGTCACGCTCGAGCTCTCCAACGTGGCCACCCTGCCGATCAAGCTCTGGCCGGGCATGAAGATCGGGCAGCTGTGCTTCTTCCAGCTCTCGAGCCCCGCCGAGCACCCGTACGGTTCGGCCGAGTACAAGTCCCGCTACCAGGGGCAGCGCGGACCGACGGCGTCGCGGTCGGCGCAGAACTTCACGCGGGCGGACGTCTCCGCCGAGCGCTGACGGAAGCCCCAGCGCCCACGGGCGGCAGCCGGGCACCGCGCCGGACAGTCGGTCGGGGCCACCGCGACGAACCGCAGGACATGCGGAGAGAAATGTCGCATTCTGTGTATCGTGGCCGCATGTCTGCAGCCCTCCCTCGTCCCGCGCCACCGGTGTCCGCGGCCGAGCTCATCCGCGACGCCCGCGTCCGGGCCGAACTGACCCAGGTCCAACTCGCCGACCGTGCGGGGGTCACCCAGAGCGTCATCAGCACCTACGAGAACGGTCGGCGCGAGCCCTCCCTCGCCGCCCTGCAACGACTGTTGCTCGCGGCCGGGTTCACGACGGTCGTCGACCTGCAGCCCGTCGAGGACCCTCCGCCCCTCCGTGACCGCGTGGACGCCGTCCGGTCGGAGCTCCGGGCGATCGTCGCGCGCTTCGGCGGACGGAACCCGCGGCTGTTCGGCAGCGTCGCCCGGGGCGAGGACGGCCCGGACAGCGACGTCGACCTCATGGTCGACCTCGCGCCGGGGCTCGGGATCTTCGCGCTCATGCGGATCCAGGACGAGGCCGAGCAGCTCTTGCGGGTGCGCGTCGACGTGGTGGACGCAGCCGGCATGGGCGCCGACGCGCTGCGTGACGCGGTGTCCCTGTGAACCGGGACATCCGGGACCGGTTGGACGACGTGATCCAGGCCTGCGGGGTGATCCGGCGGTACGTCAGCGACGACTCCCTGCCGGAGGACCTGGTCTACGACGCGGTCCGGATGCGCCTCGTCGAGATCGGGGAAGCGGTCCGGATGCTCCCGAGCAGCGTCACCGCAGCGGAACCGGACATCCCGTGGTCCCGGGTGTCACTGCTCGGGGAGCGGATGACCCGGCGGTACTTCGACACGACCCCGTCGGTCGTGTTCTCCACGGCGAGGGCGGACGTACCGCACCTGTGCGACGCGGCGCGTCGGCTGCGGAGCGCACACCGCTGACGGACGGGAGGCGCGTGGCCGGGCCGGCCACGTGCCTCCCGTCCGCCGTCTGCTCGTCGCTCCACGCACTCGTGACCGGCGTGGTCGGGCAGATGCGGAACGGCCCCGCCTCGCGAGTGCGAGACGGGGCCGTTCGAGTGGTGCTGGTGGTGCTGGGAGATCAGCCCTGCTTGGCGAGTGCCTCGAGGGTGTCGTTGCCCTTGTAGGCCTCGACCGCGTTCTCCTTGGTCACGAGGACCGGGGTGAGCTCGACGGCCGGCACGATCTTCTTGCCGTTGTCGTTGTTCTTGTCCTTCGTGGTCGACGGGGTCTTGCCGTCAGCCAGCTTCGAGACGAGGTCGATGGCCGCCTGGGCCTCTTCCGTGGTGTTCTTGTAGATCGTCGAGTACTGCGTGCCGTTCATGATGAGCGGGATCGACGCGGTCTCGGAGTCCTGACCGGTGACGATCGGGTTCGGCTTGCCGGCAGCCTTCGTGGCCTGCAGGATCGCGCGGGCGAGCGTGTCGTTCGGCGAGAGGACCCCGTCGAGCTTCGTGTTGCCCGAGTAGTACTGCGACAGGAGGTCCGACATGCGGGACTGCGCGTTCTGCGCGAGCCAGCCCTGCGTGTTCACCTTGCCGAAGTCGGTCTGCTTGGAGACGACCTTGAGGGTGCCGTCGGCGATCTTCGGCTTGAGGACGCTCATCGCACCGTTGAAGAACACGGTGGCGTTGGCGTCATCCGGCGAACCGGCGAACAGCTCGACGTTGTACGGGCCGTTCCCCTTCGCCTTCAGGCCCTTGAGCAGGGCGTTCGCCTGCAGCTGGCCGACCTTGAAGTTGTTGAACGCGACGTAGTAGTCGACGTTCGTCGTGTTCAGGATGTTGCGGTCCCAGGCGATGACGACGGCGCCGGCGTTCTTGGCCGCCTTGACCTGCGAGCCGAGCTGCGAACCGTCGGCGGCACCGATGATGACCGCCTTGTCGCCCTTGGTGACCATGCTGGAGATCTGGCCCTGCTGGTCCGGGACGGTGTTGGTGGCGGCCGCGTACTGGATGTCGGCCTTGAAGCCGGCGTCCTCGATGGACTTCTTGAACGCCGCACCGGCGAGGACCCAGTTCTGCGAGGTCTTCGCAGGGAGTGCGACACCGATGGTGTCGCCCTTCTTGATGCTGGCGCTGCCGGAGCCGCCAGAGGTGCTCCGGGAGGAGCAGCCGGAGAGGGCGAGGCCCGCGATGAGGGCGATGCCGACGCCGGCGATGATCTGCTTACGCATGTGATTGCTTTCTCTTCGTTGAGGAGATGGGGCCGGAGCCCCGCTGTGGGGAGGTGGAGATTAGGGGAGGGTGACCTTTTCAGGCTGGTCCTCAATCGACCGCGGCTGCTGTGCCGCGACGGTGTTCTGATCGGTGTCCTTGCGCTGGAACTGCCGCATCATGCCGCCGATCAGCGACGGACGGCCCTGCGACTTCGAGTAGACGTCGAAGGCGACGGCGACGAGCAGGACCAGACCGCGGATGATCTGCACCTTGTTGGACTCGATGCCCATCAGCTGCAGGCCGTTCGACAGGAGCGCCATCACGAGACCACCGATGATCGACCCGGAGATCGTGCCGACACCACCGGCGACCGCCGCACCACCGACGAACACGGCGGCGATCGCGTCGAGCTCCCAGCCGGTGCCGTCAGCAGGGCCCGAGGCGCCGGCGTAGCCGACGAAGACCATGCCGGCGACCGCGGCGAGGACGGACATGTTCATCATGACGAAGAAGTTGACCTTCTTCGCGGAGACACCGGACAGGACGGCGGCGTTCGAGTTGCCACCGACGGCGTAGACCTGGCGACCGAAGATCGTGTTGCGGGTCACGAAGCCGTAGATGATGGTGAGGACGCCGAGGATGATCGCGACGATCGGGACCGAGGTGCCCGGTCGGCCGGAGGCGAACAGGTAGGTCGCGATGAGGGTCACGATGACCAGGACGCCGGTGCGGACGACCGACACCCAGACCGGGGAGACCTCAGCCTGCATCTTCTTGCGACGCTGGCGGTTCCGCATCTCGACGACGACGAGCACGATCGCCGTGATGATGCCGAGCAGGACGGTGCCGTTCGAGAACGGGGTCGCCGGGCCGAAGTCCGGGATGAAGCCAGACCCGATCTGCGCGTAGTTGTCCGGGACCGGCAGCGACGTCGAGTTGCCGATGATCTGGTTCGCACCGCGGAAGATCAGCTGACCGGCGAGCGTCACGATGAACGCCGGGACGCGGACGAACGCGACCCAGAAGCCCTGCCAGGCGCCGACGAGCACGCCGACCGCGAGGCCGAGGATGATCGCGAGCCAGGCCGGGAAGTGCCAGACCGACATCGACTGCGCCACGATGATGCCGGTGAACGCCGCCACCGATCCGACCGACAGGTCGATGTGACCGGCGATGATCACCATGACCATGCCGAGCGCGAGGATCAGGATGTAGGAGTACTGCAGGAACAGGTTGATCACGTTGGTGGGCTGCAGGATGAGCCCGTGCGTCGTGATCGAGAAGATGATCAGGATCGCGATGAGCGCGATGATCATCCCGTACTGGCCGATGCTGTTGCCCTTGCCGAAGAGCAGTCTCAAGTTCTTCATTTGGTGAGTGCGCCCTTCCGCGCCGAGGTCATGCTGCGCATGAGCGATTCTGGGTCGGCCTGGTCGGCCGGGAGGTCAGCGGTGATCTGGCCCTCGAAGATGGTGTAGATCCGGTCGGACAGACCGAGGAGCTCGGGGAGCTCCGAGGAGATCAGGATGATGCCCTTCCCCTCGGCTGCGAGCTGCTGGATGATGCCGTAGATCTCGAACTTGGCGCCGACGTCGATGCCGCGGGTGGGCTCGTCCAGGATCAGCAGGTCCGGGTCGGTGAACATCCACTTCGACAGGACGACCTTCTGCTGGTTCCCACCGGAGAGCTTGCCGACGTTGTCCTCGACCGAGGGCACCTTGGTGCGGAGGAGCTTGCGGTACTTCTCGGCGACGTCGTACTCCTGCAGGGAGTCGACGACCCCGGCCTTCGAGATCTTCTGCAGGTCGGCGGAGACCGTGGAGCGCTTGACGGTGTCGAGCAGGTTGAGCCCGAGCGCCTTGCGGTCCTCCGACACGTAGCCGAGCCCGTTCTCGATGGCCTGCTGGACGTTCGTGACCTTGATCTCGCGGCCGTCCTTGATGATCTCGCCGCCGAGCCAGGTGCCGTACGAGCGACCGAAGATGCTCATCGCGAGTTCGGTGCGGCCGGCGCCCATCAGGCCGGCGAAGCCGACGATCTCGCCGCGACGCACGTGGAAGTTGGAACCCTTGCAGACCAGGCGCGACGAGTCGAGCGGGTGCTGCACGGTCCAGTTGCGGACCTCGAAGAAGGTCTCGCCGATGTTCGGCGTGCGGTCCGGGAACCGGGACTCGAGCGAGCGGCCGACCATGCCGCGGATGATGCGGTCCTCGTTGACGCCGTCCGCCTGGACGTTGAGCGTCTCGATGGTCTTGCCGTCGCGGATGATCGTGATCTCGTCCGCGATCTGCTCGATCTCGTTGAGCTTGTGGCTGATGATGATGCTGGAGATGCCCTTGCTCTTCAGACCGACGATCAGGTCGAGCAGGTGCTGCGAGTCGTTCTCGTTCAGCGCCGCGGTCGGCTCGTCGAGGATGAGGAGCTTGACGTCCTTGTGCAGGGCCTTGGCGATCTCGACGAGCTGCTGCTTGCCGACGCCGATGTTCTTCACCTGCGTGTCCGGGTCGTCGTTCAAGCCGACGCGGGCGAGCAGGTCCTGCGCACGCAGCTGCGCGGCGGTCCAGTCGATGACGCCCATGCGGCTCGGCTCGTTGCCCAGGAACAGGTTCTCGGTGATCGAGAGCTGCGGGATGAGCGCGAGCTCCTGGTGGATGATCACGATGCCGGCCTGCTCGGACTGCTTGATGCCCGAGAACCGGACCTCTTCGCCCTCGTAGACGATGTCACCGGTGTAGGTGCCGTACGGGTAGACGCCGGAGAGGACCTTCATCAGGGTCGACTTGCCAGCGCCGTTCTCACCGCAGATCGCGTGGATCTCGCCGGCGCGAACGGTGATCGAGACGTCGGACAGCGCCTTCACACCAGGGAACTCCTTGGTGATCGAGCGCATCTCGAGGATCGTCTCGGCTGCGGTGATCGACCGGGTTTCGAGGCCGGTGTCGATCGGGGTTGACGCCACGGTGCATCTCCTTCTGCCGCTACGACGCGGCAGTTTGTTCGGGTGGTTCTGCTGCGACGGCGGGGGCGCAGGGAGCCTGCGTGGACCTCGTTGTCGCGTCCGGTGTCCTGCTCGTGTGACGGTCATGTGACCGTTCACATCGGCGGAACGGAGGTAATCCTACGCACAGCCCCGCCGCGGGTGTCAATTCGGTTTGGTCGCGTTTTCGTAACGGCCCGCGCGATCCGGCGGAACGGCAGCCCCACGCCCCCCGGGTTGGGGGACCTGCGGTTTTCCGCATCCGTCTCGTCGGCAGACGGGCCGCCAGCAGACGGGAGGCGCGTGGCGGGCCCGCTACGCGCCTCCCGTCCGGACCGGGTCAGCGCGAGCGCGGGGCGCTCGTGGACGCGCGGATGACGAGCTGCGGGACGATGTCGATCGGCCGGAGCTGTTCGTCGCCGCGGGGCAGCAGCAGGTCCACGCATCGCTGCCCGAGCTCGGCGAAGTCGACCTGGACCGTCGTGAGCGGCGGCCAGAAGTGCTTCGCCTCCGGGATGTCGTCGTACCCGACCACCGACAGGTCACCCGGGACGTCGAGGCCGTAGGACCGCGCCGCGTGCATCACGCCCAGGGCCATCTGGTCGTTCGAGCAGAAGACCGCGGTGCAGTCGCGCCAGCGCAGGAGCTCGCGGCCGGCGTGGTAGCCGAAGTCGGCCGTCCAGTCGCCGAGGATGGGCGCCACGACCGGCATGTCCCGGTCCGACATCTCGCGCAGGAACCCCTGCATGCGAGCGTCTGCCTCGATCCAGTCCTTCGGCCCGGCGATGTGCCGCACGTACTCGTGCCCGAGGTCGAGCAGGTGCGCGGTCGCCAACCGGGCGCCCTCCATCTGGTCGACCCAGAGCGCGGTCGGGTCCTCGCCGACGCTCGACCGCATGGTGACGTAGGGGGTGCGGATGCCGAGCTCCGCGATCAGGTCGAAGACGCGCTGCTGGGGGGCGATCACCACGATGCCCTCGACGTCGAGGTCGAGCAGGTGTCCGAGGCCCTCGCGCACGGCGGCGTCGGTCGCCTCGGTGATGTTCGCGGTGGTGACGGAGTACCCGCGCTCCATGGCGGCGTCCTCGATCGCCTGCAGTGCGACGGCCGGGCCGTAGTGCGACCGGCGGGCCGTCAGCACGCCGATCGTGTGGGTACGGCTCGTGACCAGCGTGCGGGCGGCCCGGTTCGGCCGGTACTGCAGCTGTTCCATCGCGGCGACGACACGATCACGGGTCTCGGCCCGGATCGCGTCCGAGTTGTTGAGCACCCGGGAAACCGTCTGGTGTGACACCCCGGCCACCCGCGCGACGTCGCGGATGCTGGGCGACCGCGGTTGTTGTTCCCGCGTCGACGCCATTGCTGCTCTCTCCCGCTCGGGACCACGGCACGCCCATGTGCACGTTCACATTCCGAGCCAGATCATTATGCACGGCTCCGCGATGGGCGCCAGCCGAGTCCCCGAACGGGACGGCACGGGCCGGGCGCGGCGGTCCGTCGCGGGAACGAGCGGGGCGCCCTTCGTCAGCGGCGTTGCGGTGCACTTGGCGTTGCGGTGGACTCGCGAGTCACCCGCGACCTTGACCCGAGGTTGTCCCGCTCGTACGATCCTGATGTCCGGAACATCACGTGTCACACAAAGGAGTGTCGAGATGCAGAAAGCACGCCGGATCACCGTCGGTCTGACCGTCGGCTCCGTCGGGGTCATCGCCATGGCCTTCGCCCCCGTTGCCCGGGAGCTCGCCATCGTCTGGTGGCTCGTCGGCCTGGCCGGTCTCGGTGGCGCGGCCCTCGCCGAGGAGCGGGTTCAGCCGCGACGGCGACGGGCTGAACGGCTCCGTTCGCGCGGGGCGATCGTCGTCGCCTTCGTGGCCGCGATGACTGCCGGCATCGCACTCGTCCAGGTCGCGGACCCCGCGTCCGCGGCGAGCCTCTTCGGACTGACCTGACGCCTGGAGGAACCTGCGGGGCCGACGCGGGCCGCGCCTCCAGTCCGCGCCGCGGGCCGACGGGTCAGCGCGGGTCGACGGGTCGGCGCGGGCCGCCGGGTCAGGGGGAGACGCGGGTGCCGGTGGCCTCGAGCTCGGCGAGCTGCCAGCCGAGCCACGGGCTGAACGCGAAGGGCGCAGCGGCGACGGCATCGCGGAAGGCGTCCTCGGACAGCCATGCCCACTCGGCGACCTCGTCGTCCGCTGGTGCCGGCACGTCGTCGGTCACCGCTCGGAACACCGGGCAGACCTCGTTCTCGACGATCCCCGAGGCATCGACGGCGCGGTAGCGGAAGTCGGGCAGCACGACCTCGACGTCCCGCACGGTGATGCCGAGTTCCCGCGAGGCACGACGGGCGATGGCGTCCTCGAAGGACTCGTCCGGACCCGGGTGTCCGCAGAAGGTGTTCGTCCACACCCCCGGCCAGGTCTTCTTGCTCAGGGCACGACGGGTCACGAGGACCTCGCCGGCGGTGTTGCGCACGTGGCACGAGAACGCCAGGTGCAACGGGGTGTGGTCAGTGTGGACCGTGAACTTGTCGGCGGTACCGATCGGGGTACGGTCGTCGGCCAGCAGTACCACGGTTTCAGGGAAAGCACTCATCTGGATCGATAGGTTAGGCCAATGAGCGAGGAAGCGACCACCGTCGCGCAGATCGACCTCGCGCTCGTCGACGACTGTCTCGAGCGCTTCTTCGCCGTCTCCTCTGCCCGCGCGGAGCGGTTCGGGGCCCAGAACGAGGAACTCTGGCGGGTGCTCCGCAAGGCCAGCATGGGCGGCAAGCGGTTCCGGCCCCGGATGGTCCTGACCGCCTACGCGGGGCTCGGCGGCACCGACCGACACGCCGCGGTGCACGTCGCGGCGGCGTACGAGCTCCTGCACACCGCGCTGGTCGTGCACGACGACGTCATCGACCGCGACTGGTCCAGGCGCGGCCAGCCGAACGTCGCCGGCGCGTTCCGCGACACGGGCACGACGGGCGGACTGCCGCTCCCCATCGCCGAGCACCGCGGCATGAGCGCCGCCGTCATCGCGGGGGACCTGGCACTCGCCGGGGCGCCGCGGTTCATCGAGTCGTCCGGTGTCACCGGGGACGCGCGCGCACGCCTGCTCGACATCTTCGACGAGGCGGTCTTCGCGAGCGCCGCCGGGGAGTGGGCGGACGTCGACCTCTCCCTCGGCGTGATGCCCACCGTCGACGAGGTGCTCGCCATGGAGCGGGCGAAGACGAGCGTGTACTCGTTCGAGGCGCCGCTGCAGTCCGGTGCGGTGCTCGCCGGGGCGTCCGACCAGGTCGTGGCCGCACTCGGCGCCTTCGGGCGCGAGGTCGGCATTGCCTACCAGATCGTCGACGACCTGCTCGGGGTGTTCGGGGACGAGACCGCCACCGGCAAGTCCGTGCTCGGTGACCTGCGCGAGGGCAAGCGCACGATGCTCATCGCGCACGCCGCGACGACCCCGAGCTGGCCCGACATCGCGCCGTACCTGGGAGACCCGTACCTCACCGAGGAACGCGCCGCCGAACTCCGTGCGAGCCTGGTGTCGTGCGGTGCCCGCGCGGCAGCGGAGACCCGGATCGCCGACCACGCCACCCGCGCCTGTGCGGAACTCGAAGCACTGCCGTACGACCTCGCCGTCCAGCTGGAGGGCCTCGTGACCGAACTCGTGGAGCGCGCCCGTTGACCACCAGCACCACCACGGCGACCGGTCGACAACCGGCTCGCCTGCCCCTCTACGACGCCACGGCCGAGGCCGCTTCCGGGGTCGTCATCGCGCGGTACTCGACGTCCTTCGGGCTCGCGTCCCGGCTGCTCGCGCGGGACACCCGTGAGCACATCCGGAACGTCTACGCGCTCGTGCGGGTCGCGGACGAGGTCGTCGACGGCCCCGCGACCGAGGCCGGACTCGACGCCGCGCTCGCACGCATCGTGCTCGACGAACTCGAGGCCGACACCGAGCGCGCCATCGAGCACGGTTTCTCGGTGAACCCCGTGGTCCACGCGTTCGCCCGCACCGCCCGGACCACCGGGTTCGGTGCGGAGCTCACGCGGCCGTTCTTCGCGTCGATGCGCATGGACCTCGAGCGCACCGAGCACGACGACGCGTCGTTCGCCAGGTACGTCTACGGTTCGGCCGAGGTGGTGGGCCTGATGTGCCTGCGTGCCTTCGTGTACCGCGCGGGACGGCCGACCTTCGACGACTCCGTCCTGGTCGACGGGGCCCGCGCGCTCGGGGCCGCGTTCCAGAAGGTCAACTTCCTGCGCGACCTGCACGCGGACTTCGAGGTGCTCGGTCGCTCGTACTTCCCGGGCGTGCAGGTGCAGACGTTCGACGAGGCCACGAAGGACCGACTCGTCGCCGACGTCCAGTCGGACCTCGACCGGGCGGCCGTGACCGTCCGTCTGCTCCCGCCCGACGCCCGGAACGCCGTCGCGCTCGCGCACGGGCTCTTCCAGGAACTCAACGACCGGATCGCCGCGACCCCCGCGTCGCAGCTCGTCACGAGTCGCGTCCGGGTCCCCAACCCCGTCAAGGCCCGGTTGGCCGCGCAGGTGCTCGCCGGTCGCGCGCCGCTCCGGTCCCGAGCCGCAACCCGCCGATCTGGAGGCGCTGCATGACCCCGCCCCGTGCCTCCCGTCCGACGTCGGGCGAGCCGACCGCCACACGGAAGGTCCCCGCTCGTCGCGCGGTGGTCATCGGCGGCGGCATCAGCGGACTCGCGTCCGCCGCGCTGCTCGCACGGGACGGCTTCGCCGTCACGGTGCTCGAGCAGCGCACGCAACTCGGCGGCCGGGCCGGGTCCTGGGAACAGGACGGCTTCCGGTTCGACACCGGCCCGTCGTGGTACCTCATGCCCGAGGTGTTCGACCACTTCTTCCAGCTGCTCGGCACGTCCGCCGCGGAGCAGATGGACCTCGTGAAGCTCGACCCGGGCTACCGCGTCTACAGCGAGGGCCACGACCAGCCCATCGACCTGCGCGCCGACCGCGAGGCCAACATCGCGCTGTTCGAGTCGGTCGAACCGGGGGCAGGCGAGCGCATGCGGAAGTACCTGGCCTCGGCCGAGGACACCTACGCGATGGCCGTGCGCCGCTTCCTGTACACGTCCTTCCAGGACCTCACGAAGCTCGCGGCGCCCGACGTCCTCCGGCGCCTGCCGAAGCTCGCTCGGCTGCTGCTCCAGCCCCTGTCGACCTTCGCGAGCACGGCCGTGCGCGATCGACGCCTCTGGCAGATCCTCGGCTACCCGGCGGTCTTCCTCGGGACGAGCCCGTATGCCGCTCCGAGCATGTACCACCTGATGAGCCACCTCGACCTCGCGGACGGCGTGCTCTACCCGGCCGGCGGCATCACCGAGGTGATCGCGGCCGTCGAGCGGGTGGCGCGCGCCGAGGGCGCCGAGATCGTCCTCGGCGCAGCGGTCGAACGGATCGTCGTCGAGCACGGTCAGGCGGTGGGCGTGGTCCACCGCGACCAGGACGGCGTCGAGCACACGACCCCGGCCGACCTCGTCCTGAGCGCCTCCGACCTGCGGCACACGGAGCTCGAGCTGCTCGAGGCCGAGCACCGGACCTACCCCGCAGCGCACTGGGAGCAGCGCGATCCCGGGCCCAGTGCCGTGCTCGTGTACCTCGGCATCGACGGACCGGTCCCGGGGCTGCTGCACCACACGCTCGTCTTCACCGAGGACTGGGCGGCGAACTTCGGCGCCATCTTCGGCAAGGACCGGCACGTCCCGGACCCGGCGTCGATCTACGTCTGCGCTCCGTCGGAGACCGACGCGACAGTGGCACCCGAGGGGTCGAGCAACCTGTTCGTCCTCGTCCCGATCCCCGCGGACCTGTCGATCGGCAAGGGCGGGATCGACGGTGCCGGCGAGCCCGAGGTCGAGCGCATCGCGGACCGGGCCATCGACGTCGTCGCGGAACGAGCGGGTATCCCCGACCTGCGGGAGCGCATCCGCGTCCGCCGGACCATCGGCCCCCAGGACTTCGCCGACGACTACAACGCGTGGAGCGGCTCGATGCTCGGACCGGCGCACACGCTGCGGCAGAGCGCGTTCTTCCGCGAGAAGAACGCCTCGCGGAAGGTCGGCGGGCTCTACTACGCCGGCGCCTCGACGATCCCGGGCATCGGGCTGCCGATGTGCCTCATCAGCGCCGAGGTCCTGATCAAGCGGATCCACGGCGACACGAGCACCGAACCCCTGCCGACCCCGCTCACACCGAGCGCGACGGCCTGATGCCCGGGCTGTACCTGGCCGGGCTCGTGTTGTCCCTGGTCGGGATGATCGTGCTCGACGGCCGGTTCCGGCTGTTCTTCTGGCGTGCGCCGTGGCGTGCGGCAGCGGTGCTCGCCGTCGGCGTGGTGTTCTTCCTGGTGTGGGACGTCGCCGGGGTGGGACTCGGCATCTTCTTCATCGGGCAGCAGCACCTGCTCACCGGCCTGTTGCTCGCGCCCGAGGTGCCAGTCGAGGAGCTCCTGTTCCTGCTGCTGCTCTGCTACACGACGATGAACCTGGTGGGGTTCGTCGGACCCGTGGTCGCACGGGCGCTGGAACGTCCCGACCGGAGCCGTTCGTGACCGGGCCGGGCGCCTACGCGCTGCTCGCGCTCCCGTTCCTGGCCGTGGTGGTCGTCGTCGCGATCGTCGCCGGCGTCGTGGCGGCAGGGCGGGCGCGCCGTCGAGGCCGTCCGGCGGCGGCCGGCCGTCGGGCCGCGGTCGTGACGGGGCTGGTCACCGGGATCGCACTGCTGGTGATGACGATCGTGTTCGACAACGTCATCGTGACGCTCCGGATCGTCGCCTACGACCCGGCCCTCATCAGCGGTGTGAAGGTCGGCGCGATCCCGGTCGAGGACCTCGCGTACACGATCGGCGCCGTGGTCCTGCTGCCCAGCCTGTGGGTCCTGTTCGACCGGAGCGGGACGCGCACCGCGCCCGAGCCGCAACCCGCACGACCGGAGGAGACCCGATGAACGCGAGCACCGCCTCCAGGCCGTCGACACTGCGCGCCCTGTTCGTGTCGTCCCGCCCGATCAGCTGGGTGAACACGGCCTACCCGTTCGGCGCCGCGTACCTGCTCGGCAGCGGTGTCGGCGTCGACGGCGGCCGCGGGTTCTCGCTCGTCGCGTTCCTGGTCGGGGTCGTCTACTTCCTCGTGCCGTACAACCTGGCCATGTACGGCATCAACGACGTGTTCGACTACGAGTCGGACCTGCGGAACCCGCGGAAGGGCGGGGTCGAGGGCGCCCTGCTCGACCGGAGCGTGCACCGCGCCACACTCTGGGCCGTCGTCGTGACGAACGTGCCGTTCCTGGTCGCGCTCGTCGTGCTCGGCGCCGTGAGCGGCACCGGACCGTGGTCGTGGTTCGTGTTGACGATCAGCGTCTTCGCGGTCGTCGCCTACTCGGCGCCCGGACTCCGGTTCAAGGAGAAGCCGTTCCTGGACTCGCTGACCTCCAGCACGCACTTCGTGTCACCCGCGTTGTACGGGCTCGCGCTCGCCGGACCGCACTGGACGGGACAGCTCGTCGCCGTGTGCGTCGCGTTCTTCCTGTGGGGTGTGGCCTCGCACGCGTTCGGGGCGGTGCAGGACGTCCTGGCCGACCGCGCCGGTGGGATCGGGTCGGTGGCGACCGTCATCGGGGCCCGTGCCACCGTCCGGCTGGCGTTCGTCGCCTACCTGGTGGCGGGGGTCGCGCTGCTGTTCTCCGCGTTCCCGGGGCCGATCGCCGCAGTGGTCGTGATCCCGTACGCGCTCAACGTGCTGCCGTGGTGGAACGTCACCGACGCAGGGGCGGAGTCGGCGAACGCGGGGTGGAAGCGGTTCCTCTGGATCAACTACCTGGCGGGCTTCATCGTGACGATGGCGCTCATCGCCTACGCGTTCACGCACTGAGCGCGGGGGAGCGCGGTCGGGTCCCGCCGCTGCGCGCAGCGCCCGGACCACCTGACCCCGCGTCCTGACAGACTGGACGTCCCGCGTCGCGCACCGCTGCCGACGTGGGTCGACCACGAGGGAGTGCGCGCATGCCGGTCCGGATCATCCACGTCGGTCTCGGAGGGTGGGGCGGCAACTGGGCCCGCACCGCCATCCCCGAGGTGTCGGAGGTCGAGGTGGTCGGGATCGTCGACCCGGTGCCCGCGACGCTCGAGGCCGTGCGGACGGACCTGGGGCTGCCGACCGCGGCCGCGTTCGCTTCCCTGGGGGAGGCGCTCGCCGGGGTCGAGGCCGACGCAGTCGTCATCACCGCTCCGGCGGTCACGCACGTGCCGCTCGCCCTGGAAGCCCTCGACGCGGGCAAGCACGTCCTGGTCGAGAAGCCCTTCGCGAACACCACGGCCGAGGCCGTCACCGCGGTCCGTCGCGCCGAGGAGCTCGGCCTCGTGCTGCAGGTCAGCCAGAACTACCGCTGGTACCCGGCGCCGCGGGTCGTGCAGGACCTGCTCGCCGAGGACGCGGTCGGTGAACTCTCCGCGATCTCGATCGACTTCCGCCAGTGGGACAACGACGCCGACGTGGCGACGTACCCGCACTACCGGTTCCCGCACGCGATGATCAACGACATGGCGATCCACCACTTCGACCTGCTCCGGATGGTCACCGGTCGCGAGGCGGTGCGGGTCTACGCACGGGCGACCTACCCCTCGTACAGCAAGTACCAGGACGAGGCCGTCGCGTCGATGCTCATCGAACTCGAGGGCGGACTCGTCGTCAGCTACCGCGGCAGCTGGCTGAGTCGCGCACCCCGGACCGCGTGGGCGGGGGAGTGGAGCATCCAGGGCGACGAGGGCGAGCTGTGGTTCACGAGTCGTTCGGGTGAGCCGAACGCCGTGGCCGGGGACCGTGTGACGCTCCGGCGGACCCAGGACGACGAGGCCGAGCCGGTCGCGCTGCGGACGCTCCCGCACACGGACCGGCAGGGCGGGCTGCAGGCCTTCGCGCGGTCGGTCACGGGTGGGCCGGCGCCGGAAACGAGCGGGCGCGACAACCTGCGGAGCCTGGCGCTGATGGAGGCGGCGACGCGCTCCGCCGCGTCGGGCCAGCCCGAGGACGTGGTCGTCCCGTCCTGACCGCGTTGCAGGACGGGAGGCACGTGGCGGGTCCGCCACGTGCCTGCGTCTGTCAGGCCGCGCCAGCGGCGCGTCGTGCCTGCGTGACCGCAGCCCGCACGCCACGTGACCACCCGGGACCGTGTCCCGGCAGGACGTGCTGCGCCTCGGTGTCGACCAACCGGTCGAGCGAGGCGACGGCCGTGTCCATGTCCGCCGTGGCGGCCGGTGCGACCATGCGTGGCCCGATCCCGCCCGTGTACGGGTCGAACGTGACCAGCGCGTCGCCGGCGATCAGGGCGTCCCGGTCCGCGAAGAACAGTGCGACGTGCCCGTCGGTGTGCCCGGGCGTCTCGATGAGCCACGGCGACCCGGGCACGTCGGCGCGGGACTCCATGGGCAGCGTCTCCTCGATGCCGTCGACGGTCGCGGCTCCCGCGAGCAGCATCCGACCGAGCGGACGCATCCCGCCCGGGTGCAGCGCCACGAAGCCGAACCGGTTGGTCTGCGGCCGGTACGAGTACGGGTGTGCGGCGAGGTGCCGGTCACCCGGGTGCACGTACACGGGCGTGCCCCACTCCCGGTGCATCCTGGCGGCAGTGCCGACGTGGTCGAAGTGGCCGTGGGTGAGGAGGAGCGCCTCGACCCGGTCGGACGTGTACCCCAGGTCGTGCACCGCGAGCAGCAGGTGCGGCCACGCGGCGGGGAGCCCGGCGTCCACCACGAGGAGCTGGTCTCCCGTCTCGACGAGGTAGGTGTTGGTGTGTGCGATCTCGAGGCGGTGGATCCCCTCGGCGACGTCCCGGAACAACATGTGGGGCACGGTAGACGCCCGCGGCTGAGGGCTGATCCTGCCCCGTCCTGGTAGGCAAGTCCCATGGCCAAGGACAGTCTCCCCGAGCTCGAACTCGCGAACGCGCGAACACGCGAGCGGCTCACGGACAGCGTTCGCGAGATCACTCGCCGCGCCGACCTGCCCGCTCGCACACGCCTCGCGGTCGCCAAGACCCGACAGCGCTGGCACCGCGACCCCACCCCGCTCGTCGCCCTCGCCGCCACCGCGGCCGTGGGCATCGCGTCCATCGCCCTCGGCGTCCGGATGCGGCACTCGCCCGCCGCGCGCATGGAGGCGCTGCGCGTCCCCGCCCCGGTGCCCGTCTTCAAGCCGGTGAAGCCCGGCAAGGACGGCACCACCAAGGGGGTCCCGGTGTTCGCTCGCAAGGAGGACGAGCACAACCCCGCGCTGCAGGAGCGCAAGGCGCGCGAGGCCCGCCTCGCGAAGGCCGAGAAGCAGGCGAAGAGGACGCGACGCCGTGTCGCGCGGAACACGAAGCGACTGAGGAGGGGCTGACCATGGCTCGACAGCAGGACAAGCCCGCGGCCGACGATGACCGGAAGCCGGAGTCCCCGGCCGACCTCAAGAAGCCGACCCTCGTCTACACGCTCAAGAAGACCCTGCGGGAGTTCACGGCCGACCAGTGCACGGACCTCGCGGCCGCGCTGACGTACTACTCCGTGCTCGCGCTGTTCCCCGCGCTGCTGGCGATCGTCTCGATCCTCGGTCTCGTCGGCCAGGCGGACACGACCATCAAGACCGTGCTCAACCTCGTCAGCTCGATCGGGTCGGACAGCATCGTGCAGCTCATCCGCGGTCCGATCGAGAACCTCGTGCGCTCGCCCGCCGCGCCCGTGACGTTCGTCGTCGGTCTCCTCGGTGCCCTGTGGTCCGCCTCCGGCTACGTCGGTGCCTTCGGACGTGCGATGAACCGCATCTACAACGTCCGCGAGGGTCGTCCGATCTGGAAGCTCCGCCCGACGATGCTCGGTGTCACCATCGTCACGGTGGTCCTGCTCGTCATCGGGCTGCTCGCGCTCGTCAGCGGCCCGCTCGCCCGGACCTTCGGCGACCAGATCGGGCTCGGCCAGGCGGCCGCGACGGTCCTCAGCATCGTGCAGTGGCCGATCCTGCTCGTGATCGCCGTCGTCGTGGTGGCGGTCCTGTACTACTGGGCGCCGAACGTGAAGCAGCCGAACTTCAAGTGGGTGAGCGGCGGGTCGATCCTGGCGATCGTCATCTGGATCATCGTCAGCGTCCTGTTCGGGTTCTACCTGGCGAACTTCTCCCACTACAACGCGACGTACGGCTCGCTCGGTGGCGTCATCGCCTTCCTGCTGTGGATCTGGATCACCAACAACGCACTGCTGTTCGGTGCCGAGTTCGACGCCGAGCTGGAGCGCGGCCGGGAACTCCAGGCCGGCATCCGTGCCGAGGAGGACATCCAGCTCCCCGAGCGCGACACCCGGCAGATCGCGAAGCAGGACGAGAAGCGCGCGAAGGACGTCCTCCAGGGGATGAACATCCGCGAGAGCGCCGGCCGCACGAAGGACTGACGGATCGCACTCCCGGTCGGTCTGCAGACCGGCCGGGAGGCGCGGTGCAGCCCGCAGCGTCACCAACGGGACACTCGTCCGCTGATCCGAGCGCGCGTGTGGGCCCGCCATGTGCCGTCCGTAGGCTGGTGGACATGACCGACACCGCGCCTCCCGGAAGCCTGCCCATCGCCCTCGTCACGGGGGCGACCCGTGGGATCGGTCGTGCGATCGCCGTCGACCTCGGCCGGACGCACCACGTGCTCGTGGGTGGTCGCACCGAGGCTGCCGTCGACGCACTGGTGGCGGAACTGCCGAGCGCGGAACCGTTCGTCGGTGACCTCGGGCTGGGTGCGTTCCCGGCCCTCCCGGAACGCCTGGACGTCCTCGTGCACTCCGCCGGGGTGGAGCAGGGCACCACGATCGCCGAGACGCCCCGTGCGGTGTGGGAGTCCGTGTTCGCCACGAACCTGTTCGCCGTCGCCGAGCTGACACGACTGGCGCTGCCCGCCCTCCGAGCGGCGCACGGCATCGTCGTGCCGATCAACAGCGGTTCCGGGTTCCACTCCGGGCCCGGCGGTGGCGTGTACGCGGCGTCGAAGTTCGCGCTCCGGGCGTTCGCCGATGCCCTCCGTGACGAGGAGCGCGCGAACGGCGTGCGGGTGTCGAGCGTGCACCCCGGTCGCACCGACTCCGACATGCAGCGGCAGCTCGTCGAGAAGCTCGGCGAGGACTACGACACCGCCTACTACCTGGCGCCGGAGGACGTCGCCGCGGCCGTCCGGACGGTGGTGGACCTGCCGGAGCGAGGGACCGTCGAGTCGATCGCGATCCGTCCGACGCGGCGGCGCTGACGCCTCACCCTTCTGCAACCAACGGTATCCGTGATGTAATGTATCGGTGCAGACGTTCCGACCCGACATCGAAGGCTTGCGCGCGCTCGCGATCGGAGCCGTCCTCGTCAATCACACGTTCGGAGTTCCGCAGGGCGGTTGGACCGGCGTCGACGTGTTCTTCGTCATCTCGGGGTTCCTCGTCACGCGGGGGTTGCTGACCGAGCGGATCGCGACGGGGCGCTTCGACTACCCATCCTTCATCGCGCGACGCGCTCGCCGCCTGATGCCAACAGCAGTCGTGGTGGTGGTCGTCGTCGTTGCGGCCGCGAACGTCCTCTGGTTCCGGCCGCGGGCCATCGCTGTCGGGCTCGACGGGGTGGCATCGCTCCTGTCGGTCCAGAACTGGCACCTCATCGCGACCGGGACGTCGTACTTCGCTGCCGAGGGTCCGGCGTCACCGCTCCAACACTTCTGGTCGCTCTCCGTCGAGGAGCAGTTCTACGCCGTGTGGCCACTGACCGTGGTCTTCGCCCTGCTGGCGGGTCGCAGATGGTGGTCGCCTCGTCAGTGCGTCATTGCCCTGTCCGTGGCGGTGGTCATCGTGTCAGCGATGTGGGGGGTGTTCCGCTCTGGGTCCTCCGCGACGTACTTCGATCCAGTTGGGCGTGCCTGGGAGTTCGCGATCGGCGGCCTCGTGGCTGCACTCGGCCTCCGGCTCCCGGAGCGGCTGGCGAGCATCGTGTGGAGCGGGGGGTTCGCGCTGCTCGCATGGGGGTTCGTCGGGGCGGCCTCGGCGACGACGAGTCCGTTCCCCGACGCGCTGCCGGCGGTAGCGGGTGCTGCGTGCATCGTCGTGTCCGGCGGCGACGCGGCCGCTCGGCTGACGACCGTCCTGACGAACCAACCGGTTCGCGCCATCGGTCGGATCTCGTACTCCCTCTACCTCTGGCATCTGCCGGTCATCGTGTTCGCCGACGCGGTCCTGCCTGCCTCGTCATGGACGAGCGCAGTCACGTTCACGGTCACGTTCGCCTTGGCAGCAGCCTCGTATCGTTGGGTGGAGCGTCGATTCACTGCTCGACGACCAGGACGACGGCGCGCTCCTGATGCGCGATCTCGTCCGACGATGCGCGGGCGCAAGGCGGGTCGTGCTCCGACCGTCGCGAGGACCGCCGCCCTCGGCTTCCTCCCGCTCCTCGTCCTCGCCGGTTCGGTGCAGATCAACTCGAGCGTGTTCACCGACCCCGCGGACGCCGGGAGCGTCCTGGGACTCGCTGCGCCGACGGCAGCAGCGCCTCCCGTGCCGTACCCGGCGATCCGGGCGGGCCTGCTCGAGCAACCGTCGATCGGAGGAGTCGCTCGTGCGCTCGACGCGGGATTCACGAACCAGTTCGCACCGGAGATGAGCAGCTCGGACGGCTGCCGGAACGAACTGAACCGACCACCCCGAGAGGCTCGCGTCTGCACGTACGGACCATCAGGCGCTGACCGGTCCGCCCTCGTCATCGGTGACTCGATCGCCATGTCGTGGATGCCAGCAGTCCGGACTGCGCTGGTGCCCCGAGGGTGGCGTGTCTCCGCGATCGGATTCGCATCGTGCGCCGCTACCGACGTCGGTCGGACCCCGACTCGATCGGGCGACGCCCTCTGCGCCGCCGCGCGTGAGCGGATGCTCGACGAAGTGCGCGACCTCCAACCTGACGTCGTCATCGTCGCCAATGATGACCAGGCATTCATCCGCACCATCGAATCGAGCCTCGACCGTGCAACTCGTTCGTGGGCAGACAGCACGCAACGGCTCGTCCGTGAACTCGAGGAGTCTGCCGATCGCGTCGTGTTCCTCGGGGCTCCGCCGGCCGGCCTCTCGCCCCAGGCATGTGCGAACCGGGTGACCGGTGTGAGGTCCTGCGCGTCCACACCGACCGCCGAGAACGCGGCGCTCGTCAGCGCGATGGAGCAGGCGGTCGCGCCTGAGCCATCTGCCCGCTACGTCGACGTTCGCAGGTGGTTCTGCGTCGACGGTCAGTGTCCGGTGATGGCCGGGCCCGTCCTCGTCCGCGTCGACGACAAGCACCTCACGAACGCGTACTCGCAGCGGCTCGGAGAAGTCATGGCGGCGGTGCTGATCCGCTGAACTCCAGTGGATCGCCGCGGAGCTCGAGGCGGTGCGTCAGGTCGAGCCGGTCGAGGAACGTCTCGTCGTGGCTCACCACGACGAGTGCCCCGCGGTACGCCAGCAGCGCATCGACGAGCTGGTCGACGCTCGTCAGGTCGAGGTCGTTCGTCGGCTCGTCCAGCACCAGGAGCTGCGGGGGCGGGTCGGCGAGCACCAGGCTGGCGAGGGCGACCCGGAAGCGCTCCCCGCCGGACAGCGTCCCGACGGGCCGGTCGACCGTGTCACCGCGCACCAGGAAGCGGGCCAGTCGGTTCCGGACCTCGGCGGGCGGGACGTGCGGAGCATCGCGGCGGACGTTGTCGAGCACGGTCGCGGTGTCGTCGAGCGTGTCCTTCCGCTGCGGCAGGTACGCGATCCGGTCCACGTGCGGGGTCGCCGAGGTCCCGGGCAACGGGTGCTCGCGGGCAGCCGGCAGGCCGACGAGCTGGTCGAGGAGCGTCGACTTCCCGACCCCGTTGTCCCCGGTCACCGCGATGCGCTCCGGCCCTTGGACGATCGTCTCGCGACCCCGGACCGTGATCGTGGCGATCCGGCGGGACGTGGGCACGGCCGGGTCCGGGAGCGTGACGTGGATGGACTCGTCGTCACGCAGGCGCGTCTCGGCCTCGCGCTTGATCGCCAGCGCGGCGGCCTCGTCGTCGGCCGACCCGGCCCGGAGCCGCCCGGCTGTCTCCTGCGCCTTCTTGCGCTGTTCGTTCGCCAGGATCTTGGGCATCGACCGGCCGGCCTTCTCGCCCGCCCGCGCACGACGGGCGATCTTCGTCTCCGCCTCGACGCGCTGCCGTTTCTCGGTCCGGTGCCGTTGTTCGGCGACCCGGACCTCCCGTTCGACCGCTGCCTGCTGCACGGCGAGGTGCTCCTCGAACGCGCTGAAGCTGCCCCCGAACACGGTCATCGCCCCGGCACGCAGCTCGGCGACCTCGTCCACGTGCTCCAGCAGCTCACGGTCGTGGCTCACCACGACGAGGGTGCCCGACCAGTCGTCGACGATGTCGAGCAGCAGGCTGCGGGCACGTCGATCGAGGTTGTTCGTCGGCTCGTCGAGGAACGCGATCGGACGCCCGCGGAGGCGGATACCGCTGACGGCGACGAGCACCGCCTGCCCGCCGGAGAGCGTCCGGACCGGACGGTCGAGCACGTCGCCGTCGCCGGTGTCCTGCGGGTCGAGACCGAGTCCGATCGCGGACATCGCAGCGGCCGCTCGCTCCTCGAGGTCCCAGTCGTCCCCGACCGCAGCGAAGTGCTCCGGGGTCCCGTCGCCGGCCAGGATCGCCCGGAGCGCGGTGCGGGACGGCCGGATGCCGAGGAGGTCGGCGACCGTGTCGTCCGCGCCGGTGGCCAGTCGTTGCGGCAGGTGGTCGACGGCGCCGGTCGTGGTCACCGATCCGGCGGTGGGGTGGAGCTGCCCGGTGACGAGCCGGACCAACGTCGACTTGCCGGCCCCGTTCCTCCCGACCAGGCCGGTGCGGCCGCGGCCGAAGGCGGCGGTGAGGTGGTCGAGCGCGACGGTGCCGTCGGGCCAGGCGAAGGTGAGGTCGTGCAGGACGACGGACGGACTGCTGGGCATGCGGGTGCCTCCCGGTGATGTGTGCTGGGCGCACGACACCGGAGCCGCCACGAGTGGGCGGCACGCGTCCGACGGGACGCAGCGATCACGGTGTCAGCGCGTGGGCTGGACAGAACCGGTGATGGCGAGCAATGCGTCTCTTCCGTCGGGGACCCCCGTGTCCGTCATCCGTGCCGCTGGTCGGTCGTCCCGCACCGCGGCCTCGTGGTGACGACGAGGTGCTCACCACGCTAGGGCCGTCGGCGATCGGACGCAAGGGGCGTCGGGCGTGACGGGCCGGGCGTGACAGGCTGGGGGCATGCCGCAGAACCTGCTCCCCGACCCGCTGACGCCCGAGACCCTGTTGCCCGAGGAGCCGGAGGTGGTCGCCGCGCTCGCCAGCGACACCCCCGTGTCCGACGTGGTGGCGGCGCACCCGGCGTCCAGTCTCGCCTGGGCGCTCCTGGGCGACGAGGCCTGGGCCCGGGGGGCGACCCTCGAGTCCTACGCGTACGCCCGTGTCGGGTACCACCGCGGGCTCGACGCCCTGCGGAAGGCCGGGTGGCGTGGTGCCGGACCGGTGCCGTGGTCGCACGAGCCGAACCGCGGCGTGCTGCGGGCACTGTTCGCGCTGCGCCGTGCTGCCGAGGCGATCGGCGAGTCCGGCGAGCCCGAGCGCCTGACCGCGTTCCTCGACTCGAGCGACCCTGCCGCGATCCCGGCGCTCGACGGCGGCCGCTGACGAACCAACGCTGACGAACCACGGCTGACAAACCACGAAACCGACATCGAACCGAGCCCGCGGGCTGGTTCGACGTCGGTTTCGTGGTTCGAAACGGGGCGCCCGCCCCGCCCCCCTACGCCAGCACCACGCTCCACGAGAACGCGCGCGGCCACAGCTGGTGCTCCGGCAGCACGTCGAGCCCGCACGCCCGCGACCCGAGACCGTGCTGCGCCGCGTCCAGGTACAGGTGCAGGTGCTCCGACACGGGCAGCTCGTACGGGTGTCCAGCCCGGCCGATCTGCTGCGCGGTCCACGGCGAGAGCGTGAACCCCGCACGGCGCGCCCCCACGGTCCGCACCGTGAACGGTCCGACCGTCAGCTCGCGGAGTTCGGGTCGGTGACCCGTCTCCTGCGGCATCGAGTACCCCGCCGACAGGTCCGACACCGGGGACGTGAACCGCCCGACCCGCGCCGCGTGCGACGAGTCCGCGTACGACTCGAGCGGCCCGGTACCGAACCACTCCGCGGTCTCCGTCGCCAGTGCGGCGGGCAGGTCGAACCGCACCCCGATCCGCGGCCACGTCACGTCCCACGGGCCGAACGGCACCGCGTCGGTCTGCAGCAGCAAGCCGCCGTCGGTCAGGGTCCAGCGGTGTGTGACCTCGACACCGGCGCTGCTGCTCGCTGCGCCGACCCGGACCCGCTGCACGAGTCCCTGTTCCGTCCGCTCGACGGACACCAGACGGTGGGTCAGTCGGTCGAGTCCCCGTGCCTGCCACCGTGAGGCGGACGACGGCGCGTCCGGGTCACCGACACCCGCCGTGAGCTCCGGGTCCGCGGTCTCGTAGCCGCCCTGCGACGCCCCGCGGTCGTTGTCCGTCGGCGCACGCCAGAGTTCCAATCGCGGGCCGGCGACCTCGTGGCCCTTCCAACCGACCAAGTCGCCCCGCGCGGTGAAGGTCCCCGTACCGAGACGGTCGCCGTCC
This sequence comes from Curtobacterium sp. ISL-83, assembly GCF_018613895.1. GTDB lineage: Bacteria > Actinomycetota > Actinomycetes > Actinomycetales > Microbacteriaceae > Curtobacterium. The sequence goes on from NZ_JAGGPH010000009.1 coordinate 114,540, forward strand.
CAGCCCTGCCGGGAGGCCCGGGGCGCGCCCGCAGATCGGCTCGCGACGAGCCGCTGGGTGCGTGCGACGACGTGGCCGGTGTCCGCCCACGCGGTCGGGCCGGCGAGCTCCGCCGTCAGGTCGAACCACAGCTCGTCGCCGGGCTCGAGGGCCGCTGCGGTGGCCGCGACGACCTCGTCCGGGACGGGCACCGTCGCCGACTGCCGCGCGGCGACGACCCCGGGCGCGAACCGGCCCGAGTCCTCGACCACCCCGTTCCGCGACAGGGTCCAGCAGAACCGCAGCCCGGCGGACGACGCCGAGTGGTACCGGTTCTCGATGAGCACGGTGGTGTCCGACGCCGACAACCGGATCGGGGCCACGACGGCCGCGAACTCGGCGAGCCCCGGTGTCGGGGTGTCGTCCGGCAGCACCAGCCCGTCCATCACGAAGTTGCCGTCGTGGACGACCTCGTGGAAGTCGCCGCCGTACGCGTGGTACGGCGTCCCGTCCGGCAGGTGCGCGAGCAGCCCGTGGTCGCGCCACTCCCACACGAAGCCGCCGTGCAGGCGCGGGTAGCGGTCGACGAGGGCCTCGTACTCGGCGATCTGGCCCGGGCCGTTGCCCATCGCATGCACGTACTCGCAGTGGAGGTACGGCTTCGACCGCTGGCGTGCCGCCTCGGCCGGCCCGCAGTGCAGCAGGGGAGTGGGCGCGCCGCCGCCGATCGACTCGGTCTCCTGCAGCGTCGGGTACATCCGCGAGTACACGTCCGTGTACGCGCCGGTGTAGTCGCCCTCGTAGTGCACCGGACGCCCGGGGTCGCGGTCGTGCACCCACTGCGCCATCGCGGCCAGGTTCCGGCCGGTGCCGGACTCGTTCCCGAGCGACCACATCACGATCGACGGGTGGTTCTTGTCCCGCTCGACGGTGCGGGCGATGCGGTCGAGGTACGCCGCTTTCCATGCCGGGTCGTCGGAGGGGCTCCCCGCCCAGTCGTCGACGACGAACCCGTGGGTCTCGAGGTCGCACTCCAGGACCACCCAGAAGCCGAGCTCGTCCGCCAGGTCGAGCACGCGGGGGTGCGGCGGGTAGTGGGACGTGCGGATCGCGTTGACGTTGGACCGCTTCATGAGCGCCATGTCCTCGCGGGCGTGCGCCTCGTCGAACACCCGCCCACGGGTGGGGTGGGTCTCGTGCCGGTTCACCCCGAGGAACACGACGCGCTCGCCGTTCACCAGGAACCGGTCGCCGACGATCGCGATCGTGCGGAACCCCAGCCGGAGCGACACCGTCTCGCCCCGGGTCGTGCCACCTGCTGCGGAGCCGGACGCCAGCGTGGCGTCGTACAGCTTCGGCAACTCGGCGCTCCACGGCTCGACGCCCTCGACCTCGATCGGCACGACGTCGTCCGCGCTCGCCCAGACGACGTCGACTCCGAGGTCCGGGACGGACAGGCGGACGGGGAACACCGCGTCGAGCGTCGCGACGGTGATCGTGCCGGTGCCCGTCGCGGGCCGTCCGGACGCGGCCGTGCCCGCGGACGCGGCATCACCGAGCGCGGCCTGCCACCCGGTGCGGACGAACACGTCGTAGATCGGCGCGACGGGACGGGCGAGCAGGGTGACGTCGCGGAAGATGCCGGGCAGCCACCACTGGTCCTGGTCCTCCAGGTACGAAGCCGCCGACCACTGGTGCACGCGCACGCGGAGTTCGTTGTCCCCGGGCACGAGCAGCTCGCTGACGTCGAACTCGGTCACCAGGCGCGACCCCGTCGACCACCCCACGAGCGTCCCGTTCACCCACACCCGGAAGTGCGACTCGACCCCGTCGAACCGCAGCACGATCCGGTCGGCGGCGTCGAACGAGGACGGCACCGTGAACGTCCGCCGGTGGTCGCCCGTGGGGTTCTCGTCCGGCGGGTGCGGAGCGTCGATCGGGAACGGGTACTGCACGTTCGTGTAGCTCGGGGCCCCGTGCCCGTGCAACACCCAGTGCGACGGGACGGGCAGGGACCCCCACCCGTCCGGGTCCTCGAACGCGGGGGCGTCCGCCACCGGCGACCACCGGAAGTCCCAGTCGCCGTTCAGTGCCAGCGACGGCGCGTCGGTGTGCAGCCACGCCCGTGGAGCGAGCCGTGTGGCCGATCCCGGTGCGGTCGAGTGGAGGTCGTGGAGTGCGGCAGCGGTCAACCCTTGACCGATCCTTCCGTGAGGCCCCCGCGCCAGAAGCGCTGGAGCACTATGATGGCGATCATGAGCGGGATGACCGAGACGAGCACCCCGCCGGTGGTGAGCTGGTAGAACTCCGGCAGGCGGTCGACCTGCGAGCGCCAGTTGTTCAAGCCCAGTGTGATCGGGTACAACTTCTGGTCTGCCAGCATGATGAGCGGCAGGAAGAAGTTTGCTTTCCCGGGATGAGCACACTCCAGTAGGTGTCGGTCAGCCCCCGGCTCAGCCGGCCCGCCGCTGGCGCGTCGGTCCGCTACCGGCGGCATGGGCCCCGACCGGGATCTGGATCCGCGCGCTGCGACGACGAACGCTGACCGTTCGCTCCGGACTGGGAACGCGGGGTGCCGTCGTGGTGGAGTGTGGGCGCACACGACGCCGGAGTCCGTGACAGCCCCGGCGAACCGCCGAGAGGAGCTGCCATGACGTCGACCAACGCGACGAGTGAACTGCACGAGATCCTGGGCCAGCGGCTCGAGGGCGGTGGGACCTGGGCATGGGCGTACGTCGACGTCTCCGGCAACGTCGAGGACCCGAGACGGCAGGCGGCGTTGAAGCTCCGGGCGGTCGAGGGGGCGCTCCGGGACCAGGGCGCGTCCGCGGACGTCGTCGACCTGGTCGCCGGCGAGTTCGAGCAGGAGCCGGGCGTTCCGTCGCCGGTGACCCGGTACGTCCTCCTCCACGACGGCGAGATCGTCCTGAGCGAGGTGCTGCCGGGCGTCCTGCACGGATCCGAGACGGTCGGTGTCGGGGCCGTGCCGGACCTCGTGCCGCTCGTCGCGCACCGCCCGATGGACCTGTCCGTGCTCGTCGTCCAGGTCGGCCGCGAAGGTGGGACGTTCCGCACCTACCGGCTCGGCCACGCGCCGCACGCCGCCTCGCTCGACGAGCAGTCGGTCCTCGGACGCTCGGACACGCTGCACAAGGCGAAGAGCGTCCCGGGGTCGAGACAGCCCCACTGGCAGCAGCACACCGAGGAGATCTGGAAGCAGACCTCCGGCGAGGTGGCCGCGGCCGTCGAGGACGTCGTCCGCCGGATCCGGCCGGGGCTGATCGCCGTCGCCGGGGACCCCCGTGCGCAGGAGCTGTTCGTGCAGACGCTCTCGTCCGAGGCCCGTGCCCTCGTGACCACGGTCCCGGTCGACCCCCGTGCGGACGACGCCTCGAAGCAGGCGTTCGTCGAGCACGTCGAGATCGCCCTGGCGCGCGTGATCGCCACGCGTCGGCACGACCTCGAGGACCTGCTGCGCACCCACGTCGGACGTGGCGACAACCTGGCGGTGACCGGGGTCGGATCCGTCGTCTCCGCCCTGCAGCAGGCGCAGGGAGCGGTCGTCGCACTCGATGCCGTCGCGGTCGGCGACCGGACCCTGCTCGCGCTCGCCGGCGCCCCCTGGGTCGCGACCGCGCCCGAACAGGCCGGCGGAACGCCCGTCATCGGCGCCGTCCCGGCCGTGTGCGCGCTCGTCCGTGCCGCGGTGCTGACGGATGCCGAACTCGTGCTGGTCAACGCCGCCTCGTTGCCGGGCGGTGTCGCCGCGGCGGCACTGCTGCGCTGGCCGGTCGGGCCCGCGGTCCCGGCCTGATCCGTGGCGCGGTAGGGGTACTGGGGATCGGAACCTGACCGCCCCCCCGCAGCTCAGCGGCTGCGGAGCCGCGGTCGGCGGTCTGCGTTGTTGTCGCTCCTCGCGCTCGGACTGCCCGTCGGGGAGGGGGGCAACGATCAGGGACGCGGGACGCGGAACCGTGCCGGCGCTGTGAAGAGCAGCGACGCCCTGGTCGATCGCACCGGCAGGTAAACGACCAGCACCAGGACCGAGGCGGTCGCCATGAGCGTGAATGTCGTGATCGTGGGGTGTGCCGCGGCGACCGGCAGGAGGCCGACAACCCCGGCGATGGCGAGCATGACGACGATCACCGCGGTGTGGGTCAGGTACGGCACGACCGAGTACCGACCGATGGTCCGGAGCGGCGCGATCCATGTTGAGAGGTCGGCCAGACGAGAGAGGAGCAGCACCGCTGCGACTCCGAACAGGTGTTTCACCGGGCCGAGTGGCGCGACCGTGACCGGTGCGACGGACGGAACCCGCCCCGCAGCGAGCCACCCGGCGATGACCAGCACGATCACCGGAAGACCCGCGCGTTCGACCATCGCGATGATCGAGCCAGCAAACCGTGCACCGATCAATGTGAAGAAGGCGAACTGGGGGAGCCCCTGCAACCCCGGGCCCAGCACGTGCCACAAGTGGTCGCCGAGCAATGTGCGCCCCCACCCGTCGAGCACGACGAAGAGCGCGAACGACGGCCCGAGGACGAGGACTGCCGGGACCCTGCGAGTCGCCCAGACCAGGACGAAGTGGATCGCGAGCGCCCAGAGGTACCAGATCTCGCCGTTCGGCCGGAGGGGTGCCGCTGCGAAACGGATCAACTCACCGATGAGGTCGATCCGGTCGTGCAGGACAAGATCACCGAGCATCCGGTACCCGAGGACGGCTGGCTGCCACAGGATGTAGAGGTACAGCAGCGGAGCCACCCTGGCTGCTACGAGCCGAGCTCCTGCCGCCTCTTCCGTCAGGGACCGCGCTCCCACGACCCCGGACGCCACGAAGAACAGCGGCAAGGAGACGACCAGGCGGTCGAGTATCCATTCAGCGGGGACAGAAGGCTGCCCCGGAGCCCACGAAGCGGCGTGGATGAGGACGATCCCGAGGATTGCGAAGCCCTTCGCGGTGTCCAGCCACGTGGTGCGACAGGATCCGTTGCGCCAACTCATATGCAAAGTATCACACGTGCAATGCGACGTTGCAAGATTTAGTCGTGTGAGCGGTCCGCCCGCGGCACCAGGGGGAGCGCGAGCAACGGCAGCACCGCCACGATCCCGAAGGACGCCGCGAACCCGACCACCCCGACCAGGGCGCCGATGCCCGGACCGACGGCGCTCGCCGCGATGAACTGCCCCGTGTTCTGCGCGCCCAGCGCACGGCCGGACCAGAACGGACCGGCTGCCTCGGCGACCGACGTGTAGGCGAGCCCGTTGTCCGCGACCGTCACACTCGTCGCCACCACCAGGAAGACCGCCCCAGCGGCGAGGTGGGTGGCGTCGACCAGCGCGAGCACGGCCATCACCACGGCGGCGCTCACCGCGACGATCCGGAGCGGCCCGACGCGGGAGCCGACGCGGTCACTCCAAACCCCCACGAGGATCCGGCCGATCGCGCCGACGAACTGTGCGACGCCGACCAGCAGACCGGCCGCGGGCGTGGACCACCCGAGACCGACGAGCCACACGAGCCCGTAGGTCGACAGGGTGAACTGCGGCACGACCAGCAGGACCGACACCGCGTGCACCCGCCACAGGAACCCGCTCGTCCGGTACGGGTTCTCGACGTCTCCTGCCAGCGCGTCCGACCGAGCGGGGCGTGGCGGGTTCGCGATGCCGATCGCGCAGCACACGGCGAGCACGGCGCAGAGGACGACCGGCAGCACGAGGGCCGCGCGGATGCCGGCCTGCTCGGCGAGCACCGGGACCGTCAGTGCGGCGAGGGTGACGCCGAGCGGCTGCGACATCTGCCGGATGCCCATCGCCAGCCCCCGCCGCTCCTTGGGGAACCACCCGACGACGACGCGCCCGCTCGCCGCGTTCGTCGACGCGCTCGTCATGCCGGCCGCCAGGAAGGCGAGGCCGAGCAGCAGGGTGTCGCCCGCAGCGAGCCAGGCCGCGGCGACCGCGAGCGTCGTGAGCACCAGTCCGCCCGCGATGACGGCCCGCTCGCCGTGCCGGTCGGTGACGGCACCCCAGGCGATGAGGGTCAGCACCATGCCCGCGGTCGGCGCCGCGGCGAGGAACCCGGCGGTCACGAGGGGCATGCCGTGCGCGTGCAGGGACGGGATGAGCAGCGCGGGGGCGGTCACGACGAGGGTGCCCGCCGCCTGGGCGGCGACCCCGAGCGCGAGCATCACCCAGGCGCGGGTGCTCGCGGTGGGCTTCCGGGGTGCGCTGGTCGCGGTCATGGGCGTCGTCTCGTCGCGGGAGTGATTGGTATACCAAAACGGTATACCATTCCGAGGGCGCCGCCGCTAGGCTCGTACGCCGTGACCGAGACGACCGATGCCGTGCCCGTGTCGCAGACCGCGCAGCTCTACGACAACCTCCGCGCCGCGATCCTGACGCTCGACATCGCCCCGGGGGAGCGGATCTCCGAGCGCGGCCTCGAAGCCCGGTTCCACGCCTCCAGGACCCCGGTCCGTGCAGCGTTGTCACGGCTCGAGCGCGAGGGACTCATCCTGCACGAGGGCCGGTCGTGGACGGTCACCCCGATCGACCTCGACGAGATCGCCGCGCTCGCCGAACTCCGCGGCGTCCTCGAACCCGCGGCGACCCGGCTCGCGGTCGAGCGTGCATCCGAGGAGCAGTTGGCCGCAGTCCGCGCGCACCTCGACGCCCTCCAGCCCACCCCCGACCAGCAGGCCGGCATCCTGATGGGCTCGACGTTCCACCTGGACCTGGCCGCGCTTGGCGGCAACCGGTTCATCACCGACGCGATCACCGATGCACTGCTCCGGCTCGAACGCACACGGTGGATCGAGGTCCGCACGCCCGAGGCCCGGGATGCTGCGTGGGCGGAGCACAGCGCGATCCTGGACGCCGTGCGCTCCGGGGACGGCGATCGCGCGGCCGACCTCGTCGCGGCGCACGTCGCGGGCACGAACGACCGGCTGCTCGCGTTCATCGCGCAGGAGCGTCGGCGGCTCCGCGGTGCGGGCATGGCGATCGTCGGCGCACCCGAGCACTGACGGAGGCGAGCGCTGACGGAGGCGAGCGCTGACGGAGGCGAGCGCTGACGGGCGCGACCCGGCCCCGAGGCGCCGAGTCGTGCCTCCAGGCCGTGGGCTGTGCCCCCGGCGCTGGTCAGGGGCGCTCGGCGCCGTCCTCGGCCGCGTCCAACTGGTCGAAGATCCAGGCGGTACTGCTGTCGGAGTGATCGAGCAGGGCGTCGGTGACCTCGCGCTGATCGTTCGAGGTCTTCTGGGCGAGCTTGCTTCCGGACCGTGTCGACTGTGACATGGGGACGACCTTCCCTGCGTGTGTGGGCATCGGCTGATGCGCTTCCTCACGGGACTGCTGGCGAGTTCGGATCAGTGTGGACCCCTGGGTCCGCCGAGCGCAAGCGTTCTCCGCCGCCTGTGGAGAAGTCACGGCCCTCGCCGTGCCTAGGATGGTGCGGCCGCGCGGGCGCGCCGGCAGCGACGCGTCGGACGGGAGGCACGGCTTGGCTCAGCAGGGCGCCGCACCTCCCACGGTCTACGACGTCGCCTCGGCCGCGGGCGTCTCGATCGCCACCGTCTCGCGCGTGCTGCGCACCCCGGACGCCGTCCGCGAGGGCACGAGGGACCGCGTCCAGGCGGCGATCCGGAGCCTCGGGTACGTGCCCTCGGGCAACGCCAGGGCCCTCGCCGGCAAGCGGACCGGGGTGGTCGGCCTCCTGCTGCCGGGGTTCGACGTCGTGCCCGACGAACGACCGGACCTCGTCACGGACGGGGGTGTCCGCGTCGTCGACGACCGGCGGCACGTGACGCAGCCGTTCTCCTCGAACCTGTACTTCGACGAGGTGCTCCGCGGCGCCGAGGTCGAGGCCTGGCAGCGCGGGCTCGCCCTGATGGTCGCCGCCGGTCGCGGCCCGTCCCGGGACGTCGTCGTGAACGACGTCGCCGGTCGGGTGGACGGGCTCGCGGTCCTGGCGCAGACCGTCCCCGACGAACTCCTCGAGCACGTGGCGCGCCGCATCCCGGTCGTGATCCTCGCCGGAGACCGGCGGTCGCACGGCTTCGACTCGGTGCGCGTCGACAACGCCGGGGGCATGCGGACCCTCGCCTCACACGTCATCGGGCGGCTCGGCATCCGGTCGCTCGCGTACCTCGCCGGGCCGATCGACTCGCCGGACGACCGGGAGCGCGCGAGCGGGTTCCGCGAGGCCCTGGCCGACCACCGCGTCGACCCCGCGTCGGTGCGGACCGTGCACGGGGACTTCGGGCGGGCGCGGGCGCGGGAGCTCGCCGCCGAGTTGCTCGACGGCGTGACGGTGCCGCGAGCGATCGTCTGCTCGAACGACCAGTCCGCGCTCGGGGTGCTCGACGCTGCTGCGGCGCGGGGTGTCCGGGTGCCGGAGGACCTCGTCGTCACGGGCTTCGACGGCATCGACGCCGGGCGGTTCTCCACGCCGCGGCTCACGACGGTGCACCAGCCGATGGGGGAGCTCGGGCGGGCCGCCGTCCGGGCGATCGTCGACCGGCTCGAGCGGCGGGAGGGGCCGCCCCGCGCGGTGCGCCTGCCGGTCGAGGTCCTGTTGCGCGAGAGCTGCCCGCCGTCCCTGTAGCGGCTGAGCCGCGCGGCCCCGTGCCGCCCGGCCCCGCCCGCCCGCCCCGTGCCGCTCGCCCGCGCCGCCCGCCCGCCCGCCCGCCCGCCAGTGCGAGGTTGATCGCTCCGTGCGCCGCAACAACCTCGCACCGAGCGGACAACCTCGCACCGAAGGACCGCGTGTGGCGCCGCCCGCCGGCGCCGCCCGCCGCCGGCACGAGCGGGCACGACACGCCGTCCGCGTCTCGCCCAGGTTGCCTGATTCGTCGTACTCGCCGCCCCGGGCCGACCGATACTGCGCGCTCGGCGAACGCGAGCGGCGTGGTGTGCGACCTCGGCCCCGCCGATGCCCGACCGGTACTGCGCACTCGGCGAACGCGAGCGGCGTGGTGTGCGACCTCGGCCGGTCTGCAATCGCACATCAGTCGCTTGCAGAACGCGATGTAAGCGCATACATTGTCCTCGTACCCACTCGACACGGAGGTCGACCGAGCAATGACGCTTCCCCCACAGCGCACGCGCGGCCCGCGCAGGACCGACGGTCCCGACACCGGCCAGCGCTCCCCGGCCACCCGCCGGGGTCGGCGCGGCCGCCTGACCGCAGCCGTCGCCGGACTCGCGGTCGTGGCCCTGATGGCCACCGGCTGCAGCATCCAGGTCCGCTCTGAGCCGGACCCGAGCATCGGCAAGGACACGATGCTCATCAACGCCGACCACGGCAACCCGCTGTTCGACCGGAACTTCAACCCGTACATCGCGAACGCCCGCACCGCGAGCAAGTGGATGTACGAGCCCCTCATCGAGGTGAACCCCCTCGACGGCAAGCGCAACCCCTGGCTCGCGAGCGCCTGGACGCAGCCGGACGCGAAGACGATCGACATGACGATCCGCTCCGGCGTCGACTGGTCCGACGGTTCCGCGTTCACCGCGAAGGACGTCGTCTTCACCTTCGACCTGCTGAAGCGGTTCCCCGCGATGGACGTCAAGGGCGCCTGGCAGCACATCGACACGATCGAGCGCCGCGGGGACCACGTCGTCTTCCACCTGAAGTCCGAGGACGTCCCGAGCCTGACGATCATCGGGCAGACGTACATCCTCGGCGAGCAGCACTGGCAGAAGATCAAGGACCCGACGACCTACCGCGACCCGAACCCGGTCGGCACCGGTCCGTTCGTCCTCGGCAACTACAGCGACCAGCAGTACTCGATGGACAAGAACCCGCGGTACTGGCAGGCGGACAAGATCGCGATCAAGCACCTGATCCTGCCCGCGACGAACACGCAGCTCGACACCGTCACGCGCGGCTACGACTGGGCGTACGCGTTCATCTCAGACGTCCAGGGCACCTGGGGTGCCGCGTCGTCCACGAACAAGTACTGGTTCCCGCCGGGGGGCGTGATCGGGCTCATGCCGAACCTGACGAAGGCGCCGTACAACGACGTCAACGTCCGGCGCGGGATCTCCCTGGCGCTGAACCGCGACGACATCGCCGAGACCGCCACCGAGGGCAACCTGCAGGCGGCGGCGCAGACCGGCCTGATCCTGCCGAACCAGCAGCAGTACGTGAACACGGACATCCCGGACCAGGGCGTCGTCACGCAGGACACGAAGGCCGCGCTGCAGAGCTTCGCGAAGTCGGGCTACCGGACCCAGGGCGGCAAGCTCGTCAAGGACGGCAAGCAGCTCACGATCACGATCATGACCGCCAACGGCTACTCCGACTGGCTCCGCGCCGCGCAGGAGGTCCAGCGGAACCTGACCGCGATCGGCGTCAAGGTCACCATCCAGGCGCCGCAGCCGGCCGGGTACCAGCAGAACATCAACAACGGCACCTTCGACATGGCGATGGGCGGCATGGGCAACGGCGACGTCTACCAGGCCTTCAACTCGCTGCTGTCGAGCGACTTCTACCAGCCCGTCGGCAAGTCGACGGTGAACAACTACGAGCGCTACCGCAACGCCGACACCCAGAAGCTCCTGGACGAGTACCGCGCGACGACCGACCCCGCGGAGCAGCAGCAGATCCTCGACCAGCTCCAGGTGATCGTGTACGACCAGCTGCCCGTGATCGGGATGTACTACGGCGGTCTCTGGGGTCTGTTCAACACGTCGAAGTTCGTCGGGTGGCCGAGCGCGAAGGACCCCTACATGGCACCGCAGAACTACGACTCCGCGCCGCTGCTCATCTTCTCGAAGCTCCGGCTCCGCGACAGCAAGGCCGGCCAGGCAATCCTCGAGAAGTCGAAGGACCAGAAGTGAAGTACGTCCTCCAGAAACTCGTCCTGTTCGTCCTGACCCTCTGGGCCGCGGTCACGCTGAACTTCGTGCTCCCGCGCCTCATGCCGGGCAGCCCGGCCGACGCGGCCCTGGCGAAGCTCAGCCAGAACGGTCCCGTCACCGACGCCACGAAGAAGGCCATCGAGGCACAGCTCGGGGTCCCGACCGGCAACCTCTGGGACCAGTACGTCAGCTACCTGCACCAGGTCATCACGCTGGACTTCGGGACGAGCTACACGTTCTACCCGCAGCCCGTCGGCGACCTCGTGGCGAAGGCACTGCCGTACACGCTGATCCTCGTCGGCGTCGTGACGATCCTCGCGTTCGTCCTCGGCACGCTGATCGGCGTCGCGGCAGCCTGGAAGCGCGGCACCTGGCTCGACTCGCTCCCGACCCTGTCGGGCAGCTTCATGTCGACGTTCCCGTACTTCTGGACGGCACTCCTGCTGCTGTTCTTCCTCGGCTACGTCCTGCACTGGTTCCCGACGACGGGTGCCTACTCGGCGACGACGACACCCGGTCTGACCGGAGCCTTCGCGGCGGACGCCCTGCAGCACGCCGTCCTGCCGGCCGTGACGATCCTCGTCACGAGCCTCGGCGGGTGGATCATCGGCATGCGCAACGCCATGATCAACACCCTCGGTGACGACTACGTGACCTTCGCCGAGGCGAACGGCCTCCGCGGACGCACCGTGGCCGTCCGGTACGCGGCACGGAACGCGATCCTGCCCAACCTGACCGGCTTCGGGCTGGCACTCGGCGGTGTCGTGGGTGGCTCGGTCCTGGTCGAGCAGGTGTTCGGCTACCCCGGCATCGGCTACCTGCTGTTCAACGCCGTGATCGGGCAGGACTACCCGCTCATGCAGGCACTCTTCCTGATGATCACCGTGTCGGTGCTCATCGCCAACTTCATCGTGGACGTGCTCTACGGCGTCCTGGACCCGAGGACGCGCCGATGACCACGATCGCAGTACGCACGCAACCAGAACAGCAAGCCCCGAGCAAGCTCCGCGCAGCAGCCCGCCAACTCGGCATCGTCTGGTCGAACACCAAGGCCCGGATCGGCATCATCATCCTCGCCGTGTTCGTCGTCGTGGCGATCGCCGCCCCGCTCCTCGCCCCGTACGGCGCCAGCCAGAACGGCTTCCCTCGGAGCGCCGACGCCACCTGGGCACACTGGATGGGCACCACCGCCGCGGGCGAGGACGTCCTGTCCCAGCTCGTCCACGGCGCCCGCGTCTCGGTCCTCGTCGGAGCGGTGGCGGGCTTCCTGTCCACCCTCGTCGCGGTCCTGATCGGCCTCAGCTGGGGCTACGTCCGCGGCTGGGTCGCCGAGGTCATCGGGTTCATCGTGAACCTGTTCCTGGTCATCCCGGGTCTGCCGCTGATGATCGTGATCGCGGCCTACCTGCAGAACGGCGGCATCGCGGTGATCATCGCCGTGATCGTCGTGACCGGCTGGGCCTGGGGTGCACGCGTCCTCCGGAGCCAGACGCAGTCGCTCCGCGGCCGTGACTTCGTGACGGCGGCACAGTTCTCCGGCGAGGGCGCGACCCGCATCGTCTTCCGCGAGATCCTGCCGAACATGACGAGCCTCATCGTCGGGAGCTTCTTCGGCGCCGCGACGAGCGCGATCCTCGCCGAGGCGGGCCTGGAGTTCCTCGGACTCGGCGACTCGTCGGTCGTCAGCTGGGGCACGATCCTCTACTGGGCGCAGAACTCGAACGCACTGCTCACCGGTCAGTGGATCCTGCTGTTCGCCCCCGGCCTCTGCATCGCCCTCCTCGCGATGAGCCTGACCCTGATCAACTTCGGCGTCGACGCCGTGTCCAACCCGCGGCTGCGCGACGGCGCGCGGCCCCGTAAGGAGAAGACCGCATGAGCGGCGTACCCACAGACGGACTGGAGGCCCGTGGCGGCGCCGCCACGCGCCTCCAGGCAGCAGACGGTGACGTCCTGCTCGACGTCCGCGACCTGTCGGTCGTCTACGAGTCCGCCGGCCAGGAGGCCGTCCAGGCCGTCGACCACGTCTCGTTCCAGCTCCGCCGGGGCGAGTTCGTCGGGCTGGTGGGGGAGTCCGGGTCCGGCAAGTCGACCCTCGGCTACGCCCTGACCCGGCTGCAGAAGCCGCCGGCCCGGACGAACGGCGGCAGCATCGTCTTCAACGGGCACGACATCCGCGAGCTCGACACCGAAGCGCTCCGCCAGCAGCGGCAGGGCGGCTTCGCGATGGTCCTGCAGTCCGGCATGAACGCGCTCAACCCGGTGCGGACCGTCCGCAACCACTTCGTCGACGTGTTCGGGGCACACGGCCACGTGCCGCGCGACCGCTGGGACGCCCGGATGCAGGAGCTCATCGGCAAGGTGAAGCTCCCCGCCTCCATGCTCGCGCGGTACCCGGGGGAGCTCTCCGGCGGCATGCGGCAGCGCGTGTCGATCGCGCTCGCCCTGTCCCTCGAACCGCAGCTCATGGTGTTCGACGAGCCGACCACCGCGCTCGACGTGCTCGTGCAGCACGCCGTGATGGACACGATCATCGAGCTGCAGCGGACCGAGGGCTTCACCGCGGTCCTGATCAGCCACGACCTCGGCATCGTCCTCGAGGCGACCGAACGCGTCCTCGTGATGCACGAGGGGCGGATCGTCGAGGACAACAGCGCCGAGGCGATCCTCCGTGCCCCCGAGGACGAGTACACGCAGATGCTGCTCTCGCACTACGCGGACCCGCGTGCCGAGGTCGTGAGCCTGCCCGGGTTCCCGGACCGGTCGCTGCGCGGCTCCGAGGGCGCGACCCGGCAGGAGGCGACGAGCTCGTTCAGCACCGTCGGGTCCCGCGAGCGGTCGGCGGCGAAGCACCCGATCGTGGTGTCCGACCTCGTGAAGACGTACCCGGCACCCCGCCGTGGCGAGCAGCCCGTGCAGGCCGTGCGGAACGTGTCGTTCACGCTGGAGCCCGGGCAGTCCCTCGCCCTCGTCGGCCAGTCCGGGTCCGGGAAGTCGACGATCGCGAAGATGCTCACCGGCGTCGAGAAGCCCACGAGCGGCACGGTCCGCTTCGGCGACCTGGACGTGGCTCGCCTGGGTCGGCGGGGCCTCCGCGACCTCCGCTCCGAGGTCCAGATGGTGTTCCAGGACCCGTACTCGGCGCTCAACCCGCTGCACACCGTCGAGTACACGCTGACCCGCCCGGTCGTGAACTACACGGGACTGCGCGGGAAGGACGCCCGGCGTCGGGTGCTCGAACTCCTCGAGACAGTCGGGCTCGCCCCGGTGGAGCAGTTCGCGCAGAAGCTCCCGCACCAGCTGTCCGGCGGGCAGCGGCAGCGCGTCGTCATCGCCCGCGCACTCGCGAGCGACCCGCAGGTGATCATCGCCGACGAGCCGGTCTCGATGCTCGACGTGACACTCCGCGCGGGCGTCCTCGCGCTCCTCGAGGACCTGCGGGAGCAGTGGGGCGTCTCGCTCCTCTACATCACGCACGACCTGCTGAGTGCCCGGCTCATCACGGACGACATCATGGTGCTGCACGACGGCGCCGTCGTGGAGCGCGGCCGCACGGCCGAGGTCCTGCAGCACCCGCAGGACAGCTACACGATCGACCTGCTCGACGCCGTCCCGAACCCCAGAAGGACACTGCGCGCATGACGACCCTCCACGAATTCCCGACCGTTCCCGCCTTCGGTCACCTCCCCACCCCCGACGGTGTCGACGTCGTCGGCATCGACCTGCCCGTCGGTCGGCTCACCGCCTACCGGGTGGTCCCGTCGGGCCCGTCGAAGGGCACGGTCCTCGTCGTCCCCGGGTACACCGGGTCGAAGGAGGACTGGAGGACCTTCATGCCGTTCCTCCGCGACGCCGGCTGGACCGCGGTGGCGATCAGCCGTCGTGGGCAGGCGGACGCCGCAGCGCCGGACGACGCGGCCGAGTACACGCTCGACGCGGAAGCGGCCGACGTCGTCCGGGTCGCACGCCTGCTCGACGACGGCACCCCGGTGCACCTGGTCGGGCACTCGCTCGGCGGGGTCATCGTCCGCGCCGCCGTGCTCCAGGAGCCGAGCGCCTTCCGCGACGTCGTGCAGTTCTGCTCCGGGCCGCACGGCTGGCCGTACCGGAAGGCCGCCGAGCTCACGATCCTGAACGACACCGGCAGCAACCGGGCGCTCTTCGACGCGCAGAACCCGCTCTGGGCCGGCCGCCCCGACGACGAGCTGCCGGACGACGCCCGGATGGTCCGCGAGCGCTTCGACGCCACGAGTGTCCGGAGCACCATCGCCGGCGCCCACATCCTCGAGGACCACACGGACACCTCGGACGAGCTCCGCGCCACCGGCGTCCCCGTGCTCGTCGCGCACGGCGAGTGGGACGAGGCGTGGCCGATCCCGTGGCAGCGCGCGATGGCCGAGCGGACCGGAGCCGCGTACGAGGTCATCCCGACCAGTTACCACAGCCCGCAGATCGAGAACCCGCAGGGGACGGTCGACGTGCTCGACCGGTACCTCAGCGCCCACTGACCCGGCACCCCGCCGCGAAAGGACCCACCATCACCACGCTCACCTTCCCGAACGGCTTCCTCTGGGGCGCCGCCACCGCTGCCCACCAGATCGAGGGCAACAACGTGAACAGCAACTGGTGGGTGCACGAGCACGAGCCGGACACCACGATCGTCGAACCCTCGGGCGACGCGGCGGACAGCTACCACCGCTACCGCGAGGACATCCGCATCGCGGCCGACCTCGGCCTGAACTCGTACCGCTTCAGCATCGAGTGGGCCCGCATCGAACCCGAGCGCGGGTTCGTGAGCCGCGCCGAGGTCGACCACTACCGCCGCATGGTCGAGGCCTGCCACGAGTTCGGGCTCGAGCCGATCGTCACCCTCATGCACTTCACGGTGCCGCGGTGGTTCGAGCGCGACGGCTTCTGGCGCGCCCCCGACGCCGCCGACCTGTTCGCCCGCTACACCGAGGCCGCGCTCCCCGTCGTGCAGGACGGTGTCCGGTACGTCTGCACGATCAACGAGCCGAACATCGCCGCGATGCTCGCCGGAGGCGAGGACGCCGCGAACCTCGTCGCCTACGGACTGCCGAACCCGGACCTGCAGGTGGCCGACGCCCTGCTGGCCAGCCACGGGCGGTCGCGCGAGGTCCTGTCACAGGTCCCGGGCCTCCAGTCCGGCTGGACCATCGCGACGCAGGCCTTCCGCGCATCGGGCGAGCCGGGCTCCGAGGAGATGCTCCGCACGTACGGCTACCCGCGCGACGACTGGTACCTCGAGCAGGCTGCCGGCGACGACTTCCTCGGCGTGCAGGCGTACACCCGCACGTTCATCGGGCCCGACGGTCCGTTGCCCGTCCGCGAGGACGTCGAGACGACCCTCACCGGTTGGGAGTTCTACCCCGAGGCCTCGGCGGACGGGCTCCGCAGCGCGTGGGAGCTGTCCGGCCACGTGCCGCTCATGATCACCGAGAACGGCATCGCCACGGCCGACGACCCGCGTCGCATCGCGTACACGCAGGGCGCCCTCGAGGGGATCCACCGGTGCATCGACGACGGCATCGAGGTCCTCGGCTACCAGCACTGGTCCCTGCTCGACAACTACGAGTGGGCCTCCGGCTTCCGACCGACCTTCGGCCTGGTCTCGTGGGACCCGGTGACGTTCGCGCGCACGCCGAAGGACTCGGCGCGCTGGTACGGCCGCGTCGCAGCCGCGAACGCGGTCGAGACCGCCTCCTGAGACGGACGGTGGGGCGGACGGGAGGCTCAGCCTCCTCCGCCCCGCCGCTCACGGTTCCGCGTGGTCGCCCTGCAGGGCCCGGCCGGCGTCCCGCTCGACGTCCCGGCTGAGCAGGTGGTCGTCCGGCGCTCCGCCGGCGTGCTGTGTCGTGTCGCCGTCGTACCGGGCGAGCAGGAGTTCCTCGGCCCGACGTGATCCACGTTCACGGGCGAGGTCGAGCGCCGTCCGCCCCTCGGCGTCGACGGTGCCGAGTGCCGCACCGCGTTCCAGGAGCGCCTCGGTCGTCCCGACCCGGTCGAACCAGGCCGCGGCGTGCAACGGCGCGAAGCCCCAGCGGGGGTCGACGTCGTCGATGCCCTCGGGTTCGACCCCGACGCCGTCGAGCACCATCGACAGGCCGCCGACGTCGCCGTGTGCCGCTGCCCGTACCGCGGGCGTGGCCCACTCGACCCAGCCGTCCGGGATCGGGCCGTGCCAGCCGTGGGCGGGACGCGCCTCCAGGCTGGTCCACTCGTCCTCGTCGACCGTCCGGACCTGTACCGAGACGTCGCGGAAGTGGATCGCGAACTCGCCGGTGGGCGACAGCAGCAGCCGGAGTTCCCAGACGTCGGCGTCGACGTGGGCGAGCTCGCCGCGCGCCACCGAGACGTCCCCGGCGAGCATGTCGAGGGGTGTCGTGTCCGTGGGGTCGAGGACCGCGCGGTCGAACCGCACCGTGACCCGCGCGTGGTTCCACCGGCGCCAGAGGCCGTCCGGGGTGTCCAGGACCTCGTCGTTCCGCACGATGAACGCGGCGTGCACGGTGGAGGTCGGCGTCTCGTCGATGCCGGCCGTGCCGTGCCGGCCGGAGGCCTCGACGCGCCACTCGGCCACGCGGGCCTCGCGCCAGGCGATCGACGCGAGGGCGGCCACGGTCGGCGGGGCGTCCGTGAGCAGGCGTGTGAGGTGCTCGGCGTAGCCGTCGAAGTCCTCGAAGGAGACGTACCCGACCCCGGGCCAGCCCACTCGACTCCATCGCACCCGACGACCCTACCGACACCGGTGGGACGCACCGAGCCGGTGGCGGCGCCGTCGAGAGGCCCGACGTCACTTCTTCGTGATGGTGTTCTCCTTGCCTTCGTCCTGCACCTCTGCCTCGCCGCCGTACGTCACGGCGTTCTTCTGCCCGGCGACGACGATCTTCTTCGCGCTGCCGACGGTCGTCGCGACGGAGTCTCCCTCGATGACGAGCGTGTCGACCGCGCCGAGCTCGATCGTCGCCCCGTTGACTCCTGCTCCCACGATGGACACGTTCGCGCAGTCCCCGAGCGTGAGCTTCTTGCCCTTCTCCACGTGTGAGGCGAGGACCGTGGCCTGCCCGCCCTCGCACTTGTCGTACACGGTCTCGACGGGAGCGCTCGTGGCCTTCGCCGAAGGCTTCACCGAGCGCGAGGGGTCAGGGCCGTCGGCGTTCGTGCTGCACCCGGCCAGCGCGACCGTGGCCAGGGCGAGCATCGCGATGAGGTGCTTCTTCTGCAAGGTGACTCCTGATGTGGAAGGGCTGACAGTTGCGATTGCAACATTATGACTATAACATATCAAACCTCAGTGATACAGACAGGGGTCTCATGAACAGCTCGGAAACGTCGGTCGTCGTGATCGGTCAGGGATACGTCGGGCTGCCGCTCGCCATGCACGCGGTCCGCGCGGGCCACACCGTCACCGGCATCGACCTCGACCGTCGGCGCGCAGACGCACTGGCCGTCGGCCGATCCCACGTCGAGGACGTGTCCTCCGATCAGGTGCGCGCTGCGCTCGACAGCGGGCGCTACCAGGTGCTAGGTGGATACGACGGCGTCGGGGCCTGGGACGTCGCCGTGATCACGGTGCCGACGCCACTCCACGAGGGCCGCCCGGACCTCGCCTTCGTCGAGCAGGCCGCTGCCTCGATCGCGTCCTCGCTCCGAGCGGGTGCGATGGTCGTGCTGGAGTCGACCACGTACCCGGGGACCACCGAGCGCGTCCTCGTCCCGATCCTCGAACGCGGATCGGGGTTGGTCGCCGGGCGCGACTTCTCGGTCGGCTACAGCCCCGAGCGCATCGACCCCGGCAATGGACGGTGGTCGTTCGCGAACACTCCGAAGCTCGTGTCCGGCATCGACGGCACCTCACTCCGCCGAACCCAGTCGTTCTACGACGACCTTGTGCAGGAGACGATCCCGGTGAGCGGAACGCGGGAAGCCGAGTTGGCGAAGCTCCTCGAGAACACGTTCCGTCATGTGAACATCGCCCTGGTCAACGAGTTGGCCGCTCACGCGGACGAACTAGGGATCGACGTCTGGGAGGCCATCGACGCAGCGGCGACCAAGCCGTTCGGTTTCATGAAGTTCACTCCTGGACCTGGCGTCGGTGGGCACTGCCTGCCGATCGACCCGAGCTACTTGTCCTGGGAGGTGAAGCGGGCTTCGGGCCGGACCTTCCGGTTCGTCGAACTCGCGAACGACGTCAACGAGCACATGCCCGACCACGTCGTCGCGCGCGCGACGGCGATGCTCAACGCCCGGAGCAAGTCGGTGCGGGGCTCGCGGATAGCGCTCATCGGGTTGTCGTACAAGAAGAACTCTGGTGACATCCGAGAGGCACCCTCAGCGCGGGTCATCGCGTTGCTGCGGGCTCTCGGTGCCGACCTCGTCGGGGTCGACCCGCACGTGGAAGCGCACCGCTGGCCCGTCGGGGTCGAACGTCGAGAGCCGACGAGCGAATCGCTGCGCGACGTCGACCTCGCGGTCCTGCTCACGGACCACGATGACACTGACCTCGAGATCCTCGACGGGGTTCCGACGTTCGACAGTCGGAACGTGATGGAGCGATCGGCCGATGTCGTCGTCCTCTGATCGGCGCCCCCTCCGTGTCGTGCAGTACGGCGTCCACGACGCCGCCTACCCGCGGAACGCGCGACTGCGGAACTTCCTGCGCGGTCGACTCGGTGCGTCCGTGCACGTCGTCCCCCGTTCCCGTGCCGTCCGTCGCGGCCGCCGGTTCGGAGAGGACGTCCGCGGACTCTTCCGGGCATCGGCTGGGGCCGACGTCATCGTGCTCTCCGAGTTCCGCCTGACGCATGCGCCCCTTGCTTGGCTCGTCGCACGTCTGCGCGGTGCCCGCCTCGTAGTCGACCACTTCGTCGGCTTGCACGAGACCGTGGTGGAGGACCACGGAACGGTGCGGGCGACGAGTCCGCGGGCTCGTCTCCTCGCGCTCCAGGACCGTCTCGCTGCCCGGCTCGCAGATGTCTGCATCACGGACACCGAGCCCCGCGCTGGACGCCTGTCTCGAGTTCGGAAGCGCCCCGTGATCGCGCTCCCTGTCGGTGCCCCGGTCTGGGCCCGCCCCGCTCTGGAGCCCAACCGAGCAGCCACCGACGAACTCCGACTGCTGTTCTTCGGCAACTACCTCCCGCTCCACGGCGTCGACTTCATCGTCCGGACGCTCGCCGAACTCGCTGCGCTCCGAGCGTTCACGGTGTCGTTCATAGGGAACGGGCCGACCCGACCGGACATCGAGCGGATGGCCCGGATGCTCGGCATCGGCGGACGATGCACGTTCACCGATCCCGTGCCCGAGGATGCACTCATCGACCACATCCACGGTGCGGACATCGTGCTCGGAGTGTTCGGTCCGTCGCGGAAAGCACGAGAGGTCGTGCCGAACAAGGTTTGGCAAGCGCTCGCCGCGGGCAAGCGGTGCGTCAGCGGGGACGGGCCGGCGGTGCGCGCGCTCGTCGAGGTCGTCGGCGACCAGCTCGTGCTGGTCGACCGCGGCGACCCGCTCGCCGCAGCACGGCGCATCGACGCGATCGCCGACGACCGGGTGTCCGGCGGAGACACGCACGAACGGCTCGAGTCGTACACCGCCGACGGGTACGAGCGCCTCTCCGCGGCCCTCCGGGAACTCGCACCGTGATCCGCCGTGGACTCCGCCTCGGGCGGTCGGTCGCGCTCTACGCCATCACACCGGCGTTGTCCGCGGCTGCTCCCCTGATGGTGATCCCCGCCGTGACGTCCCGATTCGGGGCAGACGGGTGGGCGAGCGTCGCCACGGGATTGTCCCTCGGGCTGGTGGCCGCTGTGGTGGGCGAACTCGGCTGGGCCATCGTGGGTCCACAGGCAGTTGCGCACGACGTCGACGGCGCGGCGCGGCTGTACGACCAGGCGCTCGCTGCGAGGACGTGCGTCGTCCTCCCCCTCGCTGTCGTCGTTGCCGCGTTGTCCGCCTGCGTGGTCCCCGTACACGCGGACGCGGCTGCTTGGGTCGCCGCTGGTGTCGCGCTGGGTGCAGTCAGTCCGTCGTGGTACTTCGTCGGCCTCGCACGACCGGTCCTGATCCTGCTCACGGAGACGCTCCCTCGGATCGTCCTGCTCGCCGCCGCCGCCGCTGGGATCGCTCGTGGAGGACCGCTGGCCCTCTACGGAGCGGCGCTGACGGTCGCGGCGGTGGCCGCCGTGGCCCTGGGCGGTCGCGCCGGCGGGGTCAGGGTGTTCCCGACCCGGTCGGCCTTCCGCCGCGTGCCCCGCACGCTCCGCGAACAATGGGTCATCACCACCGGCCGGGCAATCTCTTCGCTGTACAAGGCCGTCCCCACCACGGTGGTCGCGCTCGTCACGCCAGACCTCATCGCCATCTGGGCGGCTCTCGATCGTCCGCTCCGGATGGGCCTCCAGGTCCTGGCCGCGCTCCCGCAGCGCTTGCAGACCTGGATCGCGCGGGGAGAGCGCTCCGACATGCGACGTCGAGTTGCGCTCACGATCGCCCTGAACAGCGGGCTGGGGATGGTCGCCGGCTGCGCGTTCGCGGTCGTGATGCCGATGGTCGCCCCGTTCCTCTTCAGTGGATCGATCCACCTGCCACCCCGACTCTGCTGGTTGGCGGCCCTGTTGATCTTCGTGATCTGCACCGGCCGAGGATTCGGTCTGGTCATGGTGGCGCGACGACGAGCCGGCGCCACGAGCGCCGCGGCGCTCGTGTCCGCCGGTGTCGGTCTGCCGGGAGTCGCCCTCGCCGTCGGGCCCGTCGGGGTTGACGGAGCGCTCATCGCCCTCGTCCTCGCTGAGGTCGCCGGGATCGCGCTGCAGTGGATCGTTCTCCGACGTGAGTCCGCAACGAGCCTCCGGAAGGGGCGACTGTCATGGTGACCTGGAGCGTCATCGGCTTGGTGGTCGTGTCGACGGTGCTGGTCGCGCTGCTCGTCACCCCTCCCGAGCGCCGACGGGGGCTCTGTGCCGCACTCGCCACCGTTGCGCTCGTCTTCGGCGTCTCGCCAACCGCACCAGACGCGGTGCAGCTGACCACCCAGTTCGGGGCGATCGGTCTGTTCGGCCTCGGCGCGGTGCTCCCGGGCGGACAGCGAGCAGGGCGCCCGGACATGGTGCTCGTCTTCTTGGTCGCCTTCGGTGTCGTTGGTGTCGCCGTCGGTCAGGTCGCCTACCCGGCGGGCACGACGCTGTTGCTCAGACTCATCGCCACGGCAGTCGCCGGGTACGTCTGCTGCCGGCGTCTGGGGCCCGACGACCGAGACGTCTTCCTCACCGGACTCGTGGTGGTCGCCCTCGCCGAGTGCGCGATCGGCGTCATCGAGTTCTTCGTCACGACGGAGCCGGTGCCGTGGGGTGCGAAGCGTCGCGACGACGGCTCGGCGCGAACGCTGGTGAACCCGCTCCTCGGTGGCGGTGCCATCCGGGTGTCGGGGACCGTCGGGCATCCCATCCCGTACGCGGCCGTCCTCGCGGTGGCGCTCATCTCGATCGTCTCCAGGAAACGCCGGCTGCGGCCGTGGGTGCTCTGGGTCTGCGTGCCGGCGCTGGCGCTCGGGCTGCTGCTGAGCGGGAGTCGGAGCGTGTTCCTCGGAGTCGCCGCAGGTCTGCTCCTCCTCCTGTGGAACGCGCAGAGCGGTGTCGTCGTGCGGGTGGCAGCTGTGGGTGTCGCGACGACGATCGCGGTCGTCGTCTTCTCGGATCAGATCCTCACGGCATTCGCGTACTTCTTCGAATCCGGCTCGTACCTCAACCGCGCGGGTTCGATCAGTGCGGTGCCGCTCCTTCTCGAGCGCGTCCCGCTCGAGGTTCTGTTCGGTTCCGGCTTCGGGTCCGACGCGGAGTTGTACCGACGGGGTTTCTTCCCCCAGGCCGACTTCCGGGTCATCGACAACCAGCTCGTCACCACCCTGGGAACGACTGGGGTGACAGGACTCGCGTTGGTCCTTGGAATGCTCATCGTCGCACTGCGCCGAGGAGACGTCCACCGACGCTCGATGCTGGTGCTGTGGTGCGCGATGTCGTTCTCGTTCGACTACCTGAGTTGGTTTGCGATGCTGGCGCTGTTCGCCATGGCTCTCGCCTGGCCGGCCGAGACGACCGGTAACACCGGCCGCCCCTCCCGAACGAGTGTCCTCTCGGCAGCCGGATCACGTCGTCGACAACAGCTCCGAGCTCGCTGACCGGAGGCAGGAGGCGGCTCACGGGCGGTCGCCTGTTCCCGACGGCACTGCTGCGCGGGCAGCCATGGTGTCGGATGCTGTCGCCGGGTGTGCGAACAAGTGCTGGCTGTGGTTCGCCGCCAGCGCGCACGCGGTAGCACTGTCGGCTCGGGTTGGACGCCGTCGGAGCACGCGATGTCGAAGTCGCGTCTCCCCTTGGTCCGCCTCTGCCTTCCGGATCCGGCCGATCACGGACCCGGACAGCGACGCTTCGCCGGCAACCGTGTCCTGTCCACGGAGCGGTGAACCGTTCTCGCTGAGAGCCATGACCCCTCGAGGGCTCCGTGGCCCGGACGATGATGACCCGGGGCGCATGCTTCGGCGCGGCGAGTCCGCGGTCGTCGCCTTCCTTGCGGTCCGCTGCTCGCCGCACACCCGGCAGGCGGAGCGTGCCCCTGCCCGCGTGCCGTGCCGTGACCCTCAGGCAGGAGATCAGGCGCCTTGTCCTCGTGGCGGCGGTCCGGGACTCGGACGCGACCGGTCGGCGCACAACGACAGAGGCCGTGCCGAGCTCAGACTCGACACAGCCCCTGACTGTTGCGTGTTGATGGGGTCGTTCGGTTGCGTCTCGTCAGCTCGATGCCGCCCGACGTCCTCCGGATGTCGGCACCGCAGTATTGTCCACCGCCGACCGGTCGCCGCCGTAGTACGCGTAGTAGGCGCCGTACCCGTACGCTCCCGCGGCATGTCGCGGGATCATCGTCAGGACGATTCCAAGCGTTCGACTCCCGACGCTCGCGAGGGCGTCCAGCGCGACCCGGAACTGGTTGCGCGATGCATGACCGGAGGCGGCGACGACGAGCGCACCGTCCGTGATCCGAGCAAGCAGGGCCGCGTCGGTGACGGGCAGGAGCGGCGGAGTGTCGATGAGGACGTAGTCGAACTCACGGGACAGGTGCTCCACCAGCGCGCGCATCCGAGGGCCGCCGAGGAGCTCCGACGGGTTCGGAGGGATCCGACCGGCCGGCAGGACGTGCAGACCGCGCTTGCCCCACGGGTGTATGACGTCCTCGACTTCGGCTCGTCCGATCAGGACGTCTGTCAGGCCCGCAGCTCCGTCGATGCCGAGGATGTCGCCGAGGCGCGGCCGGCGGAGGTCGGCATCGATGATGACCACCCGGACATCGCTCTCCGCCATGGCGATGGCGAGGTTCGCGGCCGTGGTGGACTTGCCTTCCGAGGGCAGTGCCGACGTGATCGTGAACGTCCTGACCGTGTCGTCCAGGTCGACGAACTGGACGTTGGTCCGGAGCGTCCGGAACGACTCAGCACGCGGATGTCGCGGGTCGTCGTGCACCACGAGGGGCTGCCGAGCAGCAGAAGGGTCGAAGGCGACGCCGCCGAGCACCGGCAGCTCGGTGAGGTCGCTGATGTCCTCCTGTGTCCGGATGCGGTTGTCGAGCGCGTTCCGGAGCAGGACCGCGGCGACCCCGAGACTGATCCCGACCATCACACCCAGCACGACGTTCAGCGTGAGGTTCGGTGAACTGGGGCTCGTCGGGACCCGCGGGGGCTCGACCGTTCCGATCCGGACGAGGGACGGCCCGCCGGAGGTGGGCGTCTCGAGATCCTCTGTGACGACCTTGGCGAAGCTCTTCCCGATCGCCTGCGCGATGCGAGCACTCTGGCTCGGGTTCGGGTCCTCCGCGGTGATCGAGATCACAACGGTGTTGAGCTTCGCTGCGGCCCGCACGCGCGTCGCGAGGCGGGCAGGATCTGTCGGAAGCCCGAGTTCGTCGATCACCGGCTGCAGGACGCTGGCGGTCGTCACGACGTCGAGGTACGACGACACCTTCTGCTGGGCAGCGCTGTTGCCCTGCACGAGTTCGCTCGTCGTGTCACCGGGCGACTGCACTGAGACGAACACTTTCGTGGTGGACGCGTACTCAGGTGTTGCTTGCAACGTGAGGACGGCTGCCGCGGCCGTGCCGAGCAGTGTGCAGGTGACGAGGAGCATCCAGCTCCGTCGCATCAGTCGGAGGAAGTCAGAGATCTGCATGGGTCCTCGGGTTGTTCGGGAGCGGATCGGGGAGCGCCTGGTCCGACGTGAACGTGCGGAGTCGAGCGCGAGCTGCGTCGAATGAGGCTTTGATGGAGAGGTGCTGGGCGTTCGCATGGACGTGGTCTGACACGGCTCGGCGGAGGTCGACATCCGAGACGAGCGACCGGATCGCCCGCTCCCACGCGTCGAGGTCGTGCAGGGGGAGGACGAAGGACGCCGCCAGGTCCGGGTCGGTGAACAGCATCGGCGCGACGCCGGTCTGCTCGCTCACCACGATCGGCATCCCTGCGCTTGCAGCTTCGACAGGGCTTCGGCCGAAGGCGTCGCGATGTGACGTCGTCAGCGCGATCCCCGGTCGGCGCCACACGTCGGCGGGCGAAGCCCACGGCTCGATCGACACAGCGTCGGGTGCTTCCGCCGCGATGCGTTCCGCGAGTGGCCCCGCTCCGAACACGACGGTCGGATGAGCCGTCCGCCGCGCGATCTCCACCAGGACATCAGGCCCCTTCTCGACCGACAGCCGTCCGGCCCAGACGAGGGGTCCTGCCGTCGCTCCATCCTGGGAACGCTCGAGGAGTGGGACGCCGGCCTGGACCACGTGCGCGGCACGTGCTCGTGCCACCTGGTGCGCGAGCAGTGGGGAGGTCGCCCACACGTCGTCCGCGCGACGCAGCGCCCGCGTCTCGAGCAGCAACTGGAGGGCAGTCTTGGTGCGCCCCTGCTCGCTGCGACCGGGCCAGGGCAGTCCACGCACCCAGGCAACGTGAGCGACCGGCAGCGACATCGACGACGCAGCGATGTCGCTCTGGGGGATGAGTGTGATGACCACATCGACCCCGTCGAGATGGCGCCCGATGAGGTCCCGAGTCCGCGTGAGGATGCGTCCGCCGTGTTCGCGGACGACGTACTCGGTCACATCGGGATCCTCGACCGGTACGCCGCTCGCGGTGGGACGCAGCCCGAGGACGCAGCGCCAGCTGTCGCCGGCACGCCGTGCGGCACGCACCAGGTCGATCGCGGAGTGGTACACGCCGCTACGCGCCGTGAGCGGCACGGCGACGAGCAGGACCCTCATGCGCTGAGGAGGTCGAGCATGGTCTGCGCCTTGTGTTCCCAGGTCGATTCGGCCGGGATGACTCCCGGGCGCCGCGCGATCCTGCGATCCGGCTGGATCCAGCTCCGCAAGACAGCGGCGTGGTCGTTCATGTCGGCGACGGTGACTCCGTCCAGTCCACGCGCGCCCGCACCGGCGATCGGGGTCGTGAGCGTCACGAGCCCGGCGGCTCGGTACTCGTAGGTCTTGATGACGTCACCACCGACCTCTCCCACTCCGACGTGGTGCGGGACCCATCCGGCGTCGAAGGAGCGGAGCAACTCGGGGACGTCCCGGTAGTGCACGTCGCCGACCAGCGTGATGTTCGGTGTCGCGGCGAGCGGTGCTCGGTACGCGGAGTCCAAGATCGGTCCGGCGAAGACGAACTCGACACTCGGGAGCGCACGTGCTGTGGCCACGATGCCTTCGAGGTCCAAGCGACGCCCGATCTTCCCCACGTAGCCGACCGTCGTGGCGCCCGAGGCGACCGAGTCGGTCGAGAACCGGAGTGGGTCGCAGCCGTTCGGGAGGAACACGACGTCGTCGCGACCGAAGCGCGAAGCCAGTTCCATCGTGCCCTCGCCGTTGGCCGTGACGTGCGTCGCCGCCCGGAATGCCTGGGCGTACGCGTCCTCGACCTGCGCGCGGATGGGTGCGAATGCGAAGTGGGTCGACCAGTCGTCGAGGAGGTCCAGGACGACCCTCCGCCCGTCGAAGGGGCTTCGTCCGGCGGGCGCCGTCGCGACGAACGGATTCCACACGACGGCGGGCACCCGGTCGGCGGCGGGAGGGATCGGTGGGTACGCACGCGCAGAGGTGTGCCACCACGCCTGACGTGATCGGAGGTCCGGGAGCCGGAACGAGACCGATGACACCGGGTACGTTCCCGGCGCGGCGAGCAACGCGGCGCCGGAGCGCCCTCGGTCGAACCATGGATCGGGGCGGCTCACGACCGCGACGACGCCTTCGGTGGTCAGCGTTCGTCCGAACCACTCGATGAGGTGTCCGTCACGAGTGCGGTACCCCTCGGCCGTCAGCTTCCGCTGGCCATGCATGGGATACGCCAGGAGCCCTGGCACGTAGTGCTGGTCAGAAACAAACATAACAAATAACAGTATATTGGTTTTCGCTGAGTCGTCAAGATCGGGTAGGACGGGAGCGGTGTGTTGTGGGAACAGGCGAGCGGCTCCGCCCGTGTGGGTGGAGCCGCTCGTTGTTGGCAGTGGTGTTAGTTGGAGGGGTTTGGGCTCCAGGTGAGGTTGAGGGAGTCTTCCTTGCCTTGGAGGTTCTTCTGGGTGAGCTGGAGCTGGTAGGTGTTGGTCGGGCCCCATGCTCGGGTGGAGGACCAGTTGCCGTTGCCGTCGGCGGTCGTGGTGAAGAACACGGTGTTGCTCGAGCGGGACTTCACGGTGATCGTTGCGAACGAGCTGGCGGTGCCGCGGAAGGTGTAGGGCGTGCCGGGGGTGTAATGCTCATCCGCGGTCGGTGCGGTCAGGACCAGTGGTGCTGTGGTCGGGCCGTTGAGGTGGATGTCGAAGGTGTTGCTGTCGGTGCCCTTGGTTGCGGTGAAGGTGATGACGTAGTTCGCCGAAGGTCCGAGGTACCGGACGAAGGCCCATTCGCCGTTGTCCTGCACGGTGGCCGTGCCGATGATGCCGCCCCACTGGGTCTTCGCGGTGATCTCGGCGCCCGCGGTGCCGGTACCCCGGAAGGTGTTCTCGCCGGCGCGGTACACGGTGTTGTCGGCGTGGCTCGTGAGG
The DNA here is from genome assembly GCF_018613895.1 of Curtobacterium sp. ISL-83. Taxonomy (GTDB): domain Bacteria; phylum Actinomycetota; class Actinomycetes; order Actinomycetales; family Microbacteriaceae; genus Curtobacterium. Next base: position 142,473 of record NZ_JAGGPH010000009.1, read on the forward strand.
GTCGCGTCGGCCCAGGCGGACTTCGGGTCGAGGTGGAAGTCCTCGATGCGGTCAGACTGGCCATTCGTGGCGGTCTGGGTGATGGTGAAGATGTACTTCGCGCTCGGACCGTACTGGCGTGAGGCGCTCCAGGCGCCCGTGGTGGGGTCAGCACGGGTCTCGAAGACGAGCGAGCCCCACTGGTTCTTCGCCGTGATCGTCGCTCCCGGGGTCGCTGTCCCGGTGAAGGCGTACGACTGCCCCGGGGTGTACTGCGCGGGGTTGGCGTTGTCGATGGTGAGGGGCGTGAGTGCCATCTGTGGGCGCAGGCTGAACGCGGAACCGGTCTGCGTGCGGCCGTCGGCCAGCGTCTGGGTCGGGGTCAGCTCGTAGGCTGCGTTCGGGCCCCACGCTCGGGTGAACGACCAGGCGCCGTCCTTGTTCGCGGTCACGGTGCCGACGGTGACGTTCCACTGGTTCTTCACGACGACGGTGCTGTACGGGGTCGCGATGCCGCTGATGGTGGTCGGCTGCATCGGCGTGTACTGGTGGCTCGACGGCTCCGTGATCGCGGCGTTCACGAGCTGCTGCGCGGCGGATGCCGTGACCTGCTTCTCGGCTGTGGTGGTGAGCGCGCCCTTCGACTGCTGGGTCGCAGTGATCGTGGTCGGCGTGGTTGACGGAGCGATCTCGACGTCGGCTGTCCAAGTGGTGCCACTCACCGTCGCGTTCACGGATCGGCCGCCAACAGTCACCGTCACATTCGCGCCGGGCTGGGAGGTACCGGCGACCGTCGTCACACCCGGCACGATCTGCGATGCGGTCGGGGTGGTGATGGCGACGCCAATGCCGTAGTCGATCTCCGTGGTGGCGGTCTGGGTGCCGTCGATGCCGGTCTGCTCGATGGTCAGGGTGTGCTTGCCCGCACCGATCGGGTCGATCGTGGTCGACCACGTGCCGTTCGTGACCGTTGCCGTGCCGAGGACCTTCGTGCCCTCCTTGACGGTGATCGTCGCGCCGTCCACGCCGGTGCCGGCGACGGTGGCCTTCTTCGCGACGTCAGCGTGGAACGTCGCGGCCGCCGTCGGGTCCGCCACGGTCGACTTGCCCGGGTTGATCGTCATCTCCGCGCGGGTCCGGTTGTATCCCTTGCTGATCGACTCGGCGATCAGGACGTACTCGCGGTCATCGAGCTCGAGGTTCGCAAGGCGCCAAGTGCCGTCGGTAGCGCTCGCAGTCGCCGTTCCGAGGACGGTGCCGGGCTTGCCCTTCTCGTACACCCGGATCGCTGCCGCGTTCTGCGCTTGACCGCGGAGAGTGAGCTTCTCTCCCGGCTGGAGTACGAAACCGTTTCCGGGCGACGTGATGGTGGTGCCGGTGCCGTAGTCGATCGCGAGTGCAGTCGTCCCGTGGTCTGCGCCTCGGATCACCTGGACGGCGTCGAGGTCGTACACGCCGGGCATGTTCGGGGCGTTGACCGTGGTGGCCCAGGTGCCCGATGCATCCACCCGGGCCGTGGTGAGGACCTTCTCGCCGTGTCGGATGTCGACGCGCGAGAGCGGTGTCGCCCGGCCCGAGAGCTGCACGGTTTCCATCACGTCTTCTGCGAAGCCGGCGTTTGCAGTGAGCGCGTCAACGACGAGCTCGGCGTCGAACTTGTACCTGCCGAGACTCGTGCCGCCATTGAATGCTTCGAGCTCGACCGGGTTCGACCCCAACGCAAGGCGGTCGATGCTCGTCGAGAACTCGCCGTTGCGCACGGGGACCGTCCGCGTACGGCCACCCCAGACGACGTCGACTTCGGTCACGGTTGGAATCGCCTGACCAACGACCGTCGCCGTGCCGTTCTCGATGTCGAGGTCAGCGGCCCTGGCGCTGACACGATCCACGGCGATCGACCCGGTTTCATCGTAGTTCACGGCGAAGTTGCCCTGGAATTCTCGCCGCACCTTCAAGTTGATGCCGGCGGAGTTGCCGGTGTAGGAGGTGTCGGTTCGTACTTTGACCGCCGCGCTGAGCGACGTCCAGTGCAGGTCATCGCCATTGTCAGTGTTACTGGTCTCCGAGAAGAAACGTACTGTTCTGCCCCCGTTCTGCACCTCGTACTTGGGGGCGGTGGTTGCCGGGAGGTCGACCACGTCTCCATTTGATTTCTTGCTGCGCAACTGCTGTTCCACGATGCTCATGCCATTGGGCACGGTCACGAAGCCGTTCCCCTGCGCGTCTTCTCCCAGCGGGATGGACAAGTAAATCCAGTCGGAGACATGCCCTGGAACCAGGTTCGCCTGCCCCCCGAACACGACAGGGCCGGTCACCGCACTCGTCGCGCTGTCGCTTTGACTCGAGGGCAGATGGGAGCTCCGGGCGTCGGCAACGGCGGCGGGGCCGAAGCTCAGGCCCGCGGCAAGGGTGGCTGCGGCAACGCCGGTGGCGGCCGTAGCTCGAAGGAATGACTTCATGTGGTGAGGGTCTTTCGCGATCGGGCCGCGTCCGGAGCGCGGCTGTGAACTTGTGTTTCAAATATCACATGCTGATCCTTAAGGGATGCTGGGTGCGAGGAATACCTAAAGTTGCGCCGCGGGGACGCAAGATTTCGGATCTCGCTTGACGTGCCTCCAGTCCTGAGTAGAGTTGAGTCCATCGGACGCAAGTCCAGCAGCTTCGATCTACCAGAGGAGTCATCACATGGGACGTGCAGTAGGCATCGACCTCGGAACCACCAACTCGGTCGTCAGCGTGCTCGAGGGCGGCGAGCCCACCGTCATCGCGAACGCCGAGGGCATGCGCACGACGCCCTCGATCGTCGCCTTCACGAAGGACGGCGAGGTCCTCGTCGGCGAGACCGCGAAGCGTCAGGCGGTCACGAACGTCGACCGCACGATCGCCTCCGTCAAGCGCCACATCGGCACGGACTGGACGACCGACGTCGACGGCAAGAAGTACACGCCGCAGGAGATCTCGGCCCGTATCCTCGGCAAGCTCAAGCGCGACGCCGAGCAGTACCTCGGCGAGGACGTCACCGACGCGGTCATCACCGTGCCGGCGTACTTCAACGACGCCGAGCGCCAGGCCACGAAGGACGCCGGTGAGATCGCCGGCCTCAACGTCCTCCGCATCATCAACGAGCCGACCGCGGCTGCGCTGGCGTACGGCCTCGACAAGGGCAAGGAAGACGAGCTCATCCTGGTCTTCGACCTCGGTGGCGGCACGTTCGACGTCTCGCTGCTCGAGGTGGGCAAGGACGACGACTTCTCCACGATCCAGGTCCGCTCGACCTCGGGCGACAACCGCCTCGGCGGCGACGACTGGGACCAGCGGATCGTCGACCACCTCATCAAGAAGTTCAAGAGCGAGCACGGCGTCGACCTGTCCACGGACAAGATCGCCAAGCAGCGCCTCAAGGAAGCCGCCGAGCAGGCGAAGAAGGAGCTCAGCTCCCAGATGTCGGCGAGCATCCAGCTCCCGTACCTGACGCTGACCGCCGACGGGCCGCTGAACCTCGACGAGACCATCTCGCGCGCCCAGTTCGAGCAGATGACCTCCGACCTGCTCGACCGCACGAAGAAGCCCTTCAACGACGTCATCAAGGAGGCGGGTGTCAGCGTCAACGACATCGCGCACGTGGTGCTCGTCGGTGGTTCGACCCGCATGCCCGCCGTGGCCGAGGTCGTCAAGTCGCTCACGGGCGGCAAGGAGCCGAACAAGGGCGTCAACCCGGACGAGGTCGTCGCCGTCGGCGCTGCACTGCAGGCCGGTGTCCTGAAGGGCGAGCGCAAGGACGTCCTGCTCATCGACGTCACGCCGCTGTCGCTCGGCATCGAGACCAAGGGCGGCCTGATGACGAAGCTCATCGACCGCAACACCGCGATCCCGACCAAGCGGAGCGAGACCTTCACGACCGCTGACGACAACCAGCCGTCCGTCGCGATCCAGGTCTTCCAGGGCGAGCGCGAGTTCACCCGTGACAACAAGGCGCTCGGCACCTTCGAGCTGACCGGCATCGCCCCGGCACCCCGCGGCGTGCCCCAGGTCGAGGTCACGTTCGACATCGACGCCAACGGCATCGTGCACGTGTCCGCGAAGGACAAGGGCACCGGCAAGGAGCAGTCGATGGTCATCTCCGGCGGCTCCTCGCTGCCGAAGGAGGACATCGAGCGCATGGTCCGCGAGGCCGAGGAGCACGCCGCCGAGGACAAGGCCCGCCGCGAGGCCAACGAGCGTCGCAACCAGGCCGAGCAGCTCGTCTACTCGATCGAGAAGCTCATCAAGGAGAACGACGACAAGCTCCCCGCGGACGTCAAGTCCGAGGTGCAGGGTGACGTCGACGGCCTCAAGTCGGCCCTCGCGGGTGAGGATGAGGACGCCGTGAAGGCCGCCTTCGACAAGCTCAACGAGTCGCAGGGCAAGCTCGGTCAGGCGATCTACTCGCAGCAGGACGCCGGTGCGGCCGCTGGTGAGCAGCCCGCGGGTGCCCAGGGCCAGCAGGCGGACGACGAGGACATCGTCGACGCCGAGGTCGTGGACGACGAGGACGACAAGGACAAGAAGTAACGATGACGGATCCCAAGGACAACGTGCCGAACGAGGACGACCCCCAGGTCGAGGGCGACGCCACGAACGCGCAGGAGCCCGAGGACCTCATCGAGGCCGAGGGGCCCGACGTCGAGGTCCCGGCCGACGGCGCCGAGCCGCCGGCCGGGGCGGCGGACGCAGCGAACGACCTCTCCCCGGAGGACGAAGCGCTCCTGGCCGACGCCGCGCGCGGCATCCAGGAGGACAAGCTGTCGACGGATGACCGCGACCTGCTCGCCGAGATGCGTGCGGACATGCTCCGGGCGCAGGCCGAACTGGTGAACTTCCGGAAGCGCGTCGAGCGCGATCGGGAGGCCAACCGCGAGGTCGCCATCGCCGAGGTCGTCCGGGCACTCCTGCCGGCGCTCGACGACCTGACCCGAGCAGAGGCACACGGGGACCTGACCGAGGGCCCCATGCAGGTCATCGGCCAGAAGATCCGCGGCGGCTTCGAGAAGTTCAAGCTCGTGCAGATCGGTGCGAAGGGCGAGACCTTCGACCCCAACATCCACGAGGCCATCGTCCAGCTGCCGACGCCGGGTGCCACCGGCCAGACCGTGGCGGACGTCGTCGAGCCGGGCTACAAGCTCGGTGAGCGCGTCCTCCGTGCGGCCAAGGTCGCGGTGGCGGTCCCGGCCTGAGCCGGGCCCGACCGTGACGACGACAGAAGAAGGTAGGTGAGCTGTGGCGAGTCAGGACTGGTTCGACAAGGACTTCTACAAGACGCTCGGGGTGTCGAAGGACGTCACCGACGCTGAGCTCAAGAAGACCTACCGGAAGCTCGCGCGGCAGTTCCACCCGGACTCCAACCCGGGGGATGCTGCTGCCGAGGCCCGTTTCAAGGAGATCAGCGAGGCGTACTCGGTGCTCTCCGACAAGGAACAGCGCAAGGAGTACGACCAGGTCCGTGCCATGGGATCGGGTGCTCGCTTTACCGCGGGTGGCCCGGGCCAGGGCGGCGGGTTCGAGGACGTCTTCGGCGGCATGTTCGGCCAGCAGGGCGGCGGACAGCGTGTCCGCTTCGGCCAGGGCGGTGCCGGCGGTGCCGGTGGCTTCGAGGACATCCTCGGCGGCATGTTCGGCGGCGGTGGTGGCTTCGGTCAGACCTCCGGCGGCTACCGCGGGTTCGGTGGTCCGACGAAGGGCCGTGACGTCTCGGCGTCGACGACCCTCGACTTCGCGACCGCGATCGCCGGTGACACCGTCAAGCTCTCGCAGGGCAACGGCAGGCCGGTGAACGTCCGCATCCCAGCGGGCGTCGCCGACGGTCAGAAGATCCGGCTCCGCGGTCGTGGCGAACCCTCGCCCGACGGGGGCGAGCCCGGCGACCTGGTCGTCCAGGTGGCGGTCCGAAAGCACCCGGTGTTCGAGCGCGACGGGCTCAACCTCCGCGTGGACGTCCCCGTGACGTTCGCCGAGGCGGCACTCGGCGCGACGATCGAGGTCCCGACGCTGGGCGGTCCCACCGTCAAGCTGCGGGTCGCTCCCGGCACGCCGTCGGGCCGCATCCTGCGCGTCAAGGGGCGCGGTGTCACGACCAAGAACGGGACGGGCGACCTGCTCGCCTCGGTCATGGTCGCGGTGCCGTCGCACCTGAACGACAAGCAGCGCGAGGCCGTCCAGGCGCTCGCGGATGCACTCCCCGACGAGGACCCGCGTGCGGACCTCATCGCCAAGGCGCGTGACTAGCGTCACGCGGCGAACGCTTTGAACCCAGCCTGGAGGAACGGCGCGGCGCCCTGACGGACGCTCACCGGCCCTCCAGGCTGGGTTTCGCACCCCGCGACCAACGGAAGGCACGCGACATGGATGACATGGACGAGAACTCGCCCGTCTTCGCGATCGCGATGGCCGCCGAGCTCGCTGAGATGCACCCGCAGACGCTGCGGCAGTACGACCGGCTGGGCCTCGTCGTGCCGGGGCGCACCCGAGGAGGGTCGCGTCGCTACTCGATGCGGGACATCGCGCAGCTGCGGGAGATCGCTCGGCTCGGATCCGAGGGGGTGTCCCTCGAGGGCATCCGCCGGGTGCTGGACCTCGAGAACGAGAACGCCGCGCTCCGGAAGCGCGTGTCCGAGCTGGAGACGGCCCTCGCCGACCAGCTCATCAACCGCCCGGGGGCTCGCGTCTTCGCCGCGACGACGACCGGCGGCGTCGTGCCGCTGCGTGCCGGGATGCGGCCGCAGCGGAACACGCAGATCGTGCTCTGGCGCCCGCCGCGCTGACTGGTATATCGAGAAGGCGCAGTCCCCCCGGACCGCTCTACGGTGACGGCGACTCGATCGAGTCGAATGTGCACCAACGGAGGATCCATGCGTTTTCGACCCCCTGTTCTCGCTGCCGTTGCAGCCTGTCTGTTCGCTGCCACGACCCTGGTCGCGCCGACCGCGGCATCAGCGGTTCCCGCGGAACCTCGCTTGACGGCGAACACCCCGACCGGCGTGAGCTTGACTCCCATCGATTCCCGGACCTACAGGGTCACAGGGACCCCGCGATGCGGCATCCTGGAGACCACCTGCCAGGTTCACGTCGGCAACATCGGTGGTGATTACCACTGGAACGGCGGCACGTCGACGGCGACGTTCGCGTCGTGGCCCACGGGCACGACGAGGACGCCGCAGTTCTGGACGTACGCGTGCATCGGGACCCTCTGCACGAACTCCGCCCGGGTCAACGGTTCCCCGGTCACGCGGCCGCATCTGATCAGAGCGCTCACCGCGTCGCTCGCGGCGCAGGACGACAAGGCGCGGACGGCTCGCATCACCGGTACCGCATCGGCGGGCGCGGTCATCAAGCGGAATGGGCAGCAGGTCGCTGTGCCCTCTGATTCCGGGTCAGGCGCGGGCTCGTGGGGGACCACGGTGACCGGACTCTCCGTCGGTCAGAACACGCTCACGTTCCAGCAGGTCGTGGGCGGCACCGTGCAGGATCAAGCGTCCGTCTCCGTGAACATCGGGGCACCCCCGGTACCGGACGACCCCGAATCGATCACGGGAGACGACCTGTGGGCCACCGTCGCTCGCGGTGGGACCACCACGGTCTCGGTGACCTACACTGCGAAGCGGGCCTTCACGACACCCACCGGCACGATCGAGTTCACCGCTCCGGAGGGGGCACGCTTCGTGACCGGACAGGACAGCGTGCGCGGGGAGTACCGCGATGGTTCCTCATGGCACTCGTTCGGCGGTGACAGCCTGGTGAACGGCGTCCGATCAGCCAACGGAGCGAAGTACACGTTCGGGCTCGGCAACCGGAACTGGGACGTGGCGAAAGACCAGAAGTTCCGGTTCGGCCTCAAGGTCCGCACTCCTGCGGACATCGCGACGCTCGAGAGCGCGATGACGGGAAAGCTCGTCGGACGGGTCGACGGCGGCACCTTCGACACCACCGCGACCACGGCGACCATCATCCCGGACCAGCAGCTCACCGCAGCGGCGACGGACGTCGACGCGGACAAGCTGACCGCGAAGGTCGGCGGGAGCGCTCCGTTCGCGGCGACCAGCGTCGACGTCACCTGGACCCGCAACGGCGTCTCGACGACGAGGACCGTGCGCCCGAGCGCCGGAACGTGGGGAGTGGACCTCGACGCTCTCGGCGCCGGTGGCAACACCGTGCACGTCGAGGCCTTCACCGGAGAGCGCTCACTCGGCACGGTGGACGTCGTCGTCCGCATCGAGGTGGTCGCACCGGTCTTCGACGCTGTGGCCCAGTTCGACACGGACGTCACCAAGCAGGTGCGGGTCGGGGGAAGGGGCACCACCGGCGCGACGGTCGTCATCCGCGAGGGGGCGACTGAACTCGCCCGGACCACGGTGCTGCCCTCCGGCGAGTGGTCGGTGACGATCGCGGCACCGAACCGGGGCGGAGTCCGCACGGTCGATGCGATCCAGATGGTGTCCGGGCAGACGGACGAGACGGTGCGCGTGCCGATCGACTACGGAGTCGCAGTCCGCGTGACGTCACCAGGTGACGGGTTCGTCGTCTCCCCGGTGTTCCCGGACGTACGGATCGCGGGGGTCGCCGCTGCCGGAGCGGTCGTCCGGCTGAGTGAACAGGGCGTCCCCGGCAGCGACCTCGGGACGGCAACCGCCGACGCCAACGGTCGTTGGTCCGTCACCACGCCGCCGCTGGCACCCCGCGATCAGGTGGTCGTGGCGACTGCGACGTCGCGCGGCGCGAACACGACGACTTCTACGATCGCCCTCGTCACCGGCCCGTGAACCGCGGGTCCGGTCCGGGGCCTCGCCTCACGGACCGGACCCGTCTCGGCCCGGGAGCAGGTGGATGACACGGCTCGCACGTTCGGCGCGCGGACCGTCCCGACCGTCCACAGCGATGCGGAGTTCGACGAGTCCTGCGCGGATCAGTCCCCAGGGCAGCACGGTCTCGAGGTCGTCATGGCGGAGGCGGAACGTCAGCCCGTCGACCGCACCGCGGAGAGCGGTCGTGAGCAATGGATTCCGGCACTCCGCAACGAGGGCCCCGTACAGCACGGAGGCCACGGTGGGCCAGACCCGGGCCGAGGCCGCTGCGGGAGTCTCGAGGACCTTCCCGAGTTCGTGGAAGAGGCGCACCCGACCTTCATCGCTCAGGACCGGCACCGTCGTCCGGATCACGCCTGCGAACAGGAGGCCGAGTGCCTGCATCGTCGGGATGAGCTCGTCGGAGCGCGGCAGGGTCACGCGCGTGTACCGATTGGCCCGCAGTTCGACGAGTCCGAGATGGGCGAGGTCCGACAGTGCCTCTCGCACCGGCGTCCGCGAGCACCGGAGCCGGGCGGCGAGCACCTCGTCGTCGAGGCGCGTGCCCGGCGGGATGGAACCGTCGAGGATCTCCGTGCGCAACCGGTCCCGGGCCTGGTCGCGGAGTCGGGGACGGTCGGGGCCGTCGGTCGGTAGGAACACGAACGCCTCCCGATCGACCGTCCGCCTCCCGGACCGGGCGGTGCACGGACGAGCGTAGAAGCCACGGTGCTCCGAGATCGTGTGTGATATACCGTCGCCTGGGGCATCGCGCGAGTCCGGGATCGGTACCCTGGTCCGGTGAGTGCCTTCGACTTCGCCGACCAGTTCCGGCGTGACCCCGACGGTGGGGAGCCGGACCTCATCACGATCGACGGCACCGACCGCTTCATCCTCGACGAGGCACCGCACGTCCACGGCGACGCGCTCCGGCAGCCCGGTGAGGTCGCCGTCGTCGACGACCGGAACGGCGTCCTGACCCTCGGTGCGCTCACGGTGCACGGTGCCTCTGACGTCCGGGTCGTGCAGGACTCGCTGGTCGCGGAGCGGGCGCTCGAGGCCAACGCCGGGACCTTCGGACGCCGTGGCTTCCACCACCCCGAGACCTTCGAGCAGGCGTTCCGAGACGTCCGGCTCGTGCTGCTCCGGCTGTCGAAGTCGAACGACCGGCTCGACGAGGTCGCTCGCGCGGTCGCCCGCTTCGCCGCATCGGACGTCGTGCTGCTCGCCGGCGGGGTCTCGAAGCACATGAACCTCTCGCAGAACGACGTGCTCCGCCGTTCCTTCGGCGAGGTCACCGCCTCCCGGGGGCGCGGGAAGTCCCGCCTGCTCATCGCGCAGGACCCGCTCCGGGCCCAGGCCAACCGAGCCGCCGTGACCAATCCCTGGCCGCGATCGGTGCACGTCGACGAACTCGGCATGACGCTGGTCGCCCACGGTGGTGTGTTCGCGGGCACCTCGCTGGACATGGGGACCCGCGAGCTCCTCGCAGCCGCGGACGCCGCCGTCCCGGACGCTCGGACCGTCGTCGACATGGGGAGCGGGAGCGGCGTCATCGCCACCGCGGTCGCGCTGCGGCGCCCCGGCGTGCGCGTGGTGGCGACGGACGTCTCGCAGGTCGCGGTGCTGTCCACGCGAGCCACGGCCGAGGCGAACGGTGTCGCCGACCGGGTCAGTGTCGTCCGGGCGGACGCCGGGGACGAGCTCGGCTCGAACTCGGCACAGCTCGTGCTCTGCAACCCGCCGTTCCACGACGACACCACGGTGAGCACGGACGCGGCCGAGGCGATGTTCCGGAACGGGGCCACGATCCTCCAGTCCGGTGGTGAACTGTGGTGCGTGTGGAACTCGCACCTGCGCTACCGGCCGGTGCTCGAACGCCTGGTCGGGCCCACGCGCCAGATCGCGCGGTCGGCGCGGTTCACCGTGACGGCGTCGCGGGTGCGCTGAGGACCACCGCGGTCCTGACGTGACGAAGGGCGGCCGCGCTGTGCGCGACCGCCCTCCGTCCGTTCCGGATCAGGCCGGGACGTAGTCGAACGTGTCCGGGTCCGGGCCGGTGCGGTGGCCCTTGTCGAGCGTGGAGATGTCCGTCATGTCCTCGTCGGAGAGCTCGAAGTCGAAGATCGCGAAGTTCTCCTCGACGCGCGAGCGGGTGACCGACTTCGGGAAGACGATGTCGCCCCGCTGGATGTGCCAGCGGAGGACGACCTGCGCGGGGGTCTTGCCCGTCGTGCGGGCGATGCGGGTGATGGTCTCGTCGTCGAGCACGAGGCCCTGGGCGATCGGGGACCACGCCTCGGTCGCGATGCCGTGCTCGCGGCCGTACGCGCGGAGCTCGTCCTGCACGAGGTACGGGTGCACCTCGATCTGGTTCACCGCGGGGGTGATCGTCGTCTCGGCCGCGAGGCGGTTGAGGTGGTGGACCTGGAAGTTGCTCACGCCGATCGACCGGGCGGTGCCGGCCGCGTAGAGCTCCTCGAGCGCCTTCCACGTCGGGACGAAGTCGCTCACCGTCGGGAGCGGCCAGTGGATGAGGAACAGGTCCGTGTACCCGCCGAGCAGGTCGGCCGACTTCTTGCCGTTCTCGAGCGCGGCCTCGGGGTCGTGGAACCCGTTGTTGAGCTTCGAGGTGACGAAGATCTCCGAGCGGTCGATGCCCGACTCGGCCAGGGCCTCGCCGACCTCTTTCTCATTGCCGTACATCTCGGCGGTGTCGATGTGGCGGTAGCCGACCTCGAGCGCGGTCAGCGTCGCTTCCTTCGTGTTCTCCGGCTCGATCTGGAACACCCCGAAGCCGAGCTGGGGGATGGTCTTGCCGTCGTTGAGCGTGATGTTCGGAACCGTCATGACGTCATGCAATCAAATCGACCCCGGAAAGCGTCCCGGAGACTCCCAGCCGGCTCTGCGGCACTGCTCGATCTCCGTGCCACTACTCCAGCGAGGCGGTGATGTAGGCCACGAGCGCCTCGCCGTACGCGATCGCCGGGTCGTCCGCCGCGAAGGTGCGTTCGGTGCCGGCGATCGTCGCCGTCACCGTGAACACGACACGGTCGCGGGCGGCCGTCCGGGTCAGGCCGATGAACGCCGGCCCGAGGAGGTCGCGCAGCTGGTCCTCACGCGGCAACCACAGTGACTCCGCCGCGGTCACGGAGTCGAGCGCCCACTCGGTGGTGCCGTTGAAGCCGAGCACGGTGCCGGTCGGGTAGTCGTGCCGTTCGACCGTCATCTCGGACACGGTGTAGACGTCCTCGTCGACCTCGGGCTTGTCGATGACGAACCGGTCACCGGTCTCGGGATGCCAGCGGAGACCGGCGTCGCGCAGGGACCGGGCGAGGGAGACGGAGATCATGCCCCCACAGTGCCACGCGCCGGCGACGAGAGGCCGGTCAGCAGTACCACGCGCCTGCGACGGGAGGCTGGTCACCACCGCCACTGTGCGCGGGAACGGCGGTGCCGCATAGGTTGCAGAAAGCATCCCGTACTAGCATCGCCGAGCACCCCACGCGCGCGATCACCTGAAGGTGTCCGCGCGCGCGACGCGACGACGCCCGGGCACCCGGAGTCCCGCCTCCAGGCCGAAGGACCGGCCACGAGACGGGCCGATGGCCGGCGTCCCGACCGAGGCGGCACCGAGCCGCCCGCCCAGAGAAGGACCCGCATGACCCTCGAACGCGAGGAACTCCGCGACGGCTGGACCGTGACGATGTCGAGCGACAACGCTCCCGCAGGCGTCCCGGACGCCGTCGTCGGCCGGTCGATCCCGGCGACGGTCCCCGGGCAGGTGCACACCGACCTCGAGCGGGCGGGACTCCTCGCCGACCCGACGTTCGACCGCAACGAGGACGCGGGCAAGTGGGTCGGGCGCTCCGACTGGACGTACCGACGGAGCGTCGACGTCGACCCGAAGGGCTTCGAGCGCGTCGACCTCGTGTGCGACGGACTCGACACGGTGGCCGAGGTCGGCCTTGACGGCGTGGTGATCGGGACGACGCGGAACATGCACCGTCGCTACCGGTTCGACGCGCGTGACCAGACGGGCGGCAACGGGCGGGGCACGAAGGACCTGGAGATCCTGTTCGAGTCGCCCTACCGCGAAGCGGGCCGGGTCGCCGCCCGCGCGGGGAGCATGCCCGGGCCGTACGACGAGCCGTTCCCGTACGTCCGCAAGATGGCCTCGAACTTCGGCTGGGACTGGGGACTCACGGCCGTGACGAGCGGGCCGTGGCGTCCGGTCGCCATCGAGCGCTGGTCGACCGCGCGACTGCGGGACGTCCGGCCGCTGGTCGACGTGGAGGCGGGGGAGGGCGTGTTGGACGCGCACCTCACCGTCGAACGGTCGGGGATGAACGACCTGGACCAGGACGGCGAGGACGACGACCTCGTGCTGGTCGTCACGGTCGCCGGGCAGACGGAGGACGGCACGACGACCCGGCAGCGGTCGCGCGCACAGCTCACGCCCAAGGACGACGAGACCGTCGTCACGGTCCGCGTCCCGAACGTGCTGCGGTGGTGGCCGCGCGGGTACGGGGCGCAGCCGCTGTACGACGTCGCGGTCGAACTGCAGACCGTCGACGGCGAGGTCCTCGACCGCACGTCGTTCCGCACCGGGTTCCGCTCGACACGTATCGACACCGCCGAGGACGAGATCGGTCGCCCGTTCAACGTCCACGTCAACGGGACCCTCGTCGACGTGCGCGGCGTGAACTGGATCCCCGACGACGTGATCGTCTCGCGCGTCGACCGTGCCCGCTACGAGGACCGCTTGCGCGCCGCCGTCGACCTCGGGGTGAACCTCGTGCGGGTCTGGGGCGGTGGCATCTACGAGTCGAACGACTTCTACGAGATCTGCGACGAACTCGGCCTGCTGGTCTGGCAGGACTTCCCCTTCGCGTGCGCCGCCTACCCGGAGATCGAGCCGATCCGCAGCGAGGTCATCGCCGAGGCGCGGGACAACGTCGCCCGCCTGTCACGCCACCCGTCGCTCGTCGTCTGGAACGGCAACAACGAGAACATCTGGTTGCACGACGCCGACGGCTGGGCCGAGGAGCTCGGCGACCGCGGGTGGGGGCTCGACTACTACCTCGACCTGTTGCCGACGATCGTCGACGCGGTCGATCCCTCGCGCTTCTACACGGTGGCGTCGCCGTGGTCCGGGTCCGAAGCGCTCTTCGCGAACGACGTCGACCACGAGACCCACCACTCGTGGGACGTCTGGAACCGTCTGCCGGACACCGCGTACCGCGCGTCCGTGCCACGTTTCGTCTCCGAGTTCGGTTGGCAGGCACCACCGGCGTGGCGCACGCTCCGCGACGCGGTGGCGGACGAGCCGCTGGCCGTCACGGCGCCGGGCGTCGTCCACCACCAGAAGGCGACGGACGGCATGGCCAAGCTCGACCGAGGGCTCGAGCCCCGGTTCGGCTCCGGTCCGTTCACCTTCGACCAGTGGCACTACCTCACGCAGTTGCAGCAGGCTCGCGCGATCTCGACCGGGGTCGAGCACTGGCGGACGCACTGGCCGCGCAACACTGGCGTCATCGTGTGGCAGCTGAACGACCTGTGGCCCGTGTCCTCGTGGTCGGCCATCGACTCGGCAGGGCGGCTGAAGCCGCTGGCGCACGAGTTGCGCCGACTGTACGACGACGTCCTGCTGGCGATCCGTCCAGTCTCGCGGACGGCCACCACCGGCCGGCCGGGAGGCGCGGATCACCCCGCTCCGTCGGCTCCCGCCGACGACGCGGCCGAGTTGGCCGACACCCTGTCACTCGGGGTCTCGCCCGGCGCGTTCGGGTCGTCCCCGATCGAGGTCGTCGTCCGATCGGCACGTGCCGGACACGACAGCGTGGTGCGGGTGCGGCGGATCGCCCTGAGCGGCGCGGTCCTCGCGGAGGCGACGCTGCCGGTCCGCCTGTCCGCGGCGGGCGTCGCCGTGGTGGCACTGCCGGAGTCGGTCGGTGTGGTCGACGACCCGACGAACGAGCTCGTGGTGGCCGACATGGACTGGCGCCGAGCGGTGTGGACGCCGGGCCCCGACGAGTCGATGCGGTGGGAACCGGCGCGGTACCGCGCGACGTTCACGCCCGCGGCCGAGGGTGGCCTCGACCTGGTCGTCGAGGCGGATTCGCTCGTTCGGGACCTCCTGGTGCAGCCGGACCGGGTGGCCGAGGGCGGGACGGTCGATCGCGGGTTCATGACCCTGCTGCCGGGGGAGCGGGTGGCCTTCCGTCTCGGCGGCGTCACCGTGGACGATGTCGAGCGCCTCAGTGCGGAGCCCGTGCTGTGGACGCTCGATCGGGTCATCGGATCGGTCTCTCGCGGTTGAAATACGAAACATCACGGTGATACGCTGGCGGTTGCGCTGGTCCTCGTGACCCTCGGGTGACCGGCGCCGACCGGGGGCACCGGTCGACGCTCGACCGGAGGATCACTCGATGGCACTCACGCTGCAGCCGAACGCGTCGGTCCGCTCGCCGAGGGTCCGTGATCGGCGTCGCCGGGCACTCCGGATCCGCAGCACGTCCGCGTGGACGATCGCCCTCGTCGACGTCCTCCTGCTCCTCGTGGCCTTCGCCGTCGCGCACCTCGTGCGCTTCCCGGGTGAGGTGCCGGTCCTCGATGCCCGATCCGGTGGCGTCGAGTTCGTCGTCGCCCCCGTCATCGTCCTGCTGTGGATGGTCCTGCTCGGGGTGTTCCGCACCCGTGACCCGCGCATCGCCGGCGTCGGCAGCGACGAGTACCGGCGCCTGCTGACAGCGAGCCTCATCACCGGCGGACTGGTCGGTGTCGTCGCGTACGCCGCGCAGATCGACCTCGCCCGCGGCTACGTCGCGGTGGCCTTCCCGCTCGGGATCCTGCTGCTGGCGCTCGGCCGCCAGCGCCTCAGGCGGTCCCTCGCCCGTCGGCGGGCACGCGGCGAGCACCTCCAGGACGTCCTGCTCGTCGGCGACCTGGACGACGTCGCGTACGTCGGCCGACGCATCACCGCGACGCCGGCCGCCGGGTACCGCGTCCGGGCCGTGGCGTCCGACTGCGCTTCGGTCGGCGGCGACGTGCGCCTCGGATCGGTGACCGTCCCCGTGCTCGGTGGCGCCGCGGACGTCCTCGACCTCGCGGCGGCCGAAGGGGTCTCCGCCGTGGTCGTCGCGGGGGCGATCCCCGGTGGGCACGAGCTGCTCCGCCGGCTCGGGTGGCAGCTCGAGGAACGCGGCGTCGAGCTCGTCGTGTCGTCACCGCTCGCCGACATCGCCACCGGTCGCGTGCACGAGCGGCCCGTGGACGGGTTGCCGCTCATGCACGTCGAGACGCCGGACTACCGTCGTCGCTTCGGCAAGCGCGCGCTCGACGTCGTCGGCGCCGGACTCGGGTTGGCCGTCCTCGCGCCGCTCCTCGGGGTGATCACGCTCGTCATCCGGCTGGACGACGGCGGCCCGGTCTTGTTCCGCCAGACACGGGTCGGTCGCGGCGGCGTCGAGTTCTCGATCCTCAAGTTCCGCACGATGAGCGTCGATGCCGAGGCCCGGGTCGCCGCCCTGCTCGCCGAGAACGAGGGGTCCGGACCGCTCTTCAAGCTGCGGGACGACCCGCGGGTCACTCGCGTCGGCTCGTTCCTCCGTCGGACGTCGCTCGACGAACTCCCGCAGCTGTGGAACGTGCTGACGGGGTCGATGAGCCTCGTCGGACCGCGACCGGCGCTCCCACGAGAGGTCGCCCTGTACGAGGACTTCGCGGATCGACGTCTGCTCGTGACGCCGGGGATCACCGGGCTGTGGCAGGTCAGCGGTCGGTCCGACCTGGACTGGGTCGACGGGGTCCGCCTCGACCTGCACTACGTCGAGAACTGGTCCTTCCTGCACGACGTCGTCATCCTGGCCCGGACGATCCCGTCCGTGCTGCGCTCCCGGGGTGCGTACTGACCGAGAGCACCTCCTGACCCGGGGGGCCGCGCCTTGACCCGCGGCCTCCCGCGGCACCCCCCCCGATCCGCCAGGCGGCTCGGGGGTGCTTGCTGTGCGAACGGTGTCCGTCCGATACCTCGCCTGGGTTTCCCGGAGCGACAGCGGTACGATCAAGGGCGACGGACTTCCGCCGCACGAGTCGACGGTGACCCGGAGACGGCGAACAGATCCAGATTCAAGGAGTCAACATGTGGCAAGGCCTTGGCGGGATTCACCTGCTGATCATCCTCGGGATCATCATCCTGCTGTTCGGAGCGACCAAGCTGCCGGCCCTCGCCAAGGGACTCGGCCAGTCGATCAACATCTTCAAGAAGGAGATGGCGACCGACGACAAGGCAGTCAAGCCCGAGCCCGGCGTGCAGACCACCACCGCGTACACCGCGCCGGTCGAGCCGGCAGCGCAGCCGGTCGTCAACCCCGGTCCGTCGGTGCAGCCGAACACCGACCCGCGCCAGTAGACCTGACCCGCGCCAGGACCCGGACCTCCCAGCCCCGTCCCGTCGGCAGCCCCCGCGACCACCTCGGTCGCGGGGGCTTCGTCGTGCGGTCGCGGGGTGGCCCTCGGTGGGACTCCCGCGAGCGCCCCGGTGCGGAGGATGATGAGCCCATGACCACAGCGCACACCACGGCTCCGCTCCGGGACGACCGCCAGATCGTGCTGGTGGTGGCGATCCTGGCGTCGTTCGTGGTCGGTCTGGACGGGAGCGTCGTCAACGTCGGACTGCCCGCCATCCGCCAGGAACTCGGCGGGGGACTGGTCGTGCAGCAGTGGGTCGTCGACGCCTACATGGTGACGCTCGGATCGCTCATCCTCGTCGCCGGATCGCTGTCGGACGTGTTCGGCCGCGTCCGGATCATCACGTGGGGTCTCGTGGTGTTCGGGCTCGCGTCGATCGCGTGTGCGGTGGCTCCGTCGGGCGCGTTCCTCATCGTGTCCCGCGCGCTGCAGGGGGTCGGCGGTGCCCTCGTGACCCCGAGTTCCCTCGCGCTCATCGTGGCGGCCTTCCGCGGTGCCGCCCAGGCGAAGGCGATCGGGCGGTGGACGGCCTGGTCGAGCGCGGCGATCATCATCGGTCCGGTCGTCGGCGGCCTGATCGTGGACGGCATCGGGTGGCGGTGGATCTTCGTGCTGACGGCGGTGCCGATCGCGATCACGATCCCGCTCGTCCTCCGCATCACCGGGGACGTGCAGCCGTCCGAGCGCCGGCGGGTCGACGTCGTCGGTGCCGTGCTGGCCGTGCTCGGCGTCGGGGGCGTCGTGCTCGGGCTCATCGAGCAGGAGCGCCTGGGGTGGGGGTCCCCGCTCGTGGTGTCCGCGCTCGTGATCGGTGGGGTGGCCCTGGTGCTGTTCGTGCCGTGGGAGCGTCGGTCGGCTGCTCCGCTCGTCCCGCTCGGGCTCTTCCGGGCGCGGAACTTCACCGTCGGGAACCTCGCGACCCTGTCGATCTACGGCGCGCTCGGGATGGTCGGGTTCGTGGTGACGCTGTTCCTGCAGGAGATCTGGCACCTGCCCGCGTGGTTGGCCGGGCTCGCGACGCTCCCGCCGACGGTGCTGCTCCTGCTGCTCTCGACGACCGTCGGGTCGTTCGCCGGGCGGTTCGGGCCGCGGTGGTTCATGGCGGCGGGGCCCGCGGTCGCAGCGGTCGGCTCCCTGCTCATGCTGTCGGCGGCCGACGATTCACGCGCCTACTGGTGGTCGGTCTTCCCGGGTCTCGTGCTCATCGGTGTCGGGATCGCACTGATGGTGACGCCCCTGACGAGCGCCGTCCTCGGATCCGTCCCGCAGAGCGAAGCGGGCGTGGGTTCCGCCGTGAACAACGCGATCGCCCGGATCGCGAGCCTGGTGATGGTCGCGCTCGCCGGGGTCGTGCTCGGTGGCGCGATGAGCACGTCGGGGTTCCACCGCGCGGTGATCGTGATGGCCGTGTTGCTGCTGGCCGGGTCGGTCGTCAGTGCCGTGGGCATCCGGAACGTGACGCGTGCGGACGACGTCCGCGCTCCCCGCGCGGAATAGCACCACATGGCGTAAAGTTGAGTCAAGTAGGCTCAACCAGCCACAGGATCTACCGAACGGAAGGACGGAACGCATGGCGAACCTCCAGGGCGCTCCTGACTCGCAAGAACGACAGAAGACCGCGCTCGAGCAGTACGGCGTCGACCTGACGGCGATCGCTCGCAGCGGCAAGCTGGACCCCGTGATCGGTCGCGACGCGGAGATCCGGCGCGTGTCCCAGGTGCTCACGCGGCGCACCAAGAACAACCCCGTCCTGATCGGCGAACCGGGCGTCGGCAAGACCGCCGTGGTCGAGGGGCTCGCCCAGCGCATCATCGCGGGCGACGTCGCCGACTCCCTGAAGGACAAGCGCCTGGT
This sequence comes from Curtobacterium sp. ISL-83, assembly GCF_018613895.1. Classification (GTDB taxonomy): domain Bacteria; phylum Actinomycetota; class Actinomycetes; order Actinomycetales; family Microbacteriaceae; genus Curtobacterium. The sequence goes on from NZ_JAGGPH010000009.1 coordinate 161,591, forward strand.
GTCGCTCGACATGTCCGCCCTGATCGCCGGCGCGAAGTACCGCGGCGAGTTCGAGGAGCGGCTCAAGGCCGTGCTCAAGGAGATCAACGAGTCCGACGGCCAGGTGATCACGTTCATCGACGAGCTGCACACGCTGATGGGCGCGGGCGGAGGCGAGGGATCCGTCGCGGCCTCGAACATGCTCAAGCCGATGCTGGCGCGCGGGGAACTCCGGCTCATCGGTGCGACGACGCTCGACGAGTACCGCGAGTACATCGAGAAGGACGCCGCGCTCGAACGGCGCTTCCAGCAGGTCTACGTCGGGGAGCCGAGTGTCGAGGACACCGTGGCGATCCTCCGCGGGCTGAAGGAGCGGTACGAGGCGCACCACAAGGTCACCATCAACGACTCCGCGCTCGTCGCCGCGGCCGCGCTGTCCAGCCGGTACATCTCCGGCCGCCAGCTGCCGGACAAGGCCATCGACCTGATCGACGAGGCCGCGTCCCGCCTGCGCATGGAGATCGACTCCAGCCCCGTCGAGATCGACGAGCTCAAGCGCTCGGTGGACCGACTCCGCGTCGAGGAGTTCGCGTTGAAGCAGGAGCGGGACGACGCCTCCAAGGCCCGGCTCGAGACCCTCCGGACGGAGCTCGGCACGCGCGAGGAGCGGCTTGCCGAACTCCAGCAGCGGTGGCAGGCGGAGCGTGCCAGCCTCAACCGGATCGGTGAGCTCAAGCAGCAGCTCGACGACCTGAACATGCGCTCGCAGCGTGCGCAGCGCGAGGCGGACTACGAGCTCGTGTCGCGTCTGGAGTACGGCGAGAAGCCGCGGATCGAGGCCGAACTCGCCGCGGCCGAGAGCGCCGAGAGCGCGGACCGCATGGTCAACGACAGCGTCACCGACGAGGACATCGCCGCCGTGATCGCCCAGTGGACCGGGATCCCGCTCGGCCGCCTGCTGCAGGGCGAGACCGAGAAGCTGCTCCACCTGGAGAACGAGCTCGGTCGCCGGATCATCGGGCAGCGCACGGCCGTCACGACCGTCTCCGAGGCCGTCCGACGCACCCGTGCGGGCATCTCCGACCCGGACCGACCGACGGGCTCGTTCCTGTTCCTCGGCCCGACCGGCGTCGGCAAGACCGAGCTGGCCAAGGCGCTCGCCGAGTTCCTGTTCGACGACGAGAAGGCCCTCGTCCGCATCGACATGAGCGAGTACGGCGAGAAGCACTCGGTCGCACGGCTGATCGGTGCCCCTCCGGGGTACATCGGGTACGAGGCCGGTGGACAGCTCACCGAAGCGGTGCGGCGTCGTCCGTACTCGGTGATCCTGCTCGACGAGGTCGAGAAGGCGCACCCCGAGGTCTTCGACGTGCTGCTGCAGGTGCTGGACGACGGTCGTCTGACCGACGGCCAGGGGCGCACGGTCGACTTCCGGAACACGATCATGATCCTGACGTCCAACCTCGGGTCGCAGTTCCTGACCGACCAGTCGCTGACCGCCGTCCAGCGCGAAGAGGCCGTGCGCGAGATGGTGCAGCAGGCGTTCCGGCCCGAGTTCATCAACCGTCTCGACGACATCGTCGTGTTCCAGGCGCTGACCGAGCAGGACCTCGGCCAGATCGTGTCGCTGTACGTCGACCGGCTCGCCAAGCGGCTGTCCGACCGGCGGCTCGAGTTGGCGGTCACGCCGTCCGCCCGGAGCTGGCTCGCCGAACGCGGCTACGACCCGACGTACGGCGCGCGGCCGCTCCGCCGGCTCATGCAGCGGCAGATCGACGACCAGCTCGCGCGGTCGATCCTGGCCGGGGACGTCCGTGACGGCGACACCGTCCGGGTGGACGTCGCCGACGGGGGCGACGCGTTGATCGTCGAGCCGTTCGAGCTGGCGGAGATCGTCGAGGAGTAGCCCCGGCGTCACTCGACCGGACGCACGGGAGGCCCGGTGCCGGTTCCTGGGACCGGCACCGGGCCTCCCGTCTACCGTCCAGGGCATGCCAGAGCTGCCACTGTTGCGTCGCCTCACCGAGTCCATCGAGCACGCGAGCGTGCTCGACAAGGCCGTCGACCTCGACGTGCGTGTCGTGCGTGCGTTCGCCAAGCCGAAGGCCCTGCGGCAGCTGCTGCACGGGGTCCCCTTCGGGCATCCGCTCCACCCGCTCATGGTGCAGGTGCCGCTCGGTGCCTGGATCTCGGCGGCGGTGCTCGACCTGGTCGGCGGCACGGGCAACGCGAAGGCCGCTAAGACCCTGGTGGGCGTCGGCATCCTCTCGGCGGGCGGAGCGTCGACCGCGGGGTACGTCGACTGGTCGGAACTCCACCGCGAGCAGCTCCGCACCGGCTGGGTGCACCAGGCCGTGAACTGGACCGGACTCACCCTCTACGGGCTGTCGTGGATGCAGCGGAAGCGCGGGAACCACGGCGCGGGGAAACTCCTCGGGTTCGCGGGTCTCGGTGTCGTGGGCATCGGTGGGTACCTCGGCGGACACCTGGCGTACCGGCAGCGCGCTGGCGTCGGGACGCCCGAGCACGTGCCGTTCGACGACTGACGCGATCGGGACCCCTGCGCGCCACCGACCGGACACACTGAAACTGGTGTGTAGCATGTTGCGATGCGCGTGCTGGTGGTGGACGACGAGACGGAGCTCGCTGACCTGATCGCCACGGGGCTGACGCGGCAGGGCTTCGCCGTCGACACCGCGTACCGGGGGGACGACGCCGATGAACTCCTCGCCGTCAACGACTACGACGTGGTCGTCCTCGATCGGGACGTCCCCGGTCTGCACGGCGACGAGGTGGCACGCCGGCTGTCGGCGCGGGGCGGGACGACCCGGATCCTGATGCTCACCGCGGCGGGGTCGCTCGCGGACCGGGTGCACGGCCTCGAGCTCGGTGCCGACGACTACCTGACCAAGCCGTTCGAGTACCCGGAGCTCGTCGCCCGGGTGCGCGCCCTCGGTCGGCGGAGCACCACCGCGGTGACCCCGGTCCTGGTCCGCGACGACCTGCTGGTCGACTCCAACCGACGCATCGCGACGCGAGGGGGCCGGCCGCTCGACCTGTCGGCGAAGGAACTCGGGGTGCTCGAGCAACTCCTCCGTGCCGATGGTCGCGTGGTCTCCGCCGAGGAACTCCTCGAGAAGGTGTGGGACATGAACATCGACCCCTTCACGGCGGCGGTCCGGGTGACGATGTCCAAGCTCCGGAGGAAGCTCGGCGACCCCGACCCGATCCGGACGGTGCCGGGCGCGGGCTACGCCCTGTGAGTCGCGGCTGGAGCATCCGCGCCCGGACCGCCGTCGCGTTCGCGGCCGCATCGATGGCCTCGACGACCGCGGTGCTGGTGTTCGTGAACGTCGCGGCACAGGCGTCGATCGCCCGCGAGTTCGGCGCGGAACCGGGGCGGCTGGCGACGAGTGGGTGGGCGGGTTCCGGGGCGACGAGCGGGGTGCTCACGCCGGACCCGACGGCCACGCCGACGGCCGGTTCGACGGTCTCCCTGGTGGCGCAGGTCTCGGTGCTGCAGTGGCAGTGGTCGGCCGTCGGTGTCGCCGCCGCCGGGCTGCTGGCCGGGGTCGTCGGCTGGGTGGTCAGCCGGCGCATGCTCCGCCCGATCGACCGGATCACCCGGACCACGAACCGCATCTCGGCGTCGAACCTGCACGAGCGCATCGGCACGGACGGACCCGACGACGAACTCCATCGCTTGGCCGCGACGATCGACGCGCTCCTCGGGCGGCTCGAGACCGCGTTCCGGAGCCAGCGTCGGTTCGTCGCGCAGGCGTCGCACGAGCTCCGGACGCCGCTCGCAGTGCAGCGGGCGGCGATCCAGATCGGTCTGCCGGACGACGCCCGACCCGAGGAGATCCGCGCCGCCCGGGAGCAACTGCTCGAGCACAACCGCCGGACGGAGCACCTCGTCGAGTGTCTGCTCGTGCTCGCCGAGGCCGAACGCGGGCTCGACGCCCGGCGAGTGCCGCTCGACCTGCCGTCGCTCGGGGACGAGGTGGCGGCGTCCTTCGCGGACGCAGCCCGCCTGGCGGGCGTGACCATCGCCTGTCGGGCGCACACCGCGCCTCCAGGCCGGACCGTCACCGGCGAGCCCACCCTCGTGCGGCAGCTCCTGCTCAACCTGGTCGACAACGCTGTCGAGTACAACGAACCGGGCGGATTCGTCCAGGTGACCGTGGACGAGCGTGGGTTCCTGGTGGAGAACTCGGGTCAGGTCGTGCCCGCCGACGTCGCGGCCACCCTGACCGAGCCGTTCCTGCGGCACGTGGGCGACGGCGTCCGCGGATCCGCCACCCGGCGGCACAGCGGCCTCGGGCTGTCGATCGTCGCGGCGGTGGCACGCGCGCACGGGTGGCGGCTGTCGGTCGGACCCCGGACGACGGGTGGCCTGCGCGTGCGGGTGGACGTTTCGCCGGTGCAACCGACGTCGAACGACTGACGAAACAGGCGGTCCGGTGTGCTGGACGCATGCACATCACGACACGAACCACGTCGCACACCGCGACACGCACCACGACACGGACCAGGGCCGTCCTGGTGACGGCGATCCTGGCGGCGGTCCTGCCGCTGTCCCTGGCCTCCTGCTCGTCGGACTCCTCCGGTACCACCGCGGCCGAGGCGGTCAGCGGCGTCGGCACGAGGTGGGGTGCCTGCATGCGCGACGCGGGCTTCGACGTGCAGGACCCGTCGGACGAGATCGTCGAGCGCGGGGCGTACTCCCGGCCCGAGGGCGTCGACGCAGCGGGCTTCGACACGGCCGCGGCCGGCTGCTCGGAGCAGCTCGGGATCGAGGGCAGCAGCTCCGCCCAGAAGCAGCAGTGGGCCCGTCAGTACGACCAGGTCGCCTCGTGCGTCCGCGAGCACGGGTACGAGGACTACCCCGAGCAGCAGCCCGGCGCCCTCGACTTCAACCCGTCGAACTACCCTCGTGCAGCGGAACCGGGCTTCGAGAAGGTCACCGCGGAGTGCCTGCAGGAGTTCGCGCCCGACACGATCATGCAGGGTGGCAACTGATGGCGTGCTCCCGACGGGCGGAGCGCGCCCGATGAGCGGGATGGGGCGCCGGCGCGCTGTCATCGCGGTGCTCTGCGTCACCGGGGTGGCCGCGGCCGGTGTCGGCACGTGGGCCGTCCTCGACGCTCCGTGGTCGTCAGCCGCTGCAGCGGACACCGAACGGTCCGCGGCCGCTCCCGCCCGCGCGACCGCCCCGGTCACGAAGGGTGCGCTGGCGGACACGAAGGTGTTCGCGGGGGTGCTCGGGTACGGGGCGGCGTCCGGGGTCGCCGGCGTCGCGTCGGGCACACTGACCTGGTTGCCGCAGCCGGGAGACGTGATCCACCGGGACGAGCCGGTCTACGCGGTCGACGAACGGGCCGTCCGCTCGATGCACGGGACCACGCCGATGTGGCGCGACCTCGCGGTCGGGACGACGGGCGCCGACGTGCTGCAGCTCAACGAGAACCTCGCCGCCCTCGGGTACGACGTGTCCGTGGACCGGGTCTTCGGGAAGCGCACGCTCGCGGCCGTCGAACGCTGGCAGCGGGACCGCGACCACACCGTCACCGGGGTGCTCACGAAGGACGACGTCGTGTTCCTCGACGGTGACGTCCGCGTCGAGTCGGCGCCGGGGACCCTCGGGCAACCGGTGGACGGCGACGTTCTGACGGTGACGAGCACGAAGCAGGTCGTCACCGCGACCGTGCCCCAGCGTGACGCCGGACGCCTGGCCGTCGGCACCGCCGTGCGGCTGCTCGTGAACGGGACCGGCGACCCCGTCGACGGCACGGTCACCGATGCCGAGCCGGCGACGACGGAGCAGAACGGTGAGGTCGTGAACGTCACCGTGTCGTTCAACGCGGGTCGGCGGACGCTGCCCACCGCGGCGTCCGTGCGGGTCGAGGCGGTCGGGCAGACCCAGGACGGCATCCTGTCGGTCCCCGTCGCCGCGCTCGTCGCCGCCTCGGCGTCGGCGTCGGCGTCGGGGTCGGGGTCGTCGGGGTTCGCGGTCGACGTCGTCCGGCGTGACGGCACGACCAAGCGCGTCCCGGTCACCGTCGGGCTCGTGGCGGACGGTCGAGCCGCCGTCACCGGCGACGTCCACGCCGGTGACCGGGTGGTGGTGCCGTCGTGACCGCGTCGGCTCCGGACCGCGCGGTGCTCGCGCTGCACGAGGTGGTGAAGACCTACGGCGACGTCGGCGCGCTGCGCGGCGTGACGCTCGAGGTGGCGGCCGGGGAGCTCGTCGCGGTGGTCGGTCCGTCCGGCTCCGGCAAGTCGACGATGCTCAACGTCATCGGCACGCTCGACCGGCCGACCTCGGGCACCGTGACGATCGCGGGCAACGACGTCGGCAGCATGTCCGATGACGCCCTGTCCGCGCTGCGTGCCGAGCACATCGGGTTCGTGTTCCAGCACTTCCACCTGCAGGCCGGCGCGACGGCGGCGGAGAACGTCGCGGACGGGCTGCTCTACGCGGGCGTCGGCCGCCGCGCGCGACGGGAACGCGCCGTCGTGGCGCTCGAGCGGGTCGGCCTCGGCCACCGGGTCGACCACCGACCGCACCAGCTCTCCGGTGGCGAGCGGCAACGGGTGGCCATCGCACGCGCGATCGTCGGCGACCCGACGATCCTGCTCGCCGACGAGCCGACCGGGGCCCTGGACACGGCGTCGGGCGCGACGATCCTCGCGCTCCTGCGTGCCCTCAACGACGCGGGCACCACCGTGCTCGTGATCACGCACGACCTGGAACTAGCCGCGTCGCTGCCCCGGCAGGTCCGGATGCGGGACGGGTTGGTCGCCGAGGACTCCGCGGCACGGGACGGCGCGGTCGGCTCCGGTGCCCGAGCGCTCGCCGATGCGATCGGGTCCGCGGCGTGAGCGCGGGCAGCGGGACCGCCCGTCGCACGCTCGGGAGCGCTGACCTGTTCCGGCTCGGTGTCTTCGGCCTCCGGACCCGGCCCGGTCGGGTGGTGCTGTCCGCACTCGGGATCGCGATCGGCATCGCGGCGATGATCGCCGTGGTCGGGATCTCCACCTCGAACAAGGCGGCGCTCGATCGGGTGCTCGACGCGCTGGGCACGAACGTGCTGACGACGACCGAGGCCCAGGGGTTCAGCGACGTCCCACCCCTGCCGACGACGGCGGTCGACTCGGCGCGGCGGCAGGACGTCGTCGAGGCGGCCGCCGGGGTCGGGACGGTGACGGACGCCCGCGTGTACCGGAACCCGTTCGTCCCGCCGACCGAGACGAAGGGCATCGGGGTGATGGCCGTGCAGGGGGACGTCCCCGGCGTGCTCGGTGGCGAGGTCGTGTCGGGGCGCTGGATCGACGGCGCCACGGACGTGCCCGCCCAGGTCGTCCTCGGCGCGACGGCCGCCAGGAGCCTCGGCGTCGAGGAGATCGGTGCGGACACGAGGGTGTGGATCGGTGGACAGTGGGTGCAGGTCGTCGGGGTGCTCGGATCGCTGGCGCTCGCGGACGACCTGGACAACCAGGTGTTCGTCCCACCGGGCCTCGCCGGGTCGCTCGGGTACGACGGGCACCCGACCGCGGTGTACACCCGGGTGGACCCGGACCGGGTCGCGCCGGCACGGGACGTCCTGGCGCGGGCGATCAGCCCGGCGCACCCGCAGGACGTCGGCGTGACGCGACCCTCCGACGCCCTCGCCGCGAAGAACGCCACCGACGACTCGTTCACCGGGCTCCTGGTGGGGATCGGCGGCGTCGCGCTGCTGGTCGGTGGCATCGGGGTCGCGAACACGATGGTGATCACCGTGCTCGAACGACGTGCAGAGGTCGGTGTCCGGCGCGCGCTCGGTGCCCGGCGGCGGAACATCCGGGACCAGTTCCTCGTGGAGTCCCTGCTGCTGTCGTTCCTCGGTGGTGTCGCGGGCGTCGTGATCGGGTCGGGCGTGACGATCGCGTTCGCACTGGTCCAGGGCTGGCCGGTGGCGATCCCGCTGTGGGCGATCGCCGGCGGACTCGGGTCCACCGTCCTGATCGGTGGCGTCTCGGGGCTGTACCCGGCGGCGCGCGCCGCGCGGATCCCGCCGACGAGCGCGTTGGCGGCGGTCTGACGGGACCGCCCGGACACGACCACCCGGAGGCGACCGCCTGGAGGCGCGGTGCCGGTTCTCGGGACCGGCACCGCGCCTCCAGGCCGACCGCACGGAAACGGGCGCTGATCATGCCTGGTCATGACCAGCGCGTCAAGTGGTCTGCGTGTTCTGTTCCACATCCGTGATCCCGCAGAAACACGCGGATCACACGCCTCCACGAGGTGTCGATTGGTGGTTGACAACCCGGGGTCGAAGGTCTTCACTTGCCAATACGCAACGTCCTTTCATAAAGGTCGGACCAAGGGAGTCAACGTGACACGCACGCGTTTCGCCGCACTCGGTGCGCTCGCCCTCGCAGGCGCGCTCGCCCTCACCGGGTGCTCCGCCGGGAGCAATGCCGCTTCCGGTGGCGGCACGAAGGCCATCGGGACACCCGATGGCAAGGGCAAGACCATCACCGTCTGGATCATGAACGGCGACCTCAGCCCGAAGATCCTCGACGTCGCCGAGAAGCAGTTCACCAAGGCCACCGGCGCCAAGGTGAAGCTGCAGCTCCAGCAGTGGGACGGCATCACCACGAAGCTGACCACCGCGCTCGCCCAGCAGGACGCACCGGACGTCGTCGACCTCGGCAACACGCAGGTGCCGGTGTACGCGGCGACCGGCGGCCTGGCCGACCTCAGCCCCTACAAGAAGGAGCTCGCGGACGGGCAGACCTGGCTCTCCGGGCTCGAGGGCCCGGCGACGGTCGACGGCAAGCTCTACGGAGCCCCGCTGTTCGCCGGCAACCGCGCCGTCATCTACAACAAGAAGACCTGGGCGGACGCCGGGGTCACCGGGACGCCGACGACGTACGACGAACTGCTGCAGGACCTCGACAAGGTCAAGGCGGCGAACCCGCGTCAGGACTTCTCGACCTTCTACATGCCCGGGCAGTACTGGTACGCCGGGCTGCAGTGGGTGTGGGACGCCGGCGGGACGATCGCGACCGAGAAGGGCGGCAAGTGGACCGGGGGGCTCGACTCCGCCGACGCCGTGAAGGGGCTCACCGCCTGGAAGGACTTCCAGAACAAGTACTCGGCGAAGTCCACGCAGGACATCAACACCGACAAGCCGGCCGAGTCCGACATCTTCGCCCAGGGCAACACCTCGGCGATCCTCGGGTCGGCGTGGGAGATCGGTTCGATCACCACGGCCAAGCCCGCGCTGAAGGACCAGATCGGCACGTTCGCGATGCCGTCGCAGACCGCGGGCAAGACGCAGCCGGTGTTCCTCGGCGGCTCGGACCTCGGCATCCCGGCGAAGTCGCAGAACCAGGAGCTCGCGCGGTACTACATGAAGATCCTCACCTCGAAGAAGTTCCAGCAGGAGCAGGTCTTCGGCGTGGACGGGTGGGAGCCGAACTCGACCGGGCTGCTGTCGACCGTCGCCGGTGACGTCGACCCGCTGCACAAGCCGTACTTCGCAGCAGCGTCAACGAGCCGCCCGACGCCGGCGACCCCGGGGTGGGCGACGATCGAGGGGGACTCGTCCTTCCAGTCGATGTTCGCCGACATCGCGACCGGCCGGAAGACGCCGCAGCAATCGGCCGAGGGCTTCTCGAAGCACCTCACGACGGCGCTGAACGCGCAGCAGTAGTCGATGACCTCGACTGCTTCCACGGAGACCGGCTCGGCGGACCTCGCCGGGCCGGTCTCCGGCGGCACGTCCGGCTCCCGCACGCGGAGCCCGCGGGTGGCATCGGGGACGGGCCTGCCCCCGGGTGGGACGGGCGGGCGGGCGCCGCGCCGACGCTCCCCGATGGCGTCCCGCGCGCCGCTCGTGCTGTTCGCGCCGGCCGCCCTGCTCCTGCTCGCGCTGGTCGTCTACCCGCTCGTGCGGCTGATCGTCATCTCGTTCCAGGACTACGGCCTGCGGGCGATCTTCACCGGGCAGGCCGGGTTCGCGGGCTTCACGAACTACACGAACGTGCTGGCCGACGGCAGCTTCTGGCCGGTGATCCTGCGGACGATCGTCGTCACGGGGTCGATGGTCCTCGGCACGATCGTGATCGGCATGGCGGTGTCCCAGCTGCTCACCCGCCTCGGCACGGCCATGCGCACGGTCGTCAGCGTCGTGCTCGTGCTCGCCTGGGCGATGCCGAACGTGGCGTCGAGCCTGGTGTGGCAGTGGCTCTTCCAGCCGTTCTACGGCGTGCTCAACTGGCTCATCACGCAGCTGCGCGCCTTCGGCGACCACACCCAGGACAACTGGGCGTCGCACCCCGGGCAGGCGTACACGATCGTGCTCACGCTCGTGATCTGGCAGGCCGTGCCGTTCGTCGCGCTCACGCTCTACGCGGCGCAGTCGCAGATCGCGCCGGAGTACTACGAGGCCGGGTCGCTCGACGGGGCCACGACGTGGACGATGTACCGGGCGATCACGCTGCCCGCGCTCGCGCCGACGCTGCTGCTCGTCACGATCCTGTCCGTGATCTGGGACTTCAACGTCTTCAACCAGATCTGGCTGCTCACCCGCGGCGGTCCGGTGGACGCGACCCTCACCCTGGGCATCTGGACGTTCGTGAAGTCCTTCGTGTCGAACGCGTACGGGCAGGGCGCCGCCATCGCGGTGATCTCCACCGTCATCCTCGGCGCACTCACCAGCTACTACATCCGACGGCTCGTCCTGAGCGGGGAGGAGGACCTGTGACCCTGTCGACCTCGCGCACGTCGCGTGCACCACGGGCCGGGGGGACGCCGCGGAAGCGGAAGCCCCGCGTGCTCGCGAACACGCTGGCGGTGCTGTTCTGCCTGGTGTGGGTGTTCCCGATCTACTGGATGGTGAACACCGCGTTCAAGCCCGCCGACGAGGTCACGACCCTGTCGCCGATCTGGGCGCCGCTCCACCCGACGTTCGACAACTTCGTGCGGGCGCTCACGCAGCAGGGGTTCCTCGGCTACCTGCGGAACTCGACGATCGTGGTGGTGGCCGCCGTGCTGCTGTCGATCGTGGTGGGGTTCCTGGCCTCGGCGGCGCTCTCGCGCTTCCGGTTCCGCGGGCGGCGAGCGATCCTCGTCGCGATCCTGTTCGTGCAGATGATCCCGTCGGGGGCACTGCTCATCCCGCTGTTCCTGTCCTTCCAGTCCCTCGGGCTGCTGAACAGCTACATCGGGCTGATCCTGGCGTACGTCGCGAGCGTGCTGCCCTTCTCGATCTGGGTGATGCGCGGGTTCTTCGTCGCGGTGCCGATCGAGATCGAGGAAGCCGCCAAGGTGGACGGGGCGGGGACCGTCCGGATCCTGTGGAGCGTCCTGTTCCCGCTGGTGCTGCCCGGCGTGATCGCGACGAGCGTCTTCGCCTTCATCGCGGCGTGGAACGACTACCTGACCGCGTACGTGATGCTCAAGGACCAGGGGATGTACACGCTGCCGGTGTGGCTGGCCGCGTTCTCGACGAACAAGGGCACGGACTACGGCGGGTTGATGGCCGCGAGCGTGCTGTTCTCGTTGCCGGTCGTGGTCTTCTTCCTCATCGTGCAGCGGCGCCTGGTGAGCGGCATGACCGCCGGGGCCGTGAAGGGCTGAACCCGCTCCTCCTTCGTTTCCGTTGGTTTCGGGACGAGACACTTGCGTTCGTGTGGGAACCGGACGTACAGTTCTCGAAACCCACGGGAACGAAGGAGTTCGGGCATGTACGCAACCGAGCGACACGACGCGATCGCCGCCGCACTGCAGGCGGCCGGGCGGGTGTCCGTCGCCGACCTGGCCGAGCACTTCGACGTGACGACCGAGACGGTCCGCCGCGACCTCGGCACGCTCGAGGCCGCCGGGGTGCTCCGCCGCGTGCACGGTGGGGCAGTGCCCGCCGGGCGGTCGAGCGTCGTCGAACTCAGCGTCGCCGAGCGCGAGGGCCAGCACGGCAGCGCCAAGTCCGCGATCGCCCGAGCCGCGATGCAGTTCGTCCCGCCGACCTTCACCGGCTCGATCGCCCTCGACGCCGGCACCACGTGCGCCGCCGTCGCCACCGAACTCGCGGCGTGGGAGCCCGCGACGCCGGGATCGACCCTCACCGTGATCACCAACTCCGTCCCGATCGCGAGCACCCTGCAGCACAGCCCGCACGTGGAACTGCACCTGCTGGGTGGCCGGGTCCGTGGTGTCACGAGCGCGGCGGTGGGGACCGCCACGGTCGAGCAGATCGGAGCGCTGCGCCCCGACATCGCCTTCATCGGCACGAACGGGCTGTCCGCGGGCTTCGGTCTGAGCACCCCCGACGAGTACGAAGCGGCCGTCAAAGCCGCGTACGTCCTCGCCGCCCGCCGGAGCGTCGTGCTCGCGGACGCCGCGAAGCACGGGGTCGAGGCCCTGATGCGCTTCGCCCGACTCGATGAGATCGACACGATCGTCACCGACCAGGAGCCCCCCGCGGACCTCGCCGGTGCGCTCGCCGAGGCGGACGTCGAGGTGGTCGTCGCATGACCGCCGCGTCGTCGTCCCGCATCGTCACGGTGACCCCGAACCCGTCGCTGGACCGGACCATCGAACTCGCCGGTGAGCTCCAGCGCGGGGCGGTGCAGCGCGCGACCCGGTCGACCGCCGAACCCGGCGGCAAGGGTGTCAACGTGTCCCGGGTCATCGTGGCGAGTGGCGGGGACACCATCGCGGTGCTGCCCGGTGACGAGCTCGACCCGGTCCTCGTCGGCCTCGCGACCCGCGGCATCCCGACGGCCGCGCTGCCGATCGGTGCCCCGCTCCGCTCGAACGTGACCGTCACGGAGCCCACCGGGACCACCACGAAGCTCAACGAACCCGGCCCCTCGCTGGCCGGCCGGCTCGAGGACCTCGCCGCACTCGTCGCCGACACCGCGGCGGCGACCGCCACCGGTCCGGCAGCGCGGTGGGTCGTGCTCGCCGGGTCGTTGCCGCCCGGACTGCCGGACGACGCGCTCGCCGTCCTGGTCCGTGCCCTCCGCGCCCGCCACGGTGACGACGTCCGGATCGCGGTCGACTCCTCGGGCGTCCCGTTCACCGCGCTGCTGCAGTCCGGGGAACGGATCGACCTGGTCAAGCCGAACGCCGAGGAACTCGCCGAGGTCGTCGGCGGGGACCCGGACGCGTTCGAGCGGGACGTCGTCGTCGCCGCGCAGGCAGCTCGACGGCTGCGGGACAAGAACGTCGGCACCGTCCTGCTCACCCTCGGGAGCGCCGGCGCCGTGCTCGTGACCGAGACGGGGAGCTACGTCGCCGCGGCACCCCGGATCGTCGCCCGTTCCACCGTCGGCGCGGGCGACTCCGCGCTCGCCGGCTACCTGCTCGCCGAGGTCGCCGGGCGACCACCCGAAGACCGGCTCGCCCAGGCCGTCGCATCGGGAGCGGCCGCCGCCGGTCTCCCCGGCAGCGACGTGCCCGCCCTCGACCAGACCGACCCCGCGTCGATCACGGTCCGCGCACTGCCCGTCCCGGCAGCCGCCTGACCGTCCCTCCCGAACCACCCTTCAGACCCAGCACTGCCCGCGCCTCGGCGCCACTGCAAAGGAGCACCCCCATGTCCGCAGACACGAGTCAGCGCCTCATCAGCGTCCAACTCGTCGGCCTCGACGAGGACCTCGGCGCCACGTCGAGTGACGTCATCCGCGTCCTGGCCGACCGCGTCGCCGCCACCGGTCGCGCCGCCTCCGGCGAGACCCTCGCCGCGGACGCGATCAAGCGGGAGGCGTCGGTCGGCACCGGCGTCCCCGGCGGCATCGCGATCCCGCACGCCCGGTCCGCCTCGGTGACGAGCCCCACGCTCGCGTTCTCCCGACTGGCCCGGAAGGTGCCGTTCGGCGCTCCGGACGGCGATGCGGACATCGTGTTCATGATCGCGGTGCCCGAGGGTGCGGACAAGGACCACCTGACGGTCCTGTCCACCCTCGCCCGAGCGCTCATCCGTGACGATTTCACGGCGGCACTCCGCGCCGCGGTCACCCCGGAGGACATCGTCGACCTGGTCGACCGCGAGGTGAGCGGTGAGGTGTCGGATGCCGGCGTCGGGAACGCGAGCCGAGCCTCCAGTCCGTCGTCCGCGACCGGTGGCACCGCCGCCGGTGCCCCGGGCACCGCGCCGAAGAAGGTCTTCGTGGGTGTGACCGCCTGCCCGACGGGCATCGCCCACACCTACATGGCGGCGGACGCGCTCGTCGCCGCCGCCCAGCGCGCCGGTGCCGAGATGCACATCGAGACGCAGGGGTCCTCGCAGGTGGAGCCCCTCGACCCCGCGCTCATCGCCCGCGCCGACGCCGTCGTGTTCGCAGTCGACGTGGACGTGCGCGACCGCAGCCGGTTCGCCGGGAAGCCGCTCGTGTCCGGACCCGTGAAGCGCGGGGTCGACGAACCCGACAAGATGATCGCCGAGGCCATCCGGGCCGCCGACGACCCGAACGCTGTGCGCGTGCAGGGGGGCGCTCCCACCGGTGGTGAATCGACCGCGGGGAACGAGCACTTCGGTCAGTCGCTCAAGCGCTGGCTGCTCACCGGTGTCTCGTACATGATCCCGTTCGTCGCAGGCGGTGGGCTCCTCATCGCGCTCGGCTTCCTGTTGTCCGGGTACGGCATCGCGCTGACCCACGGGAACGACGGCGTCAACAACGCGGTCTACACGCTGCAGCACTACACGCTCCTGAACCTGCCGCCGCAGGGGCTGCTCTACTACCTCGGCGCTGCCGCCTTCCAGATCGGCGGCATCTCGCTCGGGTTCCTGGTGGCCGCGCTCGCCGGGTACATCGCGTACGCCATGGCCGACCGTCCGGGCATCGCGCCGGGCTTTGTCGCCGGGTCGATCGCCGTGTTCATGAACGCCGGGTTCCTCGGCGGTCTGGTCGGCGGTCTGCTCGCCGGTGCCACCGCGTACTGGATCGGACGCATCCCGGTCTGGCGCTGGCTGCGTGGCCTGATGCCCGTCGTGATCATCCCGCTGCTCGCGTCGATCGTCGCCTCCGGGCTGCTCCTGCTCGTGCTCGGCGGTCCGATCGCCTGGCTCATGACGCAGCTCACCGCGTGGCTGAACTCGCTCAACGGCACCTCGGTGATCCTGCTCGGCATCATCCTCGGCCTGATGATGGCGTTCGACCTCGGTGGGCCCGTGAACAAGGTCGCCTACGCGTTCGCCGTGGCCGGACTCGGAGCGGGCTCGGCGACGAACGTGGTGCCGTTCGAGATCATGGCAGCGGTCATGGGCGCCGGCATGGTCCCGCCGCTGGCCCTCGCGCTCGCCTCGACCGTCCTGTACCGCAAGGGCTTCACGAAGCCGGAGCGGGAGAACGGGAAGGCCGCGTGGTTGCTCGGTGCGTCGTTCATCTCGGAGGGTGCGATCCCGTTCGCTGCCGCTGACCCGCTGCGGGTCATCCCGGCGTCGATGGTCGGGGCTGCCGTGACGGGGGCGATCTCGATGGCCGCGGGGGTGACCTCGCGGGCACCGCACGGCGGGATCTTCGTCTTCTTCGCGATCGACTCGTTCGTGGTCTGGGTGCTCGCGATCCTGGCCGGCACGGTCGTCTCCGCGCTGGTGCTGGTCGGGCTGAAGAAGTGGGTGCGGCGGGCGCCGGCGTCCGAGGACGCCGTGGTGGGTGCCGACGACCGCGTGGCCGTCGCGGTCTAGGACCGACCACCTGACGGACGGGAGGCGCGGTGCCAGCTGGTACCGCGCCTCCCGTCCGTCTGTGGTGTCGGGACGGTCGGCCGGTGCCGGCGGCCGGTGCCGGCGACTGGTCCTGCCCTGGTGCGACGAGTGGGCGGAACACGCCGCGCGTCGGGTGGCGAGCGGGCGGGACACGTCGGCGGGAGCGGCCGAGCGTGACGAAGAGTGCCCGCTCGCGCTGGGGCTCGGGGCGGGTGCGCACCCACCCGCCCCGCCTCGCCTCGGTCTACTCGGCGATGTTCGCCGTGACCGCGTCGATGTAGGCCGCGCGCTCCTCGCGCGAGTGCGGGCGCCCCGGTACCCCCGGACGCTGCTCCCACGGGAACGGACCGGCCTCGTGCCGGTACTGGATGCCCATGGCCTCGAGCCTCGCGGTGTGCTCAGCGAGCCGTCCGCGGAACTCCGCGAGATCGCGCGGCCCGGTGACGTCGGCCGACCAGAGCGCCTCGGCCAGGGCGGCGACGCGGGGGAAGAGCATGTAGTCGAGCCGGCGCGCGGAGTCCACGTGTTCGGTCCACATGTTGCCCTGGCCGCCGATGATGTGGGCCCGTTCGGCCTCGGTGAGCCCGGACGGCACCGGGTCGAACGCGAACACGTCGTCGACGGTCAACACGATCGACACCGGGATCGGTTCGGTGTCGAGGTCGCTCTGCCGGTAGTCGAGGTACGCCTGGTCATCGGGCACCGAGATGACGTCGTGCCCGCGCTTCGCCGCCGTGACCGCGCCACGGAGCCCGCGCCACGACACGATCGTCGCCGACTTCGACAGCGTGCCGCCCTCGAGGATCTCGTCCCACCCGAACGCTCGGCGGCCGTGCGACTCGACGTGCGCCGCGAGCTGGCCGATGATCCAGGCCTGCAGTTGTTCCTCGTCCGCGAGGCCGAGCTCGCGGATGCGGTCCTGGGTGCGCGAGTCCTCGATCCACTGGACCTTCGGGCACTCGTCACCGCCGATGCCGATGTAGTCGCTCGGGAACAGGGCGACCACCTCGTCGAGGACGTCCTTGAAGAACTCGATCGTGGCGTCGTCGGCGTTCAGGACGTCGTCCGCGATGCCCCACTCGGTCCAGACCTCGACCGGACGCTCGGGGTGCACGCCGAGTCGGGGGTAGGCGGCCAGTGCGGCGCGCACGTGCCCCGGCGTCTCGATCTCGGGGACGACGGTGACGAACCGGTCGGCGGCGTACGCGACGATCTCGCGGATGTCGTCCTGCGTGTAGTACCCCCCGTGGGGACGGCCGTCGTACGACTGCACGTGGAGGACCCCGTCGGCGTCCGGCACGTGCGCGCCGACCTGGGACTCCTTCCGCCACGAGCCGATCTCGGTCAGCAGCGGGTACTTGCGGATCTCGATGCGCCACCCCTGGTCCTCGGTGAGGTGGAAGTGCAGGCGGTTGAGCCGGTGCGCGGCGAGCTGGTCGATGACCCGCATGACCTCGTGCTTCGTCCGGAAGTGCCGGGCGACGTCGAGCATCACGCCGCGCCAGGCGAACGCCGGGGCGTCCTCGACCGTGGTCGCCGAGACCGTCCACGGCCCCTCGCCGACGCGGCCGTGCCGGTACACGTCGGCCGGCAGCAGCTGCAGGAGGGCCTGGACGCCGTAGAAGACCCCGGCGGGCGATCCGCCCGTGATCGTCACGCCGTCCGTGGTCACGACGAGCCGGAAGGACTCGGACCGGTCGGCGCCCGGACCGGACGGCAGGGTCTCGTCCTGCTCGACGCGCAGGGCGATCACGTCCGGCCCGGTTCCCGCGCCGTCAGCGGCGTCGCGGACCGGCAGCCCGGTCGATCCCCGGAGCGTCTGCTGCAGGTACAGTCGGACCGACTCGGTCGCCGCATCCGCAGCGATGCGCGTCGACGGAGTGAGCTCGAAGGCGCCGGAACCGGGTTCGGTTCGGCGCGGTCGCGGGATGAGCATGTCGCGGTCCACCATTCCTCAATGACCTTTCGTAATATGGAGGCTATGGCCGTGAGCGAGAACCTGTCAACGCTCCCGTCCGGCGTCGTCGGCAGCACGCCGGGCATGCTCCGGCTCATCAACTCGCGCGCGATCCTCGCCGAGCTCTTCCGCGACGACACCTCGCACACGGTGACCGAGCTGAGCCGCACGGTGGGCCTGTCCCGTCCGACGGTCGAAGCGGCGCTGGCCGACCTGGTCGACGAGGGGTGGGTGACGGAGGCCGAGGTCATCGCGACCCCGAACAAGGCGGGGCGTCGGGCGAAGCGGTTCCGCGCCGACGCGTCCGCCGGGGCGCTGCTCGGCGTGGACCTCGGGCTGCACGGCATCGTCGGCATCCGGTCCGACCTGCGCGGCGAACCGCTCGCCCGGGTGGAGGAGGTCTACACCGACCTCGCGTCCGCCGACCAGGCATGGGACAGCGTGCAGGACGTCGTCCGCCGGCTCACCGAGGGCATCGACCGGTCCCGGTTGCTCGCCGCGACCTTCGGCGTCCCGGCCGTCGTCGACCGCGATGGCGCGATCGACTACACCGTGGCCGTGCCGGAGTGGGTGGAGCGCCGGGTGCCCGGGCGGATCGAGGACCTGTTCCCGGACGCGGCGACCTTCTTCGACAACGACGCGAAGCTCGCCGCCACCGCCGAAGCGATGTGGGGACGCTTCCAGGGCGTCCGCGACGGGCTGTACCTGGTGATGGGTCGCCAGATCGGGGCGGCCTACGTGATCGACGGTGCGCTGGCGCGCGGTGCGCGCGGGGCCGCCGGCGAGATGGGCGGTCTGGATGCGACCGGCTGGCCGGCCGCACCCGCCCGACTGGAGGCGCGACTCCCCGCCGGCACGGACCTCGAGTCCGTCCTCGCCGCGGCCCGGCAGGGGACCGGCGCTGCAGCGGAGGCGGCGGCGGACGTCGTCCGCGCCTTCGCAGCGGACGTCGCACCCGGCGTCGTGCAGCTGATCGCGACGATCGACCCGGAGGTCGTCGTGGTCGGCGGTGAGGTCCTGCCCGCCGCCGAGGTGTTCTGCAGCGCGCTGTCGGAACTCGTCACGCCGCATCTCCGGCACCCGGTCGAGATCGTGCCGTCGACCGTCGGTCGCGACGCCGTCGCCCGCGGCGCCCTGGCGCGGTCGCTCGCGCACGTCCGGGCGTCGCACATGGGGTTGGACGGCCGGCTGGGCTGAGCCGTGCCGCGCGCGCCTTCCTGTCAGGCTGCTCAGGGATAGTGGCGGCATGACGACTGCCATCGCCACGACCACGTCCGCCGCCGCGGGTGACCCCGAGATGGGTGGGCTGTCCGGCCTGGTCCTCCGCCTCATCGACACGATGGGGGAGTGGGGCGTCGCGCTGATGCTCTTCGTCGAGACCGTGTTCCCCCCGATCCCCTCGGAGGTCATCCTGCCGCTCGCGGGATTCCTCGGCGGCGCGGGGCGCATGAACCTGCCGCTCGTCCTCGTGCTCGCGACGCTCGGCTCGACCCTCGGCGCGCTGGTGCTCTACTGGCTCGGCGCCGTCATCGGGTTCGACCGCACCGCCCGCTGGCTCGGCCGGTTGCCGCTCGTCGACGAGGCCGACTTCCGGAAGGCCGCGGCCTGGTTCCACCGGCACGGACGCAGCGCGGTCTTCTTCGGCCGACTCGTCCCGATCGTGCGCAGCCTGATCTCGCTGCCCGCCGGCGCGGACCGGATGAACCTGTGGTCGTTCTCGCTGCTCACGGTGCTCGGGTCCGGTCTCTGGAACAGCGTGCTCGTGCTCGGCGGGGCCGCCCTCGGGACGCAGTACGACCGCGTCGAGTCCTACACGGCGTGGATCGACCGTGCGCTGTACGTCGTCATCGCGGTGCTCCTGGTCGGCTTCGTGGTGCGCCGGGTCCGTCGTGGGCGTCGGGAGCGGGCCGAGCGCGGAGCCCGCGGGCGACGGCGTGCCGAGCCCGCGGGCGACTGAACCGCGCGATGACGGTCGGTCACGCCTTCGTGAGGGCGGATTCCTTGTGCGCCGCGCGCTTGCCCGACTTCGCGGACTCGACGATCCAGAACGGATCGTCGTCGGTCGGCGTGAAGTGCTGCCCGTCGAACTGGAAGTCCTTCGTCTTCTGTTCGATCAGCGTTCCGGTGGTCGTGCCCTGCGAGGTGTTCCAGTGCACCTCGTCACCCTTCGACAGTGCCATCGTCGTCCTCCTTGCGTGATCGCTCACTCTGTGGAGGCCCGACCGTACCCCGATGCATCCGCATGAACACAGGGAACTACGGCCGATCACGATGTCGTAACGCCCCTGCGGGCACGCGAGCGGGCGCGTACCGTACTGCGTGAGTCACCTCGCTGGCAACTGCCGCGGTCATCGACTCTCGACGGAACGACGAACACCATGACCCTGCTCGGCAACGTGCGGACGGAGACGGTCCTCTCCGGTCGGTACCGGCTCGTGAAGCTCATCGGCACGGGCGGCATGGGCACGGTGTACGAAGCGCGGGACGAACACACGTACCGTGCGGTCGCCGTCAAGCTGTTCGCGACGCCCGACGCGATGACCACCGCCGATCGTGTCCGCCAGGAACGCGAGATCCGACTGCTCAGCATGCTGTCCCACCCGGGGCTCGTGCCGCTCTACGACGCCGGCACCCACGAGTTCGACGACGGGCCGCACCGCTTCATCGTGATGGAGCTCATCGCGGACACCACCCTGCTCCGGCGGCTGGCCGGCGGAGCGCTGCACGCCTACGAGGTGGCGGACCTCGGTGCGCAGCTCGCGGACGCGCTCGCCTACGTGCACTCGCGGGGCATCGTGCACCGTGACGTGAAGCCGGCGAACATCCTGATCAACGACGAGGGCGCCTCCGGGTTCGTCCGGACCGTCAAGCTCACCGACTTCGGCGTCGCCCACTTCGTCGACGGCTCCCGGTTGACGAACGACGGCACGATCATCGGCACGGCCGCGTACCTCAGCCCCGAGCAGGTCGCGGGTGAGCCGATCGGCTTCGCGACCGACGTGTACTCACTCGGACTCGTGCTGCTCGAAGCGCTGACCGGCAAGCAGGAGTACTCCGGCACCCTGATCGAGGCCGCGCTCGCCCGGCTGCGCCACGACCCCGAGATCCCGGCGGACATCGCTCCCGAGTGGCGGGACCTGCTCGGTCGGATGACACACCGGAACCCGGACCGCCGTCCGACCGCCGTCGCCGTCGCCAGTGCGCTCCGCGGTGGTGCGACCCAGATCACCGGGCCGGTGCCGCTCGGCCCGGCACGCGCGGACCACAAGCGGGAGCACCGCCTGCACCGTGCCGCACACCGGCACGCGAAGCGCGGCACGTTCTCGCTCGCGACGCGCTGGCGTCGGCGGAACGTCCTGGTCGGGTCCTTCGCGACGTTCGGCGTGCTGGTGGCCTGCAGCGCCGCCTACGTGGCCGGCCTGCTCCACTGACACGAGGACGGACCCGAGCGTCACCGGTTTCGGGCAGGATGGACCGCATGACCGACCAGCGATGGATCAAGATCTGCGGGCTGTCGACGGCCGAGACCGTGGACGCCGCCATCGACGCGGGCGCTGACGCGGTCGGGTTCGTGTTCGCGGCCGGCAGCCCCCGGACGGTGACCGCCGACCTGGCGAAGGAGCTCGTCGAGCGCGTCCCGGACGGCATCGACGCGGTCGGTGTCTTCCGCGACCAGGAGATCGACGAGATCGTCGGCATCGCCTCCGCCGTCGGGCTCACCACCCTGCAGCTCCACGGCGGCGAGTCCGCGACGGACTTCGCCCGGGCGCGCGACGCCGGGTTCTTCACGATCCGTGCGGTCGCGGCCGAGACCTACCTGCGCGAGAGCGCCGAGGAGCGCGCCGCCTACGACCACGACCTGCTGCTGCTCGACGCCGAGGTCCCCGGGAGCGGCCGGCTCATCGACCCCGCGAAGGTCACCGGCACGATCGACGAAGCGTGGATCCTGGCGGGCGGGCTCACCCCCGCGAACGTCGTGGCCGCGGTCGAGGCCATGGACCCGGACGGCGTCGACGTCTCGAGCGGCGTCGAGTCGGAGCGTGGCGTCAAGGACGTCGCGAAGATCCGCGCCTTCGTCGAGGCCGTCCGCAGCATCTCCTGACGCGTCCGTCCGTCTCCTGACGGGGCTGGTGCCAGGCCGCACCGCGCCTCCCGTCCGCCTGCTCAGCGGAGGGTCGGGATGAGCTCCGTCAGGAACACGTCGGTGTCCTCCCAGCCCGTCACCGCGTGGCAGGGGACGCCGAGGGCCTTCACCGGGTAGTCGTTGCCCTCCGGGTCGAGGCGGTCGCCGACGAAGAGCATGTCGTCCAGCGCGATGCCCGTGATCTCGGCGAGCCGCTGCATGCCGTACGCCTTGTCGATGCCCTTGCGCGTGATGTCGATGCTCGTCGAGCCGCCGGAACGGACCTCGAGGTCGGGCAGCTGGGCCTGCACGAGGCGACGGAGCTCGTCCTTCTTCGCACCCGTCGGGTCCCACTGCTTCTTCACGTCCACCGGCGCGGCCTGACCGAGTGCGGAGAACGTGATCTGGGACCCACGGTCCTCGAGGATGGCGCCCCACGTCCGGTCCTCCCAGTACCCGGCGGCCTTCGCCTCGCGCTCGACGACGGCGAGGGCGAGGGACTTCTGCTCGTCGGTCAGGTCCTCGGCGTACTGCAGGGCCCAGTCGTCGCCCGACCAGCGGTAGTAGCGGGTCCCGCAGGTGGGCAGCAGGTGCAGGTCGTCGAGCCGGAGCCCGTCGCGCTGCCGCAGCGGGGTCACGAGCTGCTGCTCGAACTGCTGGAAGTTGCCGCCGGAGATCACCGCGACCGGCACGACCTCGAGCAGGGACGCGAACGTCTCGAGCATCCGGGGGTCGAGCGGGGACTTCGAGGGGGCGAGCGTGTCGTCCAGGTCGAAGGCGACGAGTCGGGGCGTGGTCATGTCCACGATCCTGCCAGACCTCGGCGATCCGGCCCGCACCGCGATGGCGCGGTCGGAACGTGGGACATGGTGAGATATAAATACAGAATGTGAATTCCTGGCGTGGAAGCGGTAATGCGATTTGCATTGTCCTGCCGCTTCGAATTGTCATATTCACAATCCAACGTATTCACGGGCACGTCCATCGCTCCCTGATCGTCGTGCCGATCGTCCTGGAGACCACCATGCGCATCCGCCCCACGACACGCTCCAGCGTGTCGACACTCGCCGTGCTCGGTGTGGTCCTCGGCGTCGCGGGGCCTCCGGCCTCGGCGAACGCCCTGGTCGCCACGCCGGAGCACCGCCCCGCGTCGGGCCGTGTCGGGCTCGCGCTCGAAGTCGTCGAGGACGGCCGCGGACCCTTCACCCCGAACGACGAACCCGGTGGGGACGCCTCGGGGTCGAACGGCGTCGTCCGCACGCTCGACGCGATCACCTACCGGGTGACCATGAACTCCACCGACGGGGCGAGCTCCAACGAGCGGTTCACGCTGACCGCGCCGACGGGCACCCGATGGGCCGGGGTCCCCGCGACCTGCACGGGTCCGGGTTCGACGATCGACGACCGCGACCTCGTCTGCAACCTCGGGACCGTCGCCGAGGGCCAGGCCGTCGCGGTCCCAGCCGTGCTCACGGTCTCCGGCGACCTGCACCACGGCGATCGCATCACGGTCTCCGCGACGGGGACGGCGGATGATGCCGGGGGCGCCGACGTCACCGCGGTGTCGCCGCCGACGGTCGTCTCGGCAGCGGCGCGCTACAACCTCAGCAAGAACATCGTCGGGTCGCAGTTGCGGACGGACGTGACCGGACCCGACGGGGCGACGAAGGGCGTGCAGCTCGTCTACCCGATCGCGGTCGACTGGGAACCCGTGGTCGCGGGTCAGGGACTCCTCGGGTTCGAGCGGAGTTCCGGTCGGATGACGTTCCGAGACGACGTCTCGGAGATCCTCGGCGCCCTGCCCGCCGACGCACGCCTGTGGAACGGGGGTGCTCCGGCCTGCGGGGTCAACGCGCTCACCGACTGGCGGTTCAGCCAGCTGCCGGGCGGCCGTGGGGGAACCGCGAACAGTGTCGTGGACTCCGGGACGATCGACTGCGCGCAGCCGGCTCCCGGTGCGCCGGTGGACGTGACGATCACGGGCGCGGTCACGGACCCGACGCACCTCCCGTCGGAGGGGATCGCCGGCGCGCTCGTCACGAACGACCGCGCGTACGTCGTCTCGGGGTACCTGAGCCTGTGGATGCCGACGCCGCCGGACAACACGAGCGTCGAGTCGAAGAACGTGTACAGCGCACTGCAGACCACGTCGACGGGTGGTGCGCAGAACTTCCCGGGCGGCACCGAGCCGTTGGGTGACAACACCGCCACCCGGAACCTCGTCGAGCTCCTCCCGGGGGGCGTGGGCAAGGTGATCGCCCGCCCGCTGGAAGGGGGCTCCGTCGGTGCAGGATCGGCGAAGGACGGCGATCCCTGGATCACCCCCGGTCAGCAGGTCCGGAGTCATGTGACCGCGACCAACAACGGCCTCGGCGCTTGGTCGAACGCCGTCCTCTGCGACACGTTCGACCGGCACACACAGCGGCTGAGCACGATCAACGGTGTCGCCGCGTGGACGAGTCGGTTCCCGGGTGCGCGGGTCCAGTTCGCGGCGTACGACATGGCCGACCCGGCCGAGGGGCAGCAGCACGAATGCGGGGACGCCGACGGCCCCTGGTTCGACACGCCAGAGGCGGTCCCCGGCGGGGCCGATGCCGTCGGCGCCGTCCGTGCCGTCGGTGACGTCCGTGGCGGCGCGGCCGTCAACCTGTTCGCCGCGATGGAGATCAGGGACGCCCCGAACGGCACCAGAGCCCGCGACTTCGGACACGCGTCGCTCGGCGATCGCGACCCGCGGTGGATCCACGACGACCACGATCCGTCACTCGGCGCTGGACGGCTCGCCGACAGCGTCCTCGTGACCGAGAACCTCGCCCGGGTCACGAAGAAGGTCATCGACCCGGGGCACGACGCGTCGGACACCCCGGACGAGACGAGCGTCGCGGTGGCGGGCAGCACCGTCGACTACGCGCTCTACCCGTCGCTGACGAACGGCAACGCCGCGGGCAAGCCGACCGAGGTGACGGTCCGCGACGTCCTGCCGCTGCACAGCACCTTCGTCGCGGGCAGCGCTTCGACGACGCCGACCGCGGTGGACACCGTCGCCGACGCGGACGGCCAGGAGCACCAGCGACTCGTCTGGCGGCTCACCGACGTCGCGCC
Source organism: Curtobacterium sp. ISL-83 (assembly GCF_018613895.1). Taxonomy (GTDB): domain Bacteria; phylum Actinomycetota; class Actinomycetes; order Actinomycetales; family Microbacteriaceae; genus Curtobacterium. Next base: position 186,456 of record NZ_JAGGPH010000009.1, read on the forward strand.
GAACACGACCATCGCGCCCCTGACCTACACGGTGGCGGTGTCGGGGATCGCCCCCGCCGGCTCGTTGCGCAACCAGGTCACGATCGAATCGCCGACGGACAAGTCCGACCTCGCGTACCGCAACGCCGTGCGCGCGGTCCAGGTCGTCACCCCCGGCGGCATCGGTGTCGAGAAGACGGCGATCAACCCGGTCGTCGTCGACGGGGACCGGCTCGAGTGGTCGCTCGGGTACACCAACACGGACGGCGAGGCGGCGCACGACGTCGACCTGATCGACGTGCTCCCCCACCAGGGTGACGGGAACGGTTCCGCGTTCCACGGTTCCGTCGGGCTGGCCGAACCCGTCCGGATCGACGCCGGCGCGGACGAGCGCGTGGTGTACACGGCGGCGACGCCCTCGACCATCGCGTTCGACGGCGACGACCCCTCGAACCAGCCGGGTGGGTCGACGACGTGGTGCGCCGAAGCCGAGCTCGGCACGGCTGGCTGTCCCGCGACGCTCGCGGAGGTGACCGCCGTGCGCGTCCTGCGGGGGGCACCGGTCGCACCGGGTGCCGTCGTGATGCACCGGGTGTCGTTGGCCACGACGGGCGCATCCGACCAGGACACGTACACGAACCGCTTCGGGCTCCGCGCGTCCAACCTGGCGCTCCCGGTGCAGTCGAACCCGGCCACCATCCGGGTGGTGTCCGGCTCGATCGGTGACCGCGTGTGGGCGGACGACGATGCAGACGGGCTGCAGGACGACGACGAACCCGGGGTCGGCGGGGTGCCCGTCCACCTCGGTGGGACGGACGACCGTGGAGCGGACGTCGTCCGTGACACCAGGACCGACGCCGACGGCCGCTACCGGTTCGACGGCCTGCGACCCGGGGCCTACGTCGTGACCTTCACCGCCCCGGACGGTCGGGGCTTCACTGCGGAGCACGCGGGGACCGACGGAGCGCTCGACTCCGACGCGGATCCCGCCGGCCGCACCGCGACGGTCGACCTGTCGACCGAGGTGTCCGAGGTCGGGGCGCTCGACGGTGTCCAGCGCCTCACGACCATCGACGCCGGTGTGCTGCCGGGTGCGCCCGTGGATCCCGTCGGTCCCGGTGTCCCCGGGGACGACGGCGCGTCGGGCAGTGGGCACCCGTCGGGGACGGGGGCTGCCGGCGACGCCGGCGCGCACCCGGCACCCGTCTCGGATGGGGACCGCGGTGCCGGTGCTCGTGGGGCGCTCGCGTTCACGGGCACCCAGGGCCTCGAGCTCCTGACGGCCGGGGCCGTGCTCCTGCTCCTGCTCGGGCTGCTGCTGGTCGGCGCGCGCCGACACACCCTGCGAGGGCACGCGCGTCGAGGCCGCTGACCCTCCGGAACGACGGACGGCCGCGCTCTGCTCGGAGCGCGGCCGTCGGTCGTGGGGGAGTCGGGGTCACTCCTTGACGAGCACGACCTCGTCGAGGGGCATGCGCGTGCGCGGCGCGACCTCGCGCTCGGCGATCTTCTCGTCGAGCTGCGACGGGTCCGCGACGGTCCCGATCGCGGTCACGGTGAACGGCAGGAACCGGGCGTCCAGACCGAACGCAGCACGGAGCCCCTCGGCGTCGATGCCGCCCATCTGGTGCACGTGCAGGCCTTCCGCGTGCGCCTGCACCGCGAGTGCCGCCACGGACTGGCCGAGGTCGTACTCGGCGAACCGGAGCTCCGTGCCCTCCTCGTTCACCGTCTCGAGGACGCCGACGACCAGTGCACTCGCGCGGAAGGCCCAGGCCGCGTTGAAGCCGAGCAGGTGCTCGTTGATCGTCCGGAAGGTCTCGGTACCGCGCCGGCCGGCGATGAAGCGCCGGGGCTGCAGGTTGTTCGCCGACGGGGCCCACCGAGCGGCCTCCAGCACCGCGTCGAAGGACGCGTCCGAGATGGTCGCGGTCTCGTCGTAGGAGCGGGGGCTCCACCGCTCCTCGAGGAGCGGGACCAGGGGCTGGCTGGAGTCGGTCGATCGGGTGAGCGTGTTGGTCGTCGAGGTCATGGTTGCCGCAACAACTGTCCATGGCCCGGCATTCCGGATCAAGCGCGCTCTCCGCGCCGTGCCGTTCGGCGACGCGTGTCGCCGTGCCAGGATGGAGGCGATGGGTGGCGTGTTGACGGGCTTCGCGATCATCGGCGCGATCATCGCGGCCGGGTACGTCGTCGGGCGCACCGGGATCCTCGGGCAGCACGCGCAGTTCGTGATGAGCCGGCTGGCGTTCTTCGTGCTCATGCCGTGCCTGCTCTTCCACACCATCGCGACGGCGGACATCCGCTCGCTGCTGTCGCCGATGCTCTGGGTGTCGCTGCTGAGCGCGGTCCTGGTCGCGCTCGTCGCCGCGCTGGTCTTCGGCGTCGTCATGCGTCGCCCGCTCGCCACCACGACGGTCGGAGCGCTCGCCTCGAGCTACGTCAACGCGAACAACATCGGTCTGCCGGTCGCCGTGTACGTGCTGGGGCAGGCGACGGCGGTGGTCCCGGTGATCCTCCTGCAGCTCGTGGTGCTCGCGCCGATCGCGCTGACCGTGCTCGACGTCGCGACCTCGGGGAGCGGGAGCTGGCGGCGCCGCATCGCCGGACCGTTCCGCAACCCGATCATCATCGCGTCCCTCGTCGGACTGGTGTTCTCGGCGACGAGGGTCACCCTGCCGACGCCGGTGCTCGAGCCGTTCGCGCTCGTCGGTGCCGCGGCCGTCCCCGTGGTGCTGCTGTCCTTCGGGATGAGCCTGCACGGCGCGACACCGCTGCGCGACCCGTCGATCCGGACGGACGTCATCGTGGCGTCCGTGACGAAGCTCCTGGTGATGCCCGCGGTCGCCTTCGTCCTGGCGCGGTTCGTGTTCGGACTCGGCGCGCAGGACGTGTTCGTCCTGACGACGCTCGGGGCCCTGCCTGCGGCGCAGAACGTCTTCAACTACGCCCAGCGGTACGGGGCAGCGGTACCGGTCGCGCGAGACGTGGTGCTCATCTCGACGATCGGCGCGGTGCCCGTCCTGGTCGCCATCGCGGCGCTGCTGCACCCCTAGGCGCGGCGGGAGCAGGCGCCCGGCGGGTCAGAAGATCATCGGCCGGTCGTCGTCGAGCGCGGTGTCGAGGTCGAGGTCGAGGTCCACGGTCACGGGCACGTGGTCACTCGGGGCGTCGCCCTTGCGCTCGTTCCGGTGGATGGCGGCATCCGTGACGACGTCGGCGAACGCCTCGGACCCGAGCACGAAGTCGATCCGCATCCCCTCGTTCCGGGGGAACCGGAGCTGCTTGTAGTCCCAGTAGGTGTACCCGTCGGGCACGATCGGGCGGACGACGTCCTGCAGGCCGATGGTCTCGAAGGCGCGGAACGCAGCACGCTCGGGCTCGCTGACGTGGGTCGACCCCTCGAAGACGCGCATGTCCCACACGTCCTGGTCGAGCGGGGCGACGTTCCAGTCGCCCATCAGCGCGAGCGGGGTCTCCGGCGACGCGGCGAGCCACTCCGAGGTGCGGTCGGCCAGCTCGGCGAGCCAGTCGAGCTTGTACGTGTAGTGCGGGTCACCGAGCTCGCGCCCGTTCGGCACGTAGAGGCTCCAGAGGCGGACGCCCTCGACCGTGACCCCGATGGCACGGGCCTCCACCGGGAGGTCCGAGCCCTCGTGGCCCTTGAGGAAGCCGGGCTGGCCGGGGAAGTCGCGGGTGACGTCCTCCATCGGCAGGCGGCTGGCGAAGGCGACGCCGTTCCACTGGTTGAGCCCGTGGGCCTCGACCTGGTAGCCCGCGGCCTCGAACGCCTCGGTCGGGAACTGCTCCGGCTTGCACTTGATCTCCTGCATGCCGAGGACGTCCACGTCCTCGCGCACCAGCCAGTCGACGATCCGCCCGACTCGGGTACGGACGGAGTTCACGTTCCAGGTCGCCACGCGCATGCACCCGAACCTACCGGTCCGTTCCCGGCACGATGGTGTTCGCTGGACGGCAGCAACGATCCGCACCAGGAGGCACCACATGGCATCGACGACGAACCGCCCTGAGGGGACCACGACCGTGGCTGCTGGGACGACCGGCGCCGGGACGTCCGCACGCGTCGACGGGAACACCGCGACCGGGACCACGACCACGCAGGTGACGGCCAGGGGCAAGACCATCATCGACGACGCCGTGGTCGCGAAGGTCGCGGGCATCGCCGCTCGCGACGTGCCCGGGGTGTTCGCCCTCGGGGGCAACACGGCGCGGGCCTTCGGCGCGATCCGGGACGCGATCGGGTCGAGCGCACTCGGCCAGGGCGTCCGTGTCGAGGTCGGCGAGACCCAGGTCGCCGTCGACCTGACGATCGTCGTCGACTACCCGACGCCGATGATGGCGGTCGCGACGGCTGTCCGGACCGCGGTCACCGACGCGATCACCGAACTGGTGGGCCTCGAGGTGACCGAGGTCAACATCGCGATCAACGACGTCAACATCCCCGCGCTCGCCGGCACCGAGCCCGACGTCGAGGGTCGCGTCCGGTGAACGCCACCGTCGTCGGCATGGGCGCCGGTGCCCTGCTCGCCATCGTCGCCGTGACGCTCGGGTTCTGGGCGTTCGTCGTGGTCGCCGTGTTCATGATCGTCGGCGGCCTGGTCGCCCGGATCGTGTCCGGGGACATCGACTCCAGCCGCCTGCTCGACGTGCTCCGCGGGCGCCGGAGCTCCCGGTGACCCCGGCCGCCGTCGCCGTCTCCGGTGACCGCGGCGCTCCAGACGGGCAGCGGGTCCCCGGCTACGACCGGATCGGGGCCGCCGCACTCGTCCACACCGCGCAGGCGGTGGCCGCCGAGGCGCTGCGCGCACCGGTCCGGGAGGTCCGGGCCCACGTCGCCGACGACGGTCGCGGTGCGCTGGCGGTCGAGGTCACGGCTCCGCTCACCGTGCCCGTCCTGGGTCGCCACGCGGTCCCCGACGAACCCGTCCTCGCAACGGCGCACCGCGCCCGTGCCACGATCGCCGAGCGCATCGCGACCATCACCGGCCGGCAGGTGCAGCGCGTGACGATCACGTTCGCGTCGTCGGTCGTCGACGTCCCACGGAGGGTCCGATGACCGGCGAGCGCACCGAGCACGAGCCGCTCCCGGCGGACGGGCCGCTCGCCGCGGTGCTCGGGCAGGACCCCCGACGGTCGGCCGGGGACCGACCGGCCGTGGGGCAGCGGGTCGGATCGACCGCGGCCGAGGAACACGCTCCCGTGTACCGACGGCTGATCCGACGTGAGACGAACGCCTCCCGGTCCGGCACCGTCGTCGTCGCGATGCTCGTGGTGCTGCTCATCGCTGCGGTGGCCGTGTTCGCCGCGGCCCTCGTCCTGCTCGACCAGACCGTCGCCGGCATCGACCCACGCGTGGTCGTCGATCGTGCGGTGCGGGCGCCCGCCGGCCTGGACACCACGATCGTCGTCGGCATCGCCGCCGTGCTCGCCGTGCTCGGACTGGTGTTCCTGCTGCACGGGCTGCTGCCCCAGCGACGGCCCCGGCACACGATGTCCTCCGACCGGCTCGCGGTCGTGGTGGACGACGAGGTCCTCGCGTCAGCCGCTGCGCGTGCCGCCCGGTCCGCGACCCGACTGGGTCCGGACGGCGCCCTCGGGACGGTCGGGCGCCGGACCGTCGACGTGGTGCTCCGCCCCGCGGCGGGCGTGGACGTGCCGGCGGTCGCCGCGACCGAGGCCGTCGAGCGGGAGTTCGCCGCGATCGACGCCCACCCGACCGTGACCGCGCGGGTGCGCGTGCAGCCGACCGGACGGATCGACGGATGAACGCCACGAACCGTGCGCTCGGCCGGACCGCCCTGGTCGTCGTCGGGCTCGTCCTGCTCGTCGCGGGTGTCGCCGTGATCCTCGTCGAACTGCTGCCGTCGGCGGCGACGACCTGGCACGCCGTCGGACACGGCCTCCGCGACCTCGGAGCGGGAGCGGGTCGGGACGCCTCGGTCCTGGCGTGGACGGAGGTGCTCGGGGGCGGTGTCCTGCTCGGCGTCCTGGCGCTCGTGGTGCTGTCCACGCTGGGCGGCGGCCGCGTCGACACCGTGATCGAGGACGACGGTCCCGCTGACGGCCTGCCGGGCGGCGTGCGCATCGACGCCGCCGCCGTGCAGCACGCGCTCTCGTCTGCCATCGGCGACCTGCCCCAGGTCGGGTCGCTCGCCGTCGACGTGTACCGCGTGCGACGCGGTCGTGCGATCCGGATCCGTGTCCGACCTCGGCGGGGTGCGGCCCCGCGGGAGATCACGGAGCGGGTCGAGGAGATCGTCGCGGACCTGGACGCCCTGCTCGGCGAGCGGCTGCCGGTGCTGCTCGAGATCGCTCGTGGCGGCGCGGGGTCCTCCCGGCCGGACCGGGTGCACTGAGGTCGGAGCGGGATGCTGACGTGCGGGTGGTCGTCACGGGCGGAGCGCCGGTGGTGACGGACGGCATCGCCCGTGCGCGGGCCTCGGTCGGTGTGCCGCGCGTGGTCACCGAGGCCGCGCGTGGGCGCCCGGTGCAGGCCGTCTGGGTGAACGAGATCGGCGGACGGACCTTCCGCATCGGGGCCGAGGGTCACGCGGAGGAGTACGTCAAGGTGCTCCCGCACGCGAACACGTCGTGGATCGTCGGCGAGGCCGCTCGGCTGACCTGGGCCGCCCGGTACGCCCGGGTGCCCGAACTGCTCGCGCACGGCGTCGACGACGAGGGCGCGTGGCTCCGGACCCGTGCGCTCCCGGGGTGGAGCGCCGTGGACCCCCGGTGGCGCGACGAGCCCCGGACGGCGGTCATCGCCGTGGGGGAGGGACTCCGTGCCCTGCACGACACCCTGCCCGTCCTGGACTGCCCGTTCGAGTGGTCCACGGCGCACCGGACCGGCCGTGCGCGGTCGGCGGGAGCCGACCCCGACGCGCTCGGACCCGAGCCGCCGTCCGAGCGCACGGTGGTGTGCCACGGCGACCCCTGCACGCCGAACACGCTCGTCGGCGCCGACGGCCGGTGGTCAGGCCACGTGGACCTGGACGGGATGGGGATCGCGGACCGGTGGGCGGACATCGCCGTGGCGACGATGGCGCTCGGGTGGAACCACGGACCGGGGTGGGAGCCGCTCTTCCACGAGGCCTACGGCGTCCCGTTCGACCCCGACCGCACCGACTGGTACCGGGCGCTGTGGAACCTGGGCGACGGTGGCACCGCGACCAGCGGGCCGAGCACGGGCACCTGACGCGGCTCGGTTCAGAACCGGACGCCCCGCGCGGCCATGAACGGCACCGGGTCCGTCGTGGCGCCGCCGACGTGGACCTCGAAGTGCAGGTGGCAGCCGGTGGAGGCGCCGGTCGACCCGACGAGCGCGACGAGCTGCCCGGCGGAGACGCGCTGCCCGGGTGCGACCCGGTACCCGCCGTCCACGATGTGTCCGTAGGCGGTCTGCACGCCGTTGCCGTGGCTGATCCGGACGTAGTTGCCGTACCCGCCGTACCACCCGACGTACTCGACCGTCCCGGCTGCGGCGGCGACGATCGGGGTCGAGCAGCCGCTCGCGAGGTCGGCGCCGTCGTGCTTCGTGGTGACCCCGGTGATCGGGTGCACGCGGTACCCGTACGGGCTGATCACGTACCCGCCGGCGGGACGGACCCACCCGGTCCCGGACCCCGAGCCGACGGCACCACCAGACCCGGCGCCGCCTGATCCCGAGCCACCTGATCCCGCGCCACCCGACCCGGACCCGCTGCTGCCGCTCGCAGGTGCGGGGGCCGCGGCTGCTGCCGCCCGTGCCGCGGCGTCGCGTGCTGCCTTCGCCTCGGCCGCCTTGCGGACGATCTCGCCCTTCGCGAACTCGGCTTCGGTCCGGGCTCGGCCGGACGTCAGCGTGGCGAGTTGGGCGTCGAGCCTGGCCTTGTTCGACTGCTGCTCCTGGTACGCGTCACGGACCTTGTCGGACGCCACCTGCGCTGTCCGCATGCGGTCCTGGGCGACGGCGGCCAGGCGCTCGAGTGCCTCGGCAGCACGGTCCGCCTGCGCGGTGAGCGAACGTGCCACCGCGGCGTCGGCGGTCGCGGCGGACTCGACACGCTCGGCCTGCTCCGAGAGCTTGCTGAGGGCGCCGAGGTTGTAGAGCAGGTCCTGCGCGTCATCGCCCCCGGTGAGGACCGACGTGGTCACGTCGGCGCCGCCCGAGCGCGCCATCTGCGCGGCGAACTGCCCCGCCTGCGCGGCGCTCCGGGCGGCGACGGTGGCGTGCTCGTCCGCATCGGCGCGGAGCCGCTGTTCCTTCTCGGCGGCGTCCTGCGCCGCGGTCTGTGCGGTCGAGAACTCGGTCCCGAGCCGCTCGGCTTCGGCCTGGGCCGCGCGGACGTCGGACGCGAGTCCCGCGATGATCCCCTTGAGCGTGGTGATCTGGGACTGCTTCACCGACTCCTGCCCACGGGCGGCCAGTACCTGGTCCCAGGAGGGGTAGGGCGCCGCGCTCGCCGAGGGCGCGTCGGACAGGGCGGTGCCGAGCAGTCCGGCGATCGCCATCGTGGTGGCGGCGAGTCGGAGGCGCAGCGTGGCACGCGGGGTCCGGTGGCTGGTCGAGCGAGTCATCGCGACAGAGCCTATACATCCGTACAGATTCGGTGGGGTGACAACGCGCCGCTGTGGAGAACTCCCGCCCGGGTCAGAAGCCCCGCTCGCGGAGGATCGCCTCCGCGCTGTCGACGACCGTCGTCCGGAGCGTGGTGGCCCCGGCGGTCCCCGCGTAGTCGTAGACGTCGAAGCTCGTGCAGTGCGTGATCGTCGCCGGCGTCCCGAGCGAGTCCTCGACGGCCCGGGTCCAGACGTCACCGGACCCCACCACCACGAAGGTCGGTGAGGCACCGCGGTAGGCGCCGAGATCGACGAGCCACGGGTACGTCTCGAACGTGTCGCGGACCTGCAGCAGCTGCACGTTCCGGGCCGCGTAGGCGGCGAGCGGGCGGACGGTCCAGAACTGTCCGACCCCGACGACGTCCCGCCCGTGCGCCCAGCGGTCCAGGCAGGTCGCGGGGTCGTAGCGCGCCGTGGCCACCGTGCTCGCGGTCGCGGGTGCCACCGCGACCCCGGCGACGAGGACCGCGGCCGCAGCGACGGCGAGCCCGGTGCGGAGGCCCCGCCGCGGCCGGTGCACCCTGGTGGTGCGCACCGCCGTCCGGGCGAGCTCGGCGACGGCCACCAGGGCGAGGAGCGGTGCGGTCACCACCGGCTCGAGGTAGCGCGCGGTGTCCGACCCGGCGACGACCACCCCGACCGAGACCGCGACGATGGTCACGAGGGGCAGCGCCGTCGCCACGAGCACCGTGCGCGAGGTGCGGACCCGCCAGGCCCACACCGTGCCGCCGACGGCGAGCACCAGGCCGACGAACATCAGGAGCAACCCCGCGTCCCCGGCGGCCGACGCGGCGCGCACGTCGGTGAGCGCGGCGAAGAACCGCAGGGTCTCGGGGGCGCGCGACGGGTCGACGTACGTGGACGGGTCGAGCGAGACGAATGGCCGGAGCGGGATCCGCAGCAGGTACCCGATGACGGATCCGGCGGTGACCGTGGCGGACAGCACGAGCACCGGGCGCCACGGCACCCGTCGCCCGAGCGCGAGGAGCACGAGGGTCACGACCACCGGCGCGGCGGACCACGGCACGTACAGCGGGTTCGACGCGGTCGTGCACACGGCGACGAGTCCGAGCACGACGAGCACCGGCACTGAGACCCGTCCGAGCCGCACGGCGCGGAGCACGAGCACGGCCGTGCCGAGCATCGCCAGCACGACGCCGTAGTAGTACGTCGTCGTGAGCATGAGCGAGGAGAGCTCGAGCGTGTTCGCGATGCTCGACGAATCCGTCAGGACCAGGAGCGTCAGGAACCCGAGTGCGACCGCCGACACCGCGACCCGTGCCGACCGGCGGGCGGCGGGCATGAGCTCGTTCGCCGCCGCACGGACGATCGCGTAGACGGCGAGCAGCACGAGCAGCCCGTTCAGCGCCAGGGCCTGCTGCGGCGTCGCGGTCACCGCCGCGCAGAGCAGGTAGACGGGCAGCTCGGGGAAGAAGAACAGCGCCGGCGACATCGCCCACTCGAACGGCTGCCCGAGCTGCACCGACCGCAGGACGAGCGGCAGCAGGACCGAGTCGCCGTCGTACCACACGAGGGCGGCGCGGGCGGTCGCGAGCACGTGTCGCAGGGCGATGACGGACAGGGCCAGCGCGACCAGCGCGCCCAGTGCCTCCCGTCCGGCCGCAGGCCAGAACCCGCCGGACCGCCGGTCGTCGGACGGAGCCGGGGCCTCGACGGGCGGCGGCGCGGCGGAGGGCATGCCCGGAGCGTACCGAGCCTGGCTCGGCGGCAGCAGGAGCGCTCGCTGTCCATCCGCGCAGGACGGTGCGCGTTGGGCGTGTCCGACCGCTACCCTTGTGGGCTGTGACCGACGCGCGCGAACAGTTGATCCAGCACATCACGGACGAAGCGGTGTTCCACGGCGACTTCACCCTCACCAGCGGGAAGAAGGCGACGTACTACATCGACCTCCGCAAGGTGAGCCTCGACCACCGCGTCGCGCCCCTGATCGGGCAGGTCATGACCGATCTCATCGCCCAGGTGCCGGACGTCGCAGCCGTCGGCGGGCTCACCATGGGCGCCGACCCGATCGCGAGCGCCGTCCTGCACCAGGCGGCGTCGCGCGGGCTCGTCTACGACGCGTTCGTCGTGCGCAAGGAGCCCAAGGACCACGGCCGCGGCCGGCAGGTCGAGGGCCCGGACGTCCGCGGCAAGCGCGTCATCGTGCTCGAGGACACGTCGACCACCGGCGGATCGCCGCTCAAGGCCGCCGAGGCGCTCGAGAAGGAAGGCGCCGTCATCGCCGCCGTCGCGGTCGTCGTGGACCGCGACACCGGGGCGAAGGAGACGATCGAGGCTGCGGGGTACCCCTACTTCGCGGCGATCGGACTCGCCGACCTGGGGCTGACCGCGTGAACGAGGAGCGTCCGGACGACGCGCACGAGCCCGACCGTACCGCCGGACCCGACGACGGGGACGCCGGACTGGAGGCTCAGCGCGCGCCCGACCCGGACGCTCCGTTCCACGGTCTCCGCAGTGCTGCGGACATCTTCGGCGCTCCCCGTGGCGCCGAGGACTGGCCGTCCCGCCGCGAGCGCCGCGAGGCCGAGCGCGCGGCGAAGGAGACCGGTGCGCCGCTGCCGGAGCCGTTCGAGCCGGCGCCCGTGTCCGCACCGGCGCAGGAGTCCGGTCCCGTGACGCCCGGGTCGGACACCGGCGCTGCTGCCCTCGATGCCGGGCCGGCCGACGACCCCGACGCTGCCGTCACCCAGGCCATCGCGATGCCGCCGGAGCTCGCGGCGCCGTCCGAGAACCCGACCGCCGTCGTCGAGCAGGAACGTGCGACGCTGCACGACCGCATCCCGCCGGCCGCCCCCGTGCCACCGCCCGCCGCAGCGCCCCATCCGTCGTCGATCCAGCTGCCGACCGCGCAGTCGCACCGGGACGACCGCGCCTCCGAGGCGCGCGCCATCGACGAGGAGCGCCGCCGGGTCGACCCGTTCGGGCAGGGCCGCGGTGACGTCGACTGGCTGGGACGGGCCACCGGGTCGCACCCGGAGCCCGACGCGTCGCTGCCGTCGCGCGTGCCACCGTCGTCGCAGGTGCCCCCGGCGTTGCCGGTGCCGCCCGCCGTACCGGTGCCGCCGGCCCTGCAGGTGCCGCCGGCGCTCGGCGTCGAGAACACCCTGCCCCCCACCGACCAACCGCCGAGCTTCACGGAACTCCTGCGCATCGACGCGCTGGGCACGGACGCCGGCTCCCCGTTCGGCGAGACCGGCGGGCACGACCGTCCGTTCGACTGGGCGATCCGCGACGACCAGACGCCGGAGGTCCCGACGGCGCTGACGGGCGACCGGTTCGACACCACCACCCTCGTGCCCGGCGCGTGGTCGCTGGCGGACGAGTCGGAGGACGAGGACGTCGTCGTCTCGGGCGAGGTCCCGACGCCGGTGTCGGGCTCGCCCGTCGTGCCGGCCGGTCCGGTGGTCCCGCCGGACGCTGCCGCGACCACCGTCACCCCGGACGTTCCTGCGACCACCGTCACGCCGGACGCCGCGGCGACCACGGCGTTGCCCGCTGCGGACGTGCACCCGGACGACCAGGCGACCACCGCGCTGCCGGCACCGACCTCGGCCCTGCCCGCGGCCCACACGCCGTGGTGGGCGGAGCCCGACGCGACCGTCCCGCCCACGGCCATGCCGCCCCTCGTCGAACCCGCCGGTGGCGGTGCGGGTCAGCCGGCGTACCCGGCGCACCTGCCGCCCGCGGTCGGACAGGGCCTCGACGCGATCACCGGGATCCGCCGACGGGGCGCGGGCGTCCAGGGCGCGGGCGTCCAAGGCGCGGTCGACGACGACCACGCCGACGCCGGTGCGCCGACGCCCGAGCGGCTGCCGAGCACGGCACCCGACGACCTGGACCAGTCCGAGTGGACCGGCCGGGAGACGAGCGACACCAGCGCGATCAAGGACCTCTTCGGCACCGCTGCCGTCGACCAGCTCGGGAGCACCGGGTACGACCCGCACGACACCGGGACGCGGATGATGCCGTCGGTCCCCTCGGCGAACACGCCGAGTGTCCGGTCCGCCGTGCCGCTGCCCCCGGCCGCGTCGGCGCCAGCCCAGCAGGGCATCATCAACGAGCAGTTCGCCCGGCTGCAGGGCGAGGGCAAGCGCGGGAAGCAGCTGCTCATCGGCGGCGCGATCCTGATCATCGTGGTCCTGCTCGTCGCGGTGTTCCTGCTGACCCGGTGGATCCTCGGCAACAGGATCGACGAGCACGCCCCCGTGCCGACGAAGTCGCCGGCGGCGGCAGCGGCACCCAGCAAGCCGAAGGCATCCGCTCCCGCGACGACCCCGGCTACGCCCGCGACCACCCAGCAGGCAGCCGGGCTCCAGTTCGCGAGCACCCCGGCCGCGCCCGGCGAGCACCCGTGGACCGACCTGGCCGGAGGCGAGTGCCTGTCGCCCTTCGCGAACGCGTGGGCGGAGACGTACACGGTGGTCGACTGCGCCTCGCCGCACGTGGCGCAGCTCACCGCCCGGCTGCCGGTGACGGCGAGCCAGTACCCGGGGCCGGACGCCCTGGCAGCGCAGGCGAGCGAGCAGTGCCAGTCCTCGTCGGGGCTGAACGCCTCGGCGGCGGCCGCGTTCGGGGACGTGCAGGTGCAGGGGTCCTACGCACCGGACCAGGCGACGTGGGACCGCGGGGACGTGTTCATCTCGTGCTTCGTCACGCGGTCGTCCGGTGGCACGCTGACGGGGTCGCTCGCGCCGTCGGCGTGAGGGCCGGCGCTGGCACCTGGCGACTGCCAGCGGAGGTCGGTCGCCAGGCGACTCGGCGGACGTCCTGCGACAGCGGGGCTGTCGTTCGAGGGCCGCGCCCGTGTCGCACGCGCTCGACCGGCGCGTGCGATCGTGTCGCACGCTGTCGCCCCTGCGGCCCCGTGTGTTGAGATGGAGCATGCCGACGCTCACCTCGTACCTCGCCGACCCTCGGGCCGTCGTCCGGCTGCGTGCCGTGATGGCCGCCGGCACCGAGCCCGACCCGCAGGACCTCGACCTGCTGCTCGACCAGTGTGCGATCGAGCCCGACCTGCAGGTGCGGGAGATGCTGACCTGGGCGCTCATCCGGCTGCCGCACGAGCTCGTCCTCCCGCGCGTGGTCCGGGAGCTCGAGCGCCCCGAACCGCAGGCCCGCAGCCAGGCACTGCACACGCTCTCGAAGCTCCACGACCGTTCCGTGTACCCCGCGGTCGCCGCCCGACTCGACGACGCGGACCCCGGGGTGGTGCGGACGGCCTGGCGTGCCGCAGCCGTCCTGGCACCCGAGGGGGAACGACCGGCGCTCGCCCGACGTCTCGGCACGCAGCTCGGGCTCGAGGACCCGGAGCGCCGCCTCGCCCTCAGCCGCGCACTGGTCTCGCTGGGTGAGGACGTCATCGCGCCGGTCCTGGCCGCGGCCGACGAGCACCGGAACGCGTCCGTCCGTGACCACGCCGCCGAGACGCGCCGGCTGCTGCAGGACCCCGACGCCGGGTCGGCCCTCGCCCTCGCGCGGGCCCGGCGCGAGGTCGCCCTCGGCCGGACGCGGGACGCCAAGGGGTAGGGAACGGGGTGCGGTGCGCACCCGATGACGGACTGGAGGCGCGTAGCGGCGACGCCACGCGCCTCCAGTCCGGCCAACGCCCGCACTCGTCACGGCGGGGCGGGACGGGGAAGACGCGGATTCGGGCCGCCGAACAGGCCGCGTCGGCTTGCTGTGCGGGATCACGCCACGGCACAGTGGGTGCCGAAGGGGAGTAGCTCCCAGCGCGTGCATCGACACACTGGCCATCACGACGATCGGCCCGGTGCACCACCCGGACCGGCCTGCGGTCCTCCGGGCGAGCGAGACCTTCGGCCGTTCTGCCGTGGCCGAAGCGATCCCCATCGTGCTGTGTCACGGCCCGACCAAGGACCACCGTGACCGACACCACCACCACACGCATCGTCGAGCCCGCGTCGCACCCACCGCGCATGGGCGCCAGCGCCTGGGGGCGCATCGCGATCTGCGTCGTGCTCGCACTGCCCGCCGTCGTCTTCCGGGTCACGGGGTCCGCGCCGAACCCCGTGGTCGACCTGCTCGTGTTCGGCGGGGCGGTCGTGGCCGCCTCGTTCCTGCTCGCCTGGGCGGCGGAGGCTGCGCAGAAGGACATCTCGGGGGCGCTGGCGATCGCGATCCTGGCGCTCATCGCTGTGCTGCCCGAGTACGCCGTCGACCTGTACTACGCGTTCCGGTCCGGCTACGACCCCGCCTACGAGCAGTTCGCCGCCGCGAACATGACCGGCTCGAACCGGCTGCTGCTCGGGTTCGGGTGGCCGCTCGTCGTGGTGATCTCGCTGCTCGTCGCCCGCCGGTTCGTCCGCGAGGGGTCGATGCCGCCCATCGCGACCCGGGTGCTGGAGCTGGAACGGTCGGCGCGGCTCGACATCGGGTTCCTGGCACTGCTCGCCGTCGTCGCGTTCCTGATCCCCCTGATGGGCTCGATCCCGATGTGGTTCGGGTTCGTGCTGCTCGCGGCGTTCGTCGCGTACCTGTGGCGGGCCGCACAGGTGCCGGACGGTGACGACGACGAGGACCTGCCGGGCATGGCCGGGAACCTGGCCGCCCTGCCCCGGGCCGCCCGCCGGTGGACCATCACCGCGCTGTTCGTGGTGGCGGCCGCGGTGATCCTGGCGTCCGCGGAGCCGTTCGCCGACGCCCTGGTGCAGTCCGGGTCGGCGCTCGGCATCGACAGCTACTTCCTGGTGCAGTGGCTGGCGCCGATCGCGACCGAGGCCCCGGAGTTCATCGTCGCCGCGCTGTTCGCGCTGCGGGGGATGGGCGGCGCGGCGATCGGGACGCTCATCGCCTCGAAGGTGAACCAGTGGTCGTTGCTCGTCGGGTCGCTGCCGATCGCGCACGTGCTCGGCGGCGGGACCTCGGGCGGGTTGCCGCTCGACGGGCGGCAGGTCGAGGAGTTCGTGCTCACGGCGTCGCAGACCGTGCTCGGGGTCGCCATCATCATCGCGCTGCGGTTCCACCGGTGGTCGGCGATCGCGCTCGTGGTGCTGTTCGCGCTGCAGTTCGTCGTGACGGACACGAGCGGGCGGTGGATCCTGAGCGTGGTGCACCTGGTCGCGGCGGCCGTGGTGTTCTGGATCAACCGGGGGGATGTCCTGCCGACGCTCGCGGCCCCGTTCCGGAGGCCGGTGGCCTGACGCCGAGTGCGGCTCGGCGGCCGCTCGCCGGTCAGTCGTCGTCGGGGGCGAGCCAGATGGCCGAAGCCGCTGCGGCCGGCAGGTCGACGAGCGACTCCGTCCCCGAGGCGTCCCGCCGGGAGACGGCGATGACCCCCGCGTAGTCCCGCACTCGCTCCACCCGCAGGTGCGTCCCGAGTCCGACCCCGAGTTCGTCGAAGTACCGCAGGAGCGACGCGTCGTCGTCGGAGACGCGGTCGACGGTGCCGCAGGCCCCCGGCTCGACCGACCCGAGCAGGGCCCCGAGCGATGCCGGCACGCTGCCGTCGACCCCCGGGATCGGGTCACCGTGGGGGTCGTGCGTCGGGTGGCCGAGGTCGGCGTCGATCCGCTGCAGGAAGGTCTCGGACACGGCGTGCTCGAGGGCCTCGGCCTCGGCGTGGACCTCGTCCCACCCGTAGCCGAGCCGCTCGACCAGGTACGTCTCGATCAGCCGGTGGCGCCGCACCATCGCGACGGCGACCTGCTGGCCGAGCGGGGTCAGGACGACGCCGTAGTAGGGGGTGTGCTCGATGAGGCCGTCGCGGTCGAGCTTCCGCAGGTTCCCGGACACGGTCGAGGGCGAGACGGTGAGGGTCGCGGCGATGTCCCGGGTCGCCAACCCCGGCCCGCCGCGCTCGCCGGCCTTCCAGATCAGCTTGACGTAGTCCTCCGCCATGGTCGACAAGGAGGGCAAGCGCATGGGCCAATGGTACAAACGGCAGGTGACCTCCGCCGCTGCACCGTCCCGCCGTCGCCGTTGGCCGGTGCCGCCCTCGCTGCTCGTCGGGCTCGCCCCGCTCGTGTTGTTCGCCGCGGTCAGTGCCTGGCGCGCTCGACCGAGCGACGACTACCCGTCCCTCGGGCAGACCGTCGACAGCGTGGTGCGGTCCCTCGTGATCCCGGAGGGCATCGCGGCGGTCGTCCTCTGCCTGATCGTCACGGGGCTCGGGTGGTGGCGGATCGCGACGGTCGACCGCACCAGGTCCACACTCCGCTGGACGACGCTCGCACCGATCCTGATCGCGGTGGTGTGCCTCGTCCGGCTGCCCCTCGTCGACTGGGGTGCGCTGCCGTCGCACTACTTCCTGCTGCTGGCCGTCGGGGTGCTCTTCGTCGGGGTGTTCGAGGAGCTGATGACCCGCGGCGTGCTGCTCGTCGGGCTGCGGCGGCGGCTGCCGGAGTTCGGCGTGTGGGCGGTGTCGTGCGTGCTCTTCGGGCTGCTGCACCTGCTCAACGTGCTCGCCGGGGCGGGGCTCGGGCCGACGCTGATCCAGGTCGTGTTCGCAGCGTCGTTCGGTTCGACCCTGTACGTGGCGCGTCGGGTGACCGGCAACCTGCTCGCCCCGGTGCTCCTGCACGCGTTCTGGGACTTCGGCTCGATCGGGGTCTCGGCCACGGTGGACGTGTCGGACCTGTCGAAGCTCACGCTGGTCGGCGTGGTGGGACTCCTGGCGTTCGCGGTCCTCGCACTGGGCATCGTGGCCGGAGGGGTGATCGCGTGGCGGGACGACCGGCCGCGCCGCCTGGCGCGCCGGTGGCGGACCGTTCCACCCATGGGGGCGTTCGCGGTGCCGGGAAGCGAGCCGCGGCTCGAGGCCGTGACGGCTGACGGCTGACGGCGGAGCCGGACGGGCGGCGGCGCGACACGGGGCCGGCGGGGTCTCGCGTCAGCGAGGGACGACGTGCCGGTCGGACCACGACGATCGACTGCCCGCTGACGCGACGGTGCCCCGGAGCGCGAACGCTCCGGGGCACCGAGTGCCGCGGTGCCCGCCCAGACAGGCGGACGGGCACCGCGGGCCGCGACCCACGCCCGCCCCGGCGGACGGGGGTCGCGGCGGGCGATCAGCGCTGCTGTCGGAGCTGCCGACGGCGGACGATGATCAGCGCGAGCCCGGCGAGCAGGAACACCAGGGCGGCGGCCGCCACGCCGGTGAGCTGCTCACCGCTGAGCGTCGAGCCCGTGAAGGCCAGGCGTCCCGGGCCGGAGGCGCGGGGGTCGCCCACGGTCACCGAGTGGCCCGCTCCGCCGGCTGCCGCACCGGCGCCGGTGTTCGTCCCGGTTCCGGTTCCGGTCCCGCTGCCGGCACCGTTCCCGGCACCCGTCCCGCCACCCGCACCGGGTGCGGTCGACGGGGTCGGGGTGCTCGAGGCCGGAGCGGACGCGGTGGGCGTGGGCGTCGGGGTCGGGGTCGCGGCGGTCGACACGATGCGCGACACGGCACCGGTGGTGGTGTCGAGCAGGACTTCGCGCTGCTGCGGGTGGGTGAAGTCGAGCATCCCCGCGATGGACCCGGCACGGGCGTCGAAGGACTGGTCACCGATGCGTCCGGTGGACCAGTTGTCCTCGATGAACTTCGTGGTCGAGGTCTGCTCGATGGCGGTGTGGTCCACGGCGTTCTGCTTGGCGAACGGCGAGATCACCAGGTAGGGCAGACGCTGGGACGGGCCGCAGCGGTCCAGGTAGCCGCCGGCCACGCCGACCTTGGCCGCCGCGGTGGTGCACACGGTGGTGTCGTTCGACGAGTCGGTCGAGCCGTTCAGGATCGTCGGCGCGACGTGGTCGTACCAACCGTCCGAGTCGTCGTAGTTCACGACGATCGCGGTGCTCGACCACTCCGGGGACTGCTCGATCTGGTTGATCTCGGTCGTCAGGAACTTCTGCTCGTCGATGGGGTCCGAGTAGGCGGCGTGACCGTCACGCGCCTCCGGGGCCTTCAGGAACGAGACGGCCGGCATGTGCCCCTGGGCGAGCGCGGTGTCGAACTTCGTGAGGTCGTACTCGTGGTTCGCCTGGTCGGTGTACCCGATCATGCTGTCGCTGGTGGGCGCGAGGTGGTGCGGGTTCGCCGTGGACTGGTAGTACGCGAACGGGTTGTGGTGCGGCGAGTAGTCGGTGACGCTGGAGCCGCCGACGTTCGTGGTGGTCGCGTCGCACTTGGCGTAGGTCGCGCCTCCGGCGTACGGCGTGGTCGGAGCGAAGCCGCCCTGGAACCAGCCCCACGTGACGCCCTTGGCGTTGAGCAGGTCACCGATGTTCGTGCCGGCCATCTTCACCAGGTTGGACGTCGACGTGTGGTCCTTGTCGGAGCAGTCGTCGAACGCGGGGTCCGGGTCGCCGATGACGGTGCCCTGGCCGGCGCTGTCCTTCGCCACGACCGAGGTCGAGGTCGGGACGGCGGTGCCGGTGACCGAGTCGACGGCCGTGCCGCCGTGCGTGTTGCCGCTGACGAGGTTGAGCGCACCCGGGGTGGACGGGCCGAACGTGGTGTCCCACGCGTTGTCGCTCATCGCGTAGTTCTGGGCGTAGTTCCACAGACCGGTGACGGTGTTGCCGTCGAAGTAGTCCATGGTGAGCCCCGGCGACCCGTAGAGCCCGGTGCAGGTGTCGACCGAGGTGCTCTCGACGAACTTGTCCATCGCGCCGCCGTTGACGGCCTTCTGCTCGGGCAGGTACCCGTGGTTCTGGTCGCACGTCATCGCCTGCTGCGGGGTGAGCCGCTTCGGTGCGTAGGCGTTCGGGTTGGTGGTGAGCGTGCCCGACGAGGCGAGGGTGTTCACGGCCGGGGTGCCCGCTGCCGCCGTGAACGGCGTGCCGTCGGCGTTGGTGGCCTTCGGGTAGGTCCCGAAGTAGTGGTCGAACGAGACGTTCTCGTCGAACAGCACGACGACGTGCTTGATGGGCGTGGTGGTGTTCTGCGAGTTGTCGGCGGCGGACGCGGACTGCGGCAGCGCGATGGCGGTCCCCGCGATGGCGGCGAGCGCCATGATGGCGAGCGCACCCTGTTGGATGCGTCGCTCGGATGGTCGGAACACTGCGGTCCTCTTTCTGGGAGAGCGGATCGTGTCGGTGATGGGCACCCGGGGGAGGGTCATGGTCGGGCGAGGAGCCCGCGCCCCAACCAGTCGTCCGTGTGCCGGACGCCGGGGAGGGCGAAGTAGTAGCCGCCGCCGACGGGCGAGACGTAGTCGACGAGCGGTTCGTCGACGAGGCGCTTCTGCACCGCGACGAACTGTCGGTCGAGGTCGGCCTGGAAGCACGCGAAGAGCAACCCCATGTCGAGGTTCCCGTTCGCGTCCGTGCCGCGGTCGTAGTTGTAGGGCCGACGGAGCATCTGCTCGGAGCGGGACGCCGCGGTGCGCGGGTTCGCCAGTCTGATGTGCGCGTCCATCTGGATGACGTCGCCGGTGGGGTCGTCCTGGTACCGGGGGTCGTCGAACTCGTCCGTGCGCGTCAGCGGCGCACCCGAGTCCCGGTGCCGACCGATCATGGTCTCCTGCTCCTGCAGCGACACCCGGTCCCAGAACTCGACGAACATGCGGATGGTCCGGACCACGTGGTAGCTGCCGCCGGTCACCCAGTCGGGCTCGCCGGCCTGGCCGCCGCGGGTCCACACCAGCTCGTCCATGGCCGCGCGGTCGGTGGTCGAGGGTCCTGCGGTGCCGTCCTTGAAGCCGAGCAGGTTCCGCGGAGTCCCCGAGGGCCGAGGCGGTGACCGGAAGCCGTCCTGCCGCCAGCGCACCTGCATGCCGCCGCGGGTCGCCCTGGTGAGGTCGCGGACGGCGTGCAGCACCGTGTCCGTGTTGTCCGCGCACACCTGGAGCAGCAGGTCGCCGTCGCAGATCGCCCGGTCGAGGTCGTCGTTCGGGAAGTCCTGCATGGTCCGGAGCCGGGCCGGCTTCCGGCTCGCGAGCCCGAAGCGGCCGTCGAACAGGGAGGCCCCGACGCTCGCCGTGACGGTCAGTCCGTCCGCGGGCACGTCCGGTCCGAGCACGCCCGAGTCGGACGGCGGCGCCGAGATGCCGAGTTCGGGCGGGGTGCCGCCGCGGGTGAGGAAACGCGAACGCTCCGTGATCGTGCGGAGCAGGTCCGCGAGTCCGGCGCGGTCGGCGGCCGTCACGTCGAAGGCGAGGAACGCGGACTGCCGCTGCGCGGGCGTCGCGATCCCGGCCTGGTGGGCGCCGTGGAAGGCGAAGGAGGTGGCCGCGGTGGGCGCGCCGGTCGCGGCAGCTGCGGCTTCGGACGGGAGGCTCCCCACGGCTCCGGCAGCCATGGTCGCCGCCGCGGCGGCGCCGGCTCCGGCGCCGACGGCGCCCGTCAGGAACGCGCGCCGGCCGAGACCGCGGGCCGACGTCGGGACGGCGGCGGTGCCTCCAGGCTGGTCCGTCGGCGGGACGGAGGCGACGGATCCCGCGCGGGCGGTGGTCCCGTCCGGGTGCAGTCCGGCGGCGGCGTGCGCCTCGACCATCCGGCGGTACGTCTCGGCGTCCATGGCGCGTGGGCGGCGGGTCACGAGGTCCTCCTCGGGTCGCAGATCGCGGCGACCGGGGCGAGGCGTTCGACCGCGTCGCCGAGGGCCGCGTCGAGGCGCTCCCGGTCCGGCCGGCCGAGGGCGTCGAGTGCGGTCCAGGTGCCGTCGGGTCGGCGGTGGCGCTCGAGCTCGGTGCGGAGCGTCGCCAGTGCCCGGTCGGTGTCGGCGAGCTCTGGGTACCGCGTGCGGAGGATGCCCCGCAGTGGATCGAGGGCGTGCACGGTCCCGGCCACGTTCGCGTCGATGGTGGCGAGGGACGTGTGGCTGCCCGCGTCCGACCGGCCCGTCGCCTCGAACTGCACGGCGTTCTCGAGGATCTCGTGCGCCCGGAGGCCGATCTCGAGCGGGTCGACACGGGCCGTCGGGAAGGTCTGCTGGAGGTGCTGGACCGCCGCGACCAGGGCGTCGGCGGGAGCGGTCGCCGCGCTCGTCCCCGCGGTGTCCGTGCCCGCGCCGCTCGTCGGGGCCCAGAGGAGCGCCTCGATCCGGTGGAAGCCGGTCAGGTGGGGGTCGTCGAGCGCGGTGTGGCCGGAGGCCGGCAGCCCGTTGATCGCGGTGTCCTCGTCCCCGAAGGCGCCGTAGGCCGCGCCGAGCTGTTCGTACTCGACGTGGGCGGTGCGCCAGTCCACCCGCGCGGCAGTGCGGTCGCCGGCGTGCACGTCGTCGTCGAGTCGGCGGACGTCGCCGAGCAGGACGGGCAGCCGGCTCTCGATCCACGTGCCGTACGTCTTCGCGGCCGGGATCAGGTCGTCGCGGGTGACGGGGACGACCCCCGGGGTGGCGTCGGACACGTGGGCTGCACCCGAGACGTGCACGACGGGCCCGTCCACCGGGTCCCCGTCGGCGGGCAGGCAGCGGAAGTGGTAGTCGCCCCGGGCGAGCCGCACCCGGTAGGTGTGGGCCGCACCGGACCCGAGGCCCTCGGCGTCGAGGAACACCGCGCCGCTGGAACGGCCGACGAGCTGGACCTCCACGCCGGCGACCGAGGTGTTGCGGATCCGGAGGGTCTGCGTGCCGGCGGACGGTGCCGTCCCGCCGCCGGGCCACCCGGTGCCGCAGACGTCCGTGCCGGCGCCGACCGTGTACGCGCCCGTGCTGCCCGGGGTCGCCGCGTGCGGGAGCAGCCGCGGCACGACGACGGCCGCGGCGACCGCTCCGGCGACGAGCACGCCGAGGGTGACCGCGACGGCTGTCCGCCGCGGTCGTCCCGCGTCCGAGCGCGCCGACATCGCCTTTGCCACACTGGTCCCAACCTGAAAGTACTTACAGAAAACCCTGGTCAGAGCCGGGTTCTCCCGGCTCGGACAGCGGCAACGATAAGGGGGCTCATGGCCGGGTTGGGCGGTTGTTCACCCCAGGCCGGACTTGTTCACCGAGTGGTCACCTGCGGGCGCAGTGGCCCGCGTGTGGGGGGTGGCTACAGCTCGACTTCGAAGGGCTCGGTGCGGACGAGCTCGTGCACGCCGGAGATGACCTCGCTCGGGCGGAACGGGTACTTGTCGATCTCGGCCTGGTCGCTGATGCCGGTCATCACGAGGACCGTGTGGAGCCCGGCTTCGATGCCGGCCTGCACGTCGGTGTCCATCCGGTCGCCGATCATCCCGGTGTTCTCGGAGTGCGCGCCGATCCGGTTCATCGCGGAACGGAACATCATCGGGTTCGGCTTGCCGACGACGTACGGCTGCTTGCCGGTCGCCTTCTCGATCATCGCGGCGATGGCGCCCGTGGCGGGCAGCACGCCCTCGGCGCTCGGGCCGGTGGCGTCCGGGTTCGTGACGATGAACCGTGCTCCGGCGCGGATGAGCCGGACGGCTTTCGTGATCGCCTCGAACGAGTAGTTGCGCGTCTCGCCGACCACCACGTAGTCGGGGTCCGTTTCCGTCATGATGAAGCCGGCCTCGTGCAGGGCGGTCGTCATGCCGGCCTCACCGATCACGAACGCCGACCCGCCGGGCATCTGGGACGCGCAGAAGTCCGCCGTCGCCAGCGCCGAGGTCCAGATCCGCTCCTCGGGCACGTGCAACCCGGACTGCCGGAGGCGCGCGCTGAGGTCGCGGGGCGTGAAGATCGAGTTGTTCGTCAGGACGAGGAACTCGGTGCCCTGGTCCTGCCACTGCTGGATGAGCTCCGCGGCGCCGGGCAGCGCCTGGTTCTCGTGGACGAGCACGCCGTCCATGTCCGTCAGCCAGCACTCGACCTCGTCGCGGGTTGCCATGGGGTCAGGGTACTGGAGGGCCGCGGGACGGGACCTACGCTGGTGGGGTGACCGAGGGCCTCCCGTCCGGTGCTGCTGCGCCGGAACCGACACACGAGCGCACGACGCACGGCGTCGGCCCGCACCCGGAGCCGTGGCCGGACGACCCGCGGCTCGACCCGGAGCTCCTCGCCGCGGGCGACACCCGGAACGTGGTTGACCGCTACCGGTACTGGTCGATGGAGGCCATCGTGGCCGATCTCGACACCCGGCGGCACGCGTTCGACGTGGCGATCGAGAACTGGCAGCACGACCTCAACATCGGCTCGATCGTCCGGAGCGCCAACGCGTTCCTGGCGGGCACGGTCCACATCATCGGGCGACGGCGGTGGAACAAGCGCGGCGCGATGGTCACCGACCGGTACCAGCACGTCCGCCACCACCCGGACATCGCCGCGTTCCTGCAGGTGATGCGGGAGGAGGGTCGCCCCGTGATCGCGATCGACAACACCCCGGGCGCCGAACGGATCGAGTCGGCGGCGATCCCCGAGCGCTGCGTGTTCCTGTTCGGGCAGGAGGGGCCTGGGCTCACGGACGAAGCGGTCGCCGGTGCGGACGGGCACCTCGAGATCACGCAGTTCGGGTCGACGAGGAGCATCAACGCCTCCGCTGCGGCGGCCATCGTGATGCACAGCTGGGTGGTCCAGCACGCCGACCTCGGCTGAGGCTCGCGCGGCGGGCGCCTCGATCGCAGCGCGGAGCGATGTGCGGGCAGTGTCGCCGACATGCGCCAGTAGGCACTAAGTTGTTAGGGTTGCCTAACCAAAGGAGCACCGCTGATGAACTTCGGTTCGACCCTCGCGCTCGGCGCGATCGCCGGCAGCACCATCGTCCTCGGACTGCCGGTCGGCAGGATCCGCGCGGTCGGGGCGTCGGCACGGGTCCTGCTCAGCTCCGGCGCCGTCGGCGTGCTCGTGTTCCTGGTGTGGGACGTCCTCTCCGCCGCGTGGGAGCCCATCGACGCCGAGCTGACCGGCACGCTGCACGCGGGCAGGCTCACCGGCCTGAGCATCCTGTTCGTCGTGGGGGTCACCACCGGGCTGCTGTCCGTCGTCGGCTACGAGCGCTTCCTGCACCGACGCCGGGCGGCCGCATCCGAAGCCGGCATCACCTCGAACCGCTCGCTCGCGGTGCTGGTCGCCGTGGGCATCGGCGTGCACAACCTCGCCGAGGGCCTGGCCATCGGACAGTCCGCTGCGGCGGGGGCGCTCGGGCTCGCCACCGTCCTGGTCATCGGGTTCGCCCTGCACAACGCGACCGAGGGGTTCGGCATCGTCGCCCCGCTCGCCGGCGACCCGCACCGGCCGACGTGGCGCTTCCTGCTCCTGCTCGGCGCGATCGGTGGCGTGCCGACCTTCGTCGGGACGGCGATCGGGTGGGCCTACTCGAGCAGCGTGCTGAGCGTGCTCTTCCTCTCGCTCGCGGCCGGGTCGATCCTGTACGTGATCATCCAACTCCTGGCCATCGCCGGGCGGGCGCACCGGAACGACCTGGTGGCGTACGGGTTGCTGGTCGGCCTGTTCGCCGGGTTCGCGACGGACGCGATCGTCACCCTCGGCGGCGCCTGACCCCGACCGCCTGAGGCACGAGCCGGCCCCCGCACCGCCTCAGCTCCGAGCCTGACCCCGGGCCAGACCCCCGTCGCCTCACGCGCGAGCCGGCCCCCGCACCGCCTCAGCCCCGCGCCGCGGTCGTCCGCCGCGCCACCAACCGGGGCTCGACCAGGACCTCGGTCGCCGGTAGCCCCGGGTCGGCGATGCGGGCGAGCAGCCGTTCGCCGGCACCGCGACCGATGTCCACGCTCCGGTCGTCGATGCTCGTCAGCGCGACGTACCGGGTCGCTGCGAGCGGGGTGTCGTCGTAGCCCATCACCGACACGTCCTCCGGCACGCGGAGGCCCCGGGCGGCCAGCTCCGACAGCGCCCCGATGGCCATCACGTCGTTCGCGGCGAAGACCGCGGTCACGTGGGGGTGTTCGTCGAGCAGGGCCGCCACACCGCGGGAGCCAGCCTCCTCGGTGGGTTCGCCGGGCAGCACCACGGTCGCGAGCGACGGGTGCGTGCTGCCCGCGCGGGAACCCGGTGCCGCAGCCGACGTGGCGGCGGTGACCCCAGCCTCCAGGCCGGCTGCCGTCGCGAGCGCGGACGCGACCCCGTCCTGCAACCCGGCCAAGCGCTCGGCCGAGGCCGCCGACGCGGCCCCGACGAACCCGATCCGGACGTGCCCCAGCCCGAGCAGGTGGTCCGCGGCCATCCGGCCTCCGGCACGGTCGTCGTTCGCGACGGTGTCCGCGCGGGGGATCGACACCCGGCCGCCCGCGATGACGAGCGGCGTCGACGCGGGGACGGTCAGGTCGGTGTCCGGCTCGCCGACGATCACGATGCCCTCGACACGCATGGACAGGAAGCCCTCGACGGGGGAGGCGTCGAGGCCCGTGTTCAGGAACCGGTCGGCGACCACCAGCCGGTGACCTTGGTCCTGCAGCGCCTCGCGGAGGCCGGTCAGCAGGTCGACGAACCACTGGTTCCGGAAGTCGTCGAGGACCACACCGATCGTGCGGGAGCGCGTCCCGGCGAGCGAGACCGCCGCGGTCGACGGCCGGTAGTCGAGCTCCTGGATCGCCTGCAGCACGGCGGCGCGCCGCTGGTCGCTGACCCGGGGGGAGCGTTGCAGCACCAGGGAGACGAGCGACTTCGAGACGCCGGCGCGTGCGGCGACGTCGTAGATGGTGGCGGGCTTGCCGTCTCCCATGATCCGCATCGACCTCCGTGGCTGGTCCGACGATCGTACCGGCGGGGGAGCGTCGGCCCGGCGTATCCGCCGGGACCGCGGACTGCGCCGGCCTGGAGGCACGACCCGCCTCCGCCACGCAGCGCGCGCGGTCGGTCAGTCGGCCCGGCGACCCAACGGCTGCTGCGCCATGCTCCCGCCGAGGAACGTCATGTCCTCGTCCACCAACGCCGCGCGCTCGTCCGCGTCGAGCACGGCGGAGGCGTCGTCGACGGGCCGGAAGCCGATCCGCTCGCCCGCGGTGAAGTCCGCCGGTGTGTCGGCGTTCCGCGACACCGCCCACACGACGTGGTGCCCTGGCTCGGAGAGCTCGGTCGTCGCGAGCACCAGGCGCACCAGGTCGTCCGGCGACGTCCACATCAGGAGCGCGCGCTTCGACGGTGGGCGCTCGCCGAAGGCTGCGATCCGCGCCGACACGACGGACATCTCGAATCGGTCCGCGAACAGGCTGCCGAGCAGTTCCATCGCGGCCTTGGTGACGCCGTAGTACGTGTCGGGCCGGGGGAGCCGGTCACCGGGGACGCTCGCCGGGGCGTCGTCCTGCTCGGGCACCCGTCCGACGGCGTGGATGGAGCTGGCGAGCAGGACGCGCAGCACACCGTTCGCAGCGGCGGCCTCGAGCAGGTTCTTCGTGCCGGTGACGTTCGCGTCGAGCAGGGCGTCCCACTCGTCCTCGGTGGGGATGCCGGCGAGGTGCACGACGGTGTCGACGCCGGCGAGGGCGTCCTCGAGCGTCGGACGGTCGTTGACCGAGCCCTCGACGAAGCGCTCGCCGGGCTGGACGGGCGCGTCCGGCAGGCGTTCGTCGAGCAGGACGAGGTCGTGTCCGGCGGCCAGGAGTCGTGGCCGCAGTGCGGTGCCGATCCGACCCGAGGCCCCGGTGATGAGCAGTGTCGCCATGCGGGGCACGGTACGCGGGCGTCGCCCGCGGGGTGCTCGGCGTGGCGCGGCGCACCGTGGGACGGACACAGCACCACGCGACGACGCGGTGCTGTGTCCGGAACTTGGTTCCGCCGAGGGCCCCCGCCGCTAGCCGATCAGGCTCGGCCGCAGGTCGCGCAGCGTCCGGGAGCGCGTCTGCCGCGCGGTGACCACGAACGACACGAGCAGCGCGCCGAGCATCCAGCAGAGCAGCACCCCGGCGTCCGACCACGCCGTCCCGAGGTTCCCGCCGTACATCGTCTGCCGGATCGCGTCGACCGAGTAGGTCATCGGCAGCGCGAAGTGCAGCGCCGCCAACGGCCCTGGGAGTGTCTGCCAGGGGAACGTCCCTCCTGCGGTGACGAGCTGCACGAGCATGAGCACCAGGCCGAGGAACTGCCCCACCGAGCCGAGCAGCACGTTGAGCGCCATGATGACCGCCGCGAAGGTGGCCGAGGCGAGCACCATCACCGCGATCGTCCCGCCGGCGTGCACGACGTCCAGGTCGAGGGCGAACCGCACGATGAAGAACAGCGCCACCATCTGCACGAGGCCGAGCAGCACCGGGGTCAGCCAGCCGCCGAACACCACGGCCAGGGGCTTCCGCACCGCCGTGATGGCCCGCTTCGAGATCGGCTTCAGGATGAGGAACAGCGCGTACATGCCGATCCACGCCGCGAGCGAGATGAAGAACGGGGCGAGCCCGGCGCCGTAGTTCGACGCTTTGGCGATGTCGTCGGTCCCGACCTTCACCGGGTCGGAGATGACGGACGCCTGGGCGCTCCTGGTGTCGGCCGTCGACGCCGGGATCTTCGTCCGGCCCTGGTCGAGCTTCGTCGCCAACTCGGACGAGCCGCTCTGGAGCTTGGTGAGCCCCGATGCCAGGGACTTCGCGCCCTGGTCGGCCGAGGCTGCACCGGTGGACAGCTGCGACGCCCCGGAGGACAGGGCGGGCGCGGCGGCGGCGAGCTGCGAGGTACCGCCGGCGACCTGGGAGGCACCGCTCGACAGCGCCGAGGCGCCGGACGCTGCCGATGCGATCCCGGAGGACAGCGTCGGTGCTGCGGACGCCAGTGCGGAGGTGCCGGCGGCGACCTGGGCGGAGCCGTCCCGCAGCTGGTCGACCGAGGACTTCGTCATCTCGTACGTCTGCTTGGCGCTCGCGCCGGCACCGTTCACCTGTGTGACGGCGGCCGTGATCTGGGCGCGCTGCGCGTCGGTCAGGGTCGCGCCCTGGGGGAGGTTCTTCTCGATCCCGGCGATCACTGCATCGGGGTCGATCGGCTGCAGGGCCGCGACGTCCGGGCTGAACGAGTCGACCTTCTCGGCAAGCCGCCGGTTGCCGTCAGCGACCTGCTGTGCGCCGGAGTCGAGCGCCGCCGTCTGCGCCGGCAGCGCCGCCGTCTGCTGCTGCGCCGTCGCGAGCCCGGACGCCAGCGAGGACGCCCCCGATGCGACCTGCTGCGCACCGTCGTTGAGCTTCGCCGTCTGCGCGGGCAGCGCGGCCGTGCCGGACGCGAGCGTCGCCGCACCGGACGCCAGCTTCCCGGTGCCGTCCGCGAGGGCGTTCGCCCCCGAGACCGCCGACGCTGCCCCGGACGCGAGCTGCCCCGCGCCGTCTGCCGCATCACCGAGGCTGTCGCGCACGTCGGCCAGCCCGACGAGGAGCGTCGACGCCGCCTGCTTCCCGACCCGCTCGGCCACGGCCGTGCGCAGGGTCTTCCCCGCCTGCCCGGCGATCGTCGAGGCGAGGTACGAGTTGGTGTCCGCCGTCGTCAGCACGAGTTCGGCGCGCTTCGGGGTGTCGCTCTGCGCGGACACGAGCGACTCGGAGAAGTCGTGCGGGATCGTGACGACGAAGTCGTAGGTGCCGTTGCGGACTCCGGAGCGCGCGTCGGCCGCGGTGGTCTTCGTCCACTTGAAGTCGCCGCCGTCGAGCGCCTGCTTCGCGACGTCCTTGCCGTAGTTCACGTGGTCGCCGTCACGGGTGGCACCCGCGTCCTGGTTGACGATCGCGGCGGGGATCTGGTCGAGCTTGGCGTACGGGTCGCGGTTCGCCCACAGGTAGGCGCCGCCGTACAGCAGCGGCACGATCATGAGCGCGATGAACGCGAGCCGCGCGAGCGGGGTGGCGGTGAGTCGCGCCAGTTCGGCGCGGACGAGCGAGGTGGTGGTCACGCGGTTGCCTCCGTGGGCAGGGTCGCAGGTGCGGAGTGGGTGCTGGTGTCGGACGGGAGGCCGGGGTCGCCTCCGTCGGGTCGGGCCACGTCCTCGGGGTCCTCGGTCTGGGCAGGGTCGCCGGTCTGAGCCGGGTCCGCAGGCTGGGCAGGGTCCGCGTCGCCGGTCGGCAGCGGCGGCTGGTCGGCGACGGTGGCGAGCAGGTGCTCGACGGTCGCGGCGGCCGCCTTCGAGGTCACGAGCACCACGGTGATTCCGCGGCGGGCGACGTCGCGGATCACCGCGAACCAGTCCTCCACCGCGCCGCCGTGCCGCTCGGGTGAGGTGATCACGAGGCCGGTCACGCCCTCCCGGAGCAGGGCCAGCTCGACGAGCAGCCGGACCCGCACACCGGTCGGGACGCGCTGCACGTGGGTGTCTGCGTAGTGCGCCATGCCGAGCGACTCGAGGACCGTGTCGACGTGTTCGCGGGAGGGGCGCTGCCCGGCGAAGGCGAGCTCCTCGCGGACGATCTCCTTGACGCTCATCACGGGGAAGGGTTCGGCGATCCCGGGGGTGTCGACCAGGGCGAATGCCTGGTGGATCGCGGCCGCGTCGTCCTGTCCGTCGAGCAGGACCCGTCCGGTCTCGGGACGCATTCGTCCGCCGGCCACGAGCGAGGCGAGCACGGGCGACTGCTCTGTCTCGACGGCGACGACCCCGGGGCGTCCGGGTGCGGCGACGGCGGAGACGACGGGCAGTGCCGCGCCGGGCTCCTCGCCGATGCCGACGTGGTCGAGTTCGAGGGTCATGCCTGGTCCTCCGGAGAGAGCGGGGTGGTCGGGGAGAGCGGGGTGGTCGGGGAGAGCTGGGTGGTGGGGGAGAGCGTGGTCGTCGGTTCGGAGAGCATCGCGGTGCGCCAGTCGATGCCGGCCATACCGAGCGCCGACAGCACCACCATGCGGCGACCGGCGTCGTCGGGGGTGCCGGACCGGGTGGCTTCGTCGAGGACGGCGATGCAGGCACCCTCGACCAGGCGGCCGAGGGTCACGGGGTCGACGTCGTCGCGCATGGTGCCGTCGGCGATGCCGAGGGCGCAGGCGTCGCGCACCTGGGCCCGCAGCGGGGCGAACACCTGCGCGACGGACTCGCTGAACGGGCTGCGGAGCGCGACCCTGGCCATCGACCGGACGTGCGTGACCTCGCTCCAGAGCGTCACCGCGATGGCCGCCAAGCGCGCTGCCGGCGGGAGTCCGGCGAGGTCCGACGTCGTCGGCATCGCGCTCGCGATGCGCGCGGCACCGGCCGTGACGACCTCGCGCACCAGGTCATCGCGGGACGGGAAGTGCCCGTACACGGCACGGCGGGAGAGCCCGGCGGCGGCGGCGATCGTCTCGAGGGAGGCGTCCGGGTCCTGCTGCAGCGCGGTCTTCGCGGCCTCGAGCAGCGCCGCGCGGTTCTCGGTCGCGTCACGTCGGGGCGCGCGCACCGACTGGTCGGAAGTGGTCATCCCCCCATGCTAATAAACTGCACACACATGTGCAAGTTAATTCCGACACACCCCGAACGAGGGCCGGTCCCCCAAAGAGCCGACTGCGCAACCTGAGCGGAACCACATAACTTCACAGCAAATCCTTGCGAATCACGGCCGGAGCCCAGGAGGCGCCTTTTGCACCGTGCAACACCGATCCACGAACCGAGCACCACTCCGCGCACCACCCCGAACCCGCACCGCCTCGCGCGCGTCGTGACCGCCGGCATCGCCGTCGTCGCCATGACGTGCGGTGGGCTCGCGGTCGGCGGAGCCGCTTCGGCCGCTCCCACCGGCCTGCGGTCGGCCGACCTGAAGCTCGCGCAGCCGCTGCGGGACGCCAAGCCCTCGACGACGATCGCCGCGTTCGTGCGGACGACCGGGCAGGGAGCGCTGGAGGTCGACGCCCAGGCCAAGGGCGGGGACCTGACGAAGTCGCGGAAGCCCTCGTCGGCCGCCGCCCAGCGCGTCCAGGCGATCACGTCGACGGTCCGAGCCGTCCGCGCCGCCGTCACGCGTTCCGACGCGGACGCCACCGAGCTGTACTCGACCGAGTACACCGTGCCCGGGGTCGCGGTCGTCGCCGACGTCGCCGCCCTGCAGGAGATCGCGAAGCGCTCCGATGTCGAGAGCATCATCCCGCTCACGCCGAAGCAGATCGTCACGCCGACGGTGAACCCGGATGCCGCAGCCGCACCGAGCGGTGTCGACCCGAGCACCGTCCGACCCGGTGCGGACGGCGTCACGCCCAAGAACGCGGCGAGCGACGTCTACACGCGGTCGCTCGACGCGTGGCAGCAGACCGGGCGCACCGGCAAGGGCGTCAACGTCGCCGTGCTGGACACCGGCCTCGACTACACGCAGGCCGACTTCGGCGGCCCCGGCACCACTGCCGCGTACGACGCCGCCCTCGCGAGCACGAGCGCGCCGGACCCGAGCTGGTACGACGCCGCCAAGTTCCGCGGCGGGTACGACTTCGCCGGCCCGACCTACAACGCCGACCCCACCAGCAAGGCGTACGACCCGACGCCCGCGCCGGACGCGAACCCGATCGACGGCAAGGGCGGCGACCACGGCACCCACGTCTCCGGCACGATCGCCGGCTACGGGCTGACCGCGGACAAGAAGACCTTCCGCGGTGACTACACGAAGCTCACCACGCAGACCGTCCAGGACATGTGGGTCGGCCCGGGCACCGCGCCCGAGTCGGGTCTCTACGCCCTGAAGGTGTTCGGCGACGGCGGCGGGTCGACCGACCTGACCGGTGCCGCGCTCGACTGGGTCGGCCAGGCGCTGACCGAGGGCAAGGACATCAACGTCCTCAACCTGTCGCTCGGCTCCGACTACGGCGCACCGGACGACCCCGACAACGCCAAGATCGACGCGCTCACCGCGCGCGGCGTGCTGCCCGTGATCGCGTCGGGCAACGCCGGCGACTTCACGGACATCGGTGGATCCCCCGGGAACGCCGAGGGTGCCCTGACCGTCGCCGCGAGCGCCACGGGACAGTCGCTCTACGACGGCGTGCAGGCCACCGCCCCGGCGGACGTCGCCAAGACCTGGCGCGCGCAGTACTCGCAGAACTACCAGGGCACGCTGCCGGTCGAGGGTGACGTCGTCGTCCCGACCACGAACGTCGACGGCTGCGCCGCCTTCAGCGCCGACGAGGCTGCCCGCGTGCAGGGCAAGATCGTCTGGCTCAAGTGGACCGACGGTGCGCTCGAGTGCGGGTCCGGCGCCCGGTTCAACAACGTGCAGGCCGCCGGTGGCGTCGGGGTGCTCCTGGCGGGCACCCTCAACACGTTCGACTCCGGCATCGCGGGGAACGCGACCATCCCGGGTGCCGAGCTGACGAAGGACAGCGTCACGGGCCTCCAGTCCGCCGCCCTGGCCGGGACCCTGCACGTGCGGTTCGCCGACGAGCTCAAGGGCTTCGAACTGGCGACCGACCCCGAGGCCGTGAACACGCTCGCGTCGTTCACGAGCCGGGGCGTGCACGGTTCGTTCGACGACATCGTCAAGCCGGACATCGCCGGCCCCGGGGTCAACGTGATCTCCGCGGCCAACGGCACCGGCGACGGGCGCATGTCGATGAGCGGCACGTCGATGGCGACGCCGGACGTGGCGGGCATCGCCGCGCTGACGTTCGAGTCGCACCCGTCGTGGACGGCACCCGAGGTCAAGGCGGCGCTGATGAACACGGCGACGCACGACGTCAAGCAGGGTGACGGGACGGCGAGCCTGCTCCGGCAGGGCACCGGCCGTGTCGACGCACTCCAGGCGGTCACCGCGGGCACCACCGTCCGCAGCGTCGAGAACGACCAGCTCGTCACCGCGTCCTACGGCGTGGTCGAGGTCGCCTCGCCCACCACCGAGAAGCGCACCCTGCAGATCGCGAACACCGACGGTCAGCCGCACACGTACGACGTGGCCTACCAGCCGCGGGTGGCGGAGCCGGGGGTCGCCTTCGCGCTGAGCACCACGCGGGTCACGGTCCGTGCACACGGCACCGCGACGGTGCAGCTCACCGTGTCGATCCCCGACCCGACGAAGCTCCGCCGGGTGACCGAGCCCGGTCAGGCGCCCGTGCAGAAGGGGTACCAGCGGGAGTTCGTCGCCGCGGCCTCGGGTCTCGTGACCTTCACCCCGACGGACAAGCGGCTGAACCCGCTGCGACTCGGCGCGTACATCGCGCCGAAGCCGGTCAGCCAGGTGCAGGGCTCGGACGTCACCTTCCAGAAGTCGGCGCGCACCGCGGACCTGACGCTGCGGGGCCGGACGGTCGACCAGGGTGACGCCACCACGGGGTACCACGCCGCCGTCGCACCGTTCGTGCTCGGCGGGACCGACCCGCAGGAGGCGTTCCCGGCCGGCTCGGCCAAGCGGTCGCTGCAGGCCGCGGACATCCGTTCCTACGGCGCGAGCTACGACAAGGCCTCGGACACGGTGGCCTTCGGCGTGCAGACCGCCGGTCCGGACGCGAACCCCGGCGCGGTGACCAACGTCGAGGTGCTCATCGACACGAACCGTGACGGCACGCCGGACTACCTGGTGTACGACGCCAAGTCGGCCGCGGTGGACGCCACGTTCGCCACGACGATCGACCTGGCGAAGGCCGCGTTGAACGACCCGAAGATCGATCCGGTCGTCGACTCGCAGCCGCTGAACGGCGGGGCCCCCGGCCAGGACGTCAACACGTTCGACAGTGCCGTCAAGGTCCTCACCGTGAGCGGGTCGGTCATCGGTGCGACGAAGGCGTTCGACTACTCGGTGCTGACCGAGTCGGCGTACGCCCCGGCACACGCGACCACCGGGTCCTCCGTGGTGGACGAGACCGCCTCGGCGGCCTTCGACCCGTCGGCTCCGGCGCTCACCTTCGCGCAGGGCACGACGACCGGGGTCCTGTTCGCGGACCGCGGTGCGCTCCGGGTCACCCGCGCCGCCGGGGTCACCACCGCCCGGGTCCTGCTGCTGCACCTCGGCAACGCGGTCGGCGACCAGGCCCAGACGGTCACGACGACGCTCGCCCAGCCGACGCTGTCGCTCGTCAAGGGCAGCGCGGTGCGGATCTCCGGCTCGACGAAGGTCGGCGCGAAGCTCTTCGCCGAGCACGGTCGGTGGGACGCTCCGCGGGTGACGTACGCGTACCAGTGGCTCCGTGACGGTGTCGCCGTCCGCGGTGCCACCGGCGCGACGTACCGACTCGGCTCCTCCGACGTCGGCCACCGCTTCCAGGTGCAGGTCGTCGCGAAGGCGGCCGGGTTCCAGGACGGGGCGGCCACCTCGAAGCCGACCGGCAAGGTGTCCCGCCGGTAGTCGTCGACGCCGGACGGGCGGGTGTGCGCGTCGCACCCGCCCGTCCCGCGCAGGCCACGAGATGCGGCTGCAGGACAGGTAGTTAGACAAACTAGTAGTTCACTGCCAAGCTGTTCTCATGCCGATCAAGACCACTCTCATGCAGCTCCGGTCGGACCCGGCCGAGTGGTTGCGCCGGGGGCTCACGCCGCCGGACGTGATCCAGGCCATGGTCGAAGAGCGCCTCGCGATCCCCGGCCTGGCCCAGCCGGTGGGGGACCCGTCGTACGCCGACTTCTTCCTGGTGTGACCTCCGCAGGTCCGGTCACCTGACCGGGTGTGGACAGACAGACGGGAGGCGCGGTGCCAGCTGGCACCGCGCCTCCCGTCTGTCCGTACCCGGGTCGGACTACTTGCCGATCTTGTCGTCGGCGGCGTGCTCCGCCTTGTCGATCTGGTCGGTGTGAGCGCCACCGGTGGCCTTGTCGGCCGCGCCGGCTGCCTTGTCGAGGCCGCTGTCGGTGGCCTGCTCGCCCTTGTCGCTGTCCGCGAAGTCCTTCGCCTTGTCGCCGAGTCCGCTCATGTCGTGCTCCTTCGTCGTGGGTCTGGATGGTCGTGCTGGTCGTGCTCGTGTCGGCCCGGCCGGTGCTGCTGACCGGGCACGACCGACGCTGCCCCTGGTCGGGTCCGTGCGCTCCCAGGTGTGGCCGGTTCTCCACAGGCAGGTAGCGCGCAGATGACCACTCGATAGACTCGGGTGGACCACCGGCCCCAGGTCGCGTGCGGTCCTCCGCCAACGTGAGGAGAACCAGATGCCCGCAGCAGTCATCATCGGAGCCCAGTGGGGCGACGAGGGCAAGGGGAAGGCCACCGACCTCCTCGGCCCCCGCATCGACTACGTCGTCAAGTTCAACGGTGGCAACAACGCCGGGCACACGGTCGTCGTCGGCGGCGAGAAGTACGCGCTGCACCTGCTACCGTCCGGCATCCTCACACCCGGGGTCACGCCGATCATCGGCAACGGCGTCGTGGTGGACCTCGAAGTGCTGTTCCAGGAGCTCGACGCGCTCCGGGCCCGTGGCGTCGACGTCTCGCGGCTGCTCGTCTCGGCGAACGCCCACGTCATCACGCACTACCACCGCACCGTCGACAAGGTGACGGAGCGGTTCCTCGGCAAGCGGCAGATCGGCACCACCGGCCGCGGCATCGGCCCGACCTACGCCGACAAGATCAACCGCGTCGGCATCCGCATCCAGGACATCTTCGACGAGAACATCCTGCGGCAGAAGGTCGAAGCCGCCCTCGAGCAGAAGAACCACCTGCTCGTGAAGGTCTTCAACCGTCGCGCCATCGACCCGGAAGAAGTCGTCGAGTCGCTGCTGTCCTTCGCGGACCGCCTGCGCCCGATGGTCGCCGACACCGCGCTCGAGATCCACCGTGCCCTCGAGCGGGGCGACACCGTCCTGTTCGAGGCCGGTCAGGCCACCATGCTCGACGTCGACCACGGCACCTACCCGTTCGTGACGTCATCCTCGGCCACCGCCGGCGGCGCCGCGACCGGCTCCGGCATCGGCCCGGGCAAGCTCGAGCGCATCATCGGCATCGTCAAGGCGTACACGACCCGCGTCGGCGCCGGCCCGTTCCCGACCGAGCTGTTCGACGAGTCCGGCGAGTTCCTGCGCGCCAACGGGTTCGAGTTCGGCACGACGACCGGCCGTCCCCGCCGCTGCGGCTGGTACGACGCCCCGATCGCCCGGTACACGGCGCGCATCAACGGTGTGACCGACTTCGTGCTCACCAAGCTCGACGTCCTGACCGGGCTCGAGACGATCCCGGTCTGCGTCGCGTACGAGGTCGACGGCCAGCGTGTGGACGAGGTCCCGGTCAGCCAGTCGGACTTCCACCACGCGAAGCCGATCTACCAGGAGTTCCCCGGCTGGACCGAGGACATCACCGGCGCCCGTTCCTTCGAGGACCTGCCCGCGAACGCGCAGGCGTACGTCCTGGCGGTCGAGGCGATGTCGGGTGCCCGCATCTCCGCGATCGGTGTCGGCCCCGGCCGTGACGCCATCGTCGTGCGGCACGACCTGCTCGGCGCCGACGAGGCCTGATGCGGATCCTCTTCGTCTGCAGCGGCAACATCTGCCGCTCCCCATTGGGTGCGCAGGTGCTGCAGACGCGTCTCGCCGACGCCGCCCGCGCGCACGTCATCGAGTCGGCCGGCACCATCGCCGACGACGGCGCCGCCATGGACGACGCGGCTGCGGCCCAGTCGCGTCGTCTCGGCGGTGACCCGTCGTCGCACGCCTCCCGGTACCTGACGCCCGAGATCGCCGCAGCGGCCGACCTGGTGCTCACCGCCGAGCGGTCGCACCGCGCGGCCGTGGTGTCCCTGGCACCCCGGACCGCGAAGCGGGCGTTCACGATCAAGCAGTTCGCCCGGGTGCTCGACGGGCTGGAACCCGGGGACCTGGACGGCGTCAGCACGCCCGAGCAGTTGGTCGAGCGGGTCGCCCGGCTGCGGGGGACCGTGCCGCCGCCGGCCGACCCCGCGGACGACGACGTGGACGACCCCTACCGGCGGTCGACGGCGACGCACGAGCGGGTGGCGGACGAGATCGACCGTGCCCTGGCGAAGATCGCGGACGCGGTGCGCGCCGTCTCCTGACCCGAGCGCAGCAGGACCCGAGCGCAGCAGGACCGAGCGCAGCAGGACCGAGTGCAGCAGGACCGAGCGCAGCCGGGCGGTCGGCTCGGCCGGTCGGTCAGCCTGCGCGGTGGAACGAGCCAGCGGTCAGGTCGCTGCCCGCCCGGTCCTCGGTGTCAGCGGTCACCAGGTCACGCCGGACGGCGATGATGGTGACGTCGTCGTCGTGCGGCACCGACGCCGCCCGCTCCGACAGGGCCGCGACGAGCGCCGCCGGGTCGTGGTCCGCCGACACCAGCGCGGCGACCTGGTCCACGGCGTCGTCGTTGCCGTCGAACAGGTCGAGCACGCCGTCGCTGAACGCGATGAGCAGGTCGCCCGGCCCGAGCGTCGTCGCCGACGTGGCCCATTCGTCCCGGATGCCGAGTCCGAGCGGCAGGTCGACGGAGTGCAGGCGTTCGATCGGATCCACGGCGTCACCGGTGCCGGTGCCAGCGCCGGTGCCGCTCCCGCTGCCGGCACGGTCGCGGTCCGTCCGGTCGGCGCGCAGGATGAAGCTGAGACCGTGCCCCGCGTCGGCCCAGCGGACAGAGCCGTCGTCGCCGAACCGTGCGTGGAACAGCGTGGTGAACGTCACGTTCATCGCGGCATTGTCGGCGGTGAGCCCGTCCGATGCTCGTCGGAGCGCCTCCGAGGGGTCATCGACGGTCCGCGCACTCCGCAGGGTCGCACGGACGGCCGCGGCGATCAGCCCGGCGCCGACGCCCTTGCCCATCACGTCCCCGAGGCTCACAGCCAAGCCCTGCGGCGTGCTGTACCAGTCGAAGAAGTCCCCACCGACGGTCTTCGCCGGCATGCAGGCACCCGCCACGCGGAGCCCGTCGAAGACCCGGCTCAGCGCGGCTCCGTCGGCATCGACGCGCGTGGTCGGCAGCAGGGAACGCTGCACCGCGCCGGCACGGCTGATCTCGTCGCGGACGACTGCTTCGCTGGCCTCCGCGGTCTGCACGCTCTGCCGGGCGTGGCGCGACAGCTCCTGGACGATGCCGGCGACCGTCCCGAACACGACCACGGTGATGCCGAGTCGCACGAGCTCGCTCGACCCGATCGGCGTGCCCGGTCGCAGCAGGACGGGGGCGAGGATCACGGCCGTCACACCGACGGCGGCGAACACGACCGTCTGCCGGCCCCGGAGCGACGCGCACCAGACCACGGGCAGGACCACGAGCGACGTGAACACCGAGGTCTCGGCGCCGGTCCCGGTGCGCAACAGTGCGACGGCCAGGAAGTCGAGCACGATCACGATCGACACCAGGGACTGCGCCCCGGGGAACAGGTGCGACGCGACCGCGACGAGCGTTGCGAGCGAGATCACGACGATGCTCGCCACGAAGACGCCGTCGTTGGACACGCCCAGCGTCGGGAGCACGACACTGAGCAGCGCGGCGACCCCGAGCAGGATGCTGATCGGCGCCTGTCGGACGAGCGAGCTGTCGATGATGCTGGTTGGGCGAGACATGCTCGTGGAAGGCTACCGGTCGGGGGTCCTCGCCGTGCCGGGGACGGACCGCGTCAGGTCGCTCAGCGCGGCCAGGTGAGCACGACGGCGACGGTGTTGAACAGCACGTGCGCCAGGATCGCTCCACCGATGCGCCCGGTCATGGCCACGAGCGTGCCGGTGAGCAGGCCGAGCAGGAACGTGGTCACGAACACCTCGAACCCGATGAGCGAACTCGACGGGCTGCCGATCAGCAGGTGCAGGACCGCGAACAGGAACGCGGTGAGCAGGACGGCGAGGAACCGCGTGCGCGGGGTCAGAGCGTCCGCCAAGCGCCGCTGGAAGAGCCCGCGGAACACGATCTCCTCGAGCACCGGGCTGACCAGGCAGACGCCGATCGCCGACACGACCAACAGTCCGACGTCGGGAGCGCCGAGCGTCGGCGCCGGACTGAGACCCGAGGACCCGGTGATGGACAGGGACAGGAACGCGTCCACACCGCGGCAGACGATCACGATGCCGATCGCGAAGACGGCGTCGCCCAGGTCGAGTCGCAGGCGAGGCAGGGCGTCCGGCCGGGAGGCGCGGCGCACCACCCAGCCAGCGCCCACCACGAGGGGTGCCCAGACCGCCACGTCGGCGGCCAGGACCTGCAGGACGGGGGAGGGGATGCCTCCAGACCGGGCGATCGTCCCGACCAGTCGGGACAGCACGACGGCCACGGCCATCGCGATGAGCAGGGCGACGAGGTCGCGCTGACGCGCGGACTCGAGCTCGGTGACGGCCGGTTCCGGAGCGCTGCTCATGCCGCCACCGTAGGGGACGGGAGGCGCAGATCGCGAGATACCGTCAACGTGGCCGCATCCGTGTGGCACTATTTGCATGTTGTGTGCTGGGAGAATCCCGGCCTTCCTGGGCAGGGGCCGCAGGAGCACGACGAGCGTCGGGGAAGGCGGGCCGCGTGGAACTACGCGACTACATCACAGTGCTGCGCAAGGGATGGGTCCTCATCCTGGTGCTCGCACTGGTCGGGGTGGCCGCGGCCGCCGGGTACTCACTGCTGAAGAAGCCGGTGTACTCGGCTTCCGCGCAGGTGTTCGTGTCGACGGAGACGTCGGGCAGCGCCAGCGACCTGGCGCAGGGGAACACGTTCTCGCAGCAGCGGGTGCTGACCTACTCGAACCTGGCATCGACGCCGATCGTGCTGCTGCCCGTGATCGCCACGCTGAAGCTGCCCGTCACCGCGGACCAGCTCGCGTCGCAGATCACCGCGACCGCGCCGACGAGCACAACCCTGATCTCGATCTCGGTCAACGACACCGACCCGGTCCGTGCCGCGGACATCGCGAACGCGACCTCGCAGAGCCTGACGAACGTCGTGCAGAGCATCGAGGCGACGGACGCGAACGGGTCGAGCACCGTCAAGCTCACCCGGGTGAAGCAGGCCGAGGTCCCCGAGAAGCCCGTCAGCCCGAACGTGCCCGTCAACGTGGCGCTCGGACTGCTCGTCGGACTGGCGCTCGGCGTCGGGATCGCCGTGCTGCGTGAGACGCTCGACAACCGGGTCCGCACCGAGGACGACGTCGCGAAGATCAGCGACAAGCCCGTCGTCGGCGGCATCGCCTACGACAGCAAGGCGTCCGAACGGCCCCTCATCGTGCAGGTCGACCCGCGGAGCCCCCGCGCGGAGTCGTTCCGCACGCTCCGCACGAACCTGCAGTTCCTGGACATCGGGACCGGATCCCGCACCTTCGTGATGACCTCGTCGGTGCAGTCCGAGGGCAAGAGCACCACGGTCGCCAACCTTGCGATCGCGCTGGACAGCGCCGGCTTCCGCGTGATCCTGATCGACGCCGACCTGCGCCGCCCGCGGGTCGCCGAGTACATGGAGATCGAGGGGAACTCCGGACTCACGGACGTGCTCATCGGGCGTGCCGAGCTCGAGGACGTCGCGCAGCCCTGGGGCCGCGGCAACCTGGTCGTGCTGCCCGCCGGTCCGATCCCGCCCAACCCGTCGGAACTCCTCGGCTCCCGGGCAATGGAGGAGCTCATCCGCAGGCTCGAGCGCGAGTTCGACTACGTGCTCTTCGATGCCCCGCCGCTACTGCCCGTCACCGACGCCGCGATCCTGGCCAAGAAGGCGTCCGGCGCGATGATCGCCGTCGCTGCGGGCAAGACCCACAAGGGGCAGCTCGCCGGTGCGGTGTCGTCGCTCGAGAACGTCGGCGCCCCGATCGCCGGCTTCGTCATGACGATGATGCCGATCAAGGGCCCGGGCGCGTACGGCTACGGCCGCTACGGGTACGGCTACGGGTACGGCCTCGACACCGAGGAACCCACCAAGGTGGCGTCGCCGAAGCGCAGCGGGAAGAAGGCCGGCGTCCTGCGTCGCGCCGACCGCTGAGGACCGCCCCATGGACGTGCGACGACGGACCCGACGCATCGGGCGGCCTGCGACACGGACGACCCTGACGTGGGTCGCCGTCGTGATCGTGGCGCTCGTCGTCGTCGACGTCGTGCTCGTCGCGCTCGCCCTCGGTCGCACCGGAGCCGAGCACAGCCGACCGGCCGGACCGATCCCGACGTACTCGAGCGCGCCGGTGCCGTCCCGCACGCCGGGCAGCAAGCCGACGTCGACCCCGGCGGCGAACCCGGGCGCGACCCCGACCGCGAACGCCGGTGCGCAGACCGCGACCAGCGGTGCGTCCGGCCGCCGTCTGCTGTCCGCGGTCGACGCGACGGAGGCATGGCGGGCCTCCAGTGGGCGCTGCGGCGGTGACGCACCGGTCCTCGAGCGCAGCACCGACGCCGGAGCGACGTGGAAGGCCGTCCACCTCGGGTCCGACGTGCGGTCGCTCATCGCGATCCGTGCCTCCAGCTCGTCGCTCTCGATCGTCGCCGGCATCGGCGACGGATGTGAGACGACGACGCGCACCAGCACGGACGACGCGGCGTCCTGGACGGCGGGAGCGGCCGGCGCCGCAGGCGCCGGACTCGCCGACGGCGGCGTCGTCCTGTCCACGGGGACCGTCCCGGCGCCCTGCGCCGACCCGGTGCAGGCGTTCCAGGGGCAGCACACGTCCGTCGTCGTCTGCGGCGACGCGCTCGACTGGCGCAGCGGGACCGACGCCTGGGTGCGGGTGCCCATCACCGGCGTCCGCTCTCTCGGGGTCGACGGGAACGCATACACGATCGCGCGCGTCGGGGCGGTGGGCTGCGACGGTGTCGACATCGCCACCATGCCGGCGACCGGCGTGACCGCGTCGTCGACCGTCACGTCGATCGGCTGTTGGTCGGCGGCGGCCACCGACGGGCCCGTGACGATCAACCGGGCCGGGCAGGCCGTGTGGGCCTGGGCCGGTGACGTGGTGCACGTGTCGGGGGACGGCGGGAAGTCGTGGTGATGCCGTCCCAGGCGCGCACCAGCGGCGCTGCGCATGCCGGTCCGAGCACCCCGCCGGCAGATTCGTGGAGTCGGCGGTACTCGCGCGGCGTCGTGTTCACCGATCTGCTCGCGCTCGTCTGGGTCGTGTTCGGGACGCAGATCGCCTGGCTCGGGCTCGACTCCAACCTCGCGACGAACACCGCAGACGTGCGGCTCAGCTACTTCGGCATCTCGATCGTCGTGATCATCGTGTGGATGAGCGCGCTCGCCCTCTACGACACCCGCGGCGACCGGGTCATCGGCGTCGGGAGCACCGAGTACCGCCTGGTCGCCGACTCCAGCATCCGCGTGTTCGGCGCGCTGGCGATCGCCGCGTTCCTGTTGCACGTCGACCTGGCGCGCGGGTACGTGCTCATCGCCTTCCCGATCGGGATCCTGGTGCTGCTGCTGTCCCGGTGGATGTGGCGACAGTGGTTGGTCGCGCAGCGCAAGCACGGCGCGTACTCCGCGAAGGTGTTGCTGGTCGGCTCCACCGCGAGTGTCGTGCACATCGCGCGTGAGCTCGGGCGGTTGCCCGAGGCCGGCTACCGCGTCGTGGGCGCCACGGTCGCGGACGGAACGCGGGGCCTGCTCACCGGAACGTCATTGCTGAGCCACGGCGGATTCGGCGACGTGGCGGCGGCGTTGGCAGTGACCGGGGCAGACACTGTCGTGATCACCAGCTCGGACGACCTTCCCCCAGAGCGCGTCCGGGAGCTCAGCTGGTCCCTCGAACCCGGTCGCCAGCACCTCGTCGTCGCTCCGAGCCTGACCGACATCGGTGGACCGCGCATCCACACCCGTCCAGTGCAGGGCCTACCGCTCATCCACGTCGAGACGCCCACGTACTCGGGTCGGAAGCTGTACTCGAAGCGCGCGTTCGACCTCGTCAGCTCGGCTCTCCTGATCGTGCTGACCTCACCGGTCCTGGTGGTCTTGGCGCTCTCGGTGAAGCTGACGTCGGTCGGCCCGGTGTTCTTCCGGCAGGAGCGGGTGGGGTTGAACGGCAAGACGTTCCACATGGTCAAGTTCCGGTCGATGGTGACGGACGCGGAGGAGCGGCTGCAGGAACTCGGTCAGCTCGACCGAGCCGCCGGGAACGACGTGCTCTTCAAAATGAAGGACGATCCGCGTGTGACCCGCGTCGGAGCGACAATGCGTCGGTTCAGCCTCGATGAGCTTCCGCAGCTCTTCAACGTCCTCCTGGGAGAGATGTCCCTCGTCGGACCGCGTCCGCCGCTCGCACGAGAGGTCGAGCGGTACGACCAGCATGTGCACCGCCGCTTCCTCGTGAAGCCCGGAATGACGGGATTGTGGCAGGTGAGCGGGCGGTCGGATCTGTCGTGGGAGGACTCCGTACGGCTGGACCTGTTCTACGTCGAGAACTGGTCGATCATCGGGGATCTCCTGATCCTCTGGAAGACGTTCCGGGCTGTGATGAGCCCAACCGGGGCCTACTGATCAATCGCTGATCGGCGAGTGGACGTCGGTTGGTGCGATGTCGAGAGAGGAGGATGCGTGGTAGCCAAGGTCCTGCAAGTGAACGTCCGCTTGAGCGAGGGCGGTGCCAGCGGCGTGGCGCGGACGCTCCATGACTCGCTGCCAACACATGGCTTCGAGAGCGCCATGGCCTACGGGTACGGGCCTTCGGGAG
Source organism: Curtobacterium sp. ISL-83 (assembly GCF_018613895.1). Taxonomy (GTDB): domain Bacteria; phylum Actinomycetota; class Actinomycetes; order Actinomycetales; family Microbacteriaceae; genus Curtobacterium. The sequence goes on from NZ_JAGGPH010000009.1 coordinate 230,239, forward strand.
CCGCTTCACCGCTCGAGGACGAGTACGACGCGCTTCGACTCACCAGCCGACCGGCAGCCGCGGTCAACATGATCGCGCACCGAATGCGAGGTGAAGAAGTCGTTGCTCCTGGTCGAGCCCGGTTGGCCGCACTGCGAGAGGCGATCAGGTCAGCAGACATCGTCCACCTCCATGCCGTGCACAGCTACATGATGCCGCCGACCGGCCTGATGAAGATGCTCGCGGCGGAGGCGAAGCCGGTCGTGTGGACGATGCACGATCAGTGGCTCATGACGGGCCGGTGTGCGCAACCCGGTGCTTGCGACGGGTGGAAGACCGGGTGCGACCCGTGTCCGCATCTCGAGGCCTACCCGCCTGCCACGCTTGACCGGGCAGCGGTGCAGTTCACGCGACGACGACAAGCTTTCGAGGACCTCGGGCTGGCCAGCGATGCGCGCGTTGTCGCATGCGCCGAATGGCTCGCGGGCGAGATGCGGACCGCGGGCTTCCGGGACGTCAGGGTGATCACGAACGCGGTGGACGGCGCATTCTGGGACGCGGTGCAGTCATCACCGAAGGAGGAGCGGGACGACGTCGAACCTCGCTACCTGTTCATGAGCCGGGATCTCCGCGATCCGGTGAAGGTCGATCTCCCGATGTTGCGCACGCTCGCAGGGAAGGTGCCTGGCCGGGTGACGGTTGTGGGCGACAGGCTGGCCGAGCCGATCGTGGGCGCTCTGCACCTCCCCGCCGTTCAGGACCGTAGTGAGATGGTCCGGATCATGCGGGACCATTCGCACTTGCTGTTCTTCTCGAAGGTCGATTACTACCCGTTGACCATCGCGGAAGCGCTGACCGCTGGCTTGCGGGTGATCGCCAGCCCATCGCCAGCGGCGAGGGAGTTCGAAGCGGACGAGCGCGTCCGAGTGCTCGTCGCAGACGACGAGTGGGAAGGTGTGTTGGACCAGCCGAGCGAGCCGACGACAGCCGACACGTTGCCTGATACGCTCTTCGACCCTCAGCGCATGACCGCTGAGTACGCGTCGCTGTACCGAGAGATGTTGCCGTGAGCCAAGCGTTGTACCGCGCCCTGGTAACGATCCTCACTGTCGGGCTCGTCGTCTTCCAGCATTTCCAGATCGGCGAGTTCGGGAACTACCCGGTGACCATCGGGGTCTTCATCGGGTTGGCCCTACTGTGTGTGGCTTCGACGAGGGTGGCGGTCCCCAGGCTGATCCTGACCTTTGCGATCGTCTGCGTACCGAACGCGTTGGTGCAGATCGTCGCTCCGTCCATACGCGACGGTTACGGGTCGTTCTTCGGGACGTTCGGACTCTTCGTCCTCGGCTCGTTCTTCGTTGCGCAGTTCTCGCAGTCGACGGTGCGTCCCGCATTCGTACCAGCGGCGATCAGAGGGATGTTCCTGGCCCTGATCGTGGTCACCCTGCTGTCTGTCATTCAGGTACTGACCGGATCGCGTGGGAGCCTCGCCTGGTTCAACCTCTTTGGCCAGCATCAGTACTTGTACCAGTACGATCCGCACCTGGAGTTCAATCCGATTCCACGGGCCGCGGCGTTCTACCTCGAGCCCTCCTACGCCGCGTTCGTCATCGGAACGCTCGCGGTCGGGCTCGTCGTCGTGAAACGGCATGCCGTCGCGGCCTGGATATTGGGGTCCGTTGGCTTGCTCGCGGTCCGATCCGCGACGGGCCTCCTCGTGTTCGCAGCAGTGGCCGCGGTCGCCTTGATCGTTAGTCGAAGTCGCTGGCGCCTTCCTGCCGTCGCGGGCCTCCTCCTGACGGGGATCGTCGCAGTGCCGTACCTCGCCGGTCGACTCGATTCGACGTTCACGGCCGGGTCGAGCGCGTACTACCGGCTTGTCGGCCCGTTGCGGATTCTCAGTGACACGCTGGTGCACTTTCCGTTCGGGCATCCCTTCGGATCGTTGCGGAACACGGTCGCCGACTACGGCATTCTCAACGGAGCTTCCACCGGAGACTCGTTGGACAACGGGTTCTACGTGCTTGTGTTCTACTTCGGATGGATCGGAGTCATCGGATGCCTGGGGTTGCTGGCCTGGGTCGGCCGTCGCGTGGTGGTCGCCCATCGGGCCAGCCAGCCCGGACGGGCGCTCGTCGCGGTATGGGCCGTCGGTAGTCTGTTCTTCTCCGGGGGTGTGATGCTTCCCGAATACCTCTTGATGCTCTGGCTGCTCTTCGCTGTTCACCGTGTGCCACACGCGACTCAACCTCTCGGAATCGAGACCCCTCGGAATGACCACGCTCTCGATCGTCACAATCACCTACAACGACGATGACGGGCTCGCGCGCACTCTGGCGTCTCTGACGGAGCTCGTCCACGTCGCCGGCGACGATCTCGAAGTCGTCGTCGTGGACGGAGGCGAGAGCGTCGCCACCCGCGACCTCGTCGGAGAGTGGACGCCTGCCGCTGTCCTCATCTCGGAGCCGGATGAAGGGATCTACGACGCGATGAACAAGGGTCTCGATCGCGTTCATGGTGGTCACGTCTGGTTCTTGAACGGCGGGGACGAAGCGTTGACCGACTGGACCGCCCTCCGGGGAGTGCTTGCGGGCAACCAAGGAAGCGTCGTGCTCGCGGACTACGTCCTGGCAGGCCGTACGGTCGACAGAGCGCGGTCGAGTCGTCCTCCACGATCGATGTGGCACGCTCTGCCGACCTCACATCAGGCGATCTTCTACCCGCTCGCGGGTATCGGTGCCGCTCGGTACGACCGTCGGTTCGGAATCGTTGCTGATTACGCGTTCACTGCGGACCTCTACGCGCGGGATGTGCCGTTCGCTCGTAGTTCTCTCCCGGTCGCGCGGTTCCACCTGGACGGCGTTTCCAACGAACACGCGAGGCTCATTGGTGAGCAGGCCGGGGTCGTGCAGAGAGAGATCCTCCGGACCGCGCTGCCGCTTCGGCTCGTCAGCAGACTGCGCCATGTCGCGAGCAGACGATACCGGCAGATTCTGGCGAGGAGATAACGATGCCCTCATATCCGAACGCGGCGGCGAAGGCGACGGAGCGGGCGCTGTACGGCCCATTCCCGTGGCTGCTCCAGCCGAGCTACTGGGCCGTCCGCGTGTACCGATACGGGCGCTCCACGGTCGGGGACAAGTCGGTCGTCGGAAAGTTTCGGCACGTCGTGCACTTCGGTCTCTACAGCGTGGTTCGCCTCGCTACCGGGATTGATCTGCCCCGGACGGCCGACATCGGGCCGCGCCTGATGATCCATCATTTCGGCGGGATCATCATCCATCCTCAGGCTCAGATCGGGACCGACTGTGTTCTGCGCCACGGCGTCACGGTCGGTGAGCGGCACGAGAAGGGCGGCGTACCCCTCGTGGGGAACGGTGTCGTGTTCGGCGCCTACGCTCAGGTTCTCGGCCCGATCGTCGTCGGGGATGGTGCAACCCTCGGAAGCCTTTCCGTCGTGATCCGAGACGTGCCGGCCGGGGCGACCGCTGTAGGCATCCCTGCGCGCGTCCTCGGAGGGCATCGTGCCTAGGATCACCGTCGTGATGCCGGCGCACAATGCTGGTTCAACGCTGCAGGCAGCCGTCCGCTCGACGCTGCGCGCGCTACCCCGGGACTCGGAAATCCTGGTGTACGACGACGCCAGCTCGGACGACACCGCCGAGGTCGCGAACCGGTTGGCTCGCGATGATCGGCGGGTCCGTCTACTCGGCGGGGACGGGCTGAACGTCGGCGCCGCAGCTGCCCGGAACATCCTCATCGGGGCGACGGACAGCGAGTTCGTCGCAGCGATGGACGCGGACGACGTGACCCTTCCCAACAGGTTCTTCGCTTACGAGGAGCGCATGGACGGCGTGGACCTCCTGTTTGCGCCGATCATCAGGTTCGGTCGTGGACGTCGGCCGCACGTCCCGCGGCCCGCTCAGCTCTCCACAGATGCGGTTCCGTTGGCGCTGTTCATCCTGAATCCGCTGCCGCAGTCGACCATGATCGCGCGCCGTGATGCGCTCAACGGCGCCGGGACGTATGTGCACGGGCCCGCTGAAGACTACGAACTGTGGGTTCGACTCGCTGCGGACGGTGCGCGGATCCGATTCTCGAGTTGGCCAACCGTCGCCTATCGCCATCACGAGGGTCAGGCGACGGCGCGCGTCGGGTATGAGCGACAGGTCCGAGAGAACCGAGCACTGCTCCGATCCTGGGATCGACTCGGGATGTCTTTGGGGATACCGCGTGCATCGAATTCGTCCAACGAGGAGCTCCGGAGCCGCGCTACTCAACTGCTGGACGAGCTGCAGCGCCCTACCGACCGACAGAGGGTGGAGCGACTCTTGAACATGCCCTGGGCGTTCCCGCTCGCGAGCGGGAACTAGCCGTCAGAGGAGTCGGACGAACACGAGTGCGGCGAGTACCAGCCACTCGATAGCAATCTGCGCGAGTGCTGCTCGTAGGGACACCGGAAGGAACTTTCGATGGAGCACCGCAAGGCACCCGGCCTGTGTGAGCGCGCCGACGATGAGGCCGATCACAGCTCCTGTAGTCCCTGCAATCGCGGCAAGGAGGATTGCCAAGAACGGGACCAGCATCAACACGACGAGATTGACGATCGAGTGCCGGAAGTCCGCTCGGATCTGAAGCTTCCACGACATGTAGCTGCTGAGCGCCAAGGACGGGAGGAGGGCTGCCATTGACGCGACCATCAGGTCAACGTGGAACCAGCCCGGGCCGAAGAAGACCTTCTGGATGAGTGAGGCCGAGACTGACAGGACGAGCGCGGCTGTGAAGGTCAACGCGTGTAGGGCGGTCCACAGGCGCTTGTCGAACCGTGTTCGATCCTCTGGAGTGCTGCTCTCGTGCCGCGCAAGCCGCTCGACGATTGCGCCCCCGAGCGAGAGCTGGACTTGCGTGATCGGGGTGACGATCAGCTGGTAGGACCGAGAGTACGTCGCGGCCGCGGTGGCAGGCAGGATGAGGGGGAGGATGCCGGAATCGATCGACCGGCTGGCGTAGGAGGCGACGTTCAGTGGCATGACCTGGAGTCCGTAGCGGAAGGGGTCGACCGACGTCGAGAGCCCATCCCGCAGGTCACTCTTGACAGACGTGCGCGGCCCCCTGCTGTTGCGTGGACTGAGGGCGGCGAAGATGACCAGACGAAGCAAGGACGTGAGAGCCAGTTGAACGCAGAGGACAGTGACCGACGCGCTCCTGGTGGCGATCGCAACGGTGATTCCATAGGCGATCACGGTGGCGATGACGTCGCTCGTCGCAATCCGGGCATAGGACCGGCCGATCATCATGCGGCCACGGAGCGGCTGCACCAGTGCCTGTGTCACGAGACCCGTGCCGAGGACTGCCATGTTGACGGGACCAGGGGGCCCCTGCGGCAACGGGGCGAAGGACAGCGCGAGCAGCGCGATCAGGAGGATCACGAGACCGCACGCTGCACTCGTGAGCGCACTCTTCCAGGCGGCTCGTCGATGGTGAGGCGTGTCTCCGTGAACGAGTAAGTAACCCATTGCCGACAGGTCGGTCGCGAGCGCGCAGATCGTGTAGACGAACGCCAGCACCGCGAACTGGGCGTAGGCGACCGGGCCGATCAGTCGGGAGAGAATCGCGAACGTCGTCAGCGACACGATGAGCACGACCGCCTGGCTCGCCGGGAGCCAGCCGAGCGCTGAGAGCGCGCGGAACCGAGTCACGCGTTCGCCACGGCAAACCACCGATCCCGCCGCAAGTTCGCGGGACGGTCGAAGAACCACGTTTGTGGTGCGACGACGGGTGCTCTGGAGGTTTCAGCGGCCCACCATGAGAACGTACTGTTCGGGATGACGAGCGCGCTCGCTGTGGCCATCATCTTGATGTTGTCCAGCGGAGAAGCGAGGTCCTCGGGGCCGACGATCTGGGCAGGGTCGACCTCGAACTCCTCCGCGACACTCTGCGGGTCGTCCGTGAAGATGACGCAGTCTTCCAGCCGCACTTCGAGCAGAGCGCAGGCGGCCTCGTAGTAGGCCCGTGTCAGGTACCCAAACGACTTTCTCGCGCTGGCTGATGTCGCGTAGTCGCCCCGCCTCACGTGCAACACTGGGCGGCCCGACGCGATGCGAGCCTTCCCGGGGTCCTCAACTTCGGTGCTCGCCAAACGCTCACAGACGGGCGAGGTCGGAAGTGCGAGGCTCGCCTCGTCCTGGAAGAACCCGACGCTGACCGTTCCCGGGCGGAACAGCTCCGCAGCTGGATCGTCCCCCTCGAATCGGAAACGGACCTTGCCGCGGAGGGAACGCCGGCGCTTCGTGCCGAGCCGCGTGTACGGGAGTCCGATCCTCGATGCTTCTTTTGCCGTGAGTGATGCCGTAGGTGGCACGATCCGGTCGAGCTCGAAATCACGAAGCCGGTCCTTGGCAAAGCTCGCGTTCGCGACCAGCAGCTTGCTCGGTCCATCTGAGGTCGCGAGCAGCGCGCGATTGAGTTGGAAGAGCTGGTTCCCGAGACCTCCGTGGATCCAAACCGTGACGCTCTGGGAGGGACGATCTAGGGTCACTTGCTTCGCACTCCACCGTCGTTGAATCGTGTGCCGATCGCCTGCGCCGGATTCCCGCGGACGATCGTGTTCTCCGGAACCTCTCCGGCCACGACCGACATCGGTGCGGCGAGCGAGGACGTTCGCATGTGGGTGCCGCCGAGGATCATGCAGCGGGAGGTGATCCAGACGCCGTCGTCGATGCGGATCGGCCGGGTGATCAAGGACATGTCTTTGCGATGTGCATGGCTGCCCGTGGTCATGAAGGTCTCTTGAGAGACGACCACGTTGCTCCCGATGATCACGTCGTCCTGGTTGTGGATCCACACGCCCTCGCCGATCCAGCAATCATCTCCTACTGAGAGCCGCCACGGGAAACGCACGCGCAGCCGCGGTCTGATGATCACGCGATCCCCGATGCGCGCGCCGAAGGAGCGGAGAACGAATGCCCGCAGCGCCGAGCTGATCTGCCACGGGTTGTAGACGAACAGCAACTCCGCGACAGCCCAGAGGAGCACGACCGGGAACGGTCTGTTCCACGTGCTGCGTTCGCCGGGTGCATCGGCCAGGGGGATCACTGGGGTCGGCACAAGTTCTCCATCCAGCGCTGCGGGCCCCTGGTCGTGTGCTCACGGACAGCGGCCATCGCAACGTGCGGTCTCAAGGAAGCGATTTCTTCATCCGAGCAGGGACACCAGCCCAGAACGTGTTGTCAGGGCAGTCCTCGCGCACCAGGGCGTTGGCGGCGATCACACACCCTCGGCCGATCGTCACTCCAGGCAGGATGGTCGCCCGGGCCCCGATCCACGTTCCGTCGCCGATGGTCACCGGTTCGACGCGCGGTGTTCCCGATCCCGCACGCCACTCTGAAGGGCCGATCTCGTGCGTCGACGTCAGGATCAATGCGTCCGGACCGATTGCGACGTGCGAGCCGAGCTCGATCTTGCCAGCCCCCTCGAACTTCACTCCCCGGTTGACGTAGCTGCCGGGTCCGATCGTGACCTTCCGATTCCAGAAGGAGACCGATCGCTCGATCCCGGCGACTGCCGTGTCGAGTCCGGCCATCCGCAGCACACGCCACCGGAAACGCACCGGAACGGGAACGCTCGCCAGCAGCGGGAGCAGGAGCGACATGGCGGAAGCCTAGCCGCGCCCCTTGCTTTCGCATAACACCTGCGCTGCTACGCTGCGCGGGTGCCGATGCCGCTGACAGTGACCATCGTCGGGCTGAACTACACCCCAGAAGCAACCGGAAACGCGCCTTACACGGGTTCGCTCGCTGAGGGGCTCCAGCAGCGTGGGTGGATGACGCGAGTGATCACTACGTACCCGCATTACCCGTCGTGGCGACTTCCGGAGAGTGGCGTCGGTTGGGCGAGCTCGTCGGCGGGGACGGGCGTCAGGGTCGATCGGAAGCTTCACTACGTCCCGCGGAATCCCCGTGGCTATCGCCGTCTGATCTCAGAACTGTCCTTCGGAGTGCGATCCGTCGTGGCGCGATGGGGGAAACCTGACGTCGTCGTCCTGGTCTCTCCTGGTCTCTTCGCGGCGATGTTCGGGGTGTTGCGAGCCAAGTGCGGGATCCGGCGCGTTCCGGTGGCGCTCTGGGTGCAGGACATCTACACCCTCGGCATCGAGGAGACTGCCCAGGGCGGCAAGCTGACGGCGCGCCTCATGCACGCCCTCGAAGGTCGGATCCTGCGCGCGTCTGATCGGGTGGTCGCGATCCACGAAAGATCGGCCGACGTCCTCATGGACCGGCTTCACGTCCCTGCGAGCAAGATCGCCGTGGTGAGGAACTGGACGCACTTGCCCGAGATCGAGGTCGTCGACCGTGCCGCCACCCGGGAGGCCCTCGGCTGGAACTCCAGCGATGTCGTCGTCCTCCACGCCGGAAACCTGGGTGTCAAGCAGGGGCTCGAGAACGTTGTCGATGCTGCCCGGCTGGCCGATGAGAGGGGAAGTGCAGTCAGGTTCGTCCTGCTCGGAGGCGGGAGCGAACGGTCGCGCTTGCAGCACGCCGCAGAAGGGATCCGCTCCGTCGAATTCCTCGAGGCGCTTGACGAGGACCGGTACCAGGCGGCGATGGCCGCGGCGGACATCCTCCTCGTCAACGAGAAGCCCGGCGTTGCCACGATGGCGGTGCCGAGCAAGTTGACCTCGTACTTCAGCTCGGGCCGACCGGTGATCGCGGCGACTGACGCAGGAAGCATCACGGAGAGCGAGGTCCTGACCTCGGGCGGAGGTGTGGTTGTCCCTGCGGGGGACCCTTCAGCGTTGTTGGAGGGGGCAGAAGCGCTCGGTTCCGATCTGTCCGCCGCGGAACGTCTCGGTGCACGTGGACAGCTCTTCCGGCGCTCGCATCTGACCGAAGATGCGGCACTAGCGCGTTACGCTCAGGTTCTGACTGCACTTGCCGTCCGGGGGACTGGCTCGAAGCCGACCCCTCGCTCTCGATAGAAGCTCTGGGGAATCGATTGACCAAGCGCGCACTCATCACGGGCATCACCGGCCAGGACGGCTCGTACCTGGCCGAGCTGCTCCTCCGCAAGGGGTACGAGGTGCACGGGGTGATCCGTCGGGCCTCGACGTTCAACACGTCGCGGATCGACCACCTGTACGTGGACCCGCACAACCCGGACGCCAAGCTGTTCCTGCACTACGGGGACCTGGGCGACGGTGCGCGGCTCGTGAGCCTGCTCGGCGAGCTGAAGCCCGACGAGGTCTACAACCTGGCGGCGCAGTCGCACGTGCGGGTGTCGTTCGACGAGCCGGAACACACCGGTGACGTCACCGGCGTCGGTGCCATGCGCATGCTCGAGGCCGTCCGGATGTCCGGCATCCACACGCGCTTCTACCAGGCGTCGTCGTCCGAGATGTTCGGTGCGACGCCACCGCCGCAGAACGAGGAGACGCCGTTCTGGCCGCGGTCGCCGTACGGGGCGGCGAAGGTCTACAGCTACTGGGTCACCCGGAACTACCGCGAGGCGTACGGGATGTTCGCCGTCAACGGGATCCTGTTCAACCACGAGTCGCCCCGACGCGGTGAGACCTTCGTCACGCGCAAGATCACCCGCGCGGTGGCGCGGATCAAGGCCGGCATCGAGGACCACGTGTACCTCGGGAACCTCGACTCGATCCGCGACTGGGGCTACGCGGCCGAGTACGTCGAGGGCATGTGGCGGATGCTGCAGGTCGACGAGCCGGACGACTTCGTGCTCGCCACCGGTGGCGACTTCACCGTGAAGGACTTCCTGTCGACCGCGTTCTCGCACGCCGGTCTGAACTGGGAGGACCACGTCCGGTTCGACGAACGCTACCTGCGCCCGAGCGAGGTGGACGCCCTGGTCGGCGACGCCTCCAAGGCGAAGGAGAAGCTCGGCTGGGAGGCGACGGTCGACACCGCCGAACTCGCCCGCATCATGGTCGACGCGGACATCGAAGCGCTCGAGCACGAGGGCAGCCCCTGGATCGACCGTGTCTCGCTCAAGAGTTGGGAAGCCTGATGGCCGACATCGAGTTCACCCCGGGTCCGCTCGACCGGTCCGGTCGCGTCTACGTCGCCGGCCACCGCGGGCTCGTCGGGTCTGCCGTCTGGCGGAAGCTGGAACAGGAGGGCTTCACCGACCTGGTGGGGCGGAGCTCGAAGGAGCTCGACCTGAAGGACCGCGCCGCCGTGTTCGCGTTCTTCGCGGAGCAGCAGCCGCAGTACGTGGTGCTCGCCGCGGCGAAGGTCGGCGGGATCATGGCGAACAACACCTACCCGCACGACTTCCTGAGCGAGAACCTGCAGATCCAGGTCAACGTCATGGACGCCGCCGTCGAGCAGGGCGTCGAGCGACTCGTGTTCCTCGGGTCCTCGTGCATCTACCCGAAGTTCGCCGAGCAGCCGATCCACGAGGACGCGCTCCTCACCGGGCACCTCGAGCCGACGAACGACGCCTACGCGATCGCCAAGATCGCCGGCATCATGCAGGTCCAGGCCGTCCGTCGACAGCACGGCCTGCCGTGGATCTCCGCGATGCCCACGAACCTGTACGGGCCGGGCGACAACTTCTCGCCCCAGGGGTCGCACGTCCTGCCGGCACTCATCCGCCGGTACGACGAGGCCGCGCAGTCGGGCGCCGAGCGTGTGGAGAACTGGGGGACCGGCACGCCGCGACGCGAGTTCCTGCACGTCGACGACATGGCGGCTGCCGTCCTGCACCTGCTGGAGCACTACGACGGCCCCGACCAGGTCAACGTCGGGACGGGTTCCGACGTGACGATCAAGGAGATCGCCGAGACCATCGCAGGCATCGTCGGGTTCGAGGGGGAGACCGTCTGGGACACCTCGAAGCCGGACGGCACCCCGCAGAAGCTGCTCGACGTGTCGAAGCTCGCCGACGCGGGGTGGACGGCCGGGATCGGGCTGGAGGCCGGTTTGCGCACGACGATCGACTGGTACCGCGCACACGTGGACTCGCTCAGGCAGTGAGCAGCCGGATCGAAGACGAGCAGTCCTAGGGTTGACGCATGTCCGACCTGCCCGAGTCGGGACACACTGCAGTACGCCGGGGGTCCAGGGCCCGGATCGTCCTGTGGGTCGTCCTCGCCATCGTCGTCCTGCTCGTCCTCGCCGTGGCGTGGGTGGGCATCCGTGGGTTGCTCGCCAAACGCGCGCTCGAGGACTCCGTCGGGTACGTCGGCACCCTCCGGTCCCAGCTGACCGGCGGTGACACCGCCGGCGCGCAGGCGACGGCGAAGCGCCTCGAACGATCGGCCGACTCTGCTCGGTCGCTGACAGGGGACCCGGTCTGGGGCGCGGCCGAGTACGTGCCGTTCTTCGGCGCGAACCTCCGCGCGGTCCGGCAGGTGTCGGGTGTCGTCGACGACATCGCGCGCAACGCCGTCGCCCCGGTGTCCTCGGTGGTCGGGGACTTCGGGAAGAACGCGTTCGCCCCGAAGAACGGGAAGATCGACCTCGCGCCCATCGAGCGGGCGCAGCCCGCGGTGCAGCGGGCGACGACGACCCTGCAGCGTGCACAGCGCGATGCGGACGGGATCGACACGAGCGGCACCCTGTCGCCCGTCACCAGCGCGGTGAACCAGCTGCGGAACGCCGCTGCGTCCGCCGCCACCCAGGCGGACTCCGCGAACCGCATCGTGCAGCTCGCCCCGGCCATGCTCGGGCACGACGGCACCCGGAACTACCTGCTGCTGTTCCAGAACAACGCGGAGCTCCGCGCAGGTGGGGGGATCCCGGGAGCCGTGGCGCGCCTCCAGGTCGACGACGGTGCCATCCACCTGGCGCAACAGTCGTCGGGTGGCGCGTTCGGGGAGTTCCCGTCCCCGGTGCTGCCGCTGTCCGCGGACACCCGCTCGCTCTACGGGGACATCACCGGGCAGTACATGCAGGACGTCACCCTCACCCCGCGCTTCGACGTGTCCGCACAGCTCGCCCGCGAGATGTGGAAGCGGAAGTACGGCCAGCAGGTCGACGGCGTGCTCACCATGGACCCGGTGACGCTCGGCTACCTGCTCAAGGCGACCGGACCCGTCCAGCTGCCCACCGGCGAGACGTTGTCGTCCGCCAACGCGGTGCAGCTGCTGCTGAGCGACGCGTACGTGAAGTACCCGGACCCCGCCGTGCAGGACCTGTTCTTCGCCTCGGCCGCGAAGGCGGTGTTCGACCGCGTGTCCACCGGCGGCTTCGACACCAAGCAGTTCGTCGCGGCGCTCACCGAGGGCGTCAGCGAGGGGCGCCTCAAGCTCTGGAGCGCGTCGCCCACCGAGCAGCGGCGCATCACCGGGACGGCCATCGCGGGCGAGCTGCCGACCGTGACGACGGCCACGCGGGAGTTCGGCGTGTACCTGAACGACGGCACCGGTTCGAAGATGGACTACTACCTCGACCGCACGGTCTCCGTCGGGACGTCCGTGTGCCGGAAGGACGGGCGGCCGACCTCGGTCGTGCAGGTCACGCTCAAGAACGCCGCACCGGCGGACGCCGCCACGAGCCTGCCCGCGTACGTCACCGGAGGCGGCATGTTCGGCACGATGCCCGGGACCATGAAGACCCTGGTGGCCGTCTACGCCCCGTCGAACGCCATCTACCTGGGGGCGTCGCAGGACGGCAAGTCGGCGGGCGTGCAGACCACCGCCGACGGTGAGCACCCCGTCGTGCAACTCCGCACCCTGCTCACCCCCGGGCAGAGCACCACGTTCCGCGTGGCGTTCCTGGGGGATGCGAAGCACGCGAAGGCCGCTGTGCAGGCCGTGACCACCCCGGGGGTGCGGCAGTCCGAGGTGCAGCCGCTGTCCTTCGACTGCACGGCTCCGGTCCCCGCGGGCTGACGAGCGCCTCTGCCTGCGCCCGCGCCCGCGCCTGTGCCTGCGCCGCAGCCGGAGCCTCCTGCGCCCGCACCGCCGCCGGAGGGTAGGGGTGCGCGCTCGGCGGACGCACGGTCGGCGCGCGTGACGCTCCGATTTGCGCAAGGGGAGTGGTGCCCCACAACGGGGGGTCCCTGCCGGAGCTGCACGGCCGGACAGGGAGCGGACAGGTGCTGGTCAGACACGGTCACACCGCCGGAACCGGCCCGTGGACAGGGCTTTCCACGAGCACAGTGCAACAAACGCCGCCGCTGACCACGTGAGGGCGCCTCGACCCGTGACCGTTCCGTTGCGCGCTGTTAACACACCCGTTGCAGGAAACATGATGACAACCTGGGAAATCCCGATACATTGAGACAACTTCGCAATCGCGCTCGCTACAACCATGGCCTGGGTGATCGGTTCGCGAAGACGCGGTTTCTGGGTGTCAGGGGCTGACGGATCAGATCACTAGGGGAACTCACATGAAGAAGCTCATCGTCGCGGTCGTGCTGGCTGGCGCCGCACTCATCGCCACGCCGGCCGCTGCCAACGCCGCCGGTTACACGCCCGACTCGAACGTCTCTGTCTCCGGCAGCTACGTTGCCGGTGGTGTCGCCACGGTGAGCTTCACCGATGGTGCGTTCCAGGACAACGAGACGGTCAACGTCCAGGTGACCGGCGCTGGCGCCGTGACCCTCGGTGCGCTGCCGACCACGACCGTCTCGAAGGCCTACACGGCTTCCTCGACCGGTTCGCTCGTCGTCCGCGTCACCTTCCCGCAGGGCGCCTCGGGCACCTACAACCTCACCGCCACCGGCGCCACCTCCGGCGTCGTCGGCCTCGCCCGCTTCACCATCGCGCCGGCTGACGCCGCTGCGGTCGCCGCGGGCACCGGCTCCGGCACGAACGGCACCCTCGCCTTCACGGGTGGCACGATCTCCGCACTCGCCCTCTGGATCGGTGGCGGCGCGATCGTCCTCGGTGGCGGCCTGCTGGTCGTCCGCTCCTCGGTCCGTCGCCAGCGCGACGACCAGATCGCGGCGTAACGCTCGGATCACCAACGGAACCCCCGGAGCCTCCTGCTCCGGGGGTTCCGTCGTTCCCGGACGGTGGCTCATGGTCGACGGAAGGGCTGCGTGATGCGACGGGAACTCCTGCTGCACCGAGACGGGTCCGGTTCACGACTCGCCGACGAGGGGCAGGGCTGGCAGGCGGTCAGGCAAGCCGGCGTGTTCCGTCAGCGCGTCGCCCGGCGTCGTGCTGCCCAGCCCAGCGCCACGATGCCGATGACGGCCCCGAGCGTCGCCCCGAGGGTGTTCGCCAGGACGTCGTCGATGGTCGCGGTCCGCGCCGGCAGGAACAGCGCCTGTGCCGTCTCGATCGCCGTGCTGAGGACCAGGCCGGCAGCAGCACCGGCCCACCACCAGCGGGCGCCCATCAGCAGCACGACGAGCAGCCCGAGCGGCAGGAAGAACGCCACGTTCGACAACGACTCGACGGTGGCGTAGTCGACCCAGGGCGGGGCGCCGTGCCGCTGTGCCGCCGCGATCACCCTGGTCAACAACGGGTCCACCCCGGCGTCGACCGGGCTGCCCCAGAGCCCGATGAACAGGACCGCGACGATGTAGACGACGCCGATCCCGACCGCGATGCGGCGGCTCCGGCCGGTGGCGTGCGCGCTCGTCGCGCCGCGTCGACGCGCGGCGTGGGACCAACCGGTCCCGCGCACGACCGCAGCGCGGATCGTGCTCCGCACGCCCCGGTCTTCGTCCTCGTCCCGCACGGAAGGTCACGGTAGTGGGTCGCGCCTCCAGACCGGTCGACAGGTGACGAACCACCGGACGGGAGGCCCGCGTCGCCCCCGCAAGGCGGGCTGCTGTGGGATGGTCGCAAAACGCCACAGGCGTCGGGGGACGTGTACCCCGAAGCCGGATCGTACCGCCGCGGAAACACTGGGTTCCCGCGTGGATCGCATTGGGGAAGCCCGTGAATCGGCGGGCGTCGCTGGTGGTGCACCCCGTCGACCCCCTAGCGTTTCGGTGTCAGCAGTTGTACCCCGGAGCGCGAAGGAGAGCGACATGAGCACCACCGTCAACAACGACACGCCCCTCGAGGTCACGCTCGACAACGAGACCGTCGACACCATCGCGATCCTCGACGCCGTCGTCGAACTCCCGTCCCGCGCCTCCCGTGCACGGCTGACGTGGACGCAGGACGAGCCCGGCGAGTGGATCGCGAACTACGGCGCCCACTTCGGCGGCACCGTCGAGAAGCACGACGACCGCTATGTCGCCTCGGACACCTTCGGCCTGGTGGTCGGCGAGTTCGACTCCCTCGAAGACGCCCAGGCCAACCTGTCCGACCGACTGCACACCATGCTGCCGCCGGTCATCCGACCCGTCGAATGACGTCTCGCCGGCACCGACGCCGGCGAGCAACGGCCACACCGGCCGCTCGACAGCACGACACCACGGCTCACCGTTGAGCCGCGCACCACGAGCACGACGCACCACGAGCACGACGCAGCACCCACAACAGCACAGCACGGCAGCAGGGGACAGGATCGTCCCACCGAGGAGCAGCACCATGAGCATGACCGACACCCGCCGCCAGCGGAGCGAAGTGACCCTCGACACCGCCACGATCGAGGTCATCGCCGAGATCGAAGCCGACGTCATCGCCACCGGCCGTCCGACCCGCGCGCACGTTACCTGGACGAAGGCCGACACCGGACTCTGGGCCGCGAACTACGGCGGCTACTACGGCGGCGTGGTCGACAAGCAGGGCGACCACTACTTCGTGTCCGACACCTTCGGCCAATACGTCGGCGACTTCCGGACGCTCGAGGAAGCCCAGGACCGCCTCGCGACGCGGCTGCACCAGCTGCTCCCCGACGTGATCTCCACGCTCGACTGACACCACCGCATCGTCACGCCCCGCCAGGACCCCGGTCCTGCTGCGGGGCGTCGTGCTGTCCGGGCCTCAGGCCACGCGTTCGATGAGGTGCGGCCCCTGGTTCCGGACGCTGTTGACGGCGCGGGACACCTCGTACTGCTCGAGTCCGGCCGCGACCGCGAGCGACTCGTGGTCGAGCAGTGCCAGCAGGTCATCGGGCTGCAGGTCGCTCCCGAGCCAGTCGTCGTACCCGTCGGGCGTCAGGAACGCCGGCATCCGGTCGTGGACCTCGCCCGGCGCGACGTGGGCGTCGCGGGTGATGATCGCGAGGGACAGCCGCCACTTGTCCGGATCGCCCTCGGGCTTCGTCGGGTCGGGCCAGGCGCTGACGACGCCGGCCATGGCCAGTGCGCCACCGGGCTCGTGCACGAAGTGCGGCTCCTTGCCGTCCTCGCGCACCACCCACTCGTAGTACCCCTGCGCGGGGACGATGCACCGGTTCGTCGCGAACGCCCGCTTGAACATCCCGCTCGAAGCGACCGTCTCGATCCGGGCGTTGATCGGCTTCGGGCGCTGCTTGACGAAGTCCTTCGACCAGCTCGGCACGAAGCCCCAGCTGATCTGGGGCAGTTCGCGTTCCCCGTGCCGTTGGCGGACTGCGTACACGGGGTCCGTCGGAGCGACGTTCCAGCTCGGGGCGAGGCCGGCGTGCACCTCTCCGGTGTCCTCGTCGACGTGCTCCGTCCGCACGGCGAGTTCGCCCATCAGCTCGGGGAGCAGGTCAGCAGTGGTGTCGGAGACGACGAACCTTCCACACATGCGCCCAGTGTGCCCGGGTCCACCGACAGGCGTGTTCACTCGCCCGGCAGGCGCACCTTCGACCCGGTCGGCTCCCGCCGCCGATCCGCTGGCGGCACGGCCGCGTCGGCAACGGCCGTGTCCGGAAGCGCGAGTGCCGCGAGTCGTGCTCGCTCCGCCCGCCCGAGCCGCACGAGCATGTCCGGCAGGGTGACGAGGTAGAGGAAGGCCCACGGCACCGCGAACCCGGTCACGACGCCCGCGGTCACGACGGCCGCACCAGCGAGACCGAGGGCACCGAAGAGCGGAGCGGCCCGCACCAGCCGACGGACCAGCCCACGCTGCAGGAGCGGGGTGTCCGCCAGGATCGCGGCGCGGTCGTCGGGGTTGATCGGCGGCATGGTGCGGGCGAGGTACGGCTGCACCGACCACCGCACCGCGAGCTGCCAGTCCGGCCGGACCGTCCTGCCGTTGATGGTCGCCGCGGGGTCGACCGGCAGCGCCGTCCGCCAACACCCCACCACGAGCAGGGCCGAGGCCAGGCCCAGCAGGGCGATCGCGATCACCGTGCGGACGGGGCCCGCGCCGGTCCAGCCCACGGTGAGCTGCAGCGCCGTCAGGCCCGCCACGACGATGACGGCGACCACGGCAGCCACCAGCCCCGACCCGCGGACGCGCCGTCGGTCGACCACCTGCCACACCTGCGCGCGGAACACGCCCCACCCGAGTCGGATCACGTCTCCGTCGTACTCCACCTGGTCGAGCGCCACCGGCGCGCACGCCGGACACGCCCGGACGCCCTCGGTCCCGCGCTCGCCGGGCAGCGGGGGGACGGGCACGCCCAGCAAGCGTCCAGACGCGCACGATGACCTCGGGGCATGACTCTCGACATCGTCTACACCGCAGCAGCCCACGCCACCGGAGGCGGACGCGACGGTCACGTCCGCAGCGAGGACGACCGCCTCGACCTCGACACCCGTCCGCCGAAGGAGATGGGCGGCAGCGGCGAGGGCACGAACCCGGAGCAGCTGTTCGCCGCCGGGTACGCCGCGTGCTTCCTCGGTGCGCTGCACGCCGCGGGCCGTGAGCTGGACCTGGACACCACGGGCGCCGAGGTCTCGGCCGAGGTCAGCATCGGTGGCGACGGAACCGGTGCCTTCGGCCTCGCGGTCGAGCTCGACGTCTACGCCCCGGCGACGCCCGCCGAGCAGCGCGGACGCCTGGCGGAGCGCGCGCACGAGATCTGCCCGTACTCGAACGCCACCCGGGGCAACATCACCGTCACCCTGTCCCTCGTCGACTAGCGTGCCGGGCGTGCCCCTCGACGCCGCTGCTCGCTGCCCCTGCCTGAGCGGGAACCCGTACGGCGAGTGCTGCGGGCCCCTCCACGGCGGGGCAGCGGCGCCGACCGCGGAGCGCCTGATGCGCTCCCGGTTCTCGGCGTTCGCGCTCGGGCTCCCGGAGTACCTCCTGCTGACGTGGCACCCGCGGACGCGACCGTCGTCGCTGACGCTCGACGACGGGCAGCGTTGGACCCGGTTGGACATCCTGTCGACCCGGTCTGGAGGCCCGTTCGACGCCCAGGGCACGGTCGCGTTCCGCGCGTGGTGGCGATCCGACACCGAGCGGGGCACGCTCGAGGAGACGAGCGAGTTCGTCCGCGAGGGCGGCCGGTGGTTCTACGTGGACGGCGTCGTGGCCTGACCGGCGGCGGGGTCGCCCCTACGCGTGGATGACGGGAGGCAGCCCGACCGCCGCGCGCATCGTCCGTCGGACCGTGGCCTCGTCCGGCAGGAGCTGGTCCTCGTCGCCCGTCAGGAAGAACCGGATCTGCCCGATCGCCTGCTCGGCGAGCATGTCGAGTCCGTTGAGCACCCGACCGCCCGCACCTGACCAGCGCTCGGACGCCGCGGTCGGCCACGGCTCGTACGCCACGTCGAACAGGACGGCGTCGGAGCCGGACGGCACGAGGTCGAGGTCGTCCGCCGCACCGCCGGGCAGCGTCGAGACGACGAAGCCGTGCCGGGTGCCGGGCAGGTCGGTCAGCGGCAGGACCTCGAGCGAGACGCCGAGCCGCACCGCGAGCGCGACGAGCGATCCCGCCCGCGAGGTGTCGCGGACGAAGACCCGCACGAGCCGCGCACCGAGCCGGACCGCCGCGGTGAGGGCGCTCGCGGCCGTGGCGCCTCCGCCGAGGACGGTCGCCTCGCCCGGCACGTGTCCGAGGGCTTCGACGGGGCGGACGAGTCCTTCGACATCGGTGTTCGCGCCGGCCCGCAGCACGGTGGACCCCGACTGCCGGAAGACGACCGTGTTCGCCACCCCGAGCTCGTCGACGAGCGGCGTCGTCCGGTCGAGCATCGGCAGGACCTCGCGCTTGAGCGGCATCGTCAAGCTCAGGCCGCGCCATTCCGGACCCAGCCCCGCGATGAACGCGTCGAGCCCACCGGAGGCGACCTCGTGCCTCCCGTACGTGAACGGCACCCCGAGGACCGCGTAGGCCGCCGCGTGGAGCGTGGGGGAGAGCGAGTGCGCGATGGGGGAGCCGAGGACTGCCAGGCGTGTCCGCTCGGGATCGGGGTACAGCACGTCCACAGCCTAACGAGGCTGTTCTCGGCGGGGCCTTAGGTTAGGCTTACCTATGTGATCAGCTCCTCTTCCCCCAAGCGTCGGCTCCGTCGCGTGCTCGCTGCCGCGGGCGCTGTCGTCGCCGCCTCGCTCGTCCTCGCCGGGTGCGCCTCCGGTTCCGGCTCCTCGTCCGACGACGCGTCGACGAAGGCCGGCGGGCAGTTCCCGGTCTCCATCACGACCGCCCTCGGCACGACGACGATCAAGTCGCAGCCGAAGCGCGTCGTCGCCCTCGGCTGGGGTGACGCCGAGACGGCGCTCGAGCTCGGCGTGCAGCCGGTCGGTGCCAGCGACTGGCTCGCCTTCGGTGGCGACGGTGTCGGGCCGTGGCTGAAGGGTGCGTACGAGAAGTCGCCGAAGATCATCCAGACGCTCGAGCCCAGCTACGAGGACATCCTCGCCCTCAAGCCGGACCTGATCCTCGACGTCAAGTCGTCGGGCGACAAGGACCGCTACGCCAAGCTGTCCGCGATCGCCCCCACCGTGGCGGTCCCGAAGGGCGCGGAGAACTACCTCGCGAGCACGACGCAGCAGACCACGATGATCGCGAAGGCACTCGGCAAGGAGCAGGCCGGCAAGAAGCTGCTGTCCGGCCTCGACGACGCCTACGCCGCGGCCCGCACGGCCCACCCGCAGTTCGCGGGCAAGTCGGCGGTCGTCGGTGCCTACAGTTCCGAGGGCTTCGGGGCGTACTCCTCGCGGGACAGCCGGTCCACGTTCATGCGGAACCTCGGCTTCACGATCCCGAAGGCCATCGACAAGCAGGCCGGCTCGGCGTTCTCGGTGCACCTGTCCGACGAGAACCTCGACCTGCTCAACGCCGACCTGACACTCGTGCTGCCGATCTACGTCGACGCGAAGCAGGCCGAGTCGAACCCGTTGTTCCAGAAGGTGCCGTCGGTGCAGGCCGGGCACGCGATCGTGTTCGACGACAAGGACGTCTCGTCGGCGTTCTCGATGGGGACCACGTCGGCGATCGAGTGGGCGCTGCAGAAGCTGCCGGACGAGTTCGCCGCGAAGCTGGGCTGAGCGGGTTCGCGCGTAGGGGCCGCTCCCACGCGTGCTGAGTGCTTTCGCGCGTGCTGAGTGGTTTCGCGCGTACCTGGTCCGGAGTTCCGGTCGGGTACGCGCGTTTCCGCTTTCCATCGCAGCTGTTTTGGGAAGGAACGCGCGTTGCGGGCGGACGGGCGCGCCCGCGCCTCGGGCCGGGCGGTTTCGCGCGTAGTGAGTGGTTTCGCGCGTACTGGGTCGGCAGTTGGCACCGGGTACGCGCGTTTCCGCTTTGCATCGCGGCCGTTTTGGGAAGGAACGCGCGGTGCGGGCGGTCGGGAGGCGCGGGGTGACCACCCGGGGGCCGTTGCCGACCCGGGGTGGCGGGTCGAGCCTCCAGGCCGTCGGCGGCAGGGGCGGCTGCGCCGTCCCTGGAGCGCGGCGAAGCCGCACACCGGGCCGCAGGCCGCAGGTCGGAGTGCGCTGACCCGGCGCGCCGCAGGGCGGCGACCGCGGGCGCGGGGCGACCGCGGGCGCGGCGTCAGGCGCGGAAGGTCGACCCGAGGAACGCGAACAGCAGCGTGATCAGCGGCAGCGCGCCCTGCACGAACGCCGAGTTCAGGTACTTGCGACCGGTGCCGGCCAGGACCACGGCAGCACCGAGCATGCTCGCGGTCGAGAACACCACGAGGGTCCACCCGCTGGCACCGTCACCCGCGGCCACGAGCACCACGCCGAGGATCGCCCCGATCGCCAGGAACAGGTTGTAGAAGCCCTGGTTGAAGGCGAGGGAGCGGGTCGCGACCGCCTCGGTCTCCGAGGCGA
Organism: Curtobacterium sp. ISL-83; assembly: GCF_018613895.1. Taxonomy (GTDB): domain Bacteria; phylum Actinomycetota; class Actinomycetes; order Actinomycetales; family Microbacteriaceae; genus Curtobacterium. Next base: position 251,225 of record NZ_JAGGPH010000009.1, read on the forward strand.
TACCGAAGATCCGACGCACCCGGGGGCTGGTCCACGCGACCGACTCGAGGAAGAAGATGTACACGTGCACGAGGCCCGCGAGGACCGCACACACGCTCGAGATCACGAGCAGGACCGACATGGGTTCCATTCTCGCAGCACCGCGGTCGGCACTCAGGCCCCGCTCAGGCGGCACGCCTCGGCACGCCCCTCGTCGTGGTCCTCGGCGTCTCGCTCGGCGTCGCGCTCGGCGACGTAACCGACAGGTGACGACCGGGCTGCGCCGTTAGGCTCGTGCCATGAGCGACGACGCCCCCACGCCCTCGGACGCCTCGGCGCGCACGGACGCCTCGGCCCCCGCTGCAGCCTCCGAGCGCACGTACGACCAGTCCGCCGTCGCCGAGCTGCGCAGCATCCGGCAGAGCATCGACAACATCGACGCCGCCGTGATCCACATGCTCGCCGAGCGGTTCAAGTACACGCAGCGGGTTGGGTACCTGAAGGCCGCCGCCGGCATGCCCGCCGCCGACCCCGCGCGTGAGCAGGTGCAGGTCGAGCGGCTCCGCTCCCTCGCGGCGGAGGCCCACCTCGACCCGGCGTTCGCGGAGAAGTTCCTGAACTTCATCGTGGCCGAGGTCATCCACCACCACGAGCAGATCGCCGGGGCCGAGCAGTGAGCCTGCCCGACCTCGAGCTGCTCGTCGGCTCCTACACCGCGACCGGCGGGGGCACCGCGACCGGGATCTCCCACGTCTCCGGTGGAGCAGCGGGCACGGCAGCGGTCATCGACGACCCCTCGTTCCTCGCCGTCGAGGGCGACCGCGTGTACGCCGTCTCCGAGACCCTCGACGGGCACGTCTCCGCCTTCCGGTTCGCCGGCGGGAGCCTCGAGCACCTCTGGGACGCACCGTCCGGCGGCGCAGCACCCTGCCACGTGCGCGTCGACGCCTCGGGCACGATCATCGTCACGAACTACGTCTCCGGAACCGTCACGGTGGTGTCCCTGACTGCGGCGGAAGCCATCGTCGCCCAGGTCCCGGTCCCCGGTGCACACGGCAGCGCGGACCGCACCGTCCTGCCCGCCTCCGCCATCGCGACCGCTGCCCTGCCACCGGTCACCGGTCCGGTCGCCGATCGCCAGGACGGCCCCCACGCCCACCAGTCGATCGCAACGCCGGACGGCACCATGATCGTCGCCGATCTCGGGGGCGACGCGCTGCACGAGTTCCGGGTGACCGACGCGCCGTCGATCGACCTCGTGCGCGTCCACCGGCTCGCTCCCGGTGTCGGCCCGCGCCACATGGCGTGGTTCGACGGAGACCTCCTGGTCGCGGGCGAGCTGGACGGATCCGTCCATCGCCTCCGCCGCGACGCGTCCGGGGCGCTCGTGACCATCGCGACGGTGCCGACGTTCGACGGGCCCGTGGGCGAATCGCTCCTCAGCCACATCGACGTCGACGAGGCCGGACGCGTCCTCGTCGCCGTCCGTGGCCGCGACCTGATCGTGGTGCTGGACGCATCGGGCGGAGGGCTCACGCTCGTCGGGTCCGCGTCCTGCGGTGGGGTGTGGCCGCGCCACTTCGCGCGGGTGCCCGGCTCGGTGCTCGTGGCGAACCAGATGTCGGACGCGATCGCCGTCCTGCCCCTCGGCGACGACGGGGTCCCGGGCGAGGCCGTCGCGCAGATCGCCGTCGGCACGCCGACGTGCGTCATCCCGCTCGGGCGGTCTGCCGCGGCCTGACGTGGACGGATCGGAGGCTCGGCCCGGACTGGAGGCGCGCACCGGACTGGAGGCGCGGGGCGCCACGTCGGGACCGGCCCCTCTCTGCGGATGGCTGGCCGGGTTCCGCGGAGCGCCGCGTCGAGATCGCCTTCCGCTGGGCGGATGGCTGGCCGGGCTCCGCGGGGTGCCACGTCGAGATCGCCCATCGCTGGACGGATGGCTGGTCGGCCTCCGTCAGCGCTCGACGATGTTCTCGAACGGACGACCCTCGGCGAACGCCGCCACCTGCTTGCGCATCAGCGCGATCGACCGCGGAACGCTGAGATCGGTGTTCCCGCCGACGTGCGGTGTCAGCACGGTGTTCGGCGTCGTCCAGAGCGGGTGTCCCTCGGGCAGGGGCTCCGGGTCCGTGACGTCGAGCGCGGCGAACAGCCGACCGGACTGCAGCTCCGCGACCAGGGCGTCGGTGTCGACGACCTTCCCCCGCGCCACGTTCACCACGAGGGCGCCGTCGGGCAGGGCCGCGAGCAGCTCGGCATCGACCAGGTGCTCGGTCTCGTCCGTCAGCGGCGCGATGAGCACCAGGACGTCGGTGTGCGCCGCGAGTTCGGGCAGCTCGCCGAACGCGTGGACGTGCCGGCCGTCCTGGTCGCGCGCCGTCCGCGCCACCACCGTGACGTCGGTGCGGAAGGCCTCGAACCGCGAGGCGATCTCCTGACCGATCGCGCCGTACCCGACGACGGTCACCCGGCGGTCGGCCAACGACCGCGTCGTCCGGGCGTCCCACACGCCGTTCGCGCGGTCGGCCTGGAAGGCGCCGAGCTCGCGGAGCGAGGTCAGCGCGAGTCCGACGGCGAGTTCAGCGGTCTCGTCGTCGTGGATCCCGCGACCGTTGGCGAGCAGCGCGTGCCCGGGGACGTGCGGCACCGCGTGCTCGTACCCGGCGCTCGGCAGCTGCAGGAGCTCCAGGTTCGGCAGGTCGTGGACGAACTGCCACCGGTGCCGCCCGGCGAAGTAGAACGGCAGGAACGTGATCGCGACGTCGTCCGGGCGCGGGTGCGGCCCTTCGACGTCCCACACGTCGAGCTCGATGCCGTCCGGCACCGGGCCGAACCGGTCGACGAGCTCGCCGAAGGGCAGCGTGACGATCGGCACCGGCGTCAGGCGTCCGAGCGCGGCGAGAACGCCCCGTCGGAGTCGACCGGACCGCGGCCGACGTACCCCTCGGTGACGTCTTCGACCACCACGTCGCCGAAGCGGCTCGGCAGCGTCGCCCCGTGGGTGCCGCGGAGTTCGTCCAGCGACACCTCGAAGGCGCCCTGGACCTCGAGCGAGCTCGACGTCACGTCCGTCACGCCGATGCGCAGGACCGGGAAGCCCCGTCCTGCGCAGAGGCCCTGGAACCGCACGTCGTCCTCGCGCCGGACGGTCACGATGACGCGGCCGGTCGACTCGGAGAACAGCGCGGTGGCGGTGTCGACGCCGTCGCGGGACTCGAGCTCGTCGAGCACGACGCGCGCGCCGATGCCGAAGCGGAGGACCGACTCGGCGAGCGACTGGCCGAGGCCGCCGTCCGCCAGGTCGTGGGCGCTCGTCAGCAGCTGCTCGTTCGCCGCGGCGTGCAGCAGGCCCGCGAGGGCCTTCTCACGCTCGAGGTCGACCGCGGGCGGACGGCCGCCGAGGTGCCCGTGCACGGTGCCGGCCCACGCCGACCCGTCGAGCTCGAGCGAGGTGGTCCCGAGCAGGTAGATGTTGTGGCCGTCGTCCTGCCAGCCGGACGGGACCCGCAGGGCGACGTCCTGGATCACGCCGAGCACACCGACGACCGGCGTCGGGTGGATCGGCGTCGTCCCGGTCTGGTTGTAGAAGGAGACGTTGCCGCCCGTGACCGGGATCCCGAGCTCCATGCAGCCGTCCGCCAGGCCCTCGACGGCCTCGGAGAACTGCCACATGACCTCGGGGTTCTCCGGCGAGCCGAAGTTCAGGCAGTCGGTGACCGCTGCCGGGACGGCACCCGTCACGGCGACGTTGCGGTACGCCTCGGCCAGGGCGAGTCGCGCGCCCTGCTTCGGGTCGAGCTGGCAGTACCGGCCGTTGGCGTCGGTCGCGATGGTGACCCCGAGACCGGTCTCCTCGTCGACGCGGATCATGCCGCCGTCGTCGGGGAAGGAGAGCGCCGTGTTGCCGAGCACGTAGGTGTCGTACTGGTTCGTGACCCAGTTCTTCGACGCGAGGTTCGGCGACCCGAGCAGCTGCAGGAACTGCGCCTTCAGTGCGGGGCCGTCGGCGGGACGCTCGAGCGACGCCGCCGAGTCGGCCTGGAGCGCGTCGATCCACGTCGGGTAGGCGACCGGACGGTCGTAGACGGGGCCGTCGACGGCGACCGTGCGCGGGTCGACGTTCACGATCTCCTGGCCCTGCCAGTCGATCACGAGACGACCGGTGCCGGTGACCTCGCCCAGGACGCTGGTCTCGACCTCCCACTTGCCGACGACGGCGAGGAACTCGTCGAGCTTGTCAGGCCGGACGACCGCCATCATGCGTTCCTGGCTCTCCGACATCAGGATCTCTTCGGCGGTGAGCGTCGGGTCGCGGAGCAGGACGTCGTCGAGCGAGATGTGCATGCCACCGTCGCCGTTGCTCGCGAGTTCGGACGTGGCGCACGAGATGCCCGCCGCGCCGAGGTCCTGGATGCCCTCGACGAGCTCCTTCTGGAAGAGCTCGAGGCAGCACTCGATCAGGACCTTCTCGGCGAACGGGTCGCCCACCTGGACCGCCGGGCGCTTGGTCGGGCCGCCCTCGGTGAAGGTGTCGGACGCCAGGATCGACGCGCCGCCGATGCCGTCACCACCGGTGCGCGCACCGAACAGGACCACCTTGTTGCCCGCACCGGAGGCGTTCGCCAGGTGCAGGTCCTCGTGACGGAGGACCCCGACCGCGAGGGCGTTCACCAGCGGGTTGCCCTGGTACACCGGGTCGAAGTAGGTCTCGCCGCCGATGTTCGGCAGCCCGAGGCAGTTGCCGTAGAAGCTGATGCCGCCGACCACGCCGTGCACGACGCGCGCCGTGTCCTCGTGGTCGATCGCACCGAAGCGCAGCTGGTCCATCACGGCGACCGGGCGGGCACCCATCGAGATGATGTCGCGGACGATGCCGCCCACACCCGTCGCGGCGCCCTGGTACGGCTCGACGAACGACGGGTGGTTGTGTGACTCGACCTTGAAGGTCACCGCCCAACCGTTGCCCACGTCGACGACGCCGGCGTTCTCGCCCATGCCGACCATCAGGTTCTTGGTCATCTCCGGCGTGACCTTCTTGCCGAACTGCCGGAGGTAGTTCTTGCTCGACTTGTACGAGCAGTGCTCCGACCACATGACGGAGTACATCGCGAGCTCACCGGAGGTGGGGCGACGGCCCAGGATCTCCTTGATGCGGGCGTACTCGTCCGGCTTGAGCCCGAGGGCGTCGTACGGCTGTTCCTTGTCCGGGGTCGCAGCGGCGTCCTGGACGGTGTCGGGCTTCGGGCGCACAGAAGTCGTCACGGTGTCGTTGGTTCCTGTCACTTGACGAGCGCGTGCTCGATCACGGAGGTGAAGAAGGTGAGGCCGTCCGTCCCGGAGGCCATGGCGACGCGGGTGTCCGGGCCGAAGCCGGGCTCGGTCGCGTGCTCGGGGTGCGGCATCAGGCCCACGACGTTGCCGCGCTCGTTCGAGACGCCGGCGATGTCGTCGATCGACCCGTTCGGGTTCACGCCGACGTAGCGGAACACCACCTGGCCGTTGTCCTCGATCCGCTTGATCTCGTCGGCGTCGGCGACGAAGCGGCCGTCGGCGTTCTTCAGCGGGATCGTGATCTCTTGCTCGGCCTGAAACCCGGAGGTCCACGCCGTGCCGGTGGTCTCGACGCGGAGCTTCTGGTCGCGACGGATGAACTGCTGGTGCGCGTTGCGGGTGTGCGCGCCGGGGACGAGGCGGGCCTCGGCCAACATCTGGAACCCGTTGCAGATGCCGAGCACGGGCATGCCCTTGCCGGCTGCGTCGATGACCTCCGACATGATCGGGGCCTTCGCGGCGATGGCTCCTGCGCGGAGGTAGTCGCCGTACGAGAACCCACCGGGGAGGATGATCGCGTCGACCCCCTGGAGGTCGTGGTCGCCGTGCCAGAGCGCGACGGGCTGGGCACCGGCGAGACGGACGGCGCGCTGGGCGTCGCGGTCGTCGAGCGAGCCCGGGAACGTGATGACCCCGATGCGCATCCGGGTCACTCGCCTTCGACGGTGACCGAGACGACGTCCTCGATCACGGCGTTCGAGAAGACGTCGGCCGCGATCTCGCGGACCTCGGCCAGGGTGGCGTCGTCGACGGGGCCGTCCACGGACACCTCGAAGCGCTTGCCGATGCGGACGTTGGTCAGGTCGGCCTTGCCGAGACGAGCGAGGGCGTTGCCCACCGCCTTGCCCTGGGGGTCGAGGATCTCGGCCTTCGGCATGACCTCGACGACGATCGTTGGCACGTGTTCACTCCAGCACTTCGGGGGTGGGTGGGACGCGACCAGTCTACGTGGCGCGCGCGACACGCCGGGACCGGTGCGGGCCTCCTGTGGAGAACCGGCGGCGCGCTTGCGCGCACCTGTTCCAATCGGTATATTCCAAGTCGAATAGTCCGCCTGGACCATCTCTCGCATCGACGGCCTGGAGGCTCGGATGGCGTCGCTCACGCCCCTCGCGTTCGCCGCGCTCGACCTCCTCAACGAGGCGCCGATGCACCCCTACGAGATGTTCCAGACGATGGTCCTCCGACAAGAGGAGCGGAACGTCAAGGTCCGCCCGGGCACCCTCTACCACCAGGTCGGTCGGCTCGCCGAACTCGGCCTGGCCGAGGTGGTCGGGACGAACCGTGACGGCAACCGCCCGGAACGGACCACCTACACGATCACGGACGCCGGACGGGCTGCGCTCGCCGACGGGCTGCGACGGATGGTGGCCGTGCCCGCGGACGAGTACCCCGAGTTCCACCTCGCGCTGTCGGTGATCGAGAACCTGCCCCGGCCCGAGGCGGTCGATGCCGTCCGGGCCCGGATCGTCGCGCTGGAGCAGCAGCGCGACGAGTACGACGCGGCGATCGAGGTCGTGCGCGCCAAGGAGCTCTCCGACCGCTACTGGCTCGACGTGTCGTACGTCCGTGCGATGCTCTCGGCGCAGATCGAGTGGCTCAGCACCACCGTCGACCGCATCGACAGCGGCGACATCCCCTGGGACGGCCCGGCCGTCCCGCACCTGACCCCCACGAACAGCAAGGAACGCACTCGATGACCTCCGTGACGCCCACGGCGCACACCGCCGAGAAGAAGCCCTGGCCCGCCCTCTGGGCCCTGGTCGTCGGCTTCTTCATGATCCTGGTCGACTCGACCATCGTGTCGGTCGCGACGCCGACGATCGCCCAGCAGCTCGACGCCGACATCAACGCCGTCATCTGGGTGACGAGCGCCTACCTGCTCGCCTACGCGGTGCCGCTCCTCATCACCGGCCGGCTCGGTGACCGGTTCGGCCCGAAGATCATGTACCAGATCGGCCTCGTGGTCTTCACGCTCGCCAGCCTCTGGTGCGGTCTGTCCGGGTCGATCGAGATGCTGATCGTGGCCCGCGTCGTGCAGGGTCTCGGCGCCGCCATGATGACGCCGCAGACCATGTCCGTGATCACCCGGATGTTCCCGCCGCAGAACCGTGGCGCGGCCATGGGCCTCTGGGGCGCAACCGCCGGCATCGCCTCGCTCGTCGGGCCCATCGCGGGCGGCCTGCTCGTCGACGGCTTCGGCTGGGAGTGGATCTTCTTCGTGAACGTCCCCGTCGGCGTCGTCGCGTTCATCCTCGCGCAGCGCTTCGTGCCGTCCTTCGAGAAGCGGCAGCACAAGTTCGACGTGCTCGGGATCGTGCTCTCCGCGGTCGGCATGTTCCTGCTCGTCTTCGGCATCCAGGAGGGCGAGACCTACAAGTGGGGCACCATCGCCGGGCCGATCTCGGTCTGGTCGTTGATCATCGCCGGGCTCGTCGTGCTCGCCGCCTTCGTCGTGTGGCAGCACTTCCAGAAGTCCGAACCGCTCCTGCCGCTCGTGCTGTTCAAGGACCGGAACTTCACCCTCGCCAACATCGCGATCACCGCGGTCGGTGTCGCGATCTCCTCGTTCGCGCTGCCGCTGATGCTCTGGGCCCAGGACGTCAAGGCGTTCAGCCCGACGCAGGCCGCCCTGCTGCTCGTGCCGATGGCGGTGCTGTCGGCAGCGCTCGCACCACTGGTCGGCAAGAACCTCAACCGGTGGAACCCGCGCTGGGTCGCCGCGTTCGGGCTCGCCTGCTTCTCGGGTGGCCTGTTCTGGTTCGGTGCCCTGGTCGCCGGCAACTCGGGTTGGCAGCTGATCCTGCTGCCGAGCGCGCTGCTCGGTGTCGCGAACGCCTGCATGTGGGGACCGCTCTCGGTCTCCGCGACCCGGAACCTGTCGCCGCAGCTCGCCGGGGCCGGCTCGGGTGTGTACAACACCACGCGGCAGATCGGCGCCGTCCTCGGTTCCGCGGGCATCGCTGCGCTGATCGAGGCCCGGATCGCCGCGAACTTCCCGCAGGGCTCCGGCTCGGGTGGGGGAGCGACGCAGCAGGTGGGGACGCTGCCCGGGTTCCTGCAGAGCCCGTTCTCGGAGGCCATGGGGCAGTCGCTCGTGCTGCCCGCGACGGTGCTGCTGATCGCGATCGTGGCGTCGCTGTTCCTGGCGAAGCCGAAGCAGACCGTCGGCTGGTCGCAGACCGGCTCCATCGCGACCCTGCCCGGCGCGCAGGACGTCGACGGGCCCGCGCACGCTGCCTCGGCCGCGCCGGCGACCCCGGACGAGGAGCTCGCGACGGCCGACCACCGCGGTCGCCACGTGGGCGCCGAGTAGTCCCGCACGCGACAGCGCCCCCGACCACCGCGTGTGGCCGGGGGCGCTGTCGCGTTCGTGCGGGCAGCGCCGCGGGTGGTCGGTGCTGGATGCGGGTGCATGTTCCGACGATGCGCGAGTCGTTCGACGGGTGGTTCGGCGAAGGATGCGCACGCACCGGATGCGGGTGCATGTTCCGACGGTGCGCGAGTCGTTCGACGGGTGGTTCGGCGGATGATGCCCACGCACCGGATGCGGGTGGATGCGCACGCACGCACTGATGCGGGTGCATGTTCCGACGGTGCGCTTGTCGTTCGACGGGTGGTTCGGCGGATGATGCGCATGCGGGGGGGGCGACGGCATCCGCGGCGGTCAGCGGCCGGGGCCGTGCGACAGCGGCGGTGTCGTTCGGGGACCGCGGCCGCCCGCCGCGACCGCCCGCCCGCCGCGACCGCCGCCGGATCGACCCGGACCCGGCGCGCCTACCCGCGGCGCTGCAGGTGCGCCCGGGTGAGCTCGGCCATCTCCTCGTCGGAGAGCTCGTCGACCACCCGGGCCTCGCGGCGGTCGGTGCGCTGCCACCGGATGAACAGCGAGATGAGCACGGGGATGTCCGCGACCTCGGCGATGAACCACAGCAGGTCGCCCGCCAGGTGCTGGTCCTGCAGCGGCGACGGGAACCACGGCTGCCCGACCGCCTGCACGAGGGAACCATCCAGCACGTGGTTCGTGATCCGCAGCACGATGCCGGGGATGGCGTCGAGCATGAGCTCCACGAACGCGAGCAGGAACTCGATCGTCACGAAGGTCGACGTGCGGAGCACCCCGGGCTCGGACAACGGCGCGAGCAGGCCGAAGCCCAGGACGGGCACGAGGACGGTGATCGCCACGGCCCAGACCGGGGACTCCCGGATCGTCGCCGAGAGCGGTGTCAGCAGCACGCAGAACAGGACGAGGGCGACGAGCGGCGACACGATGGCGTTGCCGAGCGCTCGGACGAGACGCGAGTGGAGCGCGGCGTCGGCGGCGCGGGCGAGGCGAGCGGGGCCTCCCGTCCGGAGGAGCGAGACGGGCGCGCCGAGCGCGGCGAACGTGGGGACCGCGAAGAACAGCAGGGCCAACCGCAGCACGAACGCCCACCGGAGCAGTTGGTCGTACCGGCCGACGATGCCGAACTGCAGGATGCCGAACAGGACGAGCGCACCGATGAAGGCGAGGGTGCGCCACCAGGGCCAGCGCGCGCCACGACGAGCGGCACCGACGACCCACCATCCGTAGGAGACCGCGGCGACGGCGAGGAGCACCGCGGCGAGCGGGTCGAACTGCCACGTGCTCCAGAACTCGGATGTCGACGGCGTGGGGTGCCTCCTGCGGATCGTGCTGCACCACCATCCTCAGCCCGTTCGGAGCGCCACTCGACCGGTTCCCGCTGAGAAGCGATTCAGATCCGACCGGGTCGAACACGCGTCAGCCGGTTCGAGTGGACCGTGTAGGGTTGCCTCGTTGTCTTGATCGCTGCAAAAGAAGGGTCGTGCATGGACGCCGATGCCGCTCTGCTGCGATCCTCCGGGCTCCGGGTGACGACGCCTCGACTCGCCGTGCTCCGTGCGACTGCTGCGATGCCGCATTCGACTGCCGACGACCTGGTCACCGCGCTCGCCGCCGAGCTCCCCACCACCAGCCACCAGGCCGTGTACGGGGTGCTCGCCGCGCTCACGGGTGTCGGGCTCGTGCGACGCATCGAACCCGCCGGGAGCCCCGCTCGCTACGAACGGCGGACCGGTGACAACCACCACCACATCGTCTGCACCCTGTGCGGTGCCGTCGAGGACGTCGACTGTGCCGTGGGGCACGCGCCCTGCTTGACGCCGTCTGAGACGCACGGGTTCGCCGTGACCAACGCCGAGGTGACGTACTGGGGCATCTGCGCGCCCTGCGCGGCGGCCGAGCAGGACGACGACGACGGCACACAGACCGCACCCCGCCTGGCGGGGTAGCCAGAGACCAACCCGAGCATCCCTGACCGAACCAACGTTCCACCTGAGGAGGAACCGTGTCCGACCAGAACACGCCCACGACGACCACCAACAGCGGGGCTCCGGTCTCCAGTGACGAGCACTCGATGGGTGTGGGGGCCGACGGCCCCCTCGCCCTCCACGACCACTACCTGGTCGAGAAGCTCGCCCAGTTCAACCGCGAGCGGGTCCCGGAGCGTGTCGTGCACGCGAAGGGCGGGGGCGCCTTCGGCACCTTCACCGTCACGCACGACGTCTCCCGCTACACCCGTGCCGCGTTCCTGCAGCCGGGGCAGCAGACCGAGGTCCTGTCCCGCTTCTCGAGCGTCGCGGGCGAGCAGGGTTCCCCGGACACCTGGCGCGACCCCCGTGGCTTCGCGCTGAAGTTCTACACGAGCGAGGGCAACTACGACCTCGTCGGCAACAACACCCCCGTGTTCTTCATCCGTGACGGCATCAAGTTCCCGGACTTCATCCGTTCGCAGAAGCGCCTGCCGGGCAGCCACCTCCGCAACCACGACATGCAGTGGGACTTCTGGACCCTGTCGCCGGAGTCCGCGCACCAGGTGACGTGGCTCATGGGCGACCGTGGCCTGCCGGCGTCGTGGCGCGAGATGGACGGCTTCGGCTCGCACACCTACCAGTGGATCAACGCCGAGGGCGAGCGCTTCTGGGTGAAGTACCACTTCCAGACGCAGCAGGGCCACAAGACCCTGGCGCAGGAGGACGCCGACCGGATCGCGGGCGAGGACGCCGACTTCCACATCCGTGACCTGTACGAGGCCATCGAGCGTCAGGACTTCCCGCGCTGGAACCTCCGCGTGCAGATCATGCCGTACGCGGACGCTGCGGAGTACCGCTTCAACCCGTTCGACCTGACGAAGGTGTGGCCGAAGGGCGACTACCCGCTCATCGACGTCGGCACGCTCGAGCTCAACCGCAACCCGGAGAACTACTTCGCGCAGATCGAGCAGGCCGTCTTCGCGCCGTCGAACTTCGTCCCCGGCATCGCGGCGAGCCCGGACAAGATGCTCCTGGCGCGCATCTTCAGCTACGCGGACGCCCAGCGCTACCGCGTCGGCACGAACCACGCGCAGCTGCCGGTGAACGCCCCGAAGAACGAGGTGCACTCGTACTCGAAGGACGGCGCCATGCGCTTCGACTTCCAGAAGTCCGAGGTCCCCGTGTACGCGCCGAACTCGCTCGGTGGGGCGCACGCCGCCGCCGGTGCGAGCGACGACGCCCCGGGCTGGGAGTCCGACGGTGTGCTGCAGCGCTCCGCGGCGACGCTCCACCCGGAGGACGACGACTTCGGTCAGGCCGGCACGCTGTACCGCGAGGTGCTCGACGACGCGGCCCGTGAGCGGCTCGTCGGGAACATCGCCGGGCACGTCTCGAAGGTGACCCGCGACGACCTGCGCGAGCGGGTGTTCGCCTACTGGACGAACGTGGACCCGGACCTGGGGGCGCGCGTGCGCGCGGCCGTGGTGCCGAGTGCGCCGGGGTCGAACGAGCACCCAGAGACGGTGGCGGTCGAGGCGTAGGCCCAGATCCAGACAGACGGGAGGCGCGGTGCGAGTTCGACTCGCACCGCGCCTCCTGTCCGTGGTTGCGGGGTGCTGGTGGTCTTGGTCTTGGTCTTGGTCTTGGTCTTGGTCTTGGTGCTCAGCTTGTTCCGGGCTGCTGCTGCCTAGACCTGCTGGCCGTTGAGCCAGATCGGGCCTGTGGGCCAGTCCTCGAGTCGGGCCGCGACCGGCCGGACCATCCAGCCGCCCTGGTCTGTCATCGGGAGTCCAGCGCCCTCCGCGGTGAAGGCGGTGTAGTCCGTGACGACGTCATCGAATACGTGCCAGCCGAGGTTCGCGTAGAACGGCACCCGGTTCTCGCCCGCACCGAGGAAGCCGTACGGCACCGCGAGTCCGTCGAGAACTGCGTGCGCGCGCTCCATGAGTTCACGGCCTTGGCCTGTTCCTTGCAGACGCGGGGAGACGGCGACCAGCCCGGTGTCGCCGACGAGGACGTCCTGGTCGCCGACGGTGATGAACATCCGGCGGATGCCGACGTGCGCCAGGACGACGCCGTCCGCGTCCCGGGCGAGGATCCGGCGCTCGGGCTGCATCCCCGCCCAACTCCGTCCCCCGACGTACCAGTGCGACCAGTCCGGGAACGCCTGCCCCAGCATCGCCGCGATCGCCTCGTGGACGGGGAGCGTCAGTGCGCTCTCCTCGACCACCTCCCACCGGATGTCTTCGCTCACGGACCCATCCTGCCGGACGGCCCTTGCGCCGGGTTCGATTTGCCCGTACGTTAACGGCGATACATCAGTATCGACACCGAAGGGGAGATCGAAGATGATCGGGAACGTCGTGCTCGGGGTGACCGTGCTCGGGACGGTGCTGGCCGGAGGGGTCGCTGTCGATGCGGCCACTGCTCCGGAGGCGAAGGCTGCGGCCCGCTGGGGGCAGATCACGCAGACGCAAGGGAAGAACTACACGGGCTGCGGCAAGGCGCAGCACTTCAACCGGTTCAAGAACGGCACGTTCGCGTGGGGCAACGTCGTCGGAGCGAATGCGTGGTCGAAGCAGAAGCTCTGCTACGCCAACATCTCCCAGTACGGGATGGCTCGGGCCTGACGTGGGGTCGCGACGTCGGTGTGCGACTTCGGTGATGGTGGCGTTCGGTGTCCTGACGCTCGCGTCAGCCTGTGCACCGGAGCAGCCGCGCGAGTCCATCCCGGAGGCGTCGCTAACTGCGGCTGGACCGTGGGTGCCGGAATTCGAAGAGTCGTTGCGGGACGCGAGTCCCTTCGAGACCGCGATCCTGCGGGACGGAGTCATCACTGCGGCCGAGCTCGAGGAGGCGCAGGAGCGCAAGCGTGTGTGCATGCTCGATGCCGGGATCCGTTGGAAGATCTTCGACGATGGGACGTCTGAGGGCGAGCCGGTGGACGGCAGCGCTCTCGGGTCGACCGAGGATGTCAACGCGACCCTGCAGCGCTGCTCTCGACAGTTCGACCGGAGCGTGACCTACCTGTTCAACGAGGTGCGTCGGAACCCGGAGAAGCAGGACGACGCGACCATCACGGTGGCGTGCCTTCGCGACGCCGGGGTCGTCGGTGCGGACTACACCGAACGTCGGTGGCGCGAGGAGAACGACTCCGGGGCGTTCGCGTTCAACCAGTGGGACCCAGCGGCGACGCAGTGTCGGCTCGACCCGCTCGGGCTGTGGCGTCGATGAGGAACGCCGTCTCCGCGACGCTCGTCGCGCTGGGCGCGATCGTCGCCGCGGCGGGGACGGCCGCGGCCCTCGTGGTCGTCCTGCCCGTCGAGCCGCCCGCGTCGCTCCGCACCGCAGTCCCGGTGGGCGTCGTCCAGGCGACGGAGCGGGAGGACGCTGACGAGCGGCAGGTGCAGGTCACGCTGGACACGGGCGCACCGCAGCTCGTCGTGACCAGCCGCGCCGGGACGATCACGAGTTCCGCGTGTTCGACGGCGATGCCGATCCGGAGCGGTGACGTCCTCGCCACGATCGACGGTGCGCCGGTGGTCGCCCTCGCCACCGCTGTGCCGTTGTGGCGCGACCTCGGTCTCGGGGACGCGGGGGACGACGTCGCGGGTCTGCAACGGGAACTCGCACGGCTGGGCGATGGCCTCGCGGCGGACGGGATCCTCGGGCAGCGCACGCTCCAGGCTGCCCGGGCCTTCCTGGTGGCGCGGGGCATCCCGCTCGCGGACCTGCCCGACGACGGCGTCCCCAGGGCTCCGTTCAGTTGGGTGCCCGCCGCCGAGAACACCGTGCAGACCTGCTCGGCGGTCGTGGGGTCCCCGGTCGACGCCGACGGGCGCCTGGTCGCACTGCCGGCCGAGCTCCGGGGTGCCCGCATCGACTCATTCCCCGTGGATCCAGCACCGGGGGCACGGGTGCTGCGGCTCGGCGCCGCCACCGTGCCGGTCGATGCGCGGGGCACGGTGGCGTCCGAGGGGCTCAGGGCGATCGCTGCCCTGCCGGAGTACGACGCCGCGGTCGCGTCGGGCGAGGGGGCACCGACGCTCACCGCGACGTTCGCGCTGGTGACCCCCAGGAGGGTGCAGGTCGTGCCGCCCACGGCGCTGATCGGCATCGCCGGGCCGCACGCGTGCGTGCGATCCGAGGACGGCCGGACCGTGCCCGTCGAGGTGGTCGGGTCGGAGCTCGGGCAGTCGTTCGTCCGGACCCGCGACGAGCGACCGCTCGACCGGGTGCGGTCCGCTGCAGGCCGGGACCGCTCGTGCCGGTGACACTCGCGGGAGTCGGACACACCTGGGCTGACGGCACCGAGGTGTTCTCCGGCCTCGACCAGACGTTCACCGAGGGTACGGTGACGGCGCTCGTCGGCCCGAGTGGCAGCGGGAAGTCGACGCTGCTCGCGATCATCGCGGGGATGCTCAGTCCGACCGTCGGCACTGTGGAGCGACCTGTGCGCTGCCGACCACTGTGGGTGTTCCAGAACCCGCACGGTGTCCCAGGTCGGCGGGCCCTCGACCACGTGGCTCTGCCGATGGTCGCTCGCGGGCTCGACCGTCGGACCGCCGACCTCCGGTCACTCGAGGTCCTCGAGCGCTTCGGACTCGTACACCGGGCGCTCGCGCGGTTCGGCGAGCTGTCGGGCGGCGAGGCCCAGCGGCTGATGCTGGCCCGGGGCATCGCGAGCGCACCCGGGCTGATGCTCGTCGACGAGCCCACGGCGCAGCTCGACCGCAGCACCGCGGCCGAAGTCGATGACGGGATCGCGGCGCTCGCCGCGGGCGGCACCATCGTGGTGGTGGCAACCCACGACGAGCGCACACGGGATGCATGCACCGCCGTGCTCGACCTCGGCGAGCGCGGGAGCGGCAACCTGCGATGCGGTTGACCGAGGTCGTCCGGGAGGCGTGGCGCGACCTCGCCTCTGGTGCCGCGCGTGCCGTGACGAACGCGGTCGTGCTCGCCGTCCTGCTCGGGGTCTGCGCCGGTGGGTGGACGCTCGCGGTCGCCACCGACGTCCGCTCGGCGGCGGACTACGTCGCGAGCGGTGCCGCCACGCTGGTCCAGCAGGCCGAGGGACGGATCGACGCCTCGGCCTGTGCCGCGCTGTCCGCGTCCGACGGCGTGGTGGCGTCCGGAGCGCTCCGCCGGGTCCCGGTGGGTGCCGTCCCCGCCGCGCTCGCCGGATCGAGCCTGCCGACGTACGAGGTGTCGGCCGGGTTCCTCGACGTGCTCAGCACCCGCGGTCGGTCGGGGGTCGTCGGTGTCGTCCCGTCGCGGCAGCTCGCCGACGAGCTCGGCGTCGACCCCGGGGACCGGATCCCGCTCCTCGGCGGTCCCGCTGTCCCGGTGGCTGCCGTGTACGAGTACCCGGACGACGGGCGCGATCCCGACCTGGAGTACGCCCTGCTCGCACCGACCGCGGCCGGCGGTCCGTTCGACGCCTGTTGGGCGACCGTCTGGCCCGAACGAGAGGACGCCGTACAGCTCCTCCGCCGGACCGTGCTGCCGACCTCCGGAGCGGAGGACGAGGCTCGGCCGACGGTGGAGCAGCTCAACCCGCGCGCGGGGACGGCGTTCGTGCCGACCAACCGATCGCCGCCGTGGGTCCCCGTCGGTGCGGCGGGCCTCGCGGGTGCCTCGGTCGGCATCGTCGCGGTGCTGCGACGGCGGCTGTCCCTGGCCTCGGACCTGCACGTCGGGGTCCCACGACGCGCACAGGTGCTCGGTGTCGTGCTCGCGCACCTCGTCTGGGCGTCCGTCGCTGCGGTCGGTGCGCTGGGCATCGCCGTGCTCCCGGTACGCGGGTTGTCCGACGCCGACGCCGTCCCCATCGTCGTCCGAGCGCTGGTCATCGTCGTGGCCGGGGTCGTGGGTGCGCTGCTCGGGGGAGCGGTCACGGCTTCCGGGATCCGCGAGCGGTCCCTCCACCGGTACTTCCGTGCGCGCTGACGCGCTGACGCGCTGACGCGCTGACGCGCTGACGCGCTGACGCGAGCGCCGCTCGCGTCCGGTCAGCCGCGCCCCGGCGCCGTGACCTCGATCCGGTTCGCCCACGGGTCCTCGAACGCGACCGTGCGCCCGTCGTCAACCGTCTGCACCCCGGCGTCCCGCATCCGGGCCTCGAGTGCCCCCAGGTCGTCGACCCCGGGGACCTCGATCCGGACGAGCCCGAGCCCGAGCGCGAGCTGCCGCCGCCCGGCGCCGCGCGAGTTCCACGTGTTCATCGCCATGTGGTGGTGGTACCCGCCCGCCGAGACGAACAGCGCGTCACCCATGCCCGCGGTGGTGGCGAACCCGAGGGTGTCGACGTAGAACTCCTTGGCGGTCCCGACGTCCCCGACGGACAGGTGCACGTGCCCGACCCGTCCCGGGCGCGTGGCCGCGGAGTCGAGGGCGTCCTCGGTCAGGTGGGTGCGGATGAAGTCGTTGGGGTCGAGGAAGATCGTCGCCATGTCGACCATGCCGTGCGTCCACGACCACTCCGTGCGGTCGCGGTCCCAGTAGAGCTCGACGCCGTTGCCCTCCGGATCGGTGCAGTAGAAGGCGTTGCTGACGAGGTGGTCGGCACTCCCGGTGAAGGTCTGCGGGTACTGCGTCGCGATCGAGTACAGCGCGGCGGCGAGGTCGGCCCGGCTGTCGAACAGGATCGCGGTGTGGAACAGCCCCGCCTCGTGCGCGCTCGCATGGGCCAAGCCGGGGGTGTGTTCGAGGATCACGATCGACGTGCTCGTCCCGAGCGGACCGGGGCGACCGAGCACTGCGCGTCCGTGCTCCTGGGACAGCAGCGCGAGCCGGACCCCGTCGCGGTAGTAGGCGATCATCCGGTCGAGGTCCGCGACCCGGAGGGTGACGGCGCCCATGCCGGTGTCGGCGGCGAGGAGGTCCTGCGTCTGCATGTCCTCAGTGTGCGCGCATTTGGTTGACGCGTCAACCAAACGTGCGCGCGGGATCACGCGTGATTCGAGAACCCGCCGTCCGAGTGCAGGACCTGACCGCTGATCCAGCCACCGTCCTCCGAGCACAGGAAGCCGACGAGTGCGGCGGTGTCGGCGGGGGTCCCGAGCCGTCCACCCGGTGTCTCGCTGCGCACCCAGGCCTTCGTCTCGTCGGTCATCCACCCCGTGTCGTTCGGCCCCGGGTTGACGAGGTTCGCGCGCACCCCGAGGTCCGCGAGCTCCTTCGCCGCGCCCAGGACGATCCGGTCGAGGGCGCCCTTCGACGCCCCGTACGGCAGGTTGTACGCGATGTGGTCGCTCGTCAGCGCGATGACGCGGCGCAAGGACCGAGGAGCAGCGTCGTCGGCTCGCTCGAGCGCGGCCTGGTACGCCTGCACGAGCAGGAACGGTGCGCGGGCGTTCACCGCGAAGTGCTGGTCCCAGGCGGCGACGGTGGTGGACCGGAAGTCCGAGTCCACCGATTCGCAGTGGGACAGCACGAGCGCGGTCACGGGAGCGCCCGCCTCGGCTTCGGCGCGGTCGACGAGGGCGGCCGCCTGCTCCGGGTCGGCCAGGTCGACCGGGAGGCGCGACACGCGTGCGCCCGCCGCCTCGCACTCCCGCACGACGGATTCGATCCCGTCCGGGTCCGCGCCACCGCTCACGCGGTCGTCGTACGGGCCCCACCACGAGATGGCGAGGTCCCAGCCATCGGCCGCCAGGCGGGTGGCGAGCGCGGCACCGATCCCGGCGCGGCGACCCACACCGGTCACCAGGGCGAGGGGTCTGTGGGACATGGGACGAGCCTCCAGGATCTGCGACGCGACGCGACGCGACGTGAGGTGAAGTCGCGATGCGTCCACGGCCCAGGATGGCATCGCACCCGGTGTCCTGTCGGCGGCGCACGCCGTCGACGGGCCAGGATGGGCACATGCACGACACGCGACGAGGGCCGGGCAGTCGGCGCGGTCCCCGCGAGCGCCGCGGCCCGCGCGACCTGCCGATCGAGCAGGTCCGGGACCGGATGTCCTCGTACATCTACGGGAACATCACGGTGTTGGCCGTCGCGATCGCGGTGGACCCGGACCAGATCCACCGGGGGACCGCGGTGCTGACCGTGCTCGCGACGGCCATTCTGACCTACCTGGCGCACGTGCTCGCGCACCTGGTCGCGCACGGCTTCGGGCCCGACGGTGACGACGAGCAGAACCGCTCGACGATCGTGTCGATCGTCCGCAACGCCAACCCGATCGCGACCTCTGGGCTGATCCCGGCGGTGCTCTACGCGGCCGCGTGGATCGGGTGGCTGCCGGCGGAGTGGGCACAGATCGCCGCCACGGTGATCCTGGTGGTGCGCATCGGTCTGGTCGGGCCGTTCATGCAGCGCTTCAGTGGGCAGCGTCCGTCGTTCCTCGGGTTGTGGGGCGGCATCGTGCTCGCGGCCGTGGCGTTCGTGATCGGGTTCGTGAAGGTGGTGTTGACGCATTGAGCGAGGCCGAGCCGGCGGCTCCCGAGCGGGCACGCTGGAAGTTCCTGCGAGACCTCGCGATCATCGTGGTCGTCGCGCTCTTCGCGTCGTTCGTGGTGCGGACGTACCTGGTCCGCTCGTTCTTCATCCCGTCGGTGTCGATGGAGCGCACGCTGCTCGTCGGCGACCGCGTGCTCGTCAACGAGCTCGTGCCCGGGGTGGTCCCGGTGCGGCGTGGTGACGTCGTGGTCTTCCGCGACCCGGGCGGCTGGCTCGGACCGGCGCAGGGCGACGACCTCATCAAGCGCGTCATCGGGCTCCCCGGCGACACGGTCTCGTGCTGCGGTGTCGCGGGGGAACTGAGCGTCAACGGGCACCCGGTCCACGAGCCCTACGTGGTGCTGCAGCCCGGGTCTCCGCGGGTCGCCGCCGAGGACTTCTCCGTCACGGTGCCCGAGGGGCGACTCTGGGTGATGGGCGACAACCGCTCGCGCTCTGCGGACTCGCGGATCCACGGGTCCGTGCCGGAGTCGGACGTCGTCGGGCGGGCGTTCGTCACCACCTGGCCGGTGTCGCGGTGGTCGGTCTTGTCCCGGTACGGCGGAGTGTGGGACGCCGTACCGGACCCGTCGTGAGTCGAATGTCGCGTCGTGCAACACAGCGCGGTAGCGTTCGCTGTCCGAACGACGGCGAACGGAGGCAGCGACATGACCGAGACCACGCCCCCGTTCGAGTACCGCACCGGCGGCGACGAATCCCTGTCGATCCACCGCATCGCCACGGGCGGTCGGGAGCGCACCGGCACGATCGGACCCCGGCCGGACCACGTGGTCTTCTGGCTCGCCGATGGTCACGCGGAACTCAGCTCGGACCGCGGGGAGCGGTGGCACGTCCCGGCCGGTGCGCCGGTGATGCTGTCGGCGCCCGTCGCGTACGCGTTCCGCACCGACGCCGACCGGATGACCCTGCTCCACATCACTCCGGCGCTGCTCGGCGAGACCGACGAACCGTCGGAGTTCGTCCAGCCGGACCCCGACGACGTCCGTCTCGAACCTTTGCGGACCCTGCTGCGGGAGGTCGTCGACCGCGTGCTCGACCCCGACCTGCCCGTCCCGGAGCGGCGCGCCCTGAACCGCCGGGTCGCCACCGTCGTCCTGTCGACCTTCACGCCGACCCGACCCGACGTGGAGGACCGGCTGCGCTGCGCGATCCGGTTCGTGCACGAACACGCCGGCGACCCGATCACCGTGGTGGACATCGGCGCCGCGGCGGGCCTCAGCGAGCGCGGGCTGCAGGACCTCTTCCGTCGCCGACTCGCGGTCACGCCCATGCAGTACCTGCGCGAGGTGCGTCTCGACCGCGTCCACGCGGTGCTGTCGGCACCGGGACCCGACGTGGTCACCGTTCGTGAGGTCGCGTGGCGGTGGCAGCTCGCCCACCTCGGCCGGTTCGCCGCGGCGTACCGTGCGCGCTTCGGGGAAGGGCCCAGCCAGACCCTGACGCGCGGCGGTCGTCCGGCCGGCCCCGACGATTTCTGACACGCCCGAAAACGCACCTGAGAACGTTCGTTCTCGACTCTGTTGCGGGTTCCGGCTATCCTGCGGACGTGGAGCCGAAACGGTCAGAGCTCGGGCAGTACCTCCGGGCACGGCGGTCGCTGGTGCAACCCGAGGACGTCGGGCTCGTGCGGGAACCGGGGCGCCGGGTCGACGGGCTGCGCCGTGAAGAGGTCGCGCGCCTCGCGGGGATCAGCCCCGAGTACTACCTGCGCCTCGAGCGCGGACGTGACCACCAGCCGTCCGACCAGGTCCTCTCCGCGATCGCACGGGCACTCCTGCTCGACCACGAGGCCACCCACTACATGCGACGCCTCGCCAACGCGTCGTCCCGTCCCCTCGACGACCACCGCACCGCGCCCGTCGACGACTCGATCCGAGCACTCCTGGACCAGTGGTCGCACACGCCGGCGTTCGTGATGGACCGGAACCAGGACATCGTCCTGTCGAACGCCCTGGCCAGCGCCCTCGGCCCCGGGTACATGGAGCCCGGCGCGAACGTCGTGCTGCAGATCTTCTCCGAGGTGTCGCGACAGCACGCCATGGACTGGGAAGCGACGGCGCGACGGGTCGCCGCAGCCCTGCGCTTGCACGGTGATGCCGAGGACCCCCGGTTGCAGGAGATCGTCGGGACGCTGACGCTGCACGACCCGGACTTCCCCGCGATCTGGGCGCGGCACGACGTCGCGGTGCAACGGACCGGGACGTCACGGCACTGGATCGACCCGTTCGGATGGGTCGATTTCCGGTGGCAGAACCTCGCGATCCCCGGCAGCTCGCACGTGCTCGCGACCTTCTGGGCCGATCCGGGCACCCCGGCCGCCGCGGCGATCGTCTACCTCGCGGCGCAGGTGCAGCAGGGGACCGTGCCGACGAAGCCCGTCACCGGCGAGGCGCTCACCGGCTGAGGAGCCGACCGTCCGGCGCCGACAGAGGCGGTGACGGTCAGACGTCGGCGACCAGCTCGCGCAGCCGGCGCAGTCCCGCCCGAGCCGCATCGTCAACGGGCGCCCACAGCACGACCACGTACTCGTCGTCGCCGTGTCGCCGGAGCTGCTCGAAGCCGAGTGCCAAGCGCCCGACGAGCGGGTTGTCGAACTCGGTCACCCCGCGTCGCTCCGGCACGGCGGACCGCGCGGCCCACTTCGTCGCGAACACCGGGCTCCGCGCCATCAGCTCGCCGAGCAGGTCGCGGAACCGGTCGTCCTCCTCGAAGCGCTCGACCGAGTCCCGGAGCATGCCCACGTTGCGCTCGGCCTGGAGGTCCCAGGAGCCGATCGAGTCCTCCACGAAGGGGTTCAGGAAGGTGAACCGCGCGAGGTTCGTGCCGACCGTGAACGACGCCGTCACCGCGCCCGCCAGCCGGTTCGCCGCCACGACGTCGAGGTACCGGTCCACCACCGCGGCGGGGCTCTCGAGCGCGGTCACGAACTCCTGCAGCGACAGCGTCGTCGCGTCGTCCCCGGGTTCCATGCGGGCCACGGTACCGGTGGCGCCTTCGAGGAGTGGGTCCCCGGCAGGGACCCCGTCACCGTGCCCGCATCGGCCGGGCGTCTGGACAGGGTCGGATCGGCCCCCGGAGGCCACCGCCGCACCCCGATCCGGCCCGACCGGGGGAGCGGGCGGGGTCCCAGGGGGCATGACAGGGACACGCCCTGGTCGGTCGGGTCGCCCTACCGTTGCGACCGACCCACCCGTACCCCCACCGATCACCCACGAGGAGACACCCGTGCCCACCGGCAACCCCAAGAACATCGCCCTCGAGCCCGCCGCCCAGGCGTTCGTCGAGGCCACCGCGAACCCGCCGTACCTGTACCAGCTCACTCCCGAGGAGGGCCGGAAGGCCGTCGACGGCGTGCAGGACGCACCCATCGACAAGCCCGAGATCGACGAGGAGTGGATCACCGTCGAGGGTGGTCCCACCGGCAGCGTCCCCGTCCGCATCGTCAAGCCGAAGGGCGCCACCGGCGTCCTGCCGGTCGTGCTCTACACGCACGGCGCCGGCTGGGTCTTCGGCGACGCACACACCCACGACCGTCTGGTCCGGGACCTGGCCGTCGGGACCGGCGCAGCCGTCGTGTTCCCGGAGTACGACCGTGCGCCCGAGCACCAGTACCCGGTCCAGAACGAGCAGTCCTACGCCGTCGCGCAGTGGGTCGTCCAGCACGGTGCCGAGAAGGACCTCGACGGTTCGCGCCTCGTCATCGCCGGCGACTCGGTCGGCGGCAACATGGCCACCGTCCTGACGATCATGGCGAAGGAGCGCGGGGACGTCACGTTCCGCGGGCAGGCGCTCTTCTACCCGGTCACAAACGCGGCCTTCGACACCGCGTCGTACCAGGAGTTCGCCGAGGGCTACTTCCTCGCCCTCGACGGCATGAAGTGGTTCTGGGACCAGTACACGACCGACGAGGCCGAGCGCGCCCAGATCACCGCGTCGCCGCTCCGTGCCACCGAGGAGCAGCTCGCCGGTCTCCCGCAGGCGCTCGTCATCACGGGCGAGGCCGACGTGCTCCGCGACGAGGGCGAGGCGTACGCGGCCAAGCTCCGCAGCGCCGGCGTCCCCGTCACGGCCGTCCGCTACCAGGGCGTCGTGCACGACTTCGTGATGGTCAACTCCCTGCACGACATGCCGCCGGCCAAGGCCGCGGTCGCGCAGGCGGTTGCCTTCCTGTCGGCGGCGCTCGCAGACTAGCCGCACCCGGACGGGAGGCGTGAGATGACGACGACACCCCCGCAGACGACCGCTCCGCGTGGCGGCGCGCTCGCGCCGCTCGCGATCCCCGTGTTCCGTGCCCTGTGGCTCGCGGTGCTCGTCAGCAACATCGGCAGCTGGATGCAGACCGTCGGTGCGCAGTGGCTGCTCGTCGACGAGCACGCTCCGGCCGTGGTCATCGCGCTCGTGCAGACCGCGTCGAGCCTGCCCGTCCTGCTCATCGGCATCCCCGCCGGCGTCATCGGCGAGTTCGTGGACCGTCGTCGGCTGCTCATCGGGGTCCAGGCGTTCCAGGTCGTCGTCGGGGTCGCACTCACCGTGCTCACCGCGACCGGCGCGATGACCCCCGCGCTGCTGCTGACGGTCACGTTCCTGCTCGGTGCCGCGTCGGCGCTGCAGTTGCCCGCCTACCAGGCGCTCGTGCCGGAGATCGTCCCGCGCGCCGCGATCACCGACGCGTCGGCGTTGAGCTCCGTCGGGGTGAACATCGCCCGCGCGATCGGGCCTGCGCTCGCCGGCATCGTCATCGCGCAGCTCGGCGTGCCGTTCGTCTTCGCCGCGAACGCCGTGTCCTTCGCGCTCTTCCTGGTCGTCCTCGTCGGGTGGCGCGGCTACCAGCGACCCGAGACGCGGGCGGAACCGTTCCTCGACGCCACCCGCGCAGGCCTCCGCTACGTGCTGCACGCAGGCGTCGTCCGGCGGCTGCTCGTCCAGCTCGCCGTGTTCATGGTCCCGGCGAACGCGCTCTGGGCGCTCCTGCCGATCCTCGCCTCCGGTCCCCTCGGGCTGTCGTCCGGCGGCTACGGGCTGCTGCTCGCCGCGGTCGGCATCGGGTCGGTCGGTGGCGCCTTCGTGATGCCCGCCGTCCGCGCCCGGCTCGGCACGGGTGGGACCGTCGCGGTCGCCTCCGCCGTGTTCGGTGTCTCGAACGTGGTCGTCGCGCTCGTCCCGGTGCTGCCCGTCGTCCTCGTGGCGCTCGTCCTGGGCGGTGTCGCGTGGATCGGTGTCGTCACGACGCTCAACGGCACGGTGCAGGCCTTCTTGCCGGCCTGGGTCCGGTCGCGCGGGCTCGCCGTCTACCAGCTCGTGCTCTTCGGCGGCACGGCGATCGGGGCGGCCCTCGCCGGCGCGATCGCGACCGCCGTCGGTGTCGTGCCCGTCCTGGCCGTCGCCGGGGTGATCACCGGACTGAGTGCGCTGCTCGTCGTCGCCTGGCGGTTCCCGGTCCTGACCGACCGGCAGCGTGCGGCCGTGCCGATGCCGCTCGGTGACGTGACCGTGCTGCCCGCCGAGACGACGGGGACCGGGGAGACGCTCGTGCTCGTGCACTGGACGGTCCCGGAGGCTTCGGTGGAGGCCTTCCGGGAGCGTGCCGCGGAGCTCGGACGGAGCCGTCGGCGGACCGGAGCACGCGACTGGAACCTGTACCGCGACCTCGGGTCCGGGCCGGAGGCCTGGGTGGAGGCGTTCCGAGTCGGCTCGTGGCAGGAGCACCTGGCGCAGCACGAGGTCCGGCAGACCGGGGACGACGCCCGGACGCTCGAGGCGGTGCACGCCGTCGTGGGGGAGCCGCGGGTCGAGCACCTCGTCGCTGACTGAGCTCTGCCGCTCCCGGGCACGGGCGGTTCGTCGGCGGTGCGTCGGTGGCGCAGCGACTTCGTCCGGTGGTCGCCGTCAGCACCCGGTCGTCGTGAGCGTGACCTCCGTCACCGTCTCGTTCGTCACGGTCGCCTTCTGCGGGCAGAGCTTCGCGGCACGGACGGTGACCCGGCCGATCGGGACGCCCGCGAACCGTGCGCTGCCGCCCGGGTACACGCGCTGGTGCTCGGAGAGCTTTCCGGTCGAGGCGGCGAACACCTGCACCTCGTACGGGCCGTTCGCCGCGTTCGCGGACACGGCGACGGTGATCTGACCGGTCGGGTCCTGCGCACCGCACCCGCTCACGGCGAGGACGGTGACGGCGGTGAGGACGAGCGAGGGCAGGACACGACGGCGGAACACGACGACAACGCTACGCCGGTCCGAGCAGCCAACCGTTGTCGGCGGCCACACGGAGCGCTTCCGTCGCGTTCCGCGCGGACGTCTTGCCGATCGCGGATGACAAGTGGTTGCGGACCGTCCCCTCGGACAGGTGCAGGGCACCCGCCACGCCCGCGACCGTCGGGGCGGTCCGGAAGGCGATCAGGACGTCCGTCTCGCGAGGCGTCAGGGGAGAGGGACCGGCCGCGAGCGATTCGGCCGCGAGGACGGGATCGACGACCCGGAAGCCGTTCGCCACCCGCCGGACCGCATCGGCGAGCTGTTCCGCCGGGGTGTCCTTCACGACGAAGCCGCGTGCGCCTGCCTCCAGCGCCCGACGCAGGTACCCGGGCCGCCCGAACGTCGTCACGATGAGGGATCGGCATGCGGGCAGGGACCGTGCGAGCTCGGCCGCGGCGGTGAGGCCGTCGGTGCCCGGCATCTCGACGTCGAGCAGCGCGACGTCGGCTCGGGAGGAGCGGGCCGCTTCGAGGACCAGGTCACCCCGATCGACCTGCGCGACGACGTCGATGTCCCGTTCGAGCGAGAGGAGCGAGGCGAGGGCGCCACGGACCAGGGCCTGGTCGTCCGCGATGAGCACCCGGATCACCGACGGTTCCGCTGCGGTGTCCGAGGGGCTTCCGGGGCCGTTCGCGTCACGGGCGTTCGTCATCGGGGCCGCCGTTCGACGTGCAGCAGGAACCCGCCGAGTGCACTCGTCCCCGTGGTGAGGCGCGCCCCGACGGCGTCGGCGCGCTCGTGGAGACCGCGCAGGCCGTTCCCCGCGGTGGGGACCGCCTGGTCGGAGGAACCGGTGCCGTCGTCCTCGATGGTCAACGCCGACCGTGTCATCGTCACCCGCACGCGGCTCGCTGCTGCGTGCCGGAGGACGTTGGTGATCCCTTCACGGAGGACCCACGCGAACAGGCTCCGGACGTCGTCAGCGGCGGCATCACCGTCGGTGGGCAAGGTGGCCTGGACGCCCGCGGCGTCGAGTGCCGACCGCGCGGAGACGAGTTCGGCCGCCAGATCGGCCTCACGGTAGCCGCTCACGGCACGACGGAGCCCCTGGAGTGCATCGCGGGCGAGCCGCTCGACGTCCTGCATCTCGGTCTTCGCGCGGCCGGGGTCGGCATCGACGAGACGCGATGCGAGTTCGGACTTCATCGCGACGACGGTCAGGGAGTGTCCGAGCACGTCGTGCAGGTCGCGGGAGAACCGCATCCGCTCCTCGACCACGGCGAGGCGGGTGATCTCGTCCTGCGCGACGCCCAGCCGGTCCTCGGCTTCCCGCTGGCGTCCGAAGAACAGCATCGACGCGCCGACCGAGATCGCGACGACCGGCGCGAACAGGATCCCGATGCCGCCGGCTTCACCCCAGCCGATCGCCGCGGCCACCACCAGCTCGGCGAGCACGATGACGACCATCACGACGAACGAGACCCACCGGCGTGCCGCGATGAACCCGGACAACGCGACGAGCAACAACCACGACCAGACGGCGGCGGGGCCGACGACCACGAGCAGCAGCCCTGCCCAGACGACGAGCGCCGAGAGGACGACCAACCGGCCCGGGATGCCCCGGCGCCACATGAGCTCCGGGCCGAACAGGTAGCCGGCGTAGAAGACGGCCAGGGCGAGGGTCGAGAGGAGGTGGGCGTCGAGCGACCGCCCGTCGGTCCACACCGCGATCAGCAACAGGGTCTGCCAGAGCAGGCCGAAGGTCGCCCCCGTGTACCAGCGTCGGCGCGCGATGGCGATCTCGGCCGCATCGGCGCCGGGAGGGACCGCCCAGGGGAACGACGGCGGGGACACCTCGGGACCTCGCGACGCCCGGCGGGCGGAGCGGGTCTCGGCGGTCTCGGCGGTCATGGTGTTCTCGGTGTTCTCGGTGTTCTCGGTGTTCTCGGTGCTCTCGGTGCTTGCAACGGTCTTCGCGGTCTGAGCGGTCTCAGGGGTCTCAGGGGTCACAGCGGCGTCGGCGGGCTGCCCGACGTCGGACATCGGTGCCAGCGTATGGCCGACGGTCACTGCCGGGCAGCGTCACGCCGGTACCGCCAGATGATCACGACCGCCAGCAGCACCGCCCAACCGGTCAGCACCAGGGCCGGTTCGAGCATGCCCGCCGTGCCGGTCGCACCCGCACCCATCTGACCCATCCGGTTGAGCCAGTACGACGGCAGCAGGTGGGCAACGTTCCCCATCCAGGCGGGCATCACCGAGAGCGGGACCCACAGGCCGCCGAGGATCGCGAGGCCCATGAAGACGACCATGAACAGTGGCTGCGCGAACGCCGGCTTGGCGAACTGCCCGATCAGGATCGCGATGAGTGCGAACGGCACGACGCCGCACCAGATGCCGACGCCGGCGGCGAGCCACCGCACGGGATCCAGGGACGCCCCCATGCCGATCGTGGCCACCAGGACCGTGACGACGATGGACATGCCGGCGAACGCCATCGCCGCGATGACCTTCGACACCATGAACGCCCATCCGGACAGCGGGGTCACGCGGAGCTGTCGGTTCCAGCCGAGCGAGCGCTCGTTGACGATCGCGAACGCCTGGCTGAGCGCGGCCATCATCGCGCCGTACGAGGCCATCTGCAGCGTCGTGACCACCAGGTACTGCAGCCCGGTGCCCGGGTCCCGCTGGCTGCCGAAGGCCGCACCGAACACCAGGAGCATGACGACGGGAACCGCGAAGGTGAAGACCATCGCCCGGACGTTGCGGAGCTGCCGGCCCGTTTCGAGGAGCACGTACCGCAACGGCAAGTGCCCTCGGGTGACGGTCGCGGGTCGGCGGACGGTGAGGGCTGCTGGCGAGGCGCTCATGCGCGGGCTCCGATGGGGTCGGTGTGGGTTGTCGTGGGTGAGGTGGTCGAGCCCGGCGCGGCGCTCGTGAGGGCGAGGAACGCGTCGTCCATGGTCGAGGCGACCACCTGGATGTCGTGCGCCTGCGGGAACGCGGTGAGGAGCGCCCTGAGCGTGTCGTCACTCTGGTCGGTGCGGAGCGTGACGGAGCCGTGTCTGGCCTCCAGTCCGACGACGCCCGGGAGCCCGCGCAGGGCGACGTGCGCGTCTGGACCGATGCCGGAGCAGCGCACCGTCCGGGTCGACGCGATCGCCTTGATCTCGGCGGGGGTGCCGTCGGCGACCACGCGACCAGCCCGGAGGATGACGATCCGGTCCGCGAAGGTGTCGGCTTCGTCGAGGTAGTGGGTCGCGAACACCACCGTCCGGCCCGTGTCGGTGAACTCACGCATCGACGACCAGAAGGTGTGCCGCGCTTCGACGTCCATCGCGGCGGTGGGTTCGTCGAGCACGAGGAGGTCCGGGTCGGACACCACGGCGACGGCGAACCGCGCGCGCTGCAGCTGCCCACCGGACAGCTTGCTCACCCGACGGTTCGCGATCTCCGTGCAGCGCGCTCGGCGCAGTGCTTCGTCGACGGACATCGGGGCGCGGTGCGCTGCGCCGACGAGCGCGACCGCGCCACGCACGGTCATGTCGGGCAACAGGGCGCCACCCTGCAACATGGCACCCACGCGCCCTTCGACGATGGACGAACGGGGATCCGCGCCGAACAGCGCCGCCGTGCCCGACGTCGGGGTGGAGAGCCCGAGTGCGAGGTCGACCGTGGTGGTCTTCCCGGCACCGTTCGGACCGAGGAGCGCGACGACTTCGCCCCGGTGGATCGTCAAGTCGATGCCGTCCACCGCGGTCACCGGACCGAAGCGCTTGCGGAGGCCGTGGAGTTCGATCACGGGGGTGTCGGTCATGGGTCCAGCATCCCGGGGCCGGCGGTGGCGCACCTCGGCCCGACGTCACGGATGCGCCGTGACAGATGTCACGGTGGACAGCGTTCCCGATGCCGGGTAGCGGACCGGACGGCCTCGGGCCAGCCCTGGGAGGGGAATGACCCGCCGACTGGGGCCACGAGTCCACCCTTCTGGGGACAGGCGTGATGTGGTCGCAGCGTTAGCGTGGACGCATGCACCACGAACTCGCCGCGACGACCGTCACCGGTGCCGAACGGCCCGTCGCCGCCCGGCGCGCGGCGCTGCTCGCGGCGCTCGAGGTCGACAACGGCGTGCCCGAGGAACGCTTCGAACGGATCACGCGCATCGCTCGTGAGGCCTTCGGCGTCAGCGGCGCGTTCCTGAACCTGCTGGGGGAGTCGACCTTGACCATCAAATCGCAGCAGGGCGTCGACCAGTTCGACGCGGTCATGCCGCTCGAGGACACCTTCTGCGGCCGCAGCCTCGCTGAACCCGGCCCGGTCGTCGTCCCCGACGCACGTGAGGACCTCCGCTTCGCCGACCTGCCGGCGGTCACCGGTGAGCCGAACACCCGCTTCTACGCGGGCGTGCCGCTGCGCGTCGGCGAGGACGCGGTGAAGGTCGGGACGCTCTGCCTGACCGATCAAGAACCCCGCATCATCGACCCGGACGACCTCGCGCTGCTCACCGAACTCGGCGTGTGGGCCGAGCGTGAGCTCGCCGCCGGCGCGGACGAGGATCGCCTCCGATCGGTGCTCGCCGGCCTCCAGCCGGGTGACCTCGCGGTCGCGGGGTACCGGGTCAGCGGCATGTCCCGCCCGCACGGCGTGGTGTCCGGGGACTTCCACGACTGGCACGTCGCGGACGGCGACCTGTACGTGACCGTCGCCGACGTGATGGGCAAGGGCATGTCCGCCGGGCTCCTCGCGGCCAACATCCGCGGCGCGCTGCTCGCCCGCGGGACGGAGCACCCGGACCGGGCCGTGGCGGCGCTCGACGCCCAGGTCGCGCCGGACCTCAGTCGCGCCGAGTCCTTCTCGACGCTGTTCCACGCCCGCATCCACCCCGAGAGCGGGCGGGTCGACTACACCGACGCGGGCCACGGGCTCGTGCTGCAGCTGCACACGGACGGCACGGAGACCATCCACCGGTCGCTCGACCTGCCGATCGGCCTGCACCCCGCGGGGATCGCACGGGCCTCGGGGTCGCTCCTGCTCGAACCGGGCGACACCCTGATCATCGTCAGCGACGGCGCGCTCGAGCTGTGGGACTCGACGCTGGCGTCGCTCTCGCGGCTCGGCGGGGTCTACCGCGGGTCACCCGACATCGAGACGTTCCTGCAGCGCGTGCGGGCCCGTGCTGCCGAGCACGACCCGGGGGACGACCTGACGGTCGTCGTCGTCGCGCGGGACTGACGCGCTGGCACTGATGCGCTGGCACTGACCTGCGCTGGCACTGACGCGCGCTCACCGACGCGCGCTCACGCTCCGAGTCGCTCGATCAGCTCCTGGTAGCGCGCCGCCGTCCGCTCGACGATCTCGTCGGGCAGCACGGGCGGGGTCCCCTGTCGGTCCCAGTGGGCGCTGAGCCAGTCCCGCACGATCTGCTTGTCGAACGAGTCCGTCCGGTTGTCCGATCGGGCGTCCCAGTACCGGCTCGAGTCGCTGGTCAGGACCTCGTCACCCAGGCGGATCTGCCCGGACCGGTCGCGGCCGAACTCGAACTTCGTGTCGGCGATGACCACACCGCGCTCGAGGGCGATGGCCGCCGCCGACGAGTACACGTGCAGCGACAGGTCCCGGAGGGTCGCCGCCGCTTCCGATCCGACGAGTTCGACGGTGCGCTCGTACGAGATGTTCTCGTCGTGCTCGCCCTGTGGCGCCTTGTAGGCCGGCGTGTAGATCGGCTCGGGCAGCCGGTCGCCGTCGGTGAGTCCCGCGGGGAGTTCGACGCCGCACACGCTGCCGGTCTGCTGGTACTCGGCCCACCCGCTGCCGACCAGGTAGCCGCGGACGACGCACTCGACCGGGAACATCTGCAGCGGCATGACGTGCATCGACCGGGTGGCGACGGACTCGGGCACCGGGGTCGAGCCGGTACCGGGCGCGAGGATGTGGTTCGGCACGTCACCCAGCTGCGTGAACCAGAACCGGGAGAGGCGCGTCAGCAGCTCGCCCTTGCCCGGGATCGGCGGTTCGAGCGCGAAGTCGTAGGCGCTGACCCGGTCGCTCGCGACGAGCAGCAGCTCGGTCGCGGTCGCCCCGGCGGCGGTGCCGACGGGGACGTAGAGTTCCCGGACCTTGCCCGACGCGACGTGCTGCCAGCCGTCGAGTTGCGGCGCGGCGGTCATCGCGCGACCTTCGCGGCGATGTCGGTGCGGAA
The DNA here is from genome assembly GCF_018613895.1 of Curtobacterium sp. ISL-83. Taxonomy (GTDB): domain Bacteria; phylum Actinomycetota; class Actinomycetes; order Actinomycetales; family Microbacteriaceae; genus Curtobacterium. The sequence goes on from NZ_JAGGPH010000009.1 coordinate 282,708, forward strand.
CTGTCCGCCGTCGAGTGTGATGTCGTGGATGCCGGCGTAGGCCCGCTCCCGTGCCTCCGCGAAGTCGGCCCCGGTGGCGACGACGCTCAGCACGCGGCCGCCCGTGGCGACCAGTTCGCCGTCGAGGACCCCGGTCGCGGCGTGGGCGACGGAGACGCCCGGTCGCGCGTTCGCGGCGTCGACACCCGTGATGCGGCGGCCGGTCTTCGGGTTCTCCGGGTAGCCCTCGCTCGCGAGCACGACGGTCACGGCGGCCTGGTCGCGGAACTCCGGCTCGGGGGCCGACGCGAGCCGTCCCGTCGACGCCGCCAGCATGAGTGCGCTGAGCGGGGTGGCGAGGCGGGGCAGGACGACCTGCGTCTCCGGGTCGCCGAACCGTGCGTTGAACTCGATGACCCGCACGCCCTGCTCGGTGACGATCAGGCCGCAGTAGAGCAGTCCGACGAACGGCGTGCCCTCGTGCTCGAGGCGTCGGACGGTCGGCAGCGCGACGAGGTCCGTCACCTCGGCGACGAAGGCCTGCTCCGATTCCCACCGGTCGGCGAGCCAGGGGAGCGGCGAGTAGGCCCCCATCCCGCCGGTGTTCGGCCCGGCATCGCCGTCCAGCAGACGCTTGTAGTCCTGCGCGGGGCTGAGCGCGCGGACGTCGTGCCCGTCGCTCAGGAAGAACAACGAGACTTCTTCCCCGTCCAGGAACTCCTCGACCACGACGGGACCGTGCTGCAACCAGTACGTGGCGTGCTCGATCGCGGCCTGCCGGTCGTCGGTGACGAGGACGCCCTTGCCCGCGGCGAGCCCGTCCGCCTTCACGACGTAGGGTGCGCCGAGGTCGTCGATCGCCGCGATGGCTTCGTCGAGGGTGCCGGCCGAGACGGGGCGACCCGTGGGTACCCCGGCGTCGGCCATGATCCGCTTGGCGAACGCCTTCGAGCCCTCGAGCTGGGCGGCGGCCTTGCTCGGTCCGAACACGGCGATGCCGCGGGTGCGGAGCGGGTCGGCCACACCGGCGATGAGCGGCGCTTCCGGTCCGACGACCACGAGCTCGACACCGTTCTCGAGCGCGTACTCGGCGACGAGCGCACCGTTGGTCGGGTCGAGCGACACCGTCTCGACGTCGGCCGCGATGCCGGCGTTGCCGGGCGCGACCGTGATGACGTGACCGCCGTCGGGAGACGTGGGGGTCTCCGCCAGGAGCGCCGTGATGATCGCGTGCTCGCGGGCACCGGAACCGAGGACGAGGATTCGCACCCGATCACCCTACCCAGCCCGGACGGCCCGTTGCGATGCCCGGACTAGCCTGTGGACATGCCGCGGAAGACGATCGAGGACGCTGACGGGCGTGCTGCGCTGACGGCCGCCCTGGCGGGCGACGCGCCGCGCCCCACGCTCGCGATGGCGGTCCGGTGGACGCTCCAGCGGCTCGCGGACGATGTGCCGGGCAACAGCGTGGAGGTCCGGGTGCCGCCGTTCGCGGCCGTCCAGGCCGTCCCGGGGCCGCGGCACACACGCGGGACCCCGCCGAACGTCGTGGAGACGGACGCGGCGACGTGGCTCGCGCTCGCCACGGGCGACCTGCTCTGGGACGAGGCGATGGCGCAGTCGCGGGTCAGCGCGTCCGGTTCGCGGGCGGACCTGGGTCCGTTCCTGCCGGTCCGCACCAGCTGAGACGCGACGAGCACCGGGGCTGCGGACGAGCAGCCGGCCGCAGGCGAGCGGCGGGGCCGTAGCAGACCCGCAGCGAGACATGCTGAGCCTGACGAAGCGAATTAGGTAGTACCTACCGATGCGGACACATCGACCGCTTGCCTATCGTAGAAGTCGCCGGGATTCGGACCCGACCCGAACGGGTCCGAACCCGGCGACAGGGTCCAAGGTACGCGACATCTGTCACAGCGTGTCAAACCACTCGGCGCGTCGTGCCGCAATCCGCAACGTTCGTGCGTGTTGGCGACGGCAACCGGAGCGACACGCAGTGCGCCCGCCCGTGGGACCCATCAGGCCGCCCGACCAGGCCGACCGATCAGCGTCGATCGTGCACGCCGGGTCACAGGTGCTCGCTGAGCTCCGTGCGCGCGTGCAGGTCCCACTTCGAGAACACCCGCGACAGGTGGGCGTCGATCGTCCGGACCGACAGCCCGAGGTTCTCCGCGATCCGCCGGTTGCTGAGCCCCTCGGCCGCGAGCGTCGCCACCTCGTACTCGCGGTTCGTCAGCGGGGGCTTCGCGCGGCCGGCGTGCACCGCCATCCCGTGGGCGGCGAGCACGGACTGCGCAGCGACGATCCCGGTCCGGTTGTCCGACCGGACCGCGTCGGCGTAGTCCACCAGGGCAGCCGCGAGCGACCCGTCCACCCGGAGCGCGGCCTCCCGGAGCCGTTCCACCGACGCCGTCGTGTCCCGGTCGTGCTGCAGCTCCAACGAGTAGTGCAGGGCGTGTCCGTACATCACGTGCGTCCAGGCGCCGCTCGCGGTCGCGCGGTCGATGACGTCGTCCATGTGCCGTGTCCCCGCGGGGTTGCCGAGCACGGCCTCGGTCCACGCGATCCACACGGCGATCTGTTCGCCGAGGATCCGCATCGCCCGTGGGGGTGTCTCCCGCGCCCGGGCCAGGGCGGCCGTGGCCTCCTCGGTCCGTCCCGCGTAGGCGTGGGCCATCGCGAGCCGTGCCCACGGGTACACCGCGAACCCGCCGTGGTCGGCGATGTCGTAGCGCTCGCAGGCGGCGGAGAATGCGGTGACGGCGTCGTCCCAGCGACGCTGGCTGATCGCGAGGTTGCCGTCGCCGATGAGCTCGAGCGTGAAGTCGTACTTCAGGTACGGGCTCGAGCGGCGCACCGGGACCTCGGTGATCAGGTCGGCGATGTCGCCGCGCCACATCTGCACCTGGTGCAGGACGGACACGATCTCACCGACGCCCCACGGCGACACCTCGAGGTGCTCGACCGCGGTCGCGAGTGCGGTGCGTCCGAACGTCGTGGCGTCGTCGAGCCGCCCGGCGGTGGCGAGCGCCATCACCGCGCACGGCGCCAGGCACAGGAAGGCCGCGGGGACCGTCGGCGCGTGCACCATCCCGGTGCGCTCGAGTTCCTCGCGGACCCCCTCGAACTGGCCGCCCCACCCGAGGTGCGCCAGGCGCAGCAGCCGAAGGCGTTCGGCAGCCTCTGGTCCGACCAGCGCGATCGCGGCGTCGGTGAGCGCAACCGCGGCGGCCACGTCGTCGTCGTGGAACTGCCGGATGTTGGCGAGCGTCTCGCACGCCTCGATGACGGCGGCGTCGTCGACCTCGTCGGGGTGCCGTCGGACCAGGTCCCACGCGGCCTCGGCATCGGTGCGGCCGGCTTCGCGGCCGTCGCTGTACGAGTGCGACAGCGAGCGGAGGACGTGGGCGCCGACCCGTTCCGTCCCGGTCAGCTCGGTGCGGAGCACGGCCGAGGCGAGCACGATGCCGTTCTCGTTCTCCTGCAGCCGCACGGCGATCTGTGCGGCGTCGAGCAGCTGGTCCACCGGCGGCAGGACCCCGCACTCGAGCGACCAGAGGGCGGCACGGAGCCGTGCGGCCGGCGGGGCGCCCTCGTGACGATCGGCGCGGAAGGCGTTGGCCCGGGCGAACAGCGTCGTCCGGCGGGCGACCGGAACGAGTGCGCGGACGACCTCACCGATCAACGGGTGCGACGGCCGGACGACGGGAGCGTGGTCCTCCCCGGACTCGATGCACACCAGGCCGAGCGCCACGACGCGGTCGACGTCGCCGCCGCTGGCGAGGCCGAGCAGCCGGGGGAGCGGGATCGGATCGGCGAGCGCCACGATGTCCACGACGTCCCGGAGGTCCTCCGGCAGCGAGCCGAGCTCCGTCCGGTACATGTCGGCCAGGCTGTTCGACGCGGTGATCGGCCCCCGCCAGTACCAGCCCGAGGCCGTGTGCCGGAGTGCTCCTGACGCCAGGGCGGCCCGGACGACCTCCCGCAGGTAGAGCGGGTTCCCCGCCGTCGCACGGTGCACCCGTTCGGTGGAGGCCGTCTCGAGCTGCGCGCCCAGCGCGGACGCGATCAGTTCGGAGGCCTCGTGCAGGTCGAGCGGCTCGAGGTCGATCCGCTCGAGCAGGTCGTCCTGCCAGAGTGCGCGGAGGGCCTCGGGGATGGCGGTGAAGTCGCGACAGGTCAGGACGAGCCGTGCGCCCTGGTCGCGGACGAGCCAGGCGACGTAGCGCGCCGACATGGTGTCGAGGTGGTCGGCGTCGTCCACGCGGAGCACCACGTCGCGATCGGCCAGGTCCGGGATCGCCCGCAGACGCGCCTCCGCCTCGGAGCCGTCGGACAGCTCCGTGATCGACGCCGGCAGGTCGCCGAACCGTTCGGAGGCAGCACCGAACGGCATCGTGCGACTCGCCGCGACGGCGGTGATCGGGACGACGAGCGTGCGGCCCGAGGCATCACGGGCGGCGACCCGATCGGTCACCCGGGCGGCGACGGTGCTCTTGCCGAGGCCGGGAGCCCCGACGATCGCGACGCTCCACCCGTGCTCGGCGACGACGGCGACGGCGCGGTCCTCTTCCCCACGCTGCACGATCGGCCACGCCACGCGGGCGGGGACACGGGGTCGGCGCTTCCGACCGCGGATCGTCCGTTCCTGCATGCGCCTCACCTCTTCCCCGTGGGATACCGAGCGGTAGCGATCATCCTCCCCTGGATCACGTCGGGGGGACAGACCGGGTGACGTCCCACAGTGGGGGACAATGGGAGCATGAGCGACACCGACCGACCCGACGAACGACCGGTGCCGGCGCCGAGCGCCGTCACTTCCTCCGACGAGGTGACGATCCGACGGGCCCCGAAGTTCGGCGTGTTCATCGTGGGCGGCGCCGTCCTCGGGTTCATCGCGACGCTGATCGTCGTGTCGCTCACCATGAACCTCGACCGCAGCGGCCAACAGGCCACCGAGAGCTTCGGGTCCCTCGTGGGGTACTTCAGCCTCTGGGGCGTCACGCTCGGAGCCTTCGTCGGCGCCGTCGTCGCCGTGGTGCTCGACCGGGTGTTCTCGCGTCGCGCGGCACGCCTCACCGCCGAACGCGTCGAGGTCGAGCTGCCGCCCGAGACCGTCGACGGCGAGCTCGACGGACACGGAGAGCCCACCGCCGGTCGCTGACCGGGTCGCAGCCGCTGCGACTGACGGACTGGAGGCGCGGTGCCAGCTGGCACCGCGCCTCCAGTCGGTCGTTCGGTCGCGAACGCGACCTAGCTGAGCTGGTTCGCCTCGACCCAGGACAGGTACTCGGGGCTGACCGTGCCGGTGACGTACTCGCCGGTGAAGCAGCTCATCTCGAGGTCCGTCACGTCGGAGCCCTCGATGATCGCGTCCCGCATGTCGCCGATCTCCTGGTAGATCAGGTGGTCGCTGCCGAGCACGCGGTTGATGTCCGGGATCTTCCGGCCGTGCGCGATGAGCTCGGCACGGGTCGGCATGTTGATGCCGTACACGTGCGGGAACCGGACAGGGGGAGCGGCGCTCGTGAAGGTGACCTCGTTCGCACCGGCCGCCCGGGCCATCTCCACGATCTCCTTGCTCGTCGTGCCGCGCACGATCGAGTCGTCGACGATCAGGATGTTCTTGCCCTTGAACTCGGACGACATCGCGTTCAGCTTCTGACGCACGCTCCGCTTGCGCTCCGCCTGCCCCGGCATGATGAAGGTGCGGCCGACGTAGCGGTTCTTGTAGAAGCCCTCGCGGTACTCGATGCCGAGCTTCCGCGCGACCTGCATCGCCGCCGGACGGGACGAGTCCGGGATGGGCATGACGACGTCGATGTCACCGGTCGGGGCGTACTGCGCGATCGTGTTCGCGAGCCGGTCGCCCAGGCGCAGGCGCGCTTCGTACACCGAGATGCCGTTCATCACCGAGTCGGGGCGGGCCAGGTAGACGTACTCGAACGAGCAGGGGACCAGGCGCGGGTTCTTTGCGCACTGCCGGGAGTGCATCTGCCCGTTCATCTCGATGAACACGGCTTCGCCCGGGGCGACGTCGCGGACGATCTCGTACCCGCCCGACTCGAGCACGAGCGACTCGGACGCGACGACCCACTCGGGCCGGCCGGCGTCGTCGAGCTTGTGCCCGAGGATGAGCGGACGGATGCCGAAGGGATCGCGGAAGGCCAGCAGCCCGTGTCCCGCGATCGTGGCGATCGTGGCGTACGAGCCCTCGACGCGCTCGTGCACGCGCTCGACGGCGTCGAACACCTGCCCGGGATCGAGGTCGCTGCCGCTCCGGACCTGGCCCTGCAGTTCGTGCGCCAGGACGTTGACGAGCAGCTCGGTGTCCGACGTCGTGTTCAGGTGCCGCCGGTCGATGTCGAACAGCTCACGCGTGAGCTCGCGGGTGTTCGTCAGGTTGCCGTTGTGCACGAGGACGATGCCGTACGGGGCGTTGACGTAGAAGGGCTGGGCCTCTTCCTCGTTGCTCGCCGCGCCCTTCGTGGCGTACCGGACGTGCCCGAGCCCCATCGTGCCGAGCAGGGCACGCATGTCACGGGTGCGGAAGGACTCCCGCACGTGCCCACGCGTCTTGTGCATGTGGTGGATGTGACCCTCGACCGTGGCGATGCCCGTCGAGTCCTGTCCCCGGTGCTGCAGGAGGAGCAGTGCGTCGTAGATGGATTGGTTGGCAGGCCCCTGCGAAACGAGGCCGACGATGCCGCACATTCGCGGAGTGCTCCAGACCGTAGGATCGGGTGGTACCGAACAAGTCTGCCATGCCCAAGCGGAGGACTACGCATGCCCAACCCGTACGCAGAGGCCGGCGTCGACACCGCTGCCGGTGACCTGGCCGTCGAACTCATGAAGTCCGCCGTCTCGGCGACGCACAACCCGTCCGTGCTGGGCGGGGTCGGCGGGTTCGCCGGACTCTACGACGTCTCGTTCTTGAAGGACTTCTCACGGCCGCTGCTCGCGACCTCGACCGACGGCGTCGGGACGAAGGTCGCCATCGCGCAGGCGATCGACAAGCACGACACGATCGGGCAGGACCTCGTCGGCATGGTCGTCGACGACATCGTCGTGGTCGGAGCGCGTCCGCTGTTCATGACGGACTACATCGCGTGCGGCCGGGTCGTCCCGAATCGCATCGCCGACATCGTCGCCGGCATCGCCCGCGGCTGCTCGGCGACGGGGACCGCCCTGGTCGGGGGCGAGACCGCGGAGCACCCCGGGCTGCTCGGGCCGGACGACTACGACGTCGCCGGTGCTGCGACCGGTGTCGTCGAGGCCTCCGCGCAGCTCGGCGCGCACCTGGTGCAGGACGGCGACGTGGTCGTCGCGATCGAGTCCTCCGGGCTGCACTCGAACGGGTACTCGCTCGTGCGGCACATCCTCGCGCAGCGCGGCGTCTCGTACACCGAGCAGCTGCCGGAGTTCGGCGCCGGGGTGTCCGTGGGCGAGGCGCTCCTCGAACCCACGCGCCTGTACACCTCGCCGCTGCTGGCGCTGCTCGAGTCCCACCCGGGTGCCGTGCACTCGCTGTCGCACGTCACCGGTGGAGGCATCGCGGCGAACCTGGCGCGCGTGCTGCCCGTCGGGTCCTGGGTGGAGGTCGACCGGTCCACCTGGCAGCCCCTGCCCGTGTTCCGGGTGCTCGCCGACATGGCCGGCACCCCGATCGAGGACACCGAGGGCACCTGGAACCTCGGGATCGGCATGTTCGCCGTGGTGTCCGCGGGCGCCGCGTCCGACGTCATCGCGTCGCTCGGGGCCGCCGGGATGCCGTCGTGGTCGGTCGGGACGATCGCGATGTCGGCGCGGGAGCTCGACGGGTTCGAGCAGGGTGCCAAGGGCGTCGACGGCGGGGCGGTCCGGCTCGTCGGGAGCTACGCGGGCTGAGGTCGCGCGGGGGCGTGCGCGCATCGGTCAGGTGCGCGCCGTCGGTGCGTGCTGCGCTGCGGCGACCGTCGCCGTGATGCGACGCCGGGCACGCGAAGACGCCGCGCCTCCGAGGAGTGCGCGGCGTCGACTGCCGACCGGTCAGGCGGACTTGTTCTGGTCCTCTTGGGTCTCGAGCTCATCCCCGTCATCGAAGGGTTCCGGGCCGTACTGGTCCGCCCATCGATCGATCAGGGAGTCTTCGTCGGAGTGCGCTCCGGCGGAGAGTTCGCGTTCGAGCGCACCGTAGTTGGTCTGAGGGCTGAAGTACTTCAGCTCCCGGGCGACCTTGGTGTGCTTTGCCTTCTGACGGCCGCGCCCCATGCGTGACCCCCTCGTGATCGGCTCCGGTCCGGTCCTGGCGAGCGAGAATGACACTCGGGGAACCGAACGATTCGTGGTTTGAAATCTGCCGGTCACTCTACCATGTACCCCGATCTGGACATGGCCGCAGGCGCTCCGCGCACAGCAGAATCGGATGTGATGAGCGACGCTGAACAGCCTCCGACCGAGGAGCACGCCCGGGTGGTCGTGATCGGTGCGGGCCAGGCAGGCCTGTCCGTGGGATACCACCTGCTGCGCGCGGGGCTCCGGGCCGGGACGGACCTCGTGGTCCTCGACCGCGCGCCGGACACCGGTGGCGCCTGGCAGTTCCGCTGGGAGGCACTCCGCCTCGGCGTGGCGCACCGCGTGCACGACCTCCCCGGCATGCGCGAGATGGGGCTGCACTTCGAGGACGCCGACCAGTCACGGCCCGCGCGGGACGTGGTGCGTGACTACTACCGGCGGTTCGAGGACCACTACGGCCTCCAGGTGCGGCGCCCCGTGGCGGTCGTGTCGGTGACGCGCCAGGGCGAGGGCTTGTGCGTGACCACGCGGGCACCGGACGGCTCGACGAGTCGCATCACCGCCGAGGTCGTCGTGAACGCGTCGGGGACCTGGGGGACACCGTTCCTGCCGTGGTACCCCGGCCGGGACACGTTCCGCGGTCGCCAACTGGACACGACCGAGTACCGGGACGCGCGGGAGTTCGCCGACCAGGACGTGGTCGTGGTCGGCGGCGGCACGAGCGCGATCGGGTTCCTGCTCGAACTCGACGGCGTGGCGCGGTCGACGCGCTGGTTCACCCGACGGCCGGTGACCTGGTCCGAGGGGTCCGCGCTCGACGTCGAATCGGCGGTGTCCGCGGTTGCCGAACAAGACCGGGCTGCCCGTGCCGGTGAGGTCCTGCCGAGCATCGTGAGCGGGACCGGCGTGCCGGTGTCGGCGCGGATCCGGACGGGCCTCGAGCACGGCGTGCTGGCGGCCGCGCCGATGTTCGCCCGCCTCGACGAGACGGGCGTGGTGACCGCGGAAGGGGAGCACGTCCACGCCGACGCGATCATCTGGGCGACCGGGTTCCGCGCGGACCTCCGGCACCTCGCGCCCCTCCACCTGCGCACCGGGTCAGGCGGGGTGGCCGTCGTCGGCGGACGTGCGGTCGACGAGCCGCGGTTGTTCCTGGCGGGGTACGGCCCGCAGGCGTCCACCATCGGCGCGAACCGGGCGGGACGGCTGATCGCCCGACAGGTGGTGGCGGCGCTGGCGGAGACCCGGGACTCGCGCTGAGCGACCGTTCTCGGCGCGGACGGGCCGAGAACGGTCGCGCCACCGAGTCTCGCCGCCGGACCCGCCGGACCCGCCGGACCCGCCGGCCCCGCCGGACGCGCCAGACCCGACAGCCCCGCCGCGGGCCGCGCGGGCCGGCAGGCTCAGGAGGCGCCGCGGCCGGTCTGCTGCTGGAGACGGTCGATGTGCTCAGAGGCCTCGGCCTTGGTGAGGTCGGCGGAGATCTCCTCGCCGGCCTCCCGCGCGAGCGTGTCGAGGTAGCTGCGCTGCGGCCCGGTCATCGGCTCGTCGCCGGTGACCCACTGCTCCGGGTCCTTGCTGGCCGTCGTCGACGGGTCGGGACGCGGGCCGCCCAGCGTCTCGCCGCTGTGGTCCTGGTTCGTCTGGTCCTGATTGCCGGAGTCCTGGGTGTCGGAGTCCGGGCTCGGTGCGGACTGGGTCTGGTCGTCGGGGTTCACGTCGCTCATGTCGGCGACGGTACGCGGGTCCGCTGACACGACCGCGCGGGAAACGGACACGCGCGGGCGGCATCGGACACGCGCGGGCGGCATCGGACACGAGCGCGCGGGCATCGGACGCGTCCGCGCGGGGAGTGGCACACGCCAGCGCGTTCCGCGACGGTCAGACCGGCGTCGCCTCGTACCGCACGAGGTCCGGCCCGACCCCGCTCGCCGCGATCGGCACCACCGCCTCACCACGCCGGATCCAGATCGTCGCCGCGGGTTCGTCGATGCGCTCGACCCGGTGCAGCTCGCCGTCCAGCAGCACCGCGGCACGCACGAGCACCCGGCCCGACGGTGCGCGCGGCGGGAGCCCCGGGACGTCGTCGCCGTAGACCGGGTACTCGCCGGGTTCCAGGAACGGGGACACCGGGGTCGTCACGAGCTCGAGGCCGTCCGCCACCGCGGCGACGGACACGAGGCGCACCGCCTGGTCCTTCGGCAGGGGCAGGTCGACGACCGGCGCATCGGCGGGGCCGGCCAGTGCGCGGAACGCGGGGCGACCGTCGGGGGCGAGCACGGCCTCCCGTCCGTCGATCCGGACGCGACCGCGCCCGCGCGAGTCGGCGTAGAGGCCGGGTTCGATGCCGGACTGACGCGCCTCGAGCCGGGTCACGACGACGCGGTCCGGGCGGTACCAGTCCCGGAGCGTCGCGGGGTCGACCCACCCGATGCTCGGGACCCCGCGGGAGAGGGCTGCTGATTCGTCGGCGGCACGCTCGTCCAGGGCGCCGAGCGGGTGTTCGCCGCGGACGGGGACGAGTCCGGCGTACGGACCGGAGGCGGTGGGTTCGTGGTCGAGGACCTCGACGCGCTTCGACACCTTGCCGCCGTGGCCGTCGAACGTCGCGTAGGTGCGCAGGTCGGAGTGCGTCATGGCCTCAGATGCTACGTCCGGCGTGCCGTCAGTCGTGTGAGGTCGGCGTGTGGACGGTCGGCGGCGACGCGACGAGCGTGGCCACCTCGCCGGTGCAGTGCGCGGGGTCCACACCCTCGGCGGGTCCGGCGGGACGGGTCGCGCGGCGCGGCTGCAGGCTGTTCCGTCGCGCCGAGCGGACCAGGCGGTCTTCTTCCTGCTCAGCGGACAGCGCCGCGGGCTGTCCGGCACGCCGCAGGGGCGGACGGACCGGCTCGCCACGGCGCTCCTGGCCGGGCAGCGGGCGGGACCGGCGCCCGTAGAGCAGCTCGGAGGAGTCGAGCAGCCACGGCACCAGGGCGACGGTGACACCGTGCACGAGCAGCAGCTTCTTGCGGATCCGACGGCCGCGGTGGTTGTGCAGCAGGCTCTCCCACCAGTGTCCGACGATGAAGATCGGCGTGTAGACCGTGACGACCTCGGAGCCGTGCTGCTGGCGGTGCGCCTTGATGTACTTGATGAGCGGCATCGAGATGTCGCGGTACGGGCTCGGGATCATGGTCAGCGGGACCTCGATCCCGTGCTCGGCCCACTGCTCGCGCAGGTGTTCGGCGTCGGCGTCGTCGATGGCCACGTGGATGGCCTCGAGTCCGGCGTGCTCGGCGGCGATCGCGTAGTCCAACGCCTTGAGCACGGGCTTCTGCAGGCGGTTCACGAGGACGATCGCGTGGTCACCGGTCGCACCGAACTGCGTCTCGGCGTCGGCCGCGATCTCGTGCGAGACGTCGCGGTAGTAGCGGTTCACGCCGAGCATGAGCACGAACAGGATCGGCATGATCACGAAGACCAGCCACGCGCCGTGGGTGAACTTCGTGATCGTGACGATGACGAGCACGACGAAGGTGAAGGTCGCGCCGATGGAGTTGATGGTCAGCGACCGGTAGACCTGCCCGCGGTTCACCGGCTCGGCGGCCCGTCCCGCGCGGTCGTCGCGCAGCAGCCGGGTCCAGTGGCGGACCATGCCGCTCTGGCCGAGCGTGAACGAGACGAAGACACCGATGATGTAGAGCTGGATCAGGCTCGTGACGTTCGCGCGGTAGACGATCAGGAGCACGACCGCGACGAGCCCGAGGACGATGACGCCGTTCGAGTAGATGAGCCGGTCGCCGCGCGTGGACAGGGCCTTGGGTGCGTAGGAGTCACGGGCGAGGATCGAGCCGAGCAGCGGGAAGCCGTTGAACGCCGTGTTGGCGGCCAGCAGGAGGACCGCGGCCGTCGTCGCCTGGATCACGAAGAACAGCACGGTGTTGTTCCCGAACGTCGCCGCCGCGATCTGCGCGATGAGGGACCGCTGCGGGGTCGCCTGGCAGTTCGCGAAGCCCTGCAGGTCGCAGGCGCTCTCCGCGTAGTGCACGCGGGAGACCAGCGCGAGCGTGATGAGCCCGATGAACAGGACGATGGCGATGCCGCCCATGAACACGAGCGTCATCTGCGCGTTCTTGATCTTCGGGCGGCGGAAGGCCTGCACGCCGTTCGCGATCGCCTCGACGCCGGTCAGCGCGGAACAGCCGGACGCGAACGCGCGGAGGAGCAACAGGATGAACGCGGCCTGCGTCGTGTGCTCGACGTTCTGCACCGTGTACGCGGCGGACTCGGCGACGGGAGCGTGTCCGGACGCCACACGGACCAGCCCGGTGACGACCATCACGAACACGCTCGCGACGAACAGGTAGGTGGGGATCGCGAAGGCCTTGCTCGATTCGCGGACACCGCGCAGGTTCACCGCCGCGAGCAGCACGACGAACACGATCGCGAGCTCGACGCGCATGTCGTTGAGGAACGGCAGGGCCGAGATGATGTTGTCGACGCCGGAGGCCACCGACACGGCGACCGTCATGACGTAGTCGACGAGCAGGGCGCTCGCCACGACGAGTCCGGCCTTCTCGCCGAGGTTCCGGTGCGCGACCTCGTAGTCGCCGCCGCCGGACGGGTACGCCTTGATGAGCTGTCGGTAGGACGCGACGACCACGACGAGCAGCAGGACGACCATCGCGGCGACCCACGGCGCGAACGTCAGGAACGACATCCCGCCGAGCAGCAGGATCATGAGGAGCTCCTGCGGCGCGTACGCCACGGAGGACAGCGGGTCACTCGCGAAGATCGGCAGGGCCAGGTGCTTCGGGAGGAGCTGTCCTTCGAGCTTCTCGGAGGGGAGGGGATCCCCGATCAGTCGTGCTTTCAACGACCGGATCTCGTTCGTCACGAGCGGCAAACCTACTCACATCCGGCCGCGAGTCAACACGGGGAGCGGCCACGGTATTCCGAGTTCGTCGAACCTCCGGTTCTGCACCCCGGTGTGGACCCTTGTGGTTGACGCCGCGTCAACGTCTACCGTCGTCAGCATGAGGGAACCGACAGACGGCAGCGGCACGGCTGCGAAAGCGCCCCACGGCATCGCCGAGGTCGCGCGATCCGCCGGTGTGTCCAGCAGGACGCTCCGGCACTACGACGCCATCGGGTTGCTGCCCGCGACCGCGGTGGGCGACGGCGGGCTCCGCCGTTATGACGACCGCGCACTCGTGCGGTTGCAGCGGATCCTGCTCCTGCGCGGCCTGGGGCTGGGTCTGTCGGAGATCCGACGCGTGCTCGACGGCGAGCAGGACGACGTCACGGCCCTCACCGCGCACGTGGCGTTGCTCGAACGAGAACGGGACCGCGTGGCCCGTCAACTCGCCGCCGTGCGCACGACCATCAGCAGGATCGAGAGAGGAGAGGACATGAACGCCACGGACACGTTCGACGGGTTCGACCAGACGCGGTACAAGCAGGAGGTCGAGGAGCGCTGGGGCGCGGAGGCCTGGCAGCAGGGCGCCGACTGGTGGGGCGCGAAGGACCCCGCCGCCAAGGAGGCGTTCCAAGCCGAGCAGCGCGCGATCGCCGTGGACGCTGCCGCGCTCGCCGCCTCGGGTGCCGGCGCCGATTCGGACCGGGGGCGGGCGCTCGCACGGCGGCAGTTCGCGTGGCTCGCCGAGGCGACGCCCGCCGCCGAGCTCACCGCGGAGCGGTTCCGGACGCTCGCCGAGATGTACGTGCACGACGAGCGGTTCAGCCACGCCTACGAGTGGGCCGGTGTCGGAGCGGCTCGTGCCCTGCGCGACGCCATGGTCGCGCTGGCGGACGACGGGTTGTGACCGGTTGCGGTGCTGTGCCCGGAACCAGGTTCCGGGCACAGCACCGCGGCGTTGCGCGGTGCCCTGTCCGGAACCTGGTTCCGTCCGGGAGGCGTACCACGGGACGGACCGCGGACCGCGCACCGCGGGACGCGCCGACCGGGAGGCCCTGGTCCGGACCGCCCCGCCGGCGCGCGCCGTCAGAGCGACCGGCGCAGGGCCTCCAGGCCGTCGCGCAGGCGCGTCACCGTTTCGCCGGTGAGCGTGCCGCGCGTCGCGCGACGCCGTAGGTCGGCGCGCACCTGCTGACGGAACGACGCGAGCGCCATCTCGACGTCGCGGAGCGCCCGAGCGCTCTCGGAGGGCACCGACACCGGCGGCTCGGACTGCGACTGCTGCGCGCTGGCCGCGAGGTCGGCGCGGAGGGACCGCATGGCCTCGCCGACCGAGGCCCGCACACCATCGGCGAGGGACTTGACCGAGTCGGTCACGCCCTCCTCGATGGATGCGACCTCGTCCGCGCGGGCGGCGAGCTCGGTGCGGCCGGCATCGGTGATCGCGTAGACGGTCTTGCGGCCGTCGGCGGTCTTCGTGACGAGGCCCTCGTCCTCGAGCTTCGCCAGGCGCGGGTAGACCGTGCCGGCGCTCGGGACGTACGTGCCGCCGAAGCGGTCGCCGAGTGCCTGGATGACCTCGTACCCGTGCATGGGGTGGTCGGCGAGCAGGACGAGCAGGTACAGCCGCAGGTGGCCGTGGGCGAAGACGGGACTCATTCGGGCACCTCGCTGTCGTGGATCGGCGTGGTCGGGGCGTCGCCAGCCGGGGCGTCGGCAGTCGGGGTGTCCGCCCAGGACTCGGGGGCGGCCGGCGGGGCGTGCAGGACCGCGATGTCACCGGACACCGAGTTCACCCGCAGGTCGAGCCAGGCGCCCGAGAGCTCCCCGCCCTGCTTGACGTACGATCCGCGGACGCCGCGGATCTCGCTGTCGTCGAACTGCAGCTTGCCCGAGGCCGTGCTCACGGTGCAGCGGTAGGGCACGCCGTCCTCGAGCCGGACGCTCACCGAACCGGACACCGTGTTCACGCGGGCCGAGTCCGGGGTGCCGTGCAGGTCGAGCACGACGTCCGCCGAGACCCCGTCGGCCGAGAACCGTGGGACGGTGCCGGTCGCGACGACGTCGCCGGAGACGGTGTGCACCGTGAGGGCGCCCTGCAGCTCGCGGATGGTGGTGGTGCCCGAGACCGCGTTGACGGTCAGGTCGCCGGTCACGTCGTCGACGACCAGGTCGCCCGAGACGGTGTTCAGCGTGGCACCGCGGTCGGTACCGG
Organism: Curtobacterium sp. ISL-83; assembly: GCF_018613895.1. Taxonomy (GTDB): domain Bacteria; phylum Actinomycetota; class Actinomycetes; order Actinomycetales; family Microbacteriaceae; genus Curtobacterium. Next base: position 298,073 of record NZ_JAGGPH010000009.1, read on the forward strand.
ACAGCAGCGCGCCGGCCGAGACCACGCCGACGGTGATGCCGGCATCGCGGGGGACCAGGACGCTCACGTCGGCGTGCGCGCGGCCGCGGAACGACTTCAGGAAGCCGATCGGGTCGTCCCAGCGGATCTGTGGGTGGTCGATCGTCAGGGTGTCGCCGTCCAGCTCGATCTTGAGCGGCTTGCCCGACACGCTGTGCACCTCGACCCGTGCAGTCGGTTCGTCGTGGGCGACGACGTCGACCTGACCACCGGCGAGTCCCACGCGGAGCATGCGGACGATCCCGGTGTCGATGACCTTCGGCTCCTCGACGAGCCATTTCTCCTGCGCCATGTTGCGTCTCCCAACTCGCGATGTATCGCGTCTGTTGCGGACACGTTATATCGCGAGTCGACGGCGCGCAAGGGTTCGGCGTGCTTCCCCTGGACTTCCCGACGGACGCACACCGCGCCTCCAGCCCGGCCGCGGTTCAGGCGACCTCCGAGGCGGAGGTGGGCCGTGCCTCCAGGCCGCGCCGGGCGCTCCCGGCCCGCTCCGGGCTCCAGGGGAACCGGCGGAAGACGGGCATGAGCGGCTGCACCACCGGGCCGATCGCGAACGCCGCGATCACCGTCCCGACGCCGACGTCGCCGCCGAGGATCCAGCCCACGATGACGACGCTCACCTCGACGACCGTCCGCGCCAGCCAGACGGGCCAACCGAGTCGGTCGTGGAGGCCGACCATCAGTCCGTCACGGGCGCCCGTGCCGAACCCGGCGCCGATGTAGAAGGCGGTCGCGACCGCGAGGAGCAGCAGACCTGCGACGAACAGGCCGATCCGGGCCCACAGGCCGTCGGGGGACGGTACGAGCCACAGCACCAGGTCGGCGCTCGGGCCGATCGCCAGCGCGTTCAGCAGCGTCCCGATCCCGGGTCGCTGCCGGAGTGGGATCCACAGCAGCAGGATCACCCCGCTCGACACCACGGTGATCAGGCCGAAGGACCACGGGACCACGCGCTCCAGGCCCTCCGTCAGGACCGTCCACGAGCTCACGCCGACGACTGCGCGGACCTGCAGGGCGGTGCTGGCGCCGTAGAGGAACAGCCCGACGACGAGCTGGACGAACCGGAGGGTGAGGGCGGGACCGCGGGACATGCGTCGATCATGTCGCGGGATTGGACTGCTGGTCGAGAGCCAATCGCGCTACGGTGGACCCATGACGCCGGTCCTGCTCAGTGCTCGTTCCGCCGCCCTGCTGCTCACCGACTGGCGAGCCGGACCGGACGTGCCGGCGTACGAGGCCCTGTCCGACGCCCTCCGCGTCCTGGTCATCGACGGCCGGGTCCCGCTCGGCGTCCGGCTGCCGGCCGAGCGCGGCCTCGCCACGGCCCTCGGCGTCTCGCGGACCACCGTCGCGAACGCCTACGCGCGGCTGCGCGAGGACGGCTTCCTGGTGTCGGTCCGCGGGTCCGGGAGCGTCGTGCGGCTGCCCCGCGACCTGGTCGGCCGACCCGACCCGGAGCGGCTCGGCGGGGTCGTCGAGGGTGACGTCCTCGACCTGCGGAAGGCCGCGATGCACTCGGCGCCCGGCGTCGCCGAGGCAGTGGAGCGGGCGATGCGGCACGTCCCCGCCGCGCTCGCCGGCATCGGCTACGACACCGTCGGGGACCCCGTGCTGCGTGCGGCCATCGCTGCCCGGTACGCCGAACGGGGGCTCCCGACCGATCCCTCGCAGATCATCGTCACCATCGGGGCACAGCACGCGATCGCGCTGCTCGCGCGCGTCCTGGTCCGGCGCGGGGACGCGGTGCTCGTCGAGTCGCCGACGTACCCGCACGCGCACGAGGCGTTCCGCGAGGCCGGCGGCAGACTGGTGGGCGTGCCCGTCGACGCCCGGACCGGGTGGGACGCCGCGGCGCTCGAGACGACGCTCCGCCGCACCGCGCCGGCGGTCGCCTACGTCATGCCGGAGCTGCACAACCCGACGGGGGCGACGATGCCCGGGGCGACGCGGGAGCTGCTGCTGTCGGTGGCGGCCTCGGTGGGGACGACGGTGATCGCCGACGAGACCATGGGGGAGTTGCGGATCGACGGGGAGCCGATGCCGCCGTTGGCGGTGTGGGGTCCGTCAGGTGGTCCTGGGCCGTCAGGTGCGTCCCGGTCGTCGGGTGGTCCCGGCGGGCCGGGTGCGTCCGTCGTCATGATCGGGTCGGCCGCCAAGATCTTCTGGGGCGGTCTGCGGATCGGGTGGATCCGGGCGTCGCCCGAGCTCCTGCAGCGGTTGCTGCTGGCTCGGCCGACGGGCGACCTGGGCACCCCCGTCCTCGACCAGCTGGTGGCGCGGGAGCTCGTGCCACGGACGGCGGCCGTCCTGGAGGCGCGGCGTGCCTCCCTGCGACAGGGTCGCGACGACGTCGTGGGTGCGTTGCGGGCGCGACTCCCGGAATGGGACGTGCCGTCGCCGGCGGGCGGGTTGACGACGTGGGTCGGGCTGGGGCGGCCGGTGTCGAGCGCGCTGGTGCTGGCGGCCCGTGCCGAGGGCGTCGTGCTCGCGTCCGGCGGTGTGTTCGGGGTCGACGGAGGGTTCGAGCGGTTCCTCCGGGTGCCGTTCACGATGCCGCCGGCGGATCGGGCGCGGATGGTCGACGTGCTCGAGCGGGCGTGGGCGCGCGTGGGTGGGGAGAGCTCGGGCATGCGGGGGTCGTTGGCCGCGGTGGTGTGAGGGGTGTGCTGGGTGCTGGTGCTCGCGCGCTGTCGCGGCTCGGGTCATCCTGTGGGGGGACCCGGGTGAGCGCTTCTCGGTCCGAGGGGTGATGTGCGGCGGCGACCGTCCGGCGATCCTGGGACGGTGAACGCGACCCTGACCGACCGCCCCGCCGGACCCGCCCGTCCGGCGCCGGCCCCGACGTACCCCGTGCCCGCCGTGGCCCGGGTCTCGATGGCCATGACCGGTGCGCTGCTCGTCGGAGTGCTCACGTCGTTCGGCCAGGCCGTGCACGGCCTGTCGACCCTCTCGAACTCCGCGGGCCCCTGGTTCGTGGCCGCCGTCGCGCTCTGCCTGGCCATCCGGCCGGGGAGGGGCCGCCTCGCGCTCCCGCTCGCGATGGTGTCCGGAGTGGTGCTCCTCGAGCTCATGCACATCGGCTACTGGGCGACGACGAACCTGCGCGGGTACCCGGACGTGCTGTCGCCCACGAGCTCCTGGGTCGTGATGGCGCTCCCCGCGGGGGTGCTCGCCGGTGCGGTCGCCGTGGGGGTGCGGTCGCGCGACGGCCGGTGGCGGGGCGCTGCCACCGGGGCGACCGCGGCGATCCTGGTCGGCGAGGGCGTGCGGTCGCTCCTGCAGGTGGCGGCCACGACCGGCGCCGGCACGTGGATCGTCGAGATCGGCGTCGGCGTCGTCGTCCTCGCTGCCGGGGTGCTCCTCGCGCGGTCCGCAGTGGGACGCGTGGTCGCGCTCGGCACGGGGGTGCTCGGGACGGTCGGGGTGCTCGCGGTCTACCTCGCCCTCGGCGGCTGACCGAGTTCTCCACAGCCTGGGCCTGTGCTGATGACGGCCGTCCGCGGCCTGCGAGGATCGAAGCGTGCACCTCCTCTCGGTCTTCAGCCTGCGCAACCGGGCGCTCATCGCGCTCATCACCGTCGTCGTGGCGGTGTTCGGTGGCATCGCGCTGACCAGCCTGAAGCAGGAACTCATCCCGAGCGTCGAGTTCCCGCAGGTCGCGATCGTCAGCGCGTACCCCGGCGCCACGCCCGAGGTCGTGTCCAACGACGTCTCGACCAAGATCGAGCAGGGGATCCAGGCCGTCCCCGACCTGAAGTCGACGACCGCGACCTCCTCGACCGGGCAGAGCGTCGTCTCGGCCGAGTTCCAGTACGGGTCGAACCTCGCCAGTGCGGAAGACAAGATCCAGACCGTCGTCAACGCGTTGTCGCTGCCGGACTCGGTGCAGACGCAGATCGTGACGGGCTCGTTCGACGACCTCCCGGTGATCCAGCTCGCCGTGTCGGCGAAGGGTGACCAGGAACAGCTCGTCGACCGCCTGAACGCCACGGCGATCCCCGACCTCGAGAAGCTCGACGGTGTGCGTCAGGCCGACGTGTTCGGCAACCCGGGCCGGCGCGTCGTCGTCACGCCCGACCGGGCCGCCCTCGCCTCCAGGGGGCTCGCCGAGACGGCGATCTCCGACGCCCTGAAGGACAACGGGAAACTGATCCCGGGCGGGACGATCACCCAGGACGGCACCACGCTGTCGGTGCAGACCGGCGCCCGCATCGCCTCGCTCGCCGACATCGAAGCCCTGCCCCTGACCGGCGGGAAGGCCACGGCGACGATCGGGGACGTCGCCAAGGTCGCGATCAAGGAGTCCCCCCGGACGTCGATCAGCCGGGTGGACGGCCAACAGGCGCTGACGATCGCGATCACGAAGACGCAGCAGGCGAACACCGTCGACGTCTCCACGACCGTGCGGGATGCCCTGCCCGGGATCGAGCGGAAGATCGCGGGCGATCCCCGCGTCACCGTCGTGTTCGACCAGGCGCCGTACATCCAGCAGTCGATCAACTCCCTGGCCGAGGAAGGACTGCTCGGCCTCGGGTTCGCCGTGGTCGTGATCTTGTTGTTCCTGCTGTCCGTCCGGTCGACGATCGTCACCGCGATCTCCATCCCGACATCCGTGCTGCTCGCCGCGATCGGCATGCGCGCGGCCGGGTACACGCTGAACATCATCACGCTGGCCGCCCTGACGATCGCGATCGGCCGCGTGGTGGACGACTCGATCGTCGTCATCGAGAACATCAAGCGGCACCTGCAGCCCGGGGTGGACCGACGTCAGGCCGTGCTCGACGGCGTGCGTGAGGTCGCCGGAGCGGTCACCGCGTCGACGCTGACGACCGTGGTGGTGTTCCTGCCCGTCGCGTTCGTGGCCGAACTCGTCGGCGAGCTCTTCCGGCCGTTCGCGCTGACCGTGACGATGGCGCTCATCGCATCACTCCTGGTGGCGTTGACGATCGTGCCGGTGCTCGCGTACTGGTTCCTCCGCGCGCCCAAGGTCCACCGGCACGCCGGATCGCCGGAGCCGACCAGCGCGCGGTCGCAGGCCGACGGCGGGTCGTCCGCCGTGCCTCCCGTCGGATCGGACGCCGCCGCGGGTCCCGCGCGAGTCGACTCGCTGACGTCCGCCGCCGACCTGCACGACGCCGCCGCACCGGATCGACTCCGTCGGGGGTACCAGCCCGTGCTCCTGTGGGTGCTGCGCAAACCGTGGACGGTCCTGGTCCTCGCCGTGGTGGTGCTCGGTGGCACCGGAGCGGCCCTGCCGTTCGTCCAGACGAACTACCTCGGCGACTCGGGTCAGAACACCTTCACCGTCACCCAGGACCTCGCGCCCGGCAGCAGCCTCGACGTGCAGTCCGCCGCGGCGCGCAAGGTCGAACAGCAGCTGCGCGCGGTCTCCGGGGTCACCACCGTGCAGACCACGATCGGCACGAGCGGGCAGTCCTTCCAGGCCGCGTTCGGCGGGGGCAAGTCCGCGTCGATCCAGTACGCCGTCACGACCGACGCAGCACAGGACCAGACCCGCATCCAGTCAGACGTCCGCAAGCGGCTGGACCGACTCGACGGCGCAGGGACGCTGACGCTGTCGTCGTCCGGCAGCGGGTTCGGCGGCAGCAGTGACATCGAGGTGGACGTGACGGCGCCGACGCAGGCCGGGTTGCAGACCGCGGCCGACCAGGTGTTGCGGGAGATGCGGCACGTCGCCGACACGACCGCTGCCTCGAGCAACCTGACCGCCGCGGAACCGTACCTGGCGGTCCGGGTCGACCGTGCGAAGGCAGCAGGACTCGGGCTCACCGAGACGCAGGTCGGTGGCCTCGTCGCCGCAGCCGTCTCGCCGCAGGACACCGGGACCGTCGTGATCAACGACGCCTCGCTCGACGTCTACATCGCCGACCCGACCCCACCGACGACGATCGCCGCACTCCGCGCGCTCTCGGTGCCGACCGCCACCGGCTCGGTACCGCTCTCCGACGTCGCGACGATCGCCCGCGCTGAGGGGCCCACGACGGTGACGACCACCAACGCCGTCCGGACGGCCACCATCACGGTGACGCCGGACTCGGCGAACCTCGGGGCCGCCGTGCAGTCGGTGACGAGCGCGGTCGATGCGCTCGAGCTGCCACGGGGTGCCTCGGCGTCCATCGGTGGCGTCGCGTCCAGCCAGTCGTCCGCGTTCAGCCAGCTGCTCCTCGCCGCGCTCGTCGCGATCCTGATCGTCTACGTGGTGATGGTGGCGACGTTCCGGAGCCTGTACCAACCGCTGCTGCTCCTGGTGTCCGTGCCGTTCGCGGCGACCGGCGCGATCCTGCTGCAGATCGCGTCGGGCATCCCGATCGGGGTGGCGTCGTTGATCGGCGTGCTCATGCTGGTCGGCATCGTCGTGACGAACGCGATCGTCCTCATCGACCTGGTGAACCAGTACCGACGCCGCGGGCTCCGCGTGCGTGAGGCCCTCGTGGAAGGCGCCACGCGACGCCTCCGGCCGATCCTGATGACCGCGCTCGCGACGGTGTTCGCCCTGCTGCCGATGGCGATCGGGCTCACCGGGAAGTCCGGGTTCATCTCGCAGCCGCTGGCGGTCGTCGTGATCGGCGGACTCGTGTCGTCGACGCTGCTCACCCTCGTGGTGCTGCCGGCGTTGTACTTCGTCGTGGAGCGGGCGGTCGAGCGCCGCGCGGACCGGCGGGCGGGCAACGGCGGTGGCGACCCGGCCGGGCACGGAGCCCATGTCGCGGGTGCGGCTCGGGCCGGGGTGGACCTGCCCGGGTAGGGGTCAGCGCTCGGCGGGTGCGGCGGTCTCGACGCCGTGGAACCACGACACCAGGACGCACGTGGCGGTGACGACGAACACGATCGCGGCAGCCTGCGCCAGGACCGCCAGCTGGCCGGTCGACGCCGAGTAGCCGCCGAAGGCGACCGCGGCGGTGAACGACAGCCCGAGCAGCAGTTCGGCGACGGTGCGCACAGTCGTGCGGTTCGGCCACTCGGCTGGGGCCGGGCGTGCGGGACGGGTCGTGGTGTCGGTCACCCCGGAAGTCTGGGGTGCGGCGGCCGCTGCCGGCAGTCCCGATTCCGGGTGCCACCCACGTGGGGCACGGACTTCGCCGGGGCGGTCGCCGGCCCGGGCACGTGCACGGGCTCGGGCACGTGCGCAAGCGCGGGCACCCGCACGGCCGCGGTCGCGCGGTGACGGCCGTGCGGGTGCGGTGCCAGGATGGGGAGTGAGACCGCAGGAGGACCCGTGAGCCGTCGCAAGGCCTGGAACGCCGACCCCGAGCCGTTGCTCCGAGTCGAGGAGGGGTTCCGACTCGACCAGGTCGACCCCGACGCCACCCCCGGCTTCCCCGGTCGGAAGATCGACGGCCTCGAGGCGCTCGCGGCCGGTGCGCCCCGTCTCTCGGCGATGCAGGAACGGCTGCACGCCGCCTCCACCGCTGGCGACCACCGGCGGATCCTGCTCGTCCTGCAGGCCATGGACACCGCCGGCAAGGGCGGGATCGTCTCGCACGTCGTCAGCGCGGTGGACCCGAACGGCGTTCACTACGCGGGCTTCGGAGCGCCCACGGACGAGGAGCGTGCGCACGACTTCCTGTGGCGGGTCGAGCGCCAGCTGCCGTCGGCGGGCAAACTCGGGGTCTTCGACCGGTCGCACTACGAGGACGTCCTCATCCAGCGCGTGCGGGCCATGGCACCACCCGAGGAGATCGAACGCCGGTACGGGGCGATCGTCGACTTCGAGGACCGCTTGGTCGCCGAGGGCACGACGATCGTCAAGGTCATGCTCCACATCTCGAAGGACGAGCAGCGGGAACGGCTGGGAGACCGGCTCGACCGCCCGGACAAGCACTGGAAGTTCAACCCCGCCGACATCGACGAGCGGCTGCTGTGGGACGACTACCAGCAGGCGTACCAGACCGTGTTCGACCGCACGTCCACCGAGCGGGCGCCCTGGTACGTCATCCCCGCCAACCGCAAGTGGTACGCGCGCCTGGCGGTGCAGCAGCTCCTGCTGGGCGTCCTCGAGGACATGGACCTCTCCTGGCCGCCGGCCGACTTCGACGTGGCCGAGCAGCGCCGCCGGCTCGCCGAGTCCTGACCCGGCGGTTCGGACGGGAGGGCCGGATCACCTGATCACGCGCCATCCTCAGCAGCGGGGCTGGCCCCGGTGCGCCCGATCGCGTAGACTCCATCGGTCGGCCTTCGGCGCCGTGACATTGTGATCACGGGATTTCGTTTGGGTGTGTGTTTGCTCGAGGGCTGGATTCACGTCGATCCGCGACGGGAAGAACCCCCTCTCCGCATGCAGCCCCCGCCGATGTCGCTGCCGGGCGCTGCGGACGTCTGCACCCTCAGGAAGTAGCAATGGCCCCGTACAACAAGGGCGGCGCATCTTCGCGCCCCGACGACCGAGCTCGCCATGCGAACGGCACCCCCGCCGCCCGCAGCAGCAAGCACCGTGGCTTCAAGGCGCCGGAGACGTCGCAGCCGCGGCAGAAGCAGCGCTGGGACGCCGACGAGCGTCGCAACCGTTCCTCGCAGGGTGAGCGTCCGGCGCGTCCGAACTGGGAGCCCCGCGACGCCGGCCAGCGTCGTCCGGAGCGTGACGACCGAGGCGGACGTCGCTTCGACCGTGACGAGCGTGCCCCGCGCACGTTCGGCCGTGACGAGCGTGCTCCGCGCACGTTCGGCCGCGATGACCGTGCTCCGCGTCGTGACCAGGACGACCGCGCTCCGCGTCGTTTCGATCGTGACGAGCGCGCCCCGCGCACGTTCGGCCGCGATGACCGTGCTCCGCGTCGTGACCAGGACGACCGCGCCCCGCGTCGGTTCGACCGTGACGACCGGGCACCTCGCACGTTCAACCGTGACGAGCGCGCCCCGCGTCGTGACCAGGACGAGCGCGCTCCGCGTCGCTTCGATCGTGATGACCGTGCCCCGCGCACGTTCGGCCGCGATGACCGTGCTCCGCGTCGTGACCAGGACGACCGCGCCCCGCGTCGTTTCGACCGTGACGAGCGTGCTCCGCGCACGTTCAACCGTGACGACCGCGCCCCGCGTCGTGACCAGGACGAGCGCGCTTCGCGTCGCTTCGACCGTGACGAGCGTGCCCCGCGCACGTTCAACCGTGACGATCGGGCACCGCGTACGTTCGGCCGCGACGAGCGCGCCCCCCGCCGCGACCAGGACGACCGCCCGCGCCGCTCCTTCGAGCGCGAGGACGCCGAGCGCAAGCCGTTCGTCCCCGCGGACGACGTGAAGCTCGAGAAGCTGCAGGCCGACGCGATCGTCGCAGCTGACGTCGAGGGCGTGACCTTCGGCGACCTCGGCATCGGCGGCAACATCTCCCGCGTCCTCGCTGAGCTCGGTGCGACCAGCCCGTTCCCGATCCAGGCGGCGACCATCCCGGACGTCCTCGCAGGCAAGGACGTGCTCGGGCGCGGTCGGACCGGCTCGGGCAAGACCATCGCGTTCGGTGCGCCGCTCGTCGAGAAGCTCATGGAGAACGGCGGCGGCACGAAGCGCAAGATGGGCCGCGCCCCGCGCGCGCTCATCCTCGCCCCGACCCGCGAGCTCGCGCTGCAGATCGACCGCACCGTGCAGCCGATCGCGCGTTCGGTCGGTCTGTTCACCACGCAGATCTACGGCGGCGTCCCGTACGGCCGTCAGACGGGCGCCCTCGAGCGCGGAGTCGACATCATCGTCGGCACGCCGGGCCGCGTCGAGGACCTCCTCAACAAGGGCCACCTCGACCTGAGCGAGGTCGTCATCTCCGTGCTGGACGAGGCCGACCACATGTGCGACCTCGGTTTCCTCGAGCCCGTGCAGCGCATCCTCGAGGCGACGGCGCAGGTCACCCCCGAGGGCAACCGCGCGCAGAAGCTCCTCTTCAGCGCCACGCTGGACGCGCAGGTCGCGGCTCTCGTGTCGCAGTTCCTGCACGAGCCGTCGGTGCACGAGGTCGCGGGGGAGGACCAGGCGTCCTCCACGATCGACCACCGGGTCCTCGTCGTCGAGCAGCGTCAGAAGGACCAGCTCCTCGAGGAGCTCGTCTCGGGCGACGGCAAGACGATCGTCTTCGCCCGGACCCGCGCGTACGCCGAGCGCCTCACGGAGCAGTTCGAGGACGCTGGGATCCGCGCGACCTCGCTCCACGGCGACCTGAACCAGTCGCGACGGACGCGGAACCTCCAGCTGCTCACCAGTGGTCGGGTGAACGTGCTCGTCGCGACGGACGTCGCCGCGCGCGGCATCCACGTGGACGACATCTCGCTGGTCGTGCAGGCGGACGCGCCGGACGACTACAAGGCGTACATGCACCGCTCCGGCCGCACCGGTCGTGCCGGCAAGGAGGGCACCGTCGTCACGATCGTCCCGCGGAGCCGTCGCCGGAAGATCGAGGGCATCCTCGAGAACGCCGAGATCCAGGCGGACCTCGTCGACGCCGCGCCCGGCGATGGCATCGTCCGGGAGCTCGCCGCGCGCTAGTCGTGCACCGTCGAACGCCCCCGTCCTGCTCCAGCAGACGGGGGCGTTCGTGTGTCCCGCCGCCGTGCGCGCGAAACGCCCCCGTCTCGCCAGGACGCCGTCGTGTTGTCGAGACGCCGGCGTTTGCTCGAGACGCCGTCACCCGTTCGAGACGCCGCGGAAAGTCGCGGCGTCTCGGGTTCGTGCGGGTGTCTCGCGGGGACGCCGCCGTCTCGCCGTCAGCGGTTGAAGAAGAGCAGCCCGCGCACGTAGCCGGCCTGGCCGGCGTGCTGCACGCAGTCGTCGAGGATGCTCACCAGCCGGACGCCGGCGGTCACGGGCGGGTCCCATGCCTCGTCGACCACGGCGTCGAGGTCCTCGGCGGCGAGGGTCTCGATGTACGCAACGGTCCGCTCGTGCGCCGCGCGCAGGTACCCGGTCAGGAGTGCTGCGGAGGCCCGAACGCGTCCGACGTCGTCGCGTGACATGCCGTACCCGAGGGCGTCGGCGGGGAACGGCAAACCGAACCGCTCCACCCAGCCGTCCGCGGTCCAGACCTGCTCGGTACCGGCGAGTCCGGCGATCTGCGCATCCTGACCGCGGGCGATGTGCCAGGACAACCACGCCAGGGTGTTGGCCCCGGCTGCCGGGCGGGACGCGAGCTGGTCCTCGGACAGACCGTCGACGGCCCGCTCGACGGTCGCGGGGACGCGGGAGAACGCTTCGATGAGGAGTGCACCAGGGGTCATGGGCAGCACGCTACGCCCGCGCCCCGACAGGCCGTCCGCAGCTGGGCGGTCGCGGCGCAGGTCAGGCGGCGGTCGCGGCGGGGGCGGGGGCCTGCCCGTGTCGGCCGAGCGCGGCACCCATGCGGTCGAGGGCATCGGCGAGCTGACCCCGGTCCTCGGGCGCGACGACGTGACGGAACGCGGACGTGTAGACGGCGCCGACCTCGCGGGCGATGCCCAAGCCGGACGCGGTCAGGTGCAGGAACACGCTCCGGCGGTCTCGGAGGTTCGGGCGGCGTTCGAGGTGGAACCGCTGCTCCAGCCGGTCGATCAGCGACGTCATGCTCCCCGTGGAGAGTTCGAGGTACTCCCCGGCCTGCTTCGGGGTGACCCCGCTGCCGTCGGCCGCGGCGAGGAAGAAGACGAACCGGGTGTCCGTGGCGTTGAGGCCGCGGGCAGCGCTCTCGTGGTGCAGGACGCGGGCGTGTTGGGTCTGCAGCGTCCGGAACGACCGCATGAGTCGGGCGAGGTCGGTGTCGACGCGGTACAGGATCGCAGAGGTGGCGTCCGTCATCGGGGGAACTCGTCTTCTCGTGGGTGGCCGCTGGCGCGACCGGCACGACGGACACACGTCCGCCGTGGACCCATTCAACAGGTACCTTGATGATAAAGATACCCCGTCTCCGGGGGCGCGGTGTCCGACAACGACCGCCCCGGGACCCGGCGACTTGTCCACAGGGCCCGCGGCGGACCCGGAGATGTCCTCGGCCGCCGCTAGCGTGACGGCATGCGCATCCTGCACACCGGCGACTGGCACCTCGGTCGCACACTGCTGGGTGCCGACCTCCTCGAGCACCAATCGGCCTTCGCGGACTTCCTGGTGGACCTCGTCCGGGAGTGCGGTGTCGACCTCGTCGTGATCGCTGGCGACGTCTACGACCGGGCGATCCCGCCGGTCGACGCCGTCCGCACGCTCTCGCGGACGCTGGAACGCCTCGCCGAGACCACGACGGTCGTGCTCACCCCTGGCAACCACGACTCAGCGGCGCGACTCGGCTTCGGAGCCGGGGTCATGGGGTCCCGTGTCCGGATCCTCGCCGAACCGACGGGCGTCGCCGACCCCGTCCTCATCGACGACGACCACGGCACCGTCGCGGTGTACGGCATCCCGTACCTCCACCCGGACCTGACGCGGTACGCCCTCGCGACGGTGCCCGACGAGCCGCTCGCCCGGTCGCACCAGGCCGTGGTCGGAGCCGCCATGGACCGTGTTCGTGCCGACCTCGGGGCCCGCCCGGGCGCGCGGAGCATCGTCGTGGCCCACGCCTTCGTCGGCGGCGCCGAGCCGAGCGACAGTGAGCAGGACATCCGTGTCGGGGGTGTCGACATGGTCTCGGCGTCCGTGTTCGAGGGCATCGACTACGTCGCGCTCGGCCACCTGCACGGACCCCAACGGGTCGCGTCCCACGAACACATCCGGTACGCCGGGTCGCCCCTGGCGTTCTCGTTCGGTGAGCGCAACCACACGAAGTCCGTGACGGTGATCGACCTCGACGCCACCGGTGCCGTCACCGTCGAGACCGTCCCGACGCCGGTGCCCCGTCGACTGGTCGACGTCCGCGGCACCATCGACGAGATCGAGTCCGGCGCGTTCCGGTCCGCCGCCGACGCCTGGGTCCGCGTGGCCGTCACCGACCCGGTGCACCCCGAGCGGTTGTACGCCCGCGTGAAGGACCACTTCCCGCACGCGCTGGCGGTCACGCACGAACCCGCAGACCGGGCGGAGCGGCCCGCTGCGCACGCCGTGACCGCGACGTCGGATCCAGTCGAGGTCGCCGCCGGGTTCGTGTCCTTCGTGACCGGCGCGGCCCCCGACGACGACGAGCACGCGATCCTGACCGAGGCGTACGAGTCCGCCGCGCTCACCCTGCACGGCGAGGGGGCGCGCTGATGTACCTGCACCGACTGGAACTCCGCGCGATCGGCCCGTACCCGGACCTCGTGACCATCGACTTCGCGGCGCTGGCCGCCTCCGGTGTCTTCCTGCTCGAGGGACCCACCGGATCCGGGAAGTCGACGATCATCGACGCGGTGGTGTTCGCGCTGTACGGCGGACTCGCCGGTGCGGACGCGAGCACCGACCGACTGCACAGTCAGCATGCGGATCCCTCGGTCGAGCCGTACGTCGAACTCGTCTTCGAGACCGGTGCCGGGGTGTACCGGGTGCGTCGGACGCCCCAGTACGACCGTCCGAAGCAGCGCGGGTCGGGGACCGTGAAGCAACAGGCGTCCGTGCACCTCGTCCGGCTCGCGAGCCCGTCCGACACCATCGGTGAGCCCGTCTCCGCCCGCATCCCCGAGGTAGCGCTCGAGATCGGCCGCATCATCGGACTCGACCGGGCCCAGTTCCTGCAGACTGTGGTCCTGCCGCAGGGCGAGTTCGCCCGCTTCCTCCGCTCCCCGGGCGAGGACCGCCGGAAGCTCCTGCAATCGTTGTTCGGCACCGAGGTCTACGACCGCACGGCCGACGAACTCGCTGCCCGCCGTCGCGCCGTCCTGGCCGAGGTCGAGGGTGCCGACGCGCGGGTCCGTGACGCGATGGCACGCTTCGCCCAGGCGGCTGGTGTCGACGACGTCGACGAGGGCGGGGTCACGGCCGTCGTCGCAGGCCTGGAGGCAACGGCTGACGTCGCCGAGACCGCTCGGCGGACCGCGGTCGACGCCTCGGCGGCCGCCGAGGCGCACCAGCGGGCGCTCACGGCCCGCGCAGCAGCGCTCGACCGTCGCACCACGCTCCTCCGGCGTCGCGCCGAGCTCGATGCGGCTGCGCCCACCGTGGACGCTGCTCGCGTCCGACTCGCGGTCGACGAGCGCGCAGCCCGGGTCGCCGTCGCCGCACGGGGACTGGACACCGCGCGGGAGCGGGCAGCCGTGACCGCAGCGGCGGCGGAGGGACTCCGCGCGCAGCACGGCGTGACCGCGAGCGGCGCGGCACTGGTCCAGCAACGCTCGGCGATCGAGCACGACCTCGCTGCCGTCCACCACCTCGTCGCCGTCGAGGCCGACCTGCCCGCGCGGCGTCAGGCGACGGAGGCCTCGGTCGCGACGGCAGAGCGTCTCGCCGCGACACTCGTGGAACTCGACGCCGCACTCGACGCTCGACCGGCCGAGCGCTTCCGGATCGTCGAGGCAGCCCGGAGCGCCGCCGAGACCGCCACGGGAGCGGAGGCCGCGCGGCACGAGGTCGAACACGCCGAACGACTCCGAGCCGACCTGACGGCGCGCGCCACCTCGGAACAGCGGGTCACCGACGCGGAGTCCGCCGTCGCGACGACCCGGCAGCGGGCGGAAGCCTCCCTCGCTGCCGAACAGCAGCTCCGGGAACGCCGGATCGCCGGTCTCGCGGGTGAGCTCGGTGCGGCGCTCGTTCCCGGCGACCCCTGCCCGGTGTGCGGCGCGACCGAGCACCCGGCCGTCGCCACCCCGCAGGACGGCCACCCCACCACCGACGACATCGAGGCTGCGGCGGCCGAGGCGCGACGATCCGAGCGCGCACTCGCTGACGCGGCCACCGTCCTCGCGGTCGAGCGTGCCGAACTCACGCGGCTCGGCACGGTGCTCGGCGACACCGACGCCGCGTCGGTCCAGGCCCTCGCGGACGCCGCAGCGTCGCGGGTGCGTGCTGCCCACGACGCATCGGTACAGGTCCTCGACCTGGAACGACGACGGCACGCCCACGACGAGGGCACCCGCGAGCTGCAGCGGCAGCGCAACACCGTGGACATGGATCGTTCCGTGCTCCTGGCCGCCGCGGCGTCCGACTCGGAGCGCATCGACCTCGACGTCCGGACGATCCGGGCCGCGACCGATCGGTTGTCGGTGCACCTCGAGGACCGTCCGGCGACGCTCGGGCTCGCCGTCGAGCGGCTCGACGTGCTCCTCGGCACCTGGCGCGCCGTCTCCGACGCCGACGACTCGGCAGCGGTGGCGCAACGCGGCCTGAGCGAGCGCGCCCAGGAGGTCGAACGCGTCCTCGCCGACCAGGGGTTCACGGACGTCGCGACCGCGCGCGAGGGGGTCCTGGACCCCCGAGACGCCGAGCGCCTGCGGGCTGAGGTCACCGCCGCCGACCGTGAGCGTGCCGTGGTGGACGACGGTCTCACCGAACCGGCGGTCGTCGCGGCTGCCGGGGACGCTGCGGACCTGCTCGACGTCGAGGGCGGCCGATTGGCCGCCGAGGCCGCCGTGCGTGCGGCCGACGACGCCACCCGCGTCGCGGTCACCGCGAGTGACCGTGCGAAGGCGGCGCGCACCTGTGCGAGCGAGGTCGACCGGGCGCTCCGGGCACGCGACGACATCTCCGCGCGCAGCCGGGCCGTGGTCCGCCTCGCCGACATCGCGAACGGTGCGACCGCGGTCAACCCGGCGGGGATCACCCTCGGAACCTACGTGCTCATGCGACGGTTCGAGGACGTGGTCGCGGCGGCGAACGACCGGTTGCGGGGGATGCTCGCTGGGCGGTTCGCGCTGCAGACCTCCGACGAACGCGAGTCGGGGTCGCGTGCGCGGCGGACCGGTCTCGCGCTGGCCATCCGGGACCACACGACGGACACCGTCCGGGACCCCCGGAGCCTGTCCGGCGGCGAGACCTTCACGGTGTCGCTGTGCTTGGCGCTCGGTCTCGCCGACGTGGTGCAGGCCGAGGCCGGCGGCGTGTCGCTCGGGACGCTGTTCGTGGACGAGGGGTTCGGCACCCTCGACCCGGAGGCGCTCGACGAGGTCATCGGGCAGCTGTCACGGCTGACCGCAGGCGGTCGACAGGTCGGCATCGTGAGCCACGTGGAGGAGCTGAAGACGCGGATCCCCGAGCGGATCGCGGTGCGGCGGACGGCGTCCGGCGCATCCCGTCTGACCACGACGGTCTGAGTGACAGCGACAGCGACAGCGACGCCGACGCCCACGGCAACGCCGACGCCGACGCCGACGGCAACGCCGACGCCGACGGGAACGCCGACAGCGACGCCGACGCCGACGCCGACGCCGACGCCGACGGCAACGCCGACAGCGACAGCGACGCCGACGCCGGCAACGCCGACAGCTACGGCGACGGCGCCGTGCTCACCGTGCCGTCCGGCGGCGGCAGGATGTCCGCCGCCACCCAGGGGAACACCCACGTGAACAGGACGTACACGATCGCCGCGAGCAGCACCAGCAACTCGAGCACCTTGAGGACGGTCGGGCCGGGCAACAGCCGCCAGACGAACGGGAAGATCACTTGGCGGTCTCCGAGAGTTCCTTCGGGGTGCCCTCGGACACGGGCATCCAGTAGTCCATCTTCGCGTGCACGACGAAGCGCTCCTTCGCGGACCACATCGGGTGGCACGCGGTCAGGGTCAGCCAGCGATCGCTCGCCCCGGGCGTGACACCGGGCTTGTTCGGCACGGGTGCGATGGTCTCGATGTGGTCGGGTGTGACGATCTGCGAGTCCGTCACCTTGTAGACGTACCAGGTGTCGAACTTGGTCTTCGCGTCCGTCACCCGGACCACGACGGCGTCGCCCGGCTTCAGGTCGGCGATCTGGTTGAGCGGCTTGCCGTAGGTCACACGGTGCCCGGCGACCGCGAAGTTCCCCTGCGCACCCGGCATCGCGGTGCCCTGGTAGTGGCCGAGGCCGATCGTGTTGAGGACCTTCTCACGATCCGTGCCCTCGCCGATGGGACGGTCGTAGTCCTTGCCGAAGCGCGGGATCTGCATCGTGCCGAACACCGACGTGATGTTCGGTGGTTCGTGCAACACGGGGGCCGCTCCGCGGTGTTCGACCGCGCCGGCCTTCTTCGGCGGGTCGTGCTGCTGGAGGCCCGCGACGAGCTTGGTCTGCTCGCTCACGGCGACGACGTCGGTCCACCAGGCCGTCCACAGGACGTACAGGCCCGTGCCGGCACCGGCGATGATCAGGAGTTCGGCGAGGAGCGAGACGAGCACGCCGCCGACGGTCTGTCGCCGCCGTGCCGGACGCCCGGGAGGCACACCCGTCGGTCCGTCGTCGCGCTCGCCCCCGCGAGACGGAAGGGTGTCGTGTGCGGTCACGTGGCTCCTGATCAGGGAAGGTGGTCGGACAGGTCTATCAGACCATGACGAACAGCCGGTGACGACGTTCTCCACAGGACCGTTACCGTGAGGAGATGCAGCACGTGCTCCGGCCCTTCGCCGATGCCGACACCGAGGCCGTCGTCGCCCTGTGGGAGGCCGCCGGTCTCGTCCGCCCCTGGAACGATCCGCGCCGTGACATCGCCCGCAAGCGGTCCGTGCAGCCCGAGCTCTTCCTGGTCGCGGAGGACCTCGACGACCCGCAGCGCGCCGTGGTCGGCGTCGGCATGGCCGGGTACGACGGACACCGCGGGTGGGTCAACTACCTGGCGGTGCGGCCGGACCTGCAGGGCTCCGGCCTCGGGCGGGCGTTCATGACGGAGTTCGAGCGACTGCTCACCGCCCTCGGATGCCCGAAGCTCAACCTGCAGGTGCGGTCGGGGAACGAGCAGGTCATCGACTTCTACCGGGCACTCGGGTACGCACCGGACGACACGGTGTCCCTCGGCAAGCGGCTCATCCCCGACGACTGACCCGGCACGTGACCGGGCGCGTGACCCGGCGCCGTGATCGGGCGCGTGACCCGACGCCGGACCCGGGGGGCGATCCGCGTCACGCCAGGGCCAGCCCGATCGACGCCGCCACCGCCAGCGCGATCCCGGCACCCTGCACCACCGTCAACCGTTCCCGCAGCACGACCCCGGCGAGCACGACCGTGCCGATCGGGTACAGCGCGTTGAGGACGCTCATCACCGGCAGGGTCAACGGGCCGTCACCCGAGCGCAGGCCCGCCTGGATGAACACGTTCGCCAGCGCGTCGGACACCCCGCAGGCGACGACGACCAGCACCAGCCGCACCGGCCAGCGGCCGGCGCCAGCCGGGCGACGCGCACCCGCAACCGCACCCGAACCCGAACCCGAACCCGCACCAGCGCCAGCACCAGAACCAGCGCCAGCACCCGCACCACCGTCAGCCGACGGACCGGCGTCCACCGCGCCTCCCGTCCGTCGCCGCGCCACCATCCCCGACACCACGGCCGCCGTCCCCAGCAGCACCGCCTGCAACACCCGCGCGACCACCAGCGGGACGACTCCGGAGTCCGCTGGCGTCGCGTCGTAGGCGAGCACGATGCCCCCGAACCCACACCCGGCGACCACGGCGGCGACCAGGCCACGCAACGTCAGCCGAGCACCGGAGGCGTCCCGCACCGACGCGACCAGCACCACCGCGACCAGTGCGACGACCAGGGCGACGATCGCGAGCGGCGACAGCACGGTGCCCCGCACGACCGAGACGAGCACCGGCACGGCCGCCGCGAACACCGCGGTCACCGGAGACAGCACGCTCATCGGTCCGATGGCGAGCGCGGCGTACAGCAGGAGCACGCCGACGCAGCCGGAGAGTCCCGCGGCGCTGCCCCACAGCAGCGCCTCCCGTGACCACGTTCCGCCGAAGACCGCCAGCCCCACCGCCAACGGCAGGATCCCGATCGCAGCGGCGGTGGCCGCGACGGTCACCGCACGGAGGCGGCGCGACGCCAACCCGCCGAGGAAGTCGGCGAAGCCGTAGACGAGGGCTCCGGCCAAGCCGAGGACGACGGTGATCACGGCACCCATCCTGCCCCGCCCGGTAGCCTGCGCACGTGAGCGTTCCCTACACCCGTCTGCCCCGTGTCGACGCGCGCTGGCGGTGGTGGCGTCCGCTCGTCGCCCTCGCGTTCCTCGCCGGCTGGTACGTCGCCTCGCAGTTCGCGATCGCGGCGGCGTACTTCATCCCGATCGGTGCGACCCAGGGAGCGCAGGGTCTGGTCGACCTCCAGCACCGTCTCACCTCCGGCCTGCTCGACCCGACCGACCCGCTCGTGCTGTCGCTGTCGCTCGTGTCGCTCGTGGTGCTGCTGCCGGGGATCCTGCTCGCGATGAAGGTGGCGCGGATCGGACCGGCGAACATCCTGTCGTCGACGCGGTTCCGGGTCCGCTGGCGGTGGGCCGCGTGGTGCCTGCTGCCGACGGTCCTCATCTCCGTCGTGATGTTCTTCTTCCAGGCAGCGGGGATGTTCACGCTCGCGGGGGGCCTCCGCTGGAACACCGCCGACATCGGGCAGTCCACGGTGACCCTGACGACGCTGACCATCACGATCGTCCTGGTCCTGGTGCTCGTGCCGTTCCAGGCCGCCGCCGAGGAGTACATCTTCCGCGGGTTCCTGATGCAGACGATCGGGTCGTGGATCCCGCTCCGCCGGCTCGGCACCGTGATCGCGGTGCTCGTGTCGACCGTGGTGTTCGCGCTCCTGCACATCCCGAACGGCTACAACGTGTGGGGCATCCTCGACGTCGGGTCCTTCGGCCTGGTCGCGGCGATCATCGTCCTCCGGACCGGCGGACTCGAGGCGACGGTCCTCCAGCACGCGTTCAACAACATCCTGATCTTCGTGATGCAGGCCCCGGGCTGGTCGGGGATCGACCTGTCGTCGTCGGACGGCACCTGGCAGGGCTGGCTCCTCACGCTCGCGACCTCCCTGGCGTACTGGGGCATGATCGAGGTGCTCGCGACGTGGCGTCGGCTCGACCGACGGTTCGCGGGACACGAGGCACCGCGGTTCCGCGGTTCCGTGCCGGTCTGGGCAGGCGGGCACCGCTGGATCCGGCCGGGAGGCACGGGCTGGGACGGCGCACCGGTCCGGGACGACGGGGTGGTCACCCCGCGGTCGACTGTGGACGGTGGAGCGGCTGTGGAACGTGGGGTGGGTGTCGCCCGCCGCCCGTAGGCTCGGGGGATGAGCACCACGTCCACGCCCGCCGCCGTCTCGGATCAGGGGACGGGTCCCGCGTCCCGCCCGGTGGGTGGCGCGACGGTCGCGGCTGCTGGTGCGCCGGACGCCGTCGGCTCCGCGGTGTCCGCGTCGCGGACGGCGGCGCTCGACGTCCTGCACCGGGTGTGGGGGTACGACGCCTTCCGTGGAGCACAGGCCGCGATCATCGACCAGGTCGTCGCCGGCGGCGATGCGCTCGTGCTCATGCCGACCGGTGGCGGCAAGTCGCTCTGCTACCAGGTGCCGGCCCTCGTGCGCGACGGCGTCGGCGTCGTCGTGTCACCGCTCATCGCCCTCATGCAGGACCAGGTCGACGCGCTCGCCGCGAACGGTGTCCGCGCCGCGTTCCTCAACTCGACGCAGGGGCCCGACGAACGGTCGCGCGTCGAGCGTGCGGTCGTCTCGGGCGAGGTCGACATGCTCTACCTCGCGCCGGAGCGGCTTCGGCTCGAGTCGACACGCAGCCTGCTCGACCGCGCGCGCATCGCCCTGTTCGCGATCGACGAAGCCCACTGCGTCGCGCAGTGGGGGCACGACTTCCGCCCGGACTACCTCGAGCTGAGCGTCCTGCACGAGCGCTGGCCGACGGTGCCCCGGGTCGCGTTGACGGCCACCGCGACGCCGCAGACCCACCGCGAGATCTCGGCACGGCTCGGGCTCGACGACGCGGCCCACTTCGTGGCGGACTTCGACCGCCCGAACATCCAGTACCGGATCGAACCGAAGACCGGTGCGCTGCAGCAGCTGCTCACGTTCATCCGCACCGAGCACAGCGGCGACGCCGGCATCGTCTACTGCCTGTCCCGCAACTCGGTCGAGCGCACCGCCAGCGCCCTGGCCGACCAGGGGATCGCGGCGTTGCCGTACCACGCGGGGCTCGACGCGAAGGTGCGGGAGCGCAACCAGTCGCGGTTCCTGCGCGAGGACGGCATCGTGATGGTCGCCACGATCGCGTTCGGCATGGGGATCGACAAGCCCGACGTCCGGTTCGTCGCGCACCTGGACCTGCCGAAGTCGGTGGAGGGCTACTACCAGGAGACCGGTCGTGCCGGCCGTGACGGCCTCCCGGCGACCGCGTGGTTGGCGTACGGCCTGAACGACGTCGTGCAGCAGCGGCGCATGATCGACCAGTCCGAGGGCGACGCCGCGCACCGCCGGCAGCTCAGCGCGCACCTCGACGCGATGCTGGCGCTCTGCGAGACCATCGAGTGCCGACGGGTGCGGCTGCTGGCGTACTTCGGCCAGGAATCAACCGCCTGCGGCAACTGCGACACGTGCATCGCCCCGCCGGAGTCCTGGGACGGCACGGTGCCGGCGCAGAAGTTCCTGTCCACCGTGGTCCGGCTC
The DNA here is from genome assembly GCF_018613895.1 of Curtobacterium sp. ISL-83. GTDB lineage: Bacteria > Actinomycetota > Actinomycetes > Actinomycetales > Microbacteriaceae > Curtobacterium. The sequence goes on from NZ_JAGGPH010000009.1 coordinate 319,551, forward strand.
GAGCGTGAGCGCGGACAGCGGTACGGCGTCGCGCACCTCGTCGACATCCTGGTCGGCAAGCAGTCGCCGCGCGTGCAGGAGCTCCGGCACGACTCCCTCGCGACCTTCGGCATCGGTGCCGACCTGTCCGAGGGGGAGTGGCGCACCGTTGCTCGGCAGATCCTGGCCCAGGGGTACGCCGCGATCTCGGGCGACGGGTTCGGGACCGTCGTGCTCAGCCCCACGAGCGCGGAGGTCCTCGCCGGCCGCGTGCAGGTGCTCATGCGCCGCGATCCCGTGAAGGCGCCGCGGGCCAACCGCTCCCGGCGCACCGTCGTGACGGACATGCCGCAGGAGTCCCTCGGCCTGTTCGAGGCCCTGCGCACCTGGCGCGCGGCACAGGCCCGCGAGCAGGGCGTCCCCGCCTACGTCGTGTTCAACGACGCCACCCTGCGCGGCATCGCGGCGGTGCGGCCCTCGGACGTCGACCAGCTCGGCGAGATCTCCGGCGTCGGCGCGGCCAAGCTCGAGCGCTACGGCCGCGCGGTGCTCGACGTGGTGGCCGCCGACGTCTGAGTGATCCGCCGCTGCGGCGGTACATGCCAGAAGACGCATGTGCCCGCGGCGCGCTCACTACACTCGGAACCTCCGCCACGAGGAGGCACCGGTGACCGGATCGACCAAGTTCGCCACAGCGTTGAGCCGCGCGGTGGTGACCCCGCTCGCGCGGGCGCTCTGGCGGCCGCGGATCATCGGCCGACGGAACGTGCCGAAGCGCGGCGCGGTGATCCTCGCGAGCAACCACCGGTCGTTCATCGACTCTCCGGCGATCACGCTCATGGCGCCCCGGAAGGTGTCGTTCCTGGCAAAGCAGGAGTACTTCACCGGCACGGGTCTCCGCGGTGCGGTGTCCCGCGCGTTCTTCGGCGGCATCGGTGCGATCGGCGTCGAGCGTGGCGCGGGGTCGGCAGCGCAGCACGCCCTCGACATGGGGCTCGAGCGCCTGCAGGCCGGTGAGGCGTTCGCGATCTACCCCGAGGGCACCCGGTCTCTGGACGGCCGCCTGTACAAGGGCCGCACCGGGGTCGCGTGGCTCGCGTTGACGAGCGGTGCCCCGGTCGTGCCGGTCGCCCTGACCGGGACGGAGGCCGTGCAGCCCGTCGGGTCGCGTGTGCCGAAGCTCGCCCGGGTGACGATCGAGTTCGGGAAGCCCCTCGACCTGTCCCACTTCGGCGAGGCATCGTCGGGGCGTGCCCGGCGTCACGCGACGGATGCGGTGATGGCCGCCATCCAGGAGCTCAGCGGGCAGGAACCGGCGAACGCGTACAACAACCCGCCGTCGTCGATCGTGGAGCGGGTCCGACAGGTGTTGCGGCGGGACGACCCGACCACTGCCTCCGTCGATCCAGACTGAGGCTTCGTCGTCCTCGTATTGCATATCCGAAATATCTGTGCTGAGATGGCACTCGCGCGTCGCGCATCCCTCCGGACCGCCAGGGTCGGTCCGCCCATCTCGACCCAGATCGGAAGGCAAGCAGCATGTCGTCCACGCCCCTCTTCGACTCCATCGCCCGTCGGAGCGAACCCGCCACCGTCCCGACGGAGCGGGCCGCCCGTGCCGGACGCCCCGACGCTGTCCAGCACTCGGCTGTGACCCGTCCGTCGGCTGCCCGTGTCACGTGGTCGCCGGCCCCGACGTCGCCTGCCTCGGCTCCGGTCGCCGCAGGTGACTCCACGCTCGTGCCGGACGCCCTGGTCGCGGCGATCGACGCGATCCCGGAGCGGGTCGCCGTGGCCGTGCAGCACGAGCACGCGGTGCGCGGCGAGCAGCTCGTCCTGGTCGAGGCGGTCGCCGACGCGATCACCCGCGTCGTCGTCGATGCGGTCGTGCACGAGCTCGACCGCATCGTCCGTGACGGCGTCGTCCGCGCCTGACCCGGGTCGCCGTCGATGCAGTCCGCCCACGAGGGCCTGCCCGCCCGTCCTCGTGGCGCCGAACGGCACGCGGCCAACGTCGCCGCACGGCGCGCCGCGCGGGTGACCCCCTCGAAGCCCCCACGAACCGCCGGGGTGATGGTGTCCCCTCCCGTCATCCCGGCTCCCACCTCCCGACACGAGCGGCGGCCCCAGCATGGCGCTCGTCGTGCGGCCGGACGCCGTGCGGCTGCACCCCGCCGGATCCGTGGCACCCGCCCGTTGCGCCAGACCCGGGCGGTCCCGGTCACCGCGACCGTGCTGGCAGCCTGTCTCGTCGCGGCGTTCGCGTCCCCGCAGGCTGCGATGGCGGCCACGCCGGTGCTCGAGGCCGCGGTTCCACTCGCCCACGCGCCGGGGTACCCGGAGGCTCGGGTCCTGGCGGTCCGTGTCCCACAGCAGTACCGCGCCACCGGTCCGGAACCCGTCCCCTCCCCGCGCGACGGGTTCTCCGTCGGGGGCTCGGCGGCGCCGTCCCCGAGCGGCACGACCACGGGACTCCGCACGGGGCAGCGCGTCGTCCGTCCGGTCGCGGGGGACGTCCCGACGGCGGGCGGGTTCGGCTCCCGCTGGGTCCGCGGGTGCGGCGCGTGCTCGACGAACCACCAGGGCCTGGACTTCGCCGCCCGGTGGGGCTCGCCGGTCGTCGCCTCGATGGATGGTCGTGTCGCCGCCGCCGGGGTGCTCGGCGGGTACGGCAACCAGGTCCTGCTGCAGCACCCCGATGGCTCGCGCACGCGGTACGGGCACCTGTCGCGGATCGACGTCCGTGCGGGGCAGACGGTCGCGGTCGGGCAGGTGCTCGGCGCGGTCGGGAACACCGGGGTGTCCACCGGGGCGCACCTGCACTTCGAGGTCATCGTCAGCGGGGTCCCGAGGGACCCCGCGGTCTGGCTCCGGGCGCGCGGGCTGCTCTGAGCCACGGACCGCAGGCGCGAAGCCGCCCACCGCCCCGTGTCGACCACCCCGTGCCCACCACCCCGTGCCTACCACCCCGTGCCCACCGCACCTGCCCGACGGCGCCCCGCCCCAGCCTCCGCGTCCGCCTCCGCGTCCGGAGCAGGGTCCGAGCCGGTGCGCGTAGCGTCGGGAACGTCGTAGCACGGCGCCGCGACAGGACGGAGACGCTCGTGCGGGTAGCAGTGCTGGGAACGGGTGCGATGGGCGCCGGAGTCGCTGGATCACTGCTCCGCGAGGAGCACGACGTCACGGTCTGGAACCGCACGCCTGATCGCGCAGCGCCCCTCGCCGAGCAGGGTGCGACGGTCGCGACCGATGCGGGCGACGCGGTCGGTGACGCCGAGGTGGTGCTCCTGACGCTGTTCGACACCGATGCCGTGGTCGACGTGCTCGAAGCCGCGGCCGGGGAAGCACCGACGGATGCCGTGTGGGTCCAGAGCTCGACCATCGGGGTCGACGGCACCGAGACCGTCGTGCAGCTCGCTGCCAAGTACGGCATCACGCTGGTCGAGGCGATGATGCTCGGGACGAAGGCGCCCGCCGAGCAGGGCAAGCTCACCCTCCTCACCGGTGGGCCGTCCGCGGACGTCGACCGCATCCGCCCCGTACTCGACGCGATCGGCGTGAAGACCGTGCACGCGGGCGACCGCGTCGGAGACGGCACCGCGCTGAAGCTCGCCGCCAACGCGTGGATCGCCTCGCTCACCGCGGCCACGGGCCAGTCGCTCGCGATCGCCCGGGCGCTCGGACTCGACCCGGACCTGTTCCTCGACGCGATCGAGGGCAGCGCCAGCGACTCCGCGTACGCCCACGCCAAGGGGGCGGTGATGATCGCGGGGGAGTTCCCGGCGCAGTTCGCGCTCGACGGCCTGCGGAAGGACATCGGGCTCATCACCCAGGCGGCCGGTGCCGCAGGGGTGTCCACCACCCTGCTCGACGCGCTCGGACGCGTCTACGCGGATGCGAGTGCCGCGGGGCACGGCGGAGACGACATCGCCGCGGTCGGAACCGCGTTCTGACCCGCTGACCGCTCCGGCGGAGGTGACGGCTGCCCCGCGGGCGACGTCACTCCCGCCGGGGCCAGCGACGGAACCAGCGCTGCAGTGCGCTCGTGAGTCGGCCGATGCCCTCGTCGTTCATGGTGTTCGCCAAGTCGAACGCCTCACGCGTGGGGTCGGCACCGGCCCGGATGCGACGGAGTGCGGCGTCGGCACGCGCACGGGCATCGAGTTCCGCGAGGGGCATGTCGTCCTCGGGGTCGTGCGGCATCTCCCCGTGCGCTCCGGTGGTCGCCATGCGCGGCAGGTTACGCCCGTCGCCGGAGAACCGGGATCTCGACCCGGTCGGCCGCGCGCGCCATGGCCTGCAGGAACTCGACGACGATCGCCCGCTCGTCGGCCGGGAGCTGCTCGGCGACCTCGGCCTCGCGGCGGTCGAGTTCCTCGATCACACGCAGCGCCTGGTGCATCGAGGGCCCCGTCGCCGACAGGATCACACCGCGACGGTCGTTCGGGTCCGAGCGGCGCTCGACGTGTCCGCTGCGCACGAGCCGTTCGACGAGCGCAGAGGTGGAGGCGGCGGTGATCCCCACGCGGTCCGCGAGTTCCTTGGCGTTCACGGACTCGCCGCTCTGCCCCGCCTCGACGAGCACGCGGAGCGCGAGCAGTGCGTTCTCACCGACGCCGAGGGCTTCACGGGCACGTCGCTGGGCCGCGCTCTCGGACGCCCGGTAGCGCCGGAGTGCCGCGAGGACGTCGACCGCGTCGACCCGGGACTGCTCGTCGTACCAGTACCCCGCGATGCTCGTCGTCAGCTCGGAGGTCATGGCCAACATGCTAGACGGTGTCGTTAGGCCGTCTAGCGAATCCTCCGGTCCGGCACCGCAACACCGGTGACGCGGTCCCGAAACACCCCGGCAACAGCCGGTCAGTAGGTTCGCCGCATGGAGGAGCCGACGTGCTGAGCCGACTCGCGGGGAGCGTGTTCCACGTCGGGGCGGCGGTGGAACGCACGGACGTCGTCGCGCGGCTGCTCGACGTCTACCTGGCACGTCGTGACCCGGCGCTGCCCGCGGACGACCGGGAGGTCGCCGCCGCGCTCCGAGCCGTCGTCGGTGCCGCGAGCGCTGGCGCCGACGCGGACCGGACGGCGACGATCGACGCCCTCGCACTCGACCGGCACGAGGCGGCCTCCATCGCCCACGCCATCGCCGTCGCCCGCGACCACGCCCGCCGTGCCCGCGAGGTGGTGTCTACCGAGCTGTGGGAGTGCCTGGACGTGACGCGGTCCCGGATGCCCCGCAAGATCGCGCCCGGGCGTGCGCACGAGTTCCTCGGGTGGGCGCGTGAACGGAGTGCGCTCGCCGTCGGGGTCGTCGAGGGGGACGTCAGCCGTGACGAGGTGTGGGAGTTCTTCACGCTCGGCCGGTCCCTCACCCGGTGTGCCGTCACGGCCCGGTTGCTGGCGTCCGGCTTGCTCGATCCCGCGTCTGTCGCCTCGTGGGCGACCGCGCTGCGCGCCTGCGGAGCGGGGGAGGCCTTCCAACGCGGCCGCGAGGTGCCCGGCACTGCCGCCGACGCTGCGGCGTTCCTGTTGCTCGACGAGCACAGCCCGCGGTCGCTGCGCTTCCTGGTCCGTCGTGCCCACGACTGTCTGACCGACGTCGCACCCGCGTGCGTGGCGGACGAGGTCGCGGACTTCGCGGCAGCGGCGCAGGCACTCGGAGCCGTCGCTCCCGCAAGTGCTGCCACCGCTGCTCGGCGTGCGGGTTCCCGGTTGGCCGAGGCCGCGGAGCGCGTGGTCGCCGCGCTCGACGCGCGGGTCTTCGCGGAGGGGGCACCGGTCCGCTGACCGTGGGCGTCCGAGTCGCCGGACGCACCGGTCGCGACGCTCCGGTGCCGACGCTCGGATCGCCAGAGCGGTCCGGGTCGGTCCGTGTGTCGGTCCGCCTGTCGGGACGGGAGGCGCGGGGCGGGGCCGACCCGTGCCTCCCGTCCGGATGGTGTTCGGGTCAGGCCGCGCCGGAGCGGTCGGAGACCGCCTCGTCGTGGTCCCGCTCGCGGCGCAGGCCGCCGCGCGCCGGACCCGCACCGACGACCGGCATCGCGTGCGTGATCGCCATGTGCAGCCGGTTGTCGGCGTCGTAGCGGACCCGGACACGCTGGAAGCGGATGAGCCACACCAGACCGATCGCGAGCGCCACGAACCCGGAGGCCGCGCCGACGGCGATCGCCCACCGCGGCCCGTACGCGTCGGCGATGGCACCGACGATGGGGGCGCCGATCGGGGTCCCGCCGGCGAAGACCGCCATGTACAGGGCCATCACGCGGCCGCGCATCACGGGCTCCGTGGTGGTCTGCACGAGCGCGTTCGCCGTGGTCATGAACGTCAGCGAGGCGAGGCCGACGAACATCAGGACGATCGCGAAGCTCCAGTAGCTCGGTGCCAGGGCGGCGGCGGTGCAGGCGACGCCGAAGCCCGCGGCCGCGATCACGAACGTCCGCATCCGCGGCTTGTCCCGCCGGGCGGACAGCAGCGCACCGAGGACCGACCCGACCGCCATCACCGAGTTCAGCAGCCCGAACTCGCCCGCGCCCTTGTGGAACTCCACCCTGGCCATCGTCGAGGTGAAGATCGGGAAGTTCACGCCGAACGTGCCGACGACGAAGATCATGCAGAGCACCACGATGATGTCGGGACGGGTCCGCACGTACTGGAAGCCGGCGACGATCTGCCCCTTGCCGCGCTTCGGGTGGATGCGCTCGGCGAGCTGGGAGGGGTCGACGAACCGCAGCGCGATGAGCACCGCCAGGAACGAGCCCGCGTTGATGACGAAGACCCAGCCGGAGCCGATCGCCGCGATGAGCACGCCGGCGACCGCGGGGCCGATCAGCCGGGCGGCGTTGAACGAGGCGGAGTTGAGCGCGACCGCGTTCGCGACGTTCTCGCCGTGCACGACGTCGGAGACGAACGCCTGGCGGGTCGGCGTGTCGAACGCGGCGACGACACCGAGCGCGAGGGCGAACCCGTAGAGCGACCAGAGCGTCGCGGTGTTCGTCAGCACCATGATGCCGAGCGCCAGCCCGAGCGTGCCCATCAGCCCCTGGGTGATCATGAGCATCGTGCGGCGGTCGAACCGGTCCGCGACGAGGCCGGTGACCGGCAGGAGCAGCAGCTGTGGGCCGAACTGCAGCGCCATCGTGATGCCGACGGCGATCGCGTTGTTGTGGGTGAGCTGCGTCAGGACGATCCAGTCCTGCGCGGTGCGTTGCATCCAGGTGCCGACGTTGGACACGAGGGCACCCGAGAACCAGATGCGGTAGTTGCGTCCCGACAGGGACCGGAACATGGCACTCACTGCTGGGCCAGCCTCCTCATGATGTCGGTGGCCTCGGCCAGGGTCCGGCGTTCGGCCGGGGTGAGCGCGGCGAGGCGCGGGGTGAGCCAGCCGTCGCGGCGTCGTCGGGTCTCCTCGACGAACGCGGCACCGGCGGCGGTGGCGCAGAGCAGGACCTTCCGGCGGTCGTCGCCGTGGCCGCCCTTCGAGACGAGGCCGCGGTCGATGAGCACCGCGACGGTTTTCGTCATCGAGGGCGGGGTGACGCCGTCCTGCCGGCTGAGCTCGGCGAGCGTCATGCCGCCGTCGCGGTGCAGCCGGGCGAGGGCGGAGAACTGGGCGTCGGTGACGCTCGAGTCGGCCTTCTGTGCGCGGAGGGTCCGGGAGAGGCGGTTCACCGCGATCCGGAGGTCCGTCGACAGCGAGGCGTTCGGCGCCGAGCGGCGCACGGGCGGGTCGATGGTGGTCACGGTCGTTAGCCTAGCAAATTAGTTCAGCGAACGAACTGGTTGTGCGGGGAGGGGGTGGGGGTTAGTGGGTGGGGTGGTGGTGGCGGGAGCGGGGGGTGGTGGAGCGCACGCCCGCGCCGCCCTCCGGTCGATTCGCGCGTACCAGGCGGTTTCGCGCGTACCGGGTCGCCAGAACCGACCGAGTACGCGCGATTCCGCTTGGCATCGCGGGCGTCATGGGAAGGAACGCGCGGACGGGAGGCGCGGATCACGCAGCCGCGACGTCCCGCCGCTGACCCCGGCCGGTTCGCGCGACCCCGTGGTTGCGTGGACCGCGGGTTCGCGCGTACCTGGTGGTTTCGCGCGTACCTGGTTGCCAGAACCGACCGAGTACGCGCGATTCCGCTTGGCATTGCGGGCGTCATGGGAAGGAACGCGCGGACGGGAGGCTCGGGTTCCGCAGGCGCGGCGCCTCGCCTCCGCCAGTGGGCCGATTCGCGCGCACCCGGTGGTTTCGCGCGTACCTCAGCGGGTCGCGCGTACCCGGTTGACCAGGTGGGCTCAGGACGCGCGATTCCGCTCGGGATCGCCGGCGCCTGGGGAAGGAACGCGCGGCCTCAGTGGAACTGGGGGATCGTCCACCAGATGCCGTACAGCACCGCCGCCGCGCACACCGCGAAGCACAGCCCGGCAGTCGCGAGTGCCGCCGGAGGAGTCCTGCCGGCACGGGCGGTCTCGTCGGCGTACTGCGTGTGGTCGCCCGCCGCGTCCGCCGGCTGGCCCGTCCCGAGGAACCGCAGGCCCAGCGTGTACAGGAGCACCACGCCCACTGCGGCGACGAAGCCGACGCCCGCGACCGTGGCGATGGCGGTGAAGTCGATGTGCATGCTGATCCCTCTCAGGCGGAGACCGGCTCAGCGGCCGGCTGCTCGTCGTGGACGTCCTCGGCGGTGATCGGCTTGCGCTTCGCGAGGACGTAGAACGTGAGGCCCGCGGCGAGGGCGAGCACCGCGACGATCACCAGGCCGAGGGTCGAGGTCGCCGCGATCCAGGTCGCGAGACCCCCGACCACCGCGGCGGCCGGCAGCGTGATGACCCACGCGATGACGATGCGTCCGACGACCGACCAGTGCACGTCGGCCAGCTTCTTGCCGAGGCCGGACCCGATGACGGACCCGCTGGTGACGTGCGTTGTGGAGAGCGCGAACCCGAGGTGCGACGAGACCAGGATGGTCGCTGCGGAGCTGGTCTCGGCGGCGAAGCCCTGCGGGGACTGCACGTCGGAGATCTTCTTGCCGACGGTCTGCATGATCCGCCAGCCGCCCAGGTAGGTGCCGAGGGCGATCGCGACGCCGCACGCCAGGATCACCCAGACCTGCGGGCCCGTCCCGGCACTCTGGTAGTTCGCGGCGATGAGGGTCAGCGTGATCACGCCCATCGTCTTCTGCGCGTCGTTCGTCCAGTGGGCGAGGGACACGAGCGACGCGGAGATCGTCTGCCCGTGCCGGAAGCCCGTCGCGGCACCGTGGGTGGTCGCGTTCTTCGTGAGCGCGTAGGCGACGTAGGTGGCGACGAGGGCGATCACCCCGGCGATGACCGGGGAGAGCAGCGCGGGCAGGACGACCTTGGACACCACCGTCGCCCAGTCCACCGAGTTGAGTCCAGCGCCGATGATCGACGCCCCGATGAGGCCGCCGAACAACGCGTGCGTCGACGATGACGGCAGGCCGAAGTACCAGGTGGCGAGGTTCCACAGCACGGCACCGACGAGCCCGGCGAAGATCATGGTCGGCGAGATGTGGATGCCGTCCTGTCTCTCGCGGATGATGCCCTGCGACACCGTCTTGGCGACCTCCGTGGACAGGAACGCGCCCACCAGGTTCAGGACGGCGGAGATGAGCACGGCGGTGCGGGGCTTGAGGGCACCCGTGGCGACCGAGGTGGCCATGGCGTTCGCGGTGTCGTGGAAGCCGTTCGTGAAGTCGAACACGAGGGCCACCACGATCACCAGCACGACGGTGACGAGGACATCCATGGGCGAGACGGTAGGCCCGCCGCGGACGTGCTGCGTGAACGCCGGGTGAACAGGTGCGGAGCGCCCCTCGTCTGTCAGGATGACGAGGTGCCCACGTTCTCCGCCGCCCGAGGCGATGCCTCGTTCGTCGACGCGCACGGCGTCGAGATCGTCTACTCCACCTGGCGTGCCGCACGGCCCAAGGGCATCGTGCAGATCGCCCACGGGGTGGGGGAGCACTCCCTCCGGTACGAACCCCTCGCGCAGGACCTCGTCCGCGCCGGGTACACGGTGCACGCGAACGACCACCGCGGTCACGGGCGCACGGGTCTGGCGCAGTGGGAGGGGGACCACACCAAGCTCGGTCGTCTCGGTCCCGGTGGGCTGCGGGCGGCGATCGCGGCCGTCGAGCAGATGACCGAGGTCGCGCGGGCGGACACACCAGGCGTCCCGCTCGTCCTGCTCGGGCACTCGTGGGGGTCGCTCATGGCGCAGCGGGTCGTCAACACGTCCTCCGAGCGGTACGAGGGCGTCGTGCTCTCCGCGAGCGCGTACCGCCTGCCCGGGTGGATGAACAGCGGTGACCTCAACGCCCGGCACGCCGGCTCCGGTCCGACCAAGTTCGAGTGGCTCACCCGCGACCGTGCCGTGATCGACGCCGTGGGCGTGGACCCCCTGGCGGTCGAGGCCGACGTCCTCGGGCTGTTCGGGCTGCCGGACACGCTCCGGCTGCTCGGGGTGCCGCGCCGGGGCATCCCGCACGACCTGCCCATGCTGCTGCAGGTCGGCTCGGAGGACCCGCTCGGCGGCCCCCGCTCCGTCGAGCGCCTGGCCCAGGCGTACCGGAAGCGCGGGCGACTCTCCGACGTCACCGTCCAGGTCTACGAGGGCGCCCGGCACGAGGTCTACAACGAGACCAACCGTGACGAGGTCGTCGCCGACCTCGTCACGTGGCTCGACCGCATCACCGCGGCCTGACGTCTCGCCAGGAGGCGCCGACGACGGAACCACGGTCCGGACACCGCACCGTGTCGCGCCGCGGTGCGGTGTCCGGAACCGGGTTCCGCGGGTGGGTGGTGCGCCGAGACGGACGGGAGGCGCGGTGCGGGGCCGCCCCGCGCCTCCCGGCACACGGTCTGCCGGAATATGGTGGGAGCCGTGCATGGTGAGTACAAGGTCCCCGGAGGCAAGCTCGTCGTCGTCGACCTGGAGGTCGTCGACGGGCTGATCGACCAGTTCCGGCTGGCGGGTGACTTCTTCCTCGAACCCGACGACGCGCTGCCGCTGATCGACGCGGGGGTGAACGGCCTGCGCGCCGACACCGACGCCGCGGGCATCGCGGCCGCCGTCCGAGCGTCGCTGCCCGAGGACGCCGTGCTCCTCGGGTTCACCCCCGAGGCCGTCGGGGTCGCCGTCCGCCGTGCACTGTCCCGCGCGTCGACGTGGCGGGGCTACGACTGGGAGATCGTCCACGAGGGGCCGATCAGCCCGAACGAGCATCTCGCGCTCGACCAGGTCCTGACCGAAGAGGTCGGTGCCGGCCGTCGTGGACCGACGCTGCGGATCTGGGAGTGGGAGCAGCCCGCGGTCGTGATCGGTTCGTTCCAGTCGCTCAAGAACGAGGTCGACCCGGCCGGCGCCGAGAAGTTCGGCGTCGAGGTGGTCCGGCGCATCTCCGGCGGCGGCGCGATGTTCATGGACGCCGGGGCCGTCATCTCGTACTCGCTGTACGTGCCGACCGACCTCGTGCAGGGCATGACGTTCGCCGACTCGTACGCCTACCTGGACGAGTGGGTGATCGAGGCGCTGAAGTCCCTCGGCATCGAGGCGTACTACCAGCCGCTCAACGACATCACCTCGACCAAGGGCAAGATCGGCGGAGCCGCCCAGAAGCGCCTCGGGACCGGGGCGCTCCTGCACCACGCCACCATGAGCTACGACATGGACGGCGAGAAGATGGTGCAGATCCTGCGCATCGGCCGCGAGAAGATGAGCGACAAGGGCACGACCAGCGCCGCGAAGCGCGTCGACCCGCTCCGCTCGCAGACCGGCCTCACGCGCGCCGAGATCATCGACCGGCTCATCGGCACGTTCACCAAGCTGTACGGGGCGCACGAGGGGCACGTGACGGACGCGGAGCGGCAGCGGGCGCAGGAGCTGGTGGCGACGAAGTTCGCGACGAAGGAGTGGCTCGAGCGGGTGCCGTGAGCGGTCGCGCGCCGGTGCCGGGCGCCGGTGCCGGAGGCAGCCCGGTGCGGAGACCGTCGGATCAGCCATGTGGATCGTGAGAATCACCCGCGCGGCGGATGCCGGGACCGGATGCCTGACGTAGCGTCACTCGCGTGAACTGGTTGATCCTCCTGGGGGCGGTGGCCGCTGCGGTCGTCGCGATGTGGATCGCTGATCGCGTGGGGTGGATCGACCTGTCGAACAAGTCCACGGCGAGCGGCGGATCCGGCGGCGTGATCTCGATGATGGACGAGGTGTTCGCACCGACGCGCCACGAGACGCAAGCCGAGTACGAACGTCAGGCGCGCCTCCCGGCAGAGGCCCCGACGCCGGCGGACCACGACCACGACCTGCTCAGTGGGACCGTGCTCATCCGGGTGCCGACGGTGCGGAGCGCCGGTCGGCACGAGGCCCGCGCGGGGACGCACGACCGCTCCTACTGAGCGGCGCAGCGGCGCCGCGCGCGGTCCCCGCGGCTAGCGGGTCGTGAGCTCCTGGTAGTCCGGGTGCCGCTCGATCCACGCGTGCACGTAGCTGCACTGCGCAACAACGCGGCGGGTGGACCCCGAGCGGACGTCGTCGAGCGCACGCTCGACCAGGATCGACGCGTGCCCGCCACCCCGGTGCGACGGATCGACCTCGGTGTGGACGAAGCGGATCTCGTCGTCGTCGAGCTCGTACGCCGCGAAGCCGATCACCTCGCCGTCCTCCACCAGGGAGTACTGCTGCTGATCGGTGTCGTTGTGGACCTCGGGTGCTGCCATGCGTCCGACGCTACGCCGCGGCTCCCGAAGAAGGGGCTGCGAGGCCGTCCGACGCGCCACTAGTCTCGGCCCGTGCAGCACGAGACCCAGCCTCTCCGTTTCCGGACGCCGCCCGGGTGGCCGACCCCCTCCGCCGAGTGGATCGCGATGTACCAGGGCGCGGAACCGCCGACGGGCTGGACTCCCGCGCCGGGGCTGCCGGCGGCACCGGCGGAATGGGTGTTCTGGCGCGCCGAGCGTCGGGCGTTCCGTGCCGCCATGCCTCCGCGGGCCCGTCGACTGCGCGTCCTCGGTTCGATCGGCGCTGCCGTCGCCCTCGTGGCGCTCGCCGCCGTGGTCCTGGCGGCCCTCCTCGGTGGTGCCGGCGCGGCCGCTCCCGCCGTGATCGGTCTGGCGCCGCTGGTCGCCGGGGTGGCGCTGTGGGTGATCGCGGCGTCCCGCTCCGCCGACCTCGCGGTCGCCACCGCCGAGCGGGTCCGACAGGAGGCTGCTGGTCGCCGCGCGACGGAGCTCACGATGGTCGCGCGGTCCGGTCGTCCGGACCTCGACGAGGCGGCGGCCCTGGAGGCGTGGCATGCGACCGCCTGGGGCGTTCCCGCTGGGCAGGCGGTCACCGGGCACGACGGCTCCGGTTCGGGACCGGGTGCGACGCCGGGTTCCGGGCCGGCTCCGGGTGCGGCTGCGGCTCCGGGCACGGTTGCGGCTTCTGCTGCGGCTTCGGGCCGGGCGGTTGCCGGTTCGACTGCTGACGGCTCGGCGCAGCGGCTGACGTCGTCGCCCCTGCGCCGCCGGGCCCGGAGCGTCGTCGGCCTGACCGCTGGTGCCGCGGCGTTCGTGCTCGTCCTCGGGGCAGCGACGGCACTCGCACCGGTCGTGTCCCGAGCGCAGCAGGTGGGTACGAGCAGCGCGCTCGGGCTGGGCCTGCAGGACCTCGGCGCGCCCGGGGACCAGGCGTCGTCGGGAGTGGACGGTTCGGACGGTTCGGGGAGTTCCGATGGTTCCGGCAGTGCGGACGGGTCGGCCGACTCGAGCGCCCCGTGGGTCTCGGACGACGGCGCCTTCCGCGCCACGTTCGTCACCGCCGACGACGACTGGAACGCGACCTGCGGCACCATCGACACGACTGACGACTGCTGGGCGTGGTCGATCACGGGCGACTGTTCCGGCACGGCGAAGGTGACGGTCGACTTCTCGGCCTCCGCGGAGGGCCGGGCCACCCGCACCGTCACCCGCGGCGTCATGATCGGGTCCGGGACGCCACTCGTCCTCACCGAACTCGGGAACGAGGACTACGCCGGGGTCTCGAAGATCACGTGCGACCCCGCCGTCGCCACGCCGGTCGGGATCACGAAGACGTCGATCGACCCGGACGGTGCGGCGAACGCAGGCAGCTGGCCGGACGCCTGCTACGACGCCGGGTGCGCAGGCTGGCGGGTCACGCCCGAGGCGGACTGCCCCGCCGCCACCGTCCAGTTCTCGGTGCGCGACGAGGCCGGACACCTGCCGAACCCGCACGCGCTGGTCGTCACCACGCCCCTGCACGCCGGGAAGCCCGTCGACGTCTGGGCAGGCGGCGCGCAGTCCGCCGACGACGCGACCCTCGACGAGGTCTCCTGCTCCTGATCGGTGCGGGATGATGGACCTCGTGCACAGGGGAGACGACCGCGGCCCGGATCGCGTGGTCCTCGGCGACAACCTCGAGGTCCTCGCGACGCTCGATGACTGCTCGTTCACGCTGGTGTACCTCGACCCGCCGTTCAACACCGGGCGGTACCAGCGGCGGCACGCGAGTTCGGCGGTCCCGACGGCCGACGGCCCCGTGATGGGTTTCCACGAACGCACCTACGAACGGGTGCGCGGCGACCTGATGCGGTTCGACGACCGGTTCGAGGACTACTGGACGTTCCTCGAGCCGCGCCTCCTCGAGGCCTGGCGCGTCTTGGCCGACGACGGGACGCTGTACCTGCACCTCGACTACCGCGAGTCCCACTACGCGAAGGTGCTCCTCGACGCGCTGTTCGGCCGCGACTCGTTCCTGAACGAGATCGTCTGGGCCTACGACTTCGGCGCGAAGTCGCGCTCCCGCTGGCCGACGAAGCACGACACGATCCTCGTCTACGTGAAGGACCCGGAGCGCTACCACTTCGACTCGACGGCGGTCGACCGCGAGCCGTACATGGCGCCGGGACTCGTGACCGCCGAGAAGCGCGAGCGCGGGAAGCTGCCCACGGACGTCTGGTGGCACACGATCGTGTCGCCGACCGGTCGCGAGAAGACCGGCTACCCGACGCAGAAACCCGAGGGGGTGCTGCGGCGCATCGTCCAGGCGTCGTCCCGTGAGGGGGACTGGGTGCTCGACTTCTTCGCCGGCAGCGGGACGACGGGGGCGGTGGCCTCCGCGCTCGGTCGGCGGTACGTGCTGGTCGACGACAACCCGGAGGCGGTCGCGGTCATGCGTCGGCGCCTGCCCGGGGCGGCGTTCTCGGTCGCGCCTCCGGCTCCGGGGATCGCGCCCGCGGTCTGACGCGCGACTGGCGGGGCGGCTGGCTGCGACTGGCAGTGCGGCTGGCTGCTACTGGCGGGCCGTCGCGCTGCTGGAGGCGGGCGTGAACGGCCGACGTGGCGGCGGGGGTGCGGGCCGCCGACGTGGCGGCGTGGACGCTCGGCGTGGCGGCGCGGCGTGGCCGGTGCAGGAACGACTCGACCGCTGTCGTGCGACAGCAGTCGAGTCGTTCCAGGACGATGATGCGGTGTGGCTACTCGGCCGAGTGACGGCCGTGCGCGTGCTCGCCGTCGTCCGGCCGGGAGGCGCGGCTCGCCTCCGCCGCGTCGGCCGCGACGGGTGCAGCGTGCGCCGCGCGGGTGCGGATCGCACCGGTCGTCGCCGGGGGTTCGTCGACGGGAGCCGCGGCCGAGTGCGCACCGTGCGTGGTCGCATTCGGGAGCGGGGCCCTGGTGTCGCTCGCCGCTGCCGGTGCCGTGGTCGCTGCGACCGGAACACCGTTCGCGGGGACGGCTGCACGCGGCTGCGCCGGGACGTCGGGCGAGGTCGGAACGGCCTGCATCGACCCGGTGTCCGGCGAGACGAGCGCACCCGCCGTGGCGGCGGCGCCCTGGGCCTCGACCGTCAGGCGGTCGGCGTCCTTCGCTGCGTTGGCCTGTTCCTGGAGCGCCGACACCTTGCGGAGCGGTGGCACCCGGAAGAACCAGGTCAGGATGAAGGCGATCAGGATGACGCCGAGCCCGACGAAGTAGACCGTCACGGTCGAGTTGCTGAACCCGACGAGGAACGGGCGGGTGAGCCGCTTGTCCGCCCCGTTCAGGAACGACGTGTCACTCGTCGCTGCGGAGCTCGACGAGTTCGCGCTCGACTTGCCCTTCTTCAGCTGAGCGATCAACTTCGGGGCGGCCTGGTCCACGACGTTGCCGCGCTGGTCGGCGTTCGCGTAGTTCACCTGCAGCGTGCCGTCCACGACCTCGGCCTTGGCCTTGGTCGCAACGGTCTGCAGCGCCTGCTGCTCGGCGGCGGGCTTGGCGCTCGCCACCTGCTGCGCGATGACGGTCTGCGCGGCCGCAGCCGGGACCCGACCGGCCGCGACCTGCTGCTGCACGCCGGCGGTCACCTGCTTCGTGACGGCGGCATCAGCGACCTCCTTCGCGGAGACGGCGGCCTTGTCGAGCCCGGTCTGCACGTTCTGCTTCACCGGGTCGACGATCTTGTTCCAGATCTGGTTCATCACGCCCTTGTTGTCCGCGGCGTTCGCGACGGACGGCGTGAGTGCGGCGTTCAGGGCCGGCTTCAGGTCGGAGGTGTTCTGCATCGCCGTCGTGATGTTCGTCGGCATCAGGGTGAACAGCACCGACAGGAGCACCGCGGTGCCCATGGTGCCGCCGATCTGCCGGAAGAACGTCGCGGCGCTCGTCGCCACCCCGATGTCCCGCGGGCTGACGGAGTTCTGCGCGGCAAGGGTGAGCGTCTGCATGAGCTGCCCGAGCCCGAGCCCGATGCCGAACATGCCGAGCATCAGGAACCACAGCGGGCGGTCGGCGGTCAGGAAGGTCAGAACCGTGAAGCCCAGCGCGGTGAACGCGGTGCCGGTGATCGGGAAGACCTGGTAGTTGCCGGTCCGCGAGATGATCTGGCCGGAGGCGATCGAGGAGATCATCAGGCCGAGCACCATCGGGAGCATCGCGAACCCGGACTCGGTCGGGGTCACGCCCTTCACGATCTGCAGGTAGAGCGGGATCGTGAGCATCGCGCCGAACATGCCGAAGCCGACGAGGACCGACAGGATCGCGGACATCGAGAACACCCTGGAGCCGAACAGCTTCAGCGGCAGGATCGCGTCGTCGCCCATCGCCCGCTCGACGATGATGAACGCGATCAGGCCGGCAGCGCCGATGCCGTAGCAGGCGAAGGCACCCAGCGAGCTCCACCCCCACTCACGACCCTGCTCCGCGATCAGGAGCAGCGGGACGAGGGTGACGATGACGAGGCTCGCGCCCCACCAGTCGATGCGGGGCTTCCGGCGCTCACCGAACTTCGGCAGGTGCAGGAAGGTCAGGACCATGAACAGCGCGAGCACGCCGATCGGCACGTTGATCAGGAAGACCCAGCGCCACCCGGAGATGAACAGGAGCTCGTTCGCGCCGGCGAAGACACCGCCGACGAGCGGGCCGATGACCGAGGAGATGCCGAACACGGCGAGGAAGTAGCCCTGGTACTTCGCGCGTTCACGCGGAGCGAGCATGTCGCCCATGATCGCGAGGGGCAACGACATCAGGCCACCGGCGCCGAGGCCCTGCAGCGCGCGGAACCCGGCGAGCATGAGCATCGACGTCGAGAACGACGCGGCGAACGACCCGACGATGAAGATGCCGATCGCGGTGATGAACAGCGGCCGACGGCCGAACAGGTCGGACAGCTTGCCGTAGATCGGCGTCGTGATCGTCGAGGCGATCAGGTACCCCGTGGTGACCCAGGCCTGTTGGTCGAGACCGTGCAGGTCGTCGCCGATCGTGCGGATGGCGGTCCCGACGATCGTCTGGTCGAGGGCGCCGAGGAACATCCCGGCCATCAAGCCGTAGATGACCAGCAGGATCTGCCGGTGGTTCATCACGGCGTTCGACGACGTGGTGGGTCCCGCGGGTGCGGTCACGGTCTGGGTCATGTGCAGGGTCTCCCGAGGTGCGAGGCAGAACTTTGCGCTCCCTGCAAAGTTACATCTGCCGCAATTGAGGTGTCCCCGATCGCGCCCTTCCTGAGTGGATCGGCAGGAACGCTACGCCCTAGGAGCCGAGCGCAGCGTCGACGATCTCCTTCGCTTCACGCTGCACCTGCTGGAGGTGCTCGGGACCGACGAAGCTCTCAGCGTAGATCTTGTACACGTCTTCCGTGCCCGACGGGCGGGCGGCGAACCACGCGTTCTCGGTCACGACCTTGACGCCGCCGACGGCTGCGTCGTTGCCGGGCGCCTTCGACAGCTTCGCGGTGATCGGGTCGCCCGCCAGGGTGTCCGCGGTGATGGCATCGCCGTCGAGCTTCGACAGGCGGGCCTTCTGCTCCTTGCTCGCCGCGGCGTCGACACGCTGGTAGACGGGGTCGCCGAAGCGCTCGGTGAGCTCCGCGTAGAGCTGGGACGGCGTCTTGCCCGTGACCGCGATGATCTCCGACGCCAGCAGGGCCAGGATGATGCCGTCCTTGTCAGTCGTCCACGCCGTGCCGTCCTTGCGCAGGAACGACGCACCGGCGGACTCTTCGCCACCGAACGCGACCGAGCCGTCGATCAGGCCCGGCACGAACCACTTGAAGCCGACCGGAACTTCCCACAGGCGGCGACCGAGGGATTCCGCGACCTTGTCGATGATGCTCGACGACACGAGGGTCTTGCCGACGGCAGCGTCCGCACGCCAGGCCGGCCGGTGGGCGTAGAGGTACTCGATCGCCACCGCGAGGTAGTGGTTCGGGTTCATCAGGCCGCCGTCCGGCGTGACGATGCCGTGCCGGTCGGAATCGGCGTCGTTGCCGGTCAGCACGTCGAAGTCGTCCTTCCGGGCGACCACCGACGCCATGGCGCTCGCGCTCGACGGGTCCATCCGGATCTTGCCGTCCCAGTCGAGCGTCATGAACGCCCACTGGGGGTCGACCTCCGGGTTCACCACGGTGAGGTCGAGGTCGTAGTGGTCGCGGATGAGGTTCCAGTACGGCAGCGATGCGCCACCGAGCGGGTCGGCACCGATCTTCACCCCGGCACGCTTGATGGCGTCGATGTCGATGATGTTCTCGAGGTCGGCGACGTAGTGCTGCAGGTAGTCGTACGTGCCGGCGTCGGTCTGCTCGGACCGCTGCACCTCGGCGTTGCCGCCGGCGATGATCGCGTTCGCGCGGTCTGCGATCCACGAGGTGGCGTCGCTGTCGGCCGGCCCGCCGTGCGGGGGGTTGTACTTGAAGCCGCCGTCACGCGGCGGGTTGTGGCTCGGCGTGATCACGATGCCGTCCGCGGTGTCCGGGTTGCCCGCGCGGTTGTAGGCGATGATCGCGTGGCTGAGCGCGGGCGTCGGGACGTAGCCGTCGCGGCTGTCGGCGAGCACCCGGACGCCGTTGGCCGCGAGGACCTGGAGCGCCGTCTGCTCGGCGGGAGCCGACAGGGCGTGGGTGTCGCGACCGATGAAGAGCGGGCCGTCGGTGCCCTGCGAGCGCCGGTACTCGACGATGGCCTGCGTGATGGCCGCGATGTGCGTGTCGTTGAACGCCGTGTCGAGCGAGGAACCGCGGTGCCCCGAGGTGCCGAAGACGACCTTCTGTTCCGGCACGGAGACGTCCGGCACACGGTCGTGGTACGCCGCGATCAGGGCGTCGAGGTCGACGAGGTCATCTGCGGTCGCTGGGGTGCCGGCACGGTCGTTCATGTCCCCATCCTGGCATCGTGCCGTGCGGCACGCCCAGGAGAACCAGGACCTGTGGACAACCCGGCGGACCGGGTGTCAGCCGATGAGTTCGCAGAACGTCCGACCGCTGGCCGTCCAGCTCTGCCGCGCGGTGAGGCCCGCCGCCTCGGCGTGCCGGAGGAGCGCGTCCACGCCGACCTCGGCCCACGGGAACGCGGCGCTCTCGTGGCCGTCGGCGTCCACGACCCGCGCGGTGTAGGTGCGGTCCACCGAGCGGTCGGCGTGGGCCTCGACCACGACGCGGCCGCCGACCCGGACGATCTCGCCACAGCGCGCGAGCAGCGCGACCGGGTCGCCGCCGATGCCGATGTTCCCGTCGATGACGAGGGCGGTGTCCCAGTGGCCCTCGTCCGGCACGGTGTCGAAGACGGAGCCCTGCAGCGCCGAGGCGCCGGACCGACGGGCGATCGCCACGGCCTCGGCGGAGACGTCCACCCCGAGTGCGGGGAGGCCCAGGGTTCGTGCCGCCACGAGCATGCGGCCGGGTCCGCACCCGATGTCGATGACCGGACCGTCGGCGCCGTCCAGCAGGGACCGGTCGACGCGGTCGGCGGCGGCGCTCCACCGACCGACGTCCAGGGTCACCACCGAGCCGGGGCGGTCAGGGTCGGTCAGGTGGAGCTGGCCGTCCGAGCGGAGGGCGCGGGCGTACGGCTCACCACCGCCGGTACCGAACGTGACGGGCGCGTGCATGGTCATCGGGCACCTCCGGTGATCGGTGTGGTCGCGGGAGTCGCTGTGGTCGCTGTGGTCGCGCGAGTCTCGGGGCCGGTGGACGTCGTGGCCTCCGCAGCCAGTGCGGCCGCGAAGCCGGAACCGGGGACGAGCGCCGCCACGCGGTGGGCATCGGGCGCCGTGTCCACGTCGAGCAGCGTGCTGAGCACCCCGACGTCGAGACCGGCGTCGACCAGGCGGGCGAGCTGCACCGCGCCCGTGTCGTCCTGGGACATCGGCACGCCGCGGAGGTGTGCGCCGTCCGGGTCCCGCAGGTAGAGCGACCAGAAGCCGCCGTCCTCTGCCGGGCCGAACCATGCGTCACGCTCCGGCTCGTCGAAGACCGGTGCGACGTCGTCGGCGCCGAACTGCGGCGTGTCCATGCCGACCAGCAGCAGCGGGCCGTCGATCGCGTCGAACAGGGCGCCGAGGCGTTCGTCGAGGCCGCCGGACGGCTGCGGCAGGACGTCGAACCCGTCGGCCGCGTCCGGCACGACCTGTCCGTCGAAGAACAGGACGCGGTGGGCGGCCGGCAGCGACCGGACGGTGGCGAGCGTGTCGGCGAGGCTGGCGGCGGCGACCCGGGCCGCGCCCTCGGGCGACAGGGCCGGCGTCAGTCGGGTCTTGACCTTGCCGGGCAGGCACTCCTTCGCGACCACGGCGACGGTGACCGCGCTCACGACCGGACCTCTTCCGGCTGGGACCCGGCCGCCTGCGGGGCGGGGGCCGACGCGACGGGGTCGAGCTGGGCCTCCCGAGCCGCCCGCGGAGCGGAAGCACGGTACGTGCGCAGCAGACGCGACATGTCGCGGACGGCGTTCACCGTGCCACGGAGCGTGCCGGTGACCTTGCTGTCCCCGATGCGCTGCGCGTACCCGATGTCGGACTCGTCGACGCGCCAGCCGGCGGCGTGGACGGCGAGGACCATCTCGAGCGGGTAGCCGCTCCGGCGGTCCTGCAGGTCGAGGGCGACGAGGTCCTCGCGCCGCATCACGCGCATCGGGCCGAGGTCCGTGAGCCGGTACCCGGTCGCACGCCGCATGAGGACGGCGAGCACGCGGTTCGCGAAGCGCGCGTGCGGTGCCCAGGCGCCGCGGGAGGTCGGGACGCGTCGGCCGAGGGCGAGTTCCACGCGACCGGAGGCCACGCGTTCGACCAGGGCCGGGAGTTCGGCGGGGTCCATCGAGGCGTCGGCGTCGCAGAACGCCACGAACTCGGCCGTCGCGGCGGACACGCCGGCGGCGCAGGCGGACCCGAAGCCCTTGCGCGGTTCCGTGACGACGAGGGCGCCGTGCGCACGGGCGACGTCGGCCGAGCCGTCCGTCGAACCGTTGTCCACGACGATCGCCCGGTAGCCGTCCGGCAGGCGCCCGATGACCGTCGGGAGGGCATCGGCCTCGTCGAGACAGGGGAGGATGACGTCGACGCTCATGCCGACCATTCGGCACGCCCCCGGCGATCGATGGGTCCCGCGTCCGTCGCCGGGCGTGCCGGACACGGCGTGGGGGGCGTCGCTCGGCGTTCGGTGGGTGGGCGATGGCATGCCCCCACGGAACCGGACGGCTGCTGGCCGTTCCGGGTACGGGGTGTACCCCGATGCCCGGTCCGGGGGACATTGCTGCCGGGAGGCGCGGGACGGGCCGCGCAGATCGGCCGACGCTGGCCGACGCTGGCCGACGCTGGCCGGCTGGCCGGGTGGCCGGGTGGCCGGGGCGGCCGCGTCCGCGCGTGCTGGCTGGGCTGCCGCGTGGCTGCGTGGCTGCGTGGGTCGGTGGACGGCTGCGCCCTCGGGCGGGGCGCGCCGCGGTGCGTTCCGTGCCCGGTCAGCGCACCGCCGCGCGGAGAGGCGCGGTCGCGAACTCGCGCATGCCGCGGGCGAAGTTCACCTCGGCCCGCCAGCCGAGTTCGGCCGCGATGCGGTCCGACGACGCCGTGACGTGCCGGACGTCGCCCAGGCGGTACTCACCGGTGACGACCGGCTGCGGGCCGTCGGGTCCGGCGATCGCTGCGGCCATCTCGCCGATCGTGTGCACCACCCCGGAACCGACGTTGTACGCCCGGAACGAGTCGGCGGGCAGCGACTCGGTCGCGCGGATCGCGGCGAGGTTCGCCCCCGCGACGTCGTCGACGTGCACGAAGTCGCGGCGCTGCCGGCCGTCCTCGTACACGCGCGGCGACTCTCCCCGGGCGATCGCCGAACGGAACAGGGACGCGACGCCGGCGTACGGGGTGTTCGCGGGCATGCCCGGGCCGTACACGTTGTGGTAGCGGAGGGCGATGGCGCGCCCGTCGGTCGCGCGTGCCCAGCTGGACGCCAGGTGCTCCTGCGCGACCTTGGTCTGGGCGTAGACGTTCCGTGGGTCGAGCGTGGCGGACTCGTCGATCAGGCCGGGGACGAGTGGCCGGCCGTCGGGGCCGATCGGGTCGAAGCGACCGGCGTCGAGGTCCTCGCGGCGGCGGGCCGGTGGGCGGGTGGGGGTCCCGCCGTGTCCGTCCGTGTCCGCGTGCTCGTGCGAGTGCACGTCTTCGTGTGTGTCCGTGCCCGTGTCCGGGGTCGGGGTCGGCGCCGTCGTGTAGGCGCCCTCGCCGTACACGACCATCGAGCTGGCGACCACGAGCCGCCCGATGCCGTGCCGGTCCATCGCGGCGAGGACGTGCGCGGTCCCGGCGTCGTTCGTCGAGACGTAGTCGGGGGCGTCCTGGAAGTCGACGCCGAGGCCGACCTTCGCCGCCTGGTGGCAGACGACGTCCACGCCGTCGAGGGCGACGTCGAGCGGGACGCGTTCCCGCACGTCGCCGCGGACGAAGTCGATGCCGGCCTGCTCGAGCGCGATCGCGACGGCCTCCGGGTCGCCGTGGACGTCCGGTCGCAGGGAGTCGAGGACGCGGACCTCGTACCCCTCGGCGAGAGCACGGCGGACGATGGCGGACCCGATGAACCCGGCGCCCCCGGTGACGAGCAGCCGCGTCACGGGCGGACCGCCAGGATGCTCGCGCTCGCCGCCGCGGGGACGAGTCCGCGCGGGGTGTAGTCGTCCGGGATCCCCGCGACGATCGCGCCGATCGCCCGGACGATGACCTGGTTCGCCTGCGCCAGGCGTTCCATGACCATCCCGTGCGTCACCGGCTCGCTGGTCTCGACGCCGTCGCCGACCTCGGTGGGCTCGGGAGCCAGGCCGGCGTCCGCGTCGGTCACGAAGGACAGGTTGACGGTGCCGATGCCGAGTTCGGCGGCGAGCGGTACCTCGGGCGTCATCGTCATGTTGATCGTGTGGCCGCCCGCGTTCCGGAGCCACACGGACTCGGCGCGCGTCGAGAACCGTGGGCCCTGGATCACGACGCAGGTGCCCGTCGTGCGGCGCGGCACGTCGAGCTCGGCGATCGCGCGGATCGCGACGGAGCGGAGGACCGGGTCGAACGGGTCGGCGAAGGAGAGGTGCTGGACCTCGTCCTCGAAGAACGTGTCCGCGCGACCCCAGGTCCGGTCGATGAGCTGGTCGGTGACGACGAAGGTGCCGGGCGCGTAGTCGGGGTGCAGGCCGCCGACCGCGCTCGACGACACGACGGCGCGGACGCCGAGCGACCGGAGCGCCCACAGGTTCGCGCGGTGGTTGATCCGGTGCGGTGCGACGGAGTGCGCGCGTCCGTGGCGGGTGAGGAACGCGACGCGGCGGCCGGCCATCGTGCCGATGCTGATCGGGCTGGACGTCGCGCCGAACGGCGTCTCGACGTCGAACTCGTCCGCGGTGCCGGCCTCGAACAGCTCGTACAGCCCCGAGCCACCGATGACGCCGATGGAGGCGCGTGCTCCGTCCACAGGTCCGTTGGCCGTCACGTCGTTCTCCACAGGTCCTCCGAATGGTCCGTAGCGCGTTCTGCGCGCTCGTTACGCTACTGACGACGAACCCGGACCGGCCGGGAACGACGGCACTTCTCACCTGTTCGGAGGCACACGTGCGAACGATCGGTCAGCACCGCGAGGCGGTCGAGGCGCTCCTCGCACCGGTCCTCGCGGGTCTCGGGCCGCAGGTCCGGGTCGTGGACGACCTCGCGACCGGTGCCGGGGTCGCCCACCACGTGCTGGCGCAGAGCGTCGTCGCCCCGGTGCCGCTGCCGTCGTTCGACAACAGCCAGATGGACGGGTTCGCCGTCCGCGCGTCCGACGCCGGCCGTGCCCTGCGCGTCGGTGCTCCCGTGCCGGCGGGGACCGTCCCGCCCGCGCTCGAGCCCGACACCGCCGTCCCGATCATGACGGGCGCGCGGATCCCCGACGGGGCCGACGCGGTCTTCCCCGTCGAAGCCACACCGCCGGGCGCCTTCCCCGCAGCGCTCGCGCTGGCGGCCGTCACCGTGCCGGGCGACGTCGTCCGCGGGTCGTACGTCCGGGCGACCGGCACCGACCTCCCCGCAGGGGCGGAGCTCGCGGCTGCCGGTACTCGGATCACACCGGCGCTCCTCGGAGCCCTCGCGTCCGCGGGCGTGTCCGAGGTGCAGGTCGTGCGGCCATTGCGGGTGCTCGTCGTGTCCACCGGGTCGGAGTTGCAGGGGGTCGGGGCGGCGACGATCGGGGACGCGAACGGCATCGCGTTGCGGGCCTCTCTGCGCGAGGTCGGTGCGGAGTCCCGGTCCGTGGTCGTACCGGACGACGACGTCGCGTTCCTCCGGGCCGTGGACGACGCGGTGGGGGACTGGGCCGACGTGGTGCTGACGACGGGCGGGATCAGCGCGGGCGCGTACGAGGTCGTGCGGCAGGCGCTCGAACCGCGGGGCCTCGCGGTGACACCGGTGGCGATGCAGCCGGGTGGCCCACAGGCACTCGGGTCCGTCTCCTTCGCGGGACGGACGGTGCCGGTCGTGTCGTTCCCCGGCAACCCCGTCTCGACGCTCGTGTCGTTCGAGGTGTTCCTCCGCCCCGTGCTCGCGCGGGCCGTCGGACTCCCGGACCGACCAGAAGCGGTGCTCCCCGCTGCGGACGCCGCGTCTTCCCCGTCCGGCAGACACCAGGTCCGCCGCGGACGGGTCGAGGACGGCCGCGTGCACTTCGTGGGTGGCCCCAGCTCCCACCTGCTCGCGCACTACGTCGCCGCCTCCCACCTCGTCCACGTCCCCGTCGGGGTCGACAGCGTCGCACCCGGGGACCCCCTGACCGTCTGGAGCATCCGATGACCGACCACCCTGCGCCGCCGCCGCCGACGACGACGACACCGACGACCGCGGACGGCCAGCGCGACGCGGACCTGACGCACGTGCGCGCGGACGGCAGCGCGCACATGGTCGACGTCTCCGCCAAGGCCGTCACGGACCGCTCCGCGACGGCGACCGCGACGCTCGTCACCCGACCGGACGTCGTGGCGCGGATCCTCGACGGCACGCTGCCCAAGGGCGAGGTGATCGGCACCGCCCGGGTCGCGGCGATCATGGCGGTGAAGAAGACCTCCGACCTCATCCCGCTCTGCCACCCGCTGCCCATCGCGGGGGTGGAGGTTGACATCGTCGGCGTCGACGACCACGTCGTGATCACGGTGTCCGTCCGGACGACCTCGCGCACGGGCGTCGAGATGGAAGCGCTCACCGGGGCGAGTGTCGCGGCGCTCACGGTGTACGACATGGTGAAGGCGGTCGACCGCGCCGCCACGATCACCGACGTGCGCGTGCTGGAGAAGCACGGCGGCCGATCCGGAGACTGGAGCAACCGATGAGCACCGCAACGAGCACGGGCCGCGCGGCGGTCGTCGTCGTCTCGACCCAGGCAGCAGCCGACGCGTCGCTCGACCGGACGGGCCCGGTCATCGCCGCCTGGCTGCGCGAGCGAGGGTTCAGCGTCCCGGACCCCGTGATCGTCGCCGACGGCGGCCCGATCGGCGACACCGTCGCGAGCGAGGTCCTGTCCGGTGCCGCCGTCGTGCTGACGACCGGTGGGACCGGCGTCACGCCGACGGACCGCACCCCCGAGGCCGTCGCGCCGCTCATCGACCTCGACCTGCCGGGCATCATCGAGGAGATCCGACGGCGGGGTCTGGCCGGTGCCGGGCCCACCGCGCTCCTCAGCCGCGGGGTCGCGGGCATCGCCACCGGTGGGACCCTCATCGTCACGCTCCCGGGATCACGGGGTGGGGTCGCGGACGGGCTCGACGTGCTCGACGGGGTGCTCGAACACGTCGTCGCCCAGGTGCGTGGCGATGGTCACGCTCCCCGGAGTGTCTCGTGACCGGGAGCGTCGACGTCGTCGCGCGGGTCGTCCTCGCCGACGTGGTCGACTGGACCATCACCGTCGACGAGGTCGCCGCGGCCGTGACCACCGATCGGGACGGCGCCGTCGTCACCTTCGCGGGCGTCGTCCGCGACCACGACGACGGGCGCGGGGTGACGACCCTCGACTACGAGCGGCACCCGAGCGCGAGTGACGTCATCGCCGAGGTCGCGCGCAGCATCGCGGTGGACCACCCCGACGTCCGCATCGCCGTGCTGCACCGTGTCGGTGCCCTCGGGATCGGGGACGTCGCGCTCGCCGCAGCCGTGTCATCGCCGCACCGGGCAGAGGCCTTCACCGCCTGCGCCGCCCTGGTGGACCTCGTGAAGGAGCGGGTGCCGATCTGGAAGCACCAGCGCTTCACCGACGGCTCCGACGAATGGGTCGCCGCGCTCTGACCTCCGTCGTCCCCGGCCGTTGTGGAATCGCAACCCGGCACACCTTCTGGGGCATGGTGGGGTTCACGGCAGACCCATAGGCTCCACGTCATGAGCGTGCTGTTGTACGGGGCGTCGATCGTCCTGCTGATCTTCGCCCTGATCGACATCCTGACCAAGGGCGCCGACCAGGTGCGGGGGCTGCCGAAGGTCGCGTGGGTGTTCCTCGTGATCCTCGTCCCCGTCGTCGGCAGCATCGTGTGGTTCGCGGTGGGGCACGACTGGAGCGAGAACAACCGGAACCACGGCCGCTACCTCGAGCCGAACCGGCACGAGGACCGGTACCCCACCCTGGACGCCGCCCGGGGTGCCCACGGGGACAAGCGCATCACGGGGACCGAGCAGGAACTCGCCGAGCTCGAGCGCGAGATCGCGTACTGGGCGCGGTGGAGCTCGGAGGGACGCGCCAGCGGCCCGGCGACCCCAGCGCCGAGCGAGCCTGCGAGCGAGGACGCGCGTCTGCGTCGTGCCAAGGACGCCGCCGGCGAGAGCGAGCCGACGTCGGGGAGCTGAGCCGCGCCTCCCGGCCCGCGCTCGCGCACAGCTGGTGCGAGCTTGATCGTTCCGTGCGCCGTACCGACCTCGCACCAACCGAACAACCTCGCACCACCACTACCACCACCCCCAGCCGCGCGCGGTGCCCACACCCGCCGGCGCCGCCTACCCTTGACGGGTGGCTCATCTCCTCGGCGCCGAGAACCTGCATCTCGAGTTCCCCACCCGTGTCGTCTTCGACAGCGTCACCCTCGGCATCGACGAGGGTGACCGCATCGGTGTCGTCGGCCGGAACGGCGACGGCAAGTCGACCCTCCTGGCCCTGCTCTCCCAGCGACTCGAACCGGACGACGGCCGCGTCACCCACCGCCGCGGACTGACCGTCGGGTACCTCGACCAGCGCGACCTGCTGCCCGCGGGGGAGCCCGTCGGACGCGTCGTCGTCGGGGACCTGGCCGAGCACGAGTGGGCCGGCGACCCGAAGATCCGCGACGTCATCGGCGGCCTGGTCTCCGACATCCCGTGGGACGTCAGCGTGGACGAGCTGTCCGGTGGGCAGCGCCGCCGCGTCGCCCTCGCCCGGTTGCTCGTCGGCGACTGGGACGTGCTGTTCCTCGACGAGCCCACGAACCACCTCGACGTCGAGGGCATCCAGTGGCTCGCCGAGCACATCAACCGCCGGTGGTCGCCGAACCAGGGCGGCCTGGTGGTCGTGACGCACGACCGGTGGTTCCTCGACGCCGTGTCGACCGACACGTGGGAGGTGCACGACGGCGTGGTCGACCCCTTCGAGGGCGGGTACGCGGCCTACATCCTGCAGCGCGTCGAGCGTGACCGGCAAGCGGCGTCCTCCGAGCAACGCCGGCAGAACCTGGCGCGCAAGGAGCTCGCGTGGCTCCGCCGTGGTGCGCCCGCCCGCACGAGCAAGCCGAAGTTCCGCATCGACGCCGCGAACGCGCTGATCGACGACGTCCCGCCGATCCGTGACACCGTCGCCCTCGCGAAGACCGCCACCGCGCGCCTGGGCAAGGACGTCGTGGACCTGCTCGACGTCAGCGTCTCGTTCGACGACACGGAGATCCTCGACCGCATCGAGTGGCGGATCGCCCCGGGGGAGCGGACGGGCATCCTCGGCCCGAACGGCGCCGGCAAGTCGACCCTGCTCAACCTGGTCTCCGGCCGGCTCCTCCCGACGTCGGGCCGCGTCAAGACCGGCAAGACCGTGCAGGTCGCCGTCCTCGACCAGCAGCTCGCCGACCTGGCCGAGTTCGCCGAGGACCGCGTCCGCGAGGTCGTCGCCCGCAAGAAGACGAGCTACATCGCCGACGGCAAGGAGATGACGCCGTCGCAGCTGCTCGAACGCCTCGGGTTCACCACCGAGCAGCTCTCCACCCCGGTGAAGGACCTGAGCGGCGGGCAGAAGCGACGCCTCCAGCTCATGCTGATCCTGCTCGACGAGCCGAACGTGCTGATCCTCGACGAGCCGACCAACGACCTCGACACGGACATGCTGGCCGCGATGGAGGACCTCCTCGACAGCTGGCCCGGCACCCTGCTCGTCGTCTCGCACGACCGGTACCTGCTCGAACGCGTCACCGACCAGCAGTACGCGGTCCTCGGCGGTCGACTCCGCCACCTGCCGGGCGGGGTCGACGAGTACATGCGGTTGCGCGCCTCCGGGACGGCCGGGACCGCATCAGCGGCTGCCGCCGCGACGGCCGGGAGGCCCGACACGGCCACCGGGACCGGCTCGGGCGGTCAGGCGGCCGCGTCCACGGCTGGTGGTTCGCCGGCGATGTCGGGGGCGGACCGTCGCGTGGCCGAGAAGGAGATGTCGGCGCTCGACCGACGCATCGGGAAGGTCGGCGCGGACCGGAAGAAGCTGCTCGACGCCTTCGCGACGCACGACCAGTCCGACTACGCCGGGCTGGGCGACCTGCAGACGAAGCTCGCCGCGCTCGAGGCCGAGGTCGAGCAGCTCGAGGAGCGGTGGCTCGAGGTCGCGGAGCAGCTCGGGGTGTAGCGGGGCGGCAGGCGCTGGCCGCTGGGTTGCCCTACGCCGTCGGCTTCGCGTCGGCGGGGTCGCCCCCACCGGGGTTCGCGACGACCTCCCACAGGTGGCCGTCCGGGTCCTGGAAGAAGCCGGAGTACATGCCCCACGGGCGCGTGTACGGGGCGGCGAGCATGGTGGCGCCCGCTGCCCGGGCCCGTTCGAGGAACGCGTCGGCCTCGGCGCGGGAGCCGACGAAGTGCCCGATCGCACTGCTCGGCGCCGTCGCGAGCGTCGCACCGGAGTCCTTCGCCAGGTCGTCGCGGCCGTACACGCTCACGATGAGACCGTCGTCGAGCGTGAACATCGCCGTCGTCCCGCCGGCCTGCGTCTCGGTCGCCGGGTACTCGGTGCCGATGACGCCGCTGCCCTCGAGACCGAGGAGTTCACGGTAGAAGACCGCCGATCGTGCGACGTCGGCAACGGCCAGGGTGATCGCGTGCATGCCGCGGACGCTACCCCGACGCGTGCGGGCTCGTCAGTCGCCCAGGCCGAGGATCAGGCGGCGGAGGAGGCCGGACAGCTGGTCCTGTTCGCCGTCGGACACCCCGGTCAGGATGTCCCGTTCGGCGGCCAGCAGGTCCGCGATGGCCGCGTCGACAGCGATGCGACCGGCGTCCGTGAGCGAGACCAGGATGCCGCGGCCGTCCTTCGGGTCGGTGCGCCGTCCCACGAACCCCCGGGCGGCCAGTCGGTCCACGCGGTTCGTCATCGTGCCGCTCGACACCAGCGTCTGCTGCAGCAGGGTCTTCGGACTCAGCTCGTACGGCTCGCCAGCACGGCGGAGGGCCGACAGGACGTCGAACTCCCACGGCTCAACGTCGCTCTCGTCGAACGCCGCACGACGGGCACGGTCGAGGTGCCGGGCCAGCCGGTCGACGCGGGACAGGACCTCGAGCGGCCCGAAGTCCAGGTCGTTCCGCTCGCGAGCCCACGCCGCCACGATGCGATCGACCTCGTCCTCTGGCGGCATCCCTCCATCTTGGCCGAAGCGGCGGCGGTCGGCCAGCGCTCAGACGGGGGTCGGAGCCGTGGGAGGATGAGAGGGCACCTCCGGGTGCGTTCCGCCTTGGTGTAATGGCAGCACGACGGCCTTTGGTGCCGTTAGGTCCGGGTTCGAATCCTGGAGGCGGAGCAACGGGGCCCTCGGCCTTTGGCGCGGCCCTAGTCATGAAGTGAGCGGACGAGGCCTCGGCGTCGAGGTCTTGCAGTAGCAAGGCGGCCCTTGCGCGTTGATTGTGCTCCGCAAGAGTCTCGCGGCGGTGCCTTTTGCCTTTTTTCGGGAACGACGACTGCCCCTGGTCGGGAAGTGGGCAGGGGGCATCAGCGCGTCCGGAAGGCAAGGTTGTACGTGCTGTTCAGTTCAGGTGCGCTGCTGTCCTGCCGCTCGCCGGCCGGCTGCCGTGCGGCGGGCTCCGACGGAACGTCGACGAAGGCTCCTTGGAACTCCACGCAGACAGCGTCATCCACCCCGACGCAGGACCCGGTCGTCCTACCCGACCTCACTGGCAACTCGAAGCAGAACAATTCCGCCAACGACGACGGTTGGATGACCGCGACCATTTCAAACGGCGCCATCACGGTGAACTTCGTAACAGACAGTGGCGATAGACTTCGCTGTTCTGGGTCGGCACGTTCGTGGCGCTGACGGACGATACGTCGCCCTGCACCTACACCTGGACCTCGAAGCGAGACGAGGCCGCCACTCAGTCGGCGCTCCTGGCGTCGACGGACCCGACGAGAGTGTTCACCTGGGAGCACGGTGGAATTCTCTCCGCTGAGAGCATCGCGGTTAGCACAGCCACCGTTCGTCTCTCGATGAACCGAACGCGCCCGCTCGGCTGGCTCTGTCTTCACGGTCAGGAGGCTCTCCAGCCCCGCCCGGCGGAGACGATCTCGGCCCGTTACATCTGCTGTCCAAGACCAAACCCGACACCAAGAAACCGGAGCGCCTCGGCGCCGCCCGAACAGTCGCCGCCGCAAGGCTCAACCTCGCGCCGGGCAGCGAGGAGGACGGCCTTGACGAACCGAATCGTCCTCACCACCGTCACCGCCGTGCTCACTGAAGCAGCACTAACCAGCTGCACTGCACTGCACTGCACTGCACTGCGCAGAGCAGACCGACATCCACCACCGTGACCTCCGCGAAAGCCACGCATACAACGGCGCACCCACGAGAAATCACGCCGACGCCTACCCCAACCGCCGTCACGGACCCGACTCTCCATGTGGCGGCGAAGATCGGCTGAACGCACCTGCACCGTGAACGGCATCCGCATGCAGCTGTGCCGATTCGCGCGCACGCCGGACCGGCAGTTATTTCTCGTCTAGATGAAAGGCTACGGCATCGTCGAGTCCCAGCTGGCATGGGCTCGGACGGCTCGTCGGTGCAGCGCCAGCCGACCTGATGCTCCTCGCCGCACTCAAGACGAAGCCAGCATCGTGAGCCCAACGGCGTGAGTGGTCATCGTTCCGGTAAGCAACCTGCGTGGGAGCGTCTGACACCAGGCGAACGGGACTGAATGAGCGCTATCGGCGCTCGCGGCGGGGCGGTCAAGACGCTGTCGTACGAGCGGCGCGTTCGACCTTGGCTAGCGGATACCCTCTTTTTGAGGGCGATGACAGGATTAACCTCGACGCCAGTTCCCACGCCGCCGACGACGATTCAAGCCAGGAAGCGATTATTCCTTCTAATCGTGCGTATCCGAGCGGATTCCAATTGCATCATATTCCGCCCAGGTGGCTTCGTCGGCCCAGTCTCTCGGCACGAGTCCTTCGCCGCGCCAGGACTGGCGAACGTGACGACGAAACCATTCGTCGTCAAGTTCAACGTGCTCGCACAAGACAATCTGGAAATCGGGGGCCAGCTCGGCCGCAACATCGCGAAGTAACTCAAATACCCGTCGTACGGCATCGGGGTCGGTGTTGCCTTGACGCTGCCGCCCCTCTGAAAATGGCTGCGACGGTTGATCGAGCATGAGCAGACGAGGGGTTGGGCGCTGTTGCCTCACGAAGAAACGATGCAAGGCGAGATGAGCCGCCAAGTGATAGCCCACCCAATTGCCCCCGCTGCCCATCTGCTTCAGGGTGCGAGGTCCGTCCAGCGTGTCTGCAACGATAGTTAGTCTCTGCAGATCCAGCCTGACGCTGCGCCCCGCGTGCTCTACGCCCAGACGATCGGCGTACTCTGTCAGGTCGCCGGATATGACATTTGTAAGCGAATTCAGGAGATCCCTGGACTCGGCATCGTTCAGAGTCTCGCGAAGAGATGACACTCGGAGGCGAGCCTGCTCCAAACGGCTTCTATTCGCTTCGAGTGCATCCTCGTCGACTGGCTGAGCGCCCCGAAGAGTCGCATCGATCCGACCGCGGACGAAGGCCCGACTTGCTAGGTCACCGAGTTGTTCCCCACCGGCCGGGTCAGCGGCGGTCGCGGTCGCTAAAGCGGCGTCGACTGCTACAAGTTGATCTCTCAAAGTCGCAATTTGCGCTCGGGCGTCTGCGAGAGCGCGCTGGCGGCCCGGGGTTGCAGTGCTGAGGTGGCGTATATCGTCGCGTAGGGTCGAAAGACGCTCGGCGAGTTGCTGCGGGATCGGATCGTCGCCATGCAGGGCCTGCTGACAGAGCGGGCAATTGCGGTGCTCCGCGACGGACTCACCAACGAGCTGCAGACTTTGAAGTCGGCCCGCCTGCTGTTCAATTGCGGACTCGTAGCCGAAGGCCCCCGACGATGCCTCTAGTAGCAACGTTCGATTGCTCATCGCGTCGGTGAGTTCGCGTCGTAGTCGACGTTGCTGCTCGCGCAGCGCATGCACGCGCTCACCAACTGCGGTATCGATGTCATCTGTACCTGGCTTCGTGAGAGCGGACGTTAGTAGCTCCAGGACCAGTTGTCGACTGTCTGAGGAAGGAGCGTCGGCTGAAATAAGGCCGACTGCATAAGCCTCGTGTACGAGCGCTCGAAGGCTTGACTCTATTCGTGCTCCGTCTCTGACCGTGGCTTCGAAGTCCGCTTCTTGCCGCCGGAGCGCCCATTCCGCGGCTCGAAGGTCCGCTTGGCGTTGCGCCTGATCGCCATCGACGGCACCGAGGAAGAACGGGAACGCGTCCACTAGGCGGCGACGAAGCTGTGGATCTGTCCCGCGGTGAAAGAGTTGTGACTTGGTAGCGATCTCGTCTTGATTCTGGAAGGAGAAGACGCTCGCTGTGTCAAGGGTCACCGAGATCGACGCGCCATCCTCGTCCGAACGGGCGACACGGACATCGTTCAATCCGATGAGTGCCCCGAGCTGGTCACGCAGCTGATCCGAGTTCAGCGTCGTTTCGAGATCCTCCAGTGCTGGTGCCCCGAGAGTTTCCCCGCCGAAACGGACGGTTGCGAGGGTCGAGGTTGCCTTGCCCCTCGAAGGTTTTGGGCGCGCGACAAACACGCGGCTGCCAGGGCCGACCATCCACAGTGTCCCAACCCATGCGCAGACGTGTCCGATGATCCCTGGGAACGCTGGCGCGTCATCTTGCCCCATGCAGTAGTCAACGATGTCGAGCAGCGCGGACTTTCCGGTCCGAGAGTTGCCGACGATCACGTTGAGACTTCCGGGCTCGAAGTCGACGGATCTGGTTCGACCATCCTCGTGGTAGAGGATCACTCGCAGTAGCTGCATACGACTATGGTGTCACGCCGAGGACAGCGAACACGGTAGGTGGGTCGTCGATTGTGCCGAACCAGCTACCCAGGAACGAGGCCGCGGAGATGATGGCGGGGACGTCCGCACCGTTCTTGCGGGGCAGGCGCCCGTAGGGCTCACCGTGAAGCAAGCCTGACGGGTGGAGAATCAGTTGCTCCGTCCGGAGACCGTAACGAAGGCCTTCTCTCACGAACGGTGCCATAGCGCGCGCGCGAGGGGCAAGTCCGGCGTGGATGACGGGATGTCGCTCGACCCACTTAGGCAGGTGGGAATCTCGTCTCGATGGTATTGCTGCCCGAGTATCCTGGTGCAGCGCCATCGGGACGATCAAGAAACTCAGCTCCCAAGGCATGTCGGACGACGAAACCGTTTGGAAGCGGTTTGCGGCTGCGGCAACAGTGGCGGTGATCAACGCGGGATTGACCATGGCGGCGATGCTCGGGTGCCGCTGTTCCCAGTTTGGAAGCTCCATTAAAGGAGCCGAGATCGAGGTGTCTGTCACTTTATTCGCCCCACCGTCAGCTGCCGAAGCATGGATTCGAACTCGGGATGCCACCCGTGGCTCTCATCCGGATTTTCCACATTTGCGAGTTCGTAAAGGATGCCATTACGGTAGAAAGATTCCTGAAAGTCGGATCGGAGGTACGTGCCGACGCGATCGCGCATCTGCGACCAAAGGTCGTAGCCCGCGTCCTCCTTCTCCTTCTCGGTGGCGTTCGGCGGCAGCTTGCGAAGCATCGAGTCCCAGGCGTGATCCCACTGGTCGGCAAGGTTGTCGCGGTACTCCTGGAGCTCAAGCAGGTCTACAAGATGATTAGCTACCCACACGGTAGTCTGCTCGACTGTGCGCCAAAAATCGATGATTGCGCGCTCGAGGAGGTTGGTAGGGACGTTGATCCACCCGAGCTGGCGAACAAACACGTGATTCGCGTGCGTGTCGACGATTGCTGTGATCTCGGCTTTACTTGGCCTAGCGATTGAGGTCGGAAGCGAACTAGAGCTGAATCCGTCCCTAAGTAGTCCCGCTCGCGATCGCACCTCGTGGGCGGCGACGGGAGGGCGGCGTTTGAGTAATAGGTCGACGGAGAGCGCGTGCCACCAAGCGCGGAGTTGGTCGACGAATAGAGCGAGGTTGACCTCACTCAAGCCAACCCACCAGAGGCTTCGCCTCAGTCGGACCTCTATCTGGTCGATGGGAATGGAGCGATCGAGTACGGAGAGCCTCGACACGAGGGAGGCTCGAACGTCCTTCGGCTGTTTTGACCAGAGTTCTCGTGCCGCCTTCGTCTCGGCTGACTCTGCGTCGTCAGCCGCTTGGTCGAGGAGGGCGAGTGCGCGCCTTTCGTCCCGAGCAGAGTTGATTTTGAGTGCTTCCATTGCCGAACCGCCGGGGCAATTCGCCGTCGTAACGAGTCGGAGCGTTGGTCCATCGACGGCTCGCGACGCGGAGTCGTCAAGCCAGACTTTGATGCTTTTCCAGAGATCGACCGACTTGTCTCCTAGATTGCCTCGCCGCCCCACGTGATGTTTCACCTGAAGCAGGTCTGTTGGGCCAGCGTCGCCCTGCCAGGAGACGTCGTCGAACTGCTCGAGCATCATCATTTGATCTGGGCGGTCGGGGCCGTTCTCTAGCATCTCGACGAGGGCCCAATCGACCTGATGCAGGTATCCAAGCGCGCTCTGAGCGGCGTCATGATTCGGCATGAGCACCAACCCCCTCTCGTAGCACTCGTCCGAACGTGACTCTACCTCGGAACGCCCGCCGCTGCGGCTGTCTTCGCAGCCACCCGCCGGCGTCTGACACCATGGGTCTGTTCTGACCACACTGGCGAGGGTGTCGTTGGGAGGATCGGCGTGCACGTCAATCGAACCGCTGGGACTCCTTTACTGCTGCCGTCATGCTTGCCGCGGCAGGAGGTGAGGCAAGGGTCAGACTGAACGCCACCAGCGGGATCAGGGTCAGCGGTGGAATTGGCAGCGCGGAGGCGCTTAGTCAGGCCATTGACCGTGCTCATGATCTGTTCACGAAGCGGAGGACCGTTCGCATAGCTTCCACGGCGATCTCCGCATCCTGCAGCTCAACGCGTGTGCCACCCTCATGGACAGCGACGTTCCGTATCATAAAGAGAATGGAACCGGCCTCGGCTATAGGTGTCGGCGCGTCCGCGAGACGATGCCTGACCTGCTTCCCGTCCCCGCCACACGCCATCTCGACGGCGAGCCGCGCGGAGAGGACCGCTTCCCGGTAGCGCGCCTGATCTAGATGCATTGCTGCTGTGCGGGCGTGCGCGGTGCTAGGCGACTCTTCTGTCGCGACTCGGAAGGCATCCCGATAAGCCGTGTCTGGCGTCGGGCCTAGCAAGTACGTCAGGTTTGCGTCGTCGGTGAATCGGATAACGTCGTACGAGTCTACTGCGGTGCCCCCAGACACGAGGACATAGTCCCGGTAACCGTCCCGCTCGTAGAGGTTTGGCATCGAATCGCGCGCGCTCACTAAGTCGGGACTGGCGAGAAACGCGACGAGATGATTTTTAGATTCTCCAAACATCTCGACCTTGCGACCCGTGGTCTTCTGACGAAGTCGCAAGCCCTGCTCGCCATCTTTGGTGTAGGCCTCGATGTAGCACCAGACCGACAATGGAGGACGGGCGATGCCTGACGATCGTATCCTCACCCTTGTCGAGAACGAAGCGTCGAACGACATCACCACTTGATCGGCGCTCTGCGACACGACTCGTCCGGAGACGAGGATGAACTCACGACTGCTGCGAGGTTCAAGCAGGCCTCGCCCGTGCTGGTAACAGTCGTTGAGCAGGTTTCTCAGTGGAGCCAGATCGCCAACCATCGGCTCGCTCGTGACGACGCGCACGTGCCGGGAAGTTGCCTTCTCGCGGAGTTGGAGGTCAGGGAGCCCGTCCTCGCGTTGAACGAGCCGGACGAAACACTTAATCGTCCCCGACGCTTGCGCGCTACGGGCCGCAACAACGGTGCGGGCCGCTCTACGAGTGCGCGAGCTAGACGATGTCATGCTGCCACTGCGAGGGACGGTAACTGGTGCTCATCACGTAACGAACATACGCGGAGGGAGACGGCGTCCCTTAGCGCTCTGCGCGAAAGCCAGGTGTTCAGCGGTTTGTGGTTCCGGCTCGTGTCCCTTCCGCCCGGTTCCGGGAGCCCGGGCTGAGCTCATGGTGCTCCCGGCCGGAGCGCTCCCATCTCAGCGAGTTCGGCGAGGTGAGCTGCGCGTGCTCGTTCAGCGGCGGTGAAGGGCTCTCCGGGTCGGGTGAGCACGTGCACGCCGGCGAACGCGGCCGGGATCGTGATGATCGCGGCACCGTCGGAGGAAGGGCGGTCCCCGTCGGGTGGATCGAGTCGGGCGTGGAGGAGCTCTGCGGCTGCCATCGGCAACTCGTCGGGGTCGAGGGTGACACGCACCGCGAGGCCGAGGGCATGCGACACGGGGTCGACCACCGCGACGGCCGTGGTCGGCCAGATCCGGGTGTCCCTTCCGCCAGCGGCGTGCACGATGCCGGCGAGCGTGTTGCAGCTCACGTCTTCGGGCGCGGACACGACCAGCTCGTCCACGGCATGGTCTTCTCCTCCCGGGTACACCTGGATGCTCAAGATGTTCACTCCGGAGCGGGCAAGCGCCCCGGAGAGATGCCCGAGGGCGCCCGGCTGATCGTCGACAGCTGTCCGGATGCGCCACAGGGCGGGCGCGGCGTGGAGTTCGCTGTGCACACGGAGCGCGGTGCCGTGCAGCCATCGCCCCAGGAGCCGCATCATCGTCGGCTCGGCGATCCAGATCGCCAAACC
Source organism: Curtobacterium sp. ISL-83 (assembly GCF_018613895.1). Classification (GTDB taxonomy): domain Bacteria; phylum Actinomycetota; class Actinomycetes; order Actinomycetales; family Microbacteriaceae; genus Curtobacterium. The sequence goes on from NZ_JAGGPH010000009.1 coordinate 357,651, forward strand.
GCTGGTGACCGCGGTCATGAGCACCAGCTTCAGCAGGAACGGAAGGACGGTGTTGAACGCCATCACGTTCGTCCCGAACTCGAGCGGGACCATGATGGCGACGTTGACCAAGGTCAGCCGCGCTCTGGGCGGTGTCGGAAGCGCTCCGCACACCTCGCACACCAACGCTCCCGGGCCGGAGGCCGTCCCTTCGATTGCGCCGCCGCGCATCCTGCTCGGAGTCCGCGTCATCCCACCATGGTGCGCCGGCTGTGTTTCGCGGTCGTTGCCGCCGGAACACAACCAAGAACCATCACCCACCTGGTGCGGAAGAGCCAACTTGCGTCGTCGAACGAACTCCCCGGCTGTTCGGCCGAGGTTCTCGTTACCCTTCGACCATGGAATACCGTCACCTCGGAAACACCGGACTCCAGGTCTCCACCGTCAGCCTCGGGACCATGGGTTTCGCCGGCACCGGCTGGGCGAGCCCCGTCGGGCACATCGACGTCGACGGCGCCCGACGCCAGATCGCCCTCGCGCAGGATGCCGGCATCAACCTCATCGACACGGCCGACGTGTACTCGGACGGCGCCTCCGAGGAGATCCTCGGGCAGGCTCTCGGCACGAAGCGCGACCAGATGCTGATCGCCACGAAGGTGCGCGGCGGCATGGGTTCCGGGCCGAACGACGGCGGGCTCTCCCGTCACCACATCGTCCGTGCGGCCGAGGACAGCCTCCGACGCCTCGGGACCGACCACATCGACCTCTACCAGCTGCACGGCTGGGACGGTTCGACGCCGCTGGAGGAAACGCTCTCCGCACTCGACGACCTGGTCCGCTCCGGAAAGGTGCGCTACGTGGGCGCGTCCAACTTCTCCGGTTGGCACCTCATGAAGGCGCTCTGGGCCTCCGACAAGCACGGCACCGAGCGGTTCGCCAGTCAGCAGATCTACTACTCGCTCCAGTCCCGTGACGCGGAGAACGAGCTCGTGCCGATCACGATCGACCAGGGCGTCGGGATCCTCGTCTGGAGCCCACTCGCGGGCGGGCTCCTCACGGGCAAGTACCGTCGGGGTCAGGATGCACCGGAGGGCTCGCGGCGCTTCGAGGGATGGACGGAGCCGCCCATCTACGACGAAGACCGCCTCTACCGCACGATCGACGTCCTCGTCGACATCGCGAGCGAGCGCGACGTCTCAGCGACGCAGGTCGGGTTGGCGTGGACGCTGGCAAAGCCCGGGGTCACCTCGGTGATCGTGGGCGCGCGAACCGACGAGCAGCTCACGGACAGCATGGGCGCGGCCGACGTCGCGCTCACCGACGCGGAGATCGCCCGCCTCGACGAAGCGAGCGCCACGCCGCTGCCGTACCCGTACTGGCACCAGGCGAACACGGCAGACGGCCGCTCCAACGCTGCCGACCTGAGCCTCATCGGGCGACACATCCACTGAAGCGCCGAACAGGAACGTTCGCGGCTCGCGCCGCGGGGGCGACGGGGCAGTCGGCGCCACGCTGGCGGTCGGCGCTGCCCGTCGGGACGGCGCGGTCCCGGAGTACCACGGGGGTGGCGTCGACCGCGGCGGCGTCGACCGGTCTGCCGCCGTGGAAACAGATCCCCGAAACCCGTGGAACGCCGTCAGCGCTGGGACCCACGACCCCGCCACCACTGGCATCCATGAATACGCTGAAGACCTCGCACAGCGGAAGAGGACGAATGGACGGCACTGCTCCCGGCACGACACCCGAACCCGAGGAGCCGCAAGCGGCGCACCCTGGGCCCGAGTCCCTGCCCTCCGCCGCCGACTCGATCGACGCGCTGCCGGACCGGTCCTCCGCGTTCTTCAACGCCCTGCTCACGGAGCACTTCGTGCTCGAATCAGCCCGCGGCATCACGGTGAGCGAGTCGAGCACCCGCGCCTCGCTCTACCTCACGACGCTGTCGAGCTCCCTCGTCGCCTTCGGGTTCCTGGCGAACAGCCCGGCGGCCGGACCGTTCCTCGGGATCGTGATCCCCGTGGTCTGCGTGCTCGGACTGTTCACCTACGAGCGGCTCGTCCAGACGTCCCTGGAGGACGTCGCCGCGCTCGACGCGATGCAGCGCATCCGTCGCTACTACGGCAAGCTCCTGCCCGGCGCCGACGCGTTCTTCCCGCGGCCCCGTGGGCGGCACGCGCTGAACGAGCTGCTCGACATCGGCGTCGGTGGGTCGCGGCGCAACGCGTTCTTCACGATCTCGACCGCGATCGGTGTCGTGAACTCGATGGTCGCGGGCGCCGGTGCGGCGGTCGTCGTGTACCGCTTCGCGGGGACGGGAGGCGCGGTGGCGGTGGGCGTCGCGGTGGCGGTCGCCGCCGTCATCGGTCACCTCGCGTTCCAGGTCCGTCAGTACGAGCGGTTGGTGCGCCTCCTCACCGCGCAGCACGACCGCTGACGCCGCAAGCCCCATCGCTGACGACGCCGGCCCGCCGGGCCGACGACGCCAGCGCGGACCGCCGCCGCCCCCCGTCAGGGCAGCCGGGTGAGCAGGTGCCGCTTCCGCACGTCCGCGAGTGCGAGCGTCCGGTACCCGGCGTGCGGGAAGAACACGGTCAACCGGTCGTCCTCGGTGCTCATGACGTTGCCGACCCCCCAGACCGGATGCCGCACCGCGGTGTCGGGCGGCCACTCGTCATCGTGCGTGCCGTCGGCGGGATGGGACCCCACGGCGTACGCGGTGCCCGAGCTGCAGGTGTCGCAGTTGCCGCACGGATCCGGGAGCTCGTCACCGAAGTACCCGAGCAGGAACTGCCGGCGACACCCGAGCGTCTCCGCGAACCGCCGCATCATGTCGATCCGGGACTGCTCGACGTGCTCACGCTCATCGGCTCGGCGTTCAGCGGCCCGGACGGCATCGTCTGCCCGCCACCGTCGGCCCTGCGCCCGGACGAGTCCGACGTCCTGGTCGACGAGGACGGAGGCCTCGACGAGCAGGTTCGCCGCACGGGTCGCCGCGTGCTCGGACAACCCCGTCAGGGCTGCCAGCGCGGAGCGTTCGGTGCTCCCGGAGTGCGGCACGGCGGCGAACACCGCTCTGACGGTGTCGGGGTCCGGGCTCCCGGCGGCGAAGAACCGTCGGAGCCCCAGATCAGCGGACAGGTAGTGCAACGTCGCGACCGCGGCCGATCGGTCCCGTCCGGCGCGGCCGATCTCCTGGTAGTAGGCGTCGACGGACTCCGGGACGTCCGCGTGGACCACCCAGCGGACGTCGGGCTTGTCGATGCCCATCCCGAACGCCGTCGTGGCGACCACCACGTCGACCTCGCCGCCGAGGAACCCCGTGTGGACCGCGGTCCGCCCGTGCATCGGCATCCCCGCGTGGTACGGGCGGGCGGCACGGCCACGGGCGGTGAGCACGTCAGCGTAGGCGGTCGTCTCCGCGTGGGTGGCGACGTAGACGATGCCTGCGCCGGAGGCGTGCGCGACCTGCTCGACGACGGCGTCCCGTTTCGTCTCGGCGTCCTCGTGCCGCACGACCTGGAGGCGGAGCTCAGGCCGGTCGAACCCGGCCGCGACCACCAGGGGGGTCCGCATGCGGAGGCGCTCCACGACGTCACGGCGGACGGGCGCCGATCCGGTCGCGGTCAGCGCCAGGACCGGTGGTCGTCCGAGTCGCTCGATCGCCTCGCCCAACAGGAGGTAGTCCGGCCGGAAGTCCTCGCCCCACGAGGAGACGCAGTGCGCTTCGTCCACCGTCACGAGCCCGACCCGGGCCTGACGGAGGCGATCGACCACCGCGTCGTTCGCGAGTTGCTCCGGGGCGAGGAACGCGTACCGCGCGGTCCCGGCGGCGATCGCTTCCCACGCGGCCCGGCGGTCGCCGACGTGTTCGGCGGCGTTGATCGTCACGGCGAGCGGTGCGTCCGGGTGGCGTCGCAGTCCCGCGACCTGGTCGTCCTGCAGTGCGACGAGCGGGGACACGACGACGACCAGGCCGTCGATGGCGAGACCCGCGACCTGGTAGATCGCGGACTTGCCCGAGCCGGTGGGCAGGACCGCGAGCGCGTCCCGCCCGGAGGTGACGGCGTCGATGACCTCGACCTGGGGAGCGCGGAGCTGCCAGCCGAAGACCTCGGCAGCGCGGGCGCGGAGTGCGTCGTCCATCACGCCCCAGTTTCCCGCACCGACCGCTGCGCCCACAACGCGCCGATGGTACGGACGAGCACCGTCGTGGTCGAATGGGCCGAACGCCGCGCACACACCAGGTGTTCTCCTCGCCCAACACCCCCGGAGGCCACGTTGCCCACCACCGCCCTGCTCGTCATGGACTACCAGAACTCGATCGTCGACCGGATGGGGTCACCGGAGCTCCTCGCCACCGCGACCCGCGCCGTCGACGCCGCTCGCGCGAACGGCGTGCGCGTGCTGTTCGTCCGGGTCGCGTTCCGGCCGGGCTTCCCGGAGGTCGCCCCCGCGAACAAGGCGTTCGGGGGGATCGCGGCACGCGCAGGCACCGGGTTCGACGAAGCAGCGACGGCCATCCACGACGCGTTCGGGATGCGCGAGGACGACCTGCTCGTCACGAAGCGCCGCGTGAGTGCCTTCACCGGCAGCGACCTCGAGGTGCTCCTGCGCGGCCTGGGCGCGCGACACCTCGTCCTCGCCGGCATCGCGACGAGCGGGGTCGTCCTGTCGACGCTCCGGCAGGCCGCCGACCTGGACTTCGAACTCACCGTGCTCGAGGACGCCTGCGCGGATGCCGACCCCGAGGTGCACCGCGTCCTGGTCGAGAAGGTGTTCCCGCGGCAGGCCGAGGTCACGACGACCGACGCCTGGGTCAGCTCGCTCGCCAGCTGAGCCGGCGGGCAGACGCGGCTGGGCTGGTGGTCACCGGGCCGACGCCCGTTCCGTCACCAGGGCGACCGGCATCGGACGGGAGGCGCGGTGCGGGCCCGCACCGCGCCTCCCGTCCGCCATCAGCAGGCCAGCGTGAGCACAGGCCGGCGTGATCAGGGGAGCGCGGACGCGATCGGGAGCTGCACGACCACCCGCGTACCGCAGCCGCCAGGGCTGACGACGGTGATCGTCCCGCCGTTCGCCTCGATCCGGTCGGCCAGGCCCGTGAGGCCGGTGCCGTGCGCGGGGTCCGCGCCGCCGACCCCGTCGTCCTCGACGACGAGCGTGAGGACGGCCTCGACGAGGGTCGCGGTGATCCGGACCCGGCGGGCCCTGGCGTGCTTGGCCGCGTTCGTCAGCGCCTCGGCGGCGGCGAAGTAGCCCGCGGTCTCGACGGCGACGGGGAGCCGCGGGATCGCGAGGTCGAGCTCGACGGGGATCGTCGTGTCCGCGACGAGCGACTCGATGCCCGCGGCCAGGCCCGCGCGGGTCAGCGAGGCGGGGAGGATCCCGCGCACGATGTCCCGGAGTTGCCGGTTGGCGTCCTCGGCGTGTGTGAGGGCCTCGGCCAGCAGGGCGTCGACGGCGAGCCCGGCGGCAGCGCGGTCACGCGCCAGCTTCAACGTGATGATGGTGTGGACGAGCCGCTGCTGGGCGCCGTCGTGCACATCGCGCTGGAGCCGTCGTCGGGCCTCGTCGCCGGCGGCGATCACCCGGGCTCGCGACTGGGTGAGCCCCTCCCGGTGGTCGGCACTGGCGATGGCCGCGGCCACGAGGTCGGTGAACGCCTTCGGCCGATCGAGACTGATCGGTCCGCCCGTCACGGGCCAGACGAGGTGCAGCGAGCCCCATGGCTCGTCCTCGACGATGATCGGGACACTCGCCTCGTGCCGGTCTCCGGCGGGTGGTTCGCCCGCGGACGCCACCACCGCTCCGGCGTCGTCGTCGCCCTTCCGGAGGACGACCGCGGCGTCGTGGAGGCGCGCGGCCGCGTCCACGACGGCCTGGAACACGGTCGGGAGGGGCGACTCCCGGGCCACCAGCTCGGCGACGGTCCGGAGCGCCACCTGTTCGTCCGCCAGTCGGCGCAGGCTGTCCCGCACCTCCGTGTTGGCGATGGCCGCCCACGTCAGCTCGGCGAACCCGGCCAGCCGCTTCTCGGTGAACGACGGCAGCGGACCGACCTGCGACGAGGCGGAGAACATGCCCCAGACGGTGCCCTCGACGAAGACCGGCACGGCCACCGCGGCGCGGATGCCGAACGGGTTGACGAGGACCTCGTCGCTCTTGCCCGCGAAGTCGTCGAACCGGACCGGGGAGCCCGTGCTCGCGACGCGCTCGGGCAGGGAGTCCGGCTCGTGGACGGCGCGGACGCCGGGCGGGATCGGCCCGCCGTGGGTGGCGACGCACACGACGGTGTCCGCGCCCTCGAAGCGGAGCAGGCTCACCTCCTGGCCCTCGAGCTGCACGGACGCCTCACGGCAGATCGCCGTCAGGACGTCCGCGGTGGGACCGGCGGTCGCCAGCAGGGACGCGACGTTGCGGAGGGACTGCTCTTCGTGGAGCAGGCGCCGGAGCTCGTCCTGGTCATGGCTCGGCGGGGCACCCGTGCGGACACCGGGTCGGGTGTGCGCGGTGTGATCACGGTCGAGGTGGACGGCCTCCGGAGGCCGGCGTCCGATGTCCATCCGTCACTCCCGCTGGGTGGCGAAGTACCGGAGGACCGCCTGGACCCGCCGGTGGCCGGTGCCGTCGACCGCGATCCCGAGCTTCCGGAAGATCGACGTCACGTGCTTCTCGACGGCCGCGACGCTGATCAGCAGGGAGCGCGCGATGCCCGCGTTGGACTGTCCCTGGGCCATGGCCGCCAGGACGTCGCGCTCCCGGTCCGTCAGTAGTGCGAGTTGCTCCGGCACCTTCCGCGGTTGCATCATGCGCGCCACGACCGACGGGTCGAGGGCGCTCCCGCCGTGCGCGACCCGGAGGACGTCCGAGCAGAAGTCGTGGACGTCCCCGACGCGTTCCTTCAGGAGGTACCCCACCCGGTCGAACCGTTCGCCGATGAGCTCCAGCGCGTACTCGGGGGCATCGTGCTGGGTGAGGACGACGACGCCCATCATCGGCAGACGGTGGCGGAGTTCGACCGCGACCCGCAGGCCGTCGTCCCCGTGGCCTGGTGGCAGGCCGATGTCCACGACGGCGACGTCGGGCTCGTACGCGAGCGTCTTCGCGAGCAGTTCCCGGGCGTCCCCCGCTTCGGCGACCACCTCGAACCCGGCGTCGGTGAGGACGCGCACCACACCGTTCCGGAGCAGGACGTCGTCCTCTCCGACCGCCACCCGGACCGTGTCCGTCATCGTCGGGCTCCCCATCCGCTAGGCGGTGTCGAGGAGGACGTGGAGCACGGCGCAGTTCAGGTCGCTCTTCGGGACGAACGCCAGTGCTCCGGCGTCCCGAGCGTCGTCCTGGGAGGCGGCGTCGCTGTCGGCGGACACGAGGACGACCCGCACCGCGGGTGAGAGTGCCGTGAGCCGCCTGGACAATTCGAGACCGTCTCCGTCGGGGAGCCCCATGTCCGCCAACACGAGATCGGGCATGTGGTGCGACGCGTGGAGCATCGCACCGGCAACGCTAGCGGCTTCGCTTTCGGTGCGGAAGCCGCAGGTGACCAGGATTCGACGGGCGAGCCCGCGGAACGGGTCGTCATCGTCCACGACCATCACTGAGAGACCCACACGTCCACCGTGGAGGACGGCCGTGGTTGTCGCGGTGGGGTTTGCCGGAAATCTTCTCCGGTGGGCTGCAGCGCCGACGGGGCGACCGGGCGACCACACTCGATCCCGTCAGCAGGTCCCGTCACCCCACCGAGGAGCACTCATGAGCATCACGCAGTCGTCCCCCACGAAGCCGACCATCGTGCTCGTGCACGGCGCCTTCGCCGAGTCCTCCAGTTGGAGCGCGGTGATCACGATGCTCCTCGAGGAGGGGTACCCCGCGATCGCGCTGGCCAACCCACTCCGGGGCGTCGCCTTCGACTGCGACTCCCTCCGGTCGGCGCTCGCCGACGTCAGCGGTGACATCGTGCTCGTCGGGCACTCGTACGGCGGCGTGGTCATCAGCGGCGGCGGCACGGACAACCCCGCGGTGAAGGCGCTCGTGTTCATCGGGGCGTTCGCGCCGGACGCGGGGGAGAACCCCGGGCAGCTGGCGGCACGGTTCCCCGGCTCCACGCTCGGGGACACGCTGACCACGGTCGCGCTGCCGGGCGGCGGTGTCGACCTCTACATCGCGCAGGACAAGTACCACGCGCAGTTCGCGGCGGACTCGTCCGCCGAGGTCGCCGCGGTGATGGCGGTCACGCAGCGCCCGATCCAGGAGGCCGCGTTCGGCGAACCGTGCGCGGAACCGGCATGGCGGACGGTGCCCTCCTGGTTCCTGTTCGGCTCCCTGGACAAGAACATCCCGGCCGCTGCACACCGCTTCATGGCCGAACGCGCGCACTCCCGCCGGACCGTCGAACTCGAGAACGGGTCCCACACGGTCGGCATCCCGGAGGCGGCGAAGGTCGTCGACCTGATCCGCGAGGCGGCCGAGGCGACGGCGGCCGGGGCGACGGAGGTGGCGCGATGAGCGGCGAGACCGAGGCGGAACGCCCGCTCGACGCCCTCGCGACGAAGCTCCAGCGGACCGAGCTGCAACGGGAGCACTCGTCCACCCCGGGACGCGAGATCGTCCAGGTGTTGACGATCATCCCGGTCGGGGTGTCCTCCGGATGGCACACGCACCCGGGTGAAGAAGTCGGGTACATCCTCGACGGGAACGTCGAGATGAGCATCCAGGGACGGCCCACCCTGCACCTCCGTCGCGGCCACGCGTTCTTCATCCCGCCGGGGACACCCCACAACGCGCTCGACGTCGGCCCCGAGGTGGGACGGATGCTCTCGACGTACATCGTCGCCGAGGACGAAGCCCTGGCGAGCTTCGTCACCGTTGACGGCGCCGGGTCGTCGTGATGGGTTCATCCTCATGACACGTGGCCGTGACCACGTGGGCGACCCGTGACCGACGGGACCGTCCGGGACGACACCGGGAGCAGACCATGACAGCAGCGAACGTGCCCACCGCCCGACCCTGGGCGACCATGGCGGTGATCGGCGTGATCGGCGGGTTCCTGTCGGGCCTGTTCGCCATCGGGGGCGGGATCATCATGGTCCCGCTGCTCACGGCGTTCGGGCGCCTCGACCAACGCGCGGCGTCCGCGACGTCGCTGGCCGCCATCGTCCCGACGTCGATCGTCGGGTCGATCACCTACCTGGTCGCCGGCCAGGTCGACCTGACCGCCGGCTTGTTCATCGCCATCGGTGCGATCGTCGGCGCGGTGCTCGGCAGCGCCCTGCTGAAGCGCGTCCCGCTCCTGGCGTTGCGGTGGATGTTCATCGTCTTCATCCTGCTCGTCGCGATCCGCCTGTTCTTCATCGCTCCGGAACGCGGGCACGCGATCGCGTTCACCGTCGTCGTCGCACTCGAGTACGTGCTCCTCGGGCTCGTGATGGGCGTGCTGTCCGGACTGTTCGGCATCGGCGGTGGCATCATCGCCGTCCCCGCGCTGATCGGCGTCTTCGCGATCAGCGACCTCATCGCGAAGGGCACCTCGCTCCTGGTGATGATCCCCACCAGCGTCGTCGGCACCGTGTCGAACTGGCGCGCCGGCACCGTTGACATCCGCGCCGGCATCGTCGTCGGGATCGCGGCGACGGTCGCGTCCATCCCCGGCGCCGCGGTCGCGCTCGTCCTGGCGCCACGGCTGTCCGCCGTCCTGTTCGGCCTGCTGCTCCTGGCCGTCGCCGCACAACTGACCGTCAAGGCGCTCGCCGCGCAGCGCGCAGCATCCACCGCAGCACGCGTGTGACCGAGGCGCGGCCGCACCACCGGACCGACGACCCGGCCCACGTACGACCCGCGAACAAGGAGGACTGACATGACCGCATGGCTGGCAGGGAAGACGGCGCTCGTGACCGGAGCGTCCACGGGGATCGGGCTCGCGGTCGCGACCCGGTTCGTCCAGGAAGGCGCCCACGTGTTCATCACCGGGCGCAGGCAGGGACCACTCGACGACGCCGCCGCGACCCTGGGCGACCAGGTCACCGCGGTCCGTGCGGATGCCGCGTCACCCGATGACCTCGACGAGCTGTTCGGGCAGATCACGGCGCGCGGGCAGGGGCTCGACGCGGTCCACGTCAACGCCGGTGGCGGTACGTACAAACCGCTGTCCGAGGTCACGCCCGACGACATCGACCAGGCGTTCGCGGCGAACGTGCGCGGCGCGATCCTCACCGTCCAGAAGGCGGTGCCGCTGATGCGCGCGGGTGGTTCCGTGGTCCTGACCGGATCCACCCAGGCGGACGGCGGCCAGGCGGCGTTCGGGCTCTACTCGGCGAGCAAGGCCGCGCTCCGCACCCTCACCCGCACGTGGGCCGTCGAGCTCGCGCCGAAGGGCATCCGGGTCAACGACGTGACCCCGGGCCCGACCGAGACGCCCGGGCTCGCCGGCCTGGCCCCGGAGAACTCCGCCGAGCTGTTGCGGGCCCTCGCGGCGAGCGTCCCGCTCGGGCGACTCATCACCCCGGAGGAAGTGGCGAGTGCCGTGCTGTTCCTGGTGTCCGACATGAGCAGCGCCACGACGGGCAGCGAGCTGTTCGTCGACGGCGGTGACGCACACAGCTGACAACGAACGCCCCGCCTCGTTCCGTCCGTTCCGTCCCACCCCGAGCCAGGAAGGCCCGCCCATGACCACCGAACCCCTCCCCGCCGAGGACCTGCACGCCCTCGCCCTGGCGTACTTCACGAAGGTCGACGCCGGCGATCCCGACCTGCTCGACATCTTCACCGACGACGCGCAGGTCTTCTTCCCGAAGTTCGGCATCGCGCACGGCAAGGAGGAGATCACCCAGTTCCTCGTCGGCCTCACCCTGGCCGTCGACTCCTTCCACCACGATCCGGCCGACTTCGTCGTCACCCAGAGCGGCAACCGGGTCATCGTCGAGGGGAAGGAGACCGGTGTCCTCGCCAACGGCCGCGCCTTCCCGGACGGCGCCCGGAGCGGTGGCTTGTTCTGCAACGTGTTCGAGTTCCGCGGTTCGCTCATCAGCCGCGTGCACATCTACGCCGACCCCGACCTGGCCGGGAAGCACGACGACCTGTTCGCCTGGGACTGAGCGCACCACCAGCACCATCCGGGTCCCAGCAGACGCTCGGACCCGTCGAGGACAACCGAAGGAGCACCCGTGTCGAGGATCATGATCGTGGTCGGCAGCATCCGGCCCGGCCGCGTCGGTCTGCCCATCGCGCAGTGGGTGGAAGCCGCCGCTGCCGCACGGGAGGACTGCGAGGTCGACTTCGCTGACCTCGCGGAGATCGGGCTGCCGATGATGGACGAGCCGAACCACCCCCGGCTGCGGCAGTACACGAAGCAGCACACCCTGGACTGGAGTGCCCGCGTCGACGCGGCGGACGGGTTCGTGTTCGTCACCCCGGAGTACAACCACAGCTTCTCGCCTGCGCTCAAGAACGCGCTCGACTACCTCGCGCTCGAGTGGTGGCGGAAGCCCGTCGGCGTGGTCAGCTACGGCGGCATCTCGGCCGGCACCCGGGGGGTCACCGCCCTCGAACCGGTGCTCGCGGTCCTCGGACTCGTCCGTGCCGGGGCGGCGGTGGAGATCCCGCTCCTGGCTCCGCGGTTCGAGGACGGCCGGTTCGTGCCGAACGACAAGGAGACCGCGATCCTCGAGAAGATGTTCGCCGAACTGATGTCGCTCGCGACGTCCCTGCAGCACGTCGAGAAGTGACCGTGTTCGACGGATTCGACGAGCGCCTGATCGTCGTGGACCGCGGACCGGTGTTCGCGCGCACGGCCGGCACCGGGCCTCCCGTCCTGCTCCTGCACGGCTACCCGCAGACGCACGTGATGTGGCGCGGCGTCGCCGACGCGCTCGCCGCGACCCACACCGTCGTCGTCCCGGACCTGCCGGGTTACGGCCGGTCCTTCCGGCCCGAGACGGTGGCGGACCACGCCACGTACGCGAAGCGGACGCTCGGTCGGGACCTCCAGCAGCTCATGGCCGCGCTCGGTCACGAGCGGTTCGCCGTCGCGGGCCACGACCGCGGCGGTCGGATCGCGTACCGGATGGCCCTCGACCTGCCCGACCGGATCACGGCGGTGGCGGCGTTCGACGTCGTGCCGACCGGGGAGGTCTGGGCCCGGGCCGACGCCCGGCTCGCGCTGACCTACTGGCACTGGGCGTTCCTGGCGCAGCCCGCACCGCTGCCGGAGGACCTGATCTCCGCGAACCCCGGCGCGTTCTTCGACCTGCACGTCCGCGCGCTCGGGCTCGGTCGCGCGGCTGGTCGATACCCGCCGGAGCTCCTCGAGCACTACCGCTCGATCCTCGACGACCCGAGCGTGGTGCACGGGATCTGCGAGGACTACCGCGCCGGAGCGGGCGTCGACCGGGAGCACGACGACGCGGACGCCGCAGCGGGACGCCGGATCACCGCACCGTTCCTCGTTCTGTGGAGCCGGACTGGTGCGCTCCCGAAGCTGTACGGCGACGTGCTCGAGGTGTGGCGGCCGTGGGCGCCGGACGTGACCGGACACGGCGTCGACGGCAGCCATTTCCTGGTCGAGGACCAGCCCGAGGTCGTGGCCGATGCACTCCGGGCGCTCCTCGACGGCGCCTGACGACCGCGTTCGTGGGTGCGCTGGAGAACCTCGACCCCACCACGCAGCCCTCGCCGCTGTCGGGGGCTCCTCATCGGGTATCGACGACCGGGCATGCGAGTGGGAGCCGGACCACCACCCGGGTTCCGTCGCCTGCTGGGCTGGTGACGGTGATCGTCCCGCCGTGGGCTTCGACGCGGTCGGACAGGCCGGTGAGCCCCGTGCCGTTCGCCGGGTCGGCGCCGCCGATGCCGTCGTCGTCGATGACGAGTGTGAGTTCGTCGTCGGTGGCTGTCGCCGTGATGCGGACGTGTTCGGCTCGGGCGTGCTTGACGGCGTTCGTGAGCGCTTCGGCGACGGTGAAGTAGCCGGTCGTCTCCACGGCCACGGGAAGGCGGGGGATGGTGAGGTCCAGGTCGATCGGGATCGTCGTGTCCGAGACGAGCGATTCGATCCCGGCGGTCAGGCCGGCCCGGGTGAGCGATGGCGGCAGGATCCCGCGGACGATGTCACGGAGTTGCCGGTTGGCCGCTTCGGCGTGCGTGAGAGCCTCGGTCAACAGGGCGTCGACCGCGAGTCCGGCTGCCGCCCGGTCTCGGGCCAGCTTCACCGTGACGATGGTGTGGACGAGCCGCTGCTGGGCTCCGTCGTGCACGTCCCGTTGCAAGCGTCGGCGTGCTTCGTCTCCGGCGGCGATGACGCGTGCACGTGACCGACTGAGCCCCTCGCGGTGGTCGGCGTTCGCGATGGCCGCGGCGACGAGGTCCGTGAACGCCTTGGGTCGGTCCTCGCTGATCGGTCCGTCGGCGACGGGCCACGTCAGGCGCAGTGTTCCCCACCGTTCGTCAGCGACCACGATCGGCACCCGGGCCTGGAACGCGTCTCCCTCCGGCGGTTCTCCAGCGGAAGCGAGGGTGACGCTGCCCGGTCCGCCGCCGTCGCCCTGCGACAGGACGGCCTGAGCCCCGTGGAGGCGTGCGGCGACGTCGGCCACGGCTTGGAACACGGTCGGGAGCGGCGACTGTCGGGCGACGAGCTCGGCGACGGAGCGGAGTGCGGCGTGCTCCTCCGCGAGCCGTTCCAGCCGTGCACGCACCTCTGCAGTTGCCAGCTCTGCGGAGGTCGCGGGCGACCGGCTCGATGAGGGTGAGTTCTTGACCACGGGGTCAAGATATCGGTTCTTGACGAACTGGCCAACAACTGCTCGTTCACCGCATGGCCACCAGCGACGTCAACGCGATCGCGGTCAGTGTCGCGCGGTCGGCGCCGGCGTTCCCGAGCACCTCCATGCCACGGGTGACCGCGACGAAGTAGTTCGCGAGCGCACTCGCGTCCGCCTGGGCGTCCACCTCGCCGTGCTCCTGTGCGTCGACGATGCAGTGGCGGTAGACCGCTGCGAGGTCCGTGAACGCCTGCATCGCTGAACGGGCGACGTCGCCGTCGCGCTCGGCGAGTTCCACGGTCGCCTTCGTGAAGAGCGTCCCGGTCTCGCCGCTGTCGCTGAACTCGACGGCGAGCTTGAGGAGCTGCGCCTTGATGCGCTCCAGGGGCGAGACGTCCTCGTCGGTGAGCGCCTGGGTGAGGGACGCCACGGCCTCACCGGTCTCGGACGTGAGGGCACGGAGGAAGAGTTCGCGCTTGCCGCCGAACGCGTTGTAGAGGCTCTGTTTCCCCAGCCCGGTGGCGACCACGAGGTCGTCGAGCGTGGTCCCGCTGTACCCGGTCGACGTGAACGCAGCGCCGGCGGAGGCGATGACATCACTCTCGACGAACTGCCGTGGCCTGCCCATGGGTCTGTCCCGTGCTCCTCGTCCGACGCGTCGGGAGCCCAGGAGGACGACCTCCGCCCCCCGGCCCGGAGGCCGCGATCCGCGCGCATCCCGATGATCTTCGCACCCTCGGACTCGGTCACGCTGCAGGAACGGCCGCCACGGGGTTCAGCCGCGGCCGACCGGAGCAGCGGGGGAGCTCGGAGCAGCGGGGTGGGCCGGCGCTTCCACGAGGTCGTCGGCCACCTCGAGCTGCCGCTCCTCGGCCGCTGCGACGGCGCGTTCGGTGGTGCGTCGTCGTGTCCCCGGGATGATCGGGACCGACGATCGCACGGCGATCGCGGCGATGACGCCGGTGACCACCGTGAGCGCTGCGACGACCACGACCTGCCACCCGGGTCCGCGGGTGATCGCCGCCCACGCGATGGCCAGGGAGGCGGCTGCGGAGAGCGGGAAGGTGAACGACCAGAAGCCGAGCGAGAACGTGAGCCGCCGGTAGGTCGGGACGAGCGCGCCCTGCACGAGGACCATGAAGGCCGTCACGCCCACGAACGCCTCGGCGAGGCCGTCCATCCGGTGACCGTTGAGCGCGAACCACGCGAGTCCGCCGACGGCGGGCGGTGCGACGAGGACCGCCATCGTCGGCGCGAGGGGCGCCGGGAGCGGCGGGCCCAGGAGGAGGCGCGCGAAGACCACGGTGAGGAGCACGAGCCAGAAGAGCGCACCGACACCGAACGCGGCCATCGCGAGCGCGTGGTTCCCGGCCGCCGCGAACGCCTGCGAGCTGATGTAGCCCGCGGCGACCGCCGGCAGCAGGTACGCCCCGTGGATCGACTCGACCGACAGCGGTCCCTGGATCCACCGGCCGATGATCCACGCGCCGAAGAGGACCGCGGCGGCCACCCCGACGCAGGCGAGCGGCGCGCCCACCGGGGGCGAGAACGTGCAGAGGTGCGCGCCCGTCAGCGTGATGCCGACCGGCACGATCGCGGCCACGGGACCCTGTGCCGGGTGACGGAGTTGTGCCGCGAGGGTCTCAGTGCTGTGACGCCCGCGTCGGAGGTGCGCGACGACGAGCCACACCAGCGCGGTGACGGCGACGAACCAGAACGGTTCTGCCGTCCACCAGGCGAAGCCGAGCGCCGCCGTCGCTGCGCTCCAGGTCTCCGCGAGACCGAAGAGCCCGAAGGCGATGGCCAACGTGTTGAGGGGGATGCGCTGGAGTCGAGCCCCTGCGGTGACGGACATGCTGGCTCGACTTCCGGTGGGCGGTTCCGCGGCGACGTCCGATCCGATGGTCGCCGTCTGGTCGAGGCTCCTTGACGTTCCGCTCGGGAGCCGTGGGGTTTGCCGGAAATCTTCTCCAGCGGGCCCCCGCGCAGCGCACCCGCCCCGGGCGACAACCTCGAACCAACGACCACCGAGCAGAGGAGCAGCCCATGGGCACCATCACCGTCGGGAACGAGAACTCGACTCCGATCGACGTCTACTACGAGGACCTCGGGGCTGGTCGACCGGTCGTCCTGCTGTCGGGCTGGCCGTTCGACGCCCGGTCGTGGGAGCCGCAGCTGCACCCGCTGCTCGACGCCGGGTACCGGGTGGTCACCCCGGACCGCCGCGGATTCGGACGCTCGAGTGCCGCGACGGTCGGGTACGACTTCGACACGCTGAGCGCCGACGTCGACGTGCTGCTCCGCGAGCTCGATCTCCGGGACGCCACGCTCGTCGGCTTCTCGCTCGGCACGGGTGAGGTCGCACGGTACATCGGCCGCTTCGGCACCGAGCGCCTGCGCAGCGCGGTCCTGATGGAGAGCCTGACACCGGGCTTCGGCAAGGCGGACGACAACCCCTCGGGTGTCGACCAGGCCGGGATCGACGGGGTCCAGCAGGCGATCCTCGACGACCGGTTCGCGTGGCTGACCGGCATGATGGGCAACTTCCTCAACCTGGACGACTACCAGGGGACCCTCGTCAGCGAGGACACGGTTCGTGCGATGTGGTCGGCCGGCGCGAGCTCGTCGCCGTACGCGACGTGGGCGTGCCCGCAGATGTGGCTGGAGGACTTCCGGTCGGACCTCGAGCGCTTCGACGTGCCGACCCTCATCACGCACGGCACGGCTGACCGCATCCTGTCGATCGACGGGCAGGGGCACCGGGCACACGACGCGCTGCCCGCGGCCCGCTACGTCGAGATCGACGGTGGACCCCACATCAACCCGGTCACGCACACCGCCGAGGTCAACCGCGAACTCCTGCGGTTCCTCGCCGACCCCTCCTGATCTGACCCCCGGCCCGGACCGGCCGGTCCGCACGACCCGACCCGCACCACCCGCCCCCAACACCCCGACGAAAGAGGAACCACCATGTCAGACGTGACGCTCGAACCCGGCGCCCAGGCCATCGCCGACGCCTCCGCCAACCCGCCCTTCCTCTACGAGATCGGCGTGGACGCGGCGCGCAAGGTCCTCGACGACCTGCAGGCGGCGCCGATCGACAAGGTCGAGATCGGCGAGGACAAGTGGGTGACGGTCCCCGCCGACGTCGGCGACGTCCGGGTGCGGATCATCAAGCCCGTCGGCGCGACCGGCACGCTGCCCGTGATCCTCTACGTGCACGGCGGCGGCTGGATCCTCGGCAACTCGGGCACGCACGACCGGCTCATCCGTGAGCTCTGCGCCGGTGCCGAGGCCGCGCTCGTGTTCGTCGAGTACGACCGGTCTCCCGAGGCCCAGTACCCGCACGCGATCGAGCAGGCGTACGCGACCGCGCAGTGGATCACGCGGGACGGCGCGAGCGAGGGCCTGGACGCGTCGCGCATGGCGGTCGCCGGTGACTCGGTCGGCGGCAACATGACCGCGGCCCTGGCGATCCTCGCCAAGCAGCGCGGTGACGTCACGTTCGTGCACCAGTCCCTGTACTACCCGGTCACCGACGCGGCCCAGGACTCCGAGAGCTACCGGACCTTCGCCGACGGGCCCTTCCTGTTCGCGAAGAGCATGGCCTGGTTCTGGGACGCGTACCTGCCGGACGTCAGCCGACGCTCGGAGATCACGGCGTCACCCCTCAGGGCCACGCTCGAGGACCTGCAGGGCCTCCCGCCGGCGCTCGTGATCGTCGACCAGAACGACGTGCTCCGCGACGAGGGCGAGGCCTACGCCGCGAAGCTCGTGCAGGCCGGGGTGCCCACGACGAGCGTGCGGTACAACTTCGTCACGCACGACTTCATGATGCTCAACCCGGAGCGGGTCACGCAGGGGACCACCGCGGCGGTCGAGCAAGCGATCCAGGTGCTGCGGAAGGCGCTCGGCCGATGAGCACCGTCACGATCACCGAGGAGAACCTGCAGCAGGAGGTCGAAAAGGGCGGGATGCTGCTGCTCGACTTCTGGGCGGCGTGGTGCGGCCCGTGCCGCGCGTTCAGCCCCATCTACGAGCAGCTGTCGGAGACCAACCCGGACATCACCTTCGGCAAGGTGGACACCGAAGCCGCGCCAGCACTGGCGAGCGCCGCGGGGATCAGCGCGATCCCGACGCTCATGGCCTTCCGCGACGGGGTGATGGTGTTCTCGCAGGCGGGGGCGCTGCCGAAGCCCGCGCTCGAGGACCTGATCGCGCAGCTGCGGGCACTCGACATGGACGCCGTGCGGGCCTCGCTCGCGGAGCACGACGACCACGCTGCGCACGACCACGCGATGCACGACGACGCGTGACGGGTTCGTCCGGTTAGGGGTTCCGCTCCCACAGGGCTCGCTGCGCGCGGAGGGCGAGCTCGAGCAGGAAGTCCGTGCTCACGAAGTCCGACTGCCGTGGTCGTGGGCGCGAGTCCATCACGCAGAGCGCGCCGAGTCGTTCGCCGGTCGGTGCCTCGAGCGGCACGCCGGCGTAGAACCGGACGCCCTGCCCGGACGTGACGAGAGGACTCCCGCAGAAGCGGGGGTCCTCGCGGGCGTCCCGGACGACCAGTCCGTCGAGGGTCCGGATCGTCGTGTCGCAGATCGACGTCGACCGGGGGATCTCGGGGAGTGAGCGGCCGGCGGTCGCGAGGTACCGCTGGCGGTCACCGTCGAGGACGGTCAGCAGCGCGGCCTCGGTCCCGAAGACCTGCTGGGCCAGCGCGAGGATGCGGCGGAGTTCCGGCGCGTCCTGCGTCTGGTCGAACCGGAGGCGGTCGACGGCGCGCTGTCGGCGTGCCTCCGCCTCCGCGGAGTCGGCGAACCGCACCTCCGCCGGTCCAGGGGTCTCCGGCAGGAGCCTCGCGAGCGGCGCGGCGATCACGTCGGCCCACCGGTCGTACTGCCGCGCCGAGCGGTACCGACCCTCGTCGCGTTCGGCCGCCGGCAGCGGGACGAACGTCGCTGAGGGGTGCGCGTCGCACAGGGACTCGGTGATCGCGTTGAGCGAGTGGGCGTGTGCCTCCGTGACCGGTTCCACGAGCGGCGCCACGACCGGGATGGAGCCCATCGGCTGGATGCCGGTCACCACGATCGGCGTGCCGGGCAGCGTCTCGCGCACCGCGGCGGCGAGGAGCGTCTCGAGGTGCTCGCGCCAGTGTGCCGCTGACGTCAACCGCATCGCGTCGTTGACGCCGAGGACGAGCACGACGCCGTCGTAGGACCGGGGAGTCGCCGCGACGAGTGCGCTGGTGGCGGTCGCCGCGGACAGGCGGGGGCCGCCGGCGAGGTGCACCGTGCAGCCGCGCTTCCGGCGGTGCGCGACGGCGCGGGCCAGGGCACCGGGAAGAGCGAGCTCGTGGCTCGTGACGCCCCAGCCCGACGCCGGGCCGGCGCCCACCACGAGGACGCGGTCGTTCCCGGGACCGGGCGCGTGACCGCTCGGATCATCGTGCGGGCGGGGAAGCTGGTTCGTCGAGACGTCGGAGAGGGCGGCGCAGAGGCGTGCGACGGGCGTGACGAGCACGCGGCCGACGTCCTGTCGGTGCGGGTGCGTCGTCCGGCTCGGGTCGGAGCTCGGGAACGCGCCGGTGCCGGTCTCGTCCACGGGTGGCGGTGCCTCTCAGTTCGGGGGCCGGGCGAGCCCGATCGGGTCGCACGGCGCTGCACGCAGGGCGCACCGGCTGCGCCCGGCGGGGAGGGCGGCGGTGTCGGCGACGGCGGGGTGGGGTCCGTTGCTGCGTGTCCGCACGACGATACGGCGACGGGCCGCCGTGGGGCGCCCCCCAGTTCGAGCGGAGCACCGGTCGTTCTGCGGTTCGCGGCGACGGTCCGGCTACAGTGCGGTGGTGCCCGACGTCCCGGCTCCGCCCGCGCCCGACCCCGTTCCCCACGATCCTGTTCAACACGACGCGATCCTGCTCGCTGGCGGACGCGCCACACGGCTCGGCGGGATCGACAAGACGGCGCTCGTCCGGCGGGGGACCACCCTGCTCGGGCACGCGCTCGCCGCGGCATCGGCGGCCGAGCGGATCGTCGTCGTGGGGGCGCGCAGCCACGACGAGCTGCCCGTGCACGTCGTCCGTGCGCGGGAGGACCCCCCGTTCGCCGGCCCGGTCGCGGCCCTCGGTGCAGCGTTCGCGGCCCTCGACACCGGCGCGACCTTCACGCTCGTCCTCGCCTGTGACCTGGTGACACCCGAGGACGCGACGGCCCGCCTGCTGACCACGGCACCGGCCACGGCGGCACAGGAGACGGCAGCACAGACCACCGCGGCACAGGCCACCGCGCCCCGGGACGGGCTCATCGCGGTGGACGACGACGGCCGTCGGCAGCCCCTCCTCGCGCTGTACCGGTCGGCCGCACTCCGGGAGGCGGTGCAGCGGCTCCGCGACGAGTCCGGCTCCCTCGCGGGTCAGTCCATGCGCCGGCTCCTGGCACCGCTCGACCTGGTGGAGGTCCCGGTGCCCTCGGCACTCTGCGCGGACGTGGACAGCGCCGAGGACGCAGCCCGCCTGCTTGACTGAACCCATGACCACAGACGACGTCCTCGCGGCGTGGACGACGCAGCTCGCCCGGGCGCTCGACCTCCCCGCCGACTTCGAGCTCGACACCGCCGTCGTGCTCGACCTGGCTCGCGATGCGGCGCACGGCGTCGCGCGGCCGGCCGCGCCGCTCACGACGTTCCTGGTCGGCTACGCCGCCGGCCTGCGGGGAGGCGCGGCGAGCGAGATCGCGGAGGCTGCGGCCACCGCCACCCGGCTCGCCGTGTCCAGCGGCGATCGCGCCGAGCCGGCGGACCGCGACGCAGCCGCAACCGCACCCGACGG
>NZ_JAGGPH010000010.1 GCF_018613895.1 Curtobacterium sp. ISL-83
GGGCCAAGTCGACGCGTGCGTGCTGACGTCTGGCACGTCGATCGTGTTCCCCGTACGGAAGCAATCGATGCACGGCCCTTCCGCCGTTCCTAACTGCGCCTCTTCCGCATCGCTGCTCCGCTCGCTCGTCGACGCGACGACGTGCAGACGTCCGGCACGGTCGGCGAGGACGATGCCCGCCTCGGTCGCGGAAGTGAACCGGACGCACGCGTCGATCACCCGGTCCATCGCGTCCAGCACGTCGAGCCCGGGATCCAACACCGCCGCCAGCGCGCCCGGTAGCTCGTCAAAGCGATCACTGCCATCTCGCTCCGGTGCCCTCGTCATACCGCCGACGGTACGTTGACCCACCCCCCTGCCGCCGCAGGCAGGACGTCGAACCCTCAGTCGCAGGGTCGCAGGGTGGCGGTTTCGGACGACGACAGTTCACGAAGTGAAACGTCCACTTATCGACGTGTGTCCCGGACGGGGCCGCTGAAAGCGGTCGGGCGGGCGTATGGTGACAGGACCGGGCGCGCTTTGCGGTCTCGTCGTCAGAACGATGTTCGCAGCCGCGAATCACTGACGCAGCGAGATGGCCCGGCAGCGATGAGGCTTCCAGCGCCTCACGGAAGGCCGGTCTCTGATGACCGCCACACGCTTCTTCCTACCGTCCAAATTTTTCCACGACGGAACCCCCCGAAACCCAGCCGTCCTCCTCTTCGACGGCGCACGCATCTACCGCACGGTCTCCCGGACACGGTGCACCTCGTGACGGACCTGCAGAACGCCCCAGCAGCAATCGCTCCGATCATTGCCTTCGCAGGAACCGACACGGCCAGCGCGATTCGCGACCTCTCAGGCCTGTACGCGGGCCGTGCGTGGTATTCATCCCACGTCGACTCTGACTACTGGTACAAGTACGTCGCCGTTGGTGACGACCGGATGAGTATCCGCCGGTTCCAGATGCACGGCTACCTCCGCGGCGACGTCACGGTCGAGGACGAGGTTGTCGTGCAGTGGATCGAATCGGGCCGTGCTCGGGTGGACCTTGGCCGCAACGAGGTGCAGCTGCAACTCGGCGTCCCGACCCTGTTCCCGATCGAGCAACGCTTCGAGATGGAGTACGAGGACTGGGACCAACGCCTCGTCCACCTCAGCCGCGACCTCGTCCTCGACGTCGCCGCGGAACGGTACCTCACCGACGGGACGATCGCGTTCGACCAGTCTGTCGCCCCAACCACGGACGCCGTTCTGCAGTGGCGTCGCTCCGTGGCGTCGGCGATGCACGCGCTCCGCTCGGAAGGCCCCTCGTCGCCAGCGTGGCAGGAAGCGCAACATGACGTTGCCCGGGCCCTGTTCGGGTTGTACCCGTTCCAGGGTGAGCCGCTTCCCGAGGGGTTCGGGAACCGGAAGAACGCGCGACTGCGCGCAGCGGTCGCGTTCATCCACGAACACGCAGCCGAACCGTTAACCGTCTCGGACATCGCCCACGCCGCAGCTATCAGCGTCCGCAGTCTCCAAGAGTCCTTCCAACGGGAACTCGACGTGGCGCCGATGAACTACCTCCGAGAAGTGCGACTCCGGCACGTCCACTCCGACCTCCTCAAAGCCGACCCGGACGTCACGACGGTCGCGGAAATCGCCTCCACGTGGGGCTTCGGCCACATGGGCCGGTTCTCCCACGAGTACTTCAATCAGTTCGGCGAGTACCCGAAACACACCCTCCGACGCTGACGCGGGGCAAGAACGTACCCTGTGGAGCGCCATTCGTGCCCCGTGAGGGATCGTCCTCCGGGACGAGCGTGTGCCGCGGACCTGGCTGAGATCCTCCGGCGCACCAGGGAAGCGGCACCAGACGCGTCGATTTCGATGACGACCAACGGGGTCGGTCTCGACAAGCGCGTGGCCTCCCTCGTGCAGGCGGGCCTGACCCGGCTGAACATCTCGTTGGACACGATCGACCGGGATCACTTTGCCCGGCTGACCCGACGGGATCGTCTCCCGGCCGTTCTTGACGGTATCCGCGCAGCCCATGACGCCGGTCTGACACCGGTGAAGATCAACGCAGTCCTGATGCCGGAGACGCTCGATGGCGCCGTGGACCTGCTTGAGTGGTCCGTCGCGCATGGGTGCCGGCTGCGGTTCATCGAGCAGATGCCGTTGGATGCCGACGCCACGTGGGCGCGGAACAGCATGGTCACCGCGGAGCAGCTGTTGAGCGTGCTGCGGACCCGGTTCCGGCTGACGGAGCCGTTCCGAGAGGACCCGTCCGCTCCGGCTGAGGAATGGATTGTCGACGATGGCCCTGGAACGGTGGGGATCATCGCGTCGGTGACGCGTTCGTTCTGTGAGGACTGCGACCGCACCCGCATCACGGCGGAAGGGTCCGTTCGGTCATGTTTGTTCGGGGACGACGAAACGGACCTTCGCGCGCTGCTTCGCCGGGACGCCGATGACGCCACCATCGCTGCGTGGTGGCAGGCGGCGATGTGGGGCAAGCAAGCCGGCCACGGGATCGACAGCGCCGGGTTCGCCCGTCCGGCCAGGAGCATGGGAGCGATCGGTGGCTGAATCAGGGACCCTCATCGTGCGGTACTTCGCCGCCGCTGCCGAAGCGGCCGGCCGTGACGAAGAAACCGTCGAGTTCACCGGCACTGTCGCGTCCCTCAAAGAGCTGTTGGTTGAGCTCCATGGGGCTTCGATGGAGCGAGTGCTCCGCGCTGGGTCGTTCCTGATCGGCGGGGTGGTGAGCCGGGATGACACGCTCCCTGTCGCAGGCCGGGTTGACGTGTTGCCCCCGTTCGCTGGGGGCTGACTACCCCAACGGTCGTTGGTACCGAGTCAGAGCCCTACCCATTCGGTGGTGCCGCCGGTGAGGTGTTGACGCTTCCAGATCGGGACGCGTGTCTTGATCAGGTCGACCAGGTGCGCGCACGCGGAGAACGCGTCGCCTCGGTGGGCCGTGCCGACGGCGGCGAACAGGGCGACGTCGCCGATTTTCAGGGACCCAGTCCGATGCACGGCGGCGACGGGCGCACCGGCCTCTTCAGCAACGATCAGGCAGCACTGCCGCAAGAACCGCTCCGCCTCTGGATGCGCCGAGTACTCCAGCCCCGACACGGCCGTTCCGTGGTCGTGGTTGCGGATGACGCCGCGGAACGTCACCACGGCACCATTGGCGTCGGAGGAGACAAACCGTTCGCACTCCGCCTCCTCAATGGGCAGCCCGGTGACCAGGGATAGCACGTGCGCCACTGTTCCTCCTTGGTTCGCGGCTGCCGTTCCGGCTGGCCGGGAAGCTGTCATCAGTTCGCGGTCTCGGTTTGTTTGTTCCGCCCCGGGTTTAGTGGAGGCTCGGTAGTGCCGCTTCGACGGTAGTCGGAGCGGGGTTGTGCCGATAGTGGTCGTGCTCGAACTCGACGGGTGGGATCATGCCGATTTCGCCGTGGAGACGTCGGTGGTTGAACCAGTCGACGTACTCGACCGTCGCGATCTCGAGGTCCTCGATGCCGCGCCACGGGCCCTTGTTTCGGATCAGTTCGGCTTTGAAGATCGAGTTCACTGCCTCCGCGAGGGCGTTGTCATAGCTGTCGCCCTTCGACCCGACGGACGCGACCGCACCAGCTTCCTCGAGCCGGTCGGTGTAGCGGATGGCTCGATATTGGACTCCGCGGTCGCTGTGATCGATCAGGTTCGACAGGTCACGCCCCTCGCGTTGGCGGGTCCAGATGCCCATCTCGAGGGCATCGAGGACGAGGTCGGTGCGCATGTTCCGCGCCAGCTGCCACCCGACGATGTCCGGGAGAACACGTCCGTGACGAACGCGGCGTCGACCCATCCAGAGAAGGTGCGGATGTAGGTGATGTCCGCGACCCAGAGCTGGTCCGGACTGGTCGCGGTGAACGCCCGCTGCACCAGGTCCGCTGGCCGGTCCCCGACCGGGCCCGGGACTGTCGTCTTCGGTCCCTTCCGCTTCGACACGCCCTGCAGCCCGGTGGCCTGCATGAGTCGTTCAACGGTGCATCGGGCTATCACGTGCCCTTCCCGACGCAGTTGCGCGTGGACCTTCCGGGCACCGCAAACGCCGTAATTCGTCCGGTGCACCCGCTCGACCTCTACCGTGCGGGCGGCGTCGCTGACCGACCGGGCCGAGGGTGGCCGGGTCTTCGCGGCGTAGTAGCTTGACGGGGCGACCTGCAACGTGCGGCAGACCGGCTCGACCCCGAACTCATGCTTGTGGACGTCGATGAATGTGATCATCTGCTGGACGGGCGGTCGAGCTCCGCCGCGAAGAAAGCCGACGCTGACTTCAGAATCGCATTCGCCCGCCGCAGCTCCCGAACCTCCCGCTCCAGGTCAGCGATCCGGCGGGCGTCAGCCGTCGTCACGCCGGGGACATCGCCGGCATCGATTTCGGCCTGCTTCACCCAGTTACGCAACGTCTCTGGATTGATACCCAACTGTCCGCTGATCCGAACCAGCGCACCCCGCCGGGTGTCAGGGTCACGGCGCGCTTCCACCGTGAGCCGAACCGCACGCTCCCGAAGCTCCTCCGGGTACTTCCTCGGTGCTCCCATGCCTCTCATCCTCCCGTGGATTGGGAGCCTCCATCAGACCCGGGACGGAACAGTTCTGGGGCGGGGCGTGGGTTTTGTCGGCGGTAGGACTCCCAGGCCTCGATGCCGCCGGACAGATGCCGGACGGAGGTGAAGTGGTGTTCCTGTAACTGGGTGAGAGCCGATGCGGAGCGGCCACCGCGTTGGCAGTACACGATGATGTCCGCGTCGCGCGGCAGGCTGCTGAACGCTTCGGCGAGTGAGTTCAACGGCATCAGGACCGCACCGGGTATGGACGACACCGCCCATTCTTCCGGCTCCCGGACGTCGATCAGGGTCGGCTGGTGTGGTGATGCGAGGGCGCTTTCCAGTTCCTCCGGCGTGATCGTGTCCGCGCCGCCGTCGCCGCAGAACAGCGCGTAGTCGATCAGTTCCGTCACTGGCGGCGCTGTCGGGTCGGAGGCGTAGGGCAGTTCACGGAAGGTGCCGGAGAGGGCGTCGAAGAGGGTCACCCGGCCGAGGAGCGGCTTACCGATGCCGGTGATGATCTTGATCGTCTCCGTCGCCATGATTCCCCCGATTACCGTGCACACGGTTGGCAGGACGCCGCCCTCGGCGCAGGAAAGCACCGACCCGGGTGCGGGCGGGACCGGGAACAGATCCCGGTAGTGCGGCCCCTTCGCAGCCCAGGCAACGCTGACCTGTCCGCCGTATTGCGACACCGCACCCCACACCAAGGGGATGCCGCTCAGGATGGCGGCGTCGTTCGCGAGATAGCGGGTCGCGAAATTATCGCTTCCATCGACGACGAGGTCGTAGTCGCGGAAGATGTTCAACGCGTTCTCGGAGGTCAACCGGAGCGCGTACGTCCGTACCGTCGTGGCTGGGTTCAGCGCTCGGATACTCGCCCGTGCAGATTCGACCTTCAACTGCCCGATGTTGGCATGCCCGTGGATGTGTTGCCGGTGCAGGTTGCTTGCTTCGACGACGTCATCGTCAACGATCCCGAGTGTGCCGACCCCTGCTCCTGCGAGAGCGGGTAGCACAGGACTTCCAAGACCCCCGGCACCGATCACGAGAACCCGGGCCATACGAAGAGCATCCTGCCCGCGTTCACCGAACCCCGGCAGGCTCGTCTGCCGCGAATACTGGTTGTCGGTGAGATCCATGTCTGATCCTCTCAGAGTGTCTCTGGCGCTGCGATCGGGTACGTGCGGCGGAGCTCGGCGACGGCGGGTGCGCTCGTCCGGCCGCCAGGGATCGCAGCAAGACGGGTTGCTGCCCTTGGCTGCCCACCAGCGCGTGGCCCGGTCAACGGCGCCACGGGAGTGGAAGCACTCCTACTCGGTCGCCGGCGGCAACGCCGGCTTCGGGGATGAGCGCGAGCGCGTCGGCATGCAGGAGGCCGCTGACCATCGCAGCGCCTTGCCGGCCGACGGGCAGCACGCCGTCCCACTGCTCGCGCACCGCCACCAGTCGCGTTGTCCTCGGCCGTCCAGGGATCGCTTCTCCGGCGAGCCGCGGCAGCACGCGCTCGGGCGGCGCCCCAAGCATTCCGGTGAGGACCGGCAGTCCTAACGCCACGAGCGCGGCGAGAGCGGCGAACGGGTTACCGGGGAGGGCAATCACAGGGACACCGTCTGGGCGAGCGGCGACAACGGTGGGATGACCCGGCCGGATCGGGACGCTGCGCGCCACGACTTCTGCGTGGAGCGAGATGAGCGCGTTGATGACGTGGTCGGCGGTTCCGCCGCCGGTGCCGCCGGTTGATATCACGATGTCGACGTCCTCCGCGGAGAGCGCTTCTAGAACGCTTGCGGGATCGTCGCGGACCCGTGAGACCATCACGGTCTCGGCCCCATAACTGCCGAGGATTGCTGGGAGGACCGGGCCGTAGGTGTCGCGGACCTGGCCAGCCTCGGGCACGCCACGGGTGATGACCTCGTCCCCGATGAGGACGAGCGCGGCCCGGGGACGCCGGACAACGGTGACTTCGTCGGTGCCCGACGCGGCGGCGGCGGCGATCACGGCAGGAGAGGCGTGGGTACCGGAGGATGCGATCCGATCACCGCGGTGTACTTCCTCTCCCGAGTGCCGGATGTCGGTTCCATCCGTCGGCGCGGGGGCGGCAGGGAGCAGGTGGAGGACGTCGGCGAGGATCTCGGCCCGCTCAAGCCTGACGACGGCTGATGCTCCTGGCGGGATCGCCCCGCCCGTGGTGATCGCGCGCGCCGCACCTGCCGGCAGCGGCGGTCCCGGTGGTGCGCCCATCCGCACCACCCCATCGACATGCCAGGGCCCGGCGCCGGCGACGACCCAGCCGTCCATCGCCGACGAGTCCGCCACGGGCAACGACGTGCGCGCGTGCACATCAGCGGCGAGGGTGCGGCCGTGCGCATCGGCCAGAGTAACCGTCTCGGGGCCGAGCGCCCGGCTGACCCCGAGCGCGTGCAGGACTCGCCGTGCGGTGAGAAGATCAGCGCTCATGCGGTCGGAGCAGTCGGTAAGGATCCGCCGACTACGTTCAGCGCGTCGGCGAGCGGCATGCCCCGACCGACGGCAACGCCCGAGATGTATGCCGTGAGCGGTGCCGCCGGTCGGGCGACACCCCGCGCCGCATCACGGGCCAGATTAACCACCGAGTCGACGTCAACGACGAGGTCGTCGATGCCCAACGCCGTCTGCAGTTCGGCTGCCCAGGTGTCGAGCTCGGCGGGGTGCGTCATCCGTTCCTTTCGGTCGATTCTGGAGGCCGCGGTCTGGGGGGGGGGGGAGCCCGGGGCCGCGACGGTGTTGTTCACTCGCGCCGATGTCGTCCTTGAGCGGCGTTGTCGGTTTGGGCAGCTGGAGGGCCCGCTCAGGAGGCGATGAGGAGTGCCTGTTCCGCGGCGGATTTGAGCTTTGTGGTGAGCCACGCGACCTGGACCTCGGTCTGCTCGAAGCAGTCCGTTGCCACCTCGAGGAGTGTGCTGTCCTGGAGGCCCTTGGCCGCCTGCATGACCAGCGTCCACGACGTGCCCACCAGCCCCGCAAGCATGTACAGGTCCTGCAGGTCACGGAGCAGCCCGGCCGGCCCCTCCCTGGTCGAGGTGATCGGCTTCGGGTCGAAGTGACTTGGCTCCTCGCCGTGGCCGGGCTTGGGAAAAAGGGCGACGGCGGTCGCTGCGGCGGCGGCGTGTTCATCGCATTGCCTCGCGAGCGTGTGCGCGAGGTGGTAAACGTCCACCTCCGCTGCGTGTCCTTCCGCGACGGTGCGGAATGAGTCCGCCAGCACGGTTTCGCTCCTCTGGAGCAGTCCGAGGTACACGGGGAGCAGCATCACTTGCCTCCTTGCCCGCCGGCAACGGGTGGTGCGGCGAGACGGAGTCGCTCTTCTGCCTCCGCCTCAGGGCCGCCCACGGTCTCTGGGACATCGTTGGGTTCCGCCGGCCGGGAGGCCGTGGTCGTCGGAGCGGGCGAGGGACCGGTGGCGTCGGCGACTTTCTCCACGCGGACCGCTGCGACCTTGAAGATCGGCTGCTTGGACACCGGGTCCCACTCGGTCATCGTCAGCTCGTTCGCTGCGGTGGGCCGGCCGTCGCCGGGCCCGGAGCGGCCGTCTTCCCAGTAGCCGTAGTGGAAGGGCGCGAACACGGCCCCTTCCCGGACCTGGCCGACGCGCGCGGGGACGACGATCTCGCCGCGCGGCGACGACACGCGGACGATGTCGCCCTCGGAGATACCGAACCGTTCCGCGTCGGGGACGGAGAGCTCGACCCAAGCGCTTGGTGCCGCCCGGCGGAGCTGGGGGGCACGGTTCGTACGAGTGCGGGTGTGGAACTGGTAGACGGTCCGTCCCGTCGTGTACTGCAGCGGGTAGTCGTCGCTTGGCAGCTCGCTCGGCGGCGAGTACGGCGCGGCCTTCAGGATCGCGCGGCCATCCGCCCGCAGCCCGGAGTACTTCTCCGGCGGGACGGCGGCGCCGGTGAGGAGGTCGTGTCCGTAGGTCTCAGCCTCGTACATGCCGGTCCGGAAGACCCCGTCGCCGTAGAGACGCACCGTGCCGTTCGGGTGTTCGTCGTTGCAGGGCCACGGGATACCGCTACCGCCGCGGAGACGCTCGTAGGTGATGCCCGTGTAGTCGCAGAGCTTTCCGCGGGTGCACTCCTGCCAGGCGCGGTAGGCGTCCTCGGGGCCGGTCCAGTCCAGCAACGGGGCGCCGTCGGTGCGGCGGAAGTCCATGCGGCGGGCGTAGTCGAGGAAGATGTCGAGGTCGCTCTTGGCTTCCCCGGGGGGCTCGACCGCTTTGTCGGCGAGGTGCACGGTGCGGTTCACGTTCGTGAACGTTCCCTGCTTCTCACCCCAGCCCGCTGCCGGCAGAACCACGTCAGCGAGCCGCGCGGTTTCGGTCATGTAGATGTCCTGAACGACGACGAAGAGTCCCGGCTGCTGGAGGATCTTCCGGATCCGGCCGGACTGCGGCATCGACACGGCCGGGTTGGTGGCGGAGATCCACAGGAACTCGATGCTGCCCTGCTCCGCGTAGCGGTAGATCTGCATCGCATGCGTCGGGGCTGAAGCGTGCGGGATCTTCTCCGCCGGCACACCCCAGAGCTCGGCGAGTTCCTGCACGTGGTCCGGGTTCTCCCAATTACGGAACGCGGGGAAATCACCGTTCGCTCCGCTTTCCCGGGTGTTCTGCGCGGTGGGCTGACCGTTCATCTGCAAGATGCCGCAGCCGGGCTTGCCGAGCATGCCCCGCAGCAGGTGCAAGTTGTTCACCTGCACCGCTGACGCGGTCGCCTGCGTCGCCTGGTAGAACCCCTGCAGCACCGTTGAGAGCACCCGCTCGCTGGTGCCGATGATCTCAGCAGCTCGGCGAACATCGGCTGCGTCGAGGCCGCAGGTTTCCGCCACCGCTTCCGGCGTCCACGGTGCGACAGCCTTCCGGAGGCCGTCGATGCCGATGGTGTGCGCGGCGGTGTAGTCCTCGTCAACCCACCCGTTTTCGAACAGCTCCCGGATGAGGCCGTTCATCAGCGCCAGGTTCGTTCCCGGGCGGATCGCGAGGTGCACATCCGCGAGGCGTGCGACTTCCGTCTCTCGAGGGTCGACACACACCACCAGCGGCGGGTTCGGACCGGCAAGGCGGTCGAGCACCCGCATCCACAGCACGGTCTGCGTTTCGGCCATGTTGTGGCCGTAGAGCACGATCGCGTCGCAGGAGTCGATGTCCTCGTAGCTGCCCGGCTGCCCGTCGGAACCGAAGCTTTCCTTCATCGCGGTCGCCGCGGTCGCGGTGCAGAGACGGGTGTTGCCGTCCATGTGCGGCGTGCCGAGGCCCGCTTTCCCGATCACCGCGAGGGCGTAGTACTCCTCGAGATACAGCTGCCCGCTGGTGTAGATCCCATGGCTCAGGGGCCCCTTTCTGGCGAGGAGGTCCTTACTGCGGGTGACGATGGCATTCATCGCGGTGTCCCAGTCCGTCTCGACCAGCTCACCGTCGACGCGAATCAACGGCTTCGTCAGTCGCCCCTTGCCCTGCATGCCCTGCCACGAACCGAAGAGTCCCTTCGGGCCGAGACGCCCGTGGTTCACGGTGTCCATGGTGCGCCCCCGGACGCCGACCATGTGTCCGTCCTTGACCGCGATATCACACGCGCACCCGTTGCTGCACAGCGTGCAGGCTGACTGGACCCACCGGTCGACGTCCGCTTCAACGACCCCGTCAGCAAGTTTCTGGTCCTGACGGACCGGCCACAACTCGTCACGCGCGAACGGGGTTCGGGTTCCCCAGATATCAGCAATCCTGTCGGGCATCATCGTCCTTCCAACGGCGTTGCCCGCACGGTACTCCCGCCCCCGGTCGCCGTCCTGTCAGCCTTCCGCCTATCGCTGCGCTGCTAGCTACCAGCCCTCAACGGCTCGTCGTCGTCGATGTCTCCCACGACCGCTGCTGGCGCCTGTGCTTCACCCGATCTCGGACGTTCACGCCGCTTCGGGTGCGGATCGGCCCGAGCGACCTGTCCGCGGTCTCGCCCGTTTTGGTGAGCTCGTCGATCCTGTCCTCAGGAGGTAGCTGATGTTCCTGATGAGGCGCAACGTCGGGGTGAGCCCGAAGCAGATCGAGTTGACGGGCGGGCAAACGGTCGGTCTGGGCTGAACGCCGACGTGACATTCGCAGGAAGCGAATCGGTGCTGCAACGCGTCAAAGTCGAGCCGGCCTGGACCCAAACGGCGGCCACGCCGTCGACGCGGGACCGGCGGCAACCTGCTTGGTGGTCGCGGCCATGAGGTCCGGGAAGCGCCGGCGAGGTCCTTGCCCCTCCGTGAGCGCAGGCGCACCGCTTCGCCGCCGCGATCGATGCCTGCCCAGGCGGAAGCCATCCCACTTCGGTTCATACCTGGAGCCGCCCGGCGTGGCTCGAGCGGGATAGTGACACCGCCCGCGCGAGGGCGACGGCTGGTCCGTCCGGGGTCAGCCGTGCACGTTGCGCGGGTCGTGCCCGTAGCTGCTGCGTTCAGCGATCCGGCCATCCTCGTTGCGGATGATGTGCTCGACCTTGTCGGTCGTCGCCCGCTCCCGGCCCGCAGCCTCTGCCTGACGTTTCGTTGTTGCCTCGCCGAACACCTCGTCGGTGCCCTCGACCTTGTTGTGCCACGAACCGTCCTGGTGGTACGTCTCTACATCGCCTCGCATACCGTCACCGTATGCAGCCACCGCCGCGGGGCTCTCAGCACGGGCGCGAGCGCAAGTGACGGACCCCTCCGCTCAGGAGTCGACGGCGTTTCGGCGGGAGACCGTCAGGAGCGAAAAAGCGCCGATGGGATCCGGTCGGCGCCGATGATGCCCGCGTAGAGCGTCTGGTCGAGGGGTGTGCCGGTGCGGACGACGCTCACGGTTCCGGTGGATTCGAGAACGACGCAGGCGACTTCCTGCGTGTTCCGGATTCCCGCACTGCGGAGAACGCCC
Organism: Curtobacterium sp. ISL-83; assembly: GCF_018613895.1. Lineage (GTDB taxonomy): Bacteria > Actinomycetota > Actinomycetes > Actinomycetales > Microbacteriaceae > Curtobacterium. The sequence continues at coordinate 11,491 of NZ_JAGGPH010000010.1, forward strand.
TGGAGTTCCTCAACGGACACGCGGCTCCGGGCGAGGAGATCGTGCTGCACGGCGCCGTCTGCCATGAGCAACACCGGTTGTGTGGTGACGAGGCGGCGCCCCCAGCTGCTGCGTCCGATGCGTTCGACAACCCATCGCAGCACGAACAACGTTGCGAGTGCGATGGCGCCGGCGGTGAGGGTGACGGATAGGCCCAGCACGACGCGGCCAGCGATGGAGCCCAACGCGAGGACCACGACGACATCGGAGGTGGACATTCGCGCGAGTGGTCGCTGACCGAAGATGCGGACGAGGACGAGGAACACGACGTAAATCCCGACCGCCGCGATGACGACGGCGATCGCGCCAGGTGCGTCCGTGCCGAGCCGTTCCAACATGTTCGTTCTCCTCGCTCCCTAGTCCGACGTTGGTGACCGACATTGGTGACCGAGGGACGGGTCAGTGTCTACCCTGCGAACGATGAGCTTCCAGGGCTGGGTCGAACTCACAGGCCGATTGATTGATGGTGCGGGTGTCGCCGCGGTCGTTGTCGGGGTGGTCGCCGCATCCGTGTGGGCAGCGGTCCGAGGTATTCGCGGACGTCGTCCTGTGTATCGGCCGTACCGGCAGTTCCTCGGCCGGTCGATCCTGCTCGGGCTCGAGCTCCTCGTCGCGGCGGACATCATCCGCACCGTCGCGGTCACGCCGACCCTGACAAGCATCGCGGTCCTGGCCGGCATCGTCCTCATCCGGACGTTCTTAAGCTTCTCCCTCGAGCTCGAGATCACGGGCCGCTGGCCCTGGCAAAAGGTCCCTGCCACTCCAGAGACCCCTGCCACTCCAAAGGCCTCTGACCGTCCCGCGAAGGGAACGTCCCGAGACTCATCCTCCGACTGACGCCATCCGGCAGCCTGGCGTCGCTGCAATCAGCGCAGCGCGGGTGGGAGTTGCATAGTCCGTATGGACTCCCTGCCGCTGTGGTTACTGGCCGTGATCTTCGTCGCCGGCGGGGCGGTGATCTGGTTCGCCGGCATCCAACTTTCGAAGACCACCGACGTGCTCGACACCCGCCTGCACCTCGGCAGCGCGCTCGGCGGGCTCATCGTGCTGGCGGTCGCGACGAACCTGCCCGAGATCGCGATCACCGTCAGCGCGGCCGCGTCCGGCTCCATCGAGGTCGCCGCGGGCAACATCCTCGGCGGCATCGCGCTGCAGACGGTCGTGATCGTGATCCTCGACGCGTTCGGCAAACGCGGGAAGGGCGTGAAACCCATCACCTACCGCGCCGCGTCGCTGACCCTGGTGTTGGAAGCCGTCGTGGTGGTCGCGGTGCTCTCGGTCGTCGTCGCCGGCAGCCAGCTCCCCTCCCACCTCGTATTCGCCCGCCTCACCCCGGATGTGGTCCTCATCGCTGCGATCTGGCTCGTCGGATTGTTCCTGGTGCGGCGCGCCGGGAAGGGCCTTCCATGGCACGAGGACGGGAAAGCTCCCGGCACCACCACCGCGCACCCGAACAAGCACCGCACCCGGAAGCCGGACCCCACGAAGAAAATGAGCACGGCGAAAGCGTCGATCATCTTCGCGGTGGCAGCGTTGGCGACCCTCGTCGCCGGTGTCGTCCTTGAGCAGGCCGGTGATGCGGCGTCGTCGAAGATCGGGTTCTCCGGGGTGCTGTTCGGCGCGACCGTCCTGGCGTTGGCGACGAGCCTGCCGGAGATCTCCACGGGCCTTCAGGCGGTGAAGCAGGGCGACGACAACCTCGCCATGAGCGACATCTTCGGCGGGAACGCGTTCCTGCCGGTGCTATTCCTGGTGGCGACGGTGATCAGCGGCAAGGCGGTGTTGCCGCAGGCGAACGCGAGCGACGTCTTCCTGACCGCCCTCGCGGCGCTGTTGACCGTCGTGTACGCGGTCGGTCTCGTCTTCCGCCCGAAGAAGTACGTCCTCGGGATGGGCGTGGACTCCCTCGTCGTCGTGCTCCTGTACCTCGTCGGAGTCGGCGGCCTGATCGCGATCACCCTCAGCTGAGCACCGCACCAGCACAGAAGCGCAGGTAGCGCCCCGCCCGGGTCTCCCGCGGGTGCCTCTTGCCATCGGCGTGCCTGGCGCTGACGACGTTGGAATCGTCGTCCGCGTGGCCTGCTTCCCTAACGTCATCGCGGCCCGCAGGGGTCGTGAACCCGAGGGGTCCTGTCGGGTTGCCGGTTACCCTGAGCGACATGACGGACCTCCGCCTTGAAGCACTCTCCGCGTCGACCGCGGCCGCGGCGAACTCCCTGACGCTCAAGCCGGGACAGGAACAGTTCGTGCAGCCAACGACCTACGGGGTTGCCGAGTCCGATGTGCAGCAGGGCTCCGTCTGGACGCGTGTGGTCCTCGACGGGACACGGTCGTCGGCCTCATCATTGGCAGCTTCGACGCGGAGAACGCGGAGGAAGAACTCCGCAGCTGCATCTGGCGTGTCAACGTGTCCGCAACCGTTCAAGGCCGGGGTGTCGGCCGGTTCGCCGTGCACGGCCTCGCCCAGGAAGCGCGCAGCCGTGGCTTCGAGCGGTTGACGGTCGTGTATGAGCCCGGCGGGGACGACAGCCCCGAGGCGTTTTTTTACCGCCCTCGGGTTCCAGATTCTGCGCGAGACACAGTACGGCGACCACTTCGCCATCCTCACCCTCTAATCTTCACGGCCTCGCGAGCGGACGCGGGCGCCGGCATCGGCTCCACGACGACTTCGGCCCGAGAGTGGCCGAGGCCGTACGGCTCATCCTGCCGTCGACCCGGGCGCCGGCGAAAGCCACCTTCTCATCGATCGTCGACAGCCTTCGTGGGATGTTTGGAGAAGGTGCGAGGGAACCGTCCCTTCCTCGATAGGGGGTCTCGGCCCGCTCGGCCGCTTGGACGCGAGGTGGGTTTTGAGGAGCCGCGGTTGTCCGCTGGCGATTTTGGCCGCCTCTGAGGACAGCGTCGGGTTACCGGTTGCGCGGAAACCGCCGGCGGGCTTCAAATGGGCGCATGAGTGCTCCGCAAAGCGTTTCCTCGTCGTTGGATCTGACCGGCCGGCGCGGGGTGATCACTGGGGGTGGGCGGGGCATCGGGCGGGCCATCGCGTTGGCCTTCGCGGAGCGCGGCGCCGATCTGCTGCTCGTCGGCCGCGACGCGGACACGTTGGCGAAGGCCGCTGCTGATCTGCGCCGTGTCGGGGGAACGGCACGGGAACTGGCGCTGGATCTCACCGCACCGGACGCGCACCACCGCGTGGTGGAGGTCGCGCTCGACGGTGGCGGCATCGACCTGCTGGTCAACAACGCCGGCAACGTTCGCGCCGGACGGTTGACCGCGGCTACCGAGGACGACGTCCGTGCGATGCTGGAGCTGAACCTCGTCGCGCCCGTGCTGCTGACCCAAGCGGCCCTGCCAGCACTGTTGGCGTCGCCGAACGGGGGCATCTTGCTCGGGATCTCTAGCGGGATCGGGTTGCTGCCGCTGCCCTTCTACGCGGTCTACGCGGCCACGAAGACGGGGCTTTCTGGTTTCCACCATGCGCTCCGGCGGGAATTGACCGGGTCCGGTGTCCACGTCGCGACGTTGTATCCCGGGGCGACGGACACCGACATGATGGCGTCGTCCCAAGCAGGGGAGTCCCTCGGCTTCGGCCGCCGTCCCGTGGAGGACGTCGTGGCCGACCTCATGACCGGTCTTGAGCGCGGGGAGCACGAGATCAACACGGCGTTGCCGACCCGGCGCGGCTTGCAGGATCTGCACCGGAGCGATCCCCTCGCCGTCGACGCGCAGCTTGCACCCAACCTCCCCGAGATGGAAGCCGCCGTGCAGGGCCACCGCAGCATCTAAGCCCCAGAACGGGTGAGGTCCTCGTGAGGTGGACGACTGGCTGCACCTGGAGCATCCCGGGCGGATCCCCCACCGGACGATGTGACCAGGTTCAGCCGAGGAGCGGCGAGCGGTGGAACCGCTGCCGCGGATGGACGGCGGCGTCGGCTGCTGCTCGCGCGCGGGCGTCGCGGTCCAGCGCATCCTGCGCTGTCAACGACGTGCCGGGCATCCCGGCGCCCACTCATACGAAGACTCCACCAGCAGAATCCGCTGGGGAGACCTCAGCCCCATCGACGTCGACTGGGTCGCCAGCCTGGGCAACGCCGAACGAGCCGGAGCCGCGTTCGGTGACCCCTTATTTCCCGTCCGCCCTGTTGTAGGAAGAGGGCCCGCGGTCCCTGTCGGTTCCCGCATCCCGGACCGATTCGTCCGACCTCGAGCTAGCCGAGTGATGCGCTCCGTGTCGCGACTGCTCCGTGTCCCGGGCAGATCCGCTACCGACGTCCTCACCAACGATTGCCCCCAACAAAACACAGTACGGCGGCAACGAAGAAAGGGGGCGCGCTGTGAGGGAACTCCAGCATTTCCGTCCGTCGGTCGAGTTGAGTGTGTGCTCGACGAGGCCGAGATCGCCGGATGGCGATTCCTTCGTTCGTCCGGCTGGACGACCGTCCGCCGCCGGGTGGTGGGTATCCACCGTGAGGACCGTAGGACCGTGAGGACCGTGCGGACGTGCGGACGTGCGGACGTGCGGCCACCAGGCTGGTCGGGGTCCCGCTCACGGGCGGGACCCGTCGGTGACGAGGGCGTTTGGGTTTTCAACCGTCAGCGGGTCACGTCTGCGCCGGCCCCCTCAACAGCAGCTTGCGGGGTGGTGAGGACGACGGGGTCGTGCTCGTCCGCGCCGTAGTCAGACGCAGCGGTTGCGTCCACGCCGTCCCGCACCTTGAACGCCCGGAAGCCGAGGGTCAACAGGACGCTGATGACCGCGTTGACGGCGAAGGCGCTGATCGCGATATACACCGGAATGCCCGTGAACGGGAACGCCGCGATAGAGCCGCCGAAATGAGCGTGCGTGACGGGATTCTCCACTCCGTAGGCTGCGATGGTGCCGTAGATGATCCCGGCCGCCCAGCCCGCGAAGAGCGCCCAACGGTGGAACCACCGTGTGTAGAGTCCGGCGACAATCGCGGGGAAGGTCTGCAGGATCCACACACCTCCGAGCAATTGCATGTTGATAGCCGCTGACTGGTCCATGGCGATCACGAACAGCAGCGCCCCGAGCTTCACGATCAGCGACACGAGCTTCGATACGCGGAGCTGTTGACCCGAGCGGCCGAGGGCTTGATCAGGTCCCGGTAGATGTTCCGGGTGAAGAGGTTCGATGCGGCGATGGACATGATGGCGGCGGGGACGAGCGCACCGACCGCGATGGCCGCGAGGGCAACCCCGGCGAACCAGCCAGGGAAGTTGTCCAGGAACAATTGCGGCACGACGAGCTGCGGATTGATCTTCCCATCAAGCCCGATGGGCTTCGTTCCGGCCTTGATCGCCACGTAGCCCAGGAGGGCAAGGAACCCGAGCATCAGCGAGTACACGGGCAGCACGACCGCGTTCCGGCGGATGGTGTTGCGGCTCTTCGTGGCCAGCACGCCGGTGATCGAGTGCGGGTACATGAACAGCGCCATCGCCGATCCGAGCGCGAGCGTCCAGTACGCGTTGAAGCTCGCCGCGCCGGGAATCACGGATCCGACGGGCTTCCCGGTCGCGGGGCTGATCGCGCTCATTCTCGTGGTGGCCGCGGCGAAGATCTTCCCCCAGCCGCCCACGTGCGCCGGGAGGTAGATGATCGCGACGACGATGGCGACGTAGATGAGGACGTCCTTCACGACGGCGATGACTGCCGGAGCACGAAGTCCGGCGGTGTAGGTGTACGCCGCGAGGACCGCGAACGCGATGATCAAGGGCAGATCGCGAGTGAAGGCGTTGGAGCCGCCTCCCACCCCCAGCACGGACAGGACCGACTTGATGCCGACGAGTTGCAGTGCGATGTACGGCATCGTCGCGACGATGCCCGTGACAGCGATCGCGGTGGAGAGCAGACGACTTCCGTAGCGACCGCCGACGAAGTCCGCGGGAGTGACGTACCCGTGCCGGTGGGAAACCGACCAGAGCCGCGCCATCAACACGAACACGATCGGATACAGCACCACGGTGTATGGGACGGCGAAGAACCCGGACACTGCGCCGGTGCTCCACATCGCTGCGGGAACCGCGATGAACGTGTACGCGGTGTACAGGTCCCCGCCGAGGAGGAACCAGGTGATCCAGCTGCCGAAGCCGCGACTTCCCAGGCCCCACTCGTCCAGCGTCTTCATCCCCCGCTCAGCCCGCGGTTGCCGCCATCTCGCTGCGTAGAACCCCATAACAGCGACCCCGACGAAGATCACAATGAGCACCACCAACGCGACGACGTTGCCGCCGGTTCCGCGAGGTGCGGACCCGGCTGCGAGCAGCAGGCTGGATGCCGGATTCGCGTTCATCGGGTCACTTCCGTCGCACCGGCGCCATCCGCTCCGACCTCAGCCCGGGCCGCGTCCCTCCGTCGCCGATCTTCCGCCGATATTAACCGGTAGCAGATCCAGAGGATGATGGCGTCGCCGAACACCCAAAGCATCTGATACCAGTAGAAGAACGGAATTCCGAACAGCGCCGGTGCCGCGTGCGCGTACGTCGGCACCAGCAGGGGGACGACGATCCCCAGCAGGATCAGCACCCCCGACGCGACATAGGGACCTGGTCGTGCCGGAGCACGAGTGGGTGAAGACGGAACCGACATCAGCTTCCTCTCCTCGAAACAGCACTGTTTCTCGAACACCCGCGACGACCGCGACGCCAGGCAACGACGAACGTACCGGAGCCGCGAGGACAATGCCCACCGTGCCGACCATGAGGCCGCTTCATTCGTTCCGCCGAAGGTCCATGGCGTCACAGTGCGGAACAGCTGACTCAACGCGTTTACCGGGAAGAAGCCGACGTGACACTGTGGTCCTCGGTGGAGCTGACGACGGTTCCCACGTGCCCCTGGCCACGTTCCCAACAGCTCGTGAAGGCGTGTAACGACCCCGGCGGCGTTGAAGCGGGGAACGTCATGGTGACCCAGCACACAGCACGGCCAGGAGTAAGGCGGCGGTCAGCGCCCTCATACGTGCGCCGAAATGCCCCCCCTATGGGGTGCAGCCGCGAGTGTTCGCCGTTGTCGGATCCGGTTACCGTCGAGAAGATGCCTGAACTTTCCCCCGAACAGCAGGTCGCCGGCGCCGAAGATGCCCTCGTCCAAGCGATGCGCAGCGCCGACCTCATCACCCTGGAGAGATTGACCGCGGACGATGTCGTCTTCACGAACGCGGCGGGGCAGTCGATTGGGAAAGCGGAAGACCTCGACGCCTACCGAGCCGGCAGGATCCACCTTGACGATGTGACCGTCCTCGACCGTCAGGTAGCCGCTCATGACGGAGTCGGGCAAACCCGCATGCTCGCGAGCGTCACGGTCACCGACGGGCACGACCAGTCCCGCATCACCCTCAGCTGGGAACGCAGGTGGGAGGAACGCGGCGGCCTCTGGATCCTTGTAGCGGCTGACACTGCCCTTACCCGGTAAGTTCCAAGCCGCTGGCCGCACGGGCAGAGCGCTTGTGGCGGCTTCCCTCGTCATCAGCGGAGTCGATCCCCGTGGACCCCCCGGAGCGCATCGGGGTTCGTCGAACAGGTCGGCTCCTCGACGAGGAGCCCCGGGCGGTTCGACGCGTTGAGCACCGGGGAGACGTACCGGGTGGCGGAGCTCGAGGCGCAGGGCCCGTGCATCCTCGATACGTCAACGTACCCGCCGTGCGCTCGCGCCCGGGTTGTCTCGTTCGATCGTCCGTATGCCGGCGATGGATCCTCCGACTTCCTGACGAACGAGTACCCGCTCGTCGCGTTCATGGAGGAGGAGGGCCTGGACCTGACGTACTGCACCGACATCTGCGTTTTCGATCACCCGCAGATGCTGCTCCAGCATCGGACACTGGTCGGGTTGGACCACGACGAGACCTGGACGGACTCGGAACGGACCGGAGCCCTTCAGGCTGCCGCCCACGGCGTGAACATGGCTTTCTTCGGTGCAGCGACGCTCGTCCGGCATGCCCGCCTCGAACCGTCGCCGTTGGGGGCCGATCGGCAGGAAGTCGACTACCGCGACTCGAGCGAAGACCCTGCCAAGTCGGGCGGGAACCCGTGGGCCGTCACCGGGAACACTTGGGCATCGCCGCCGTCGTCCTGGAACGCTGCGGGTTTCCTCGGCGAGGCTTACAGCGGGTACCTCGAACCCGACACACCGAACGCGGGGATGCAGGTCCTCGAACCGTCGTCGTGGCTCTTCCGAGGCACCGGTCTCGTTGGCGGGAGCGTCATCCCGTCGGTGATCGGGTCCGACATCGACCACCTCGCGCCAGCCGCGGCCTCTCCGGCGAACGTCGAGGTCCTCACCCACTCACCGATCCCCCTGTCAAAGGCCTACACGAACCAGGGCGCGTGGAACGGTCAGACGTACTCGGATGGCACCTACACGACCGAGGCCAGCGGAGCGGGCGTCTTCGACAGCGGCGACAACATCTGGGTGGCGACGCTCCAGCCCTGTGCACCTGGGGCGGCATCGTGCCCTGCCACCGTCATGCGACAGATGACCGGGAACGTGCTGAGCCTGTTCGGCAAAGGACCCGCCGGTGCCACCGAGCCGTCCCACGGGAACCGCGCAGCTGTCCTGCAGGCGGGGTCCTGAACGGCTGACGACGCTGCTGACCGCCGATGACAACGCGGTCCGCGTGGTCAAGCTCGCGGTCTCGGTGGTGGCGCGGGCTTGTTGTCGCGGCAGGGGTGGAGCTGCCGGCCGTGGAGGGCGTGGTGACCGCGTCGGTCGGGTTCGCGGCGGCGGTGCTGGTGGTGGTGGTCGCGCCCGACGGTGGGCACCCCTGACGGCCTGGACTCACAGCCTGCGCTATCCCACTGCGCGACGACCAGGTATGTTCTTAGGGTTGCCTAACCAAACCTAGGAGCGGTGCTGATGAGTTTCGGATCAACCCTCGCGCTCGGCGCCATCGCGGGTGGCACGATCGTGTTGGGGTTGCCGGTCGGCAGGGTCCGTGCGATCGCGCCGTCCGTCCGCGTACTGCTGAGCGCCGGGGCGGTCGGTGTGTTGGTGTTCCTCGTTTGGGATGTGCTCTCGGCTGCGTGGAAGCCGATTGACGCCGAGCTGACCGGGCCGCTGCATCCAGGCACGCTTGCGGGTTTGAGTGTCCTGTTCGTCGTCGGAATCACCGCCGGCTTGTTATCCGTTGTCGGCTACGAGCGCTTCCTGCACCGCCGACGCGCGGCGAGCGACGTGGGGATCACAGCGAATAGGTCGTTGGCGCTGCTCGTTGCGGTGGGTGTGGGGGTGCACAACCTCGCCGAGGGTCTCGCTATTGGACAGTCCGCAGCCTCCCGGGCGCTTGGGCTTGCGACCGTGCTGGTGATCGGCTTCGCACTGCACAACGCGACCGAAGGATTCGGGATCGTCGCACCGCTCGCCGGCGACGCGGAGCGCCCGAGCTGGCGGTACTTGCTGCTGCTCGGCGCCATCGGGGGCGTGCCGACGTTCGTGGGAACGGCGATCGGCTGGGCGTACTCGAGCACCGTGTTGAGCGTGCTTTTCCTTGCTCTCGCGGCAGGGTCGATTCTGTACGTGATCATGCAGCTCCTCGCTATCGCGGGTCGAGCGCATCGCAACGACCTCGTCGCGTACGGCCTGCTCGCTGGTCTGTTCGCCGGGTTCGCCACCGACGCGGTCGTCACCCTCGGCGGCGCCTGAACCACGCGCCCGTCAAGCGGCCCGCGCAGTCAGCAGGACGCACCTCAGCCCTCGGTCTGGCGCATGAACGGGATGCCTACCCGTTCGAGCTCTCGGGGGTCAGCAGCAGCGGTCGGGATGGTGCGCGACGCCGATGTGGTGACCGGCTTGGCCGGCCGAGCGCTGCATTGTTACCGCTGCGGCGGCCGGGTGGCAGAGGCGACGAGGAGGTATGCGACAGTGCCGTAGGCGAGGTGGGGGACGAGGTCGCTGATCCAGTCCGTCACCGACCAGCGGCGTGGGTCAGTGACCTTCAGAGCAGTCATCGGCAGGTTCGACGTCATCAGCGCTGCACCGGCAGTGGCGAGGACACCGACACTCGTCCGCGGAGTCCAGCCCAGCGCCCGGGCAGTGCCAAGAGCTGCGCCCACCAGGATGCCGGTGCTGATTCCGAGCAGCGGGCCAAGACCTGCGACGCGGTTTTCACGGTGCTCCTCGTCGCCTGGGATGCTGATCCCCGTCGCTGCGGCGAGCCGCTTCACGGACTCTTCCGGCGTGCTGCTGGTCGGCCGTGCCCGCGCCACCATGTCGAGATAGCTGACAGCGTTCAGCGCTGTCGTTCCTGCCGCTCCAGCCGCGAACCCGATAGCAAGACCCCGCACAAGACCACTCATTATCGTGTTCTACTCCTACCGCCGTGGGTCGCCTCTCGATACCTCAACACACCAGCGGCTGCGTAGAGCGGGGTCGCGCGCTGTGCGGACCCCGCTCCTGCCGGTTAGGAGGCTGGCAGAAGTCCGAGCTGTTGCAGCATGCCCATCTGATCGCTGCTGCCCCAGCGTTCGACGAGGAGCCCGTCCTCGAAGCGGCTGATTTGCATGCCACGGATGGAGATCGTTTTGCCGGTTGCGGGGTGACCCATCAGCCCTCCCTGGTGGGTGCCGGTGAGGGTGTACGCGAACGACACGTTGTCCTCGTCGGCGACGAGCTGCTCTACCTCGATGTGGAGATCGGGGAACGCGGTGCGCATCTCGGCGAAGAAGTCCTTGTATCCCTGTGGCCCCGCGGCTTGCCCCGGGGCGGGATCATGGTCGACCGCGTTCGGCGCGACGAGCGCGTCGAGAAGGTCGAGCTGTCCGCTGTTCACAGCCTCACCGAACTTTTGCTGGGCTTCGATGTTTGATTCCGTGCTCATGGGTGCGGCTTTCCGTGCGTGGTGGCATCCGCGGTCGGAGCGGCCGCGGGGCTCAGAGGGTACCCCCGGCGGGTGGAGGGCGCCGGGGCTTTGCGGACCCGGTACGGCGGATGCCGGTCCCGGCGTGGGCATGCGCCGAGGTGCGAACCACGGAGGCGGGCGCGTTCTCCGCAGGCTGCGCGGCGGCCCGTCGGGGTCTCGGTCACGCCGAACTCGCGGAGGTCTTCGGGTCCATGCCACGCTTCCCCTCAAGCACGGTCGAGGTGGGGCCCGGGGCAACAACGTTCATTCGGCTCCCCCGGCGCGATGTTGGCGCCGTCCTGTGAGGTGGTGCCGGATCAGATCTCGGTGAAGTGCCATTGGTGGGGTGCACGTCGGACCAGGTCGCCGGGGTCTGCGGGGATTCGGGGGAGTGGGTCGCCCTGCATTCGTCGTGCCGCTGCCGCTGCCGCTGCCGCTGCCGCTGCCGCTGGCGGTCAGTCGGTGCGTGCGTCCGTGGCGCTCGGCCGCCCTGTCGCGCTCATCGTTCGACCAGCGGGGGGATCCGGGGGATCTCTTCCACGTGTAGGAGGTCGTGCTCGGTCAGCTTGAACGCGTCTGGGTAGGCGTCGCGTTGCGATCGGCGTGCTGGCTCGGTCGTGCGCCAGGTGTAGAGGCAGCGTTCGCACTGGCGCAGCTCCCACACCCCGGCCGCCGGGCTGAGGGCGATCGTCGCGATCGTTTCCGCGCCGCAGCGCGGGCAGACGGACTGAGACTCCGACGCGGTCATCGTTGCGCTCCGATCATGCTGGTGATGCGGGTGGTCCACGCGGCGGTCTCGGGGAGGTCGCGCACGGGCTGGCTGAAGTGGCCGCGGATGTCCGGTGCCACGGGTGTGGTTGCGTCGATGATGAGCTTGTCGGTGACGCCGGCAGGCGAGGAGCTGGGGTCGAGGGGAACGACGGACAGGTTTGGTAGCTGAACGAGGTCATCGGCGGGGTTCACTTTGGTTGACAGCGCCCACATGACCTGCGGCAGGTTGAACGGGTCGACGTCCTCGTCCACGACGATGACCATTTTCATGTAGCCGAGGCCGTGGGGGGTGGTCATGGCGCGCATGCCGACGGCCTTGGCGAAGCCGCCGTAGCGTTTCTTTGTTGACACGATGGCGAGGAGCCCGTGCGTGTACAAGGCGTTGACTGCCTGCACCTCGGGAAACTCCTCTTTGAGCTGCTGGTACAGCGGCACGCAGGTCGCCGGTCCCATCAGGTAGTCAATCTCCGTCCATGGCATACCGAGGTAGAGCGACTCGAAGACCGGCCGGGTGCGGTAGGAAACGCGCTCGATGCGGATGACGGGCATGCTGTGACCGCCGGAGTAGTGGCCGGTGAACTCACCGAAGGGGCCCTCGAGCTCACGCTTGCGGCTTTCGATCACACCCTCGATCACCATCTCGGAGCCCCACGGCACGTCGAAGCCAGTGAACGGCGCCGTAGCGATCGGGTACGACGCCTGCCGAATCGCGCCGGCCATCTCGTACTCGGACTGGTCGTAGCGCAGGGGAGTTGAAGCCATGAGGGTGATCACCGGATCGTTGCCGAGCGTGATCGCGATCGGCAGGTCCTCGCCGCGCTCCTCAGCCGCGCGCAGATGCAGGGCGATGTCGTGTGCGGGCACGGGCTGGATCCCCAGGCGGCGCTTGCCCTTGACCTGCATCCGGTAGATGCCGACGTTTTGCTTGTCGAAGCTTCCCGGGTCGTTGGGGTCGCGGGACACGACCGCCGCTTTGTCAATGTAGAAGCCGCCGTCGCCATCATTGAGGCGGAACAGCGGCAGCAGGTCGAAGAGGTTGATGTCCTCGCCCTCGACACTGTTCTCCCGCCACGGGGCGTTCTCTCGGCGCTCGGCCGCGATGGGGAACCCTTCCCACCGCCGGATGAACTCACCGACCTGCTCACGTGTGGAGGTTGTTGGCTCCATACCCATCGCGATGGCGTGGTTCGTCCACGAGCCGAGGGTGTTGAGGGCGACGGTCGCGTCCGTGAACCCGTGGATGTTGTCGAAGAGGAGCCCAGGGGCTGCGTCACCGATCCGGCCGGCGGCGTTCGCGGCGGCGGCGAGGTCGGGCTCTGCCTGCACCTCATCCGAGATGCGGAGCAGCTGCCCGTGCTCGTTGAGCGCGTCGAGGAACGACCTCAGGTCATCAAACGGCATCGGGTGTCCTTCCTGGTTGACGGTGTGCGGGGAACAGCGCGCTTACGCGCTCCGCGTGGAGGCCCTCCCAGCGCTGGGCGCGAGGGTGGGTCAGGTCGAACTGGTCGAGCACCCGGGCCACGACGTGATCGACGATGTCGTCGACGGTCTCCGGGTGGTTGTAGAAGGCGGGCATCGGTGGCACGATCCGCACGCCGAGCTCCGCGAGTGCCGCCATGTTCTGCAGGTGGATGGCGCTGAGCGGTGTCTCCCGCGGCACGAGGACAAGCTTCCGGTGCTCCTTGAGCACGACGTCGGCCGCTCGACCGAGCAGCTCGTCGGCGTACCCCGCCCGAATGCCGGCGAGGGTCTTCATGCTGCACGGAATGATCACCATGCCGTCGGTCCGAAACGACCCGGAGCTGATCTTCGCCGCTTGGTCCCCGGACCCGTATACGACGTCCGCCATCGCTCGGACGTCCGCGACGGAGTACGGCGTCTCAAGCTCGATAGTCGTGCGTGCCCAGCGGGAGAGCACCAGGTGCGTCTCCACCTCGGGGATACTCCCGAGCGCCTGGAGAAGCGCGACGCCGAGCGGCGCTCCCGTCGCCCCCGACATACCCACGATGAGTCGCATCGCTCCTCCTACTGTTCGTGTACGAACTATGCGGCGAGGATGACGCTACTCTGACCGTGTACGAACTGCAATGGCCGGAGGATAGATGTTCCACGAGACCGCGTTCCATCTCATGCGTGTGGTTCTGCAGGAACACGGCGCGCGTTGGACTGAGCGTCTACCCGACCTGACGAAACCCCAGTACGCGGTGCTCAAGGCCCTTGCCGGTACGGACGGTCTCGACCAGAAGGCGCTTGGCGAGGTGAGCGCGACCACGAAGGCCACCCTCGCCGAGATGCTCGGCCGCATGGAGACTCGTGGTCTCATCGAACGCCGCGCGGACACTGCAGACGCGCGCCGCCGGGTCGTGCTGCTCACCCCGGCGGGCAGCGCGAAGCTCGCCGAGGCCCGGATTGTCGCCGATGCGCTGGAACGCGAGATGCTCGGGGTGCTGCCGGAGGCGGATGTCGTGGGACTCGCGGATACGCTGACTCGTTTGCGGGCGGCAATACGCGCGTCGACGTCGCAGGACTGAAGGGAGCTACGGCGGTTCCGACGCTCCTTCCTGGCGCCCTTTTGAATTAACAACGGCCGTCCCGGGACCGTAGGTGACCTCAACCGCCCCTTGGGCTCGTGGTTTCGGGGGGGCGGTGGATCTGTCGGGCGATGCTGCGCCTGAGGGGGCGTTTGGTTTCGAGTCCGCTCGTACCGTCAGCGCGGCGGCGCTGGGTGCCGGCACCGCGCGTTCTGGGATTGCAGGAGAGGCGGACCCGGCGCGCCGTTTCTTGGGAGGCCGAGCGCAACGGCGTTCGCAGTGTCGGTTGTAGGGGAGCGGTTCAAGTTAGAGCATGGAGCTGAGGTCGGACCCGAGGGAGGGGTAGCTGGTGGGTGCGGATTTCAGCTGGCGGGTCGTGAGGCGAAGCTTGATGGCGAGCGCGAAGGTGTTGGTGAGTTCCGCGTATCCGCGGCCGAGCAGGTGCGCGCCGAGGATGGTGTCGGTGGTCCGATCGATGATGATTTTCGCTCTGGCCGTGTGCGCTCCGATCCGGTAGCTGGAGTACCAGCGGCTGGCGTCCGTGTTACGGATGATGATGTCGAAGCCCTGCGCGCGGGCTTCGTCCTCGAGCAGGCCCACCCGGTTCAGCTCGGGGAGGGTGAACACGGTGCTGGGGACGGCTGTGTATTCGGGGATGGTGGCCGCGCCCTTGAGCATGTTGGACGCGGCGACTTTCCCTTCGGACACTGCCACGGGTGTCAGCGGGCTGCCTGCGGTGTCGGCGACGTCGCCAGCGGCGTAGACGGCAGGGTTCGTGGTGCTTTGCAGGTGCCCCGCCACGGTGACGCCGCGACTGCTGACAGCGACATTCGCCGCGGCCAGGTTCAGCCCGTCCACGTTCGGCGTCCGGCCGGCGCCGTGGACCACAATGTCCGCGGCGATGGTGGAAGACCGGTCTCCCTGCGCCACGGTCACGGTGAAGCCGTCGCTGGTGGGATTGATGCGGGTGATGGTGGTGGAGGTATGCACGCTGATGCCGGTCTCTTCGGTGCTGCTGGTGAGGAGATCGTCGACGAGGTCGGGGTCGAAGCCGTTCAAGGGCCGGTCGCCGTGCTCGATGATGCTGCACGTGGCGCCGGCGCGGGCGGCGATGTGGGCGAACTCGAACGAGATGTACCCGCCGCCGACGAAGACGATGCGCGCCGGCAACGTGTCGAGGTTCAGAAAATCGGTGCTGTCGATCAGGTGCTCGTGACCGGGGAAATTCAGCGGTTTCGGGCGGGCACCGGTGGCGATGAGGAACCGGTCGGCGGAGTACTCGGTGCCACCGATATCGACCCGGTTCGGGCCGGTAAACCGAGCGGCCGTGTGGAACATGGTCACGGTGTTGCCAGCGAGTACCTGTTCGATGCCCTCCGGGACGGCGTCGGTGAAGCCGCGCTTGTGCCGCATCAACGCCGCCCAGTCGATGCGGATGCCGTTCTCGCTGATGCCGGTGTCGCCCATCAGGTGGGCGGCGTCAATGATTTCGGCGCCGCGGCGGAGGATCTTTTTCGGGTCGCAGCCGCGTAACGCGCAGGTCCCGCCGTACGGGAGCGGGTCGACGATGCCGACGTTCCATCCGGCGCCGGCGCACTTGTTCGCCGCGCTCACCCCCGCCATCCCCGCCCCGATGACGATGAGGTCAAAATCTGCGGTCATGCCGTCACCGTGCCGATCGCTTCGCGCAGTTGCGACAGGGTCGGTGCGCCCGCCGGGCCGTCGGGAGTGCGGTACCGGCGGCAGGCAAGCCCCACGGCTGCTGACGGATCCGGGAAAAGGTCAGATCCGTCCCGCAGGATGCTCGGCGAGCCGTGAAAACCGACGACTTCAGCATCCTCGGCGGTCTCGATCCTCTGGTGCGTGACGACGACGTCGGGGTGCTCGGCCGCGACAACGGCCAACCGGTCGGCAGCGACCGCCCAGTTCGGGCAGCCATCGAAGTACTGCAGCGTGATGTCCATGCCCGCCACGGTAAACGTTGCAGCACAGTGCAGGGTCAAGTGCAGGGTCAAGTGGTGAACTGGCGGCATGCGAATCGGAGAAGTGGCTGCCGCGACAGGCGTCACCGCGCAAACCATCAGGTTCTACGAACGGCAGGGCCTGCTCCCGTCGCCGGACCGACAGGGGAACGGGTATCGGGACTATGACGGCACTGCCGTGTCACGGCTCCGGTTCATTCGCGCTGCGCAAACCGCTGGACTGACGTTGTCCGAGATCGAAGGGATCATCTCCGTCCGCAACGGCGGTGAGACACCGTGCGGGCACGTGTCGGGATTGTTGACGGTGAAGCTTGCGGAGGTCCATGACCGGCAGCGCGAGGAGCTCCAGGACCTGCTCACGGGAAGTGAGCAGCTGGATCCGGCGGCATGCTCGGACAGCGCGGTGTGCCAGATTTTTGCCGCTCCCCATGCCGGTCGTGGCACCACGCGCTCGTGATGCAAACGGGCCGCGGTGGGGCCGTCGCGCAGCCGGCCGTGCTGCCATTACGGGTTGTTGGACTGCGATCCACATCACTGTTGCAGCGGCTCCGCCGTTCTCCGGGTCGTCCGCAACGACCTCGAACCGGATGACCCACTTCGAAGGAGCGGCACTGTGAAGGACATCACCGCAACCGCCAGAATCGGCCACACCGTCATCGCCCGCACCACCCACGGACGGCTCGTCGAAGGCAACGCCTACTTCCCCGAAGCGGACGTGCTGACCGACGCTCTCTCCTCGAGCGCATTGACCACGCTCTGCCCGTGGAAGGGCGTGGCCCGCTACCGGCACGTCACCCTCAACGGCGTCACCGTCAAAAACGCTGCCTGGACGTACCCGCTCCCGCTGCCCCTTGCCTGGTTCATCCGGAACAAAATCGCCTTCGAACCGAACACCGGCGTCACCGTCACCGGCAGCTGAGCTCCGCACCACCGCGCCGACGCGGCTCCCTACCGCAGCGGCCTCGAACCCCATCCACCCTTTTCAAGGAGACACCACTGTGAGTACCGATATGACGCAGTTCCCGGAAGCATCGCGTCCGTTCGCCGAACAACTTGAACGCCGCACCGCCAGGCTGCTGAACATCCACGCCGGCATGGCAGCGTCCCCCGCGGTCATCGCCGCGTTCGCGGGACTCAGCGCCGGCGTCGCCAAGCACGCCACCTTCGGCACGGCAACCCGGGAAGCGATCGCTCTCGCCGTCGGAAACCAGAACGGCTGCGACTACTGCCAAGCAGCGCACACCGTCTCCGCGAAACGGGCCGGCCTCACCGATGAGCAGATCCTCCAGATCCGTGCCGGCGAAGTCACCTTCGACCCGAAACTCGCAGCGCTCCTCGAAGTCGCCCGCGCCGCCGCAGCGAACACCGGCACGGTCCCCGCGGAGGTTCGAGACCACGCCTCCGCCGCTGGTTGGAGCGACGAGGAACTGCAGGAGCTCTTCGCCCACCTCGCCGTGAACCTCTACACGAACTTCTTCAACCACTACGCCGGCACGGAACTCGACTTCCCTTCCGCACCGTCCCTGACCTGAGCTGAGCTGACCTGACCGGCGCCCCTTTTGACGGGAGGACAGTGGTGTGATGACTCGGCAACCCGTAACCATCTTCTTCGACGTCAACGAAACCCTGTCCGACCTCAGCAGCGTCGCGGAGGCGTTCGAACTCGTCGGCGCCAGCAAGTCGCTGGCGCCCACGTGGTTCGCGAGCGTCCTCCGCGACGGGTTCGCGCTCACCGCGTCCGGCAGCGACGCCGTGTTCGGGGACATCGCCAGGAACAACGCCCGTGATGTGCTCAGCGACGCCCCCGTCACCGGTGACCTCGATGATGCAGTGGACCGTGTCATGGCCGCGTTTGCAGCTGTCTCGGTGCACCCCGATGTCGCCCCGGGTCTCCATGCACTCCACGCGGCCGGGTACCGACTGTTCACTCTCTCGAATGGGCCCACCAGCACCGCCGAGCGGTTACTGCGGGAGGCAGGTGCTTGGGAGAGCATCGACGAGTTCCTCACCGTCGAAGGACACACACCGTGGAAACCTGCTCGCGCGTCGTACCTGGATGCCGTAGCGCGCATCCGAAGCGAGGGGGCCGTCTACGTCGCCGCGGTGCATGCGTGGGACATCCACGGCGCATCGCAGGCCGGTCTGTCAACGATCTGGATCAACCGGTCCAGCCGTCACTATCCGGCACATTTTCGTCCACCGACCATCACCGTCAGCACTGTCGGCGAGATCCCAGCGCAGCTCTAAACACAGTGCAGCTAGGCAAGCCCGGAGCCATCACTTCCGGCAGCATCTCGCGGCCACCCTTGAATGTGGGAACGACGAGGTGTGGCGGAAAGGTTCGTATCTGCTACACGGTGGCTGTCGGTGGCCATTGACGGCCGGTTCTGGACGAGCGGGGCGGTTGAGCGGTCGATCGATGCGACAAGGGCTTGCCGTCGCTGCCGCCAGGTAGGGCTTCGCGCGCCGCGGACCCGAGCCGAGCCGAACCCTGTTCCTGGCGCCATCCACCGCGCCGGTGACTCGTCGCTGTGGGGTTGTGCATGCGGCCCGTCCTACGCTGAGTTTTCCGAGCGTCGGCAGCATGCTAAGGGGTCGACCAGCAACAGCGTCATGGAGGTCGCGGGGTGCCCTTGACCATCGTTCGGCGTGAACACGCCCACCTCTACGGGCGTGAACCTCGCTCCAGTGCCGCGACAAGCGCCGTGGAGGCGTTGCTGCGCCTCCAGCATGCTGAGGAGCGGCAGCTCGAGCAAGCCCGCATCGCAGTGGGCCTGTCGAAGAACGCGTTTCACGCGGTCCGCTACATGCTGCAAGCACAGCGCGACGGTCGGATCATGGGCTCGAAGGACCTCGCCGTGATGCTCAACGTGTCGACCTCGGCAGTGACGAAGATCGTCGACAGCCTCGTTGAGCGAGGCGACTTCGTCCGGGATCTGCACCCCACGGACCGTCGCGCGCAGGTTCTGGTGCCGACGGCGCAGGCTGGGAAGACGATCGACGAGGTGTATGCGCACTACCACCGTGTTGTAGTCGAGACGCTCGACGGTCTCCCCGAGGACGACAACGACGTCCTCACCCGCCGGTTAAACCAAATCGCCGACGCCCTCATCGCGGACGGCGTCGGCACGCCATTCGAGGACGAATACGTCGTTGCCGTCACCACCAAAAACGCTTCGCCCAGCGGAGAGCACATCGACGAGGACAGTACGGAACCTCGCGGAGCCCGCCGAGTGTGACACCCAGCAGCAAGTCCACAACGCCTCGTAGCTGACGCGCGCCAGCGTCTCCTCGGCGGACGCCACGCCATCGCCCACTCGATCAGCGTTTTGTCAAGTCCTCACCCTACTGACGCTGCGGGCGCATACTGCGCAGAACGGTGGTGCTCGCTCTTCTCTGGCACTGCCTCTGCCGCGCAGAAAGGCACCATCATGGCTGTGTTGTTCCTTCCCCGCCGACTGGTGGCGGTGATTGCGGGAGTTGGTATCGCCGCCTCACTGGCCCTCATCTCGACCTCTGCTGCGTCGGCGGCCACGGTCATCAACGGTCCAATCAACCTCGGCGCAGCCGCACCATTCGGTGTCCTCGGTGCCAGCGCTGTCACGAACACTGGTCCGACTCTCATCAACGGTGACCTCGGCGTCTCGCCGGGCACCTCGATCACCGGGTTCGGTGCCGCACCCAGCGGAGTGGTCATCGGCACGGTTCACCAGACGGACGCTGTTGCCGTGCAGGCGCAACGCGACACCACGACCGCGTACAACGTCGCTGCGTCCCTCACCCCGACGCGAACCGGGTTGACGGAACTGAACGGCCTGTCCCTCACTCCTGGCGTGTACTCCGGCGGCGCGCTCTCGCTCGCGAGCACCGGCACGCTCACCCTCGCTGGGACTGCGAACTCAGTGTGGGTGTTTCAGGCCGCATCAACCCTGACGATTGGTTCCGGCACGAGGATCATCACCACCGGCGGCGCGAGCTCGTGCAACGTGTTCTGGCAAGTCGGCAGCTCCGCCACGATCGGCACCGGAGCGCAGTTCCAGGGCACCGTCCTCGCCCAGCAATCAGTGACCGCAACGACCAGTGCGACGGTCGTCGGCCGGCTCCTCGCCCGAGTCGGCGCCGTCACTCTCGACACGAACACCATCACCGTCCCCAGCGGATGCCCTGCGTCTGGAACGCCCGCGCAAACCGTGTCGCCGACCATCACCTCGGGCACACCCCCGACAGCGACCGCCAGTCAGCCGTACTCGTACACCGTGAGCGCCACCGGAAGCCCGACACCGACCTACACTGCAACCGGCCTCCCCGCCGGCCTCACGCTGAACGGCACCACCGGAACCATCTCCGGCACCCCCACCACCTCAGGCACCTCGGCCGTGACGATCACGGCAACGAACGACACACCGCCGAACGCAACGACCGTCGTCAGGATCACCGTCCGTCCCGCAACCCCTGCTCCCACCCGAAGCGCAACTGGGAGCACCACCCCGGCGACCACGACCACGACCCCGACAGCGACGACCCCCTCGCAATCGTCCGGGAGTACAACCCCCGCGGCAACCCTTGGCGCCAACCGCAACCACGGTGAGCTCGCCTACACCGGCAGTGACCCGACGCTGCCGCTCAGCGTCGCGGCGCTCCTCCTCGCCGCCGGCACCGTCCTCATCACCGCGCGACGTCGCGCGGCACGCCATGACTGACTTTCTCCGGCTCCACCAACACCCGCGATCAGTTCCGGCCATTCGAAGGCAGGCGCAGCCGTCCAGCCATCGGAAGGGTGCTCATACCGTCCCTGGATGTCCGCGTGGCGAAGCAGTTGCGCTGCTGCCGGTTCATGCAACTCGCGACCATGGGCAGCAGGTGAACACGATGCTCTCCCGGTCGACGCCCTCGCCGATGCTGAACTGGCGAAGGTAGGAGTTGTTCGGTCGTTCCTGCGCGAGCCACTTCGCGCCCGCGTGTTCCGCGGCGGTGCGCTGCGCGCGGGTGGCGAGCAGCTGCGCGTCGATGTCGATGTCGATTGATGCGGGTTCAACACCGGGCATGGTGGCGTTCAAGATGTACTTTTCCTGCTCCCGGTACAGGTCGCCGTCGCTGCACACGAGGAGCGCGCCTCTTCAACGAAACCGACCAGAACCGGCAGCGCGGGGAATCCGCAGCCTATGCAAGCCGATCGGGAGGTCCCGGGACAATAAGACCCGGAGCGGTCCGTCGGCGGGGAAACGGAACGTCTCACGGAGTGCGGGCGCTGCTGGTCAGTCGGACCCCGTACGCAACGGGTGGGACAAAGCCGGCAAACTCGCTGCACTACGCCCCATCAGAGAGCACCTCGATTCAAGCGCAGGTGCCACTGTCATCGGACGGCAAGATCACGATCGCCAACTCCTCGACGACGACGAACCTCCTGGTGGATCTGCAGGGCTACTTCACCGCTGCAGGTAAGGGCGGCGCAGTCTTCACGCCGTCCTACGGGCGGGCGTATGACTCGCGTGCAACAGGCAACACGGCGCTTGCGGAGAACGAGACCCGGTCATCCAGATTGCAGGTACCGCCGGCGTTCCCGTCATGGGATCCGGCATCACGGCGGTCGTGCTGACCCTGATCGTGGCACACGGCGGCAGCAATGGTTACGCCGACGTGTGGGCAGACGGCACGACTAAGCCGAACACCACTGCAGTCAACTTCCAGACGAACGAGATCCAGACCAACACCATCACCGTTCCTCTCGGTGCGAATGGGAAGATCTCGCTCCGCAACGCCGCTCAGGCGACGAACTACGTCGTCGACGTCCAGGGTTGGTACGCGGACCCGCAGGCACCGAAGATCAGCTGCCCAGCTCAGTACGCCAACGGTGCGTGGGTCGATACCCTTCCCGCATCGGCAGTGAGTTGCTCCGTGTCTGCACCCGCGGCGCTGTCCTCCGACGCGACATTGTTCACCCTCGTGGACGGTGACAGCAGCCAGGAGTATCCGTTGAGCCCCTCAAGCACCACCCACGTCGCGACGTCGGGCCCTGCTTCCGCCGGCTGGCACACCGTCGACGCCATCATCATGCAGTCCGATGGAAGTACCTCCACCGAGAGCATTGCCTTCGGTCTGAACGACGGTGCCCCGAGTGCCACTGTTCGTGCAATTGAGGCCGCCAACCCGGAGGTGTTCCTCGGCCTTTCGCCGACGGCACCCGACGTCTCGGCCCGCTACGCGGTGCAGACCAGCGGCGACCAGGCGTCCAGCGTCCCGAGCAACGCCGCCGACGCTGTCACCGTGACCGCGACGGACACTGAGACCGGCGCGACGGCGAACCTGTCCGCGGGCCTGCCATTCGCTGGGACGGCAAGCACGGCGCGATCGGAGGCGAACGGCATTGTCAGCTTCGACAACGGCAACGGCTCGTACACCGTGCCCATCTCGCATGCCGACGGCAGCCTGGCGATTAACACGGTCCTGACCGGTCCGTCGTCGCCGACGTCGTTCGCCTACCCGCTCGACCTACCCAAGGGCGGCTCGGTGAGCGTGGACGACAACGGTGCGGTGCAGATCTCGGACGCGAGCGGCATGCCGGTGGGATTCGTCAACGCCCCTTGGGCCGTGGACGCGAACGGCGCCGACGTGCCGACTAAGTTCGTCGTCGATGGCAACGTCGTCACGCAGCAGGTCGACACGAGCGCACCCGGTGTGCAGTTCCCCGTCGTCGCGGACCCCAGCCTCTGGTCGGTGATTGGCAATGCGGTCGGCTGCGCGGCGGAGATCGCCGGTTTGGCGCTTGCCAGCGCCAAGGTGCTCCAGGCCTTCGTGAAGGCCGAGAAGATTATCAAGGGGATCAAGAAGGCCGTCTACTGGTACAACAAGCTGGGAGGGTCGATGAAGAAGGTGGTCGGACTGCTCAAGAAGTACGTCCAGAACCGGTCCAGCCTGTCGAAGACGCAGATCGAGGCGGTTTCCGGACTCTTCCACGAAACTGGGAAGACGCTCCTGAACATCATCGGACTCGGCTCCTGCTGGTCCCTGGCGACGGCGAACTACTGACGTGTCGGGCTTCTTCCACTGGGTGTCCGTGGGCGCCTTGCCTCTGGCCTCCGCGATGGTCGGCTTCCTGATCATTCACGGGCTCGACGAACGGGGGACCGAGGAGAGCGCCGGGATCGACGGCAAGACGCTGCTTATCTGCGGGCTCGTCGTCGTGGTGTGCTCGCTCCAGCTGGCCGGACAGCCGGCGATCGACCCGCTCTGGCTGCAGTACTTCCTGCTGGTCGGCACTGCGCTTGTTGCGGGTGCAGTCGCCAGGTACGTACTCGGGCGGCTCAGCACCCGGCATCACTGACACCGTTAGTAGTCACCGCCTGATGGCCGGTCCCCCGCAGCTGCAGGGGGCCGGCCATCAGGCGTCCCCCACGCTCTCACAGAGCTATTCAGCAATGAGCCGAACAAGGGGCGCATCCCGACGTCGCCCTGAGCCCCCGGCATTGCTTCGACAGTCGCGTAGTGCTCCTGAAACAACGGTGCTCCAAGCTCCTCGACGTTATGGCGTCTCGGGAGACTGTAGGACACCGTCGGCGTCGAGCAAGATCCACTTGTATTCTGCACTCCGCGTGGTCGAGTTCATCGGCCGAGGATATCGACCCCGCGCAGTACCGGTAGGGGCTCGTCAACCGGGACTGGTCGACGGTGGCGACGGGCCCGCGCGATCACTGGGCGCGACGCGTCTCACATAGACGTGGGCAGCTTCGCTCCGTGTCGTCGTTTTCGCGGCGCTCCGTGTCGTGCTGCGGTCCGGGCGGGGCAGCAGTCGATGGGACACTGCCGACGTGCAGATCAACGACCTGAGCGACGACGTCAAGGCGGTGTCCGCGTTCTACGCGCAGCGCCACAGCATCCAACGCACCGACGACTGGTTCGTGCTCAAACTCAATGAAGAGGTGGGCGAGCTGACGCAGGCGTACCTCGCGCGTGCAGGGCAAGCGCGAGACAAGGGGCGCTCCAGTGCCGAACTCGAGCAGGACTTCCGGTCCGAGCTGGCTGACGTTCTCGCGCAAGTGCTCTTGATCGCTCGCCGGTTCGACGTCGATCTGACCGAAGAGATCGATCGCAAGTGGCTCGTGTGGAAGCCGTCGCAGTAGCGGATCGGCAACCGGACGAGGCTGACGGCCCTGACAGTGTCCTGAATGACGATCCCTCACCGGGCGGCTTTCGGGGTCTGCAGTGCTGCTTCCGTAGTGGGGAGAATGAGCTGTGATCGAGACCTTGAGCCTTCCTATTTCCGTTACGGCCCGCGAGAGGAATGTCCTCGTTCGCAGGGCGACGCCCCACGACCTGGACGCGATTGTTCGGTTGCTGTCTGATGACCCGATCAGTGCCGGCCGCGGAGATGTCGCAAACGAGGACGCCGCCGCCGCCTACGCCGCCGCCCTGCACCAGATCATCGGGGACCCCAGCAACGAACTCATCGTGGCGTCGGACCGAAGAGGGGGCGTCGTGGGGACGCTGCAGTTGACGGTCATCCCGGGCATGGCTCGTCGGGGAAGCACCCGGTTGCTGGTCGAGGCGGTCCGCGTCGCAAGCACGAAGCGTTCTTCCGGGATCGGGAGCGCGCTGATGCGCTGGGTCGTGGAGCAAGCCGCAGTCGAACTCCGCGCTCCGCTGGTGCAACTCACCTCGGACGCCGCACGTGTCGACGCGCACCGGTTCTACAGCAGGCTCGGGTTCGTCGACTCCCACGTCGGCTTCAAGTTCACCGTCACGCTGCCCGATTCACCGACCACGTAGCGGATCGACAACTGCGTCGGGTGTCTGTGTAATTGCCCGTACGGTCGTCTCATGGGGAGAGACAAACTCATGGTCGAGGTTGGTACCGCAGCAGACATCCCCGCAGCCCAACAGCTGATCGACGGTGCGCGCCGCTGGCTGCGCTCCCGAGGGACTCGCAGCCGTCGCTCGGTCTTGGTCGGCCGCATGCTTCGCATCTAACGAATGTGTCCGCCAGCCGATCCTCCTCCGGACGAACGATCAAGTCGCCTTGGGCTCCTCGCTATCACCGCGCCCCGTCCGATCCGACCACTTACTGCGCAGTGCGACGGCGAGATCCTCTCTGAACTTGAGCCCAGAACAACCGTTCCCACGCCTCCGGATCGCGGTCGTACTCGGTCGCGGTCGTTCGGTAACGTTCGAACGACGCCGACGCGGCGTGCTCATCCCACGGACGGATCACGCGATCGTTCAGAAGCTGGGCACCGTAGTGCACTGGTGGGTTCCGGCGCCCTTGTCGCCACTGCCTCGTACTCGGCGTTCTCCGCAACCACGGTGAACCCAACGAGCAACTGGACTGCCGGCACTGTCGCGTTGCAGGACGATGATGCGAACACGGCTCTCTTCACCGCCACGAACCTCAAGCCCGGCTCGACTGGTCAGAACTGCATCACGGTCACTTCGACGGGTTCGTTGGCCTCGGCGGTGAAGCTCTATGGGACGAACGCTGCGACCACGAATGGCCTGTCGTCCTACGTCAACGTCACTGTGCAGCAGGGCACCGGCGGCGGCTTCGGGTCGTGCAGCGGGTTCACGCCGCTCGCTACCGGAGGCACCCTGTACGCAGGCACCCTCGCAGACTTCGCCTCTACCCACAGCAACTTCGCCAACGGCGTCGGGACGTGGACCCCCACCGGGTCCGCGTCCGAGGCACGCGTTTACGAAGTTTCCTACTCCGTGTCCTCAACAACTCCGAACACGGCCCAGGCCGGCACCGCGGCGCTCGGGCTCACCTGGGAAGCCCAGAACAGCTGAGTGAGTGCGCCGGGCCGCGCGTGACGGCGCGCGGCCCCGCGGCTTCACGGCCCGTCACCACGATCACCACGAAGCACACCGGTGCTTCGTTCCGTCAACATCAGCCCGTCCCAACCGATGGTGAGGAGCGCGTCATGACCACCAGCACCATCCAGGCCACGACCGCCGCCGCGTCAATCAGGT
Organism: Curtobacterium sp. ISL-83; assembly: GCF_018613895.1. GTDB lineage: Bacteria > Actinomycetota > Actinomycetes > Actinomycetales > Microbacteriaceae > Curtobacterium. Next base: position 37,624 of record NZ_JAGGPH010000010.1, read on the forward strand.
CCAGTGAACGACGCGAGCACCTGCACGACTGGGCCCGACTGCTCCTTGCCACCGCTGCGCGCGGCCTCATCGTCACTGTTCTCGGCATGGCGTTCTGGGCCGCCGCTCCCGCGCTGATCGGATGGCAGCCCACAACCGTGATGACCGGATCCATGGAGCCCCGCCTGCACCCGGGCGACGTCGTTGTTGCTCGACCGGTCGCCCCCACGCCGCTTCGCGTGCAACAGATCATCCTCTTCAATGACCCCGACCAACGCGGACACCTTCGCCTGCACCGCATCCACGACACCGGTGCGAACGGCCGGCTCATCACCAAAGGTGACGCGAACCCCCAGGCCGACTCCACACCGATCACCCGCACCGCCGTCGAAGGCGTCGCCGTCATCCGCGTCCCGTACATTGCAACACCTATCATGTGGATCCGAGACGGACAATGGGCACGGGTCGCCGCGGTCATCCTCGCCCTGACCGGGTTGGCGTTCCTGGCAACTATTGACGCGCCCCTCCGCCGCAGGAGCGCCGCGGGCAACCTCGAAGACGCGGACGGCCACGACGACAACACCAGCATCCCGGTCAGCGATCCCGGCGTGCCGCCGTTCCGAGCGGCAAAGCGTCGCACGCGCATCGGCGCCGGACTCGTCACCGTCACCGTCACCGTCCTCACCGTCGCGGCAGTGCTGATCGGGCCCTCGGAAGCGACCGCTGCGCCGTTCAGCGGCCTCACGAACACGTCGAGTTCGTTGGCGGCAGCGGCGACGTTCCCGTGCCTCGGACGGACCATCACCAACTCACCGACCGTCGACTACGGCTTCAACGCCGCATCCGGTGCGACCGAAACCGATCTCGGTTCCAGCGGCACGAACGGTGTCCTCTCCGCCGGCGTCAGCCGCGCCGTGGGTACTTGCGGGTCCAGCCCGTACGTCACCCTGGACGGCGCCTCGGGGCAGATCACCTCGGCGAACCCGAACCCCATCAGTGCCCCCTCCACCTTCACCGTCGAAGCGTGGATCCGCACCACCAATGCCGCCGGGAAGATCATCGGCTTCGGCAACACCCGGACCGGCACCTCAAGCTCCTACGACCGCCACCTCTACATCACCTCCACCGGACACGTCGCCTTCGGCGTCTACAACGGCGGGTACATGACCCTCACCTCGAGCGCGACGGTCACTAACGGCGTGTGGCACCACGTCGTCGGCACCATGTCCAGCACCAATGGCATGACACTGCACCTCGACGGTGCCACCGTCGCCACCAACACCAACACCACGGCCCAAGCGGACTCCGGTTGGTGGAGGATCGGCAACGACAATCTCAACGGCTGGCCCAACGCTCCCACCGACTCCCACTTACACGGCGACCTCGACGACGTTGCGGTGTACTCCGGCACCGCTCTCACCACCACGCAAATCACAGCCCTGTACAACGCCGGCCGATGATCAACACCACGACGAACACCGCCGATTTGTTGGCGCGCAGCAGTGAGCCCCAAGAGGTGATCAGCTGCTGCGACGGGTTGTCGTCTCGATCTGCTTAGCGTGCTCCGCCTCCGCCTCCGCCTCCGCCTCCGCCTCCGTGTCCGCCCTGACCGGGGGCGGCGTGGTGCTCACGCTGGAGTGACTCGGGGAGACGCATCAGGAGGCACCATCGGTTGCCCTCCGAGTCGCGCTCGTAGGAGAACTCGTAGGAGAACTCGTAGGAGAACTCGTCCATGAGCAGCTCAATCATCACGATCCCACGCCCGGACTCCGTTAGCTCCTCCGGATCCGGCATCGCCCGACGGAACGGCACGTGCGCCTCAGCACCGCTGTCACTGAGCACCGCTTCCAACGTTGTCGACGTTCGCCGGAGCAGCAGCTCACACAGCACGCGCGCTTGTATCGGCGTGCTCGATAACGTTCCCCGCGAGCTCGACCAGCGCCGTTTCGAACCGCATTCGCTCCCGGCCGCCGAGATCACCGTTGAGGGGGCAGAAGTCATCGACCACCATCGTCGGCGGAGGCGTCGCCTCTGTGGGCATCGGCCTCGTCGTCGCTGCGCTCCTCGGCGCGATCTGACAACGACAGCCCAGCCCCTCCGAGAGGTGTTCCGGTAGCCGATCGTCTACCGGACGCGCGC
>NZ_JAGGPH010000011.1 GCF_018613895.1 Curtobacterium sp. ISL-83
GCGGACAGCCGGCGCACCGGCCCCGCGCCGGACCGCAGGCTCCGCGGCTCCGCGCCGGTCGACTGCTCGCACGACGCCCGTACGTGCGACCGCGACGACCTCCCCGTACGCCGACCGTGCCACCCGCCACCTCGGCGCGCGGACCGTGACGGTGCAGCCCGCCGCACCGCGGCAGGGAGCGGCCCTCCGCCGGAACGCCTCCCGGGCCACCGCGGTCGGCGCGCTCCTCTTCGCCGCCGGTCTCGTGGTCTCCACCTCGCTGCCGGCGCAGGCGTTCTACACGCCGGAGCCCGGCTCCACCGCGGCCCGGACGACCGCGTCCGGCGCGACGCAGTCCCTCAGCGTGGGCGACGCCGACGGGGCCGCGATCACCCGCGACCAGTACACGGTGTCGTCGGCAGCGCAGTACAAGCCCGTCACCGGTTCGAACTTCTCGACCGACCCGACCGGGTCCATCCAGTGGCCGTTCCCGACCGCAGTGCCCATCACGTCCGGCTTCGGTGCGCGTGAGGTCGCGGGGTGCTCGTTCTGCTCCACGAACCACATGGGCGTCGACTTCGCTCCGGGGGCCGGTACCCCGATCCACGTGGTCGCGAGCGGCACGGTCATCAAGGTGCAGCCGAACGACGGCGGCTACGGCAACGACGTCTGGGTCCAGCACGACGTCGACGGCAAGCAGTTCGTCAGCGTCTACGGCCACATTCTCGACAACTCGTTCAAGGTCGTCAACGGGCAGCACGTCACGGTGGGCGACGAACTCGGGCTCGTCGGCAGCAGCGGCAACTCGACCGGGCCGCACCTGCACCTCGAGATCCACGTCAACGGGGTGCCCATCGACCCGCTCGCGTGGCTCCGCGCGAACGTGAACTAGCGGTGCTCCGGACGGCGCGCCCGGGCGTCCCGGCGGGTTCCTGAGCACTGTCCGGGTTCTGCTATCCTCGTGTGGTGCCGCTCGCGGTACAGCGCCCCGATAGCTCAGTGGTAGAGCACTTCCATGGTAAGGAAGGGGTCGTCAGTTCAATCCTGACTCGGGGCTCCGACCCGGTCCGTACGTCGGACCGGATCTCTGGCGGGGTAGCTCAGTTGGTTAGAGCACACGACTCATAATCGTGGGGTCGCGGGTTCAAGTCCCGCCCTCGCTACCGGAAGCCCGGCGCTGTTGCGCCGGGCTTCAGTCGTTCCCGGGCCGCGTCGCCGGGTGAGCGCCGCCGCGCCGTGCCGCCGGGCCGCTTCGCCTCGTGCGCGCTTGATCGCCCCGTGCGAGGTTCTTTCCGCGCACGGGGCGATCAACCTCGCACCGAGGGCTCGGGCCGCGGGCCGCGCGCGCTCGCGTCAGCGCGAACGGCGCTCCGTGCGCGACACCAGCACCCCGGCAGCCCGCAGTGCCCCCTCGAGGTTCGCGTTCACCGCGTGCCACGCCGCCCGCCGACGCTCCGCCCCGATGCCCCCGCCGGACACCGCGGTGCCGTGCCCGGACGGCCGGACGGTGATCGTCGTGGAGGCGCCGGTGACGGTGCTCGACAGCTCCCACCGCCGGAACTCCCGCTCGGGGTGCACGAGCGCGCCGAACAGGATCGTGAGCACCCGGTTGCCCGCGGTCGCGGTGAGCGTCCCCCCGGTCGACTCGACGTGGTGCCCGGACTGTCGGAGCGCAGCCCCGGCGACCTCCATGGCCGTGCGCCGGTCCCCGGTGTGCACCGCGTACTCGGTCGTGGTCTCCATCGTGTTTCCCCGTCCCCGGAATCGACCCGGCATCCCCCGACGCCGGCCCGGCCAGCATATCCGATGCAAACTCATCAAAGGCAAGGCCTCGGGTGGCCCTCGGTAGACTCCCCGACGTGTCTGTGAACCCCGAGCTCGTCGGCAGGACCTTCCCGCCGGCCCAGCCCTACCTGGTCGGTCGCGAGAAGGTGCGCGAGTTCTCCCGCGCGGTGTTCGCGACGAACCCGATCCACCTCGATCCCGAGGCCGCCCGCGCCGCCGGCTACGCCGACGTCGTCGCGCCGCCGACCTTCGCCGTCGTCGTGCAGGAGGCCACGCTCGCCCAGCTCCTTGCGGAGCCGGACGCCGGCATCGACTTCTCCCGCGTCGTGCACGGCGAGCAGGCCTTCGCGTACGACCGGCCGATCGTGGCGGGCGACGAACTGACCGCGACCCTCACGGTCACGAGCGTGAAGACCCTCGGCGGCAACGCGATGGTCACCGCCCGGTCGGCCGTCGTCGACGCGACCGGCGCCGACGTGGTCACCGCGACCTCCACCCTGGTCGTCCGAGGAGCAGACGCATGACCGCCGCACCCGTCCCCGCGCTCGAGGTCGGCACGGTCGTCGCAGAACGCGACGTCCACCTGACGCGCGACGCCCTGGTCCGCTACGCCGGCGCCTCGGGTGACTTCAACCCCATCCACTACCGCGACGACGTCGCCCGGTCGGTCGGGCTCCCCGGGGTCCTCGCACACGGGATGCTCACGATGGGCCTCGCCGTGCAGCCCGTGTCCGAGTGGCTCGGCGACCGAGGCTGGGTCGCCGGTTACAGCGTCCGCTTCACGCGCCCCGTCATCGTCGACCCCGAGCAGGGAGCGACCGTCGGGGTCGTCGCCAAGGTCGGCACCGTCGACGACGACGGCCGTCCGGTCCGCATCGACCTCACCGTGACCGCCGCCGGGCAGACCGTGCTCGGCAAGGCGCAGGTCACGGTGACGTTCCGCTGACCGTGTCGACCCCGGTGCTCGCGGACCTCACGACCTTCCGGGTGGGTGGTCCCGCCACGCGGCTCCTGACGGCCGAGACGACCGACGACCTGGTCGCGCACGCGTTCGCCGCGTGGGACGACGAGGACTGGCTCGTCGTCGGTGGTGGCAGCAACCTCCTGGCCGCCGATGCGGGCTTCGACGGCACGGTGGTCCTGGTCCGCACGCGCGGTGTCAGCGCCGTCGCCGACGCCGACGGCGTCACGGTCCGGGTCGCCGCCGGCGAACCCTGGGACGCGTTCGTCGCCGAGACCGTCGACAACGGGTGGACCGGTCTGGAGGCCCTCAGCGGCATCCCGGGCACGGTCGGTGCCGCCCCCGTGCAGAACATCGGCGCCTACGGGGTCGAACTGTCCGACGTGCTCACCGCCGTCGAGTTCCTGGACGCGGCGACGGGGGAGCGCGCGTGGCTCCCCGCGGCCGAGCTGGCGCTCGGCTACCGCACCTCGACGCTGAAGCACGGGCGGCGCGGCGTGGTGCTCACGGTCGAGTTCCGGTTGGGCCGTGCGGCGCAGACCGGCGTGCCGGTCCGGTACGCACAGCTCGCCGGGTCCCTCGACGTCGAGCTCGGCACCCTCGTCCCTCCGACGACGGTCCGCACCGAGGTCCTGCGGCTCCGCGCCTCGAAGGGCATGGTGCTGGACGCCGACGACCCCGACACGTGGAGCGCCGGGTCGTTCTTCACGAACCCGATCGTCTCCGCCGGGTTCGCCGAGACCCTGCCGCCCGAAGCGCCCCGGTGGGCCGCCGGGGACGGGGTGAAGCTGAGCGCCGCGTGGCTCATCGAGCACGCGGGCATCCATCGCGGGTACGCCGTTCCGGGTTCGCGCGCCGCGGTGTCCTCGAAGCACACCCTGGCGCTGACGAACCGCGGGGGAGCGACCGCGGCCCAGGTCGCCGAACTGGCCCGCTACGTCCAGGTGACGGTGCTGAACCGCTTCGGGGTGTCGCTCGTGCCGGAACCCGTCGTGGTCGGCGAGCTGCTGGACTGACCCGGCCACGCGCCTCCAGTCCCGTAGTGCCGGTGGACCGGACGGTGTCGCACCCCCGGAACGACATCGCGCCCCGCGGGAACGGGGCGCGATGTGCGGAGCGGGGTGCGGCCGGGTACCGGCCGCGCCGCCGACCTAGCTGAAGAACGCCGCCAGGCGCGCGACGCCCTCGGCGATGTCGTCGTCGCCCAGCGCGTACGACAGCCGGAGGTAGCCGGAGGGCCCGAACGCCTCGCCGGGGACCACCGCGACCTCGGCGTGTTCGAGGATCAGGTCCGCGAGCTCGAGGGACGTGGTCGGTGTGGTGCCGGCCCACTCGCGGCCGAGCAACCCGGTGACATCGGGGTAGACGTAGAAGGCGCCCTGCGGGGTCGGCGTGAGGACGCCGGGGATCGCGTTCAGACCGTCGACGATGGCCTTCCGGCGACGATCGAAGGCCTCGCGCATGGCGGTCACGGGCTCCTGCGGCCCGGTGAGTGCCGCGATCGCCGCACGCTGGGAGACGTTGGCGACGTTGGACGACAGGTGCGACTGCAGGTTCGACGCGGCCTTGACGGCGTCGGCCGGACCGATGAACCACCCGACACGCCACCCGGTCATCGCGTACGTCTTCGCGACGCCGTTCACCAGGATCGTCGTGTCCGCGAGCGCGGGGACGGCGTCGAGGATGCCCGTGAAGCGGACGCCGTCGTACACGAGGTCCTGGTAGATCTCGTCGCTGATGACCCAGATGCCGTGCTCGAGCGCCCACTCGCCGATGGCCCGGGTCTGCTCGGCGGTGTAGACGGCGCCGGTCGGGTTCGAGGGGGAGCAGAACAGGAGCGCCTTGGTCCGCGGGGTGCGCGCGGCCTCGAGCTGCTCGACCGTGACGAGGTACCCCTGGTCGCTGCCGGCGAAGACCTCGACCGGGACGCCGCCCGCCAACCGGATGGCCTCCGGGTAGGTGGTCCAGTACGGGGCCGGCAGCAGGACCTCGTCACCGTCGTCGACGATCGTCTGGAAGGCCTGGTAGACGGCCTGCTTGCCGCCGTTGGTGATGATGACCCGGGAGGGGTCGACCGTGATGCCGGACTCCCGCGCGGTCTTCTCCGCGACCGCCTGCTTCAGTTCCGGCAGGCCGGTGGCGGGCGTGTACCGGTGGTTCTTCGGGTCCTGCGCGGCCTGCACGGCGGCGTCGACCACGTGCTGGGGGGTGGCGAAGTCGGGCTCGCCCGCCGCGAAGGAGATGACGGGACGCCCGGCGGCCTTCAGGGCCTTGGCCTTGGCGTCGACCTTGAGCGTCGCGGACTCGGCGATCGCCGCGATGCGGGACGCGATGCGCGCTCGGTCGGTGTGCGCGCGGGCGGGGGTGCCGACGGGCGCGTTGGCGGTGGACTCGGGGCCGGGGGCTTCGGTGCTCACGGGTCCCAGCCTATCGGCGCGGCACGCCGGGGCCGCGGCCAAGTGGACACCGTGTGACGGTCTCCCGTAGACTCGTCCACCGGAACGCGGAACGGTGACGAACTGTGTTCTGAAGGGCGGTGGCTCAATTGGTAGAGCAGCGGTCTCCAAAACCGCAGGTTGCAGGTTCGAGTCCTGTCCGCCCTGCAGATCTGGAAGGGTAGAAGTTGGCGAGCAAAGACATGGAGACGACGGCGGACGACGTCGTCGCCCAGGCGAAGCACGACCGAGCGGCACGCCGCGGTCCCATCGCTGCCATCGCCCTGTTCATCCGTCAGGTCATCGCCGAACTCCGCAAGGTCGTCACGCCGACCCGCAAGGAACTCTTCAGCTACACGGGCGTCGTGCTGGTGTTCGTCGTCGTGATGATGGTGCTCGTGTCGATCCTGGACTTCGTCTTCGGCCTCGGCGTCGGGTACGTCTTCGGCAACGGGCCCACGGCCTGACCCGGACGTGCACCATCCTGGGCCGACCGGCGCAGGAGTACGGTCGCCGGAGACGGCTCCGGTCCTGATCCGGACCACCCGCCAACCCGACCAGCACCACCGAACGGAAAGAATCGACTGTGTCTGACTACTCCCGCGACGACATCGACCTCGCGACGGCTGCCGAGCAGTCCTCCGAGGTCGAGGAGAACCAGGAAGGCGACGTCGAGACCGCTGAGGGGCGTTCGGTCGAGTCCGCTGAAGAGCGTGCGATCTCGATCGAGGACGAAGACGACCCCTCGCTGGGCCTGAGCGACGAGCCGGACGACGGCACCGTCGACGTCGGTCTCGACGAGGCGCTCGACGCCCTGGCCGAGGCCCGCGACCCCGAAGCGGACGCCGTCGTCGACGACGCGCTCGAGATCGACACCGCTGACGAGGCCGAGGCCGCCGTCGAAGCGGTCGAGGACGAAGAAGAGCTCGAGCTCGAAGCGGAGACCGCAGCCGAGGCGAACGCCACGCTCGCCGCCGACGAAGCCCTCGACGCGGACACCGCCGACGCGGACACCGCCGACGCGGACGCCGAGGACGAGGACGAGGACGCCGAGCCCGCCGAGGTCGACCCGTACGAAGCCTTCAAGGCCGAGCTGCGGATGAAGCCCGGCAAGTGGTACGTCATCCACTCCTACGCGGGCTTCGAGCGCCGCGTGAAGTCGAACATCGAGAACCGCATGGTGTCGATGTCGATGGAGGACTACATCTACCAGGTCGAGGTCCCGATGGAGGACGTCGTCGAGATCAAGAACGGGCAGCGCAAGCTGGTCACCCGCGTCCGGATCCCCTCGTACGTGCTCGTCCGCATGGACCTCAACGAGGACTCGTGGTCGGTCGTCCGGCACACCCCGGGCGTCACCGGCTTCGTCGGCAACGCGCACAACCCGACGCCGCTCCGCTTCGACGAGGCGTTCGGCATGCTGAAGTCGCTGGTCCAGGTGGCCGAGGCCGCTCCGACCAAGGGCGGCAAGGGCGGCGGACTCCAGTCGCAGCCCGCGGCGGAGGTCGACTTCGAGGTCGGCGAGACGATCACCATCAAGGAAGGCTCGTTCGCGGGTCTGCCGGGGTCGATCTCGGAGATCAAGCCGGAGAGCGGCAAGCTCACGGTGCTCGTCTCGCTCTTCGAGCGCGAGACGCCGGTCGAGCTCAGCTTCGACCAGGTCACGAAGCTCTAGTCCGAACACCGCGTGCTCAGCGACATCCGCTAAGCTCATCAAGTTTGGTCCCGCGCGCTCGCGTGTGTGGGGCGTCACCGCGGTCCGGAACGGCCGGGCCAGCGGGAGAGTGCACGGGTCCCCGTGCGTTCGATTCCAGGAGGAAGACAAGTCATGGCACCGAAGAAGAAGGTCACGGGCCTGATCAAGCTGCAGATCAACGCGGGAGCCGCCAACCCGGCCCCCCCGATCGGTCCAGCGCTCGGTCAGCACGGCGTGAACATCATGGAGTTCTGCAAGGCGTACAACGCCGCGACCGAGTCGCAGCGCGGGAACGTCGTGCCGGTCGAGATCACCGTCTACGAGGACCGTTCGTTCACGTTCGTCCTCAAGACCCCGCCGGCCGCGGAGCTCATCAAGAAGGCAGCGGGTGTGCAGAAGGGGTCCTCGACCCCGCACACGGTCAAGGTCGCGACGATCTCGATGGACCAGGTCCGTCAGATCGCCGAGACCAAGCAGGCCGACCTGAACGCGAACGACATCGAGCAGGCCGCGAAGATCATCGCTGGCACCGCGCGCTCGATGGGCATCACGGTCGAGGCCTAGTCCGACCCCGGGGCACCTCGCCCCACACCCTCGCACGAACCCTTCCGTGGGAGAGCCTCGCCGGCTCGTCAACCACGTAGCTCCCAAGGAGATCACCATGGCGAAGAAGTCAAAGGCCTACCAGGCCGCGGCCGCGAAGATCGAGGCCGACAAGTTCTACACCCCGTCCGAGGCAGTCGCCCTGGCGAAGGAGACCGGTTCCTCCAAGACCGACTCCACCGTCGAGGTCGCCCTCAAGCTCGGTGTCGACCCGCGCAAGGCGGACCAGATGGTCCGTGGCACGGTCATCCTGCCGCACGGCACGGGCAAGACCGCCCGCGTCATCGTCTTCGCGACCGGCGCTGCGGCTGAGGCCGCCATCGCTGCCGGCGCTGACGAGGTCGGTGGCGACGAGCTCATCGCGAAGGTCGCCGAGGGCTACACGTCCTTCGACTCCGCCGTCGCGACGCCCGAACTCATGGGCAAGGTCGGTCGTCTCGGCAAGGTGCTCGGCCCGCGTGGCCTCATGCCCAACCCGAAGACCGGCACCGTGACGCCGAACGTGGCACAGGCCGTGAACGACATCAAGGGCGGCAAGATCGAGTTCCGCGTCGACAAGCACGCGAACGTGCACTTCGTCGTCGGCAAGGCCTCGTTCACGTCCGAGCAGCTCGACGAGAACATCTCGACCGCGCTCGAGGAGATCAACCGCCTCAAGCCGAGCTCCTCGAAGGGCCGCTACGTCATGAAGGGCGCCGTCTCGACGACCTTCGGGCCGGGCATCCCGCTGGACGTCAACAGCATCTGATCGACCTGATCACACAGAAGGGCCCGCACCGGGAACGGTGCGGGCCCTTCTCGTCGTGGACGGTCGTCGGCCCGGTACGGTTGCACCGTGCGGACCCTCGCGAACTCCCTCCGTCTCCTCGCCGTCATCGCCGTGGTCGCTGCGATCGTCACGCAGTGGCTGGTGAGCTCGCGGCTGCCGAGCTACTCGCCGTGGAACTTCTTCGGCTACTTCACGATCCAGTCGAACATCATGATCGCGCTGGCGTTCGCCCTGACGCTCGTTGCGGCGGCCCGCCGCAAGCGTGAGGGAACAGGCGCGTCGCTGTTCCGCGGGGCGGCGACGGTGTACATGGCGACGACGGGGATCGTCTACACGACGCTGCTGACCGGCGTCGACGTGTCCACGTCCGTGTGGTGGCCGAACGACGTGTTGCACAAGATCATGCCGGTGTACGCCGTGCTCGACTGGCTGCTCTTCTCGGACCGGTCACGGCTGCTCCTTCGGCAGGTGTGGTGGTTCCTGCTGTACCCGGCCGTGTGGCTCGTCGTCGTGCTCATCCGCGGCGCGACGGACGGATGGGTGCCGTACCCGTTCCTCAGCCCCGGGCTCGGGTACGGCGTCGTCGGGCTCTACTGCCTCGGCGTGGCCGTGTTCATCGCGCTGATGGGCGTGCTCGTGATCGGGATGAGCCGACTCCGGCTGGTCAAGGTCTAGTCGGACCGGAACGGCCCGCTAGTCGCGGAACCCGCGCAGCCGATCGAGCACCAGGTCGGCGAGTTGGATCAACCCGCGGATCTGGTCGTCGTCGCGGTCCACCCACCGGCACTCGGGTTCGTCGGCGACGGGCACGAACTCGTCGTGCCGCTCCCACACGAACAGGGTGCGGTCGGCTCCGAGGACGTACTGCTGCCACCAGATCTGCCGCAGGTAGTGCCGCGGGATGCTCCGCCAGCCCTTGCCGGTCGTCTTGATCTCGGCGAGCACCAGCCGCGACGAGGCATCGAGCCCGACGCCGTCCGGGGTGGCCAGGTGCGCGCGGTTGGTCGACGCGTGGAACAGGTGCGCCGACGGCTGGATCCCGTGCGTCGCTGCCACCCAGGCAGCGATCACGGGTTCGCGGTCCTTGCCGTGCTCCGTGTAGACGTTGCCCGAGAACCGGGAGCCCCAGCGCTTGTCCGCGACGACCGCCTCGACGGCTCGCAGCGAGGCGAGGCGTGCGACGTCGGTCGCCGTGATGCCGGCAGCACGAGCGCGCAACCACGCGACGCGGTCCGAGGAGTGCGCGACGATCCGTTCGGTGTGCCCCCGGAGGACGGTGAAGGTGTCGTGCACCGGTGGCGCGGCGCGGTCGGTCGGCCGCTCCTGGAACGTGACCGGCGCGGCGGACGCGGGGTGGTCCTCCCACCCGGGGTCCAGGTCGCCCCACAGGGTGGGCTGCACGATCGTCACCCGACGATTCTCCCCCCGCACGCCGACGGCGACGAATCCGACGCGCGGACTCGCGGCCCGAGGAGCCGGCCCGGTGCCCGAGCGGGCTCGGCCGGGCTCAGGAGACGAGCTGCGGGCCCTCGGCGAAGGCGACGAGCTCGTCGACGCCGGCGGGGGAGAGGGCGTACCCGATCGCGAGGGCCGCGGCCCCCTGCAGTGCGGCGACGGAACCGGCACGCGACTGCGCGATCACGAGGTGTTCGGTGGCCAGGGGCATCGAGCGGGAGTACACGACCTCGCGGACGCCGGCGAGCAGGTGCTCACCGGCCTGCGTGATCGAGCCGCCGAGCACGATCACCGACGGGTTCATGAGGGACACGCAGGTGGCGAGGACCTCGCCGATGTCCCGGCCGGCCTGTCGCACGGCGTAGATGGCGTCGAGGTCGGAGCGGTTGACGAGGTCGATCACGTCCGCGCTGGAGTGCACGTCGTGGCCCTTCGCCCGCAGGGACCGGGCGATGGCGGGACCGGACGCCACGGCCTCCAGGCACCCGGTGTTGCCGCAGTGACACGGCACGTCGCCGGCGCGGGACACCCGGACGTGGCCGATGTCGCCCGCGGTGCCCTGTGCGCCGCGCTGGAGCTGGCCGTCCGAGACGATGCCCGACCCGATGCCGGTGGCGACCTTCACGAAGAGCAGGTGGTCGACGGCGGGCCACCCGTGCTCCCGTTCGCCGAGCGCGGCGATGTTCACGTCGTTGTCGAGCAGGACGTGCGCCGCGATGTGCTGTCGGAGCCAGGCGGGCACGTCGAAGCCGTCCCAGCCCGGCATGATCGGCGGGTTCGCGGGTCGTCCGGTGGAGAACTCGACCGGGCCCGGGACACCGATGCCGATGGCGACGACGTCGTGGCGGGACCGGCCGATCTCGTCGAGGAGGGCGTCGATCGTCTCGACGAGCCAGGAGAGCGTGGGGACGGGGCCGGCCGCGATGTCGATCCGGGCCTCCCGCGTGGCGAGCGGTGCGGCCGCGAGGTCCGTCACTGCGACACGACCGTGCGAGGCACCGAGGTCCGCGGCGATCACCAGACGCGCCCGGGGCATGAGGGCGACCTGGGCCGGCGGACGCCCGCCGGTGGACGCAGCGGTGTCCACAGGACCGACGAGTCCGACGTCGATGAGGGCATCGAGGCGCACGCCGATCGTCGAGCGTGCGAGTCCTGTCAGCGCGGCGAGCTCGGCCCGGGTCCGCGGCACACCGTCGCGCAGGATCTGGAACAGCTCGCTCGTCCCGACCGGCGGCGACGCTGCCATCCGTGTCAAGTCGACCATGGGGCGAGTGAAGCACAGTTCCAACGCGCCACGCAACGAAGTGCGTCGACATTCGTGCAACTTCTGCTTGACCGCCGACAAAAGTGGTCATAGTGTGGCGAGCGGTCAGAGACGACCGCAACATCTCGACGAGGAGACATCCCTGGTGACACAACCGCTCTCGGTTCAGCTCTACACCGTCCGTGACGCGCTCTCGGCCGATCTGCCCGGCACGCTCAAGCGCATCGCCGGCATCGGCTACACGAACGTCGAGCTCTTCGGCTACGTCGATCGTGCCGACGAGTACGTGACGGCCCTCGCCGACGCCGGCCTGGTCGCCCCGAGCGGCCACGCGCGGCTGCTCGACGCCGGCGAGCAGGACCTCGAGCGCATCTTCCACGCGAGTGCCACCGTCGGACTCGGCACCCTGATCGACCCGCACATCGACGAGACCCGCTGGACCACCCGTGAGGACGTCGAGGCGATCGCCCGCGAACTCAGCGCCCTCGCACCCCGCGCCGCCGATCACGGCCTGACGCTCGGTTACCACAACCACGCGTTCGAGTTCTCGAACCGCATCGACGGCGTCAGCGCCTACGAGGTCTTCGCCGACGCGCTCTCCGACGACGTCGTGCTCGAGCTCGACACCTACTGGGTGACGGTCGGCGGCGACGACCCGGTCGCGATCATCGGCAAGTACGGCGACAAGGTCCAGTTCCTGCACGTCAAGGACGGCGACGGATCGCACGACGACAAGAAGCAGGTCGCGGTCGGCAACGGCATCATGCCCGTCCGCGACATCATCGGCGCCGCACCGGACGCCCAGTGGGTCGTCGAACTCGACGACCACGAGGGCGACGTGTTCCAGGCCGTCACCGACTCCTACACGTTCCTCGAAGGGGCCACCGCATGACCGACACCGCAGTGCACGACCAGCACTCCACCACCACGAAGACCGGCCCGGTCGGCGTCGGCGTCATCGGCGCCGGGGTCATCTCGGACCAGTACCTGTCGAACCTGACGGTCTTCCCGGACGTCACCGTCCGCTTCATCGCCGACATCGACCTCGAGCGTGCCGCGTCGCAGGCCGAGAAGTGGGGCGTTCCCGGCTCCGGTACCGTCGCCGAGCTCCTCGCCGACGACGACATCGAGATCGTCGTCAACCTGACCATCCCGGCCGCCCACGTCGAGGTCGCACTGCAGGCCCTCGCCGCCGGCAAGCACGTGTGGGGCGAGAAGCCCTACGCCCTCGACCGCGAGAGCGCCGCGCAGCTGCGCGACGCCGCCGCTGCCGCCGGCAAGACCGTCAGCGTCGCACCCGACACCTTCCTCGGTGCCGGACTGCAGACCGCGCTCCGCACCATCCGCGACGGCCGCATCGGCGCACCGCTCAACGGCCTGACGCTCTTCCAGAGCCCCGGCCCCGAGTCGTGGCACCCGAGCCCCGAGTTCCTCTTCGCCTACGGCGCGGGCCCCCTGTTCGACATCGGCCCGTACTACATCACGACCCTCGTGCAGGTGTTCGGCCCGGTGAAGAAGGTCACGGCGACCGCCTCGAAGTCGCGTGCGACCCGGACGATCGGATCCGGCCCGAAGGCCGGCACCGAGTTCCCGGTCGAGGTCCCCACGAACCACTCCGCACTCATCGAGTTCGAGAACGGCGGGAGCGCACAGAGCGTCTTCTCGTTCGAGTCGGACCGCGGGCGTACCGGGTTCGTCGAGATCGCGGGCGAGACCGGCACGGTCGTGTTCCCCGACCCGAACAACTTCGACGGCGACACCGAGCTGTACGCGCTCGGCGCCGACGAGCCCGAGGTCGTTCCGGCCGTCGGGTCCACCTACTCGCGCGGCACCGGCGTGGTCGACCTCGCCCGGTCCCTCCGCGCAGGTGAGGAGAACCGGGTCCCCGGTGCCCTCGCCTTCCACGCCCTCGACGTGATGGTCTCCATCGCCGAGTCGGCAGAGCGTGGCGAGGCGGTGCTCGTCGAGAGCACCGTCACGCCGTCCCAGATCCTCCCCGAGGGCTGGGATCCCGCGGAGCAGACCCTGGTCTGACCCGCACCGCCGGGCGGCACCGATGTCGTCCGGCAGCACACAGCAGCACCCGAAGATCCACCCTCAGCACCATCTCAACGACGAGAAAGAGAGAGTCATGCGCACTGTCATCCGCGCACTGGCCATCACCGCGGCCGCGGCACTCACCGTGACCGGCCTCGCAGCCTGTTCCTCCGGTTCGTCCGGATCCGGTTCCTCCGGCAGCAAGACGCTCACCTACTGGGCGTCCAACCAGGGCACGTCCCTCCAGAACGACAAGGAGGTGCTCACCCCCGTCCTCGCCAAGTTCACCAAGGAGACCGGGATCAAGGTCAACCTCCAGGTCATCGGCTGGAACGACCTGCAGACGAAGATCCAGACCGCCGTCACCTCGGGCCAGGGCCCGGACGTCGTCAACATCGGCAACACCTGGGCGACCTCGCTCCAGGCGACCGGTGCGTTCCAGGAGTTCGGCTCCTCCGAGATGAAGTCGATCGGCGGTGCCGACAAGTTCGGCAAGGTCGCGCTCTCCACCGGTGGCGCCCCCGGCAAGACCGTCACGAGCGTCCCGCTCTACGGCCTCGCCTACGGCCTGTACTACAACAAGGCCATGCTCCAGGCTGCCGGCATCACCCCGCCCACCACGTGGGAGGAGCTGACCGCTGACGCCAAGAAGCTCACCACCGGTGGCAAGTACGGCTTCAGCATCGCCGGTGGTTCGTACACCGAGAACGCGCACTTCGCGTTCATCAACGCCGCGCAGAACGGCGGCGAGTGGTTCGACAAGAGCGGCAAGCCGACCTTCACCTCGTCGGCGAACGTCAACGGCATCAAGCGGTACCTCGACCTGATGCAGAGCGACAAGGTCGCGAACCCGTCGAACGCGCAGTACGACAACGCGACGCAGTCGGTGACGGACTTCGCGAACAAGAAGGCCGCGTTCATCCTGAACCAGAACAACGCCAACGCGACGATCGAGTCCCTCGGGATGAAGTCGTCCGAGTACGGTGTGGTCGCCCTGCCCGCCCCCAAGGGTGGCCAGGACATCGCCAGCTTCCCGGCCGGCATCAACCTGTCGATCTTCAAGAACACGAAGAACAAGGACGGCGCGCTGAAGTTCGTCAAGTACATGACGAGCGAAAGCACGCAGGCCACGCTCGACAAGCCGTACTCGGCCCTGCCGGTGCTCGCCTCCGCTGTGAGCTCCGTCTCGGACCCGCAGACGAAGACGTTCCTCGACATCTACAACAACAAGGCGAAGCCGCTCCCGCTCGTGCCCGCCGAGGACCAGTTCGAGTCCACGGTCGGCAAGGCGATGAACGAGATGTTCGCCAAGATCGCAACCGGCGGCACGGTGTCCACCAGTGACATCAAGACCGCGCTGCAGACCGCCCAGGACCAGGTGTCCCAGGCGAACGGCTGATCCACACCCAGCCTGGAGGCCCGGGGCGCGTCCGCAGGACCGCCCCGGGCTTCCGCCCCCTCTCTCTTCGAGACCCGGCCACGCGCCGGACGTGAGCCGTCTCGGCCCACGCGCCCCGAGCCTCCCGGCCTCACCGCCACCACGGTGAGTGCTCGTGCACCCGAACTCCGTTCCGAAGCCGAAAGGCCTTGCACATGTCCACGACGGTCCTGCCTGAATCCGAGGCCATCGACCTGACCCACACGCATGCGCCGACGCTGTCGACGCCTCCGGGTGGGAAGAAGCGTCGACTCCAGTGGCTGCCGTACGCCCTGGTCGGTCCCGCGGTCCTCTTCGAGCTCCTGATCCACATCGTGCCGATGCTCGTCGGCATCTGGATCAGCTTCGTGCAGCTCACCAAGTACTTCATCGCGAACTGGGGCTCCGCGCCCTGGGCCGGGCTGCACAACTACTCGGTCGCCGTGGACTTCAACCAGGCGATCGGCAAGGGGCTGCTCAACTCGTTCCTGATCACGGCCGGCTTCACGGTGCTCGTGGTCGGGCTCTCCTGGGCCTTCGGCATGGCGGCTGCGGTCGCGCTGCAGAAGGAGTTCCGCGGTCGCGGGCTCTTCCGCACGCTGTTCCTGGTGCCGTACGCGCTGCCGATGTACGCCGGCGTGATCACCTGGAAGTTCATGTTCCAGCGTGACTCCGGTGCCATCAACCACCTGCTCGTGGACCAGCTGCACCTGTTCGCCGGGCACGCCCCGTTCTGGCTCATCGGCAACAACGCCTTCGTGGCCGTCGTGGTGGTCGCGATCTGGAAGACCTGGCCGTTCGCCTTCCTGATGCTGATGGCCGGCCTGCAGTCGGTCCCGGCCGACGTGTACGAGGCCGCCTCGGTCGACGGTGCGAAGCCGTTCCGCCAGTGGCGCTCGATCACCCTGCCGATGGTGCGACCGGTCAACGTGACGCTCGTGCTCGTGATGTTCCTCTGGACCTTCAACGACTTCAACACGCCGTTCGTGCTCTTCGGCTCGACCGCGCAGCCCCCGGCCGCGGACCTGCTCAGCTTCCACATCTACAACGCGTCGTTCATCACCTGGAACTTCGGTTCCGGGGCCGCGATGAGCGTCCTGCTCCTCATCTTCCTGCTCATCGTGACCGGCATCTACCTCGCCGTGACCAACCGGAGGTCCGTCCGTGCGTGAAACAGTCGGCGCCAAGTCCTTCAAGATCGTCGTCCTGACGCTCCTCACGATCTTCACGGTCGTCCCGCTCTACGTGATGATCACCACGGCCATGAAGCCGCTCGGTGACGTCCAGAACACCTTCACGTGGATCCCGACCCGGATCACCTTCCAGCCGTTCATCGACATGTGGTCGACGGTGCCACTGGGGCAGTACTTCATCAACTCGCTAGTGGTCTGCACGGTCGCGACGGTGTTCTCGCTCGTCATCGCCACGTTCGCCGCCTACGCGGTGTCGCGGTGGAACTTCAAGGGCAAGAGCGCCTTCACCACGACGGTGCTCTCGACCCAGATGTTCCCGGGCGTGCTGTTCCTGCTCCCGCTGTTCCTGATCTTCACGAACCTCGGGAACTCGCTCGGCATCCAGCTCGTCGGGTCCTGGACCGGCCTGATCATCACCTACCTGACGTTCACGCTGCCGTTCTCGATCTGGATGCTCGCGGGCTACTTCGAGACCATCCCGCGCGAGCTCGACGAGGCCGCGATGGTGGACGGCTCGGGCCCGATGGGTGCGTTGTTCCGGATCATCCTGCCGTCGGCCCGTCCGGGTCTGGTCGCAGTGGGCATCTACTCGTTCATGACGGCCTGGGGTGAGGTCCTGTTCGCCTCGGTCATGACGAACGGCAACGGGCAGACGCTCGCCGTCGGTCTGCAGCAGTACTCGACGCAGACGAACGTGTACTGGAACCAGATCATGGCGGCGTCGCTCGTCGTGTCGATCCCGGTCGTCATCGCGTTCCTCATCGTGCAGCGCCAGTTCGTGGCCGGCCTCACCGCCGGTGCGGTGAAGTAGCCGCAGGCACCACCCCGTCGGGAGGCGCGGTGCGGGTCCGACCCGCACCGCGCCTCCCGTCCGTGTGCGGCGGCAGCCGCGTGCCCCGAGTCTCGCGTTGGGCGACCGACCTCGCGCTGGGGGACCGATCTCGCGGCGTCCGGTCCGCGAACGGTCGCCGCACCCGAGACCCGCCCTCCGACGACCGAGCCCCGAGACCACCAGACACGACAGGATGACCCCATGACCGAGCCCCGAGGGCGGCAACTGCTGCCCGGACAGACCAGCCGCGTGCACGTGTACGACGTCGCGTCGCGGACGAGCCGCCTGGTGTTCGAGTCGCGTTCCGTGCTCGTCGAGGCACCGAACGTCCTGGACGACCAGACCCTCGTCCTGAACGGCAACGGTGACCTGTGGCTGTTGCCGCTGCCCGCGCGCGAGGTCGACGTCGTGCTCGACGAGACCGCGCTCGTGCCCGTGCCGATGGACGGCGTCGACGAGATCAACAACGACCACGTGCTCGACCCCTCGGGCACCTCGGTCGTGGTGAGTGCACGCAACGGGGAGCTCTACCGCGTGCCGTTGCCCGCGGGCGGAGCGGTCGAGCAGCTGACCGACACCGCGGCGGTGCTGCCGACCAAGCGGAAGTTCTACCTGCACGGCATCGCGCCGGACGGCTCGAGCCTGGCAGCGATCGTCGGGGACCTGTCCGTCGACGGCGTCTGGACCACCGACGTCGCGCTCGTCGACCCGGCATCGGGCGAGCCGACCTTCGTCACACGCGACGGGTTCCCGGACGACGGGTGTGCGTTCAGCCCGGACGGGGCGTTCCTGCTCTTCAACACCGAGCGATTCAGCCCGGGGACGGCGCAGCTCGCGACCGTCCGGATCGGAACGTCCGACGACGGTGTGCAGGACGCCGACGGTGCGCAGGACGGCGACGGTGCGCAGGACGGCGGCGGTGCGCAGGAGGGCGACCGGGCCTTCGCCGACCCGGTGCAGCTCACCGGCGACGAGCGCGTGAACTGGTTCCCGCACGTCTCACCGGACGGCGAGCACCTGCTGTACCTGTCGTACGAGCCCGGTGTGCAGGGACACCCGGCGGACCAGCGGGTGGAGCTCCGGCTGCTGCCGGGCGTCCTCGCACGCGGTGCGCGGATGGCCGTGGTGCCCGAGACGCTGGTGGCGCTCAACGGTGGGCAGGGGACGGTCAACGTGCCGCCGTGGGCACCGGACTCCGCCTGGTTCGCGTACTGCGACTACCCGATCTCGTAGCGGCGGGCCGGACGCCGGCTCCGGCCCCGCGTGCGTGCCGAGCGGCCGGGCGCCTGCCCACGTGCGTGGCGAGTGTCCGGGCGCGGGCCCGCTCGCCCCGTCGTGCGTGACGAGCGGGCGGAACCCGCACCGGCCGTCGAGGCCGAGCATCTGGTTCCGCCCGCTCGCGTGCCGGGCGCGGGACGTGCCTCCCGGATCGCTGGCCAGGGCCGCTACAGGTCGCGCACCTGGCCCTGCTTGATGTGCAACCGTCGCTCGGCCCGCTGCGCCACCCACGAGTCGTGCGTGACGATCACGACCGTCAGTCCGCGGTCGCGCCACTGCGTCTCGATCAGCCCCATGATCTCGTCGCGGGTGCCCTCGTCGAGGGCGCCGGTCGGCTCGTCCGCGAGCAGGACGCTCGGGTTCTTCACGAGCGCCCGCGCGATCGCCACGCGCTGCTGCTGCCCGCCCGACAGCTCGGCGGGCAGGTGGTCGAGTCGTTCGGCGAGCCCGACCTCCTGCAACGCGTCCGTCGCGCGCTGCCGCACCTCGGCGCGGGAGCGGTTCGCCAGGGAGCCGGCGAACGCCGTCTCGACGTTCTCCAGGGCGGAGAGCGTCGGGATGAGGTTGAAGCTCTGGAACACGAAGCCGATCTCGGTGGCCCGGAGGTCCGTCAGCGCGCGGTCGCCGAGCCTCGCGACGTCGCGATCCCCGAGCAGTACCGAGCCGGCCGTCGGGCGGTCGAGTGCGCCGAGCATCTGCAGCAGCGTCGACTTGCCGCCGCCGGTCGGGCCCTGGATCGCGACGAGCTGTCCCTGGGGGATCACCAGGTCGACGTTCGTGAGCGCCGTCACCACGCGGTTCTTCTGCTTGTACGTCTTGCTCACGTTCTGCAGGTGGTAGATCGGACGGGAGGCGCGGCTCGCCTCGCCCGCGGACGGTGCGGTCTCGGTGCTGGTCACGATGGCTCCTTCGGGTGCTGGGTGCTGTGGGTGGGCGGACATCAGGCGACGCTCCGCAGGGCCTCGGCCGGACGCAGGCGGCTCGCCCGCCATCCGCCGAGCGCTCCGGCGAGGAGGCCGCCGAGGATCGCGAGGCCGATCGCGAGCGCGATCACCTCGACGGTGACGGGCGCGTGCAACACGACGTCCGTGGTCGTGGCCGCCCGGGCCGCACCGCCGCCGAACCCCCCTGCGGGCACGCCGCCCGCGGAGCCGCCGCCGGCCGCGGCGGTCGCGGCACCGCCCGGGAACCCGCCCGTGCCGCCGCGGTTCGTCGTGGTCGAGGCGCTCGCCGAGATCGTCGGCGCGATGACGTTCACCACGAGGATCCCGATCAGGCCGACCGCCGCGCCGATCACGCCGCCGATCAGCCCCTGCACCAACGACTCACCGGCGACCTGCCGGGTGATGCGACCGTTCGACCAGCCGATGGCCTTCAGGGTGCCGAACTCGCGGGTGCGCCGGGTGACGCCGGAGATCGTGAAGAGGATCGCGATGAGGAACGCCGCCGCCAGGACGATGATCGACAGCCAGGTGCCGAGGTTCGAGACGAGGCTCGAGGCGGTGGCCAGCGAGCCGGACACGCTCGAGGCAAGGTCGGCCTCCGTGGAGACGGTCGCGCTCGTGAGCTCCTTCTGCAGCGCCGACTTGACCGATCCGACGTCGGACGAGGACGTCGCCGAGACGTAGATCGACGTGACCTTGCCACTGAGACTCGCCAGCGTCTGTGCGGTGTCGAGCGGGATGTAGGTGTTCGATCCGGTCGTGCTCGACGAGCCGGTGGGTGCCACGATCCCGATGACGGTGAAGGTCTTCCCGCCGATGGAGACGGTGCTGCCGACGGCCTTCGACTCGCTCTTCGCGTACGAGGAGTCGAGCACGACCACGTCCTTGCCGGCGTCCGACGACGTGAAGGTCCGACCCGTCGAGAGCTCGGTGCTCGTCAGCGGACCGACGGTGTCGCCGGAGACCGGGATCCCGGTCACGGTGAACGAGTCGACGGAGAACGAACCGCCGCCGAAGCCGCCGGGGCTGCGTTGCGCGCTGCCGGTGCCAGCGCCGCGGCCCGTGCCGCTTCCGGTTGCGCTGCCGCTCGTGCCGCTGTCGTTCTGCTGCACCTGCCCCGAGAACGTGGTGTCCTCGAGCGTGAGGACGCCGGTCGCGGTCTTCACACCGCTCGTCCCCGCCACCGTCGTCACGTCGGCGGTGCTGAGGGTGCTCGCGCCCCGGGCGACCGCGAGCCGTGACTGCGACAGGTTCGTCGACCCCGTCCCGCTCTGCTTGCCGAAGTCGAAGGCCGGACGCCCCGTACTCGACGGCGTCTCGGTCTTCGTGACGGTGATGTCGGTACCGACGCCGTAGACGGACTGCAGCACACTCGACTGGGCGGACTGCACCCCGCTCGCGATGGACGACACGATGACGACGAGGGCGATCGCGAGCGCCATGCCGACGGCGATGATCACCGTCTGCTTCGTGCGGTTCGTGAGTTCTCGCCTGAGGTAGGTCAGGAACATGGTTCTCCTCGGTGGTGGCCGGCGGGGGTCACCGGCCGTGCGGAGCGCACGGCGGGGCCGACGGGGGAGAACGTAGGGAGCCGACCCAAGCGTGGGCACGCGAGCAGCTATGAAGGGGCGATGGAGGACGATCCACAGTCGGCAGATGGCCGCCGCACAGAGCGCTCATAGGAATCTCTCGATACTCGAAGACGTGACCATCTCCCAGCCAGCAGCAGCCCCGCGCCTCACGCGTGCCGACGGAACCCCGTTGCGCATCCTCGTCGTCGACGACGAGGCCAGCCTCACCGACCTCCTGTCCATGGCACTGCGGTACGAGGGCTGGGACGTGAAGAGCGCCAACGGCGGTCAGGACGCCCTGAGTGCTGCACGCGAGTGGAAGCCGGACGCGATGGTGCTGGACGTCATGATGCCGGACCTCGACGGGCTGCAGGTGCTCAGCCGGCTGCGGCAGAACAACGACGACACCCCGGTGCTGTTCCTCACCGCGAAGGACAGTGTCGAGGACCGCGTCACCGGGCTCACCGCCGGTGGCGACGACTACGTCACGAAGCCGTTCTCCCTCGAGGAGGTCGTGGCGCGGCTCCGCGGGTTGATCCGCCGGTCGCAGATCTCCGTGTCCGAGGCGGGGGACTCCCGCATCATCGTGGGGGACCTGCTGCTCGACGAGGAGTCGTACGAGGTCTCCCGTGCCGGCCGGCCGATCGAGCTCACCGCCACCGAGTTCGAACTCCTCCGCTTCCTGATGCGCAACCCCCGCCGTGTCCTGAGCAAGGCGCAGATCCTCGACCGCGTCTGGTCCTACGACTTCGGTGGCAAGTCCAGCGTCGTGGAGATCTACATCTCGTACCTCCGCAAGAAGATCGACGCCGGCGAACAGCCGATGATCCACACCGTCCGTGGCGTCGGGTACGTCATCAAGCCCACCTCCTGAACGGACGCCGTCCCTCCCCATGACCCTCCGCCGTCGGCTCGTCCTGAGCATCGTCGCCCTCGTGGTCGCCGTCAGCGCGGTGATCGGCGCGGGCAGCATCCTCGCGCTCTCGGGCCTCCAGACCGCCGCGATCGACGCCCAGCTCTCGAAGGCCACCACCCGGGCGTCGACGAAGTTCGGTCAGGGACAGGGCGACGAGCCGCAGGGTGGGCAGCGCCCGAACGACGAGCTGCTGCAGCCGCTCGGCCAGGCGGCCGGCACGCTCACGGCGTACTACGTCTCCGGTGGCGGTGCGGGTGGCATCGTCCTGCAGGAGGACAGCTCGCGCGCCCAGCTGACCAGCACCCAGCTGCAGCGCCTCGGCAACGTCAAGGTCGGCGTGGCCCCGGCGACGATGGACCTCGGCGGCACCCTCGGGCGCTACCGGGTCGCCGCGGTGCAGGTGGACAACCCCGTGCTCGGCAACGCCGTCCTGGTGGTCGGACTCCCGATGGCCCCGGTCTACCAGAGCGTGTGGTCACTGCTCTGGGTCGTCATCGCCGTCGTCGCGGCCGCCCTGCTCGTGGCCTCCCTGGTCGCAGCCGTCGTCGTCCGACGGTCCCTCCGGCCGCTCGAACGTGTGGCCGAGACCGCGTCGACGGTCGCCAGGATGCCCCTCGACCGCAGTGACGCCCTCGACGACGTCCGCGTGCCGGACGCCGACCCCCGCACCGAGGTCGGTCGGGTCGGGGCGGCGTTCAACCGGATGCTCGGACACATCGGGAGCGCGATGCAGGCGCGGGAGCGGTCGGAACAGAAGGTCCGGCAGTTCGTCGCCGACGCCTCGCACGAGCTCCGCACGCCGCTGGCATCCGTGCGCGGGTACGCCGAGCTCACCCGGCGGATGGGCAGGGACCTGCCGCCGGACGTCGTCTACGCCATGAGTCGCATCGAGTCGGAGTCCATCCGGATGACGACGATGGTCGAGGACCTGCTGCTCCTCGCCCGGCTCGACGAGGGCCGCGAGATCCAGTTCGACGACGTCGACCTGACCGGGCTCGTGTTCGACGCGGTGAACGACGCCCACGCGGCCTCGCCCGAGCACCCCATCGAGGTCGACGTACCGGACGAGCCCGTCGTGGTCGTCGGGGACGCGGCCCGCCTGCACCAGGTCATCGTGAACCTCGTCACGAACGCCAGGACCCACACACCGGACGGCACCCGGATCACCGTCGGCATCACTCCGGTCGACGGGGGAGTG
Source organism: Curtobacterium sp. ISL-83 (assembly GCF_018613895.1). GTDB lineage: Bacteria > Actinomycetota > Actinomycetes > Actinomycetales > Microbacteriaceae > Curtobacterium. The sequence continues at coordinate 22,334 of NZ_JAGGPH010000011.1, forward strand.
GACCTGACCGTGCGGGACACCGGGCAGGGCATCGACCCCGAGTTCCTCCCGAAGCTGTTCGAGCGCTTCGCCCGGGCGGACAGCTCACGCTCGCGCACCGCCGGCTCGACGGGCCTCGGGCTCGCGATCGTCGACGCTGTCGTGCAGGCGCACGGCGGGACGGTCACGGTCACGAGCGAGCCGGGCGACACCGTGTTCACGGTGCACCTGCCGGTGGACGGGCCGCGCGAGCGTCCAGCGGACCGCACGGAGGAACGTCCCGTCGCGTCGACGAGGGCGACCGAGACCGGCGCTCCAGTGCCGGAGGCGTCCGACTGGTCGGAGACGCCGGCGGTCGCCGACGCGACCCCCTGACGGGCTGGGCGCGCGCCGTCGGTCGCGGACCGACGCGTCTGCAGCCCGCTGGCCGTGCCGGTGACGGGAGGCGCGGAGCCGGCCCGCACCGTCCCTCCAGACCGTTTGGTGTCGGCCCTGGGTGTCTGCTACTGTTCTCGAAGCCAAAGACCGCCGGTTCTTGCTGCGCTCGCGCAGCAAGCGAAGGTCCTCTCTCATGAGGCAACCCGCGCAGGTGTTCAGAACCACTCCGGTTTCATCCGGAGCAGCTCCGAGCCTCTGCGCCGGAGCTTTTTTCATGTGCGCCTGTGTTCGTCACAGTCGGGACCTGGGGCTACCGGCAAGAACCCCAAGGAGAACCATGGCGAACAAGGAAGCTGCGGTCGCCGAGCTCACGGAGTCCTTCCGTAGCTCGAACGCCGTTCTGCTCACCGAGTACCGCGGTCTCACGGTCGCGCAGCTCAAGGAGCTCCGCAACTCGATCCGTGAGCACGCCACGTACGCCGTGGTGAAGAACACGCTGACCAAGATCGCGGCGAACAACGCCGGCATCTCCTCGTTCGACGAGGAACTCGCCGGTCCGTCCGCTCTCGCCTTCGTCCACGGTGACACCGTCGCCGTCGCGAAGTCGCTGCGTGCATTCGCCAAGGCGAACCCCCAGCTCGTGGTGAAGGGTGGTTACTTCGACGGTAACCCGCTCTCCGCGACCGAGGTGGACAAGCTCGCTGACCTCGAGTCCCGCGAAGTGTTGCTCGGCAAGCTCGCCGGCGCCTTCAAGGCCTCGCTGTTCGGTGCTGCGTACCTGTTCCAGGCACCCCTCTCGCAGGCCGTCCGCACCGTGGACGCTCTGCGCGAGAAGCAGGAGTCCGCAGCCTGACCAGGCCTGCGTTCCACAACCACCACACGTACTAGCTAGTAGTAGGAGAAAATCATGGCGAAGCTTTCGCAGGACGAGCTCATCGAGGCCTTCAAGGAGCTCACGCTCATCGAGCTCTCGGACTTCGTGAAGAAGTTCGAAGAGGTCTTCGAGGTCACCGCTGCTGCCCCCGTCGCGGTCGCCGCGGCCGGTGGCGCTGCTGCCCCCGCCGAGGAGGTCGAGGAGAAGACCGAGTTCGACGTCGTGCTCAAGTCGGCCGGTGACAAGAAGATCCAGGTCATCAAGGAGGTCCGTAGCCTCACGTCGCTCGGCCTCGGCGAGGCCAAGTCCCTCGTTGAGACCCCCGACGCCAAGGTGCTCGAGGGCGTCAACAAGGAGACGGCTGACAAGGCGAAGGAGGCCCTCGAGGCCGCCGGCGCCACGGTCGAGCTCGCGTAAGTACCCTTCGGTACTGACGAAGGCCGTCACCCCTCGGGGTGGCGGCCTTCGTCGTGCGCGGGGCGGCCGCGTGCGCGGGCGCGGCGCGGGGTGGCTCGGTGCGAGGTTGTTCGGCCGGTGCGGGGAAACGACCGCGCACCATGCGATCAACCTCGCACCGAGCGGCAGCGCGGCGCGCGGGGGCGCGGGGGCCGCGCGCGTCAGCGCAGCGTGCTGTGGCGGCGGCCGTAGGCCAGGTAGAGCACCGCGCCGACGACCATCCACAGGCCGAAGGCGATCCACGTGCCGGCGCCGAGGAACACCGCGAGCAGGACGCAGCACAGCGTGCCGAGGACCGGGACGACCGGGAAGAACGGCACACGGTAGGACCGTTCCAGCTCGGGCTGGGTGCGCCGGAGCACGATGACCGACACGTTGACGAGCGCGAACGCCACGAGCGTGCCGATGCTGGTGGCGTCCGCGAGCTCGCCGAGGGGCAGGAGCGCCGACACCACGGTGACGACGAGACCGACGATGAGGGTGTTCGCCACCGGGGTGCCCGTGCGGCGCGAGACCCGGCCGAAGACCTTCGGCACGAGGCCGTCCCGCGCCATCGTCAGGAGGATGCGCGTCTGTCCGTACAGCACGGTCAGGACGACGCTCGCGATCGCGATCACCGCGCCGACGGAGAACACGAGGGCGACGACCGGCTGACCGGTGACGTCGACGACGATGCGGACGAGCGAGGCCTCGTCGGACGAGAACGCTGTCCACGGGCGGGCTCCGATCGCGGCGATCGCGACGAGGATGTACAGCGCGGTGATGAGCGCGATGGAGCCGATGATCGCGCGGGGGAGGTCGCGGCGGGGGTCCTTGGCCTCCTCCCCGGCGGTGGAGGCGGCGTCGAACCCGATGTACGAGAAGAACAGCCGGGAGGCCGCGGCCGTCACACCAGCGGCACCCATCGGTGCGAGCGGTTCGAAGTGCTGGGTCTGGAACGCCGTGAACGCCACCGCGACGAAGAACACCAGCAGTGCGATCTTCACGAGCACCATCACCGTGTTCACCCAGGCGCTCTCCCGGGCCCCGGGCAGCAGGATCGCCGTCGCGAGCAGCACGAGCAGCGCGGCCGGCAGGTTGACCACCCCGCCGTCGCCGGGCGGAGCGGAGAGGGCCGTCGGCAGGTGCAGGCCGAACACGCGGAGGGTCTCGTCGACGTACTCGCTGGCACCGACCGCGACCGCCGCGACGGAGACCGCGTACTCGAGCACGAGACACCACCCGCAGACCCAGGCGATGCCCTCGCCCATCGTCGCGTACGTGTACGAGTAGCTCGACCCCGAGGTGGGGACGGCACCGGCCATCTCGGCGTACGACAGTGCGGACAGCAGCGCGGCGACCCCGGCGAGCACGAACGAGATCCAGACCGCGGGCCCGGCGAGCGGGACGGCCGTCCCGAGCACCACGAGGATGCCGGTCCCGAGGGTCGCACCGACGCTGATCATCGTCAGGTGCCACACCCCGAGGGAGCGACGGAGCGGTTCGCCGTCGACTCCCGCGGACGCCTCCGACTGGAGCTGCTCGATCGGCTTGCGGCGTGCGAGCTGGTGTCGGAGGGACGAGGGACGGGGTGGTGCGGACGTCATGGGACCTCGGTGGTGCGGGAACGGGGGACCGGCTGATGGTGGCATGCCCCCCGGACGGGGTCAAACCGTGCCTCCAGGGTCCGCGCCCACGATCAGGGAGATGTCCCCGGGCGGGTCTAGATTCGTTCCGGGTCGTCGGCTGCCGGCGCCCGGCAGGAGGATGCGCATGACGATGGGCGGGATGCACGGCGGTGGGCCGCGCGGTGGCGGACGGCTCTCCAGCGGGGACGTCGACGCCCAGAAGGCGGCGAACGCGGACGCCCCCGAGATCCCGCACCTGCTCCGCCGCACGGCCGCGCTCTTCGTGCCGCACCGCCGGTCGATCATCCTGACGATCGTCCTGGTGCTGATCGGTGCCGCGATCTCCGTCGTCCCGCCGCTGTTGACCCAGCAGGCGTTCGACCGCGGGCTGTTCCCACGGGCCGGCCGACCGGACCTGCCCGTCCTGGCCGGACTCGTCGGTGCGATGGTCGGCCTGTGGATCGCCAGCGCCGGTGTGGGCGTCTGGCAGACCTACCTCACCGCGACGGTCGGCAACAAGGTGATGGGCTCGCTGCGCATGCGCCTGTTCGGGCACCTGCAGCGCATGGAACTGGCGTTCTTCACGCGCACCAAGACCGGCGTGATCCAGTCCCGCCTCCAGAACGACGTCGGCGGTGTCGCCAGCGTGCTGAACAACACGATCTCGTCGGTGCTCGGCAACACCGTCACGGTCATCGCCGCGGTCGTGGCGATGCTCCTGCTCAGCTGGCAGATGACGATCGTCGCCGTGGTCCTCCTGCCGCTGCTCGTGATCGCCCAGCGTCGGGTCGGGCAGGTGCGGGCGCGGATCGCCGGGCAGACGCAGGAGTCACTGTCCGACATGACGGCGATCACCCAGGAGGCACTGAGCGTCTCCGGCATCCTGCTCGCCAAGAGCTTCAACCAGCAGCGCAGCGAGACCCAGCGCTACGGCGCCGAGAACCGGAACCAGATCCGCCTGCAGGTGCGCCAGCAGATGTCCGGACAGTGGTTCTTCGCCATCGTCCAGATCTTCCTGTCGATCATCCCGGCGATCATCTACCTGGTGGCGGCGTACCTGATCCTCGGCGGCATCCCGATCACCGCGGGCACCATCGTGGCGTTCACCACCGTGCAGTCGCGCCTGCTCTTCCCGACCGTGGGGCTCCTCCGGGTCGTGCTCGACCTGCAGACCTCCGGCGCGTTGTTCGCCCGCATCTTCGAGTACCTCGACCTGCGGCCCGCGATCACGGACTCGCCGACCGCGAAGCCGGTCGACGAACGACTCGTGGGCCAGGTGGCGTTCGAGGACGTGACCTTCACCTACCCGGACGGCGAGCCGGACAAGCCGACGCTCCGGGGGATCTCGTTCGACCTGCAGCCCGGGCAGTTCGCCGCCTTCGTCGGCCCGTCCGGCGCGGGGAAGACGACGGTCTCGTACCTCGTGCCGCGGCTCTACGAGGCGACGAGCGGGTCGGTCCGCTTCGCCGGGCAGGACGTCCGGGACCTCGAGCACGAGGACCTCATGCGGCACATCGGCATCGTGTCCCAGGAGACGTACCTGTTCCACGCCACGATCGGCGACAACCTGCGGTACGCGAAGCCCGACGCCACCGCCGAGGAACTCGAGCGTGCCGCCCGCGCCGCGAACATCCACGACACGATCGCGTCCTTCCCCGACGGCTACGACACCGTGGTGGGGGAGCGCGGGTACCGGCTGTCCGGCGGCGAGAAGCAGCGCATCGCGATCGCGCGCGTGCTGCTGAAGGACCCGCCCGTGCTCGTGCTCGACGAGGCCACGAGCGCGCTCGACTCGATCTCCGAGCGGGTCGTGCAGACGGCCCTCGACAACGCCGCGGCCGGGCGTACCACGATCTCGATCGCGCACCGGCTGTCCACGGTGCGCGACGCCGACGTCGTCTTCGTGCTCGACCACGGCCGCATCGTCGAGCAGGGCACGCACGAGGAACTGCTCGCCCTGGGCGGTACCTACGCGGAGCTGCACCGACAGCAGAACGCACCCGCCGACGCACTCGGATGAGCGCGCCCTAGAATCGGCCCGTGCGATACGCGAACTCCGTCCTCGACCTCGTCGGGAACACCCCGCTCGTCAAGCTCAACCGGGTCACCGAGGGGATCCGCGCGACCGTCCTGGTGAAGGTCGAGTACCTGAACCCCGGCGGATCGTCGAAGGACCGCATCGCGACCAGGATCATCGACGCCGCCGAGGCCTCGGGTGACCTGGGACCCGGCGGCACCATCGTCGAGCCGACCTCCGGCAACACCGGCGTCGGGCTCGCGCTCGTCGCCCAGCAGCGCGGGTACCGCTGCGTCTTCGTCCTGCCCGACAAGGTCGGCGAGGACAAGCGGAACGTCCTGACCGCCTACGGAGCCGAGATCGTCGTGACGCCGACCGCGGTCGCGCCGGACGACCCGGAGTCGTACTACTCGGTGTCCGACCGGCTCGTGCGGGAGATCCCGGGCGCCTACAAGCCGAACCAGTACGCGAACCCGAACGGGCCGCGCAGCCACTACGAGACCACCGGTCCGGAGATCTGGCGCGACACCGAGGAACGCATCACGCACTTCGTGGCGGGCGTCGGGACGGGCGGCACCATCTCGGGCACCGGCCGGTTCCTGAAGGAAGCGTCGGACGGGCGCGTCCGCATCATCGGCGCCGACCCCGAGGGCTCCGTCTACTCCGGCGGCACCGGGCGGCCCTACCTGGTGGAGGGCGTTGGCGAGGACTTCTGGCCGGCCGCCTACGACGCCGGCATCCCGGACGAGATCATCGCGGTCACCGACGCCGAGTCGTTCGCGATGACCCGTCGCCTGGCGCGCGAGGAGGGCCTGCTCGTCGGTGGCTCGAGCGGCATGGCGGTCGTCGCCGCACTGCGGGCCGCGGCGGACCTCACCGAGGACGACGTGGTCGTCGTGCTGCTGCCCGACGGCGGACGCGGCTACCTGGGCAAGATCTTCAACGACCGCTGGATGCGCTCGTACGGCTTCGCCGAGACGGACGAGGAGCGCACCGTCGGCTCGCTCATCGCGGGCAAGGACGGTCGACTGCCCGACCTCGTGCACGCCCACCCGTCGGACACCGTCCGCGACGTCGTCGACATCATGACGAAGTACGGGGTGTCCCAGATGCCCGTCCTGAGCGCCGAGCCACCCGTCGTCATCGGCGAGGTCGTCGGCGCCGTGGAGGAGAAGGCGTTGCTCGAGCAGGTCTTCACCGGCGCGGCCGCCATGGCCGACGCGCTCTCCCCGTTCGTCGGCGAGCCGCTGCCGCTCATCGGCGTGGGGGAGTCGGTGTCCGCCGCCCGGCGGGCGCTCGAGTCCGCCGACGCCCTCCTGGTCGTGGACGACGGCAAGCCCGCCACGGTGCTCACCCGTCACGACCTGCTCACCTACCTGTCGGAGTAGCGGGCTGCGTCCTGGAGGCACGGTGTGCGCCGGACGCGCACCGTGCCTCCCAGACCCGCACCTTCCAGACCCGCACCGCCTCCAGGATCCGCACCGCGTCGCGCGACGCGCGCCGCGCCTCCCGACCGACCAGAAGCGACCACCCGGAGAACCCACCATGACCGAGTTCAGCACCCGCGCCGTCCACGCCGGCCAGGAGCCCGACGGCCCCACCGGCGCCGTCATCCCACCGATCCACCTGACGTCGACCTACTTGCAGGACGGCATCGGCGGCATGCGGAACGGGTACGAGTACTCGCGCGCCGGCAACCCGACGCGCGATGCGCTGCAGACGATGCTCGCGGACCTCGACGGTGGCGTGGCCGCCTACTCGTTCGCGTCCGGGCTCGCTGCCGAGGACGCCCTGCTCCGGGCGTACCTGACGCCGGGATCGCGCGTGGTGATGGGGAACGACGTGTACGGCGGGACGCACCGGCTCGTCAGCCGCCTGCACGTCCCGTGGGGCGTCGAGCTCGTGGTCGTCGACATGAGCACCGTGGACGACGTCCGTGCCGCACTCGAGGGTGCGCCCGCCAAGACCGTCCTCTGGGTGGAGACGCCGACGAACCCGCTCATGAAGATCGCCGACATCGCCCTGCTCGCCGAGGTCGGCCACGCAGCCGGCGCGCTCGTCGTGGTGGACAACACCTTCGCGTCGCCGTACCTGCAGCAGCCGCTCGCGCTCGGCGCGGACGTCGTGTCGTACTCGACCACCAAGTACCTCGGCGGCCACTCCGACGTGGTCGGCGGGGCGATCGTCCTCGCCGACGAGGAGCTCGCCGCCCAGGTGCAGTTCCTGCAGTTCGGCGCCGGCGCGATCTCGTCGCCGTTCGACGCCTTCCTGACCACGCGCGGCATCAAGACCCTCGCCGTCCGGATGGAGCGGCACTCTGCCAACGCGCAGGCCGTGGCCGAGGCGCTCGTCGCGGAGCCCGGCATCGAGCGGGTCTACTACCCGGGCCTCGCCGACCACCCCGGCCACGAGGTCGCGGCGAAGCAGATGCGCGGGTTCGGCGGCATGCTGTCCGTGGCGCTCGCCGGGGGTGCGGACGCGGCTCGTCGCTTCGCGGAGTCGACGGAGCTGTTCGCGCTCGCCGAGTCGCTCGGCGGTGTCGAGTCCCTCATCGGGTACCCGAGCGAGATGACGCACGCCTCGGTCAAGGGCACGGAGCTGGCGGTGCCGGAGAACGTCGTGCGGCTGTCGGTCGGCATCGAGGACGCCGGGGACCTGGTCGCCGACCTGCGGGAGGCGCTCGCGCGCTGAGTCATGCCGGCCCGCGGTGCCGGTCGGTGCGCTGCGTCGTGCCGGCCCACGGTGGCTGGCGACGGCGAGTGCGCTGCGTGGCGCTGGTCCGCGCGCACTCGCGCGCCGAGTGACACCCCTACGATCGTGGGGTGGGCACGACGGCATCGCGGGTGAGCCTGTTCAGCGGGCGGTACGCGCTCGCGACGGTCGGCATGGTCGCCATCGTCGCGGTGGCCGCGTTCCAGAACCTGGCGATGACGACGATCATGCCGGAGATCAGCCGCGACCTGGACGGCGAGACCCTCTACGCGCTGGCGTTCGCCGCGCCCCTGGCGGCGGGGGTGCCGGGCATGGTGCTCGCCGGCAACTGGACCGACCGGGCCGGGGGACGGATCGTCGCGTGGGTGTCCGCGGCGCTGTTCGCGGTGGGCACGGCGGTGGTCATGCTCGCGCCGACGATGGAGGTCTTCCTGGCCGGGCGGCTCGTCGAGGGCTTCGGTGCGGGCGCCATCGACGTCGTGCTGTACGTCCTGGTCGCCCGGATCTTCCCGCCGGAGCTGCACGGCCCGGTGTTCGCCGGGTTCGCAGCCGCCTGGGTGGTCCCCGCGCTGGTCGGCCCTGCGATCGCCGGCGTGGTCACGGACGTGTGGAACTGGCACTGGGTGTTCGCGGGCGCCCTGGCGATTGCACTCGGTGCCTTCGCCCTGCTCGTCCCGACGCTCGGTCGTGTGCACGCGCCGGCGCTCGCACTGCGGCCGGCCTGGCAGGGTGCCCGCATCGGGTGGTCGTTCGGGGCGGCGATCGCGATCCTGCTGTTGAACGTCGCGCCGGACCTCGGTGCGTGGGCCCGGGTCGCCGCGGTGGTCGTCGGGCTGGTCGGGACCTGGGCCGCGCTCCGACCGCTGCTGCCGACGGGGACCTTCCGCGCGGCCCCCGGGCTGCCGTCGGTGATCCTGCTGCGTGGCCTGGTCGCCGCGTCGTTCTTCGGGAGCGAGGCGTACGTGCCGTACCTGCTGCAGGCGAAGCACGGTCTGTCGCCGTCTGCGGCAGGGCTGGCACTGACGGTGGCGGCGCTGAGCTGGGCGGCTTCGAGCTGGTTGCACGGTCGACTCGGAGAGGACCGACTCACGGCGACCCGTACGTTCGGCGCCGGTCTCGCGCTCGTGCTCGTGAGCCTGCTCACCGCGCTGACCGTCGCGACCTTCGGCCTGCCGTGGTGGGTGCTCGTGGTCGGTTGGTTCGTCGGCGGGGCCGGGATGGGCGCGATCTACCCGCGCACGTCGATGCTCACGCTGCGCTTCTCGGGCGAGGGCGATGACGGGTTCGCGAGCTCGGCCCTCACGATCGCCGATGCCTCGGGCAGCGTGATCGGCCTGGCGGTCACCGGACTGCTGTTCATCGGCACGGGCGGTGCGACGGGATCGGTGTCGTTCCCGCTGGTGTTCGCGGGGATGACGCTCATCGCCGTGCTCGCGATCGCCGCCGTGCGTCGGCTCGGGCCGGTCCCGGGTCCGGTGCCGCGTCCGGTGCCGACCGCGTGAGGCTGCGGTAGGCGGCACCACCGGCAGCCAGCCAGCGCGCCGGTTCCCGATGCGGTCGGCGCACGACGGGTACCGTGACACTCCCGATCGAGGGGGAGGACCATCGTGCCGCGCATCGCCGTCGCAGCCGTCGCGTTGACCGCGGCGCTCGCACTGACCGGGTGCCAGGGGGCGACCACCGCTGCGCCGACCCCGGTCTCGAGCAGCACGGGGACGCAGTCCGACGGCGGGTTCGCCCGCCACGCCGAGGTCGGCGTCGTGCTGCTGGCCGCGGCGGCCACACCGGGTCCGAGCTCGGGTGGTGTCGCGCTGCCCGACCGGTTCCGGAAGGACCTGACGTCGGCGGGGTTCCGCCCGGACGTCCGTGTCGCGAGCGCGAGCGACCCCGCTGCTGACCAGCGATCGGCCGTCCGGGCCCTCGTCCGCAGTGGAGCGAAGGTCCTGCTCGTCGAGGCGGCGGACCCGGCTGCCCTGACCGGAGCGCTGCAGACTGCGCGCGACGCGGGCGTGGTCGTGGTCGCGATCGGTGATCCCTTGCCGGGGTCCGGGTCGGGGGGCACCGGGGTCGGACCGGACTACCGGGTGCAGGGCACCGACTCCGACGCCGCACTGGTCGGGCGAGCGGTCGCGGTGGTCGCGTCGCTGCAGCGGGGCGAGCAGCCCGAGCGCGGCTGACGACCGCGCCAGTGCCAGCGCGGGCGCCAACGCCGCAGCCGGTTCCCGCACCGCCGCCCCGCGACGGACCGCGACACGGATTTCCCGGGTTCAGGGCCAGCACCCAGCCGATCCACCCGGAGTCCCGGAACCACGGCGATCGGTGGCTGTGCGCCCGAACAGGTTCGCCCCTCGAACGGGTGACACCGTTCGTCGGTGGAACGACCGACTGTCCGGCCGGTCGCCACGCTCACTACAGTCAGCTCACCGCAGCCCACGAAGCCGCTGGGAATCCAGGACCGTCACGGCGGTCCGCCTCCCGGTGGTGGGCGCCCCGTTGAGAGGACCCGAAGTGCATCGACGCCCACCGACTCCCCGCCGGACCACCCCGCCCACGACCACCACCCGCACCGCTGCCCTGGCGCTGACCGCCGCGGCCTGCACGATCGGCGCGGTGGTGTTCGCCGCCGGACCCGCCGACGCCGCGACCCGCCACGCACTGCCCGACTCCGTCCCGGCCTGGGCCACCGCGTCCAACGACACGGGCGCCGTCGCCGCGGACACCGACGTGGAGGGCGAGGTCTACCTCCCCCTCAAGAACCAGGCGGGTGCCGAGGCGCTCGCCACCGCCGTCTCGACGCCCGGCACGGCTCGCTACCGGAAGCCGCTCACCCCCGCCGCGTGGATCGCGAAGTTCGCGCCGACGAAGGCCGACGCCGACCAGGTGACCGGGTTCCTCCGGGCCCAGGGCCTGTCGATCACCGCCGTCCCCGCGAGCCACGAGTTCGTCGTGTTCCGCGGACCGGCCTCGGTCGTCAACTCGGTGCTCGGCACCTCGCTCCACACGTACCGGCACGCCCAGCGGACGCTGGTCGCCCCGTCAGCCGCACCGAGCCTCCCGGCCTCCATCGCGGGTCTCGTGAGCGGCGTCAGCGTCGACCAGGGTCGTCTCCTGACCCACCCGGAGCTCGTCCAGCAGGGCGAGCTGCCGGCGTCCTCGGTGCCGACCCACGGGCTGCGTCAGCAGGCCACGACCCCGACCGGCATCCAGGCGCAGTGCTCGAAGTACGACGGCGAGCACACCGCGACCGTGCCCGCGGCCTACGGGAAGACGAGCGTGCACACGTTCGCCTGTGGCTACGTGCCGTCCCAGATCCGCTCCGCGTACGGCGTCGACACGCTCGCGAAGCAGGGCGTGCGGGGCCAGGGACAGACCGTCGCGATCATCGACGCGTACGCGTCGCCGACGATCGTGCACGACACGAACACGTACTCCGCGCAGAACGGTGAACCGCAGCTCACGAGCGCGACGTTCGAACAGCGGATCCCGTCGCCGTCGGAGTTCACCGACCAGGTGCTCTGCCAGCAGCCGAGCGGATGGCAGGGCGAGGAGACGCTCGACGTGCAGTCCGTGCACGCCGTCGCCCCGTCCGCGAAGATCCTCTACGTCGGTGGCACGAACTGTGGTGGTGGCCTCGACGTCGCGATGTCGAAGATCCTCGACCAGGGCCTCGCGAACCTCATCAGCAACAGCTACGGCGACGTCGGCGAGAACGTCCCGCTCTCGAGCATCCGCGGGCAGGTCAACCTGCACATCCAGGCTGCCGGTGAGGGCATCGGCCTCTACTTCTCGAGCGGTGACAACGGCGACGAGTCCGCGTCCCTCGGGAGCGCTCAGCCCGACTTCCCCGCCTCGAGCCCGTGGGTGACCGCGGTCGGTGGGACCAGCCTGGGGATCGGCAAGACCGGCAAGAAGACCTTCGAGACCGGCTGGGGTGACGTCCTCGACCAGATCGTGGCGAGCCCGCGCGGCAACGTCTACTCGACCCCGCTCCCCGGTGGCATCGTCGCCGGTGGTGCCGGTGGCGGCCAGAGCACGCTGTTCGACCAGCCCGCCTACCAGAAGGGTGTCGTCCCGGCGTCCCTCGCGAACGGCAAGCGCGTCTCGCCGGACCTCGCGGCACTGGCCGACCCGTACACCGGCTTCGCGATCGGCATCCGCCCGATCACGGACGACACGACCCTGGCCACGGGTGACTTCCAGAACGAGACGTACGGCGGCACCTCGCTGGCGTCGCCGCTGACCGCAGCGCTGTCCGCGCTCGTGCAGGAGTCGACGCACACCCGGCTCGGGTTCGCGAACCCGACGCTGTACGCCACGTACCGTGCCGCGCCGAGTGCGTTCAACGACGTCCGTCCGCCGTCGTCGCCGATCGCCCTGGCGTACACCAGTGCGACATCGGGCAAGGACTACCTGGTCACGCTCGACCACGACACGTCGCTCACCACCGCCAAGGGGTACGACGACGTCACAGGGCTGGGCGCGGTGTCCTTCGCCGGCCTGACCCAGGTGGCGCGCCGGTAGGCGACGCGACCGTCTGACGGACTGGAGGCACGGTGCCGGTTGGCACCGTGCCTCCAGTCCGTTGCGGTGCGGGCGGGAGACGCGTCGTGGGACGCGCCTGTCGCTGATGGAGACGGGATGCTGTCTACAAGACGGGCCCGTGTCTACAAGACGGGCCCGTCTCCGCGAGACGGGCCCGTCTCCGCGAGACGGGCCCGTGTCTGCGAGACGGGCCCGTGTCCGCGAGACGGGCCCGTGTCTGCGAGACGGGCCCGTCCCCGCGGGACGCCGCGGGGTTGGCGAGACGCCGCGGATTCTGGCGGTGCTTCGTGACTTCGGCGGCGCCTCGAGGCGTCTGAGGCGTCTGAGGCGTCTGAGGCGTCTGCGGCGTCTGCGGCGTCTGCGGGTCAGTCCCACCACGCCGGGAACGACCGGGTGATCGTGTCCACGAGCGCCTTGCGGGAGCGACGGGGCCCGGCGAGCCACGCCTCGATCGCGCCGACGAACCCCTGGGCGACGAAGCCGGCCGCGACGTCGTCGAGCACCTCCGGACGCTGGTCGACCGGGAGCTCCTGGATGTGCAGGGCACTCGACACGGTGAAGTGCTCGACGAGCATCCGGTGCAGGCAGGCATCGTGCGGATCCGGCAGCGCGCGGACGTAGATCTCCCGGTGCGCGACGACGTGCTCGACCACCGCAGTGATGCCGTGCCGGGTGATCGCCGCGAGTTCGGCACTGTCGGCCCCGCGTGCAGCGGCGATCCGACGTGCGTCGGCGTCGTCCTCGCGGATGCGGTCGAGCTCGGGGGTCAGGACGTCGGCGAGCAGCGAGCCGGGGGAGACCGCGTGGGAGTAGAACGTGGCCCGGTTGATCCCGGCGGCGCGGGTGACGTCCGCGACGGTGACGGCGGAGACCGGTCGATCGGCGGCGAGCCGCAGGATCGCGTCACGCAGGGCCGCGGTCGTGTGCAGGATCCGGGCGTCCACCATGACTCCCACCCCCTTCCGGTTCGGCCCGGAGCCACCCGAGCACTCCGACGGTACCGCAGATCAGTTTCTCCACAGCTTTTTGTTAGGATGGTTCCGCGGACGAATCGATTCGACCGATCTGGTTCGACCAACGCCGCGATCACCATCTCCGACCCTGCACCGCCGAAGGAATCCGCTCGTGACCGCGCCCGCCACCACCGGTTCGCTCCGGGTCGTCCTGCACCGTGGAGACGCGCTCTCCCGACGTCAGCGACTCGTCTACGTCTTCGTCCTGGGCGCGCTCACCGCGCTCGGACCGTTCACCATCGACCTCTACCTGCCGGCGTTCCCGGCGCTGAAGCACCAGTTCGGCGTCACGGACGGTGTCGTCCAGCTGACGCTCACGGCGACCACGCTCGGGTTCGCCGCCGGGCAGCTCCTGGTGGGTCCGTGGAGCGACAAGGTCGGCCGCCGCCTGCCGCTCATCATCGCCACCTCGGTCCACGTCGCCGCCTCGATCGGGGCCGCGACCGCGCCGAACATCGAGGTGCTCGGCGTGTTCCGTGTCCTGCAGGGCATGGGGGCCGCGGCAGGCGGTGTCGTCGCGATGGCCACCGTGCGCGACCTGTTCGGCGGCAAGCCCCTCGTCCGGATGCTGTCCCGCCTGGCGATGGTGAACGGACTCGCGCCGATCCTCGCCCCGCTCATCGGCTCGCAGATGCTCCGGTTCACGAGCTGGCGTGGGATCTTCGTCTTCCTCGCCTGCTACGGGCTGGCCGTCGTCATCGCCTCGATCCTGCTCATCGTCGAGACGCTGCCTCCCGAGCGTCGCCAGGAGTCGGGCCACTCGACGATCGGCCAGCGCTACAAGGCGCTGTTCTCGGACCGCATCTTCGTCGGCGTCGCCCTCATCGGGGCGATGGTCTTCAGCGGGTTGTTCTCGTACCTCAGCGCGTCACCGTTCCTGTTCCAGCAGGTCTTCGGGCTCGACGCCCAGCAGTACGGCCTGCTCTTCGCGGTGAACTCCGTCGGGGTCGTCATCGGCGTGCAGGTGTCCTCGCGCATCGCACAGCGCGTGGGCCCGCAGTGGATCCTCGCCTGTTCGACGGCGATGCTGTTCCTGTCCTCGACGGCGATCATCGTGCTGGACATGCTCGGCGCCGGACTCGTCGGCGTCCTCATCCCGCTCTGGTTCTTCATCGCCGCGTGCGGGTTCTCGTTCCCGCTCGTGCAGGTCATCGGGCTCGCCTCCCACGGCAAGGAGGCGGGCACGGCGGCCTCGGTCCTCGGGGCGATGAACTTCGGGGTCGCGGGACTGGTCTCGCCCATCGTCGGGTGGCTCGGCATCACGCACGCGGCTCCGATGGCCGCGGTGATGGCGAGCACCTCGGCCGTGGCGATCGTGCTGCTGTGGGCGGTCGTCCGGCCGCGCACGGTGCCGGCGCTCACGCACTGACGGTCGGCGGCGGCGGCTGCGGCTGACCGCACGGACGTCGGGGCTCAGGACCCGGCGAGTCCTGCCGTCTCGACCGCCAGCAGTCCGACGACGACCAGGACGGCCACGCTGCCCACGACGAGGAACGCGCTCGTGTACTCGTACCAGGCTCGGCTCGTCGGGTAGCGCTTCGCGAACACCCGCCAGGCGATCGGTCGGGGTTCCTCGGTGACCTGCACACCGAGTGCTTCCGCCACCCGGTCGATGCCGGCGTCGCCCCAGACGTCGGCGCGCATCCGGAACAGGTGCGCGCCGTCGGCGTCGAAGGCCACGAGCTCCCGGGTGGTCCGGTCCGCGGAGTGCCCGAACGTCGTGGCGAGGACGAGGTGGTGCACCCGCTCCCGCGGGACCCGCTGGTTGGTGGTCACGACGCCGTGGATGACCACCCCACGCGAGTCGATGCCGATGTAGGCGGTGCCGAGCCGGACGAACGCGATGCCGACGACGACGGCGAGCGCGAGGACCACCGCTGCGACGAGGGCCCACAGCCGGAACGGGAACGAGACCCAGAGGAGCGCCACGGCGAGCGGGACGGCGGAGAAGACGATGCTGAGTGCGGTCGACCGGACGAGCGACCGACGAGGACGGATGAGCACGTCGAAGACGTCGGTGCGTGGCCTCGTGGCCGCTGCCGCTGTGGTGTCCCCCACGGCTGTCTCCTCGTCCCCTGGGATGCTCGGGGCAGTACGGAGTGCTGCCCTCGGGGACGGCGCCCCTGCCGTCTGATGCATCTCGGACCGCCCGTCCCGGGGCGCTCCGTCCCGACAGCATAGGCGACTCACGGGTATCGGGGACAGTGCGTTCCACCCCCGGTGTCGTTTCCCGCAGCCGCCGGCTCGAACGGGGTGCAGGCGGGTCCGCCGAGAGGGGGACGCTGCGCTCGACGGCGCCGCCCGGCGACGCCGGCCGGCGCCGTGCGGCAGGGCTGCCTGGAGGCTGTGGGGACGTCGCTGACGTCCGGTTGCGTCCGCGGGAACGACAGAAGGCACCCGGTCGGGACCGGATGCCTTCTGGTGACGTGGCGGAGAATGGGGGATTCGAACCCCCGAGGGCTTGCACCCAACACGCTTTCCAAGCGTGCGCCATAGGCCACTAGGCGAATTCTCCTGGCGCCGTCTCACGACGACGACACCCAATGGTACAGGTCCACGAGGGTGTGGATGACCACCGCTGTGCACAGGTCGAGGCGGCCCCCATGACCGGACAAGGGCGGCGGCTACCCTGGAGGTGTGTCGACCCGCATCTACATCACGTCAGCAGAGGGGCACGCCGGCAAGAGCACCGTCGCCCTCGGTGTCCTCGAGACGCTCGCCCGCACCGTCGGACGCGTGGGTGTGTTCCGTCCGGTCGCACGGTCCGTCGCCGAGCCCGACTACGTCCTCCAGCTCCTGCTCCAGCACACCGGCGTCGGCATCAGCTACGACGACGCGATCGGCGTGACGTACGACGACGTGCACGCCGACCCGGACGCCGCGCTCGCCACGATCGTGAACCGGTTCGCGCAGGTCGAGCGGCAGTGCGACGCCGTCGTCGTCCTCGGGTCGGACTACACGGACGTCGGCAGCCCGACGGAACTCTCGTTCAACGCGAAGGTGGCCGCGAACCTCGGCGCGCCGGTGCTCCTCGTCCTCGGCGGCCGCGACGCCGCCGATCGTGGCGCGCGGACGCCCGACGCGATGGCGCAGGTCGCCGACGTGACGACGAGCGAGCTCCGCGCGGCCCACGCGCAGCTCCTCGCGGTGATCGTGAACCGGGCGGCGCCGGACGCGCTCGACGCGATCGTGTCGAGCGTCGCCACCGCGGTCCGCGACGACCACCCGGGCGTCCCGGTCTGGGCGATCCCGGAGGACCCGGTGCTCGTCGCCCCGACCGTGCGCGCGCTCCTGGCCGCCACCGACGCGACGCTCGTGCGTGGCGACGACGCGCTGCTCGACCGCGAAGCCCTCGGCACGGTCGTCGCGGGCATGAGCATGGAGAACGTCCTGCCGCGTCTGATCGAGGGCGGGATCGTGGTCGTCCCGGGGGACCGGAGCGACGTCCTGATCGCCACGCTCCTCGCGAACCAGTCCGAGACGTTCCCCAGCCTGGCGGGCGTGATCCTGAACGGCGGGTTCGAGACCGCACCGCAGATCTCCCGCCTGCTCGAGGGGCTCTCGAGCTCGTTGCCGATCGCCCAGAACACCCTCGGCACGTACGACACCGCACTCCGGATCACCCAGACGCGGGGGCGGCTCGCGGCCGACTCACCGCGGAAGGCCGACCTGGCGCTGGCGCTCTTCGAGCAGCACGTCGACGCCGACGAACTGCGGGACCGTCTGCAGGTCACCCCGTCGGGTGTCGTGACACCGCTCATGTTCGAGCACGGTCTGCTCGACCGTGCCCGCGGGTACGGCAAGCACATCGTCCTGCCAGAGGGCGAGGACGACCGCATCCTCCGCGCGGCCTCGACGCTCCTGCAACGCCAGGTCTGCGAGCTGACGATCCTCGGCGACCCGGCGGCCATCCGCACCCGCGCGACCGAGCTCGGCCTGGACCTCGACGCCGCACACCTCGTCAGCCCGTTCGACCCGGAGCTCCGGGAGCGCTTCGCCGAGGAGTACGCCCGGCTCCGCGCCCACAAGGGCATGTCCGTGGAACTCGCCCGCGACACCGTGACCGACGTCTCCTACTTCGGCACGATGATGGTGCAGCTCGGCCTCGCCGACGGGATGGTGTCCGGGGCGAAGCACACCACCGCGCACACGATCCGCCCGTCGTTCGAGATCATCAAGACCCGTCCGGACACGTCGATCGTGTCGAGCGTGTTCCTGATGGCGCTCGCCGACCGGGTCCTCGTCTACGGGGACTGCGCGGTGATCCCGGACCCGACGAGCGAGCAGCTCGCCGACATCGCGATCTCGTCCGCCGAGACGGCCACGCAGTTCGGCATCGACCCCAGGGTCGCCATGCTCAGCTACTCGACCGGAGACAGCGGGTCCGGAGCCGACGTCGACAAGGTCCGCGCTGGGACCGCCTTCGTACGGGAGCGTCGCCCGGACCTGCTGGTCGAGGGCCCGATCCAGTACGACGCCGCGGCCGACCCCACGGTCGCCAGCGCAAAGATGCCGGACTCCCCGGTCGCCGGTCGAGCGACGGTCTTCATCTTCCCTGACCTGAACACGGGCAACAACACCTACAAGGCGGTGCAGCGGTCGGCGGGTGCGGTCGCGATCGGACCGGTCCTGCAGGGCCTCCGCAAGCCGATCAACGACCTGTCCCGCGGCGCGCTCGTCAGCGACATCGTCAACACCGTCGCCATCACGGCGATCCAGGCCGGCACGGCGACCAGCGCGAGCTGACCCGCCCGCGCACCCCGCGCCTCCCGTCAGCGACCATCGACGACCCGCACCACCCGCACCGCGGGCCGTGCCCACCACAGAGAGTGACCCCAGTGACCGCAGCCCTCGTCGTGAACTCCGGATCGAGTTCGTTCAAGTACCAGCTGATCGAGCTCGAGGGCGAACGCATGCTCGCGACCGGGCTCGTGGAGCGCATCGGCGAGCCCACCGGCTCGTGGAAGCACACCAACGCACTCACGGGGGAGTCGTCGTCGAACGACGCCGCGTCGGTCCCCGACCACGCGGCCGGGTTCCAGGCGATGATCGACGCGTTCGCCAAGGTCGGACCCTCGTTCGACGAGCACCCGCCGGCCGTCGTCGGACACCGCGTCGTGCACGGAGGGACCACGTTCGACCGCGCCACCGTCGTCACGCCCGAGGTCGAGCAGCAGATCGACGCCCTGAGCAGCCTCGCGCCGCTCCACAACCCCGCGAACCTCGAAGGGATCCGCGCGGCGCAGCAGGTGTTCGACACGGTGCCGCACGTCGCGGTCTTCGACACCGCCTTCCACCAGACGATGCCTCCGCAGGCCTACACGTACGCGATCCCGGCCGACCTGGCGGAGCGGTACGGCGTCCGTCGGTACGGCATGCACGGCACGAGCCACAAGTACGTCTCCGAGCAGGCCGCGGAGTTCCTCGGACGTCCGCTCGCCGAGCTCAAGACGATCGTGCTGCACCTCGGCAACGGGGCGTCGGCCGCAGCGATCGACGGCGGGCGCTCGATCGAGACCTCCATGGGCTTGACGCCGCTGGAGGGGCTCGTGATGGGGACCCGTTCCGGCGACCTCGACCCCGCCGTGCTCATCCACCTGCACCGCGAGGCCGGGATGTCCTTCGACGACCTCGACACGATGCTCAACAAGCAGTCGGGGTTGCTGGGGCTGACCGGCAACGGCGACATGCGGGACGTGCAGCAGGCGGCGCTCGACGGGGACGACGAGGCCGAAGCGGCGCTCGCCGTGTACCGGCACCGCATCCGCCGGTACGTGGGGGCGTACACGGCACAGCTCGGGGGGCTGGACGCCGTCGTGTTCACCGCGGGTGTGGGGGAGAACAACGCGCTGTTGCGTCGACGGGTGCTGGCGGGGCTCGAGCACCTCGGGATCGAGATCGACGCGGATCGAAACGAGCTGGCCAGCCGGGAGGCCCGACTCATCTCCACGGACACGTCACGTGTCGCGGTGCTCGTCATCCCGACGAACGAGGAGCTGGAGATCGCGCGGCAGTCGGCCGCGGTGGCGCTGTAGGGGGGCGCCGGCCTGAGCGAGACGCCGCGGATGTGGCGAGACGCCGCGGACGTACCGAGACGCCGCGGGATGGGGCGGCGTCTCGGCGGCCTGGCCGTGTCTCGACGGTGACGCCGCCGTCTCGGTTGGAACGGGTCAGCCCAGCGCGACCAAGGCGGCGGGGATCGGTGTGTTCCCGCTCGTGACCTCGAACTGCACGCCCACGGCGGTGTCGTCGAGCAGGGCGTGGAGCACGACGGCGGCCACGTCGGCGCGCGGGATGGAGCCGCGCGGCACGGTCACCCCGACGTCCACCGTGCCCTGCGGCGGCGTGTCCAGGAGCGCGCCGGGACGGACGATCGTCCACCGCAGGCTCCGGGCGCGGAGGTTCGCGTCGGCCTCCGCCTTCGCTCGGAGGTAGACCTGGAACACGGCCGCTTCGTCCGCTGCGGGGACGACCGCTCGTTCCGGATCGTACGTGTCGGCGCCCATCGCGGAGATCATCACGTAGCGGCGGATCCCGGCTCGCTCAGTGGCGTCGGCCAGCAGGATCGCCGCGTCGCGGTCAACGGTGAGCTTCCGCTCGGCACCGCTGTTCGGACCGGCTCCCGCGGCGAAGACGACCGCGTCCACACCGCGGAGGCGCAGCGCGAGGTCGTCGTCCTCCAGTTGCTCGAGGTCAGCGACCATCGCGCGGGCACCCTGTTGCTCGACGTCGGTGACGTGGGCCGGGTTGCGGACGATGGCGACGGCGTCGTGGCCGGCGTCGGTGATCTGGCGGGCGAGGAGCAGGGCGATCTGGCCGTGTCCTCCGGCGATGGCGATCTTCATGTGTCCGATCTTCCTCGCGCCGTCCGGTAGACTTCTCGGCGGCTCCTCACGTGACGCCATCCAGGCCAACTCCCCCAGGGCGGAAACGCAGCAAGGGTAACCGGGCTCTGGCGGGTGCGTGAGGAGTCTTTTCGTGTGCGCGCAGGGTGCGTGAGGAGTCTTTTCGTTCCCTGACCGACGTGGGTGCGTGGTCGCGCGGACCTGTGGACAGCGGCCCTCGGTGTCGGTCGCGCCGACTACCCTGGATCCGTGGTCACCGCCCTGTATCGCCGTTACCGGCCCGAGAACTTCGCCGAGCTGATCGGGCAGTCGCAGGTCACCGATCCGCTGCGCACGGCGCTCCGGACGAACCGCGTGAACCACGCTTACCTCTTCAGCGGCCCGCGGGGCTGCGGCAAGACCACGTCGGCACGGATCCTCGCGCGGTGCCTGAACTGCGCCGAAGGGCCGACGGACACTCCGTGTGGCGTCTGCCCCAGCTGCCTCGAACTCGCGCGTGGCGGCAGCGGGTCGCTCGACGTCATCGAGATCGACGCCGCGAGCCACAACGGTGTCGACGACGCCCGCGACCTCCGGGACCGTGCCGTGTTCGCGCCGGCCCGTGACCGCTACAAGATCTTCATCCTCGACGAAGCACACATGGTGACGCCCCAGGGCTTCAACGCCCTGCTCAAGCTGGTCGAGGAACCGCCCGAGCACGTCAAGTTCATCTTCGCGACGACCGAGCCGGAGAAGGTCATCGGGACCATCCGGTCCCGGACGCACCACTACCCGTTCCGGCTCGTCCCGCCGGCGGTCATGCTCGAGTACGTCGAGCAGCTCTGCCAGCAGGAATCCGTGACGGTCGCCCCCGGCGTGCTGCCCCTGGTGGTCCGCGCGGGCGGTGGCTCCGTCCGCGACACGCTCTCGCTGCTCGACCAGCTCATCGCGGGGAGCGAAGACGGCTCCATCCGGTACGAGCGGGCGGTCGCGCTGCTCGGCTACACGGACGCAGCGTTGCTCGACGACGTGGTGGACGCCCTCGCCGTGGCTGACCCCGCGTCCGCGTTCGCGGCGATCGACCGTGTCGTGCAGACCGGTCAGGACCCCCGGCGCTTCGTCGAGGACCTGCTCGAACGACTCCGTGACCTCATCGTCGTCGCCGCGACCAACGAGAGCGCTGCCGCCGTACTCCGGGGGATCTCGCCCGAAGAACTCGACACGATGAGCCGCCAGGCCGGTGTGTTCGGCCCGGTCGGACTGTCGCGCGCCGCCGACATCGCCAACCGCGCCCTCACCGACATGACCGGTGCGACCTCACCGCGCCTCCACCTCGAACTCATGACGGCACGCATGCTCGTGCCTGAGGCCGACGACACCCAGCGGGGCGCGCTCGCGCGCGTCGAGCGACTCGAGCGACGGGTCGGCGTCGGTGACGCCGGTGGACACCAGGCCCCCGTCGCGGTCATGCCCCCGGCCGGGTCGCGCCCCGCTCCCGGTGGGAACGGCTCGCACGACGCGCGTCCAGTCGCGTCCGCGACCCAGCCGACGGAGGCGCGACAGCAGCGCGCCGAGCCGTCGCGGAACGCCGCGCCGTCGCCCGGTACTGCACAGTCGGTGGCCTCCGCGACGCCGGCGGATGCCGGCCAGTCGCAGGCCTCCGCGGGCGGGACTCCTGCCCGAACGGACGCTCCTGCCGGCGCCTCGACGGCTCCCGCAGGTGGCGACGAGGCGGCGGGCGCCGTTGCCGGGTCAGCCGACGCGGACCCGAGCGCGGTCGTGCGGGATGCCGCGGCGTCCTGGGCCGCGGTGGCGCCGGAGACGGCTCCAGGTGACGTCGCTCCTCGGCAAGCGACGCCGGACGGCTCGGGGGTCCGGGACGCACCCCGACCGGTGACCGAGCCCGTGAGCCCCTCGTCGACCGGGCAGGGTACCTCCATCGGTGCGGAGCCGGCTGTCGAGGTCATCGGTGCCGTGGGCTTCCAACAGATGCGGGACGCCTGGCCGCAGATCGTGGAGCACGTCCAGCACGCGAAGCGTTCTGCGTGGTCCGTCGTCGTGACCGCGCAGGTCACGGCGCTCCGCGACGACGTCCTGACGCTGACGTTCCCCAGCCAGCAGGACGTCGTGTCCTTCAAGGAGATGTCCGACCCGTCGACGAGCGTCAGCGAACTGCTGCGAGCGGCGATCGTCGACGTCCTCGGCCTCCGGGTGAAGTTCGTGGCGCGTGGACCGGCTGGCGGCGGACAGCAGCGACCGGCGCAGCCAGCCGCCGCGCAGCCAGCCACCGAGAGGTCGTCCGCCACCCAACAGGCCACCGCCCAGGCAGCTGCCACCCAGGCAGCCGCCTCGCAGGCGAGCAGCCCGCAGCCGAGCCCCGACCGGTCGACCTCGGGCGAGCAGACCGATGCGCTCACGGGACCCTCGGTGCAGACACGGCAGCAAACGCCGGGACGCGCGCAGGAAGGGGCACCGGCACCGACCGCAGTCTCCACCCCGGCTCCGGCTCCGGCACCGTCGGCACCCGCGGAAGCGGCTGCGGCCACGACGTCCTCCTCGGCTGAGGCGCCGGCGCGGACCACATCGCCGACCGCCGCCCCCACCGGCAGTCCGGTGACCGAGTGGGCAGTCGCGACCATCCCCGCCTCGGACCCGGCAGCGGATGCGGTCCCCGAAGACGTCGAGCCCGCCTGGGCCGCGCCCTTCGGCAGCGCTCCGGCCGGGGCCGCCACGGCACCTGCGGAACGCACCGGTGACCGCCAGCAGCCGGCGGCGACCGCGGCGGTCGGCCGTCCGTCCGAACCGGCCACCGGCACACCGGCAGCAGCCCCGTCGGCCGCGGTCGCGCCTCCCGTCCCGGCCGGCGCGACCCCGGACGTCCCGGTCGACGACTACCCGCTCGACGACGACCCGTACGACGATGCTGCGCCCTTCCCCGATCCCGGCCACGGTCGTGGATCCCGGCCGCCTGCCGGCGGAGCGGGCGCTCGTCCCTCGACGACCGCCCGCCCCACGACCGCCCGTCCCACGACCGCTCCGGCCGCCGGTGCCGGTCCCGTCGGCGCTGGTCCCACCGGTGCCGCCGCTCCGACCCGGTCCACCCCGTCGCCGAGCACCCCGGGTCCCCAGGTCCACCGCGCCGCGGTCGCGGGCCGCTACGGCGAGGCCGTGGTCCGTGAGATCCTCGGCGCGCAGTTCATCGAAGAGACGTCCCTGCACGAGGAAGGCGCCTGATGTACGACGGCATCGTCCAGGACCTCATCGACGAGTTCGGCCGTCTGCCGGGCATCGGCCCGAAGTCGGCACAGCGCATCGCGTTCCACATCCTGCAGACCGAGTCGTTCGACCCGACCCGGTTGTCCGAACTCCTCGCGGACGTCAAGGAGCGCGTGCGGTTCTGCGAGGTCTGCGGCAACGTGACCGAGTCGGTCCGGTGCGGCATCTGCCGTGACCCGCGCCGCTCGCCCGCGACGATCTGCGTGGTGGAGGAAGCGAAGGACGTGGCGGCCATCGAACGCACGCGGGAGTTCCGCGGGCTGTACCACGTGCTCGGCGGTGCGATCAGCCCGATCGACGGCATCGGTCCGGACGACCTCCGCATCCAGCAGCTCCTGACCCGGCTCGCGGACGGCACCGTGGAAGAGGTGATCATCGCCACGGACCCGAACCTCGAGGGCGAGGCGACGGCGACGTACCTCAGCCGACTCCTCGTCCCGATGGGGATCCGGACGACCAGGCTCGCCTCGGGGCTGCCGGTCGGTGGCGACCTCGAGTACGCGGACGAGGTCACGCTCGGTCGTGCCTTCGAGGGCCGGCGAGTGGTCGGCGGCTGACAGCACGTCGAGTCCGGTCCGCCGTCCGCACAGCGTCCCGCCCGACCTTGGCGGCCGGTGCGAGCGGTGCTATCGCGCACGATCGTTGCGTGCACGGGCGCCCGACGCAACATCTCCGAAACACCGTCTAGCATTGTTCGAACCGCGTCACCGTCGCGGATCCGTCGTCCCGGGAGTACCAGCCAGTGGCCTTGATCGTGCAGAAGTTCGGTGGATCCTCCGTCGCGGACGCCGAGAGCATCAAGCGCGTGGCGAAGCGGATCGTCCAGACGAAGAAGGCCGGCAACGACGTCGTCGTGGCGGTCTCGGCGATGGGTGACACGACGGACGAGCTCCTCGACCTCGCCCACTCGGTGACTCCGATCCCGGCCGGCCGCGAGCTCGACATGCTCCTGACCGCGGGGGAGCGCATCTCGATGGCGCTCCTCGCGATGGCGATCAAGAGCCTCGGGGTCGAAGCCTCGTCGTACACCGGCAGCCAGGCCGGCATGCTCACCGACGCCCAGCACGGCAAGGCCCGCATCGTCGACGTCACGCCGAAGCGGGTGCGCGAGGCGCTCGACGCCGGGCACGTCGCGATCGTCGCCGGGTTCCAGGGCTTCAACCGGACGACCGGTGAGATCACCACGCTCGGCCGCGGCGGCTCGGACACGACGGCGGTCGCGCTCGCAGCAGCCCTCGACGCCGACGTGTGCGAGATCTACACCGACGTCGACGGCATCTTCACCGCCGACCCCCGCGTCGTGCCGAAGGCCCGCAAGATCGACCGCATCACCAGCGAGGAGATGCTCGAACTCGCCGCGTCCGGCGCGAAGGTCCTCTACATCCGTGCCGTCGAGTACGCCCGTCGGCACGGCGTCACCCTGCACGTCCGCTCGTCGTTCTCCAACGCCGAGGGCACCATCGTCTACAACCCTGCCGAAGGGGAAACCGTGGAAGAACCGATCATCACCGGCATCGCCGGAGACCTCTCCGAGGGCAAGATCACCGTCGTGGGGGTCCCGGACCAGCCGGGCAAGGCCGCCGAGATCTTCACGATCGTCGCGCGCGCCGGTGCGAACATCGACATGATCGTCCAGAACGTGTCCGAGGCGGTCTCCGGTCGGACGGACATCTCGTTCACCCTGCCGAAGGACCAAGGGCAGGGCGTGCTGACCGCGCTCGAGGTCGCGAAGGCCGACATCGGGTACGAGAGCATCCAGTACGACGACCAGATCGGCAAGCTCGCCCTGGTCGGTGCGGGCATGCGGACGAACGCCGGTGTCTCGGCGCAGCTGTTCCGCGCCCTGCACGAGGCATCGATCAACATCGAGATGATCTCGACCTCGGAGATCCGGATCTCGGTCGTCACCCGGGCGGACACCCTCAACGAGGCACTCCGTGTCGTGCACGAGGCCTTCGGGCTCGACGGCGACACCGAAGCCGTCGTCTACGCCGGCACCGGCCGTTAGGAGCACGCGCATGACCACCCCAGACCTCACCGTCGCCGTCGTCGGCGCCACCGGCCAGGTCGGCGCCGTGATGCGCCGCCTGCTCGAGGAGCGCGCCTTCCCGGCCACGAGCGTCCGGTTCTTCGCGAGCGCCCGTTCCGCCGGCACCACGCTGCCGTTCCGCGGCGAGCAGATCGTGGTCGAGGACTCCGAGGCCGCTGACGTGTCCGGCATCGACATCGCCCTCTTCTCGGCGGGTGCGACCGCGTCCCGCGCACTGGCACCGAAGTTTGCCGCAGCCGGCGCGATCGTCGTCGACAATTCCAGCGCCTGGCGCATGGACCCGGACGTGCCCCTCGTCGTCAGCGAGGTCAACCCGCACGCGATCGACCACGCCCCGAAGGGCATCATCGCGAACCCGAACTGCACGACGATGGCGATCATGCCCGTCCTCAAGGTGCTCGACACCGAAGCGGGTCTCCGTCGGCTGGTCGCGACGACGTACCAGGCGGTCTCCGGGTCCGGTCTCGCCGGCGTCGAGGAACTGCTCGGTCAGGCGCGCGCCGCGATCGAACAGGACCCGGCCGCGCTGACCCACGACGGCTCGGCGGTCACGTTCCCGGAGCCGGTGAAGTACGTCCGGCCGATCGCGTTCGACGTGATCCCGCTCGCGGGCAGCATCGTCGACGACGGACTCGGCGAGACCGACGAGGAGAAGAAGCTCCGCAACGAGAGTCGCAAGATCCTCGAGCTCCCGGACCTGCTCGTCGCGGGCACTTGCGTCCGCGTTCCGGTCTTCACCGGGCACTCCATCTCGGTCAACGCCGAGTTCGAGCGTGCGTTGTCTCCCGAGCGGGCGACCGAGCTGCTGGCGCACGCGCCGGGGGTCGAGCTCTCCGAGGTCCCGACGCCGCTGCAGGCCGCCGGGCAGGACCCGACCTTCGTCGGCCGCATCCGGCCGGACCAGTCCGCGCCCGAGGGGCACGGCCTCGCCCTGTTCGTGAGCAACGACAACCTGCGGAAGGGTGCCGCCCTGAACGCGGTGCAGATCGCCGAGACGATCGTCGCCCGACGCACGGTCGCCGCGTAGCGGAGCGCACCAGGCAGCGACCAGGGACGGCCGGGAGGAGGATCGTCTGGTGGCAACGAAGCAGGTGGAACCGATCGATGTCGTCCTCGTCGGCGGGGGGATCATGAGCGCGACGCTCGGCGCGATCATCCACCGACTCGAACCCTCGTGGCGCATCCGTGTGTACGAGCGTCTCGGGACCGTCGCGCAGGAATCCTCGAACCCGTGGAACAACGCCGGGACGGGCCACTCCGCGCTGTGCGAGCTCAACTACACGCCCGAGCTCCCCGACGGCCGCGTCGAGATCGCGAAGGCCGTCACCGTCAACGAACAGTTCCAGGTGTCCCGCCAGTTCTGGGCGCACCTGGTCGAGATCGGCACGCTCCCGGAGCCGTCGAACTTCATCAACCCGACGCCGCACATCTCCTTCGTCTGGGGTGCCGAGAACGTCGCGTACATGCGCGCCCGGTACGAAGCGATGAAGGACCACCCGCTGTTCGCCGGACTCGAGTACTCCGACGACGCCGAGCAGATCCGCAAGTGGGCGCCCGCCCTCATCCCCGGTCGCAAGAAGGACCAGCCGATCGCGGCGACGTACTCGGCCGCCGGTTCCGACGTCGACTTCGGGTCACTCACGCGCCAGCTCTTCGACCAGCTCGAGCTCGACGGGGTCGAGTTCGAGCCCTCGCACCAGGTGCGCAACCTCACCCGTTCGAAGGTCTCCGACGGGTGGGTGCTCGACGTCCGCAACGAGATCGGGCGGTCGACGGAGCGCATCGCCGCACGGTTCGTGTTCGTCGGGGCCGGCGGTGGGGCACTGCACCTGCTGCAGAAGTCCGGCATCCCGGAGATCCGCGGGTACGGCGGCTTCCCGGTGTCGGGCGAGTTCCTGCGCACCGACGATCCGGAGGTCGTGCAGAAGCACGCGGCGAAGGTCTACGGCAAGGCGAGCGTCGGGGCGCCGCCGATGTCGGTCCCGCACCTCGACACCCGCATCGTCGACGGCAGTTCGTCGCTGATGTTCGGCCCGTACGCGGGGTTCAGCCCGAAGTTCCTGAAGCAGGGTTCGGTGCTCGACCTGTTCCGGTCCATCCGCCCGCACAACCTGCGGCCGATGCTCAGCGTCGCGTTCTCGAACTTCGACCTGGTCCGGTACCTGGTCGGGCAGCTCCTCGCCTCGAAGCAGACCAAGTTCGAAGCCCTCCGCGACTTCATGCCCGCAGCCCAGCCGGAGAACTGGCACCGCATCACCGCGGGTCAGCGCGTGCAGGTGATCAAGCCGGACAAGGCCAAGGGCGGCGTCCTGCAGTTCGGGACCGAGGTCATCACCTCGGCCGACGGGTCGATCTCGGGTCTCCTCGGGGCGAGCCCGGGGGCGTCGACGGCGGTCCCGATCATGTTCGGCTTGCTGCGCCGGTGCTTCCCGGACCGCTGGGACCGCTGGGAACCCGTCGTCCGCGAGATGGTGCCGACCTACGGGCAGGACCTCGGCGACGACCCGGAGCTCGCGGACCAGACGCTCGTGCGCACCGCGAAGGTCCTCGGCCTGCACCACTGACCGACCCGCCGAGCGCCGTCGGCTTGCACGGTGTTCGAACGTGTGTTCGAATGAACGCATGCGATGGAGTGGACAGGCGATCGATGCCGAGCGGGATGACGCCCTGCCCGGGCTCGAGTCGAACAGTGGCCTCGTCCGGAGTGTGACGACGCCGGAGTTCGCGGGGGTGACCTTCCACGAGGTCCTCGCGAAGAGCGCCCTGAACCGGGTGCCCTCCGCGGACGGCAGCGGTGATGCCTACGGGTGGACGATCAACCCGTACCGCGGGTGCAGCCACGCGTGCGTGTACTGCTTCGCGCGCCCGACCCACACCTACCTGGAGTTCGACGGGGGAGCGGACTTCGACCAGCAGATCGTCGTGAAGACCAACGTCGCCGAGGTCCTCGCCCGCGAACTCGCCAAGCCCTCGTGGGACCGGCACCCGGTCGCACTCGGCACGAACACCGATCCGTACCAGCGTGCCGAGGGGCGCTACCGGTTGATGCCCGGCGTGATCGAGGCGCTGGCGGCGTCGGGCACACCGTTCAGCATCCTGACGAAGGGCACCCTGCTGCGGCGCGACCTGCCGCTGCTGGCCACGGCGGCGGAGCGGGTGCGCGTCGACCTCGCGATGTCGATCGCGGTGTACGACGACGACCTGCAGCAGACCGTCGAGCCCGGGACGCCGACGACGTCCGCTCGCCTCGCGACCGTGCGGGCGGTCCGCGACGCCGGGCTCGACTGCTCGGTGTTCCTCATGCCGGTGCTGCCGTACATCACCGACACCCGGGCGCACCTCGACGACGCCGTCGGCCGGGCGGCGGCGGCCGGCGCGACGAGTGTCACGTACTCGGCACTCCATCTGCGCCCCGGGGTGAAGCCGTGGTGGTTCGAATGGCTCGGCCGCACGCACCCGGACCTCGTGGCGCGGTACCGCTCGATGTACCTCGACAACACCTACGCCCCGAAGGACTACCGGCGGTGGCTCGCCGAGCGCATCCGTCCGATCCTGCGGTCCCACGGGGTCGGCCTCGGCCGGGTCGACCCCGCCACCGGTTCGATGGGGTTCTCGGACGGTCCGTCGCCCTTCGTCGAGCAGTCCGTACCGGCGACCTCGCCCCTGAAGCGAGCGGATCCGGGGTTCGACCGGCGGCTGCTCCGGCCGACCGGGACGGCGACGCTGTTCTGACGGTCCGGCCCGGCCGGGTACGGTCGACCGCGTTCGGGGGACAGTCACGATCAGATGCTGCCGGTATCATCGAGCACGTCGCCGAAGGCATCTCGTTTCGGGGTACACGATCGCTCCTCGTCCGGCGCGGTGGTGGTCGGCGGCACCGTCTCCCCGGAAGGACCATCGACCCGTGCTCGGCATCCCCACGCATCTCGCCCCGCGCGTGAATGCATGGTCGACCGTGCGGGCGTTCCACGCGGCGGCGATCGGGTCCCTGATCGCGGCCGGCCTGGCACTGGTCTGCTACCGGTTCGCGGACCCGCACGTCGCGGTGATCGGTGCTGTGCTCGCGCTGGTGCCGATGCTCGCGATGATCGGTGTGCACGTGCAGTTCGGGACCTGGCGGTCGGCCGTGGCGTTCCTGCTCATCGGCGGCGTCTGCGCATGGTGGTTCGGTCGGGTCGTGCAGTCGCAGGTCCCGGTGCCCTGGGTGTCGTCGTACCTGTTGTCCCTGGTGGTGATCCCGCTCATCCTCGTCGGCGGCGCCGGTGCCGTCCCGCGGCGCGTCGTGGCGTGGTCGTTCGCAGGGTTCGTGGTCGGCCGGGTCGCGACGACGCTGGCGGTCGTGCAGGCCGGTGGGCAGGCGCACCCCCTCGTGCTGGCGTGGGTGACGCTCGCCTTCGTGGTCGCCCTCGTCCTGATCACCAGCCGCAACACCCCGCGGTCCCAGCGCGTGCAGCCGGAGCTCCTCCGCTCGGCGCGCGAGGAGCACGTCTCGGCCTACCGCGCCGGCGTCGAGGCCGAGGCCTCCGCGATCCTGCACGACACCGTGCTGAACCACCTCAGTGCGATCGCGCTCGCACCCGCGGGCCCCATCGACGCCCACCTGGCGCGGACGATCGAGTCGGACGTCGCCATGCTCACCGGTCGCAAGTGGCTGGCGGCCGACGAACCACCGGTTCCCGAAGCAGCCGTCGCGGCGTTCGAGCGCGTGGTCGCGGACCACCGGGCCCTCGGGCTCGACGTCACGGTCACCGGGGAGCCGGCGTCGATCGCCCGGCTGGAACCCGCGTCGGTCGCCGCGCTCGTGCGAGCCGTCGGTGCGTGCCTGGCGAACGTCCAGAAGCACGCGGGGACGGACGCGGCCGAGGTCAGTGTCTTCCACGACCAGGCGGCGTGCACGGTGATGGTCGTCGACGACGGTCGCGGGTTCGACGAGCGGTCGACGGGTGCGGACCGGATGGGCCTCCGGGGCTCGGTGCGGGAGCGCATCGCCCGGGTCGGCGGTGACGTCCAGGTGTGGTCGTCGCCGGGGTCCGGCACGAGCGTGATGATGACCGTGCCGTACGGCACCCCGTCCGTGCCCGACGGACTCGACGAACCCCGGGACGTCGACGATCTCGATGAACTCGGTGGCGTCGACGAACTCGACGGGGCGGATGCCGCGCACCGACAGGCCGAACCGGTCGCGCCCGGCGCGGAGCAGTCGTACGGACACCTGGACGGTCCGGACTGTGCCGCTGCCCGGACCAGCGGCGACGAGCACGGGGCGGTCCGATGACCCGCTCGACGACACCCGGTGCCCGGCGCACGGGTTCGGAGTCCCGCGCGCGACGCCGTGGCGGCGAGACCGCCCGAGCCGGGGGCAGCCGTACGGCGCAGCAGTACGACCCGCTCGGGGCGATGGGCTCGCGGCCGATGGCGATCGGGCTCGGTGCCGCCGGCGTGTTGTGGGCGATCGTGGCGTCGGTGTTCGACCGCGACGTCACCGGCAGCCCGACGCTCAGCGCCCTGACCGTCCTGCTCGTCGCCGCGTCCGGCGCCGTCGTGGTGACCGCGTCCAGCCCGTTCCGCGCACCGTTCCCACGGTGGGCCTTCGTCGCGCACGTGGTGCTCCTGGGCCTGGCATCCGTCACGAGCACCGCCGCACAGTGGGGCCCGGACAGCAGCGCGATGAACGACTTCATGGCGCTGCTGACCGCCACCGGCATCGTGATGGTCGCGCCCTACCGACCCTGGGGCGACCTGGCGATCGGCGGGCTGGTGCTCGCGGTGGTCGATGCCGTCGCCGCAGGGGCGGTGAACGCGGTGTTCCCGCTCGAGGTGCCGGTCGTCGTGGCGGCGTTCCTCGCCGCCGCACCCACCCTGATCCTCACCGGTGCGTCGGTCGCCTTCGCGTGGACGTTCGCCGGCCTGGCCGAGCGCGTGCAGATCCGTGCGGGGTCCTACTCGGTGGCGCGAGCGGACCGCGACGGCATCGCGGAGAGCGTGCAGCGCGACCGCTCGACGATCCTGATCCGCGACGTCGCCCCGTTCTTCGCGGAGCTCCGCACCCGCGACGAGATCACCGACGCCGACCGGTCCCGGGCCAGCGCGATCGCGGACGGCATCCGTCGCGCGATGGTGGCGGACGCCGACCGCACGTGGTTCGAGTACGCGGTCGTCGCCGAGGGCGGATCAGCCGCCACCGTCGACGACCCGGACGGACTCATCGCGACCCTCGACGCCGACCAGCGCACCGTGGTCCGGACGTTCCTGCGGGCCGCGCTCCGCGCCTCCACGGTCGACCCCGCCGGGTTCCGGGTGCGGGTCCGCCGCGTGGAGGGTCGGCGGATCGGCATCGACCTCGACGTCGCCGTGGCCGACTCGGACGTCGGCATCCACCGCACGTTCGACCCCTACTTCGCGGTCCTCCGCGTGACGTTCCCCGACCTCGACGTCTCCGTCCGCCCATCCGCTCTCGCACTAAGGTTCTCCTATGACCAGCACTGACCCGAACAGGCTCACCGAGGGGTTCGGGGCCTTGCCGACTCCGGGGACCCGACGTGTCCGGCTGGCCATCCTCGACGACCACGAGGTCCTGCTCGACTCGCTGTCCAGCTGGATCGCGGTGAACGCCTTCGACTTCGACCTGGCCCTCACCGCGCACACCTGGCTCGAGATGGTCCACAGCGACAACTTCCCGACGGACCTGGTGTTCCTGGACTTCCAGCTCAAGGAGCCCGTCTCGATCGAGGCCCGGGTGCGCACGTGTCGCGCGGCCGGCGCGAAGGTCATCGTGCTCTCGAGCGTCGACAGCCGTGAGTCCCGCGACCGCGCGCTCGCCGCCGGGGCCGCGGCGTTCCTGTCGAAGTCGCTGCCGATGCGCGAGGTCATGGACGTCGCCCGCGAGATCATGGGCGTCTCCCGCGAGACCCCGCCGCAGCGGGACTGGCGACCGCTGCCCACAGGAGCGAGCGCGCACCAGCGCCCGAAGCTCAGCCACGGTGAGGAAGAAGCGCTCCGGCTGTACGTCTCCGGGTACTCCACGAACGAGGTCGCCGCGCAGATGAACGTGCAGTACGAGACCGCGAAGACGTACCTGCGTCGTGTCCGCGAGAAGTACAGCAAGGTCGGCCGGCCGGCGTCGAAGAAGTCGGACCTGATCCGCCGTGCGGCAGAGGACGGGTTCCTCGCGTAGTGGCGAAGCTCTACTTCCGCTACGGCGCGATGAACAGCGGCAAGAGCACCGGGCTGCTGCAGGCCGCGTTCAACTACGAAGAGCGTGGGCACCGGGTGCTGCTCGCGAAGCCGGCGGTGGACACGAAGGGTGATCGGGAGATCCTGTCGCGCCTCGGAGTCAGCCGAACGGTCGACCTGGTGTTCGCACCCGATGCCGACGTCCGTCGCGCCGTGACCGAAGCGGGCGCGACCGACCCGGTCTCGGATCGGCTCGACGGCATGGTCCGGCCGGTCAGTTGCGTGCTCGTCGACGAGGCGCAGTTCCTCACCCCCAGGCAGGTCGACGACCTGCTGCGGGTCGCGGTGCTCGACGAGATCCCGGTGATCGCGTACGGCATCCGCACCGACTTCCGGACCGAGGCGTTCCCCGGCAGCGCGCGGTTGCTCGAGGTCGCGCACTCCCTCGAGGAGCTCAAGACCATCTGTCGCTGCGGACGCAAGGCCGTGTTCAACGCCCGGAAGGTCGACGGCCGGTTCGTCTTCGACGGCTCGCAAGTCGCCATCGACGGCGTCGACGTCGAGTACGAGTCGCTCTGCGCCAACTGCTACCTGACGGAGTCCGGCGGTCGCCTGGACGGCGACTGACACCCCGGTGACTGACACCCCCGGTGACTGACGCCCCCGGTGACTGACAGCCGTGGCGACTGACCGCAGCGCCGGCCGGCGCGTGACCACCTGACGGACGGGAGGCGCGGTGCGGGCCCGCACCGCGCCTCCCGTCCGGCACAACCGCCATGCCGCTGGCGCGTCGCGCCGGAACCGGCGCCGGGCCCCACCGTCCGGTCCGCTGATCGGAATGCCCCGGCGCGACCGGACGTTGGTGTCCACATGAGCGACGCTTCTGTGCACCTGTCCGTCCTCGATCTGGCCACCCGTGAGTACGGCCAGTCCAACACCGAAGCCCTGCAGGGCTCCATCGACATGGCCGTGCACGCCGAGCATCTCGGGTACGAGCGGTTCTGGGTGGCGGAACACCACGGCATGCCCGGGATCACCTCGTCGGCGCCCGCGGTCCTGCTGAGCGCCGTCGGCGCCGCGACCAAGACGATCCGCATCGGTTCCGGTGGCGTGATGCTGCCGAACCACGCGCCGCTCGTCATCGCGGAGCAGTTCGGGACGCTCCGGGCGCTCTACGGCGACCGCGTCGACCTCGGTCTCGGCCGCGCACCCGGTACCGACGGTGCGACCGCGATGGCCCTCCGTCGCACCGACCGGCTCGACGTGGACGACTTCCCCGACCGGCTCGCGGACCTCATCGGGTTCTTCACCGGGATGGACCCCGAGAACCCGCTCGCGCGCATCCAGGCCGTGCCCGGCTACGGGGACGTCCCGGAGTTCTGGCTGCTCGGGTCGAGCGGGTACAGCGCACAGGTCGCGGGCGCGCTCGGCGTCTCGTTCGCCTTCGCCCACCACTTCGCCTCGGACAACACCGAAGCCGCGCTGGCCCTCTACCGCGATTCGTTCCGCCCGTCGCGCTTCCGGCAGACCCCGAACGCCCTGATCGGCGTGCAGGTCGTGACCGACGAGGACCCGCACGTGATCGACGAGCAGAGCGCTCCTGGCATGATCTCGTTCATCCGGATGCGGCAGGGCATGAAGCCCCAGCCGGTGTCGATGGACGAGGCCCGCGCGTACGAGTTCACCGACCTCGAACGGCGGTTCATCGCGGCGCGCACGGAACGGCAGGCGTACGGCAGCCGGGACGAGGTCGCGGCGAAGATCAACGCGCTCGTCGCGTCCACCGGGGCGGACGGCGTGATCGTCGCTCCGGGTGCTGCGCAGGCGCGGTACCGCCACCAGGCGCTCGACGTCGTGGCGGCGCTGCACGCCGAGGGCCGGTTGGTGCCGGCGGGCGCGACGGTCTAGCAGTCGGCCCGCACAGCCGGGCGAGCGGTCGGTCCGCGCGGTCTATCCGCGCGGTCTATCCGCGCGTCGGTCCGGGTGGTCGTGCTGCGCGTCGGTCCGGGTGGTCGTGCTGCGCGTCGGCTCGTCCGGCTGCTGGACCTGTGCCCTGCGGTGGAGCCCATCCGTCCGGACGCTACGCCAGCAGGCCGAGCCGGGTGGCCGCGGCGATGGCGGCCACCCGTGACCCGACGTCGAGCTTCCGGAAGACGTTGTAGACGTGCCGCTTCACCGTGCCGACGGCGAGCCCGAGGTCGGCGGCGATCTCGGCGTTCGATCGGGCTGCGGCGATGAGGCGGAGGACCTCGATCTCGCGGTCGCTGAGCGGCGTGCCGGCCCGGGCCTCGGTGACGAGGTCGATCGGGAACGTGACCGGCGCGGCATCGATCCTCGTCGCCCGGACGATGCGGTCGACGAGCTCGCGGCTGGGGGTGTCCTTCGTGACGAAGTCGACCGCACCCGCGTCCAGGAGCGCCCGGCGCAGGACGGCGTCGCGGTGCATGGTGAGCACGACGACGGCGATGTCCGGATGGTTCCGCCGGACGGTCGCGATCGTCGTGCGAGCGGGAGGCCCGTCGAGTTCGACGTCGAGCAGCAGGACGTCGATTGCCGCGGCTTCGGGGGAGTCGAGTACGTCCGACGGGTGCTCCCCGTGCGCGATGACGCGAATGGTCGGCACCGCGGCGAGGAGCGTCGCGAGCCCCTCGCGGAAGAGCCGGTGGTCGTCGACGATCGCCACGTGTGTGATCGGCGGGGTCACATCGCTCCCTTCGGGATGACGATCGTGACCGTGGTGCCTGCGCCCATCGTGCTGCTGACGTCGAGCCGGGCGTCGATGAGCGCGGCCCGCTCGTGCATCGACCGCTGCCCGAGCCGTCCCTCCGCCACCGTGGTCGTGTCGAACCCCGGGCCGTCGTCGTGCACGGTCACCGTCACGTGATCGGGCTGCCATTCGAACCGGACCCGCACCGCTGCGTCGCTGGCGTGTTTCGACCAGTTCATGAGTGCTTCGAGGATGATGGTGAGCGATTCCTCCGCTCGCCAGTTCGCGAGGGGGACCGGCGTTCCGACCGACTCGACCGCGACCCGGTCGCTGTTCGGGAACATGTCCCTGACGTGCCGGACGAGTGCAGCGTCCAGGACGTCGTCGCCGACCCGTGCGTGGAGCGCGACGGCGAGGTCCTGCACGTCACCGAGGGCACGGCGGAGTTGGGACGCGGCCGCGTCGAGCAACGCGACGCGCTCGGAGGACGGGGGGTCGGTGAGCAACGCGAGGTCGATGCGCTGCAGCCCGGCGAGGATGCCGTGCGCCACCCGGTCGTGCAGATCCCGCCCGACCTGCGCCCGCGATTCCAGGTTCGCCGTAGTGACGCGTTGTCGCAGAGCCTCGGTGTAGGCGACCGCTCCCGCGGGGAAGCGGCTCCAGATCCCGGCGTGGAGTGCCCGGGAGGCTCGCAGCAACTCCGCCGTCGTCGTGGCACCGACCTCGTCGACGAAGACGGGGAGGTACTCGTCGAACAGGACCTCGGCCGCGAGCATGGCGCCTGCCGGGTGTTGCATGCGTTCGGCGTGCAGGGCCCCCGTGGCCAGGTGTTCGTCCGCGAGCAACTGGTCGCTCGTGATCGAACGGTCCTCGCCCTGCGTGTACCGGCGGACCGCGTCGGCCAGCATCGATGACACGTTCTCCACCAGGCTCGCCGCCATCGTCGGGTCGTCGCGGAGTGCGGGGAACGCGGCGCCGATGCGTTCGAGGACGGGGGAGAGGCGCTCGGGGATCTGCATGTCGCAGTCAGGGTAACGGGACGGGCGGGGGCGTGCGGCCCAGCGGCGCCTGGTTGTGTCGTTCGGTGCATGCTCGCGGGCACTCGATCGCCCGGGCTGGTCCCCCGGGAAGAACGTCAGGCCCCGGTTCCGGAGAACCAGGGCCTGACGTGATCACTGTCTCAACACAGTGTCGGGGTGACAGGATTTGAACCTGCGACCTCCTCGTCCCGAACGAGGCGCGCTACCAAGCTGCGCCACACCCCGCGGTGTGGTCACTCCGTACCGGAGCAACCCAAGAAGTCTATCCGATGTTCGGCGTCCTGATGACCACCGAGAGAACTCCCGGGCGCGTCGAGCCGGGCCGGGTCAGCCCGCCCGTGCGGTCAGGGTGACGACGACGGCTTCGGGCCGGACGGCGAAGCGCACGGGGGCGTAGATCGACGTCCCGAGCCCGGCGGACACCTCGAGCCACGACCAGTGTCCGCGGTGCTGCCACTTGTGCAGGCCGCTGGCGTACCGACGCGGGAGGTCGCAATTCGTGACGAGCGCACCGACCCCGGGGACCGCGACCTGGCCGCCGTGCGTGTGGCCGGCGAAGACGATGTCGGCGCCCTGGGTGACGAACGCGTCGAGCACGCGGCGGTACGGGGCGTGCGTGATCCCGATGGCGACGGGGGAGGGGCCGTCCTCGTCCTCGGACCACGGGACGTCGCTGCGCATCTCGTCGACGTTGGTCGGGAGCAGGTCCAGCCGGTCCCAGCCCCGGTGGGCGTCCGACGTCCCGAAGAGTTCGAGTCGCGACCCGCGCAGCTCGATGGCGTGTGCGTGGTCGTTGACGTCGAGCCAGCCGAGCGATTCGAAGAACGCCGTCTGCCGGTCGATGTCGAGCTGGACCGGCCGGCTGTCCGACCGCATCCTGCTCGGGCCGGAGAAGTACTTCAGCGGGTTGCGGGGCGAGGGTCCGTAGAAGTCGTTCGACCCGTACGCGAACGCCCCGGGGACGCCCCGGAAGGGTTCGAGCGCGTACTCGACGGCGGCGTTCGCGGTGGGGTGACCGAGGTTGTCGCCGGTGTTCACCACGAAGTCGGGCTCGACCAGGCTGAGGTCGCGGAGCCACTGCTGCTTGTCCGCCTGCCACGGGGCCATGTGGATGTCGGAGAGGTGCAGGACCGTGATGTCGCGGGAACCGGGCGCCAGGATCGGGACGGTCTCCCATCGGACGCCGAACCGTCGGCGCTCGACGAGCGTGCCCCATGCCGCGGTGGCCGCGCCCACGGCCGCACCGGCTGCGATGACCCCGAGTCCGGCGCGACCGCGGCTCACTTGCAGCGCTCCGGTGCCTTGCCGTCCTTGTCGCCGAACAGCTTCAGGGTCACGGCGGTGTCCTTCGTCACGGTGGTGTTCACGCCGGGGTCGACCGCGGCGACACGGCACTCCTTGTTCCCGCCGCCCTTCTCGTACGTCGACGCGATCGCGACGTTCGTGAACCCGGCTTGGTTCAGCTCGGCACGGGCATCGTTCAGGGACTTGCCGGGGATCGCCGGCACGGCCACTTCTGACCCGTCGGACGAGTACACGGTGACGCTCGAGCCCTTCGACACGAACGATCCGGCCGCCGGAGAGGTGGACGACACCGTTCCCGCGGCGGCGCTCCCGGGCTGGGTGCCGCCGTCGACGAACGTCAGTCCCGACGAGGCGAGGATCGACTGCGCGTCGGCGGCCGACTTCCCGGCGAGGTTCGGGACCGGGAGGCTGTTGCCGCGGATCTCCGCGGGCGCCGGGTCGGTGAAGGCCCCGCCCGGGTACGCCGCGTTGATCGGTGTCTGGGCTTGGCGCCAGACGTCGGCGCGGGCGCCGGCGTAGGTGCCGCCGACCCCGTTCGCGTAGTGGCGCAGGTTGATCTTCTTGCCGTCGGTGTTGCCCTGCCAGTAGGCCGTGGCGACTCGCGTGTTCGCACCGACGAGCCAGATCTGCTCGGCCTCGTCGGTGGTTCCGGTCTTGGCGAACAGCTGCTGTCCGTCGTACGTCTGAGCACCGACGGCCGTGCCGCCCGTGATCGTGCGCTTCATGGCGTAGATCGCAGTCTGCGCCACCGAGGGGTCGACGGCCTGCTTGCAGTCCTTGCTCTGACCACCGAGCTTCTTGCCCGCCGCGTTGGTGATCTGATCGATCGCGATCGGCGTGCAGAAGATCCCGTTGTTCGCGATGCCCGCGTACGCCGCAGCCATGGTCAGCGGGGCGATCTCGTTCGTCCCGAGGATGAACGACGGGTTGTCGCGGATCTCGCCGCCCTTGGACAGGTGGACGCCGAAGTTCTGCGCCATCGTCTTGATGTCACAGAGATCGAGCTTCTGGGCCATCGACGCGAACGCGCCGTTGACGGACTTCGCGGTGGCACCGATGACGCTGTAGTTGCCGTCCTCGCCGGGGGAGTCGTTGTGAACCGGGAACGGCGTGTAGTCGGTCTGCCCGCACTTCGTCCACGGAGATACGGTGCGGGCGGTGCCGTTCACCGTCTCGTTCAGCCCGTGACCGGCCTTGATCCAGTCCATGAGCGTGAAGGCCTTGAACGTCGAGCCGGTCTGGAAACCGACCGACCCGCCGTACTTGAAGTCGACGCTGTAGTTCAGCGACGTCGCGGTCGGCGGAGACTGCACGGACTGGTCGAAGTCCTTGTTCTGCGCCATCGTCAGGACACGTCCGGTGCCGGCCTCGACCGAGTCGAGCGTCGCGCCGAGCTGCAGTGCGGTCTCCGCCTTGTTGTCGTACGTGTTCAGGAGCTGCTTCTGCTGCGCGTTCAGATCGATGTTCAGCGTCGTCTGGATCTTGTACCCACCGTTGCGCCAGGCCGTGTCGCGGTCCTTCTGGGTGGCACCGAGCTGGGACATCTCCTTCACGACCTTGACGGCGTAGTCGCAGAAGAACTGCGAGCCGTCGCCGACCGATGCGCGGCAGCCCTGCGTCGGGTTCGTGAGGTGCACGTACGACGCGGGCTTGGACGTGATGGCCTGGGTGAACTCGGCCTTCGTCAGGTGCTTCTGCGCGTACATCGACTTGAGGATGACGTCGCGGCGGGCCTGGTTCGCGTCGAAGTTCTTCGGCGTGGACAGGTTGCGTGTGTTCGGCGACTGCACGATCGCGAGGATCGAGGCGGCCTCGGCCGGGGTCAGGTTTGCTGCCGACTTGTTGAAGTAGTGCTGCGCGGCGGCCTGCACGCCGTACGTCTGGTCGCCGAAGTACGCGATGTTGAGGTACCCGGTGAGGATGTCCTTCTTCGAGTACTTCTTCGCGAGGCCGATCGCGAGCTTCATCTCCTCGAGCTTGCGGGGGATGGTCTGCTTGACCGCGTCGTTGTAGGCCTTGGTGCGGGCTTCCTGCGTGGGGAGCTCGAGCGCCTGCTGCATCTTGATGTTGCGGACGAGCTGCATCGTGAGCGTCGAGCCACCACCGGATTCGCCGAGGCCACCGGCCAGGCTGCCGACACCGGCGCGGACGATCGACGTCATGTCGACGCCACCATGGGTCCAGAACCGCTTGTCCTCGCCGTCGATGGCGGCGTTCTTCAGCTGCGGGCTGATCTGCGAGTAGTCGAGCTCTTCACGGTTCTGGTCGTAGACCGTCGCGAAGTGCACGGACTTGCCGCCCTGGTACGCGTAGAGCTCGTTGCGCTGCGGGAGGTCACCGATCTCGATGTACTCCGGCAGGGACTCGAACACGCCGATCGTCGACGTGGTGGTGACACCGGCGACCGCGATGGCCGGCGTCACCCCGATCGTCACGAGCAGGCCGGCGAGCACGCTGAACCCGACGAATCCGACGAAGGCCCCGACGGCAGAGGCGGGCTTGGTCCGCGAGGCAGACGTCTTCTGGGCAGACATAGGATGCAGCCTAAACGACACCGATGGCTGAAAGGCTGGCAAGGAACCGCATGATGCGCTGGGAATACCTCACGACGCCGTTGATCATCCACAACACCACGGCCATCCTCAACAACTTCGGTGACGAGGGGTGGGAACTGGTCCAGGTCGTGACCGGCCCCGAGGGCGGGCTCGTGGCCTACCTGAAGCGCCCGAAGGCCCAGGCATGAGCGTCGCCGAACGGCTCATCGAGCTCGGTCTGACCGTCCCCGCGGTCGCCGCTCCCGTCGCCGCCTACGTGCCCGCGGTCGTCACTGGTCGGTACGTCTACACGTCCGGCCAGTTGCCGTTCGTCGAGGGATCGCTCCCCGTGACGGGCAAGGTGGGCGGAGCGGTCGACGCCGAGACCGCCGCCGAGCAGGCACGCGTGGCGGCCCTCAACGCCCTCGCCGCTGTGCAGTCGGTCGCCGGGTCGCTCGACCGGGTCGCCCGGGTCGTCAAGCTGACGGTGTTCGTCGCCTCCGACCCGTCCTTCACCGGTCAGCCCGGTGTCGCGAACGGTGCTTCGATGCTCGTCGGCGACGTGTTCGGTGACGCCGGTGTCCACGCGCGGAGCGCGGTCGGCGTCGCGGTGCTGCCGCTCGATTCCCCCGTCGAGGTGGAGTTGGTCGTCGAGCTGACGGACTGAACCGACAGCGCGCGCGACGCGCGCAGAGCACGTGAGCAGGGCCTCCAGTCCAGACGGACGGGAGGCCCTGCTGCCGTTCCCGGGACTACATCAGTTCCGCGATGGTCGCCATGATCGTCGGGTCCGCCAGCGTGGTCGTGTCGCCGATGCGACGCCCCTCGGCCGCGTCGCGGAGGAGGCGACGCATGATCTTGCCGGACCGCGTCTTCGGCAACTCGGGGACGACCACGACCTGCCGGGGCTTCGCGATCGCGCCGATGCGCGTCCCGACCCAGGCACGCAGTTCGGCGGCTGCGGCGTCGCGGTCGACTCCTGCGGCCGCCTCGGTCGTGAGGATCACGAACGCGACGACCGCCTGCCCCGTGGTCTCGTCGGCGGCACCCACGACGGCTGCCTCGGCGACGCCCTCGTGGCCGACGAGCGCGGACTCGATCTCGGCCGTCGACAGTCGGTGGCCGGACACGTTCATGACGTCGTCGACGCGGCCCTGCACCCAGATGTCGCCCTGGCCGTCGAGGC
Organism: Curtobacterium sp. ISL-83; assembly: GCF_018613895.1. Lineage (GTDB taxonomy): Bacteria > Actinomycetota > Actinomycetes > Actinomycetales > Microbacteriaceae > Curtobacterium. Next base: position 64,007 of record NZ_JAGGPH010000011.1, read on the forward strand.
GAGCGCCGTCACCGGCGAAGTACCGGCCGGGGAACCGCGACCAGTACGTCTCGACGAACCGGTCCGGGTCACCCCAGATGCCGCGGGCCATCGACGGCCACGGTTCGGTGATCGTGAGGTAGCCACTGGCACCGGGTTCGGTGCGGTTGCCCTCGTCGTCGACGATCTCGGCGACGATGCCGGGCAGGGGCGTCTGTGCTGCGCCCGGTTTGAGCTTCGTGACGCCGGGCAGTGCCGAGATCATGATGGCGCCCGTCTCGGTCTGCCACCAGGTGTCGACGATCGGGGTGCGGTCGTGGCCGATGACCTGCCGGTACCAGTGCCAGGCCTCGGGGTTGATCGGCTCGCCGACGCTGCCGAGCAGGCGGAGCGTCTCCAGGCTGCGCGCCTCCGGGATCGCGCGTCCGGCCTTCATCGCGGCGCGGACCGCGGTCGGGGCCGTGTAGAGGACCGTGACGCCGTACGCGTCCACGATGTCCCACCAGCGGCCGGGCTTCGGCTCGTCCGGCGTGCCCTCGTAGAGGACCTGGGTCACGCCGTTCGCCAGGGGGCCGTAGACGACGTAGGAGTGCCCGGTGACCCACCCGATGTCGGCCGTGCACCAGTACACGTCCTTCTCCGGGTGCATGTCGAACACGTTCCGGTGCGTGTACGCCGCCTGGGTCAGGTAGCCGCCCGACGTGTGGACGATGCCCTTCGGCTTCCCGGTCGTGCCCGACGTGTACAGGATGAACAGGGGGGTCTCGGCGGGGAAGGCCTCGGCGACGTGCTCGGGCGCGGCCTTCGCGAGTTCGTCGTGCCACCACAGGTCACGGTCGTGCCAGTCGACGTCGTTGCCGCCGCGCTTGACCACCAGGACGTGTTCTACGCTGTCGGTGCCCTCGCCCGCGAGCGCCTCGTCGACGGCGGGCTTCAGCGGGGAGACCGCGCCGCGGCGCCATCCGCCGTCGGCCGTCACGACGAGCTTCGCGCCCGCGTCCTCGATGCGTGCGCGCAGGCTCTCTGCGCTGAACCCGCCGAAGACGACGGAGTGGATCGCGCCGATGCGGGCGATCGCGAGCATGGTGACGACGGCCTCGGGGATCAGGGGCAGGTAGACGACGACCCGGTCGCCCTGCTCCACCCCGAGGTCGGTCAGCATGTTGGCCGCGCGTTGGACCTCGGCCGTCAGCTCGGCGTACGTGATGCGCCGGGTGTCGCCGGGGGCGCCCTCGAAGTGGATCGCAACCCGGTCACCGTTGCCCGCGCGGACGTGCCGGTCCAGGCAGTTCTCCGCGACGTTGAGCGTCCCGTCGTCGAACCACTTCGCGAACGGCGCGCCCGACCAGTCGAGCGTCCGCGTGAAGGGAGTCCGCCACTCCAGGAGGTCGCGGGACTGCTGCGCCCAGAACGCCTCGCGGTCGGCGGTGGCGGCTTCGTGCAGGTCCTCGTGGGCGACCGCGTCCGCGACGAACTCGGGCGTCGGCGGGAACGTCGGGCCGTCCTCGTGACGGGGTTCGGTCTGGGTCGGAGTGGACATCGGTGTCCTTTCGCGTCGTTGCGGCCGCTGGGTGCAGTCGGAGACTACCCCTCGTCCGGACAGCCGCATCGCGTGTCGGGGTTGCCCACCGGGGCGCTTCGTGGGGTACAGTAGATCTTGCTGGACTCGTTTCCGGCGGCATCGGATCGGATTCCCCCCAATCCCCCGTTGTCAAGGCGGCACCTGTTCCCCCCAACCGGTGCCGCCTCTTCTGTTTTCCCGGTCGAGATCCGTTACCACGGAGCCTCGCGCCGGTCAGGTCTGCCGCGCGATCCGCATGTTCTCGCCGAAGAGTGGACAGACCGGTCCATGTGGGCGCATGAAGTCGCTCGGTCGGACGGTCGGGTCCGCGCACCCGGTTCGATCTCCGCTCGTCGCGCCGGTCATCGTGGCCAGACCGTACGCGGGTGGTACGAATTCTGACGCGCTGTGGGGTACGCGTGATCACGATGGGGTACAAACGTGCCCGTTGGTGGGGATGCGGAGCGTTCTGCACAGCAGACTCCTGAGGGCGCGGCGACGCGTGCGGCCGTCAGTACGGTCGGCCGTCATGCACCGTCACCGCGCCACGCCGCCGTTCCTGCCGGGTACGAGATCACCCGCTCGCCCCCGCGACCTCGCAGCAGACGAGTTCGAGGAACTCGCCGTGCTCGTCGCGGACGGTGCGGTCACCGACGTCCTGGTCCTCGGGGGCGTCGGCACCTGGGTCGACCGCGGGGCGGGGCTGCAGGCGGTCGGGCCACGACTCTCGGAACAACGGGCGCGGGACCTGGCGACACGCCTGGTCGCCCGCGGCGGACGACACGTCGACGAGACCACGCCCTGCGCCGATGTGCGGCACGGTGACGGCATCCGGGTGCACGTGGTCCTCGCACCGGTCTCGGTGCACGGCACGGCCGTCTCGATCCGGCTGCCGCGTCCCGAGCGGCCGACCCTGGACGTCCTCGAGCGCGGCGGCGTCTTCGCTCGTGTGCCCCGATCGGTCGTCGACCGCGCCGTGCGGGAGCGGCGCAACGTGCTCGTGACCGGTGCGACCGCGAGCGGGAAGACGACGATGCTCGGCGCCATCTTGTCCGCCGTCCCGGCCGACGAGCGCATCGTGACCGTGGAGGACGTCGCCGAACTCCGCGTCGCCCACCCGCACGTCGTCGCGCTCGAGGCCCGGCAGGCCAACGCGGAGGGCGCCGGCGCGATCGGGCTCGACCGCCTGGTCCGCGAAGCCCTGCGGATGCGTCCCGACCGGCTCGTGGTGGGGGAGTGCCGCGGTGCCGAGGTCCGCGAGCTCATGTCCGCGCTCAACACCGGACACGACGGTGGGGCGGGGACCCTGCACGCGAACGGGATCGACGATGTCGGGGCACGGTTGGAGGCGCTCGGTGCGCTCGCCGGGCTGGACCCGACGGCGCTCGCTCGGCAGGCGGTCAGTGCGTTCGACCTGGTCCTGCACCTCGAGCGCCGGGGTGGTCGGCGACGGCTCACGCAGGTGGGGGAGTTGCGGACGCGCCCGGACGGGAGGCTCGACGTCCGTCGCGTCGACGGGTTGCGGTGATCGGGGGTGTCGCGCGGACGGGTGGAGGCGGGTGCTGGCGTTGGTCGTGGTGCTGGTGCTGGTGCTGGTGCTGGTGCTGGTGCTCGTGCTCGTGGTGCGCGTGCTGCTGGGTTGCTCGCTGGTCGGGTGACCGGGGCTGCCGGCGCGGGTTCGCGTGCTCGTCCCGCGGTGGACGGCGCATCGGGCGCGCGGATGCTCGACCGGGTCGCGACCCTGGTCGCGTCGGGAGTCCCGCCAGGCCGCGCGTGGGAGCTCGTCGGTGGTCTGCCGGCGGGGTTGTCGACCGGGCGCGTGCCACGGTCGGCTGCGGCCCGATCCGCAGGGTGGCCGCCGGCGGGCGGCGGGTCCGCAGCCAGGACACCTTCCCGGTCGTCGCGTCGCGCGCCCACCGGGGCTCCCGCGTGGGATGACGTGGCGGCGGTCCTCCGCGTGGCCGAGGTGACCGGCGCGCCGACGGCGAGTGCGCTCCGAGCGCTCGCCGGAGCGATGCGGCGGTCCGCGGCGTCCGATCGGGCGGTGCGCGTCGCCCTCGCCGGCCCGCGTGCGAGTGCCCGGGTGGTGCTCGCGTTGCCGCTCTTCGGGCTCGTGCTCGGGTCCTCGTGGGGCGCGGGAGCCGTCGAGGTCCTGCTGGGAACACCGGTCGGGTGGGCCTGTTCGGTCGCGGCGGCGGTGCTCGTCCTCGTCGCGCGCGGGTGGACCGCCCGCATGGTCCGGGCCGCGACGCCCGACGGGCGGATCCCGGGGGTCCTGCTGGACGCCTGGGCCATCGCGGTGTCCGGGGGTGGCTCGTGGTCGAGTGCGGCTGCTGCGGTCCGTGTCGGCTTCGGCGGCGCGGGTGCGGGCGGCGATGGTGGTGTGGCCGGGCGAACGGACGAGGACGGTCGGGCCCCTTCGACCAGTGACGTGGAGCGTGAACGGCTGCACGAGGCACTGTCCCTCGCGCAACGCGCCGGTGTGCCGGCGGCCGGACTGCTCCGGGCGGCCGCGGAGGACGTGCGTGACGACGCGGCTGCGGCCGGGCTCGCGGCGGCCGAGCAGCTCGCCGTGCGGCTCGTGGTGCCGCTCGGGGTCTGCGTGCTGCCCGCCTTCGTGCTGGTCGGGGTCGTCCCGGTCGTGGTCGGGGTCTTCTCCTCCACCGCGGGCGGTCTGCCGTGAACGCTCCACAGATGCTCGATCGGGCGAGGAGCGGGAGGTTCGCCAGCGCCACGCTGGGTTCCGACGCCGAAGGCACACCAAGAGAAAGGGACCAACCGATGAGCACGAGCACGAGCACGAGCACGAGCACTGACGTCCACCACGACCGGCACCGGACCGGGGGCGGAAGGACCACGGACGCGGGGGCACGTCCGCAGGCCGATGCGCGCGGAGACGGCCGTCGGGCCGGACTCGGCGACGACCGTGGTTCGGCTACCGCCGAGTACGCCGTGGTGATCCTGGCGGCGGTCGCGTTCGCCGGGGTCCTGGTCGCGGTGATGCGCTCGGGCGAGGTGCAGTCGATCCTCACCGACCTCGTCCGTGGCGCGCTGTCGTTGTGACCCCTGGCCACGACCGCTGCGGGGAGCGCGGTGCCGTGACAGTGGAGTTCGCGGTCGTGCTCCCCGCGGTCGTCCTGGTGCTCGTCGTGCTGCTCGGCGCCGTGGTGGTGGTCGACGGGCGGGGGCGACTGGAACTCGCTGCCGCCACCACGGCCAGAGCGCTCGGTCGGGGGGACGCGACCGCGGCAGAGGCGTTCGCCGCGATCGCGCCCGGCGCCACCCGGCGGACGTGGCACGCGGACGGCCTCGTGTGCGTCGAAGCCGAACGACACGCTGCCGGGCCGTTCGCCGGGTTGCGGGTCCGGGCCACCTCGTGCGCTGCCGAGGGTGGACGATGACACCGCTGCTGCAGGCAGACCCTCGGCGGCGGCCGGTGTCCGACGGGGACCCTCGGCGGCCGGTGTCCGACGCGGACCCTCGTTCCCGACGCCGGAGCGAGCGTGGGGCGGTGTCGGTCGTGATGGCCGTCGTGCTCGGGGCGGGGGTGCTCGTCGTGTCGGCCGCACTGACCGGCGCCGCGAACCGCTCGGCGATGGTGCGTGCCCAGGCCGCTGCGGATGCTGCGGCGATGGCGGCCGCCGCGGCGGCGATCGGGCTCGTTCCCGGCGACCCGTGTGCGACCGCGCGCCGCGTCGCGTCGGCTGACGGCGCCACCGTCCTGGCCTGCGAGCTCGGGGACGGGCGGGCGCGGGTCCGTGTGGTCGTCGGGGACGGGCCGTTCGCCGCGGGCGCACGCGCGGTGGCCGGTCCGTCGGACGGCCAGCCCGAACACTATGTGTATGGTGTGCCTGTCGGCCCCCGGTCATCGATGCCCCGGTCGATCCGGACGCGCTCGTGGTCCAGGGCCGACCAGCACCATCGATCAAGGAGACACGTGCCAGGCACGAAGAAGCTCGTGATCGTCGAGAGCCCCGCGAAGGCGAAGACGATCGCGCAATACCTCGGTGACGGATACGAAGTCCAGGCGTCCGTCGGACACATCCGTGACCTCATCGAGCCGAAGAACCTGCCGCCAGAGCTCAAGAAGGGCCCGCTCGGCAAGTTCTCGGTCGATGTCGACAACGGCTTCGAGCCCTACTACGTCGTGTCCGACGCGAAGAAGAAGACGGTGTCGGAGCTCAAGCGAGCCCTGAAGGACGCCGACGAGCTCTACCTCGCAACTGATGAGGACCGCGAAGGCGAAGCCATCGCGTGGCACCTGCTCCAGGTGCTGAAGCCGAAGGTGCCCGTCAAGCGCATGGTGTTCCACGAGATCACCAAGGAAGCGATCCAGCGCGCCCAGGAAGCGACCCGCGAGCTCGACACCGCGCTCGTCGACGCCCAGGAGACCCGCCGCATCCTCGACCGTCTCTACGGGTACGAGGTCTCGCCGGTGCTCTGGCGGAAGGTCGGCCCCGGTCTCTCTGCCGGTCGCGTGCAGTCGGCCGCCACCCGTCTCGTCGTCGACCGGGAGCGCGAGCGCCTGGCCTTCGTCTCGGCGAACTACTGGGACCTCGCCGCGCGGTTCGAGAAGGGCGACGAGGGCGCGTTCACCGCGAAGCTCGCACGGATCCAGGGCACCCGCGTCGCGTCCGGTCGGGACTTCGACGACCGCGGCGCCATCAGTGGTGACGTGGTCCGGCTCGACGAGGCGTCGGCCGCGGCGCTGACGACCGTGCTCGAGCACGCCGGCGATGCCGTCGTGCGCAGCGTCGACTCCAAGCCGTACACGCGCCGCCCGGCCGCCCCGTTCACGACCTCGACGCTGCAGCAGGAGGCCGCGCGCAAGCTCCGCTTCTCGGCGCGTCAGACGATGAGCGTCGCCCAGTCGCTCTACGAGAACGGCCACATCACCTACATGCGAACCGACTCCGCGTCGCTCTCGCAGCAGGCGGTCACGGCCGCCCGGAAGCAGGCCGCCGCGCTCTACGGCTCGGACACGATCCCGGACAAGCCGCGCACCTACGCCGGCAAGAGCAAGAACGCGCAGGAAGCGCACGAGGCCATCCGCCCCGCGGGTGACACCTTCCGCACGCCGTCCGAGATGAACGGTGTGCTCCGGGGCAACGACTGGAAGCTCTACGACCTCATCTGGAAGCGCACGGTCGCGTCGCAGATGGCGGACGCCAAGGGTTCGACGGCTTCCGTGGTGCTCGGGATCACCTCCGCCGATGCGGTGGAGGGCATCCCGTCGACCGCCGGTGGGACCGACGCCGAGTTCACGGCCTCCGGGACGGTCATCACCTTCCGCGGGTTCCTGAACGCGTACGAGGAAGGCCGCGACGAGGACCGCCACACCAGCGGCGACGGTTCGGCGGACGCCAAGCTCCCCCCGGTCACCGAGGGCGACCACCTCGGGGTCTCCGACGTCGAGGCGAAGGGGCACGACACCTCGGCGCCCCCGCGCTACACCGAGGCGAGCCTGGTCAAGACCCTCGAAGAGCTCGGCATCGGACGGCCCTCCACCTACGCCGCGATCATCTCGACGATCATGGATCGCGGGTACGTCACGCAGCGCGGGAGCGCACTCGTGCCGAACTGGATCGCGTTCAGCGTGGTCCGGCTGCTCGAGGACTACTTCGGCGACCTCGTGCAGTACGACTTCACGGCCAGCATGGAGAACGACCTCGACCGCATCGCGAACGGTGAAGAGGACCGTGTCGACTGGCTGAAGGACTTCTACTTCGGCGGTGGCGAGCAGCGCGGCCTGCGGACGGTCATCGACAACCTCGGTGAGATCGACGCCCGCGAGATCAACTCCGTCGAGCTCGCGCCCGGTCTGACCCTGCGCATCGGGCGGTACGGCCCCTACATCGAGACCCCGAGCGACGACCCGGAGAAGCCGCGCCGCGTCAACGTGCCCGAGGACCTGGCCCCGGACGAACTCACCACCGAGAAGGCGCGTGAACTCGTCGAGGCTCCGGTCGTCAGCGATCGCGTGGTGGGCGTGAACCCCGAGACGGGCAAAGAGGTCCTGGCGAAGGACGGCCGGTTCGGACCGTACGTCACCGAGCGCACCCCGGAACCCGAGCCCACCGTCGACCCCGCCACGGGTGAGGTCATCGATCCTGCCGCGAGCGACCCTGCTGCGGACACCGGTGTGGCCGACTCCGCCACCGGGACGGCCACGGGCACGACGGCTGCTGCCGCGAAGGCGACGAAGGCCGCCACGACGAAGGCCGCCACGACGAAGGCGGCTGCTGCGAAGGCCGCCCCGAAGAAGACGACGAAGAAGGCCGCGGCGCCGAAGGAGCGCACCGCGTCCCTGTTCAAGTCGATGGACCCGCAGTCGATCGACCTGGAGACCGCGCTCAAGCTGCTCGACCTGCCCCGCACGGTGGGACAGGACCCGGAGTCGGGCGAGGAGATCAGCGCCCAGAACGGCCGCTACGGTCCGTACCTGAAGAAGGGGACCGACACCAGGACCCTGCCGAGCGAGGACGCGATCTTCGACGTCGACCTCGCCGGGGCCCTCGCGTTGTTCGCCGAGCCGAAGTACGGAGCCCGCCGCGCCGCGAGCTCCGCGCTCAAGGAGTACGAAGCCGACCCGGTCTCCGGCAAGCCGATCAAGATGAAGGACGGCCGGTTCGGTCCGTACGTCACCGACGGGGAGACGAACGCCACGATCCCGCGTGGTGAGGACATCGAGACGGTCGACTTCGAGCGTGCCGTGCAGTTGCTCGCCGACAAGCGTGCCAAGGGGCCCGTGAAGAAGAAGGCCCCCGCACGACGGACCGCAGCGAAGAAGAAGTGACCGGACGCTTCATCACGCTCGAGGGCGGCGACGGCGTGGGCAAGACCACGCAGGCGGCGATGCTCGAGACCTGGCTCACGGAACACGGCCGAGCCGTGGTGCGGACGCGGGAGCCCGGGGGCACGGACCTCGGGCTCCGCATCCGTGAGATCGTCCTGCACGAACGCGGGCACGTGTCCCCGCGAGCCGAGGCGCTCCTCTACGCCGCGGATCGCGCACACCACGTCGAGACCGTCGTGCGACCCGCGGTCGCCCGCGGCGACGTCGTGCTGCAGGACCGCTACATCGATTCGTCCGTCGCGTACCAGGGGGTCGGTCGCAGCCTCGGGGCGGAGCAGATCCGCTCGGTGTCCGACTGGGCCGCCGACGACCTGACGCCGGACCTCACGATCCTGCTCGACCTCGACGTCACGGTCGGGCGGGCGCGTGTGGCGGCCGCTCGGGGATACACCTTCGACCGGCTCGAGTCCGAGGCGGCGGCCTTCCACGAGACCGTCCGTCAGGCGTTCCTCGAGATGGCCCGCGTCGAACCGGATCGGTTCCTGGTCGTCGACGCAGCTGCCCCCGCGGAGGACGTCCAGCGATCGATCCGCACGGCCGTCGCGCGACTCATCGGCATCGCGGCGGCATGACGGTGGCGACTGGCAGGATGACCTCGTGAGCGTGTGGGACGGACTGACCGGACAGGACGAAGCGGTCGCGTCGCTCCGGAACGCCGCAGAGTCCCCGGACGGCACGGGTCGGATGACGCACTCCTGGCTCATCACCGGCCCGCCGGGATCGGGCCGTTCGAACGTGGCGACCGCGTTCGCCGCAGCGCTCGTCGGTGACGGGCCGGACGACGACCACACCCTGCGACAGATCACGGCGAAGACGCACCCCGACGTGTCGGTCCTGACGACCCAGCGGGTCATCATCACCATCGACGAGATCCGGCAGCTCGTCACGTCCTCGTACTACTCGCCCTCGGTCGGCCGCTACCGCGTCGTCATCATCGAGGACGCCGACCGCATGACCGAGCGCACCTCGAACCTGCTGCTCAAGGCGCTCGAGGAACCACCCGAGCGCACCGTGTGGATCCTCTGCGCCCCGAGCGAAGCCGACCTCCTGCCGACGATCCGGTCGCGCGTGCGGTCGGTCCGGCTCCGGGTGCCCGGCATCGACTCGGTCGCCGACCTGATCGTCGCGCGCACCGGGGTCGACCGGGCACTCGCGACCGATGCCGCCCGACAGGCGCAGAGCCACATCGGGATGGCACAGCGACTCGCGACGAGCGCGGACGCCAGGGACCGACGACGCCGGACCCTCACGACGGTGCTCGGGGTGCGGACGGTCGGCGACGCGGTGATGGCGGCGGCGGACCTGCTCGCCGTCGCGGACGAGGACGCCAAGGCCATCACCGAACAGCGTGACTCGGAGGAACGCGACGCCGCCCTCCGGTCGCTCGGGATCGAGCCCGGCGGCACGATCCCACCCGCGCTCCGCTCGCAGCTCCGGGGTCTGGAAGAAGACCAGAAGCGCCGCGCGACCCGGAGCCTCCGCGACGGACTCGACCGGATCCTGGTCGACATCTCGTCCCTGTACCGGGACCTGTTGCTCCTCGGCCTCGGGGCACCGAGCGAGCCGGTGAACCTGGCGATCCAGGAGTCCCTCGAGCGGGCGCTGCCCTCGGTGCCCCCCGCAGCAGCGCTCGAGGTGCTCGACGCCGTTGCGCTGGCCCGGCAGCGGATCACCGCGAACGTCGCGGCGCTCCTCGCGCTCGAGGCCCTGCTCGTCACGGTCGCGCGCGCCGCGCGCTGACCGCATCGTGCCCGCGGACGCAACCAACAGCCTCCCGGTCATCCCGGCATGGGAGAATCGCGACATGTCCGACGCCGAACCCGGCCTGCGCGAGCGGAAGCGCCGCGCCACACGACTCGCCATCCAGCAGGCCGCGCTCCGCATCGCGACCGAGGGCGGTCTCGCTGCGGTCACCGTCGACGAGATCTCCCGGCGCGCGGACGTCTCACCGCGGACGTTCTTCAACTACTTCCCGAACAAGGAGCAGGCGATCCTCGGCGACGACCCCCGCCTGCCGGAGGACGGCGCCCTGACCGACTTCGTCGCCGGGTTGCCGTCCGGTGACCTGCTGCCCGACCTCGGCGTGCTGCTGGTGCACTCGACCCGTGAGCTCATCGAGGAACGTGCGCTCATCGAGGAGCGGCAGGTCGTCCTCCGCGCGAACCCCGAGCTGTTCAGTCGTCGCATGGAGTCGATGAAGGAGTTCCAGGCGGAGATCGAGCGGGCGGTGACCGAGCGGCTGCAGCGCGCCGATCCGGCGGGCTCGACTGGGCCGACGGACCCGGCTGGGCTCGCCCGCCGAGCGCGGCTCGCGTCCCTCGTCGCCCTCGCCACCCTGCGTCACGCGTGGTGGGAGTGGTCGGATGCCGAGGGCGCTCCGCACCTGGTGGACGAGCTCGAACGCTCCTTCGCCGAGCTCGGATCGCTCGTTTCGCGTTCGCTCGTCTGAACCTGTATAGTCGTGACCCGTGCCGCTCCGGGAACGGAGCGTCCGCCGCCTTAGCTCAGTCGGTAGAGCGATTCACTCGTAATGAATAGGTCATCAGTTCGATTCTGATAGGCGGCTCGATAGAAAAGCCCCGGTCAACCGCGATATCGCATCGCAGTTGACCGGGGCTTTTTCAGCCCTAGTACACACAGAAGTGCACACAACGGGTCAAGCAGTCCGAGCCGGAGGCGATGAGGTGCAGACACTCGATCAGGCGTTGCGAGCCCTGATCCGCGACGAGGTCCAGAAGGCACTGAGCGAGCACATGTGTTCGTGCGAACCGCCGGCCCCGGTGCTCGACCCCGGCGACATGGTGTCTTCCGCCGAAGCGGGCGCGCTGCTTGGTGTTTCCGTCAAGACTCTCGCGAACTGGCGGTCCTCTGGCTCCGGTCCGCGCTTCTCCAAACGCGGCCGAGTCGTCCGGTACCAGCGGGCCGAGCTTGAGCAGTGGCTGACGCGAGAGTGATTATGGATTCCTGCCGGATGTATTAGGCAAGAGCGGTCTTGACAAGGTTGGCAAGACTGCCCTAGACTGTCATCATGAAGCGAACGGAACTCCTCGACCAGATCAAGAGCATGGCTGCCGACCGTGGCCGCGACTGCCACCTGCACAGGCAGGGCAAGCATGAGATCTGGAAGGTCAACGAACAGTCCATCCCCATCCCGCGCCACCGGGAGGTGAACGACTACACCGCCAAAAAGATCTTGCAGCAGGTTGCGGAAGCCCTGGGGTAACGCCCCAGGGCCTCCGGCCCGCACCCCGACCCAGCAGTTCCGCTTCGCTAGTCCCCACCACATTGAAGAGACCGCACCACCCGGAGGCAACATGAAGTCCCGCAGCACGTACGACGTGCACGTCCATCGCGAAGGCAAGTTCTGGGCCATCGACGTTCCCGGAGTCGGATATAGCCAGGCGACCCGCCTCACCTCTGTCGAGGAAACAGCGCGCGACATGATCGCCGCCACCAAAGAGGTCGCCGAAGACTCGTTCGACGTCTCCGTCGACATCGTCATCCCCAGCACCGTCAAAGATCACATCAACCAGGCGCGTGAACTTCATGCGCAGGCCGCGCGCATCCAGGCGCAGGCCGCATTCGAATCAGCCCAGTCGGCCGCCGTACTCAAGCAGGACGGTCTCACCTACCGTGAGATCGGACTGGTCCTCGAGGTGTCGCACCAGCGAGCTCAGCAGCTCGCGACCGCAGCACTAAACGAGCCGTCCCATGATGGGGCGGCGCTGGTTTGACTCTCGCCCCCTCACTGCACCAACAGTGAGGGGGCGTCCTCGTATGCAGGCACCACCCGAACGGGGTGCGTGTTCTCCTGCCCAGACCTGACCTATCATCAACCTGTGAAGATTCTCGGCGCGACCCTCTGCGTGGTCGCATCCCTCGCGCTCGCAAGCTGTTCAGCTGCGGGGAGTGGCCCCGCCAAAGGCTCCCCTGCTCCGACCACCATCAGCGCGCCGAGCGCATCGCCAACGTCGACCCCCACCCCGACGCCAACTACCCCAGCGTCGGCACTCGGGACGAGAGGTAACCCGTTCCCTCAGGGTGCGCCAGGTAAGTACGACCCGGCGTCGGTGTGGAGCGTGACTTTCACGGGCACGAACGGCGATGCGTGGGCTGAGGTGCACCAGGTCAACCAGTTCAACACGGAGCCGAAGGCCGGCTACTCGGACGTGGTTGGCACCGCGAACGTGAGCCTCGCGAAGAGTGCGGACGCGGGTGGAGCCGATCCGGGTCAGTCGCTTACTGTGGCCTACGTCGGGTCGGACGGGAACAGCTATCCCACGATCAATCAGCCTTGCGGCGTGCTCGCAGACACATCGCTGCAGGAGGCGGGCACCATGTACGGCGGTGCGACCCACCCGGTATTGGTCTGTGCACAGGTCCCGGCTGCTGCTGTCGCCCATGGCACTTGGTCGGTCACGTACGTCGATGGAACCGGCCCAACGGCGTTCTTCGCAGGAGCATGAAGCCCCGCCGTCACAACGACGAAAACCGCCCACCCGCATGTACGCGGGTGGGCGGTTTTCATGTCAGCGCTCGTGTCGGCGCTTGCGCTTATCGATGGGCGGGACAGGGGTGTGGTCCTCGCGGCGCTCGCGGAGGATCGTCAGGAAGACAGCGACCCAGACCACGGCAGCGAACAGGTAGACGACGAACGCCGCGAGCCCGAAGCCGTCACCAGACGAGGACGGGCCGCCCGCGGCGATCGTCGATGCGACCCGGCGGAGTAGCACCAGCAGGAACACCGGGATCGTGCCGACGAACAGGCCGAGGAACACGACGCCGAGCAGTGACCTGTACCAGCCCGAGCCGATGCCGTACAGCAGCGCTGTCAGCAGCGCGAACACGCACGCTACGGTGGCGGGCACGGTGGCCCACGTGTTGAACCATGCGTCCATCAGTTCCCCCCTCGGATGATCGTTCGCATTTTGTCCGCGAAGTGGTTCTCTTCGCGCTTCTCACGCAGCTGCGCGAGTGGACCGCTCCGGATGCTCTCGAGAAGCATGTCGATGCGGTGTGACGCGGTCCGTGCTTCGTCGCGGGCGCGGCGTGCTTCGTCTCGTCCTGCGGTTTGCTCGTTCATGACGAACCCCCGGCGGCTTGCTCGATGGAGCCCAGCAGGTGGTTGGAGAGCTTCGCGTACTCGTCCGCGAACTCGCGCACGCCGTCCTCCGCCTTCTCGGCTCGGGTGCGTTGCTCGTTGTGCGCTTCACGCCAGTAGTTCCGTGACTCGCGCATCTCGTCGTACCGGGCATCCTTCGCTGCCGCGAGTGCCGTGGCGCTGTCGTCCTTCTCCTTGAGCAGCGCCCCGTAGTACTTCTCGAGGTCGGCGACGCGTGCCCGGTGGTCGGCGATCGTCAGGATCTTGCGGGTGGCGAAGAGCCCGACGATGAACGCCAAGCCGCTGCCGGAGATCACATCGGAGACGGACAGGGTGCCGCTGAGCCACCCCCAGAAGTCGGGGCTGAGGCTGGGGGCGGCACTCGCGAGGTACTGCAGTAGCGCCATGGGTGCCACCCCCGTCGGTGCGATCACGGATCAGTCGCCGGCACGAGCGAGATGCCGCGGCACGTCCGGCTCTGGGATGCTCGTGTTCCCCGGGTCCGACAGGCCGTCGCCCACCACGATCGCATCGCTGACCGGCATCGCGGCCGCGGGGAGGCTCGTGATGATCGCCGGGACACCAGGTGCAGCGGTGCGGGCGTCGAGCGTGTCGTCCTTGCGGATCGCGACGCCGAGGTGGGCGGCGGCGGCCTTCACGACGGCGACGGCGACGAGTGCCCAGTTGGCCCACGTGACCTCGCCCGTGATGGCGAGGGGCAGCACCGCGGCGACGCCCACACCGACCCACTCGGCGGTCTGCTTCCACGGCGATCGCAGCTGGAACGTGGTGGCCGTCGTGACGACGAGTGCGAGGAACTGCAGCACCGCGATGGGTGTCGGGTTCTTCGCGAGCACGTCGACGGCGGGGACGACGAGGACGAGCGCGGACAGGAGCGCCGGCGCGTACTTCTGCAGCAGGGTGTTGTCGATGTTCATGCGTCAGCCCTCCATCGATCGCAGGATCGCCCGGACGACGGCGTGCTGCGAGTCGTTCATGCCGCCCGCGTAGGAGTCCGCCGGGTTCGTGCGGGCCACGCGCTCGCAGAGCTTCACCTGCCCGAGCCAGTCGACGTCGTTCTTGTCGGGTGTCGTCTTGTCGATGACGGTGTGCTTCCCACCAGCGAGGATGAGAGCCTTCGTGTGCTTGTCGTTCCACTGCACCTGCATGTCGTCAGGGTCCCTTCGGATCGGTGCCGGCTTGGCCGGCGTCTTGTCGGTGAACAGGCGCGCTCCGGGACGGTTCACGCCTGTGATCGGCGCAACGCTGTACGCGTACCCGCCGTTGTGGTGCCACTGCTCCTGCGGGTTGAAGAGGCGACCGGTCCAGACGATCCCGCGGCGCTCGCCGCGTGCGTGGACCCATGCGGCCTCGTCAGGGGTCATCGCCCGATTGGTGCCGTCCTTCTGCGTGATGCCGAAGTCCAGCGCCGTGCCGATTTCCTCCCGGTGGGTGGAGTAGTAGAGCGCCGCTGCGAGTGCGGCCCAGGGGGTGCCGTTGCGCTGGTACTGCTCCCACGCGGCGCGGAGCATCCGCATGCGGGCCCGGGACCGGATGCCTTCGTTCACGGTCAGCCGGTCGCCGCGGGCTCGAGCGCCCGGGTACTGCGTGTCGAACTCGTACGCGAGCGACGACACCTGCTCGGCGACCATCGGCGTCGACACGAACTGCTCGACACCCGCGAGCTCGCCGAGCGACGAGTGTCCTACTGAGAACCCCATCGGTCCTCCCTTCATGAGAGAAGCCGCCCGGGTTAGGGGCGGCTCAGGGTGAGTGTTGGGGTGGTGCGGGGCGTCATGCCGATCCGGGTGCGGGGTCGGCGGGCAGCATTGGCTGGTCGCCGCCCATCGCGTCGATGGCCTCTTGGAGCCCAGCGGCGCGCGCCTCGTTGTCGCTCGCCAGCTGCAGGTAGCGAGCCGCAGCCTCTCGAGCGCTGGCGGCACTCCCCAGTGCTGAGTCGCGCTGCTGCATGAGCATCCCGACCGTCGTCCCGGGGTAGCTGGGGTTCTCGCCATCGCTGACGATTGCTGTTTCTGTCATTCGCTTGCCCTGCTCTCTTGTCAGCTACCTGTAGCGGTCCACCAGAACGTGATCGGCCCATTCGCCGTCGCGCCCGAGAAGTTGCCCGAGTCGATCCGGAACCCCGTAGCCGAGACGTTCGCCGCGGCGACGTTCAGACGCGAGTTGCCCGAGGTGATCTGCACGAACGGTGCCGTCGTGAACGTCCCAGACGGGAACGTGATGACGAGCCCCGTGCCGAACGAACCAGTACCGATCGACGCCGAGTGCGTGGCAGTGCCGCCGATCGTCTTCAGGTACCGCGCGTTGGTGCCCGAGTCGTAGAGGTGATCAACCCAGAGCTCGCCGAGGTAGGCGCTCGCCGTGTAGAACCCGGCAGTGCCAGCCACGGGCAGATCCTGAGGACCGATACGCACCGAATAGCCGGCGCTCGTGAACAGCATCTGCGATCGGGAACCGCCGTAGTTCGTCCCCTCAACCTGCCCCGAGGCCAGACCGTTGTCGTCGTAGAACTTGAGCACGTTCGAGCCGAGCACGACGCGCTTCCCGCTCGCGGCGGTCTGCAGGATCGTGCCCGTGAGCGTGACGCCGTTGAGGCTGTTGACGTCGATCATGTCGGCGGTGATCTTCTTCGCCTGCACGACGTTCACGAACAGGTAGTCGATAACGGCCTGCTGCATGGTCGCGCTGTCGGTGACGAACAGGTTCGCGACGTTCACGGTCTGGAACGTCGCGGTGCTCGCGGCGATCTTCTGCGCGACGACCTGCGCGATGGCTGCCGTCCCTGCCGTCAGCTTGCCGACGTCGAGGTTCGCGATCACATCGGAGGCGATCGGCCGTGCGGTCCACGTTGGCGATGCGACGGTGCCGGTCTGCTGCCAGTACCCGATCACGGACTGCGCGGTGTTGACCTGGAACCAGGTCGACCCCGTCGGTGCAGTGCCGGACGGCCCGCTGGTGGAGAACAGGATCAGCGGCTTCCCGTCCGCTGTCGCCTGCGCTGCGGTCGCCGCGTTCGCTGCGTTCTGAGCTGCCGTGTTCGCTGCTGCGGCGGCGGCAGCCGCGTCCGTCGCAGCCTTGTCGGTGACCGCGTTCCAGTTCGTGCCGTCGTAGGTGAAGGGCTTGTTGTCGCTCGAGCGAATCCAGAGGTTCGACGTCGCCGCGTTAGCGCCCGTCGGCGCAGTGGCCTGGTAGATCACCTTGCCCTTGCCGTTGGCGATCCCAGCCGCAGCAAGTGCCTGGCTGTTTGCCCCATCAGCAGTGCTCTGCGCCGTCGCCGCGTTGGTCTTCGCCGTGTCCGCCGTGGTCTGCGCAGTCGCAGCTGCGGTCTTCGCGGCGTCCGCCGTTGACTGGGCGGCGTCTGCCGCGGTCTTCGCCGTCGTTGCTGCGCTCTGCGCGGTGGCGGCTGCGGCTGCCGCGTCGACCGCCTTCTGGTCGGTGATGACCTCCCACTTCGACGTTGTCGGGTTCCAGCGGTTCGGGGTGTTCTTCGGCACTCCGGACGCGTTGTTGCTGACGTCGATCCACAGGTTCTCGGCTGCAGCGTTCGCACCAGTCGGGGCTGACACCTGCACGATGACCTTGCCCTTGGCGTTCGCGATCCCAGCAGCGTTCAGGGCTGCCGTGTTCGCGCCGTCCGCCGTGCTCTGGGCAGTCGCAGCGTTCGTCTTCGCCGTGTCCGCCGTCGACTGCGCTGTGGCCGCGGCGGTCTTCGCCGCGTCGGCCGTCGTCTGCGCCGTCGTCGCGGCCGTCTTCGCAGCGTCTGCGGTCGTCTGCGCGGTTTGAGCGTTCGTCTTCGCCGTGTCAGCCGTCTGCTGCGCAGTGCCGGCCGCGTCGAGTGCCTGCTTCGCGTCGGTGATGTTCTTCAGCTCGACGTCGTCAAGCCAGAGCGTGCCGACGGTGTGGTCCGCAGATGCTGTCAGCCCAAGCGCGGTGACGCCGGACGCCGGCACCGTGTAGACGATGTCGACGTAGGCCCATGCGCCCGTCACGTTCCACGATGCAGCGCCGATCGAGTTCCCCGACTGGTCTGCAAGGCGCAGCTTCCCGTTCGCCGCGGTCCCGTTGTAGTCGGACGACGTCAACCGCCACGCGCGAGCACGCCAGACCTGCCCGGGCTGCACGGAGACGAGCTTGCCGCGGAGCAAGTCGAGCGCTTGCTGCGCCGCGTTCGCCGTGACCTTCACTGACCGTGTGCCGGCGTGGATCTGGTCGGTGGCGAACGTGAAGCGGGATGGGAGCGTCCACAGGCTCGTGTCCTCGAATGACGGGTCCAGGATCACGTTCGTGGCCTGGGCAACGAGCGCGTCGGCACGAGCTCGAGCAGCGTCCGCGGCGGTCTGCGCGGTGGCCGCGTTCGTCTTAGCGGTGTCGGCTGTGGTCTGCGCGGACGCTGCGGCAGCCTTGGCGTTGTCGGCGGTCGTCTGAGCCGTACCGGCGGCAGTCAGCGCGTTGCCGGCAGCAGTCGATGCAGACGCTGCGAGGGTGTTCGCGGCAGCAGCGGTCGCTGCGGCATCGATCACCTTCTGGTCAGTGATCGGCTCCCACTTCGCCGTATCGGGGTTGTACCGGTTCGGCTGGTTCTTCGGGTTCCCGTTCGCGTCCGCCGTGGTGTTGATCCACAGGTTCGCCGGGCCCGCCCGGGTCCCAGTCGGAGCAGACGGCTGGACGATGACCTGCCCCTTCGAGGCAGCGAGGCCGGATGCCGCGAGAGCTGCAGCGTTCGCGTCCGATGCGGCGCTGTTCGCTGTGCCCGCGAGGGTGTTCGCCTGGTTCGCCAGGTCCCGCGCGTACTCGGCGGACTGCTGCGCCGTGCCGGCGGCAGTGATCGCCGTCGTGACATCGCCCGAGACACCGTCGATGCGCTGGTCGAACGCGTCGGAAAGCGCCTGCTGGGCCTCTGCGATGTCGTCCCGCGCGTCCGACAGATCCTGTGCGGCATCGTCGAAGAGGGCGTCCAGGAGCTCCTGGCTAGCCGCGAGCGTGGCCTGCAGGTCCGTGACGCCCTGGTTGCCGTCTGCGACGTCGTCCTGCAGGTCCGGGACCGCGTCGTTGGACACGACCGCGTCCAGGACGACGTCGTCGACCGCGGCGGCGGTGTCGACGTCGTCCCCGACGGTGGACGAGCTCAGCTGGGTTGCGCGCTCGAGGGCCTTCAGTCGACGTTCGTAGTCGACCAGGAGACTGGCGAGTGCTTCCGGGGGTACGGCCGTCATTCAGCAACTCCCTGTCCGTAGGTGAACGAGTCGGACCGCTTCAGGTCCAGCTCGGTGGAGCCGTCCTCGTTCTCTGCGATGCCGACGATGCGGTGCCAGAGCCCGAATGGGCCGTAGTGCGGGACTTGGCCCTGCACGTAGATGTCGTCGCCCAGCGAGTAGGACCCGCGTGGCGAGTTAAGGTGGTTCGAGACGACGATGCGAGACACCGCGAGCGTGTCCAGACGCGCTTCGAGCTCCGCGCGCAGCTTGGTGTCCATCGCCTGCGCCGTCTTGATGTCCTTGGACTGGAACGCGGCCACTCGGCGGAGCTTGCCGTTCCGCTTCGTGATGGACCGCCGGATCGCTCCGACGCCCTCTCCTGCGCCGACGCCGTACGCTGCGTTCGCGAAGTCCTCGCCGCTGGTCGACGGGTCGAGTGCGACCGTGATGTTGACGCCTTGCTGGAACAGCGGAGCCCCATCACCGGAGAGCCGCCGGCCGACGCGAGGGTGCGCAATGACGATCTGCGTCTGCGGGGTGTCACCCGCCCAGCTGTGCTTCTCGTACCAGTCGAACGGCGTGGAGTCAGCGAGCTCTTTGATCTTCGAGCCGCAGTCGGGTGCCTCCCACGGCAGGAGCTCGTACGCGCCGCCGTCGTCCTTCACGGCCTTGGACGCTGCGACCTTGAGCTTGTACGCCGCGTCCTTCGCTGCCTTCTTCGACGCCACGACCTTCGCCTGCGCATCGACCGACGCCGACTGCTGGTCAATGACGGTCTGCTGTGCCTTGGCGTTGTCGACAGACTGGTTGTACGTCGTCTGCGCGGCTGCGATCTTCGCGGCGTTCTTGGTCTTCTTCGCGGCGGTGAGCGCCTTCGAGGCGTTCGTCCGTGTGGTGACCAGGTCCGAGTACCGCTTGCGCGAGTTCGTGACGACGTCACGCAGCTTCTTCAGGTCGGAGTTCGCTGCGTTGTACGCCGCCACGGCCGCGTTGTAGGCGTTCAGCGTGTCCGTCTTGTTCTGCGTCGAGTAGGTCCCGATCCGGACACTCGTCTTGCCGGTCACCGTCACGTCCAGGTCGGAGTCGGCGAACGACTGCACGTGGTCCCAGAGCAGCCGGACGATGTCCGCCGGGTCGACCTTCGCGCCGTAGTAGACGGCACCCTCGTAGGGCAGGCCGAACGGGTAGGTGCCCATGGACGAAACGGTGATCTTCCAATCGGAGCCGTCGTAGTCCATGTCGGTGACGATTCCCCGGAACCGGATCTGTCCCTCATCGTCCAGGGTGACGAGCGTGCCCCACTCCTGGAAAACCGGAGCTCCGTCCGACGCCACAGCCGTTGCTGTTGCCGGGCCCACCGTAAGTTCGACGGTGCCCACCGCGGAGAGAGCCAGCTTGAGCGGTCCCCTCGAGACCCCCTTGAGGTCGTAGGACAGGACTTCCTTCGTGAGAGCATGCTGGATGACATATCGTTCCGCCACGGTTGCCCCCTGCTAGCTGATGCGCTCGGTGAACGTGATGTCCGCGAAGTAGTAATCCTCGGAGGACGAACCGATCACGCCGTTGCCGCCCGCATTGGCCGCGCGCGCCCGAAACGTGAGCTGTGCCGTGGTGCCCCGGAGAGATGCAGGGATCGGCCACAAGCCGTTCGAGGGCACGATGAACGGCTGTCGGTACTCGCCTGCGGCCGCCGTAGTGGCGTCAATCAGGGAGTCGGCGTACTGCGTGGTGCCGTCGTACTTTCCGGCCGGCCCCAGGAAGCCCTGGAAGTTCGCGTACGCGGACCCCGACACGAACCGGATTGTGGTGTCCATGCGGATCACAGCGTGCGTCGCCCAGGACGGGATCTGAATGCCGGTGATCGGGTTGATCGGCCAGGTGCTCCACGCGCCGCTCGAGAGCGTCACGCGGGTGCCATCGATCGTGCCGGTGACGATCTGCCGGTCCGACTGCGGCTTGGCGAGCGACCGCAGATCGGTGATGTTGGCGGCGGTCACCGTGCCCGTCGATGCCGGCAGGGTGATGCGGGCCAGATTGATCGCCGAGAGCCCTGCGTACTGCGGGATGTCCTGCACGCTCTTCGTGCCGGCGGGGACGCCTGCGATGACGTCGAACCGGTTGTAGGGCCCCTTCGCCGCATCGGCGGGAGCCTGGGCGTTGGAGTCGACGTAGGGGTTGTCGACTCGCAGGATGACCAGGTCCGTACGACCCGACCCTGAGCCGGTCTGTGCGATCTGCACCGACGTGTCGGTGACCGGGTTGCGGGCCGTGTAGGACTGCTGCGACGCCACCCGGTTGAGGATGGAAGCGCCGCCGGCAGCGATCTTCACCCCGCCGCCGGGGACATCGAGTGCCGTTACCTTCAGGTCGCCGGGACCCCCGACACCTTCCTTCCCGCCGGTGGCGAGGTACGCGAGCTGACGGGCGACATCGGGGCCGTGTTCGGCGTCGCCGCCGATGAACCATGGGACACCATCAAGAGCCATTGCGTGCACCCTCCTAAGGGGCGGTGTAGGCGGAACGCCAACTGATCTGAGCCGTGGGGGCACCAGTCGAGGACGAGCCGGAAAGGGTGAACGTGTGCGAGCCCGGGGCGATCGACGCTGCAGCGAGCAGCGACGAAGTACGCGTGAGCGACGCGATCTGCGAGCCGTTGCGGAGTACGGTCTGCCGGCCCGGGCGGGTGTCGATCGTCAGCCACTCGTCGTACTTCAGGGACGTCGCAGCGGTGAAGGTGAACGCCCCAGCGACCGCGACCGTCGGGTTGAGCACCGGCCCGCGGATCGTGATGACCGGCCAGGTAGCGGCATCCCCGTCGACCGTGAACGTGTTCTGCGCCGACGTGTAGCCCCGCGCGACGAGAGGGGACTTCAGCGGTGACACGAGGCCACCCGACTGGGTCATGGCGAACGGCACCTGCAGGGTGTCCGGTGCTCCCCACCAGATCTTGTCGACCTGCCGGAACGTCGCTTCGACCGTCATCATCCGGGCTTCCGGATTCACGGCTGACGGGGCGATCTTCCGGGGCCGTCCGAACGCGGAACGGCCCCGGTCGGAGATGAGCTCGGCGAGTGCGCCCGGGACGTTCCGGATGGAGTCCGCAGACCACCATTCGGAGAGCGCGCCGTACCGGTCCCACATCTCGTCTTCGGTCGATCCGCTGACGCCGAACGTGAGTCCGATCGTCCTGCCGCCGTGGAAGTCCTGCCCGACCTGCGATCCGTCTGCTCGAGCACTGTCCGTGTCGTCGGTGGCGATGTCGTAGTCAGCGACGTCGGGGGCCGCACGCAGGTACACCCCCGACGCGTCTGAGAACGCCGCGTCGGTCCCGGGGTACTGCAGTTTCCAAACGCCTGGCATCAGCGACCCCCTCGGAGCTTCGACTTGTAGAGGAACCACGCGTCGTCCAGGTCGCGTCGGGTGTCGCCGGACGCCGCGAACGTCGGGGCGAACACGGACGACGCGCCGGAGCCGGCGGCGGCCGGCGTCTGGGCGTAGACGATCTGTGGGGGAGTTGGCACGTAGGTCTGCTGCTGCACCTGGCCGCCGTTCGCGAACTGCCTCGTCCCGCGCTCGAGCGCCGCGCGGAAGGCGTACACGCCCGCTTGACCGCCCATCAGGGCGACGTCCCGGGCATCCAGGACGTGCTCGCCGTTCGACAGGCGCGCGTAGATCGAGTCCGACGTTGCCGTGCCGGGCCCGTGAACCGCGCCACCTTCCGCGTACGCGACGTGCCCGGTCGAGACGGCTGCCGCTCCCGGGCCGGTCACGTTCGCGATGATGTTCACCTGACGGCCCGACCACCGCATGTAGAGGGCGTTCAGTTTCGTGTCGGCATCGGCAGTGTTCGCAGTCACCGTCACCGTCTTGTACCCGAGCGCGTTCATTGCGCGCGTCACCCCGGCGATACCAGCGGACGCCGCAGCCGTGTCAGCGATCACCTTGATGTCCTTCTTGGAAGGCATCTGGAAGACGCGGTCCGCGAGCGCCTTGACTTGGTCGCTGTTGAAGCCCGCGGCAGTGGCGGACTCCATGAACTTCTGCCGCTGCTCAGCCAGGGTCTTCGAGTACTTGCTCGTCGCAGCGTCCGCCGACATCGTTGACTGGTCGACCGTGAAATTCTTCGCCGCGGCCTCCTGCGCCTTGGTCGCAATGTCAGAAAGCATGTCGGCATTTGCAGCACCGATAGCGGTGTTTTCATCAAGGGTCGTCGAGTATCCCTTTGTGCTGTCCCGTTGCTGCTTAACCTTGTCGGAAAGCCCGGCAAGCGCCTCCTGGTAAGCGGCATTGGCGCTAATCGCGGACTGGTTCGCGCCGTTTGCCGTGTTGAGCGAGTTGATCAGGTTGGAAAGCTCAGTCGAAAGATCCGACACCTTCGCCGCCTCTGCCTGGTACTGCTCGGCGGAGGTTTGAGCGACGGCACCGGAATCGGCGTTGGCAGCCTTCTGGTCATCGAACGCCTTCTTGCTGTCCTTGACGGAGTCGGCGACCTTCCCGATGTTGATCTCCGCGAAACCGGCCTCGTACGACGCACCGGTGAACATGCCGCCGAAGGTGTTCCGGCCGGAGACCTTCTTCTGAACCGCCTCGAGGGCAGACCCGCCCTTGATGACGGCGTCGGTCAGTTCGCGCTGGGATACGCCAGCCTTCTTGGCTGCTTCGTACTCGCCGCCGTCCGAGAGGCGCTTTGCGATGGCAGCTCGGGTGTACTTCGTCACCGCTCCGGTCTGCTTGTCAAGCGTCTCGGTGAGCTCTGCCGTCGCTGCGCTGGCCTCAGCTTGCATGGACACGAGTGCGCCGATGCCGAGCGATAGTCCGGCGAACGCCGCACCGGCTCCGATCGTGCGAACCGCTGCAGTCTTGAGGCTGATGCCCATCGAGCCGAGCTGCACCTTGAAAGCCGCGAACTTCGGTACGGCGACGAGAGCAGCACCACCGACCAGAGCAAACCCGCCGGCCAGTGTGGTCACTGCGACGCCCACTGCGAGCACCGGACCGGGCAGCGAACCGACCTTGTCGACCAGGAAAGTGGCGCTGTGCACGATGTTCCGCAGGGTGCCGTTCGCGGCTGATCCGGTCTGGATCAGGGCGGTGTCGAACGAGCCACCCAGCTTCTCGACGTCGCCCTTCAGGTTGTCGAGCTTGAGGCGAGCGGTCTCAGCCGCGTACCCGTTGTCGTTGACCTTGTTCGTCCAGTCGGAGATGCCCTTCGCGCCGTTCGAGTAGAGGACGTTCGCGGCTCGGACAGCGTCGTTGCCGAAGATCTGCGCCAGGGCGGCGTTCCGCTGCTCGTCGGTCAGGTCGCCGAGCTTGTCCTTGAGCTGGGCGGCGATCCCGCCGAAGGACAGCATCTTGCCCGACGAGTCGTAGACGTCGATGCCGTACTGCTGCATCGTCGCCGCGGCCTTGGTCGACGGGTTCTCGAGCGCGAGAATCGCGGTCTTGAGCGACGTGCCAGCATCCGAGCCAAGCAAGCCCGCGGCCGCGAACGACGCGAGGACGCCCGTCGTCTCTTCGATCTTGAACCCGGCCTGCGAGGCGACCAGGCCACCCTGGTTCAGCGCGGCCGCGAGGTCCGTGACGTCACCCTGCGCCTTGCCAGCGCCGGCAGCGAGCAGGTCGGCCACGTGGGGGACCTGCGAGCCCTTGAGGTTGAACTGCGTCATCGCCGTTGCAGCGATCTGCGCTGCGTCCGCGACCTTCAGCTGGCCCGCGGAGGCCAGGTTCAGTGAACCCGCGAGCCCACCACCCAGGATGTCACTGGTCTGGATACCCGCCTTCGACAGCTCTTCGATCGCGTTCGCCGCTTCGGTAGCGGTGAAGACGGTCTTAGCGCCGGCATCGATCGCGGCCTCTCGCAGCTTCCCCATCTCGGAGGCCGACGCGTGGGTAGCGGCCTGCACCGACGACATTGCCGCGTCGAACTCCGCGTACTTTGCGACAGCGAGCCCTACAGAAGCGGCGGCAACGGCACCGAACGCGAGGCTGGCGCGGCCAAGCCCCTCGAATGCCTCTCGCTTCTGACCGAGCTTTTCGGACTCTGACCCCAGTTCGCGGGTCTTTTGAGCCGCCGCGTCCATGCCGCTGATGTAGCCAGAGACTTCCGCGACCAGAGAGACCTTCGTTGTCCGGTTAGACATACGGACTAACCCCTTCCTTGCTGGTGCGGGAGCGCTTAGGGTGTGGCTCATGACGGATCAGGAACAGCGGTCGACGCGAGGCGCAGATGACCTCCGAGCGACGGGCCTCGTGGCGCTCGTGATCGGCGTGCTGCTGGTGCTCGTCGGCGGGGCGTACCCCGCACTCGGCGTCATCGGGTGGGTGCTGACGATCGGCGGCGTCGTGTGCCTGATCGCGTGGCTCGCAGTCCGTGCCGCGCGCAGCTAGTCCTCGACCCGGCGCACCGTCCACTGCTTCGCGGCCTTCTCGGCCTCGGTCATGCGGCTGCCGTACCGTTCGAAGTAGCGGTCCCTCGCCGTGCTGATGGCGAGCTGCGCGTAGTCCGTGACGCCGTTCTCCGTGGCCTCGTAGTGCCAGCCGCCGTCGACTGCCGGGTTCGCTCGCGCGTCTGTGGCTTCGGACATGGGCTGCCCGTGAGATCCGACGTCGTTGCGATGCCGGGCATGGGCGAGTAGGAGACTGACCTGCTGCTGGTCGAACTCCGGTTCGCGGTGCGTTGTCGTACCGACCAGGCGGCCGGTCCTGTCGTAGTGGTATTCGGCGAACTCGCGCGGTTCCCAACCCCAGAGGCGCTTCGGCGCAACTCCGAGCTCTGTTGCTAGTTGGAGGTATTCGCCGAGTCCGCGAGCGCTTTTCCCGCTGCCTCGATTTCCTGCTGCGGGAAGTATTCGTTGAGCGACCAGATGGCGTCGGTCACGCGCTGGAACTCGTGGCCGGAGATGGCCTTGAACACGTCCGCCCATTCATCGACGCGCTTCTGCGGCGGCATTCCGGGTGTTTCGGGGATGATCGGGTCGACACGCAGGGTGCGCTCTTCGTCGCCGTCCACGAGGACGCCGCAGCGGGGCGCTGCAGCGCGGATGAGGCTCCGCAGGTTGTAGCCGTACCGCGCGTCGACCAGGACGCCGGGACGGGCTGGGTGGCGGTCGGTCTCTGCCGCCCACTCGATGCCGTCCATGGCGCGGAATCGGAGCGTGTAGGGCTTGCTGTTGATGAGGACGAGGACGTCGATGTACCGGTCCTCTGGGGTCTGTGCTGCTGCGAGGTCGTCTTCGAATGCCATGGGTCGTACCGCCGTTCTTCCGCCGTGTGAGTGAGGGCCTGGCCGGGGCGACGGCGGAGAACACCCCGGCCAGGGATCGTGCAGCCAGACGTCAGACGACGAGCTTCTGGCGGTACTGGGTCGGGGCGGTGATGTACATGCCCTGCGTGGTGGTGTCGACTCCGTTCTCGGCCGGCGCGTCCGGCCGCTGCACACCAGCGATGACCGAGATGACGTCGACGAGCTGGTCCTTGGTCCAGTCGGTCGCGTTCGGGATGACCTTCCGTCGCACGAACCAGCCGGCCGTGTCCTTCGGGAAGGTCTGCGCCGCCGAGTTCGGGTCCTCGGAGTCGACGTACTTGACCTCGAGCGTCTCGGTCGTCTTGCCCGGGCGGGACAGATCCTGCTCACCCGTGTAGCGCTTGTCCTCCACGGTCGCCTGCGTGACTGCGTGGGCGAACCCGTCGGGGGTGAACGAGTACGTGACGTTCTTGGTGGTGTCGGCCTTCAGGGTGGCCACGGACAGCGGGTTGACGTCCGCCCCGTAGGGAACGAAGGCGATCTTGTGGCGACCGTCGGACTGGGACGACGCCGGGTACTGGTCGAGCGACATGCTCTCTCCTTGTTTTCGGGGAACCCTCGGGTGAGGGCAAGTGCCCGCGTCGCGGGCGGCATGAGGAAAGCCCCCGTCACATGACGAGGGCTTGCGGTGCTGGATCGGTCACGAGTTCCCAGGTGGCCGGTATCCAGTAGAGGGGTGGTGTCAGGTCCGAGTCGTATTGCAGCTCGTCCGATTCATTCGACGTCATGCGCCGGCACACGCGGTCCGGAACTTCTGGCGTCCAGTCGAAGAGCTGTTCGGTGACTGCGTCCGACAGGTCCCCGGCGTCGTCAGCGTCGATCGACGTTGCGTGGATCGTGAACCGGTAGCGCTCGGTGCTCTGCGAGCCCAGGAAGCGTCCGACGGTGCGGCGGGGTGAGCCGACGAACACGGTCACGTACCGAGTGCGGGGCTGGTTGTTGTCGTCGCGGTTCGCGACGCCCACGAACACGCGGTCTGTCAGATCCGGGTGTTCACGGAGGCGTGCGAGGACAGCGGCGACGTGGTCCCTGCGGCTCATAGGATCGTGTTCCTTCCGGCCAAGACGGAGCGAGTGACGCCGCCGAAGGTCAGCGCGCGTTCCGCCTTCTGCAGTGCTTCGTCAAGCAGCCGCTCGAACTGATCGGAGTGCGCTTCGAGCGCGTTGTCTCCGTAGTGGCGTGGGGCGAAGGTCGGGGACCCGTACTCGATGATCGCGCCGAACGAGCCCTGACGCTTGCCCTTGTCCGGGCCGATCTCGCACGAGAGGACCGTCGAGCCGAAGCCCTGGAACCCAGCGAAGTCGTAGCCGATCGAGCTCGGGTACGCCTCGAGCCCTCGGATGCCTGACGCTTGTTCCTGCCAGTCGTCGCGGAGGTCGATGGCGGTGGTTTCCATGGCGTCTCGGACGTAGAGCCCTGCGGATGAGGCGACCTCGCCGAGCGCGGCCGTGAGGTCGTGCAGCTGGCTGTCGTCGATCCTGAACCCGTCGGCCATCAGGACACCAACTCGACTGAGAGGCGGCGGGCGGTCGACATCGTCTGGAAGTGCCGACCCGTCACGCGGAGCACCGTTCCCACCTGCGACGGGTCCAGGCTTGCGGCGGTGATCGTGACCAGGTCGTTCGGGCGGATGGCCCCCGTCCCATCGATGGGCAGCGACAGGACCGCGGTCTGTGCGACGAGCAGCTGCGCCGCAGCGTCGACGTCGCTCGTGACGCCGGAGATGAACCGGAGGCGGCAGGGGGATTCGAGGATCGTGCGCATTGGAGTCGTGAGCTCGCCGGTCGGCCCCTTCACCGGAGGACCGGAGGCCCGCTGTACACGGCAGGCAGAGGTCATCAGCTGTTCGGCCATTCGTCGGCCGCGTCGTGTGATCTGCATTCCGCGCACAGCGGGCTCCAATCAGTACCAGGGGAAGAGGACTTCAGGCGTCGGGGTGGGCACCCAGCCTGTGCCGTCCGAGAGGCGAGCGATCCGCGTGGTGGACACAGTGCCCAGCCCGCGGAACGTGCTGCTGCCGCGGTAGTCGGCGAGCATCCGCTTCTCGGAGTTCGTCAGGTAGGCACCCGACTCGTCGACCTTCCAGCCCTCGCTGTAGTCGTCGACCCCGCCGGAGGTCTGCGCCTCGCGGTTGTCGTAGACGCGGCCGGCGCAGTAGAGCGTCACCAGCTGCACGTCGTCCGGCAGCGGGTCGACCAGATTGCCGTCGTCGTCGAGCCACGTCCTCCCTGTTTCCTTGCGGACCAGGGAGGACGCGAGCCGGAGGCAGAGCACAGCGCGCTTGCCTTCGGCAGAGGACTCGACGATCGTCTCGCTCAGCCAGTCGCCGAGGTCGGAAACCCCGGCGAGAGTCGCCGGGGTTCCCATCAGGACGCCAGCTTGACCGAGACGGCCCGGTTCGCGTCGAGCGTCTTGGCACCGTAGAAGGTGTCCACGACCGACTGGTCCTCGAGCTGGTTCGGGTTGTAGTGCTGGATCCAGCGCAGCGCGTAGCCGTCCTGTGCGACGGTCGCGGAGAACGCTGCACCCTGCGGCTGCTTCGACGGGCGGGTGACGTGCGCGAACGCGTCCTTGTGGTACGCCTCGCCGAAGCCGCTGGGCAGGCTCGGGTCGGCGACGATCGTGAAGCCGAAGAGCTGCCCGATCGTCGCGTTGCGGAGGACGTCGCCGGTGCCGGACTCGTTGACGCGCTGCAGGAGCTCGTCCTGCAGGGCGGCGGCCTCCATGCCGGAACCGACCGCGAAGGTGCGGTTGGCGGCGGGGACCTTGCGGTCGTTCAGCACCTCGCGGGCCTTGATGAGCGCGGTCCGGAAGTTCGACCCGTCGGGCGCGACCTCCGGGATGCCGGCGTCCGTGCCGATGGCGACCATCTCGGCCACGAGCGGCGTGGCGAGCTCGTCGACGACCGACTCGGCCTGCGGGATGAGCACCTGCGTGGTCAGGTCCTTCAGCGTGAAGGTCTCGAAGTCGTCCGGGAGCCGGACGGCGTTGTAGACCTGGTTCTCGAGCGTGACGGGCACCCAGGTCTGACCGAGGTCGTTGAACTGGATGGCATCCCGCGCCGCGCGGTTCGCCTTGGTGTAGACCTTCGCCTTGCCCGCGTTCACGGGACCGAGGACGTTGACCGTCTGGCCGACGCCCGCGACGAAGTCAGCGGAGAAGTCCTGCCGAACGGTGCGCGGCAGGAGGGACAGGTAGCGCAGGGACGCGAGCGTGGCGCGCGCAGCCTGCTGGGGGGTGTAGAGAGCCACGATGGCCCCTTTCTTGTGTGGATGAGTGCGCCACCGTGGTCAGGGGCGCAGTTATCGTCGGAAGACGTCTTCCGCGAACTTGTCGAGGTCGGCGGTGGGGTCGGCGATGTCGCCGCCGTTACCGCCGCCACGCAGCTGCTCGCGGGGAGCGCCCGAAGGCGGCTTGGTGCCGGGCTTGCCGAACATCGCCAGCAGTTCCTCAGCGTCCTGCAGCAGCTCTTCCTCGGTCGTGCCGGTGAGGCGCTTGACGAGGTTTTCGGGCAGGCCGTGCTTGACGGCCACGCGGAGCTTCAGGTTCTCGGCTTCCAGAGCCGTTGCCCGTTCGCCGCTGTCCTTGTTCGCTGCTGCCTCCTGCTCGGCCTTCTGCGCTCGATCGCGCAGGTTCTTGGCCTCGCTGTTGGCCTTCCGGATCTTCTCTCGAGCCTTCTCGGCGTCGAACTTGTCGTCGCCTTCACCAGCACCGGTCTCAGTGCCGCCAGCCCCCTCAGCGCCCTCCTGGGACCCCTCCGAGCCTGTCTCTTCGGTGCCGGTCTCGGTGCCGCCAGCACCTTCCTCGCCTTCGACGAGTCGGATGCCGCGCAGCTGGAACGGCGACAGCCCGATGCGGGCGGTGCCGTCGATGCTGCACGGGGCGTAGTTCGTGCCGAGCGTGCTCTTCATGTGCCCTCCTGGGGCGTATCGGGCTGCCACCGGGGCAGCGGTTCTACCCGTCCGACGTGGACTGGGTGGTCTTGTTCCGCACGGACGGCGAGTCTCGGAAGTCGCCGTTGGCGCGCATGCGAGGCAGCACGCTCTCCTGGGTGCGGGCGTAACCGGCTGCGTTCGCCTCGCGAGCGGCACGGTTGTAGGTGTCGATGTAGCCCTGCTCCTGCTCGCTCGGCTTCCATGAGCCGTAGACGAGCTCGGCGTGACAGCCGCAGTGGGGGTGGAACCTCATGCCCTCGCCGGCAACGGGGTCATCGCCGGCCTGGGCGCGCGAGCGGTACACGGGCCCACGGGAGCAGAGCATCGCGCAGAACGCGCAGGGATGGCCGTCTGAGACTCGACGCCAGCCGACGGCCTGTTCGTCCTGCGCTGCTGTCAGGTCGATCGTCTCGCGACCGCCCATCATCACCTGCCGACGGAGCATCCCCGCGTACCCGCCGCGGGCCGCGGCGAGCGCCTGGCTGCCGGTCATGCCGGAGCCGACGAGGTTCTTGACCCGGAACGGACCGGCGATGAGCAGGGTCTGCGCCGTTAGGGCCGCGTCGAAGCTCGGGCGGACGACTGGGCCGGTGTCTCCGACTCCCTCAGCGTTGCGGTAGCGGTCGATGTACGTCGCCGTTGTCGTTGCCGACTGCGTGTAGAAGTCAGACGCGAGCGCCGTGTTCGCCGCGAGCCAGCGGATCGCTGACCGGTCGATGTTGCGGGGGTCGAGCTCGCGCCAGAGGCTGAGCCCGATCCCCGCGGCCCGTGCTGCGAGCCGGATCTGCAGGAGGCCGTTCGCCTCAGTGAGCCGCTGTCCCTCCTGCGTTAGCGCCACTGGCCTGTCCCATCAGTGCGGACGCCAACTGTGCGTCGGCAGTCGGGTTCTCCTGCTTGTACTTGAGCCAGCTCGATGCGACGTCGGGCGTGACGCCGGGGATGCGGTCCCACAGCTTCTCGGCGGGGATGCCGAGCTGCGATGCGAGCTTCCCGAGCGCGTCGGCAGCCTGCGACATGGAGCGCGACTGGAAGTCGGTCCAGTCGATGACCACGGTGAAGTCCGCGGCGTCGTCCGGCCGACCTTCGACGTGGGCGGCGAGCCGCAGGGTCTGCGCGTGCGAGTCGCCGAAGCCGACCTTGCGTTCGCCGGCCTTCATGTCGAGCATGGCGCGGGCTTCGGTTATGGCGTCCGCGGACAGGTTGATCATGTTGCCGGTGAGCGAGTGGGACGGCGTCTGCGAGACGGCAGCGAGCGTGTTGACGTCGCGTTCCTCCGCTTGGATGAGGCCGCTCGGGGACGTCTCGGGGAGTGTCCCGAACTGGACGCCCTCGCCGCCGGTCAGGATGTCGCCCTGCTGCAGCAGCAGCTTGCGCTTGGCTGCCTCTTCGTCGTCCTTGGGTTCCTCGAGGCCGACCGCCGTCCGCACCTTCCACGAGCTGTAGTGCTGCACCGTGATCCGGTCGAACGTGGTCTTGTTGATGCGCTTCGCCATCGGGATGAACGGCTCAACCTCGCCGGGCGTGCGCCCTTCCAGGTCGATCTGGTTGGAGTACCGGATTGCCGGCGCGACCCCGATGCCGTGCACCTTGTACTCGATGAAGGCGAGGCGTCCGCCGTCCTCCCTACCGAGCGTGTAGACCGCTTCCTCATCGACGACGAGGAAGTGCGACCCGCGCTTCTGCAGGTAGTACATCGGGTACTCGTCCTCGACCGGGTCCTGGTAGACCGCGAACATGTCCCGCGGCGAGCGTCCTCGGATGACTGCGGCCTGCTGCGTCCCTGCCTCAGCATCGAGCACACCCGGCATGACCGTCGAGTACGCGTACCCGTAGGCCAGTGCCGCACGGTGGATCGCGCGCTGCCGAGACGGCATGCGGTTGTTCTGCCACGGGGTCCAGAAGGCACTGAGCTCGCGGCCACTCGTCGACCTGGCTGCCTCAGCGACCAGCTGCTGCGCCACCGTCGTCACCACGAGCGTCAACCAGGGCGTCTCGGAGATGTCGCGGAGCTGGCGGTGCTCCTGGTTCGCCTGCGCGGGCAGCCGCAGCTTCTCGGGTGACCACCGATACCAGCGGTCGATCAGGTCGAGACGCTGCCACTCGACCTGCGCACCCGGGATCAGGACGTTCTGAGCAAGCTCGACGACGCTAGCGGGAGACATCACCATACTTGGCCCTTGCCCTTCTTCTGAGTGAGGTTGTTGAGCAGCTGACGGCGCACCATGCGAGCACCGACCATGCAGATGGCGAGGTCGATCTTCTTCTTGGACTCGCGCCCTTCCTTCGCGATCGACACGTACCCCTGCACGGGGTAGCGGCGAGCGTTCAGGACGTGCCGGCGAAGACGTGCGTCAGCGTCATGGGTGAACGACGCAGACTTGATCTCTTCGAGCGTGAACGCGACCGCGGAGGCGAAGTCGCGGGCGTTGTCGCGGGCGGACATGTCGAACATGACCGAGTGACCGCGGCCGTTCTTGGTCCCCGATGCCCAGATGCGCAGCTGCGACCGGTAGTCGCGGTGCCACTTGTCGAACAGCGGGTCCCAGTAGCGGTCCATGGTCTCGTCGTCGCGGACGTGCGACGGGTCCCCGAAGAACCCCACGACGCGGTACAGATCGAACGCGGATGCCACCTTCGCGTCGACCTCTTCGCGGGGAGCCAACCAGCCGTCACCGCGCTTGCCCGGAGGCCGCTGCCACATGCCGATCGTGAACACGTGCCCGTCCGACATGCGGCAGCCAACGAGGGCGGTCGCGTCGTCGGACTTCGAGCAGTCCAGGAACAGGACGACCTCGTCACCACGGTCGACGACCACGTCCGGGTCTCCCAGCGGGTCGAACTCTGCGGGCTCGGTCCAGGCGTCCTCGGCAGCGGTGATCTGGTTGTACCACTTGCGCCGGGACTCGGAAGGCGGGTTGGCTGGGTTCAGGATCGACTTGAGGATGCGGCCTCGAGCGTCCAGCCAGACCGAGTCACCCCGGACGGACTCGACGACGTCGGGCGCAGCGTCCGCGGTGAGCGGTGCATCCGGGGGAGCCTCGAGCGAGTCGTACAGCAGACCGAAGTCCAACGCGGCTGCGTTGTCCCCCTGCGTCTGCTCCCAGCCCTCACGCTGCCGCTGGCCGACCGAGTCTTCGCCCGGGCGGTAGGAGTTGCAGATGTCGAGTACGCGCGCCGGAGCGCCCATCTCAGCCTTCGCCGCGTTGCCCTCCATCGCGCCGGCCATGTCGTGACCGCCGTTCGAGCTGTTCCAGTTCTGCGTCTCAGCCCGGATGATGAGCTTTGGACGTCCACCCTCGATCGAGAGCGGAGACGCGGTCACAGCTTCGATCTGCGCTTCGTCATGGCGAGCCCACACGTTCTGCTTGCCGATCTGGATGCCGAACTGCTTGCGCGTCTCGGCAGGGATGAGCGCCGGGAACAGCTTCATCGTGTTCTTGGTCTGGTCGAGTGACACGGCCGCGATCTGCACCCACGCCTCGGACACCTGCCGGCCGATGGGCTGGCCGTCGTCACCCCAGTGGTCGAACTCGATGTCGCCGCACAGCACCGTCACCGACAGGGCCGCCGCGAACGGGTCCTTACCCCAGCCCTTCAGCCGCTGCAGGACCGCCGAGACGTACTCAAGCTGCCCGTCTGGGGTGAGCGAGTAGAACCACAGCAGGAAGCGGGTCTGCTCCATCGTGTACTGCCACGGCTTGCCCTTGTGCGTCAGCCAGCGCCCCGCGAACGCGAGCGCTTCCCACCCCATCGACTTCGCCGGCAGCGACCATGCGCCACCCTCGAACTGCCAGGTGGGACCGATCTTCACCGGCTCCCAGGCCAGGTCCGTTCGGGGGTACGTGTCGGCGAGCTTCGCCGCGTACCAGCGCTTGATTTCGTCGTACTCGGCGTCGCGGTTGACGATGAGGGCAGGGCCGGCGTTACGCGCTACGGCCATGCGAGGCCGACCAACGCGACTGCGCTGCCGATCGCTGCTGATTCACGAGGCCGCTGGCCTCGCTGTCCGGCAGCCGGAGCGCCCTCAACAGCGTCGACATGGTCGCGCGGTGCTGGCGCAGTTCCTGCACGAGCGGGTGCGCGACGATCTGCCCCATGGACCCCTTCACCGTCAGCTCGGCAGTGTCCAGCTCGCCTTCCATGCGGACGATGAGGTCAAGTTCGGCGCACGCGGCGCGCAGCGTCTCGAGCTCGTCCTGACGGAGCACGTAGTTCGCCGTGGTCTCTTTCCACAGCTTGCGGCCCGCAGCCTTCAGGGAGCGCGGGACGGGGATCTGGGTGCTGTCGGTCATTGGTGCCCTCCGGGGACGCATGGTGCGCCACCAGGGCGCGGCTACAGCGCCGGCACGCTGATAGGTGCGAGGCGCAGGGGAGCGCTGCGGAAGCGCTGACCCGTGAGTGCGATGAAGCGGCCAACCGAGTAGACCTCGATCGCGCGCGTGCCATCGCGGAAATTGCGGCCTGGACCCTCATCGAGTCGGCCGAAGATGTGGAGCCCTTCACCGGAACGCGACACTTCGACGTAGGTGTTGGGGTTGCTGTCGAGAACAGCCTGCGCCCAGTCGGCGACCTTGCCGTCTCGGATGCAGTGGTCCAGGTCGATGCAGCCGACGCCGGCACCGAGGACGTAGCCGATGCCCTCGCCCTTGCTCGACGCTGCGGCATCGGCGTGCGTCGACCAGGTCTGATCGTTCGTGGACGATGCGGAACGGCCAGTGACGGTGATGGGTCGCTTCCTGCTGGTGAACCGGACGAAGCGGCGCTGCGCCTTCATCTCGGGAGGCAGTTGGTGCGCCCGTCGGGCCTTGCGGTGGGCCTTCAGACGGCAGTTAGGGCTGCAGAACCGAGCCCCAGCACGCATCAGGCGCAGTGAAGCACCGCACTCGTCGCACCCCAGCTGGTCCATGCCTCAATCCTACCCAGTGAAACGGATAAGTGGCGGAAACATGCGGAAGTAGCGGGATCACCGATGCGGCGAGAATGAGCCGGAAATGCCGAAAACCGGGCCGATTCGGCCTCTGACCAGGGCTTTTCGTGCCGGAAAAACCGGGAAGAACCGCATGCAGGACGAGAATTGCTATCCGGCGGTTTTCCACCACAGCCGAGGGGGAGTCCCCCGCACGGGGGGTGTGGTCAGCCCTGGCGAGGCGTCGGATGACCCTTCGATCGGATCATTCGGTCAGCTCTCGTCGCTGCTCTCTTCGTCCTGCTCGGCTGTGCTGGTGGTGCTGGCGGTGCGGGCTGCACGCTTGGGCTGCCCTGCCTTGCCGGCTACCTGCTCAGCATAGCCAGCTTCGACCAGGTAGGTGGCGGCATCGGGTGCGAGGTCGACGATGTCTCCGACCTTTCGGCCTCCGACTTCGGACAGGATCTTGATGTTGGTCACGGTGATGTCAGCCCTTCGCTCTTAGTCCTGGGTGTGGCTCGGTGGGGCGGCGCTTGAGCCGGGCGTTCGCTCGGTTGCGTGCGGCGTTCTCGGCTGCTGTCTTGTCGCGGTGGCATGGACCCGACAGCCACTGCAACGATTCGATGCGGTGGTCGTCACCGGGTGTGATGTGGTCAGCGTCAGTGCCGATGCCGTCGCAGTCTGGGTGGTGACGCTCGGCCTCGCAGCGTCCGTGTGCGCGGGCCCGCACTGCCTTGCGGATCTGCTGCCAGTTACTCGGCAGTCGCTGCCGACGATCCGAGGTTGACCAGGGCATCAGGCTGCGGCGAGGTCGAAGACCTTGTGGCAGCTGACGCACCGTGGCGAGTAGTGCTCGGGGTTGGTGCTGTAGCTTCCCTCGTCCGAGTGGCGCTCTGCTGGGTCAGCGTGGTCGTAGGACCAGTGACGTGCTGGGCCTGAGCAGTCCACGCACGAGTGCACGCTTGCTGGACCGCGGGTTGCTCGGACGCGTTCGTGTGCGCCTCTGTAGCTGACCCGATCACCCTTCCACTGCGGGTGCTGGTCCTGCGGTGTGGGCGTTGCTCTGAGGACCGTGGTCGGGTCGCCGTGCTGCGTCACTCGGTAGTGGTGCATCGCGCACCAACCGTGAGGCCCAGCGTCGAGACGGTCGCAGCCCTGCGCTTGGCAGGTGCCGCGCTGGCGCTTGATGGATTGCGGCACCCCAGCGTTGCCAGTTCGGCGTACGCGGTAGTAGTGCATCTCACAGTAGAGCGCAGACTTGCTTCGCTTCGCTCGGTCGCAGTCAGGGATGGTGCAGTTCATGAGTGCTCCATGTGGTTGTGCCGACCAGGCCACGGGCTACCATGCTGCCCCGGTGATGAGCAGCACGGCAGTGCCGAGCACGACGCCGCCGAGGACTGTGGCCGCGACGACGCCGCCGATCTGCCAGGCGAGTTCGTGCTGGCGTTGGCGCTTCATCAGCTCGAGCTCTCGACCGGCAGGTAATCCACGCGGCCATCGGTCAGTGTCACGTCGATGCCGGCGACCTTGCCGAACTCGTACTTGATGTGAACGCGGTCGAGGCTGACGTTCGTCTTGTAGCCCGCTGCCTTCAGGGCGTTGCGGATCTCGGTGAGGGTCACGTGCCGTCTCTCTCGATAGGGATTCCCCGTGCTCGACGCCGTGATGAGTTGCGCTTGCGGCGACGTGGGAACTCCACATGCGCGGCGTTGCTGGCGTTGTCGTCGGCGGGCCGGGGAAGTCGTGGGGTCGCGTTTCCTGCCCGCGCAGTCCTAGGTTCGTCGGCAGGATTCGTTCAGATGCTCCGGGGACGCGATGCTCCCGAACCTGGGAAGTGATGCACGTTGTTGTCGCGGTCGTGCGCCGCGGGTGCTTAGGTCACCATCCTGTGTCCCCGCTTGCATGTCTCGGTAATCGTTTCCGAGGCGGGGCTACTTGCGGTCCCGCGACGAGGCCCAACCCGAACGGGTCCCGGCGCGGAAGTAGTGGCTGTTGGTTTGCGGTTGCAGCCTCCGCGTCCGTGTGCCGGCGTTCTTGTCCCACGGCGAGACTCAATGAGCCGGTCCCTCAACCGGTGCGCCTCATCCGAGCATTGCGGCTCGGGTGTCCTCGTTTCCGAGGACGACTGAAGAGCGAGCAGGCAAGGGCAGAGCGGGCCGTGCTGACCATGGGTCAGCCTCCCGGGTGCATCCTCACCTGCTCGCTGGTTGGCCGACTATTCCTTGCCGTCTGCCATGGCTGGTGCCGCACCCAGCGAATGCCTGTTCCGCTGGGCGGTACTCCGCGCGCGCCCCGACAGATTCGAACTGCCGACCATGCGGGTAGAAGCCGCGTGCTCTTCCGCTGAGCTAGGGGCGCAGGCCGCAGGTGTTCGGAACTGAACACCTGCGAGGGACCTCGCACCTGTTGCAGCTGTAACAGGTGTGACAGGTGACACAGGTGACAACCCGGTTGTCACGTGTCCCGGCAAAGCAAATGCCCGCCGGGGTTTTCCTGGCGGGCATGCGATGTCACGGACATCATAGCGGTCGGGTGAACAGACGCACAAGTACAACGGTGCGCGTGTCGGTGGCCGGGGCCAAGAGCGCACCCATGTCATCACCCATGACGTTCAGGTGGTGCGCACCGCATCACCTGAACGTCACTTCGCGGGTGTCCACTCGGCGATGGGTCCGCTCGATCAGGTCATCCGGCGGTTGCTGTCTCCGGACCCCGGGCTGCGCCGACAGGTCGGCGCATCACGGTAGCCAGTCGCCGCACCTGCTTGGCACGCCAGAGCTCACGGACGTCGTCCGCCCGGACGTAGACGACACCGTCGGCAGTGTGCGTCGGCAGCCCCTCGTGCTGGATGTACCGGTTCAGCGTCTGCTGCGTCAGCCGCATCTCGGCGATTGCCTGCTTCTTGGTCCACCACTCGGCGGCTGGCGGGGCTTCCTCAACCCGGATGTCGGTGAGCAGCACCCGGATGTTCCGTTCCTTCATCAGCGCCTTGGCGTCGCCCTCGAACCGGCAGTAGCTGCAGACGATCGCGATGTCCGTGACCGACTCAGACCGGCGCTCGATGTTCATGGTCGATGACCCGCACACCGGGCACGGCCGTGGCACGACGGGGCGCGCTGGCCGGGCTTCCATCGGGAACCGTTCCCGGAGATGCCACAGCATGCTGTCGACGCTCGTGAGGTAGTCCGCCGATCCGGGCTGCCGACGGATCGAGTCGTGATGGATCAGCAACCACGTCGCCAGGTTGGCCGTGAGCCCGTACGCGCCCTGCGGTGTGACCGACGACCGGAAGCCCTGAGGTCCACCGTCCGTCGACCAGGCGTACTTCGCCGTCACGGGCGCGTCGATCTGCAGCTCTGCGGACCAGTACCGGACCCAGTTGAGCAGGTGGGCGTACACCCGGTCTGACGCCTCGAGGGGGTCCACGCGGATCGGGAACGACGGTTCCGTGCTCGATGAGTGGGGCTGCCCGTCTGACGGCTGCGCACCACCAGGGACCACCAGGCTGCGGACGTGCTCCACCTGGTCCGCTGCCTTGATGAGCAGGGAGCGGACGTGCGTCTCGGCCAGAGCGGCGACGACGTCCGGATCAATTGCGGGGGAGTCCTGTTCGTGCTGAACGTCGGTGCTCAATTGCGCTCCTTCGAGGTACTGCGGCGAGCGCTTCGGGTTCGGCGCGCTCGCCGTGGGGGCTGTGGTGTGTTGTTCGGGCACTGCTCCGGGTGGTCCTTGCAGATCGGTGAGCAGTGGTCGCCGGGCGGGTGGTGAGGCTCGAGCATCACGTGCCGAGGGCTGCGACCACGGCGTCCGTGACCTTCGCGCGTAACGGCCCGATGTCCTGCCCGATGATGTGCGGCACAGCCGCCCGCGGGTAGTTCGACGCGTTGAACAGCACCTCGCCCACTGCGGCGTTGACCTGCTCGCGTGTCGCCGGCTGTCCTGACGGTTCTGGCTGGGTGTCACGCACCGCGTCGAGGATGCGCAGCGTGCGCTCTGAGAACTGGTCCTGCCGCACCAGCTCTTCCTGCGCCTTCTCGACGCCGTCGCGCCAGCCTTGCGCGTACTGCTGGTCGCTCACGTCGTGGGCTCCTTCTGCTCGTAGATGACCTTCAGGGTGCGTCCGTCGTCCTGCAGGGCGACCAGGACACCGGCAAGCCCCAGCAGGCCGACGACACGGCCCGCTGGACCGTGCACCTCGAGGCGGGTGACCGTCGGGTACTCAGTGCTCGACGGGAGCGCCGAGTACGGCGTGAGGCTCTTCGGGCAGCTGCACGGCTCTCCGTAAGCGGCGGTCATGAACTCGCAGAACGTGGAGTGGGGGACCGCGGCGAGCGCCGCGTGCAGCAGGTCGAGTTCGTCAGCTGCAGCAGTGATGGCCTTCGCGGTGCCCGGGAACCCTGGGTCGATGATCCTTGCGCTGGCTCGTAGCTCAGCGGTGTTGACGGTCATTGGTCCTCCTTGCCTGGTCTCGGAGCCACCGCTTCCGGTCGGCTCGCCACTTACGGTCGACGCGCCTCATCCACCGCCGGTGCCGGGCGTCCTGCGTGCGGACCCGTTTCTCGGCGGACGTCTCGACCCTGGCGCGGAGGATGATCGGGGCGAGCATGAGCCCTGCGACGACGACGATGTAGGCCCACCAGGACCACCCCTCGCCGTGAGCCTTCTGCACGGAGTGGTAGATGCCTGTCGTGATGGCGATGTCGAGCGCGAGCAGCCAACGCTGCAGGGCTGTGATGACGGTGCGGCGCATCAGCCGGCGCTCGTCTGGGTCTCGATGTTCGGGATGATGGATTCCGGCTTGAAGATGACCTTGTAGCGGTACGGGTCGGCCTTCGCCGGTTCGGTCTGCAGGGACCAGACCATCGTGTTGTCGGAGAGCCCGAAGGTCTCCTTGACGTACTTGTCGGGGCCGATCTTGCAGGTGACGGTGCGCTGCTTCGAAGAGTCGTTGTTGCCGAGGGAGCAGAGGCCGTCGACCTCCGCGATGTACTTGTCCGTGATGCCGTTGTAGAAGACGATCTGCCGGTGGATCTTGAATGAGTCGGCATCGCGGGACAGGTTCTCGCTGACGGTGTCGGCCTGGCTGGTGCAGCCAGCGAGGGCGAGGACCGCAGTCGCGGCGATTGCGACGGTGGCGATGGTGCGCTTGTTCATGGGGTTCCGTTCTGGTTGGGGTGGTGCGCTCGTTCGAGCGCAGCTGTTGCGGATGTGGGTCATGCGGGCATCCAGGGCATTTCGCCCGTGACGCCGCGTCGGAGCCGGTGTGGCCAGTCGCGTGGGTCTCGGTCGCCGCGCCATCGGACGACGTGGACCATGGAGTCGTCGTCGTCGATCGTGCGGAGGCCAAGCCCGAACTCGGGCCAGCCGAGAAGTGCGGCCGATCCGCGGGGGCGCAGGTCGCGCTCGCCGCCGAGTGACTTGCCGTGGCCGGCGTGGGCTTCCATGACCATGGCGACGCCGCGTTCCCGGAAGCCGTCGAGTGCGACGATCAGCGGGGCCGCGTCGTCGTCGTTGTTGATCGCCTGGGGCACGAGCTTGTAGAGCGGCCCGATCAGCAGCATGTCGGGCTGGTGTCGGTCGATCAGGCGGTGGACCTGGTCGACGTCGGCCTGGCGGGTGAGGTCGAGCCGGACGCCTGCCGAGACGAGCACCTGCCGGCCGGGGTCTCGGACTCCGTACTGCCCGGCCAGCGAGGCGAGGTAGCGGGTGTTCCGTGACCACTGCAGGACGGTGTTCTCGGCGTCGATGGCGAGCACCCGGAGCGGCTTGATCTGGTAGCCGTTGAACGGGTGCACGCCGGCAGCTGCGGCGATGGCGAGCTGCCGGGTGAAGTAGCTCTTGCCGGACCCCTCACTGCCGGTCAGGACGAGACGGTCCCGTCGTTCGAGCAGATCCGGGATCAGCCAGTTGGGGGTGTCCGGGACTGCCAGGACTTCGTCCAGGTAGATGGGCTGCAGCTCGGCGGCTCCGATCGCTGACCGCCTACGTCGTACCTCGTCCTTCACCTCGAGGCGTTCGAGCTCGAAGGCCACGGCCCGTTCGAACTCTTCGTTGACGGGCTCTGGCTCGGCTTCCGGCTCGGGCAAGACGGCCGGGCGGAACTGCTCCCAGCCGTGGCCGGCGGCGACGTGGTCGGCTGCGTCCTTCCCGACGAGCGGTTCGAGGATGACGACCTGCGACTTGCCTTCGAGCAGGTCACGGACTTGCAGCGCGTGCTTCAGCCCGGTCTCGTCCATGTCGCGGACGACGAGCACCTTGCGGTTGTGGAGCGGCGAGAG
Source organism: Curtobacterium sp. ISL-83 (assembly GCF_018613895.1). Taxonomy (GTDB): domain Bacteria; phylum Actinomycetota; class Actinomycetes; order Actinomycetales; family Microbacteriaceae; genus Curtobacterium. Next base: position 105,142 of record NZ_JAGGPH010000011.1, read on the forward strand.
GTCGAACATCGCCGCCTTGCCCGCGCCCATCGCCGTGCAGACGGCGACGCGGCCAAGCGCCTCGAGCGCGTGAACGTCCTTCTCGCCCTCCACCATCCAAACCGGGTCGGCGTCCCCGATGCGCTCGACGTGGTAGAGATCCTTGCCCTTCGTGTTCCCCGACTGCCGGAACTTCTTGTCGGGGGAACGATGTACAACGCGGCCGTCTCGGTAGCGGTACTCGACGCCCTTCTTCTCGTCGAAAAGATCCTGCATGGTCAGCCCGAGCTCGTAGAGGACGTCCTGCGTCGGGTCCGAGTGCGAGTGGACCAGCGTCTGACCTTCGACGGACTGCACTGACACCGACCGGTCCTTCGCCGAGTGCCCTGGTGCCTGCGCGTCCGCCGCCTCGTTGCCGCGCATCTGGACGTGCAGGCCCTTGTTCCGGAACGCGTCGAGAACGCGGTCGAAGCTAGCTCGTCCCATCCGGTGTTGCTCCGATCTGTTCGTACTCGGACGGGCTCAGGAAGCCGACGGTGGCGAAGTGCAGTTCGCTGATGCGCTGCAGTTCCCGTTCGGCTGTCTCGGCGCGTGTCAGGGCGTCGTCTCGCTGTCGGCGTAGCTCAGCTCGCGTCGTCAAAGGGGACCTCCTTCACTCCGCCAGGTGCGGCGTATGCCGCGTCGGTCTCGATCGCGTCCACTGCCCATCGCTGCCCGGACGGCGGGAGCGGGTGCGGGCCGCGCTGCTCACGGAGCCGGGCGACCCTGATCCGCTTCTGCTTCTGCAGATGCCCGGGCTCGAGGTACACACCTGGGTTGTCCCGGCGGTACTCGTTCATGAGGTCGGAAGCCTCGTCGTAGGACATGTCGGGGAGGGTGTCCGCCCAGACAGTCGCTGCGAGCTGGGTGACCTTGCGGTTATCGACTGCTGACGCCCGAGCTAAGAGCCGGAACGCTTCTTCCTGATTCATCCGAGCCTCCGTAGAGCTGCTGGTAATCGACCGCCGCTTGCTCGGCGTTGGTGAGGGACCGCTGCTGTGACTCGCGCCGCTTCTGCTTCTCGTTGACGGCGCGCGTCTTGAGCTGGTCGAACTGCTCCCGGAACTTCGGCATCGACAGCACGTTGGCCTGCCAGAACTCGTTGGCCTGCGTCCAGCGCATGACCCACTCGACCTGCTCGCGCGTGTACCCGTCGAGGCGCATCAGACGGTCCGCGGCGGACCACCACGTGACCCCGACCGTGCCGACCTTGTTGCCGTTCCCGCGGATCAGCGCTGCGAGCAGATCGCAGAGGTAGACCACGTCCTCAGAGAAGACTTTCGGGTCAGACGCGCCAGCGTCTGACGAAGAAGCTTCCTGATTGGCTTCTTCCAGATGGTGTTCTGGTAGATAGTCTTCTTTACCGCCGGATTCACCGACGACGGGTGAACCGCCGTCGGCTGAACCGACGTCGGAGAATCCACCGATGTCGGATTTCCCGTCAGCGGTCGGCGGCTCCACGAGCTCGTATTCGACCTCGTTGAAGCGGCCCCCGTCACCGCGTGATTGGACGCGTCGTAGGTAGCCGAACGCCGACAACTCGTTGACGACCGTGCGGATCGCGTCCCGCCCTTCCGGGCCTGTTCGCTGTAGCGCGGCGATCGTTATGTGCCACCCAACGCGGTGAGACATGAGCTCGACGAGCATGCCCTTTGCCCTCCGTGACAGGCGTTCGTCCCGCACCCAATCGTTCGGGATCTGGACGTAGCGCCCTTCGAAGCTGAGATGCGAGCGTCTAATGCCCATCGGTGTCCCTCTGCTCTCCGAATCGGACGGCGATGTCGCCATCCCCGCCCTCGAGCGCAATCGCCGTAGCTGTGCCCCAGCTCACGGCGGTCGCCGCTGCACCGGTCACGAAGTTCAGGACGTCGCACGACTTGTCTCGGTGCATCGTGATCGCTGCCTGCGCGGCGGAGATGTCTGCGTCCTCTCGCACACCCGTGGTGGGGTCGTTCATGCCACCACCGCCTCTTGTACGGCCCGAGCGAGCATCGTCGCGACCGCCGGCAATTGCGAGTTGATGTCGGCGTGCGAGAGCCGCCCCTGCTGCGCGTACGCGGCCAGGCGCAGGACGTTCTGCAGCTGCATGAGGATGGCGAAGGGAACGTGCAGGCCGTTGTCGGGGTCCGGGTCCTCCGGTGTGCGGATCGCGTCCGCGGCGGAGACAATGCGGTCGACTGCGGCGAGCGCTGGCACGAGCTCGTCGAGTGTGTCGGTGGGCAGCAGGGACGGCTCGTGCGGGACGACGTCGAACTGAAAGTCGCTACCGTCGATGTAGCCGTACCCGGCCGCGGCGAGTTCCGCTGCTGCAGCGTTGGCGTCCTCGAGCGTCCACGTCCCCGCGCTGGTGTCCAGCAGGTCGCTGATCCGGCATGGTGCGGACAGGTGGTCGGTGAGCGCTTCACGTGCGCCCGTGGAGAGCGCCGAGCTGATGACGATGTGGTGGGTCAATTGTCGATCCCCTCTGCTTCCATCCGCTGAGCAAGGTCTGCGGCGTGTGTGGACGTACGCAAGGCGTCCAGTTGCGTGTCGACGCGAGGCCAGATGTCGTAGACGACGTGGCCCCCGATTGACCGGGACACCTTCACGGGCTGGCCGTTGTCGTAGGTGTTCAGGAGCTGCTGTTGCTGGGCTGTCAGCAGGCCGTCGTCGGGCACGGTGACGCCGGGCACGTGTTCTGCGACGATCACTTTCAGTAGGTGGCTGAGCCGGTCGAGGATCGCCATGACCGCGTGGTCGTCGGGCAGGTCGCAGGTGCCGGCGAGGGTGTCAGTGACGGTGCTGATGTCGTCGATTGCTCGGAGCGTCGCCGTCTTGAGGGAATCGAGCGGCGTGTTCGGAGTGCGATCGATTGGGGTGCTCATGATGTCTTCCCGTTCTTGTCGGCGCAGTCGTGGCACTGCCAGTCGTTTAGGTCTGCGTGGACCGAGCCGACGGATCGGCGGGTGCCGTAGTCGTCGGCGAGGATCTGGACGATTTCGCGCACGCTGCGGCCCCCGTGAGCGAGGGTGTGCACTTCAGCGACGATTCGGGTGCGTTCGCTGCGGGGCATGGTGAAGCCTGGGTAGACCTTGCCGTCCATCCCGAGGACGTATCCGCGTGGAATCTCTGCGTGTTCAGGTGTGCCAGATGTGCTCACCTGAACGAGCGATGCAGCGTCATCCGGGGCCGTAGCGTCGGTGAGGATCTTCGCGACGTCGTAGTCGGTGAGGTCGAACACGGACAATCCGAACTGCGCCGCATACAGCGACAGAAGCTTGCCGTGGTTCTCGGATATCTCTCCTGCGGACTCGTCGCCCGCGAACTGCAGCCGAAGCGGGTAATGGTCTCGCGATGCTTCGCTGATCGCCGGGATGTGGGGTGCCATCAGATGACCGCCCCTCGTCCGTTGAGCACGGCGGCGTACGCCGATGCCTCCTGGTAGGCGGCGGTGAACGCCATGAAGTCCGCGGGTGCCAGCGCTCGGTCGTCTGACACTTCGGCGTAGACCAACCATTCGTGGTCCTGCTCGTCGAATCGCTCGACGGCGACGATCCAGCCATCACCACGCTTCTCGTCTGCGTGGTGGAGGACCGGGATTCCGGTGCGCCCGTCCATGCCGTCGATGTGCTTGGTGTTGTCGCACCCGAGCACCGGGCACGGCCGGGGCGGGTCCTGCATGAGCTTCACGATTGCCTCAGTGACCTTCGCGACGTAGCTGCGGGTGGGGTCGAACAGGCCGTCTTCGACCTTCGCGAGAAACGCGGTTGACGTGCCTGCCATGGCCGCGACGAGCGGCTGGGAAACGCCGCTGCTGGTTCGCAGCGCCTTCAGGTGGGTTCCGGTCCCACGGGTTGCGGTCTTCATGCGTTCACCTCGGTGCTGACGTCGAGCAGCATCTGCAGCTCGAGCTCGATGAATGGGTCTGGGGCGGGGACGTGGAGCCCGACCCGCCAGATGCGCTCTCCGGTGCGGAGGTGCCGGATCTCGTTCCAATCCGACGGGCTGTCGGAGGCAAGCCAGCGGGGGAGCAGGCGGCGGTGAGCGTCGCACGCGTCCCACTCGTCGGGCGTAGCTCCGATCCCGACGACGATCTCGATGCGCCGGGAGTCCGGGTAGATGTGGATTTCGCCCAGCTGCCTGAGCACGACGCCGTCGCGTACCTCTGCTCGGACGGTAGTGACGCGCGCTCGCCGTGTGGTGGTCGGGTAGTCGGCGGCGTGGCGGAGCGCCGCCGCGGTGACGCTCACTTCGAGGCCCCTCGGGTGCCGGCGAAGAGGTCATCGACGGTCATGCCGAGTGCGCGCTGCGCTCGGAACATGTCCGTGATCATCACGTGGACGCCGGTCCAGAGCCAGAACATGCGCCAGCGGGTGATGCCGGCAGTGCGGGCCAGGCTCAGCGGGTCAAGCCCACGGCTACGCGCCCGGCGGCGGATGTTCGCGGCGACCTCACGAGTCGCCTGGCTTGCGTCGCGGCGACGGGCGCGGGCCTCGGGGCTGTGGCTCCGGGTGAAGATGCTGGTTATGCTGTTCATGTTCGTTGTGGCCTTTCGTGCCGTGGCCCCCGAGACGTTGCAGCGTCAGGGGGCCTTCTTCGTTGGTGGGGTTAGAGCGCGGACGGGGCGAGCATCGCCAGGAGGCAGATGGCGACGAAGCCGAGCGCGCCGACCCAGTCGGGGATGCGGCGGTGGTTCACGAGGACGCCACCCATCGGCGGGACTTCCGGCCGCTGACTGTGCGCCCGTACTTGCCGGAGTGCCGGACCGCTCCTGCCCGGACGAGCTCCGAGCGGCGGGAGCGGAGCGACTGCGGCGTGGGGACCACCCAGCCCGCCGTCAGAGCGTCGGCCACGTACATCGGGTAGAGCTCGTCGTCCGTGATGCCGTCGCTGCCCGAGGGGGCAACGCGGCGGATGATCGACAGGAGACGTTTCTGCACCTCCGTGGGGTTGTGCGCCGATCGTGCGGCGGCATGGCTGGTGTCTGGATCTGTGGAGCGTGCTGCAGGCATTGCTGTTCCTTCCGATGAGGGGGAAGAGAGAGGTCGTGGGTGCCAGTGCCCGCCGTCGAGTGCCGATCCCGACGTGCCCCCGACGGCCGCTTGTGCGCCGAATCCTGGGGACGGGCTGTCTCGTCAGCGCGGGGGCCCCGGCGTGGGACCCGCTTACGTCGCTCCGTGGAGACGGAAAGTGCTTGGTACGAGACGACGGGTTGTCCAGCGACGGGTGCCGTGTACGTCTCGCCTTGCTTGTTGCCACGCTGTTGAGTTCTGAAGGTGCAAATGCGACGGGGGCGTGCCCCAGTGGGGCCGTGTCCGGGCGCGCCGATCAGCGCCACCGAGAGGCGCTACTGATCGGAAGATGTGGGGAAGCGCACGAGCCGGACGGCTCAGTCGCGCTCCGAAAGGTTTGCTACGTACCGGTCGAGGTCCTCTTTTCGGAACTTCACCCGCTTGGTGTCACCGACTGGGATCAATTCACCCTTGGCGCGCAGATCATCGATGTCACGAAGCGATCCGCTGATGTAGAACGCTGCAAGCTCCCTGGTGAAGAGCGCGGGAGCGAATTCAATCCGCACCGCGGTGACGGCTGTCACGCTGCGGCCCCGACTGGCGAGCCTTCGACCACCACCGGGAAGGAGATGGCCTCGAACGAGACGCCGAGTGCGTCAGCGAGTCGCCGCAGTACTGCCGGCGACGGCTGGCGTGACCCGTTCTCGAGCTTGGTGAGGTAGCCGGGGTCGAGTTCCGCACGCTTGGCGAACTGCCCGTGGCGGAGTCCCGACAGCTCCCGGATGGTCCGGAGGGCCGTCCCGTTGAGTCGTCGTGTCTGCATGCGTCCATAGTAGGCAAGATTCCTGCCGCCCGATGGATTGGCAACGAAGTTTTTCTGCGTGTCGCTTGCTAGCGCGGATGAGAGCGCTCACATGTTGCCAAGCGTTGCCTACGCGTGCTTAGATGGGCCGTGTGATCACAGGAGACTCCCTCCGCGCAGCGCGCGAGGCCGCAGCTATGACCCAGCAGGAACTGGCTGAGAAGGTCGGCTCATCGCTACGGACGATCGGTAATTGGGAGCGGAGCGGCGTCGTACCACGCAAGTGGTGGAGTGGCATCAAGTCAGCTCTGCCGGCCGCGGAGGTCGAGCTACCAATTCCCCCGCGCCAGGACCGGGGCACAGCGCACGAAGAGGACCGGAACGATCTTGCTGACGCCATGTCCGACGCGATCAATCGGTTCCGTCAGCGAGCGAGCGAGGGTGGCGCGGAACAAGCCGTGGAGCAACAGATTGAGATCTACGAGGGCGCTGTTGACACGCTGGACTGGGCAGAGATCGCGATCGCAGCAGGTGTCGACAGCGACCTGATTGGCCAGCTCACAGCGGCCGTCGTTTCAGTGTTCATCGATGCTGGGACGCTCGGGTTGATGCGCCGAGTACCAGAGCCGCTTAACCCCATGACCACGATCGTCTACAGAGCGGCAGCGATCGCAGAGCACGCCCGCCAGGTGAACCCTGCGCGCCCTCAAGCGCCGAGGCTGAGCATGCCCGCGAATGTCGCACCTGTCGTCGAGGATGACGAAGAGCACATCGAGTTCACGAATGATGTCCAGTCGGCGTACGACCGAGCTGCCCACCGCGGCCGCCGAAAGGCGGACATCCCGTACGCCGAGTGAAGGGGGAAGCATGAAGGACCTGATCGCGCTCGCCGCGTCCTACGGGGTCCGGATCGTCTACTGCCATATCGACGACGCGAACGGCTTCTACGACGTCGAGGACAGCGCAGTGAAGGTCGACATCAGCCTCACCCCCGATGAGAAGCGCAGCGTGATCGCTCACGAGCTAGGACACGTGCACCACGGGCACACGTGCGGCGGCGTGCACAACAGCCGCATCGAGCGCCAGGCGCGCGCCTACGCCGCCTACCTGCTCGTGCATCCGATCGATTACGCGGCCGCGGAACGCGTCAGTGCCGATGCGTTCCACATCGCGGAAGAGCTCGGCGTGACTGTGGAGCTCATCGATGACTACCGAGCGATGTGCATTCAGCGACTCGGCGAGCGCACCTACGGGCGCTCGCCTCGAGGCCACCTGACGAACGACCTCGCGCGAGCGCTGTCCTGAACAACGAAGAGCCCCACCGGCAATCGGTGGGGCTCTTGCACTGTGGCGTCAGGCGTCGAGAGCGAAGTGCGAGCCGAGCTTGTCCATCGCTTCACGTGCGGCCGCGGAGGACACGTGCTGGTAGCGGCGGGTCACGGCCTCGGACTGGTGCCCGACGATCTCACCGATGATCTTCGCGTCCACGCCGAGCTCCATCAGCACGGTCGCGGTCGTGTGCCGCGCCCAGTGCGTCGTCGGCACCGGCGAACCGGGCTTGCGGTCCTCGTCCGCGATGATGCCGGCTTCAAACAGCAGGTCGCGCCAGGTCTGCTCGTCCTCGCCCCACAGGTACGGTTCGCCGTTTGCCTTCCGCCAGATCAAGCCGTACGGGTTGGGCCGATCCGCGGTCACGATCAGGTAGCGGCGCAGTGCTGCGGCGAGCGACGGCATCAGCGGCACGTACCGGGGCTTGCCGGACTTCGGTCGGATGAGGCAGAGGCGTCCGTTGAGCTGCTGGTACTCGAAGCCGTCCGGAATGCGGAGTCGCCGGTTCGAGCAAGATCCGGCGCGCTTCTTGCCGCACCGCCAGGTGTCGTCGGCGAGGCGGCCACAGCCATGCTCGAAGGGCACCTCCGAGAGCGCCCATTCGACGCCGATGGTCGGTTGTTCGGAGTCGAGGTCTAGGGATTCGAGCCGGGCCCCGATCCGCTCGCCTTGGCGGAGCCCGCTCAGCAGGGCGACCCACCAGCGGGTGCCGTCATCGTGGTCGGCGGCGACTCTGAGGACAGCCAGCGCCGCTTCAGTGCTCAGTGCGCCCCGGTTCGACTCGCCCTGCACCGGCGCGTTGACGTCCTCGCAGACGTTCCGCGCAGCGATGCCTTCGACTCGCGCGGACTCGAGCATCAGCGACAGCACCTGGTACGCCTTCCGCGAGGTAGCAGAGGTGCGTCCAGCGTCGGCGACGGCCTTCGTCATGATGCGAACGTCGGACGGCTTGAGGTACGCGACCTTCTTCGTGCCGATCGTGGGGACGATCCAGTTGCGCGCCACCGACTCGTAGGACAGCAGGGTGTTCGGCTTGAGGTTCGGCTTCCCAACGGTCTCAAGCCAGTGTGTTGCCCATTGGTCGACAGTCGTCTTGGTGTCGAGGGCAGTGCCGTGCTGCTTGATCTGGTCCTTGAGAGCGTCGAGCTTGCGGCGAGCACCCTCCTTCGTCTTTGACGTGACGACCCGCTGCCGCCGGTGCCCGTCCGGGTAGTAGCCGTCGTTGATCACCGCCCGCCAGAGCTTGCCCTCGCGGATCGTGTAGAGCGCCCCGTCACCTGAATCACGCTTCCTCGGCACTGCGACCTCCCGGTACACACATAAGTACACACAGTTGACGGCAATCACATGGTTGCAGTTGCACTCTCCGATGCTAGCCCGATCCGCTTGTTTCCGGGCATTCATCGCTAGTTACGGCGCTCGCCGAGTACCCACAGTGTACCCTACCTATTCACTCGTAATGAATAGGTCGTCGGTTCGATTCCGACAGGCGGCTCCACGGAAATCCCCGGTCAGGCCAGGTCTTCGGACCGAGCGAGACCGGGGATTTCGTCTTCAGGTGCACACCGTGGTGCCCGCGCCACAGATCATCCGGACGCTCGCCGCCGGTCTGTGCAGCAGATGAAAGCGCTGACGGGGACTTCCATCGCAGGAGGTGCCGTTCGACCGTCGTCACCCTCTGCTGCATGGTGTTCACCGCGCATCCCAGACCGACACCCAGTCGACGTCGACGTGACCATCGGTGGTCTTCGGGACGGTGCCTTCACCGATGAACGTCTCGGCTTGCAGGGTGACCCGGAACGGCGTCGTCGGGACGGCTTTGGTGGTGGATGAGATGAGCTGCCCGTCCCAGTAGAACCGGATGATGCCCTTGTCCCACTCGGTCGTCGCGGTGTGCCAGCCGGTCGTGTCGGACGATGTGTACCGCTCCGCGGTGCGATCGACCGCCATGGAGCCCGTCGACGCGTTGTAGCTGCCGGGGATGTGGGAAACGGGCCGCACGGACTGTCCGAGGTCACCTTCGGGCCAGTCGATCTCACCTTCGTTCCAGACGTTCGACGAGGGCCACAGCATGCCGACGAACTTGTAGCCGTCCGTGTTGGTGGTCTTGTACCGGATCGACATCCGGGCGTACGTGTGGGGGGCGTACCCGTCTGGCATGACGGCGGCGACGAGGGGCTGACCGTCCTCGCTGTGCAGGTTGAAGTCCAGTGCGCCGTCCGCAACGCTGAGCACCTTGGACGGCGAGTAGAGACCCTGCCCACTGGTGTCCTTCTGGTTGTCGTAGTAGCCCATGTCCGGGTAGACCGACTGGACCTGGCCGAGGGCGGCCGGCGTGTTGAAGTCTTCGGCGTAGGTCTGGTGCCAGGTGGTGCCGTTGGATGTGATGTCGCCGGTGGGAAGCGCGGACGGGTCAGCTGATGGTGCTCCCGTCGGGGCCGGTGGCGGCGCCGGGGCCGGTGCGGGTGTCCGTGCCGGTGCCGGAGTCCGTGTCGGCGTCGGTGTCGGGTCGCCGGTCGGTGTGGAGCTCGGCGCGGGCCTTGTGGTCGACGTCGCGGTGGGGGTTGGCGTGGGGTGGTGCCATCCTCGAGCGTTCACTGTGGCAGCGGTACCGACAGTGAGCAACACTGCTGCGGACAGTGCGGTGATGGTTGCGCGTGAACGCTTGTTGAGCATGACGCCCTCCGGCATGGTGGCCCGTGGCAGGGGCACTGCCCACCCTAAAGGTGTTCCCCGTGCTCGGCGCCGTGCGGGTCCGGAGGCGCTGCGCCCTGTCAGACGGCTCCGCCGAGACCCCGGCCTTCCCGGAGTACGGGGGTCGTCGTCGTTCGGGGAGGTGTGCGTGGTCCACAGGCCGCCCGACGCGGTCCAGCGGCCACCCCGCAGCAGCCCTGGTAGACAGGCCGCATGACGATTCGCTGGGGAGTCATCGGGACCGGCGGCATCGCCCGTTCCCTCGTGCAGGACTGCGTGGCAGCCGGCGTCGACTTCGTGGCCGTCGGCAGCCGGACCCAGGACCGTGCCGCAGCGTTCGCGGCCGAGTTCGGCATCCCGCGCGCCCACGGGGACTACGCCGCGCTGGTGGCGGACGAGCAGGTCGACGCCGTGTACATCGCGACGCCGCACTCCCGGCACGCCGAGGACGCCCTGCTCGCGATCGCGGCGGGCAAGCACGTCCTCGTCGAGAAGGCCTTCACGATCACCGCGGCCGAGGCCCGTCGGGTGGTCGACGCCGCCCGCCGCGCCGACGTCGCCGTCATGGAGGCGATGTGGACCCGCTTCCTGCCGCAGATGGCGATGATCCGGGAGATGCTCGCCGAGGGCCGGATCGGGCGGCTCCGGCTCGTCGAGGCGACGCACCACCAGGCCCTCCCGACGGACCCGACGCACCGGCTGAACGACCCCGCCCTCGGCGGCGGCGCGATCCTCGATCTCGGCGTCTACCCGATCTCGTTCGCGGTCGACGTCCTCGGACCGCCGACATCGGTGCTCGCGGCGGGCACGGTGAGCGACCAGGGTGTCGACACGCAGATGGGGCTCGTGCTCACCCACGCCGGAGGCGCCCAGTCGATGCTGCACTTCGCGCTCGACGTCCGGAGTCCGAACACGGCCTCCGTCATCGGGGAGGACGGACGGATCGACCTCGACGCCACCTGGTACACGCCGACGACGTGGCGGGTGCGCGACCGCGACGGACGGGTGGTCGAGGAGTACGACGGCCGCGAGGAACTGACGGGCTACGCGCACGAGGTCCGCGCGGTCGAGGCGATGATCACGTCCGGCAACCACGAACGCGGGGCGATGGACCCGGAGGAGACCATCGCGGTGATGGCGGTCATGGACGAGGCACGCCGGCAGGTGGGCGTCCGCTACGCGGCCGACGAGCCGCCGAAGCGTTCCCGCCGGGCCCGCTGACCGACGACGTTCCGAGATCCGGCCTGGAGGCTCCTGCCGCAGTTCCGTAGGATCGGTCGGGATGTCCGAGCAGCAGCCCACCCCGTCCTCCGTCCGCGAGCGGCTCCGCCACGCGGTCGCCGCCGCACGAGCGTCCGCGGCGCGCCGACCCGTCCCGTGGATCGCCGGGGGCCTCGCGACGCTCCTGGTGCTCGGGTCCGGGGGAGCGGTGGCGGTCGCCGCGGCGACCGCGCCGACGGCGCGCGCGACCACGAGCGCGAGCAGGACGACGGATGCCAGCGCGACCCCGCAGCGGACCCCGAGCGCCGTACCGGAGCCGACCACGGCCTCCACGCCGACGGCTCGGACCGTGCCCACCGCTCCACCGGGGCCGACCGCGCTCCGGACCTGCTCGATCGCGACGGCTGCGTCCGCGGCCGGCCTCGGGTCCTTCGAGGGGTACGTCATGAACGCGCGGACGGGCCAGATGCTCTTCTCGCGGAACGGTGACAAGCCCGCGCAGACGGGGAGCGTGATGAAGACGCTCACGACGGCGACGGCCCTCTCGGTGCTCGGGGGCGGGCACCGCATCCCGACCACCGTGACCCGGGAAGCCGGCGGCACGATCGCCCTCGTCGGCCACGGCGACGCCACCCTGTCCGCCGGGGGTGCGACCGTCTACCCGGGGGCGCCGACCCTCGCCCAGCTCGCGCAGCAGGTGAAGGCGAAGCTCGGCTCGGCGCCGGTCACCACGATCGTGACGGACGACACCTACTGGAACGACGCGGACGCCTGGGACCCCACGTGGCCGGTGTCCGAGCGGACGATCGGCTACCAGCCCGAGGTCACCGCGCTCATGGTCGACGGTGACCGGGCGAACCCCGGCGCGGCGACCTCACCGCGGTCCACCGACCCCGTCGGTCGCGCCGGCGCGGCATTCCGGACGGCGCTCGTGAACGCCGGGGTCGTCGGAGCCGGGAGCGCGCCGATCGTCAAGCGCGCGACGACGAGCACGGACACGATCGCGCAGGTCTCCTCGCAGCCGGTGTCGACGCTCATCGGGCAGATGATCCCGAACTCGGACAACACCCTCGCCGAGATGCTCGCCCGGATCTCGTCGAAGGAGTCCGGCGCGAACGGCTCGGCGGCGTCGCTGACCGGCGTGTACCAGGCGGCCCTGCGCTCGTACGGCGTCGACCCAGCTGGCATCGTGATCAAGGACGGCTCGGGCGAGAGCGCGGCCAACGCCGTCTCGCCGAACTTCGTCGCCCACCTGATGGTGCAGGTCGCCGCCGGTGCGAAGGGGCTCGGGACGCTCGCCCAGGCGCTGCCGGTCGCCGGACAGTCCGGGACCCTGGCCGGCCGGTTCACCGGTGCGAACGCGGTCGCGCGGGGCAAGGTGCACGCCAAGACCGGGTGGATCGACAGCGCCAACACCCTCGGCGGCTACATCGACGCGGCCGACGGCACCCGCCTGACGTTCGCCTTCTACGCCATCGGGTCGTCCCGGGCGGCGGCGCTCCCCGCCCTCGACGCCGTGACCGCGGCTGCGTACTCGTGCGGTGGGCGGCTCACGAACTCCTGACCAGGGTGTTGGATGGACCCATGGCTCGGGCACTGCTGATCGTCGACGTCCAGAACGACTTCACCGAGGGCGGCGCGCTCGGGGTCATCGGGGGTGACGCCGTCGCGACGCGGATCACCGCGTTCCTCGGGCGGCACGCCGACGACTACGACCTGATCGTCGGGTCCCGCGACTGGCACCACGGCGACGACGACAACGGCGGCCACTTCGCGGGTCCCGAGGGCCCGGACTTCGTCTCGACGTGGCCGGTGCACTGCGTCGGTGGGACGGAGGGAGCGGCGTACCACCCGGCCCTCGACACCTCGTCCTTCGACGTGCACGTGTTCAAGGGGCAGGGCGCGCCGGCGTACTCCGCGTTCGAAGCCCGGACCGAGGACGGCATCCCGCTCGGCACGGTGCTCGCCGAGCGCGACGTCCACACGCTCGACATCATGGGGATCGCGACCGACCACTGCGTGCTGGCCTCGGCGCTGGACGGCCGCGTGGCGGGGCTCGACGTCGTGGTGTTCGAGGACATCGTCGCCGGTGTGGACCCGGAGCGGAGCCGTGCGGCGCTCGAGGAGATCCGGGCCGCGGGCGGGCACGTCGACCACAGCGACATGGACGAGGGGCTGGCGAACCCGGGCGGCGCGCAGATCTGAGCCGAGCGCGCTCGCCGGGCGCGCCCGCGGCTCAGACCAGCAGCTGGTGCTTCGCCAGGTCGCGGTACAGCGGCGTCGACTCGACGAGTTCCGAGTGCGTGCCGACCCCGACGACCCGACCGTGTTCGAGCACGACGATCACGTCGGAGTCCACCACGGTCGACAACCGGTGCGCGATGACCAGCAGCGTGCGGTCCTCGGCGACGGCGTCGATCGCGAGCCGCATCTTCTGCTCGTTCACGCCGTCGAGGGACGAGGTCGACTCGTCGAGCAGCAGGATCGGGGGAGCGGCGAGCAGGGCGCGGGCGATCGCCAGGCGCTGGCGTTCGCCGCCGGAGAGCATCACGCCGTCCTCGCCGACCTGCGCGTCGAGGCCCCGTGGGTCGCGGTGCAGGACCTCGCCGAGGTTCACCGCCTCGAGCACGCGGACGCAGTCTTGCTCGCTGGCGTCCGGCGACCCGAGCAGCAGGTTGGCGCGGATCGTGCCGGCGAGCACGGGGGCGTCCTGCTCCACGTACCCGATCTGGGCGCGGAGCTCGGCGCGGTCGAGCCCGCGGATGTCGACGCCGCCGAGGCGGATCACGCCCGAGGTCGGGTCGTAGAACCGTTCGATGAGGGCCAGGGTGGTGGACTTGCCGGCGCCGGACGGGCCCACGAGGGCGACCCGTGCGCCGCGCGGCACCCGGAAGGAGACGTCGGACAGGACCGTCTGGTCGGCGCTGGGGGCTTGCTCGACAGCATCCGGGCCTCCCGGCTGGTGCGACCCGGACACGTCGGGTCCGCCAGTACCGTCGGCCCCGTCCGGGCCGGCGGCGTCGGTCGCGCGCTCGTACCGGAACGAGACGTGCTCGAAGGTGATGGCGTCGTCGGTCGCGACGGCCGCTGCCGGGCGCACGGCCTGGTCGTCCTGGTCCTCGGTGGGCAGGTGCAGGATCTCCTCGATCCGACCGAGCGCGCCGAGTGCCTGCGCGACCGCGACGGCGGCACCGAGGGCCTGCCCGAGCGGCATCACCATCATGAAGAGCAGCAGGATGAACGTGATGAGGGTGGCGATCGTGATCGTGCCGGCGGCCACCTGCGCGCCCCCGACGCCGAGGACGGCGATGAACGCGACCTGCATGACGATGCTCGCGACGGGCACGACGAACGCGGACATGCGCGCGATGTCGAGGCCGCGACGGTAGGCCTCCGTGGCGTGGCCGTCGACCTCGCGGACCTCGCGCTCGGTGGCGCCCGCGGCGCGGATGGTGCGGACGGCGCCGATGCCGCGCTCGACCGCGGCGGTGAGGTCGCCGACCTTCTCCTGGGCACGCTTCGACGCGACGCGGATGCGCCGACTGAGGCCGCCGACGACGACGATCGCGACGGCGACGATGACGACCGTGATGGCGAGGAGGAGCGGGTCGAGGATCGCCATCGCGATGACCGCGCCGATGAACGTGAGGGCGCCGCCGATCGACTCGATCAGCCCCTGGGTGAGGACGGCGCGGAGGAGCGTCGTGTCGCTGCCGACGCGGGACACGAGGTCACCGGTGCGCCGCGCGTCGAACTCCGAGATCGGCAGGTTGAGGATCCGCGCGATGAGCTTCCGGCGGGTGGAGAGGACCACGCCCTCACCCGCGCGCTGGAGCAGGAAGTGCTGCACGCCGTTGAGCACGCCCGCGACCAGGACCAGCGCGACGAGCACCCAGACGAGCGTGCCGAGGGTCCCGCCGTGCTGCACGGCGGTGACGACCTGATTGACGAGCAGCGGCTGGGCGAGGGAAGCCGCCGCACCGAGGATGCTCAGCACGATGATGACGACCATCGCCGGCTTGTTCTCGAACAGGTAGCTGAGGAGCCGGCCGAAGCTGGCACGGGGGCCGTCGGTCTTCTTGGGGCGCGCGAAGGGGGAGCTCATCGTGTTCCTAGTTTCTGCCGTACTTCTTGTGCACTGCCTGGCGGCTGACGCCGAGGAGGGTCGCGATCTCCTGCCACGAGGCGCCGGCGTTGCGGGCCCGCCGGGCGGCGAGTTCCTCGGTCCGGTCGAGCTCGCGACGGAGCTCGCGCACGCACGCGAGGGCGGAGAACGGGTCGTCCCCCTCGGCCCCGGAGGCGAGGCTCGTGATCGTGGGGCGGTCCATGCGTGTCAACCTACATTGACACGTGCGGCCGCGTCAACCTGAGTTGACGTGCAGGGGGTGCTTCGCAGGAGCACGCGGGCGCATGCTCCGACGCGGCACGAGGTCATCGACAGGCGCTTTGTCGATCCGTGCACACGCATCTGATGAGTCCGCATGAGGCGACAATCCGCGAGTCGATCGCGAGGTGGGAGGTCGGACGATGCGTGGGTACGTTTCGACACCGGCGGGCAGCAGGCAGCGCCGTGGCGCGGCCGCCCACGGACGGACGGGAGGCGCGGTGCCAGCTGGCACCGCGCCTCCCGTCCGGCGTGTGGTCGCGACTCAGTCGCGCGTCGCCTCCGCCAGGTCGGCCCCCTTCGTCTCGCGCACGAACAACAGCGCGACGAGGGTCACCACCGCGGCGATCGTCAGGTAGAGGCCCACGAGGAAGATGTTCCCGTCCGCCTTCCACAGCGCGAGCGCGATCGTCGGCGCGAGCGACGCGCCGATGATCGACGCGACGTTGTACGCGATCGCCGAGCCGGTGTAGCGGACGTTCGTCGGGAAGAGCTCCGGCAGCAGGGCACCCATCGGCCCGAAGGTCAGCCCCATCAGCGACAGCCCCACGATGAGGAACGTGACGACGGTGATCGGGCCGTGCGACGCCGCGAACCAGAACTGGAACGTCAGGCCGAACAAGGCGATGCCGATCGTGGTCGGGATGAGGGTCCGACGACGGCCGAACCGGTCGGCGAGCATGCCGGCGATCGGGGTGAAGATCCCGAAGAAGACCACGCCGATCATGAGCAGCGTCAGGAACTCACCGCGCGAGTAGCCCAGGCCGATCTTCGGGACGAGCGGACCGGCCTGTGCACCGGTGGTGCCGTACGACAGCGTGAACGTCGTCATGAAGTAGAAGAGCACGTAGGTGGCGACCATGCTGAACGTGCCGATGATGAGCGCCCGCCACGAGGTCCGGAACACCCGGCCGAGCGGGACCTTCACGACCGCGCCGGACTCCTGCACACCGCGGAACACCGGCGACTCGACGAGCCGGAACCGCACGTACAGGCCGATGATCACGAGGACCGCCGAGAGCAGGAACGGGATCCGCCAGCCCCACGCCTGGAAGGCCGAGTTCGGGGTGCCGTCCGCGCCGGCCGGCATCGCCGCGTTGATGATGATGAAGAGGCCGTTCGCGAGCAGGAAGCCGATCGGGGCGCCGAGCTGCGGCATCGAACCGAAGATGCCGCGCTTGCCCGTGGGGGCGTTCTCGGTCGCGAGCAGTGCCGCGCCGGACCACTCCCCGCCGAGGCCGACACCCTGGGCGAACCGCATCACCGCGAGCAGCACCGGCGCCCAGATCCCGATCGACGAGAAGGTCGGCAGGCACCCGATCAGGAACGTCGCCGATCCCATCACGAGCAGGGACGCCACGAGGGTGGTCTTGCGGCCGATCCGGTCGCCGAAGTGGCCGAAGATCACCGACCCGACCGGTCGGGCGAAGAACGCGAGGGCGAAGGTGACGAACGAGGACAGCTGCGATGCCGTGGGGTCCTCGTTCGGGAAGAACAGCGTCGGGAAGACGAGGACCGCGGCGGTCGCGTAGACGTAGAAGTCGTAGAACTCGATCGACGTCCCGACGAGGCTCGCGATGACGACGCGGGAACGCGGGTTGCCGGCGGGGGCTGGGCTGGTGGTGCTGGTGGCCTGTGCGGCGGACATGCGGTGAGGACTCCGAGGGGCGCACCCGTGGACGGGGGCAGCGGTGTTCCGGACGGCGGACACCGATCGGTTCGCGCGGGGTGGCGCGGACACCGGTCGGGTGCGTTCGGTGGGTGGTGGACCGCTTGTGACGGAAGACAGCATCGTACGACAGATGTCGTGCAGCTGCGAATCCGCCCAGAGTGGGCTGTCCGTCTCGCGCCGGGTGGCCGGCGGGTTCTGGTCGGCCCGCGGGCGTGCCGTCAGTTCGTGGCGCCGGCTTCGAGGTGGGCGGGCAGCTGGTGCCCCATCCGGTCGCGCTTCGTGTCGAGGTACGCGGCGTTCTGCGCCGAGATCCCGACGACGAGCGGGACGAGCGCTTCGACCGAGATGCCGTGCTCCTCGAGCTGGCGGCGCTTCTCCGGGTTGTTCGACAGCAACCGGACGCGGGACAGACCGATGTCGGCGAGGATGCCCGCCGCGCCGCCGTACGCCCGCGAGTCGGCCGGGAAGCCGAGCGCCAGGTTCGCGTCGAGGGTGTCGAGACCGTCCTCTTGCAGGCGGTAGGCCTTGAGCTTGTTGATGAGCCCGATGCCACGCCCCTCTTGCCCGCGCAGGTAGACGACGACCCCGCCTTCGGTCGCGATCGTGTCGAGGGCGGCGTCGAGCTGCGGACCGCACTCGCACTTCAACGACCCGAACGCTTCACCGGTCAGGCACTCCGAGTGCACGCGGACGAGCGCTCCGTCGCTCGGCAGCGAGCCGTCGGGGTTGCGCCCGATGATCGCGACGTGCTCGGCGCCGGTCACGAGGTCACGGTAGGCCCGCATCTCGAACAGGCCGTGCGTGGTCGGCACGTTCGTGGAGACCTCGAACTGGACCGGGCTCCCCGGCGTGGGGGAGGTGAGTGCATCGGTCATGGCATGCTCCGGTCGTTCTGGGCCCCCTCGGCTCCGCGTGCCCGTGCTGGGCGGGCGCGGACCAGCAGGTCGGGGCCGAGGCTGGTGGTCGATGCTACGTCCAACCTCCGACGTTCGGAGATGCTTCCCACACCGAGGTCCCCGAGGGCGACACGGGGGCCGCCGATTAGGACCGGGGCGAGGTACAGGAGGTACTCGTCCACGAGACCGGCGGCGATGAACGCAGAGGCGATGGTGGGGCCGCCCTCGACGAGGACCGAGTGCACCCCGAGCTCCCGGAGGTGCCGCAGCGACCGGTCGAGGTCGTGCCCGGGCAGGACGACGACGCCCCGCGGGTGCCGGCGGAGCGCGGCGTCCTCGGGGACGACGCGGTCACCCAGGACGACGGGGAGCGGCTGCTCGGCGAGGAGCTCGCCGGCGTCCCCGCGGGCGGTGAGACTCGGGTCGTCGGCGAGCACGGTGCCGGTGCCGACCAGGATCGCGTCGTGTGCGGCGCGCTGCTCGTGGACGTGCTGCCGGGCCGCGGCGCCGGTGATCCACTTGCTCGTGCCGTCCGCGGCGGCGGCACGGCCGTCGAGGCTCGAGGCCCACTTCACGGTGATCCACGGGCGACCGAGCCGCACGGAGAGGAGCCATCGTTCGAGGAACTGCTCGGCCTGGTCGGCGAGGACCCCCGACACCACGTCGACCCCCGCGGCGCGGAGGCGGTCCGCACCGCCGTGTGCGTGCGCTCCCGGGTCGTCGATCGCGTACACCACGCGGGCGACCCCGGCCTCCATCAGGGCCACGGCGCACGGCCCGGTCCGCCCGGTGTGGTTGCACGGTTCGAGGGTCACCACGGCGGTGGCGCCGCGCAGGAGCTCGGGGGCCACGTGGGACATGGCGTCGACCTCGGCGTGCGCGGTACCGGCGCCGCGGTGCCAGCCCTCGCCGAGGACCTGGCCGTCCGGCGCGAGCACGACGGCCCCGACACGGGCGTGGTCGCCCACCACGGGGCCGAGAGCGGCGAGTTCCAGCGCTCGGTGCATCGCACGCACTTCCGCCGGAGTCGCCGACGGGAGGGGGGCGTTGCTCACGGACCGAGACTACCGACGAACCTGGGGTGACACGTCATCGAGCTGTCCCCCATCAGCGAACGTCACCGCGGGCCACGACAGCGTGGACGCAGGCGTGCCGTCGGCTCGGCGGACCGCATGCCACGCCGTGGTGGGCGCACCGCTCCGGTCCGGGATGCGCGCGGGGCCGGTGCCGGTGTACGAGAACCCGGTCGACGGGGCGACGGCGGCCGACGCGGTGTTGCCCTCGTAGCACTCCCAGGAGACGTCCGGAGCGCCCTGGTCGAAGGCCCAGGTGACGACGAGCTCGACGGCCTCCCGCACGAGTCCGGCGCCGCGAGCCGACGGTGCGAGCCAGAACCCGAGGTCACGGTGCTCCGTGCGGTAGCCGATGACGCCCTCGAGCCAGGTCGACCCCTGCCGCCGGATGGCCCACGTGTACTCACGGTCGGACGCCCAGCCGGGGCCGACCAGCGCGTCCACGAAGGTCCGGGCGTCCCGCGTGGAGTACGGCGTGGGCACGGTGGTCCACCGCACGATCGCCGGGTCCTGGCAGGCGTCGGTGATGGCGGCCGCGTCGTCGCGGGTCGGCAGGTCCAGCCGCACCCGCGCGGACTCGAGCGTGACGGGCAGCACGATCAGCCGCGACGACGCGGGACGAAGCCGATGCGGTCGTACACGCGGGCGAGCGTCTCGGTCGCGATGGACTCGGCGCGCTCGGCGCCGACGTCGAGCAGCCGGTCGAGTTCGGCCGGGTCGTCGAGGAGTTCGAGCGTGCGCGTCCGGACCGGTTCGAGCTCGGCCACGACGGCGTCGGCGACCGCACCCTTGAGGTCGCCGTACCCCTTGCCCGCGAACGAGGTCTCGAGGTCGGCGACGGAGGTGCGCGTGAAGGCGGACAGGATCGCGAGCAGGTTCGTCACACCGGGCTTCGCCTGGCGATCGGCCCGGATCTCGCGTTCGGCGTCGGTGACGGCGGAACGGATCTTCTTCGCCGTGCGCTTCGGGTCGTCGAGCAGCCGGATCAGGCCGCTGTCGGACGCCGCCGACTTGCTCATCTTGCTGGTCGGGTCCTGCAGGTCGTAGATGCGCGCGGTCTCGGTGCCGATCCGGGCCTCCGGCACGACGAACGTCTCCCCGAACCGCGAGTTGAAGCGGCCGGCGAGGTCGCGGGTCAGCTCCACGTGCTGCCGCTGGTCGTCGCCGACCGGCACGACCTTCGTGTCGTAGAGCAGGATGTCCGCCGCCATCAGCACCGGGTACGTGAAGAGCCCGACGGATGCGACCTCGGCGCCCTGGCGTGCTGACTTGTCCTTGAACTGGGTCATCCGGCTCGCCTCGCCGAAGCCGGTCAGCGTGTTGAGCACCCACGCGAGCTCGGCGTGCGCCGGGACGTGTGACTGCACGAACAGGGTCGAGCGCTCCGGGTCGATACCCGAGGCGATGTACTGGGCGGCCGTCGCCCGGGTGCTCGCCCGGAGCTCGGCCGGGTCCTGCGGCGCCGTGATCGCGTGCAGGTCGACCACGCAGTAGATGGCGTCGAAGTCGTCCTGCAGGTCGCGCCACTGCATGAGGGCGCCGATGTAGTTGCCGAGGTGGAGCGAGTCGGCGGAAGGCTGGATGCCGGAGAAGATGCGGGTCTTGGTCATCGTGGGTCCTGTTGCAGCTGGTGGAGCGAGCGGATCAGAGGTCGTAGTCGACGACCACGGGAGCGTGGTCGGACCATCGCTGGTCGTAGGCGGCGGCCCGGTCGACCGTGTAGGCCGTGACCTTCGCCGCCAGGTCGGGCGTCGCCATCTGGTAGTCGATGCGCCAGCCGGAGTCGTTGTCGAACGCCTGACCGCGCCAGGACCACCACGTGTACGGCCCGTCGACGTCGCCAGCCTGCGCACGACCGACGTCGACCCAGCCGAGGCCAGGACCGGTCGAGCCGTCGGCACCCTGGACCGTCTCACCGTCGGCGCCGAAGAACCGCGAGAAGTAGGCGCGCTCGCGGGGCAGGAAGCCGGCGCGCTTCACGTTGCCCTTCCAGTTCTTGATGTCGCGCTCGTCGTGCCCGACGTTCAGGTCACCGACGACGACCGCGAGCGGGTTGTGTGCACGGACCTCCGGCAGCCGCTCGGTCATGGCGTCCAGGAACTTCCACTTCTCGTCCTGCTTCGGGGTGTCGGCCTCGCCCGAGTGGACGTACGTCGAGACCACGGTCACGGTGGTGCCACCGATCTCGTAGTCCGCCTCGAGCCAGCGACCGGCGGAGTCGAACTCGGCCGGACCGAGCTCGACGCGGTGGATCTGCGCCGTGTGCCGGGACGCGATCGCGACGCCCGCGCGCCCCTTGGCGGTGGCGGGGTCGTGCACGATGTCCCACTCGTCGCCGAGCAGCGCGGCGAGGTCGTCGCTCGAGGCGCGGACCTCCTGCAGGGCCAGGACGTCGACGTCACGCGTCGCGAGCCAGTCGCCCATGCCCTTCCGGAACGCGGCACGGACGCCGTTCACGTTGACGGATGCGAGGCGCAGGCGTGTCATGCAACCAGCCTATCGGCGGGCGCGGACACCCCGGGCGCGGCACCGGAGGCCCCAGGGCGCGGGTCTTGTCCCGGACGCCTCGCCGCGCCACGATGGGCACGTGCCGGACGACGAGGCAGTGCCGCAGCGGCACGCGCAGGTGGACAGAGCGATGCTCGCCGCCGCGGAGCTCATGGGGTACGGCTGGCCCCGCGATGCCGTCGAACCGCTGTCCGGAGCGCTCGCCCTCCACGGCGACGATGCCGGGGTGCTCTGCCTCCTCGCGATCGCCTACTCCGCCGCCGGGGATGCCGACGCAGCCCGGATCGCTGTCCGCCGGGCGATCGCCACCGACCCCGAGGACGTCGACGCGTACGAACTGGCAGCGGCGCTCGCCGAGGCCGACGGCGACGTCGCGGAGGCGCGGGCGGCGCGCGCCGCGGCCGTCGAGCTACGCCCCACCGAGCCCGACGTCGCTGCCGAGCAGCTCCTCCTGGATCTCCGGGCGGGGACGATCGACGCGGCCACGTACGCTGCTGCCGTCCGTGCGGCCTCGACGCACCCACACCACAGCGCGGTGAACACCGCCCTCGCCTGGCTGGCCGAGCGCGAGGGCTACGACGGGACTGCCGAACGTGCGCTGGCGGCCGCGGTCGCGGCGTCCCCGGCCGACCCGTGGTCGCGGTGGCTCCTGGTGCGCGCGCAGGAGCGTCGCGGCGGCACGATCGGCGTCATCGCCCACGCTTCGCTCGTCCTCGCCGAGCACCCGGCAGCAGTCGGCCCGCTCGGCGCGTTCCGCCGCGGCACGGTCCGACTGGCGTCGTTCGGGAACGGGTTCCTGGCGCTCGGCGTCGTGGTCGCGCTGTTGGGCTCTGCGCTCGACGCGGCGACGTTCGACGTGGAGCCCGTCGCCCTGGGGTGGTGCGGGGTGGTGCTCCTCGGCGTCGTGGCCGCGCAGTTCGCGGTCGCGCGACGCCTGGCCCGCACCATGCACACCGGGTGGTCGCACTTCGTCCGGCTCGTCCGGGTCCACGCTCGTGCGGCCATGGTGCTGCCCGTCGTGCAGGCCGTGGCCGTCGTCGCCGCGGGCTGCCTGCTGGTGCTCCTCGCCGTCGGCGCACCGTCGCCGGCACTCCTGGCCGTCGGCATCACCGCGGCAGCGGGGTTCCTCGCTGCTCTGGCCGTGGCGGCGTTCCTCGACCGCTGGTACTGGTCCTGACCCCCCGCCCCCGATCCAGCCGGAGGCTCGCGTCGTGACCGTGGTGCTGACCGTCGCCGACGTGCTCGCCGCGTTCCGGCCCGTGGCCGAGGCGATGCTCAGCACGTCGGAGTTCCGTTCCGCGGACTTCTGGGTGCACGCCGACGGCCACGAACGCCTGCGACGCGTCGTCGAGACCGACCTCGTCGACGAAGGGATGCTCCTGGGCTGGTCGATCGCCGGGGACGACGGCGACTCGTGGCTCTGGATCCGTGAGGGGGAGCGGGAACTGCTCGTCAAGGCCGCCGACGACCTGCAGGACTTCATCGCCGAGAGCGCGTTCGCCTGGGGCGAGCTGCGCCCGATCCCGCCCATCGCGCGGTAGCGGCGACCGGACGACGGACGGGAGGCGCGGTGCCAGCTGGCACCGCGCCTCCAGGCCGTCGTGGCGCTGCGGCAGACCGTCTACGCGGCGTCGTGGTCCGTCTGCAGGAACTCGACCAGGCTGTCCGCCGTGGTCTCGGCGTCGTCGCCGGAGACGGTGAGGGCGACCTCGTCGCCGTTCTCGATGCCGAGCCCGAGCAGGGCGAGGATGCTGCCCGCGTTGCCGGACTTGTCACCCTTGGCGATCGTGACCTGGTGGCCCGAGGCGGTCACGGCCTGGACGAACAGGGAGGCGGGACGCGCGTGCAGGCCGGAGGCGCTGGCAACGGTGACGGTACGGGTGGCTTCGGACATCGATGGTCTCCTGTCGAGGGGGCGGTGCGCCCTCATGGTAGCGACGCACGTCTGAGCTGGTGGGGAGCGTCGGTCAGGAACGACCGGGCCAGAACACCTCGGTGCCGGCAGCCTCGACCTCGCGCACGAGGTCGAGGTTGACGGCGGGGTCGGTGATGATCGTGTCGATCGCGGCGAGCGGTGCGACACGGCCGAACTCCTCGCGACCGAACTTGGTGTGGTCGGCGAGCAGGATGCTGCGGCGGGCGGACTTGATCATGGCGCTCTTCACGGCGGCCTCGGCCACGTTGTGCGTCGTCAGCCCGCGCTCGGGGGTGATCCCGTTGATGCTGACGAAGGCCACGTCGACGCTGACCATCCCGATCAGCTGGTGCGTCCAGGTGCCGACGGCCGCCAGGGAGTCGCTCCGGATGTTGCCGCCGAGCAGGTGCAGGTCGATGCCGGGTCGGTTGGCGACGGCCATCGCGACGGGGAGCGAGTGCGTGACCACCGTCAGACCGCGGTCGGTCGGCAGCAGCTCCGCCAGGCAGATGGTCGAGGTCCCGGCGTCGATCATGACCGAGCCGTTCTCGGGGAGTTCCTCGAGCGCGGCCTCGGCGATGACCATCTTCTCGGTCTGGTTCATGCCGCCGCGGTCACCGACCCCGGGGTGCAGCGTGATGCGCTCGACCGGGATCGCGCCACCGTGCGCACGGCGGACGAGGCCGCGGCGCTCGAGGCTCGTCAGGTCACGGCGGATCGTCTCCGGCGTGACGGCGAGCAGCTCGGCCAGGTCCTTCACGTCGACCCGACCGTGCGCCCGCGCCTGCTCGACGATGCGCTGGTGGCGCTCTGGTGCGTACATGACCTCGTCGTCTCGATCGGAACGGAACGGACATGCTCGGGCACGATCGTGGCGGGACCATCCGAGGGCGATGCGCCGCCAGACGCAAACGGGCATCTGTTTCTGCATTTTTATCCCCGGATGTGTTTGTTTGTCAACCGGGATCGATGTATGGTCGTGCCAAGCCGCACGGGCGTGGTCGTTCGTGATGCACGTTCTGAACCGCACCCCCACCGCATCAGCGAGTGAGATGAAGGAGTCTCCAATGCCCGAACTGCTCGGAACCGGCGTCGGCCGTGGCGTCGCTCACGGACCGGTGCTCCGGATGGCGGACCCGCTCGGCGAGCCGTCCACTGCGCCGCTCGAGGGATCGGTCGACGACGCCAAGCAGTCCGTGCACGACGCGCTCGCCGCGGTCGCCGACGACCTGAACAAGCGCGGGGCCCTCGCCGGTGGCGACGCCCAGGCCGTGCTCGAGGCCCAGGCGCTCATGGCGCAGGACCCGACGCTCCTGGACGACGTGCACGCCCGCATCGCCGCCGGCACCAACCCCGAGCGCGCGGTGTACGAGGCGTTCGCGCAGTTCCGCGACCTGCTCGCCGGGATGGGTGGCTACATGGGGGAGCGCGCGGCGGACCTCGACGACGTCGCCCAGCGCATCGTCGCGAAGCTCCGCGGCGTCCCGGCCCCCGGGGTCCCGGAGTCGGACACCCCCTTCGTGCTCGTCGCCCGCGACCTGGCGCCCGCCGACACCGCGCTCCTGGACCTCGACAAGGTCCTCGCACTCGTGACCCGCGACGGCGGACCGACCTCGCACACCGCGATCCTCGCCCGCGCCAAGGGGATCACGGCGATCGTCGGGGTCTCCGGTGCCGAGGCGCTCGTCGACGGACAGCCGATCGTGGTCGACTCCGTCGCCGGGACCGTCGTCACCGAGCCGTCCGCCGAACTCGTCGCCGACGTCGAGCGTCGGATCGCCGAGCGACTCGCGGCCGCCGCGGCACCGCTCACCGCGGGCGCCCTCGCCGACGGGCACACCGTGCCGCTGCTCGCGAACCTCGGCAGCCCCGCCGACGCCGCGGGCGCCGTGTCTCTCGGTGCGGAGGGCGTGGGGCTCTTCCGCACCGAGTTCCTCTTCCTCGACGCGCCGACCGCCCCCACGGTCGAGCAGCAGACCGAGTCGTACCGGCAGCTCCTCGCCGCGTTCCCGGGCAAGAAGGTCGTCGTCCGGGCGCTCGACGCCGGTGCCGACAAGCCGCTGCCGTTCCTGACCGACAAGGACGAGGAGAACCCCGCGCTCGGCCGTCGTGGGCTCCGGGCGCTCCGGAACCACGAGCAGGTCCTCCGCGACCAGCTCACCGCGCTCGCCCAGGCCGACGCCGTGACCGAGGCCGACCTCTGGGTGATGGCACCCATGGTCGCCGACGCCGAGGAGACCGAGTACTTCGTCGGGCTCGCCCGCGAACTCGGGATCCGGACCGCCGGCGTGATGGCCGAGGTCCCCTCGCTCGCGCTGATGGCCGAGCAGGTCCTGCAGACCGCGGACTTCGTGTCCATCGGCACGAACGACCTGACCCAGTACACGATGGCCGCCGACCGGATGCTCGGCACCGTCGCGTCGTACCAGAACCCCTGGCACCCCGCCGTCCTGCGCCTCGTCGCGCAGCTCGGCGCGGCCGGCGCCGCCGCGGGCAAGCCCGTCGGCATCTGCGGCGAGGCGGCGGCGGACCCGCTGCTCGCGGTCGTCCTGGTCGGCCTCGGGGCCACCACCCTCTCCATGACTCCCGCGGCCCTGGCCGACGTGCGCGCCGAACTCGGTCTGCACACGCTCGAACAGGCTCGTGAGATGGCGACGGCGGCACTCGCCGCGAGCACGGCGGCGGCTGCGAAGTCCGCTGCGGCCGCGGTCCACGCCTCCTGACCCGCAAGCACCACATCCCCTCACCCCACGCAGCAGCTCCACCACACAGAAAGTCACCGCACATGACAACGTCGTCCGTTGCAGCGCCCGACGCTCCCGCGAAGTCGCGGGGCGGCGCACGCGTCGCCGTTCAGAAGTTCGGCACGTTCCTCTCCGGCATGGTCATGCCCAACATCGCGATCTTCATCGCGTGGGGCATCATCACCGCCTTCTTCATCCAGACCGGTTGGACACCGGTCGGGATCCTCGGCGGGTTCGGTACGACCGACGGTGTCGCGAACCTCGGCCTCGTCGGCCCGATCCTGACCTACCTCATCCCGCTCGCGATCGCCATCCAGGGCGGCCGCATGATCTACGACACCCGCGGCGCGGTCGTCGGGTCGATCATGACCATGGGCGTCATCGTCGGCGCGAACGGCACCACGATGATCCTCGGCGCGATGATCTGCGGGCCGCTCGGCGCGTGGCTCATCAAGCAGGTCGACAAGATCTGGGACGGCAAGATCCGGCCCGGGTTCGAGATGCTCGTGAACAACTACGCGGCTGGCATCCTCGGCTTCGTGCTCGCGATGATCGGGTTCTTCTGGCTCGCCCCGATCTTCAAGGCCATCGCGAACGCCCTCGGCACCGCGGTCGAGTTCCTCGTCAACCACTCGCTGCTGCCGCTCGCCAGCGTCATCATCGAGCCGGCGAAGGTGTTCTTCCTCAACAACGCGATCAACCACGGTGTGCTCGACCAGCTCGGTGCCGCCCAGGTGAAGGAGTCCGGCAAGAGCATCCTGTTCCTGCTCGAGGCGAACCCCGGCCCCGGCCTCGGCATCCTGCTCGCCTTCACCTTCTTCGGTGTCGGCATCGCCCGCTCGACCGCTCCCGGCGCGATCATCATCCAGTTCCTCGGCGGCATCCACGAGATCTACTTCCCGTACGTGCTGCAGAAGCCGGTCCTGTTCATCGCCGTCATCCTCGGTGGTGCCACGGGTGTCGCGACCAACGTCGCGTTCCACTCCGGTCTGGTCGCTCCGGCATCCCCGGGGTCGATCTTCGCGGTCCTCGGATCGACGTCGAAGGACAGCTTCCTCGGTGTGATCCTGTCGGTCGTCCTGTCCGCGGCGGTCTCGTTCGCAGTGGCGTCGTTCTTCCTCCTCGCCAGCCGCAAGCGCGACCTGGCGAACGGTGGCGGCGACATGACGGCCGCGATGGCGAAGCTCCAGGCCAACAAGGGCCGCGACGTCAACGCCGCGACCGCCGGTCTGCTCGGCACGAACGCACCGGCGAACCAGGAGGAGGCCGACGCCTCGCTCCCGACCGCCGGGGCCGGTACCGCCACGGCGACCCGCGTCCAGAACCTGGTGTTCGCCTGCGACGCCGGCATGGGCTCGAGCGCCATGGGCGCCAGCGTCCTGCGCAACAAGATCAAGAAGGCGGGCATCGAGGGCGTCACGGTCACCAACAAGGCGATCGCGAACCTCTCCGGTGACGAGGACCTGATCATCACGCAGGAAGAGCTGACCGCTCGCGCGCGCCAGAAGAACCCGAACGCGCAGCACGTGTCCGTCGGCAACTTCATGAACGCACCGCAGTACGACCAGGTCGTCGAGCAGTTGCAGAACCAGGCACGCAACCAGTAACGAAGTGCAGTATCGGAGGGGGCGGTGCGAGCCGCCCCCTCCACGCACGTCCCCTCCACGACCGTCCACGACACAAGGAGAACCCCCGATGCCCGTCCTGCAGGAGAGCCAGATCCGGATCCACACCGAGGACACCGCCCCCACCAAGTCGGAGGCGATGAAGGAGGCTGCCGAGATCCTCGAAGCTGCAGGCGCGGTCACGGCGGACTACTACCCGGCGATGCTCGAGCGCGAGAAGAGCGTGTCCACCTACATGGGCAACTTCCTCGCCATCCCGCACGGCACGAACGACGCGAAGGACGCCATCCGGTCCTCGGCACTGTCGTTCATCCGCTACGCCACCCCCATCGACTGGGACGGCAACGACGTGCGGTTCGTCGTCGGCATCGCCGGCGTGAACAACGAGCACCTCGACATCCTCTCGAAGATCGCGATCGTGTTCTCCGACGAGGACGAGGTCGCCAAGCTGACGAACGCCGCCGACCCCGCGGCGATCCTCGCGATCCTCGGTGAGGTAAACGAGTGACCGCCGACCACCGCACGGCCGTCCACTTCGGTGCCGGCAACATCGGCCGCGGCTTCGTCGGTCTGCTGCTCCACCAGGCCGGCTACGAGGTCGTCTTCGCCGACGTCGCAGCACCGCTCATCGACGCGCTGTCCGCCGCTGAGTCGTACACCGTGCACGAGGTCGGCGCAGGGGCCGAGGACCACGAGGTGACTGGCTTCCGCGCGGTGAACAGCGCCCAGGACGAGGCCGGCGTCATCGCGGAGGTCGCGGCCGCGGACGTCGTCACCTGCGCCGTCGGCCCCACCGTCCTGAAGTTCATCGCCCCCGTGATCGCCGCAGGGCTCGTCGCGCGGTCGGCGGACGCCGCGCCCGTCGCCGTGATGGCGTGCGAGAACGCCATCAACGCGACCGACCGCCTCCGTGAGTTCATCGTCGCTGCGCTGCCCGAGGCCGACCGTGACGCCGCCCTGGCGAAGGCCGTGTTCGCGAACACCGCGGTCGATCGGATCGTGCCCGCGCAGGCGGCCGGCGGCGGACTCGACGTCACCGTCGAGACGTACTACGAGTGGGCGATCGACCGGACACCGTTCCACGGGAACGCGCCGGAGATCCCGGGTGCGCACTACGTCGACGGGCTCGCGGCTTCGATCGAGCGCAAGCTCTTCACGGTGAACACCGGGCACGCGACCGTCGCGTACCACGGCTTCCTCGCGGGAGCGGACAAGATCTCCGACGCCATCGCGATCCCCGCGGTCCGCTCCGAGCTCGAGTCGGTCCTCGCCGAGACGAGCGACCTGCTCGTGCGTCGGCACGAGCTCGACCCGGACGTGCACCGCGCCTACGTCCAGGCGATCATCGGTCGGTTCGAGAACCCGCACCTGCCGGACACGGTGACGCGGGTCGGACGCCAGCCGCTCCGGAAGCTGTCACGCGACGAGCGCTTCGTCTCGCCGGCCGCGGCCCTCGCCGAGGACGGTACCGAACCCACCGCACTCCTCGACGCGATGGGCGCCGCACTCCGGTTCGACGTCGCCGACGACGAGCAGAGCGTGGAGCTGCAGGCACTGCTCCGCTCCGATCGCTCGGACGCCGACATCGCCACCGAGATCACGGGACTCGACGCGCAGCACCCGCTGCACGCCGCGTTCGCCGCCCGCGTCAAGGTCGCGCGCAACTGACGACGCGTCCGGCTCGGAACGAGACCGGGGAGACGACGGGAGGCGCGGTGCCAGCTGGCACCGCGCCTCCCGTTCTTCCGGAACCCGCCGGATCGCGACGGGGCGCTCCCGACGGTCACCACCTGTGACCCCGCCCGGCCACGGGCGTACCGTCCGGTGCATGACGAAGCACTGGGTAGCCCCGCGGTTCGGCGGCAGCGAAGTCCTCGAGTACGTCGACACCGACGTCCCGTCCCCGGGCCCCGGCGAGGTGACGATCGACGTGCGTGCCGCCGGCATGAACCCCGCGGACACGAAGCACACCCGACAGGGCGACCCGTCAGCCCTGCCGATCCCGATCGGGTACGAGGTCGCCGGCATCATCAGCGCCGTCGGCCCGGACACCACCATCGCCTCCGGTGGGGGAGCGGTCGGGGACGAGGTCATCGCGTTCCGCGTCGCCGGTGGGTGGACCGAACAGCTCACGGTCGCCGCCGCCGACGTGTTCGCGAAGCCGCCGACGCTCGGTTTCCCGGAAGCGGCGAACCTGCTGCTCGCCGGGAGCACCGCTGCCGACATGATCCGGGTCACCCGCGCCGAGGGGCGCGACACCGTCCTCGTGCACGGTGCGTCCGGAGCGGTGGGGGTCAGCCTCCTGCAGCAGCTCCGCCTGCTCGGGTCGCGGGTGATCGGGACCGCGTCGGAGCACAACGCCGACACGGTGCGTCGGTACGGTGCCGAATGGGTCGCCTACGGTGACGGCCTGGAGGCACGGGTGCGGGACCTCGCACCCTCCGGGATCACCGTGGCCATGGACTGCGTCGGAAGCGACGAAGCGGTCGACGTCTCGCTGGCGCTCGTCGCCGACCGCGATCGGATCGTCACCATCGCCGCGCAGCAGCGGGCTGCCGCCGACGGCTTCCCCGCGGTCGGTGGCGCCCAGCCGGAGAGCAAGGCCTTCCGGGACTCGGTCCGGCAGCGGCTGATCGACCTCGCCGGTGGGGGAGACCTCGAGGTGCCGGTCGCGCGCACGTTCCCGCTCGCCGAGGCGAAGGAGGCGGCCACCGTCCTGGAGTCGCAGCACCCCGGAGGGAAGCTCGCGCTGATCCCCTGAGCTCCGATGCACCCCTGACTCGGGGCAGACGACGGCGTCCGGTTCTGGTTTGATCAGTCCTGACAGCTGTCGATGCCGCCACACAACCCGCAGGGGGACCCCGTGAGTGACCAGTACCCGCCGCAGAACCCGCCCGGCCAGCAGCCGGGCGGCAACGACCCGCAGTACGGCCGGGCGCCGCAGTACGGTCAGGCGCCGCAGTACGGCCAAGCCCCGGCGGGCTCGAAGGGCGAACCGCCGCTGTGGGCTCCCTGGTACGGCATCTCATTCGGCGGCGCCTTCAAGCGGTTCTTCAAGAAGTACGCCACGTTCACCGGCCGTGCGAGCCGGAGTGAGTACTGGTGGTGGTACCTCTGGAGTGCGATCATCGGTGCGGTCGGATCGGTCGTCACGGGGATCCTCGTCGCAGCGACGGGCACGACCACGACAACGACCTCGTCGGGGCACGTCGGTTTCTCGACGATGTCGACCAATCCCCTCGCCGGCACGCCGTTCTGGATCATCGGGCTCGCC
Source organism: Curtobacterium sp. ISL-83 (assembly GCF_018613895.1). Lineage (GTDB taxonomy): Bacteria > Actinomycetota > Actinomycetes > Actinomycetales > Microbacteriaceae > Curtobacterium. The sequence continues at coordinate 136,288 of NZ_JAGGPH010000011.1, forward strand.
CTGATCATCCCCACCCTCGCTCTGATCGTTCGTCGCCTCCACGACGCGAATCTCTCGGGGCTGCTCGCGCTGCTCTTGCTCGTGCCCTTCTTCGGGGCGATCGCAGTCTTCATCATGATGTTCCTGCCGTCCCAGCCAGAGGGCGCGCGGTTCGACCACCCGGAGGGAAACCGATGAGCAACGACGGAACACCGGAGTGGGGGTCTCCCGGTGCGGACCGCCGCCAGGGCGATGCCCAGCAGCAGCCGCAGCACCCGGGCGGTCAACCGGGCCAGTACGAACCCTCTGGTCAGGACGGGCAGTCGCCGCAGTACGGGCAGTCGCCGCAGTACGGGCAGCCGCCGCAGTACGGCCAGGCCCCGCAGGCCGGTCAGCAGCCGTACGGCTACCCCGATCAGTACAACCAGCAGCCGTACGGGCAGCCGTACCCGCAGTACGGCCAACAGATCCCTGTCGGCCCGGACGGGAAGCCGCCGCTCTGGGCCCCCTGGTACGGCATCGGGTTCCTCGATGCGTTCATCCGCTTCTTCAAGAAGTACGCCCAGTTCGACGGGCGAGCAAGCCGGAGCGAGTACTGGTACTGGGTCCTCGCGAACGGGATCGTGACGACGGTGCTCATCGGGGGGTACTCCGCCACGATGATCTCGTGGGCCGTCTCGGCCGGCCGGACCGACGCGTACGGCAACGTCACCTCGGTCACCAGCGCCCCGCCGGCGATCGCCTTCGTCCTGCTGGGCCTCTGGTTCCTGTGGTGGCTCGCGACCATCGTGCCGACCCTGGCGCTCGGATGGCGGCGGCTGCACGACGCGAACCTGTCAGGGGCGCTCTGGTTGATATCGCTCGTCACGGGCATCGCGGGCATCGTGTTCGGGCTCCTGTCACCGAACCCTGCTGGCGCCCAGTACGACCGACCGGTCGCCCGCTGACCGGACCCATGACAGAACGGCCCCGACCGCGTCGTCGGGGCCGTTTTGTGCAGCGCGATCGTCGATGTGTGCGGTGGTGACTCAGACCACCCGGAGCCGGGCGAGGGACCCGTCGACCACCAGGTCGCGCACCGTGACGGACGGATCCGCCGTCTGGAAGCGGAGCGCGCCTCCTGGCTGGTCGAACCAGGGACGGACGAACGTGACCGTCACCAGGAACGGCCGCTCCACCAGGTACCGGTGCGTCTCCGGCGCCGCCACGACGTGCGGCGGCAGGGACCGTGCGGGCATCGGGGTGTCGAGCGGGTGGAGCAGGTAGCCGTCCGGGCCGCCGACACGGTCCACCGGGACGCCTGCGGGGATCTGGATGGTGAGGCCCTGCTCACCGGCCTGTGCGACCTGCTGCGCGAGCTGCGGGTAGGTCGAGCCGGCGCGGTCGCGGAGGCCGTCGAGCTCGTGCCGCGGGATGTCGCGCGGTGCCGGGAACGGCCGGTTCAGGAACCGACGCAGCATCTCGACGGCGTCGTCTTCGCCGCTGGCCAGGGCGAGACGACGAGCAGTGCCGTAGTCGACGACCTCGAGCGCGTAGTCGGACTTCTCGGCCTGCACGATGCGCAGCGCACCTTCGACGGGCGGCTCGTGCAGGGTCTCACCGGGGAGCTGCACGTACCGGATCGTGTAGCCGAGCTGGTCGAGGATGGGGCGGGTCTCCGCGAACGTCATGGCCGGGAGCCTATCGGTGCTCCCCATGACGACGCCGGGACCGCCCCGACCATCACGCGCGCCCGCGCATGATCGCCTGCTTGACCTCCGAGATCGCCTTGGTGACCTGGATCCCGCGGGGGCAGGCGTCCGTGCAGTTGAAGGTCGTGCGGCAGCGCCAGACGCCTTCCTTGTCGTTGAGGATGTCGAGCCGCACGTTCGCAGCCTCGTCACGGGAGTCGAAGATGAACCGGTGGGCGTTCACGATCGCGGCCGGACCGAAGTACTGACCGTCGGTCCAGAAGACCGGGCAGGACGACGTGCACGCGGCGCAGAGGATGCACTTCGTGGTGTCGTCGAAGCGTGCGCGGTCGGCGACCGACTGGACGCGCTCCTTGCCGGGCGTCGGGGCGACCGAGGTCTGCAGGAACGGCTGGACTTCGCGGTACGACTTGAAGAAGGGCTCCATGTCGACGACGAGGTCCTTCTCGAGCGGCAGACCCTTGATGGCCTCGACGTAGATCGGCTTCGAGACGTCGAGGTCCTTGATCAGGGTCTTGCACGCCAGACGGTTGCGACCGTTGATGCGCATGGCGTCGGAGCCGCACACGCCGTGCGCGCACGAGCGACGGAACGTCAGCGAGCCGTCCTGCTCCCACTTGATCTTGTGCAGCGCGTCGAGGATGCGGTCGGTCGGCAGCATCATGACGTCGAAGTCCTGCCAGCGCGGCTCGTCGTCGACGTCCGGGTCGAACCGTCGGACGATCACCGTGACGGGGAAGGACCCGGGAGGGGCGTCCTGCACCGTGTCCGTGCGGGGCGCGTCGGAGACCAGGGTGTCGGTCATCAGTACTTCCTCTCCATGGGCTGGTACCGCGTCACGACGACTGGCTTCCAGTCGAGGGTGATGTGGTCGTCGGCGAGTGACGAGTGCGGATCGCCCGTCAGGTACGCCATGGTGTGCTGCATGTAGTGCTCGTCGTCGCGCTTCGGGTAGTCGTCACGCATGTGGCCACCGCGGGACTCCTTGCGGTTCCGCGCGGAGTACACGACGACCTCGGCCAGGTCGAGCAGGAAGCCGAGCTCGACGGCTTCGAGCAGGTCCGTGTTGAACCGCTTGCCCTTGTCCTGCACGGACACCTGCGTGAACCGGTTGCGGAGCGTGTGGATCGTCTCGGTGACGCGGGCGAGGGACTCGTCGGTGCGGAACACCTGCGCGTTCTTGTCCATCTCGTCCTGCAGTTCCTTGCGGAGGACGGCGATGCGCTCGGTGCCGGTCGAGGCGCGGAGCTGCGCGAGCATGTCCCGGACGCCCGCTGCCGGGTCCTCGGGCAGGGGCAGGTACTCGGCGGTCTTGACCCACTCGGCCGCGTTGTTGCCGGACCGCTTGCCGAACACGTTGATGTCGAGCAGCGAGTTCGTGCCGAGACGGTTCGAGCCGTGCACGGACACGCAGGCGCACTCGCCGGCGGCGTACAGGCCCGGGACCACGGTCGTGTTGTCGTACAGGACCTGTGCGTCGGTGTTCGTCGGGATGCCACCCATCGCGTAGTGCGCGGTCGGCATCACGGGCACCGGCTCGACCACGGGGTCGACCCCGAGGTACGTGCGGGCGAACTCGGTGATGTCGGGCAGCTTGGTCTCGAGGACCTCAGCACCCAGGTGGGTGCAGTCGAGGAGCACGTAGTCCTTGTTCGGCCCGGCCCCCCGGCCCTCGGCGACCTCTTGCACCATGCAGCGGGCGACGATGTCACGCGGCGCGAGGTCCTTGATGGTGGGGGCGTACCGCTCCATGAAGCGCTCGCCCGAGGCGTTGCGGAGGATCGCGCCCTCACCGCGAGCGCCCTCGGTCAGCAGGATGCCGAGGCCTGCGAGTCCGGTCGGGTGGAACTGGAAGAACTCCATGTCCTCGAGCGGCAGACCCGTGCGCCAGACGATGCCGACGCCGTCACCGGTCAGGGTGTGCGCGTTCGACGTGGTCTTGTACATCTTGCCGAAGCCGCCGGTGGCGAAGATCATCGCCTTCGCGTGGAAGACGTGCAGGTCGCCGGTGGCGAGCTCGTACGCCACGACCCCCGCGGGCTGCTTCCGGGTGATCCCGTCCTCGCCCGTGACGTCGACCATGATGAGGTCGAGCGCGTAGAACTCGTTGAAGAAGTTCACGCCGAGCTTCACGCAGTTCTGGAACAGGGTCTGCAGGATCATGTGGCCCGTGCGGTCGGCGGCGTAGCACGCCCGGCGAACCGGTGCCTTGCCGTGGTCGCGCGTGTGACCGCCGAACCGTCGCTGGTCGATCTTGCCCTCGGGCGTGCGGTTGAACGGCAGGCCCATGTTCTCGAGGTCGATGACCGCGTCGATCGCTTCCTTCGCGAGGATCTCCGCGGCGTCCTGGTCGACCAGGTAGTCACCGCCCTTGATCGTGTCGAAGGTGTGCCACTCCCAGGAGTCCTCCTCGACGTTCGCCAGCGCCGCTGCCATGCCGCCCTGCGCCGCACCGGTGTGCGACCGGGTCGGGTAGAGCTTCGAGATGACGGCGGTCTTCGCCTTCGGTCCGGCCTCGATCGCGGCACGCATACCCGCGCCGCCCGCGCCGATGATGACGACTTCGAACTGGTGGTGGTGAACGGTGGTCTCGGTCACTGGGGCCTTTCAGGGGAGGAGGTGCTCGCCGGCAGGGGTGGTCGCGGCGTGCTGGTGCGAGTTCGGGTGCGGCGGGCGGTCAGCGAGCCGGGCAGAACGACGGCAGGTCAGCGGCGGTGGCGCCGGCGGGGCACGGGTCGAAGGTCCAGCAGACGAGCAGGCCGAGGACGACCAGGACGACGCAGGCGATCAGGACCGCGACGAGCAGGGTCTTCCGGATGCCGGGCTTCGCCACGTAGTCGTTGATGATCGTGCGCATGCCGTTCGACCCGTGGACGAGCGCGAGGACGAGCATGAGCGAGTCCCAGACCTGCCAGAACGGGCTGGCCCACTTGCCGGCGACGAAGGCGAAGTCGATCTGCTTCACGCCGCCGCCCGCGACCATGTTCACGAACAGGTGGCCGAAGATGAGCACGACGAGCAGGACGCCCGACGCGCGCATGTAGATCCAGCCCCACTTCTCCCAGTTGGTGGTGCGGCGGGCTGCTGCTGCCGAGCGGGGCGGCTCGATGGTCTGTGTGGTCATCGGTGTGGTCCCTTCGGCCTAGTGGAAGTCCGCGACGAGGTTCATGAGCTGGCGCGGCAGGAAGCCCGCGATGGCGATCGCCCAGAGGACGATCACGATCCAGAACATGGAGCGCTGGTACTTCGGGCCCTTGGACCAGAAGTCGACGAGGATGATGCGGAGGCCGTTGAAGGCGTGGAAGACGATCGCCATCACGAGGGCGATCTCACCGAGGTTCATGATCGGCGTCTTGTACGTCCCGATCACGGCGTTGTAGGCCTCGGGCGAGATCCGCACGAGCGCGGTGTCCAGGATGTGGACGAGCAGGAAGAAGTAGATCGCGACACCGGTGATCCGGTGCAGCACCCACGACCACATGCCGGTCGAACCCCGGTACAGGGTCCCTTGCCCGGTGCGAGAGGCACGCGGTGCCTCGATCGTCACCTGGGGGGCGGCGGTCGCCGTACTCCCTGCGGTCTGCTCGGCCATGAGCACGCCCTTCCGTAGGACGGGCTCGCCGATCGGCGAGCCCTTGCCGTTCGTGTTCGGGTGGAACACGACCATCCTATGCGCGCGCGCTGACGTTCTCGTTCCACCCGCTCCGAGCACCCCGCGACGGGGCCGGTGGTGCCCCGATCGTGCGCGCCGTGTCGTGGTGCTCGAGCAGCTCGTCGCCGACCGCCTCCCACGTCGTGCCCTCGACGCGCACGCGACCGGCGGACCCCATCCGCTCCGCGAGCGCCCGGTCCCGGTGCAGGCGCAGGACGGCGGAGCGCAGTGCGAGCACGCCGTCCGGGTCGTACAGGTCGCCGTCGAGCCCGGGCGCGACGAGGTCGAGCGGGCCTCCGGACGCGGGGGCGATGACGGGCAGCCCCGTGGCGTGCGCCTCCTGCAACGTCTGTCCGAAGGTCTCCGCCGGCCCCGTGTGCACGAACAGGTCGAGGGCCGCGTACGCGTCCGCGAGGGCGTCACCGCAGAGCGGGCCGGTGAAGGTCACGTCGAGGTGCCGCAGCCGTCGCTCGAGCAGCGCCCTGGAGGGACCGCCTCCTGCGACCACGAGCCGGATGCCCGGGATGCCGCCGAGTTCGGCGAGCCGCTCGACCTCCTTCTCCGGTGCCAGCCGCCCCACGTACCCGACGATGGTCTCGCCGCCCGGCGCGAGGCGCCGGCGCAGGGCGCGGACGTGCGACGACGTGCGCCGGGCGGGGTGGAACAGCTCCGTGTCCACACCGCGGCCCCAGCGCGCGACGCGGGGGACGCCGTCCTCCGCGAGCATCGCCGCGGTCGCGCTCGACGGTGCGAGCGTCAGCGACGCACCGGCGTGGATGCGGCCGAGGATCCGACGGACCAACGGGGCGGCCGCGGTCAGGCCGTTGCGGCGGGCGAACCCAGCCACGTCGGTCTGGAAGACGGCGACGGAGGGGATGCCGAGCCTCCCGGCCGCCGTGATGGCGCGCCCGCCCAGCAGGAAGGGACTGGCGGCGTGCAGCAGGTCGGCGCCGCTGGCGGCGAGGATCGTGTCGAGGACCGGGTGGGGGAGCGCCACCGGGAACTGCCGGTACGCGACCGCGGGGACGCGGTGGACGTCGAACCCGTTGTACCGCTCGATCTGGTTGCGACTGCGGAGGCCCGCGATGCCGGGGGCGTCCGGTGCGATCACGACCGCGCGGTGTCCGCGCCGCCGGAGGTGGTCCAGCACGGCGAGGACGCTCGTGGTGACGCCGTTGAGGGTGGGCAGGAAGCTCTCGGTCACGACGGCGACGGTCCGTGGGGACGTGCCGTGCTCCACGCTGCGTGCGCTCATGGTGCACCCCATGCTCCGCGCGGCGCGTGTCCCGCCGGGGCCGACCACGTGAACGCCGCCCGCGCACGCGGTGAACACGGTGTGCGGGAGGCCGCATGCGGGAATCGTGCGGGGCGCGCCCAGGCTGCCCGCAGACGGACCGGTACGGTGAGCGGGTGGTAGACGCCCTCGAAGACTTCTACGCGATCATCCCCGCCGGGGGCATCGGATCGCGCCTGTGGCCGTTGTCGCGTGCGGACGCGCCGAAGTTCCTGCACGACCTGACGGGCTCGGGGACCTCCCTGCTCCGCCAGACGTGGGACCGGCTCGCCCCCCTCGCGGGAGACCAGCGCATCATGGTGGTGACCGGCCGGGCGCACCGCCTGGCCGTCGAACAGCAGCTCCCCGGAGTCGAGGACCACAACGTGGTGCTCGAGAGCGAACCGAAGGACTCCACGGCCGCCATCGGGCTCGCTGCCGCGATCCTGGTCCGCCGTGAACCCGACGTGGTGGTCGGCTCGTTCGCCGCCGACCACGTCATCGGCGACGCCCGCGGGTTCCGCCGCTCCGTGCGCGAAGCCGTCGCCGCTGCCCGAGCCGGCTACGTCACGACCATCGGCATCACGCCGACCGAGCCCGCCATCGGGTTCGGGTACATCCACGCCGACGGGGACGCGCTCGGCATCGAGGGCGCCGTGACCGCCCACGCCGTGACGGGCTTCGTCGAGAAGCCCGACCTGGACACCGCGCGGTCCTACGTCGAGCAGGGCACCTACCTCTGGAACGCCGGCATGTTCATCGCCCGCGCGGACGTCCTGCTCGCCGAGATCGGCCGCACCAACCCGAAGCTCCTGGCCGAGATCGAGCAGCTCGCCGACGCGTGGGACACCTCCGCGCGGGGCGCCGTCGTCGACGCGGTGTGGCCGACGCTCGAGAAGATCGCGATCGACTACACCGTCGCCGAGCCCGCCGCGGCCGCCGGTCGCATGGCCGTCATCCCCGGCGACTTCGACTGGGACGACGTCGGCGACTTCGCGTCCCTCACGAAGCTCGTCTCCGGGGGCCGGACGAACAACCTCGCGGTGCTCGGGGACAACGCCCGCATCCTCGCGGACTCGTCGACCGGCATCGTCGTGTCGCACAGCCAGCGGCTCATCTCGCTCATCGGGGTCGAGGACATCGTGGTCGTGGACACCCCGGACGCGTTGCTCGTCACGACGAGTGCGAACGCGCAGCGGGTGAAGAGCGTGGTGGATGCACTGAAGATCAGCGGCCGGGACGACGTCCTGTAGCGCTCCATAACGAAATCCGGACGGGGACGGCGAGCCGCAGGTGCGCGATCGTCGCGGGTTACGGGCGCGTTACGGCGCGGTCGCGATCCCGTAACGCCTCCCCAGACGGCTCGGACGGGGTGCTGTACCGGCCAGGCGGTCGTGTACTGTCGCCACGATCGCCCGGTGCGCAGTGGCCGGGCACAGCCCCCCGGAGGAACCCACCCGTGACATCTCGTACCCGCCAGGTCGTCCTCACCGGACTCGCGCTCGCCGGCACCATGGCCGTCCTCGCGGGCTGCTCCGCAGCCCCGTCGACCACCACGTCCGCCAAGAAGTCCGACTTCCTGCCCTGCATGGTCTCCGACAACGGCGGATTCGACGACAAGTCGTTCAACCAGCTCGGTCTCGAGGGCATGCAGGACGCCGCCAAGGCGATCGGCTCCCAGTACAAGCAGGCCGAGTCGAAGGACGCCACCGTCTACACCTCGAACATCCAGCAGCTGCTGGGCCAGAAGTGCAAGCTGATCGTCACCGTCGGCTTCAACCTGGCCGACGCGACGAAGACCCAGGCCAAGGCGAACCCCGGCACGAACTTCGCGATCATCGACGACAACTCGATCACCGCGAAGAACGTCAAGCCGATCACGTTCGACACGTCGCAGGCGGCGTTCCTCGCCGGCTACGCGGCCGCGTCCTACTCGAAGTCCGGCGTCGTCGGCACCTTCGGCGGCATGCAGATCCCGACCGTCACGATCTTCATGGACGGCTTCGCGGACGGCGTGAAGTACTACAACCAGCAGAAGAGCAAGAACGTGAAGGTCGTCGGCTGGAACGTCGACAGCCAGAAGGGCTCCTTCACGGGTGGCTTCGCGGCCGGCACCCAGGCCAAGTCCGTCGCGCAGACGCTCCTCGACCAGAACGCCGACGTGATCCTGCCCGTCGGTGGTCCGATCTACCAGTCCGCTGCCGAGGCGATCAAGGACGCGAACAACGGTTCGGTCCTGATCGGTGCCGACAGCGACCTGTACGAGGCCGACCCGCGCTACAAGTCGATCGCGCTCACCTCGGTGGAGAAGGGCATGCGCCCCGCCACGAAGGACGTCGTCGAGCAGGCCGCGAAGGGCAACTACTCGAACACGCCGTACGTCGGCACGCTGAAGAACGAGGGCGTCGGCATCGCACCGTTCCACGACTACGCGTCGAAGGTCGACAAGGGCCTGTCGAAGGAGCTCGACACGATCAAGTCGGGCATCATCGACGGCTCGATCAAGGTCGAGACGAAGGCAACCGTCAAGTAACCGCAGCGAACGCGGGCGGGGGAGCGATCCCTCGCCCGCGTTCTCGCGCGCTGACCCTCCCTGGCGCGTCCGACACAGAAATAGAATCCCGAACATGAAGCTCGAACTCCGCGGCATCACCAAGCGGTTCGGCCCCCTGGTCGCGAACGACCACATCTCGCTCACCGTCGAGCCGGGTGAGGTCCACTGCCTCCTGGGCGAGAACGGTGCCGGCAAGTCGACCCTGATGAACGTCCTGTACGGCCTGTACCAGGCCGACGAAGGCGAGATCCTGCTCGACGACGTCGCCCAGGACTTCGACGGGCCCGGTGACGCGATGCGCGCCGGCATCGGCATGGTGCACCAGCACTTCATGCTCGTGCCGGTCTTCACCGTCGCCGAGAACGTGATGCTCGGGCAGGAGCAGACGACCTTCGCCGGTCGGCTCGACCTGGCCGGGGCCCGCAAGCGCGTCCGTGAGATCTCCGACCGCTTCGGGTTCGACGTCGACCCCGACGCCAAGGTCGAAGACCTGCCGGTCGGCGTGCAGCAGCGGGTCGAGATCATCAAGGCGCTGTCCCGCGACGCCTCCGTGCTGGTGTTCGACGAGCCGACGGCCGTCCTCACCCCGCAGGAGACCGACGAGCTGATGGGCATCATGCGCCAGCTCCGCGCGGCCGGCACCGCCATCGTGTTCATCACCCACAAGCTGCGCGAGGTCCGCGAGGTCGCCGACCGCATCACCGTGATCCGACTCGGCAAGGTCGTGGGCGAGGCCTCGCCCACCGCCACGAACAACGAGCTCGCGGCGCTCATGGTGGGCCGTTCCGTCTCGCTCGTCGTGGACAAGACCCCGGCGACAGAGGGCGAGGATGCCCTCGTGGTCGACCACCTCACCGTCACCGACCCGTCCGGCGTCGTGCTGGTCGACGACGTCTCGTTCACCGTCCGTCGTGGCGAGGTGCTGGCGATCGCCGGGGTGCAGGGCAACGGCCAGACCGAGCTCACCGAGGCGATCATCGGGCTCGAGGCCGCCCACGCCGGGCGCGTCACGCTCGACGGGCGGGAGCTCACCGGCCGGAGCGTCAAGCAGGTGCTCGACGCCGGGGTCGGCTTCGTGCCCGAGGACCGGCAGGAGGACGGGCTCGTCGGCGAGTTCACGATCGCCGAGAACCTCATGCTCGACCGTGCCGACCACGCCGAGTTCGTCCGCGCGGGCACCATCCGGGCCGCGGAACGGGACGCGTTCGCCGACGAGAAGATCGCCGAGTTCGACATCCGCACCCCGTCCCGAGCGACCGCTGCCGGTCGGCTCTCCGGTGGCAACCAGCAGAAGATCGTGCTGGCGCGCGAACTGAGCCGCGACCTCCGGTTGTTCGTCGCGGCCCAGCCGACCCGCGGCATCGACGTCGGGTCGATCGAGTTCGTGCACAAGCGGATCGTCGCGACCCGCGACTCCGGCGTGCCCGTCATCGTCGTGTCCACCGAGCTCGACGAGGTCGTCGCGCTCGCCGACCGGATCGCCGTGATGTACCGCGGCGGGATCGTCGGCATCGTCCCCGCGGACACCCCGCGTGACGTCCTCGGCCTGATGATGGCCGGGGAACTCCCAGAAGGAACGGAGCTGGCGGCGTGACCGCGCAGGACCCCCACAACACGACGCCCGAACCGCCCGACGCGACCGACCGGCCCGACGTGACCGACCGGCCCGACGCGACCGACGCGGAGACGCACACCGCGCCTCCCGTCACCACCGAACCCGCGCCGGTCGACGACCGCCTGCAGGACGTCGGCGGTGCCCCGCACCTGATGACCGACTCCGCAGCCGACGCCGAGCGCCGTGCCGGCGCCGGCGGCACCGACCGGTGGCAGGCCGCGATGCAGAGCATCGTGAACGGCTCCGTGCTCGTCACGGTCCTGGCCGTCGTGCTCGCCCTGGTCGCGTGCGGCATCCTGATCGCCGTCACGGACCAGAACGTCCGGAGCGCCGCCGGGTACTTCTTCGCCCGGCCGACGGACACCCTGCAGGCGATCGGCACCGCGGTCGGCGGCTCGTACGCGTCGCTGTTCCAGGGGTCGGTGATCAACTTCGGCGCGAGCTCGTTCGGGCAGGCCGTCGTGCCGCTCACGCGGTCGATCGACTACGCGGTCCCGCTCATCGCTGCCGGTCTCGGCATCGCGCTCTCGTTCCGCGCGGGCCTGTTCAACATCGGCGGCCAGGGGCAGATCCTGATCGGTGCCGCGGCTGCGGCATGGGTCGGCTTCGCGGTCCACCTGCCGGCTGCGATCCACATCCCCCTCGCCATCGTCGCCGGCATCGTCGGCGGCGCGGTCTGGGCCGGCATCGTCGGTCTGCTGAAGGCCCGGACGGGTGCGAACGAGGTCGTGCTGACGATCATGCTCAACTACGTCGCGCTCTACTTGGTCAGCTACCTGCTCCGCACCCCCGGACTCCTGCAGGCGCCGGGCAGCACGAACCCGATCTCACCCGCGACCGACCCCAGCGCGGTGCTCCCGTCGCTGTTCGGCCCCGGGTACGGCATCGACCTCGGGTTCATCGTCGCCCTGATCGCGGTCGTGGTCGTGTGGTGGCTCGTGAACAAGTCGTCGCTGGGGTTCCAGTTCCGGACCATCGGTGAGAACCCCCGGGCCGCACGGGTCGCGGGCATGAGCGTCCCCTCGCTGACGGTCTGGGTGCTCGTGATCTCCGGCGCCCTCGTCGGGATCGCCGGTGCCTACCAGGTGCAGGGTGCGGTCACGACGGGCTTCACCTCGAACATCGACGCCGGCATCGGCTTCGACGCGATCACCGTCGCGCTCCTCGGCCGGTCGAAGCCGTGGGGCGTGTTCTGGGCCGCGCTGCTGTTCGGCGTGCTGAAGAACGGCGGCTACGCGATGCAGGCCGCCAACGGCATCCCGATCGACATCGTCAGCGTGATCCAGGCCCTCATCGTCCTCTTCATCGCGGCACCCCCGCTCGTCCGCGCGATCTTCCGGATCAAGCAGCCGGGCGCTCGTCGCACCAAGCAGAACACCAAGCGCAAGGCGGTCGCAGCGTGAGCACCATGAGTCCCACGGCGGCGCACGCGGCCCCGCTCACCGACCGTCCGGTCGAGACCACCCGCAGCTGGAAGCTGCCGATCGGGTACGGCGTCTTCACGCTCGTCGCGCTCGTGCTGTTCGGCCTGCTGCACCGTCCCGGCTCGACGACGTTCCGCCTGGCGAACGCCGGGGACTTCTTCCAGCTGCCCGACGTCCCGCTGGCCGTCGGTGCGACCGGCACGATCGTCATCGTGCTGCTGGCCCTCGGGACCGCGTACGCCGTGTGGGTCGTGTCCCGCAACGGACGCGTGCCGCTCTGGGTGACGTCCGTCTTCGCGATCCTGTTCGTCGTCGGGTTCCTCACCTGGGCGGCCGCCGGGGCGACGATCCCGCTGCCCGGCCTGCTCGTCGGGGCCCTCGGTCTGAGCGTCCCGCTCGTCTTCGGCGCGCTGGGCGGCGTCATCTCGGAGCGGGTCGGTGTCGTGAACATCGCGATCGAGGGTCAGTTCCTCGGCGGCGCGTTCGTGTCCGCGATGATCGGCTCGCTCACCGGCTCCGCCTGGGTCGGTCTCGTCGGCGCGATCATCGCGGGTGTCCTGGTGTCGTTCGTCCTCGCGGCGTTCAGCATCAAGTACCTCGTCGACCAGGTGATCGTCGGTGTCGTCATCAACGCGTTCATCTCCGGCCTGACCGGGTTCCTGTACTCGCAGGTCCTGTCGCCCGCCGAACAGACGCTCAACGTCGGCATCCGCTTCCCGACGCTGCCGATCCCGCTGCTGCACCAGATCCCCGTCATCGGCCCGGTCTTCTTCGAGCAGAACGTCATCGTCTACCTGGCCTACATCGCCGTCGCGGTGGTCACGTTCGCGCTGTTCAAGACCCGCTGGGGCCTCCGCCTGCGTGCGGTGGGCGAGCACCCGCAGGCCGCGGACACGGTCGGCATCAACGTGTCGCGGACCCGCTTCTGGAACGTGTCGCTCGCCGGCGCGGTCGCCGGGCTCGGCGGTGCGTACTTCACGCTCGGCTCGGTCGGGCCGTTCGCGAAGGACATGACCGCGGGCGCCGGCTACATCGCCCTCGCCGCGGTGATCTTCGGTCGCTGGGACCCGATCCGGGCGACGCTGGCGGCGCTGCTCTTCGGCTTCGCGTCGAACCTGCAGAACGTCCTGGGATCGATCAACTCGCCGGTCCCGAGCGAGTTCCTGCTCATGCTGCCCTACGTCGTCACGATCTTCGCGGTGGCCGGCCTGGTCGGACAGTCGCGGGGTCCGGCGGCATCCGGCAAGCCCTACATCAAGAGTTAGCCGGGAGGCACGGCACATGACCGACACGAACGCTGCGGACGACGACGCCACGGCTTGGACCGACCCGGCCACCAGCCTGGCCGGCGGGGCGGACGCCACCCCGTTCCTCCCGGCCGACGCGGCAGACGACGCGATCGACTGGAGCGCGCTCCGTGAGGCGGCCACGGCCGCCATGCGGCGCGCCTACGCGCCCTACTCGTCCTTCCCGGTGGGCGCCGCTGCGCTCACCGACGACGGTCGGATCGTGTCCGGCTGCAACGTCGAGAACGCCTCGTACGGGGTCACCCTGTGCGCCGAGTGTTCCCTCGTGTCGCAGCTGCACATGACCGGCGGCGGCAGGCTCGTCGCCTTCACGTGCGTCGACGGCGACGGCGCGACGCTCATGCCGTGCGGCCGGTGCCGGCAGCTGCTGTTCGAGCACTCGGCCGAGGGCATGCTGCTCGAGACCGTCTCCGGCATCCGCACGATCGACCAGGTCCTCCCCGACGCGTTCGGGCCGCGCACCCTCGCCACCTACCAGCAGGAGCACTGAACCATGGCCGTCGAGCCGTTCGACACCGTCGACCTCATCCGCACCAAGCGCTCCGGAGCCGCCCTCGCGACGGCCGAGATCGACTGGCTCGTCGACGCGTACACGCGCGGGTACGTCGAGGACCCGCAGATGGCGGCGCTCGCGATGGCGATCTTCCTGAACGGGATGGAGCGGCGCGAGATCCGGGACCTCACGCTCGCGATGATCGCGTCGGGGGAGCGGATGTCGTTCAGCGGACTCGGCAAGACGACCGTGGACAAGCACTCCACCGGCGGGGTCGGGGACAAGATCACGCTGCCGCTCGCGCCGCTGGTCGCGTCCTTCGGGGTCGCCGTGCCGCAGCTGTCCGGCCGCGGGCTCGGACACACCGGGGGCACGCTCGACAAGCTCGAGTCGATCCCCGGGTGGCAGGCCGCGCTGTCGAACGCGCGTCTCGGCGAGGTGCTCGAGGACGTCGGCGCGGTCATCTGCGCCGCCGGGTCCGGCCTCGCCCCCGCGGACAAGCAGCTCTACGCCCTCCGGGACATCACGGGCACCGTCGAGAGCATCCCGCTCATCGCGTCGAGCATCATGTCGAAGAAGATCGCCGAGGGCACCGCGGCGCTCGTGCTCGACGTGAAGTTCGGGTCCGGTGCGTTCATGCCGACGTACGAGGCCTCGCGGGAACTCGCGCAGACGATGGTCGACCTCGGGAAGGACGCCGGCGTCGCCACCTCGGCGCTGCTCACCGACATGGAGGTCCCGCTCGGGCTCACGATCGGCAACGCGCTCGAGGTGCGGGAGTCCGTCGAGGTGCTCGCCGGTGGCGGACCGGCGGACGTGGTGTCGCTGACGCTCTCGCTCGCGTCCGAGATGCTCCGCCTGGCGGGTCTGCCGGACGCGGACCCGGCTGAGGCCCTGGCCGACGGGCGTGCGATGGACACGTGGCGTCGGATGATCTCCGCGCAGGGGGGCGACCCGGACGCGGCGCTGCCGGTCGCCCGCGAACAGCACGTCGTCACGGCGACGACGTCCGGCGTGCTCGCGACGCAGGAGGCCCTGCCGTTCGGTGTCGCGGCCTGGAGGCTCGGTGCCGGTCGCGCACGCGCCCAGGACCCGGTGCAGGCGGGCGCTGGCATCGAGCTCCACGTGAAGCCCGGGGACACGGTCACGGCGGGGCAGCCGCTGTGGACGCTGCACACGGACGAGCCGTCGCGGTTCGAGCGGGCCCTGGAGTCGCTCAAGGGGGCGTGGTCGATCGGGGAGTCGGCGGAGGCGCGGGGGCCGATCGTGCGGGAGCGGATCGTCTGAGGGTTGCGCACGTGCGCGTGCGCTTCCCGCACCCGCGGGCGGGTCGCCTGACGCCTCCGCTAGCCTGGGGGTCATGAGCGCCGACGCCACGACCTACCGCCTGCCCGACGCCGGAGCGGTCATCAACGACCTGCCGAAGGTCTCGTTGCACGACCACCTCGACGGCGGACTGCGTCCGGCGACGATCATCGAACTCGCGGCGGCCGAGGGCATCGACCTTCCCACCACCGACCCGGACGCACTCGGGCAGTGGTTCGCCGACCAGTCCAACTCCGGGTCGCTCGTCGAGTACCTCAAGACCTTCGACGTCACCACGGCCGTCATGCAGACCGAGGCCGGACTGCACCGGATCGCGAAGGAGTTCGTCGAGGACCTGGTCGCCGAAGGCGTCGTCTACGGCGAGGTCCGGTGGGCACCCGAGCAGCACCTCCGCGGTGGGCTGACGCTCGACCAGACCGTCGAAGCCGTGCAGGCCGGCATCGAGGAAGCCGTCGACGCCGCCGGCGGGTCCATCCGCGTCGGGCAGCTCGTCACCGCCATGCGGCACGCCGACCGCTCGCTCGAGATCGCCGAGCTCGCCGTCCGGCACCGTGACCACGGGGTCGTCGGGTTCGACATCGCCGGGGCCGAAGCCGGGTTCCCCGCGTCGAACCACCGCGCGGCGTTCGACTTCCTGGCCGCCGAGCTCTTCCCGGTCACCGTCCACGCGGGCGAAGCGGACGGCCTCGCCTCGATCCGTTCGGCGCTGGTCGACGGCCGGGCGCTGCGACTCGGCCACGGCGTCCGGATCTTCGAGGACATCACGCTCTCGGACGCCGGGGACGGCTCGACCCTGGCCTCGCTCGGTGAGGTCGCGTCGTGGGTCCGCGACCGGGAGATCCCGCTCGAGGTCGCGCCGTCGTCCAACCTGCAGACCGGCGCGATCGCGGCGTGGGGCGACGACCTCGCCGACCACCCGTTCGACGTGCTCTACCAGCTCGGCTTCCGCGTCACGGTCAACACCGACAACCGCCTGATGAGCGGCACCACCCTGTCGCGGGAGCTCGCGCTGCTCGCCGGCACGTTCGGTTACGACCTCGACGACCTCGCCGCGTTCCAGATCAACGCGGCGCTCGGCTCCTTCCTGCCGCTCGAGGACCGCGAGGAGATCATCGCGACCATCACCTCCGGGTACCAGGAGGCCTGACGCATGCCGCTGCCGCCGCTGCCGGACGACGCCGTCGTGCTCGGGGCCACCGCGTCCACGTGGCGCGAGGCGCTCCGGGTGGCGGGCGGCGCGCTCGTGTCCTCCGGTGCCGCAACGGACGCCTACACCGACGCCATGATCGACCTGGTGGACGAGCACGGGCCGTACATCGTGATCTCCCCGGGGCTGGCGTTCGCGCACGCGCGCCCGGGGGCTGCCGTCCTGCGGGACGGCCTCGCGGTCGTGACCCTCGCGTCACCCGTGTCGTTCGGGCACCCGCACAACGACCCGGTCCGGGTCGTGCTCGGTCTGGCGGTCGCGGGGATCGGCTCGCACCTCGAGTCGATCGGCGCGATCGCGAACCTGTTCAACGACGCCACGGTCACCGGCCGCCTGGCGGACGCGACGACCGCGGACGAGATCCGTTCGATCATGGGAGTACCGGCATGAAGATCGTCACCATCTGCGGAGCGGGGATCGGGTCGAGCGGGATCCTCAAGGTCAACGCGGAGAAGGCCCTCTCGTCGCTGGGGCTGGTGGCCGAGGTCATCGCAGCGGACGTCGCCTCCGTCCGCGACGTCTCGGCCGACGCCAACGTGATCCTCACGAGCCAGGAGTTCGTCGAGGCGATCGGCGACACCTACGCCGAGGTCATCGTCATCCGGAACCACTTCGACCAGGGCGAGATCACGGCCGCCGTCGACCGGGCGCTCGGCGAGCACTGACGCGGGAGTCGGCCCTCTAGCATGGGTGCATGAGCACGGAGAACCCGCTGAACGACCCCGCCGCCGACCCGTTCGAGATCGCTCGTGAGGCCGCCGCCGTCATCGCGTCGACCTCCGGGATCGAACGCCACGACATCGCCCTGACGCTCGGGTCCGGATGGGGCAAGGCCGCAGACCTCATCGGTGAGACCGTGTCCGAGATCCCCGCGTCCGACGTCCCCGGCTTCAGCGCCTCGGCCGTCCCCGGGCACTCCGGCACCGTCCGGTCGATCCGTCTCGCCGACGGCCGGCACGCCCTCGTGATCGGTGCGCGGACGCACTACTACGAGAACCACGGCGTGCGCCGTGTCGTGCACAGTGTCCGCACCGCGGCGGCGACCGGAGCCTCGATCATGGTGCTCACGAACGGTGCCGGCGGCATAAAGGAGACCTGGACGCCCGGCACGCCCGTGCTGATCAGCGACCACATCAACCTGACCGCGGACAGCCCGCTCGAGGGCGCGACGTTCGTCGACTTGACCGACCTGTACTCGGCACGGCTGCGGGCGGTCGCACGGACCGTCGACCCGACGCTCGACGAGGGCGTCTACACGCAGTTCCGCGGCCCGCACTACGAGACCCCGGCCGAGGTCCAGATGGCCAAGGCGATCGGCGGCCACATCGTCGGCATGTCCACCGCGCTCGAGGCCATCGCGGCCCGGCAGGCCGGCATGGAGATCCTCGGGTTCTCCCTCATCACGAACCTCGCCGCCGGCATCCAGAAGACGCCGCTCTCGCACACCGAGGTGCTCGAGGCCGGCAAGTCCGCCGAACCCGTCATCGCGGACCTGCTGGCCCGCGTCGTCGCAGCGCTGTGACCCCGGTGAAGATCGATCTGGAGGCCGTGCTCGCGACCGCGCGCGCGTGGCTGTCACAGGACCCCGACGCCCAGACGCACGACGAGCTGGCCGTCGCCATCGACGCGGCCGCCGACGGCTCGGGTGCTGCCGCCCGCGAGCTGGTAGAGCGGTTCGACGGCCGTCTCGCGTTCGGCACCGCGGGCCTCCGCGCGGAGCTCGGCTGGGGACCCCTCCGGATGAACCGCGTCGTGGTGACCCAGGCGGCTGCTGGTCTCGCCCGGTTCCTCATCGACACCGGGCGCCAGCGCAGCGTCGTCATCGGCTACGACGGCCGCGTCAACTCGGACGTCTTCGCACGCGACTCGGCGGAGGTGATGCGCGGCCTCGGGCTCGACGTCACGCTGCTGCCGTCCGCGCTGCCGACCCCCGTGCTGGCGTTCGCGGTCCGGCACCTCGACGTCGGTGCGGGCGTGATGGTCACGGCGAGCCACAACCCGCCGCGGGACAACGGCTACAAGGTGTACCTCGGCGGTGACGACGAGGGGTCGCAGATCGTGCCATCGGTCGACGCGACCATCGCTGCGGCGATCGACGTGGTCGCCGCAGGATCGATCGCAGACCTGCCACGCGCCTCCGACTACACGGTCGCGACCGCCGCGCTCGTCGATGCCTACGTCGCCGCGACCGCCGCAACGGTCCCGGCCGCTGCGCTTCCGGTCGATCAGCAGCCCAGCGTGGTCTACACGGCGATGCACGGCGTCGGTTGGGCGACCGCACGCGCGGTCTTCGCCGCTGCGGGCTTCGCGATCCCGACGACGGTCCCGGAGCAGATCGAGCCGGACGGCGCGTTCCCGACGGTGTCGTTCCCGAACCCCGAGGAACCGGGCGCGATGGACCTGGCGATCGCCCGCGGGGTCGAGGTCGGTGCGGACCTCGTCATCGCGAACGACCCCGACGCCGATCGATTGGCCCTGGCGATCCCCGACGGCTCGGGATCGTACCGACGGCTGTCCGGCAACGAGGTCGGGTGGCTGCTCGGGTGGCGAGCCGCGTCCCGGGCGTCGGCGGCCGGCGTCACCGGCACGCTCGCGGCGTCGATCGTGTCGTCTCCCGCGCTGTCGCGGGTCGCGGCCCGCCACGGCCTGGAGTACCGGGACACCCTGACCGGCTTCAAGTGGGTCTCGCGGGTCCCGGACCTGCTCTTCGGGTACGAGGAAGCCCTCGGCTACCTCGTCGACCCGCAGGTGGTGCGGGACAAGGACGGCATCTCCGCGGCGCTCGAGCTGCTGTCGCTGGCGTCGTCGCTCGCGGCCGAGGGATCGTCCATCGCCGGACAGCTCGGGGCCTTCGCTGCCGAGTTCGGCGCCTTCGCCTCCGGCCAGGTGGCGACCCGCGTGGACGACCTGTCGCGCATCGGGACGATCATGGCGGCACTGCGGTCGTCTCCGCCCGAGTCGCTCGGGGGTCTCGCGGTCGAGTCCGTGACGGACTACACCGACGGGGTGGAGGGCTTCCCGCCGTCCGACATCCTGCGCTACGACCTGTCCGGCGAGGCGCGGGTCATCGTGCGCCCGAGCGGCACCGAGCCCAAGGTGAAGGTCTACATCGACACCGTCGCCAAGTCACCCGCCGAGGCCCAGCGCCTCGTCGACGCCCTCGCCGCCGACATCCGCCCCCGCGTCTCGTAGGCGTCCCGCGCGCGCCGGAACCAGGTTCCGGACACAGCACCGCGTCGTTACGTGGTGCTGTGTCCGGACCACGGTGTCGCGCGCAGTCCACAAGTCAGGGCTCGGCGGGGGAGTTGTCCACAGCTGGTCGTGATGGTGAATTCGTGCGACTGGAGGTGCGCGATCCTCCACGGATGGAACAGCTTCCGTTGATGCCCTCGCCGATCGACCCTTCCGCCGCCCGGAGCCTCCGACGCGAGCGCCAGCAAGGCGCTCACGTCCGCGTGGGGCCCGGGATCTCGACCCCGGCATCCGCGTTTCGTGACGCATCGGAGCCGGTCCGCCACCGCGCCCGGATCGAAGCGGTCCTCGCGGCGTCGCACGACGGCCTCGTCGTTTCCCACGCATCCGCAGTCGTCCTCCACGGCCTGCCCTGGTTCGGCTCGCTACCCGACCGGGTCCTCCTGACGGACACCAGCCGAGACCGAGCACAGCGGTTGCGCTTCAGCGACAAGGTGCCGGCCCGAGGTCGATCCGTCGGCACCAGCGTCGTCGACGGGATGGTCGTCACAGATCTCTGCACCACGGCGGTCGATGTGGCTCTCCGTCATGATCAGGGCCACGCCATCGTCGTGCTGGACGCAGTGTTGCGGAGGGGCATCGACAAGGCCGCACTGGTGGCCGAGCTGGAGTCACGATCGACCCGCCGTGGGCGGGCGCGCGCACGGGCGCTGATCGAGCTCGCCGACGCCGAGATCGAGTCGCCCGGTGAGAGCATCGCGCATCTCGTGATGCGAGACCTCGGACTTCCCGAGCCGGAACTGCAGCACGAGTTCCACGGACCCGGCGGCTTCCTTGCGCGCGTCGACTTCTGGTTCCCCGACCACGGCGTCGTGGTCGAGTTCGACGGCGTGACGAAGTACCGCGACCGAGCCGTTCGGGGAGACCTGACCGCGGAGGACGTCGTGGTCGCCGAGAAGTTCCGCGAGGACCAACTCCGGCGGCTGGTGGAAGTCAACAGCGTGGCACGGTTGACGTGGCGGGACGTCATGCCAGGCGGGGAAGCCCCACCAGTGCTCCGTCGGGCTGGTCTCCCCGTGCCGCGCGCCATTCATCGCACGCCGGCCTGGTGAACCACGAATCGGACACAGCACCGCTGCGAATCGGGGTGCTGTGTCCGGAACCTGGTTCCGGCGGCGCCGCCCTACGCGAGCTCGAGCAGCACGTGGCCGGACGAGATCGTCTGGCCGACGGGGGCGTTCAGCCCCGTGACGACGCCGTCCTTGTGCGCCTGCACGGGCTGTTCCATCTTCATGGCCTCGAGCACGACGAGCAGGTCGCCCTTCACCACGTGGTCACCCTCGGCGACCGCGAGCTTCACCACGGTGGCCTGCATCGGCGACGCCACCGTCGAGCCCGACGCCACGCGCCCGCCCTTCACGGCGGACGACCGGCGCTTCGGGGGAGCCGAGGGACCAGCGGGACGACGGCCGGCAGCACCAGCGCCACCACCGACGATCGACGGCATGGTCACCTCGATGCGCTTGCCCTGCACCTCGACCACGACGCGCTCACGCTCGGCGGGCGCCGGGAGTTCCTCGGTCGCGCCGGACCACGCGGGGATCTCGTTGACGAAGTCCGTCTCGATCCACTGCGTGTAGATGCTGAACGGCGTCTCGTCGTCGGTGGCGAACGCGGGGTCGGACACGACGGCGCGGTGGAACGGCAGGACGGTGGGCAGACCGGTGACCTCGAACTCGGCCAGCGCACGACGGGACCGTTCGAGGGCCTCCGCCCGGGTGGCGCCGGTGACGATGAGCTTCGCGAGCATGGAGTCGAACGAGCCGGACACCACGTCGCCCGACACGACGCCGGAGTCGACGCGGACACCGGGGCCGGACGGCGCGTTGAAGGCGTGCACGGGGCCCGGCGCGGGGAAGAAGTTGCGACCCGGGTCCTCGCCGTTGATGCGGAACTCGAACGAGTGCCCCTTCGGTGCCGGGTCGTCGTAGTCGAGCACGCCACCCTCGGCGATGCGGAACTGCTCGCGGACGAGGTCGATGCCCGTGACCTCTTCCGAGACGCAGCGCTCGACCTGCAGGCGGGTGTTCACCTCGAGGAAGGAGACGGTGCCGTCGGCGCCGATCAGGAACTCGCAGGTGCCGGCGCCGACGTAGCCGACCTCGCGCAGGATCGCCTTCGATGCCGAGTACAGCGCGTCGTGCTGCTCCGGGGTGATGTACGGGGCCGGCGCTTCCTCGACGAGCTTCTGGTGGCGACGCTGCAACGAGCAGTCGCGGGTCGACACGACGACGACGTTGCCGTGCTCGTCGGCCAGGCACTGCGTCTCGACGTGCCGCGGCTTGTCGAGGTACTTCTCGACGAAGCACTCGCCCCGGCCGAAGGCGGCGATGGCCTCGCGCGTGGCGGACTCGAAGAGCTCCGGGATCGACTCGCGGGTGCGGGCGACCTTCAGGCCACGGCCGCCACCACCGAAGGCCGCCTTGATCGCGACGGGCAGTCCGACCTCGTCCGCGAAGTCCACGACCTCGGAGACGTCCTGCACGGGCTCGATGGTCCCGGGGGCGAGCGGTGCGCCGACCTTCTCGGCGACGTGCCGCGCGGAGACCTTGTCGCCCAGGCGCTCGATCGAGTCCGGCGACGGGCCGATCCAGATCAGGCCGGCGTCGATGACGGCGCGCGCGAAGTCGGCGTTCTCGGCGAGGAACCCGTACCCGGGGTGCACGGCGTCGGCGCCGGACCGTCGTGCGACGGAGATGATCTTGTCGATCACCAGGTACGTCTCGGCGCTCGTGGTGCCGTTCAGCGCGTAGGCCTCGTCGGCGAGGCGTGCGTGGAGGGCGTCACGGTCCTGGTCGGCGTACACGGCGACCGATGCCTTGCCTGCGTCGCGGGCCGCGCGGATGATGCGGACGGCGATCTCGCCGCGGTTCGCGATGAGGACCTTGCTGATACGGGGCATGGTAAGCCAGCGTATTCGTGCCCAGGCGGCCTGAATTGACTGGCACCCACAAAGAACCAGGGTGATCGAGTGTGGATGTCTACAGTGCCCAGAGGTCGTGCCAGGCCACGCCGAACCCCCGCAGCAGCATGGACCGCAACACGGGCAGCGAGAGTCCGACCACCGCGGAGGGGGCTCCGTCGATCCGGGTGATGTAGGCCGCGGCGCGTCCGTCGATCGTGAAGGCACCCGCGACCTCGAGGGGCTCGCCGGTTGCCACGTACGCGTCGATCTCCGCCGCGGACACGTCGTCGGCGAACGTGAGGACGGCGCTGTCGACGGCCACGACGCGGTCGCCGTCGGCGACCATCGCGGACCCGCCCGGCGCGACCTCCGTGATCAGGCCGTCCCCGGCCGTCGACGGCGGGAGGGGGCGGACGGGAGGCACGGTGCGGGCCGGTACCGCTCCTCCCGGCCCCATGGTGGTCGCGTCGTGACGGCGGTCGAGGACGCAGTGCCCGCTCCACAGGGTGCCGCCACCGGCGGCGAGCATCTGCCGCCAGCGCTCACGGGCGACCTCCGGGTCGTGCGGCTTGCCGTAGAGGCGTCCGTCGACCTCGAACGCGGAGTCACCGCCGAACACGAAACCGTCCACCGGGAGGCCGTCGACGGGGCCGTCCGCCACGGCGGAGGCCTTCGCGACCGCGAGGAGGGACACCAGCTCCGGCCCGGTGAGCTCACGGCCGAGCGTCTGCCGGGCGGCGTCGGCGGCTGCGTCCTCGTCGACGCCGGGGGCGACGAGGACCGGCTCGATCCCGGTCTGCGCGAGGAGCGCACGGCGGGCGGGGGAGGTACTCGCGAGGTACAGACGCATGGGAACATCGAACCATGGGTGAATCGGTCGGAACACTGCTCGAACTCGACGTCACCGGGATCGCCCACGGCGGCATCTCGGTGGCACGGCACGACGGTCGGGTGGTCTTCGTCTCCGACGCGATCCCCGGCGAGAAGGTCGTGGCACGCGTGACCGAGGACCGGAAGAAGTCGTTCTGGCGTGCCGACACGGTCGAGGTCCTCGAGCCGAGCGAGCACCGCGTCGCCCACGTCTGGCCGGAGGCCGCGCTCGAGCGCGACCCCGCCGAACGCCCCGGCGGTGCCGAGTTCGGCCACATCGCCCTCGCCCACCAGCGCACGCTCAAGCGCGACGTCCTGCTCGACTCGTTCGCCCGGTTCGCGCACACCGACCTGGTCGAGACGCTCGGACACGACGTGATCGTCGAGGCCGCGCCCGGTGACGACGAGGCGAACGGCCTCGGCTGGCGGACGCGCGTGCGGCTGCACGTCGACGAGGACGGGACCGCCGGCCCGTTCGCGGCGCGCTCCCACACCGTCGTGCCCGTGACCGGGTTGCCGCTCGCGACCGCCGTCGTGGAGCAGGGCGCTCCGCTCGGCCGCGGGGGGCTGCCCGGTGCGTCGGTCGTCGACGTGCTCGCGCCCGCCGGTGCCGAGGGCGCCCGGCTCGTCATCGACGAGCAGCGCCCGACCGTGGTCACGGAGACCGTCGGGGACCGCTCCTTCGCGGTCGACGACAACGGTTTCTGGCAGGTCCACCGCGCGGCGCCCGCCGTGCTGACCGCCGCGGTGCAGGACCTGGTCGACCGGGAGCGCCTCGACGCAGAGGGGCAGCACCTCGACCTGTACGGCGGCGTCGGGCTGCTCGCTGCGGCACTCGGGGACCTCATCGGCCCGAAGGCCCGCGTGACGAGCGTCGAGAGCGCCCCGCGGGCGACCGAGCACGCGCAGGCGAACCTGGCGGAGTGGCTCGGGGCGCGCGCCGAGACCGGTCGAGTCGACCGCTGGCTCGCGCGGACCGTCGCATCGCTCACGGCCGCCGAACGCACGCGCTTCCGCACCGGCACGATCGTCCTCGACCCGCCGCGCTCCGGTGCGGGCCGCGAGACCGTCGTGCAGATCGCGGCGCTCCAGCCCGCGCAGGTCGTCTACGTCGCGTGCGATCCGGTCGCGCTGGCACGTGACGTCGCGACGTTCGCGGACCTCGGCTACCGCCTGGAGGCGCTGCGGGCCGTCGACCTGTTCCCGCACACCCACCACATGGAGGCCGTGGCGCGGTTGGTGCCGGTCGCGTGACCACGGTCGGTGCCGGGTCCCGACCGCCGCAGGTTCCGAGGCGCTGACCACTATCCGCGTGGCGCGGGGCTGAGAAATCCGAACCTGGGTCCGACCTGGGTATCCTGGGTTGCTGATGGCAACCCGGTTTCAGGGGCCGGTACGCACATCGGAACGAGAGGCCATCGTGGCAACAGCAGCGACAACCACCACCGGGACGACCGGCGATGCGACCCACCCGGTCCGCGTCGCGATCGTCGACGACCACGAGTCCGTGCGACTCGGCATCCAGGCCGCGTGTCAGAACGAGGGCTTCGAGGTCGTCCTCACCGCGGCGAGCGTGCCGGAGTACGTCCAGAACCTCCAGGGGCGCGAGGTCGACGTGGTCGTCCTCGACCTGTCCCTCGGCGACGGGTCGACCGTGACCGAGAACGTCAAGGGCGTGCAGGGCACCGGCTCGGCCGTGCTCGTGCACTCGATCGCGGACCGCGTCGCGAGCGTCCGGGAAGCCCTCGCCGCCGGCGCGGCCGGGGTCATCCCGAAGTCGTCCGCGACGAAGACCGTGATGGCAGCCGTCGCGACGGTGGCGCGCGGTGACGTGCTGAACAACCTCGAATGGGCGAGCGCGATCGACGCGGACCGCGACTTCGCGAAGGCCCAGCTCGGGCGCCGCGAGCGCGAGATCCTGCACCTGTACGCCTCCGGGCTGCCGCTCAAGCTGGCCGCCCAGCAGCTCGGGATCGGGTACTCGACCGCTCGGGAGTACCTCGACCGGATCCGGGTGAAGTACGTCGAGGTCGGCCGTCCCGCCCCGACGAAGGTGGACCTCCTCCGACGCGCGGTCGAAGACGGCATCCTGCCCGGACTGGACTCCGGGATCGATCCCGACGGCGAGGGTCGCTGACGCAGATGACGACCGCGGGGAGGGCGACACCGGTGATCGTCGAGCCGGCGCCCTTCGGCGTGGACCCGTCGCGGAGCGTCCGCGCGTCGTTCACCCAGGCGTCGGTGGAGCGGGTGTTCGCGATCCTCATCGCGGTCGCGGCGCTCGGCTTCGGCGCCACCACCGTCCCCGCGGTCCTCGCGCAGTTGCCGTACCTCGACCCCGTGTGGGGTGTGGCCGCGGCGTCGGCGGTCGCGGCGTCGTTCGTGTTCGTCGGGGTGTCGGCGTTCGTGCAGCGCTGGGCGCAGTTCGCGCAGATCCTGTGCGCGCTCCTGTTCCTGGTGGCCCTCGTCACCTGGCCGCTGACGGTCCAGCACCCGATCCCGAAGGACCAGGTGCCGTGGCCCTGGTGGCTCTGCACCGTCGGTTCCACGGCGGCGGCGATGGGGTTCGCGTCGTGGCGTGCGACCGTCTACACGGCGCTCGTGCCGACGGTCTACGTCCTGATCCGGCTGACTCCGACCGGTGGTGACGCCGGGTTCCTCCGAGCGTTCCTGGACGGCGCGTACACGGCGATCCTCAGCGGGGCCGTCCTCGTGATCGCGGTGGTGCTCCGACGGGCTGCCACCGCCGTCGACGTCGCCCAGGCCACGGCGGTCCGGCGCTACTCGCACGCGATCCGGGAGCACGCGACGGAGGTCGAGCGCGTGCAGGTCGACGCCATCGTGCACGACAGCGTGCTCACGACCCTCCTGTCGGCCGCGAGAGCGGACACCCCGGAGGCGAAGGCCCTCGCCGCGCGGATGGCCCGGAACGCGATCGACCACCTCGAAGCCGCCGCGACGGACGCCCCCGGCGAGGGCACGCCCGTCTCGCTGGCTGAGCTCCGCACCCGGATCGCCACCGCCGTGTCCGCCCTGGCCGCGCCCGTCGACGTGCGTCAGCGCCGGATCGGCGACCTGTCGGTGCCCGCTGTCGTCGCGGAGGCCGTGGCCTCCGCCGCCGTGCAGGCGGTCGTGAACAGCGTGCAGCATGCCGGTGGCACCGACGTCGAGCGGTGGGTCGTGGTCGAGCAGCGCGGGGCCGGTGTCCACGTGGAGGTCGGCGACGAGGGCGCGGGCTTCGACCTCGCCGCGATCCCGGCCGAACGGCTCGGTGTCCGGCGGTCGATCATCGAGCGCGTCGTCGCCGTCGACGGCACCGCGGAGATCCTGACCGCACCGGGGGAGGGCGCCCGCGTGCTGCTCGACTGGTCCCCGGGATCGGCGGTCCGGTCGTGAGGGTCTCGATCCCGGCGGGCGTCGCGATCGGCCTCGCCGCACTGTTCTCGCTCTACCACCTGCTGCTCGCTGCGACGACGCTGTCGCACGTCCTGCACGTCGGCCCGGTCGTCACGTGCATGGTCCTCTACGCCGCCGCCACCGCGATGGCGCTGTTCGTCCCCGGTCGGACGCTGCCGATGTGGACCGCCTGCTTCTCGCTCGCGACGGCGGTGGTGATGCCGATCATCGCCGCGCCCGCCGTGGAGCTGCGCTCGGGTCCCGGGTACGCCACCTGGTGGATCGCCGCGGTCGGGACGCTCATGGTGGTGCTCGTGGTCCGCGGACGGGGCCCCTTCGCCTGGGTCGGCGTCGGTTTCGTCGCCGTGCACACCGTCGCGTGGGCGGGACTCGGCGCGCTCGGGTCGCTCGGGGTGCTCGGCAGCGTCGCGTGGGTCGCGATCGCCACCGGGTTCTCGGTGGCGATGAACCGTGCGACCCGGGTCACCCGGGACTTCATGCGGGCCGAGCAGGAGACGGTCGACTGGCAGGCCGCGCAGGACGCGCACGTGTTCGAGCGGCAGTTCCGGCTGCGGCAGACCACCCGCATGGCGCTGCCGATGCTCGAGCGGATCATCGCGACGCGGGGCGAGCTCGACGAGGCCGACCGTCGGGAGTCGCTGCACCTCGAGCAGGCCATCCGCGACGAGATCCGCGGTCGGTCCCTGCTGTCCGACGACGTCCGCGAGGAGGTCATGCGCCTCCGTCGTCGTGGCGCCACCGTCCAGCTGCACGACGACGGCGGCCTCGACGAGCTGGAGATCGACGAGCTCCGGCGGATCCACCTCCGCGTCGCAGAGGCCCTGCGGCAGGTCCGTGACGCCGACAACGTGATCGTCCGCACCGTCTCCGAGGGCTCGGACGTCGCCGTCACGGTGGTGGGGTTGCGGCTCGACACGGCGGCCAGCGAGTCCGCGGCACTCGGCGCGGGACTCGACGACGACGATGGTGACGAGGACGACTCGGTCGCCCTCTGGCTCGAGATCCCGCGGCACGCCGACGCCTGAGCGGGGTGGGGGTCGTGGCGACGCGCCCGTCGGCGTGGCGGCTCCGAACCGCGCCTCGCGTCGGACGGACGGCTCGTCGCACTTGAGTGCGTGTGCATGTTCCGACGATCCACCTGTCGAACTCGTCGTGTCTCGTCGCCGGATGCACACGCAGCTGTTGCGTGCGCATGGTTCGACGGTCCACGCGTCGATCGACGGGTGGATCGTCGTCGCATCCGCGTGCATGGTGCGCGCCGGCTGCCGGGCCCGAGCGACTTCGCGGCTGTCGTGCGACGGCCGCGGTGTCGTTCGGCAACCGCAGAGGGCCGCGGCTCCGACCGGCTCGCGACAGCCCGGAGAAACAGCCCGGAAATGGGGAACGGGCCGGTCGGAATCCGACCGGCCCGTTCACGACCCGGATCTGAGCGATAACCCGAATACCGCCCTGACCCGTAGCGGGCGGTGGCTTCGTACCCTAGTCGGCCACCGTCCTGCGATGTTCTTCGTTGAAGGACACCGAACACCAGTAATACTGCCCTGTGCGAACCCTGTTGTCAGTCGTCATTATGGGGGACAAAATCCGCGTTTCGTGTCGCATATTGCACCGTGTTGTCCCCCGAGCGAGGGGAGACCGACCGGGAAGTGCGATCTGCAACGTCGATACCCGCCGGTACGTCAGGGGTACATGCTCGCGGTACGGGACCGGACGCGCAAGACCCGAGGCGCACCACCCGGCGCGCAAGACCCGACGTGCCCGACCCGACCCGCTCGACCTGACGCGGCTGACCCGACTCGCGTGACTGCGGTGCCGACGGTCTGACTTGCAGGTCCGCGCCGCAGCGCCGGCACGCAGCGGACCCCGGGCCGGGTCCGGTCGGGGTCCTGTGCAGCACGGAGCGTGGGGCGTCAGCGCAGCGAACGCTCCCAGGCGCCGTGCCCGTGCTCGAGCGGTCGGCGGAGCCCCCGTGCCGAGACGTCCCAGCCGGACCGGGGCGACTCGGTAACCGGTGCGCGTCCGTTCGCCGCCGCTTCGTCGGCCTGCCGCTGGAGCACGGCGATGACGGCCGCGAGCTCCTCCGGGGACGGCTGACCCGACACCACCTGCACGTCGGCGACACCCCCGGGCGCGACCTCCGACCCCGCGTCGGTGCCGGGGCCGGGTGCAGCGGCGGCGTCAGCCCCGGCAGCGGGGTCCGGCAGCGCGTGGCGGCCGCTCACAGCGGGATGTTCCCGTGCTTCTTCGGCGGCACCGACGCCCGCTTGCCCCGCAGCGCCCGGAGCGCCTTGACGACGGCCACGCGGGTGGCGTGCGGCTGGATGATGCCGTCGAGCTCCCCACGCTCCGCAGCGAGGTACGGGGACGCGACGTTGTACGTGTACTCGTTCGCCAGTCGGGTGCGGACGGCGGCGACGTCCTCACCGGACTCCTCGGCACGCTTGATCTCGGCGCGGTACAGGATGTTCACCGCACCCTGGCCACCCATGACGGCGATCTCGGCGGTCGGCCACGCCAGGTTGATGTCGGCACCGAGCTGCTTCGACCCCATCACGATGTACGCGCCGCCGTACGCCTTGCGGGTGATGACGGTGACGAGCGGCACGGTGGCCTCGGCGTAGGCGTACAGCAGCTTCGCGCCACGGCGGATGACGCCGGTCCACTCCTGGTCGGTGCCGGGCAGGTAGCCGGGCACGTCGACGAGCGTGAGGATCGGGATCCCGAACGCGTCGCAGAACCGCACGAAGCGGGCCGCCTTCTCGCCGGCGTCGATGTTGAGCGTGCCGGCCATCGCCTGGGGCTGGTTCGCGATGATGCCGACGGTCCGGCCCTCGATCCGGCCGAAGCCGATCAGGATGTTCGGCGCGAAGAGCGGCTGGACCTCGAGGAACTCGCCGTCGTCCACCAGGTGCTCGATGATCGTCGTGACGTCGTACGGCTGGTTGGCCGAGTCCGGGATGACGACGTCGAGCTCGCGGTCGGCGTCGGTGGTCTCGAGTTCCGGCACCAGGTCGTACGCGGGAGCGTCGGACATGTTGTTGTCCGGCAGGAACCCGATGAGCGACCGCGCGTAGTCGAGCGCGTCGGTCTCGTCCTCGGCGAGGTAGTGGGCGACACCCGACACCGCGTTGTGGGTGTGGGCGCCGCCGAGTTCCTCGAAGCCGACGTCCTCGCCCGTGACCGTCTTGATGACGTCGGGGCCGGTGACGAACATGTGGCTGGTCTTGTCGACCATGATCACGAAGTCGGTGAGCGCGGGGGAGTACACGGCACCGCCGGCCGCCGGGCCCATCACGATCGAGATCTGCGGGATGACCCCGGACGCCTGCGTGTTGAGCCGGAAGATCTCGCCGTACTTGCCGAGCGCGACCACGCCTTCCTGGATCCGGGCGCCGCCGGAGTCGAGGATCCCGATGATCGGCACGCCGGTCTTCAGCGCGTGCTGCATCACCTTGATGATCTTCTCGCCGGCGACCTCGCCCAGGGAGCCGCCGAAGACGGTGAAGTCCTGCGCGTAGACCGCGACGTTCCGGCCGTGGATCGTCCCGACGCCGGTGACGACCGCGTCACCGTAGGGGCGCTTGTTCTCCATGCCGAACGCGTGGGTGCGGTGCCGCACGAACTCGTCGAACTCCACGAAGGAGTTGTCGTCGAGCAGTTGCTCGATGCGTTCGCGGGCCGTGCCCTTGCCCTTGGCGTGCTGCTTCGCGATGGCGGCTTCGCCCGCGGCGGTCACGGCTTCGTGGTACCGGTCGCGGAGGTCGGCGAGGCGGCCAGCCGTCGTCGAGAGATCGGGGGTGTCACCTTGAGTCACCCGCTCACCATACCGGCGGGTGTGACCCGGTCGGTTGGAGGACCCCCACGGTTCCTGCCCGTACATTTGCGTGCATGTCCACATCCGCGTCGCCGTCCTTCCCCGCCACCCGCGCCGCGGTCGAGGCCGACGGCGCCGTGCTGCGGACGCCCGAGCGCACCGGCTCCACGAACACCGACCTGCTCGCGGCAGCGTCGGACCTGCCGCACGGCAGCGTGATCGCGACGCTCGACCAGACGGCGGGCCGTGGTCGCCTGGACCGGACCTGGGTCGCACCCGCCGGGCAGACGCTCGCCGCGAGCCTGCTGGTCCGAGCCGACCTCGCGCCCCGCGACCGCGGATGGCTGCCCCTGGTGGCCGGAGCGGCGATGCGGGACGCGATCGCGACGGTGGTGCCGGCCGGGGCGGACGCGGGGCGCGCCTCCCGGCCGACGCACGTCGCGGTGAAGTGGCCGAACGACGTGCTCGTCGACGGGCGGAAGGCCAGCGGCATCCTGTGCCAGGTCGCTGCCGACGGCAGCGTCGTGGTGGGCGCGGGCGTGAACCTCACGATCCCCGCCGACCAGCTGCCGACGCCGACGTCGACCTCGCTGGTCGTCGCGGGCGCCGTCGACGACGCGCCGGGTCTCGCGGACGCGGTCCTGTCCGCGTTCCGGACCGCCGTCCTGGAGGCCGTGGCCGCCTTGGTCGCGGGCGCTGCGGGCGCCGAGACGGTCCGGTCCCACGTCCGCGCCGTCTGCGGCACCATCGGCCAGCGGATCCGTCTCGAGCTGCCCGACGGCACGGTCGAGGAGGGCGACGCGATCGGCGTCGACGACGACGGCCGCATCACGATCCGGGACCGACAGGGCACCGTCAGGGGCGTCGCAGTGGGGGACATCACCCACCTGCGGTATGCATGACGGCATGAGCGCCGAGCCCCCGCCCGAACGCGTCGTCGCACGACTGCGACCGCACGCGCGGAGCCTGGTGCGCCCGGCGGTGTTCGTCCTGCTCGTGATGGCGGCCGGGGGCTTCGGGTTCGGGGTGTTCCAGGCGCAGCTCGCGTGGCTGAACGTCGTCGTCGCGGTGCTCGTGCTGCTGCTGCTGGTCGTCGGGGGTGCGATCCCGCTCGTCCGGTGGATGTCCCAGCGGTACGTCGTCACCACCCGACGGCTCGTCGTCGTGCACGGCCTCGGCACGCGCACCCGGCAGGAACTCCTGCACTCACGGGGGTACGACGTGACCGTCCGTCGGCGTGGGCTGCAGGGGCTGTTCCGCTCCGGTGACGTCCTGGTGTTCCCCGGTGATGACCCGGCCGTGGTGCTCCGTGACGTCCCGCACGCCGACCTGGTCGTCGCGGTGCTGCACGACATGGTGGAGGCGTACGAGGCCAGGCGCCGGCACCGCGAACCCGACTGGGACGAGATCGTGGGCGGCGCCGAGCGCCCGGGCTGGGGTGACGTCCGGCCCTGACGGACCGTCGGGGCGTCGACGGCTCGCGTCCGCACGGCGCTCGGTGGAAGTTCGCCGCGGACCCTGTAGCGTCTTCGCCGTGCGTATCTCTGTCATCGGCTGCGGGTACCTCGGTGCCGTGCACGCCGCCTCCATGGCCAAGCTCGGACACGAGGTCGTCGCGGTGGACGTCGACCCCGTCAAGATCGAACGGCTCGCCTCGGGCGAAGCGCCGTTCTTCGAGCCCGGTCTGCCCGAGATCCTCGGCGAGGCCCTCGCGTCCGGCCGGATCCGGTTCACGACCGACATGTCCGAGGTCGCGGGTGCCCAGGTGCACTTCCTCGCCGTCGGGACGCCGCAGGGCCCGACCGGTGCCGCGGACCTGACCTACGTGAACGCGGCCGTCGCGTCCCTCATCCCGCACCTGTCGCCGGACGACTTCGTGGTCGGCAAGTCCACCGTGCCCGTGGGCACCGCGGCGCGCCTCGCCGCCGAGGTCAGCGCCGTCGTCCCCGGCGCGACGCTCGTGTGGAACCCGGAGTTCCTCCGCGAGGGCTTCGCGGTCCAGGACACCATCGCGCCCGACCGCTTCGTCTACGGCGTGCCGGAGGGCGACGCCGGGCAGCGCGCGGTCGCCGCGCTCGACGAGATCTACGCGACGGCGCTCGCCGAGGGCACGCCCCGCCTGGTGGTCGACCTCGCCACGGCCGAGCTCGTGAAGATCAGCGCGAACGCCTTCCTGGCGACCAAGATCTCGTTCATCAACGCCATGGCCGAGATCGCCGAGGTCGCCGGTGCCGACGTCACCGCCCTCGCGGACGCCATCGGCCACGACGCCCGGATCGGCCGGAAGTTCCTGAACGCCGGGCTCGGCTTCGGCGGTGGCTGCCTGCCAAAGGACATCCGCGCGTTCCAGGCGCGGGCGGACGAACTCGGCGTGGGCGAGTCCCTGGCGTTCCTGGCCGACGTCGACGCCATCAACCTCCGCCGCCGCGACCACGTCGTCGAGCTGGCGCAGGAGGTCCTGGGCGGGGTCGTCGCCGGCAAGCGGATCGCTGCACTCGGACTGGCGTTCAAGCCGAACTCCGACGACGTCCGCGACTCCCCGGCACTCGACATCGCGAGCCGCCTGCAGGCCCTCGGCGCGACGGTCGCCGCCTACGACCCGGAGGCCGTGGTCACCGCCCGCCGGATCCACCCCGAGCTCGAGTACGTCGAGAGCGCTGCCGAGGCGCTCGGGGGCGCCGACCTCGTGCTGGTGCTGACGGAGTGGCAGGAGTTCCGCGAGCTGGACCCGACCGCGGCCGCCACCCTCGTGGCGAACCCGGTCGTGATCGACGGACGGAACTGCCTGGACCGCGACGCCTGGACCGCCGCCGGGTTCACCCTGCGGGGCATGGGCCGCTAGGACCCGGGCTCGACCCGCACCGGCTCGCGGGAGGTCTCGGCCTCCGGTCGGCCGGACGGGATCCGTCCGATCCGGACGACGGCTGCGACCAGGACCACGGCGACCACGGAGAGCAGTGCGCCGACGACCCAGACCGGCACCGGGCCTCCCGTCGCGAAGCGGGCGAGCCCCTCGGCCGTCACCGGGCCGCGCGCACCGTTCCAGAACCAGGCGCTCACCACGCCGAGCCCGTACCCGCCGATCACGACGGACCCCACCGCGATCGTCGTCGCGAGCGACCGGCGGCCGCCCGGGGTGCGCGGGATGCGGCGCCACGCGACGGCGCTGATGGCGATCAGGCAGACGATCGCGGGGAAGTAGTAGCGCCCTTGCGTCGCCGCGACGAACGTGGTCGAGAGGTACGACGTCGCGCTCGTCCACGTCTGCCCCGCGATCAGGAGCGCCGGGAACACCGCCAGGCACACCACGGCCCGACGCTCCGGTCCGCGGCGGAAGCCCCAGACCAGGACCACGCCGAGGGCGACCACCGTCAGGACCGCGGTCAGCACCCCGCCGATGGAGACCTGGGCACCACCACCCGCGCTGCCCCAGAACGTCCGTGTGATCGTGCCCCAACTCACGTTCAGGAAGTGGAGCAGGCTCGGCCCCTGCCCGGGCGGGAACGGCATCGGCGGTCGGTACTGCTCGTAGCCGTTCGGCTGGAGGTGGTGGTAGGCGACCAGGTTGTGCAGCCACCACCACGCGCCGATCAGGGCGGCGACACCGAGGGCCACGAGGGTCCGCAGGACGCGTGCGGTCATCGGGAGGCGCCCGGCACCCGCCACGAGGCCGACGACCGCGACGAACGGGATCGCCGGGAGCCCCGTGCCCTTGCACCAGATCAGCACGCCGAGCGCGACCCCGAGCCCCAGCAGGGTGCGCCGTCGCAGGTCGCCGGTGAGCAGGCGCGTCGCGAGCCAGGCGACGACACCGCCGAAGAGCATCACGGGGGCGTCGTTCGACACCGACGAGGCGATCGACGCCAGCTGGGGCGTGGCGAACAGCGCCACCGCGCCGACGAGCGCGGCTCGCGGCGACCGGGTCAGCCGGCGGACCGACGCCCAGACGAGCAACGGCAGGGCGGCGACCCAGGCGACGTCCACCAGACGCAGGACCAGCACGGCGCGGTCCCACCGGAGGTCGCCGTAGTGCGCGAGCCGCAGCGCGGCCGCGCCGACCAGGTACGCGGTCGGTGGGTGCTGGGTCATCTGGTCGACGGTCGCGGAGGTCCCGGGGACGTCCTGGAGGAGCTGGGTCACCGTGGACCGCGTCGCTGCGGGCTGCAGGGCCTCACGCTGCTGCGCCGCCATCACCGCGT
Organism: Curtobacterium sp. ISL-83; assembly: GCF_018613895.1. Taxonomy (GTDB): domain Bacteria; phylum Actinomycetota; class Actinomycetes; order Actinomycetales; family Microbacteriaceae; genus Curtobacterium. The sequence goes on from NZ_JAGGPH010000011.1 coordinate 171,266, forward strand.
TCAGGATGCGGAGGTCTCCGGGAGCCGCCCACGGGTGGCCGAGCGCGACCTGCACCGTCGCGTCGACGTGCGCGCGCTCGTCCGGGGCCTGGAACGGCGGGACGACGAGCGCCCAGACGACGAGCCAGAGCGTGAACGCCAGGGTGACGGCCGCGACGGTGACGCGCTCCCAGGTCGCGATCCGCGGGTGGTCGGCAACGGGCTCGGCCGGCATGCGGGACTCCTGGGGATCGGGACGTGACTCGCGACAGCCTAGGGGGAGTGGCGTGACGACCCGGAACCGCGGGGGCCGGAACCGCGGGGGCGCGTGTGGGCGAACGGTCAGACGCCGGTGCTGACCCGGCGCTCGCCGGAGTCGGATCCGTTCCCCGGCGTGGCCTCCGGAGCGCGACGCCCTCCGCGATCGGGGTGGTACACCCACACCTTGTACAGCCAGAACCGGAACACCGTCCCGAGCACAAGGCCGATGACGTTGCCGGAGATGTTGTCCGCGAGCGCTGAGGTGAACCCGAGCACGTAGTGCGAGATCGCGAGGCAGCCGAGGGAGATCACCATGCCGCCGAGCGACACGATCACGAACTCCACGCCCTCACGAGCGGCGACCGCACGGCGCTGGTCGCGGAAGGTCCAGTACCGGTTGCCGATCCAGTTCACCATGATGGCCACCGAGGTCGACACGACCTTCGCCCAGAACGGGCCGGAGTGGATCTCGTGGGGGGAGAACACGGTCGCGCGCAGGACGTTGAAGACCGCGGTGTCGACGACGAAGCCGATGGCGCCGACGACGCCGAAGCGGGCAAGCTGCGCGATGAGTCGCCGCACGTGGTCTCCCGGGTCCGTAGAGTGTCGTTGTCCGGCCCGGGCTCGTCGCCTGGTCCGGACCTGCCCGCACACGAGCGGGCCAACGGGCAATGGTAGACGGTGACCCCTCGCCGTCTGGTGGGAACGTCGGAAGGAACGGACAGGATGTCGTTGCGTGTCGGAGTGATCGGTGGCGGACAGCTCGCGCGGATGATGGTCCCGCCCGCGGTCGAACTCGGTGTCGACATCCGGGTGCTCGCCGAGCAGGACGGCATGTCCGCCGGCATCGCGGCGACCGCCACGGGGGACTACCACGACGCCGAGACCGTCCTGGCGTTCGCGCGCGAGGTCGACGTCGTCACGTTCGACCACGAGCACGTCCCGCAGGACGTCCTGCGCGCGCTCGTCGACGCCGGCGTCGCGGTGCACCCCGGCCCGGACGCCCTCGCGGTGGCACAGGACAAGCTCGTGATGCGCCGGAGGCTGACGGACCTGGGCCTGCCGGTCCCGGACTGGGCAGCGGTGCACGACGCCGCCGAACTCGGCGCGTTCCTCGACGCGCACGGCGGTCGCGCGGTCGTGAAGACGGCCAGGGGTGGCTACGACGGCAAGGGAGTCCGGGTCGTCACCGACGCCTCCGGTGCCGACGACTGGTTCATCGCGCTCGCCGAGGTGGGCGCGGGCGAGGCCCTGCTCGCCGAGGAACTCGTCCCCTTCACCCGCGAGCTCGCGCAGTCCGTCGCCCGACGCCCCTCCGGTCAGGTCGTGGCCTGGCCGCTCGTGCAGACCGAGCAGCGCGACGGGGTGTGCGCGGAGGTCATCGCGCCCGCACCGGACAGCGCCGGTCGGCTCGCCGACGCCGCCGAGTCCCTCGCGGTCCGGGTCGCCGAGGAGCTCGGGGTGACGGGTGTCCTCGCCGTCGAGCTGTTCCAGACAGCTGATGAACGCATCCTCATCAACGAGCTCGCGATGCGGCCCCACAACACCGGCCACTGGTCCATCGACGGTGCGACGACGAGCCAGTTCGAGCAGCACCTGCGGGCCGTCCTCGACCTGCCGCTCGGGGCCACCGGTGCGCACGCCCCCGCCGCCGTCATGGTGAACGTGCTCGGCGGTCCCGCCGACGGTGACCTGGCCGGCCGGTACCCGGACGCGCTCGCCGCGTTCCCCGAGGCGAAGTTCCACTTCTACGGCAAGGCCCCGCGTCCGGGGCGGAAGGTCGGGCACGTCACGGTCATCGGCGACGACCTGGACGACGTCGTGTACCGCGCTCGGGCAGCTGCCGCGCACTTCGACGACTGACGCCCGGCGAGTGCCCTGACGCCCGGCGGGTCCCCTGACGCCGGGCGACTGCCGCGGAGGGCGGCGAGTCCCTGACGGACTGCCGCGCGGCGGGTCCCCTGAAGGACGGACACCCGCTCGGGTGCCACCCGCACTGGCGCTGGCACCCGAGCGCACCCGGTGGTGCGATGGGACCTCGCCGTCCGAACAGGGAGTCCGCCATGCGCCGCCGTCGATTGGCCGTCCTCGTCTGCGGCGCCGCCGCTCTCGCCGTCGCCCTGACCGTCAGCGTCGCCGCGGCCCCCTCGACCGCGGCGACGGCGACGGGTCCGGCCGCGACGGGTGCGGCCGCGACGGGTCCGGCCACGTCGTCGCCGGCGTCGGTGGTCCGGCAGGCGACCGCGGCGACAGTCTGGGGGAAGGGCCCGTACCGGAGCCCCACGAGCGAGGCAGCGAAGGCCGCGACCGCGCTGACCCCGAGCGACCCGGCCGGCGCTGCCGCCGCAGCGACGATCGCCCGCTACCCGGTCGCGAGCTGGCTCGGCGAGTGGACGCAGGGGACGGCGCTGACGCGGACCATCGACCAGGCCGTCGCCGGTGCCCAGCAAGCCGGCACGACGCCCGTCTTCGTCACGTACGCGATCCCGGACCGGGACTGCGGCGGCTACTCCGCGGGCGGGTTCGACGAGACCTCCTACGACGCCTGGGTCGACACCATCGCAGCACGTCTGTCCGGGCACCGGGCGGTGGTCGTCGTCGAACCGGACGCGCTGTCGATGCTCGGCGGCAGCCGGTGTGACGCCGGACTCGAGGCGCAGCGCTACCGCATCCTGCACCGCGAGGTCCGTGCCCTCGGGGCCGTGGGCGTCGCCGCGTACCTGGACGGCGGGAACTCGAACTGGGTCCCGGTGGCCGAAGCCGCACGGCGCCTCACCGCAGCCGGTGTGCAGGACGCCCGCGGGTTCTTCACGAACGTCGCGAACGACTACCCGACCTCGGCCGAGGTGGCGTACGCCGACCAGGTGTCGGCGGCGACCGCGGGGTCGCACTACGTGATCGACACCTCGCGGAACGGGCAGGGGTGGCGTGGGACGTGGTGCAACGGTCCCGGAGCCGGACTCGGCGACGCACCGTCCGTCGCGCCGCCCGGGACCGCGCTCGACGCACTGCTCTGGGTGAAGACCCCCGGGGCGAGCGACGGGACCTGCAACGGGGGCCCGGCGGCCGGGACGTGGTGGTCGGCAGCCGCGCGGTCCCTCGTCGCGAACGCGCGCACGGCCGGCGTCACGGCGACCGGAGCCGCCACCGCAGCCCCGTCCGCTGCAGCCCCGTCCACCGGGACCGCTGCCCCCACCGGGCACCGGGACGCGGTCCTCTCGGACGGTGTCCGACGCGTCTCCGTCCGCGGGTGGGCGTTCGACCGCGACGCACCGGGGACGGCGCTGCAGGTCCGCGTCTCGGTCGACGGCACGGTCGTCCAGACCCTGACCGCTGCCGATGCGCGCGCCGACGTCGACCGCACGTTCGGGGTCGGCGCCGACCACGGCTTCGCCGGCACGGTCAGCGCCGCGAGCGGACGGCGGACGATCTGCCTCGTCGCGGTCGGGATCGGCCGCGGAGGCGACACCGGCCTCGGCTGCGCCGCGCTGACCGTGCGCTGACCTGCCACCATCGCGGTCGTGGACACGCCGGGATCCGGGGACAATGGAGCCATGCCAGCCGATCTCCTGCGCCGTGCCGTCCGCCGACTCGGTCGGACGCTGCGACCGGCGCCGGGGGCGTCACCCGCCCACCCGGCCGACCCCGTGCCTCCCGTCCCCGTCGTCGGGTACGTCGTGGCGGGCGGCGGCGGCGCGCACCCCGCGTCGGCACACGTCCGTGTGGTGCGGCGGATCGAGCACCTCGCGGCCTCCGGGGCGGCGACCGTGCAGCAGGTCGAACCGGACGCGTTCGTGTCCGGAACCGACACGACCGAGTACGCGGTGCTCCTCGTGCAGCGCGACATCCTGCCGATCGGCGTCGTCGGACCGTTCCTCGACGCGGCACGCGCACGTGCGATCCGCGTCGTGGCCGAGGTGGACGACGACTTCTTCACCGAGGCGGGTCGGGCCCGACTCGCGCGCGCCGAGTACGACCCCGACCGGTTGGCCTCGATCGACGCGGTCGTGCGGGGCGCGGACGTCGTCATCGTCAGCACGGAAGAGCTCGCCGTCGTCGTCCGGCCCATCGCGCGCGACGTCGTCGTCGTCCCGAACGCGCTGGACCCGACGCTCTGGACCGCTGGAACGTCCGCCGGGACCACCCCGGACCCGGCCGCCGAGGCCACGGTCGCACCCCCCGACGACGAACACCGCGTGCTCTACATGGGCACGATGACGCACGCGGCGGACCTCGAACTGCTCGAACCGGTGTTCTCGGATCTCCGCGCGGTCGACGGATCGCCCGTCCGGCTCGAGGTGATCGGGATCACGGAGGACTCCGACGCCCGCTGGTACCGACGGATCGAGGTCCCGGACGGCCACTACCCGGCGTTCGCCCGCTGGCTGGTGGCGAACCGATCGCGGTGGAGCGCGGGGGTGGCTCCGCTCCGCGACGAGGAGTTCAACCGGTCGAAGAGCGACCTGAAGTTCCTGGAGTACACGGCACTCGGCCTGCCGGCCGTCGTCTCCGACCGCCCCGCCTACGCCGAGGCCGCTCGCCACGGTGCCGTCGTCGTGCCGGACGACGTCGCCGTCTGGCGGTCCGCGGTGGTCGCCGCGGTCGCCGCCGGCGGACCGGCTCCCGACACGCTCGCGTTCCTCCGTCGGCGCACGTTGGGTGGAGACGGCTCGGCCTGGCAGGACGTGTTGCTCCAGGGGCGGCCGGGAGGCGCGGCCCGGTCCCGTTAGGCTCGTCGCGTGACCGACACCACCGCTGCCGACCAGCCCCTCGTCTCGATCATCATGGGGTCCGACTCCGACTGGCCGACGATGCGGCCGGCCGCTGAGACCCTCGACGAACTCGGCATCCCCTACGAGGTCGACGTCGTGTCAGCGCACCGGACACCCGACAAGATGATGCGGTTCGCGCGGGCAGCCGCCGGGCGCGGACTCCGCGTCGTCATCGCCGGCGCCGGGGGAGCCGCACACCTGCCGGGCATGGTCGCATCGATGACCACGCTGCCCGTGATCGGTGTCCCCGTGCAGCTGGCGCGGCTCGACGGCCTCGACTCCCTGCTGTCCATCGTCCAGATGCCAGCGGGGATCCCCGTCGCCACCGTCGCCATCAACGGTGCCGCGAACGCCGGGCTGCTCGCGGCGCGGATCATCGGGTCCTCGGAACCCGCCGTCGCCGAGCGTCTGGCCGCGCACGCGGTGGCGCTGGAAGCCGTGGTCGAGGAGAAGGCGACGCGCCTGCGCGAATCGCGCTGAGCCTCCAGGTCGACCCGTCGACGACGTGACGGGTCCCCGGGACCCGGCCCAGCCGCCTGCCGCCGCTCGCCGCTAGAGGTCGGCGTGCAGCTGCCAGGTCTCGGTGGCGGAGTCGCGCCAGTCGAACATCCGGGCGCGGTCCGGGCCGGCGATCGACAGGCGTTCGGCGAGCACCCGGTCGTTGACGACCTGGTACACCGCCTGCGCGAGCCGTTCCGGGTAGGACGCTCGAGGGTTCCGGGCGACCGTCACGCCGGCGTCGGACGCGACCTCGCGCACGGCCTCGTCGTCGGAGTGGACGACCGGCGTGCCGAAGTGCATCGCCTCGATCACGGGGAGGCCGAACCCCTCGGCGAGGCTCGGGAACACGAAGACCGTCGCACGGTCGTAGACCACGGCGAGGTCGGCGTCGTCGACCCGGCCGAGCACCTTCACGCGGTCGCGGGCGAGTCCGGCGCGCTCGGCGATGCCGTAGACGTCAACGTCGCCCCAGCCGTCCGGGCCGGCGATCACGAGGGGGATGTCGGTCGGGGCCTCGGGGTGGGCCATGCCCTCGATGAGGTGTACCAGGCCCTTGCGGGGCTCGAGGGTGCCGACGGCGAGGACGTACCGCTCGGGGAGCCCGAGGCGTTCGGCGCGGAGATCGGCGTCGACGGGGATGCGGAGCCGCGCGCTCGGCGCACCGCCGATGACGCGCAGTCGGCCGTCGAAGTGGTGGATCTCGTTGAGGGCTCCCGCGACGGCGTGGGTGGGCACGACCACGGCGTCCGCGTACTTCCACGCCCGCCGGATCATGGCCTTGTGGAACTGCACACCCCGCGGGGTGAGGGTCTCGGGGTGGGTCCACGGCACGGTGTCGTGCACGGTCACGACCGTCTGGCGGCCGGGGTCGGTCTCACGGTTGTGCTTCACGAGGGGCGCGAGCACGCTGGGTGCGTGCACGAGGCCGTGCGCAGCCGATCCGACGAGGCCCGCCTGCCACGCGAGCGAGAGCTCGCGCCGGGGGAGCGGCAACCGCTGCAGGCCGGACAGGCCCGGCAGCAGCGTGCGGAGCCGCTGCATGTCGGCGGGCGGTGCCGCGGACACGAGCGCTTCGACGTCGCAACCCGCCGGAGCGGTCTCGATGAGGTGGCGGGTGAGTTCTTCCGCGTAGCGGCCGATGCCGCCGGGAACCGGTGCGATCACCTGGTCCACGATCACGCGGAGCGTCGTCATGCCGGGTCGGTCCTTCCGTCGAGCGCGGACGACCTGGGGGTCCGCGGGCGCCCCGACACTATCAGCGCGGTCCCGTGAGCCCGCCGCGCGGACGGGCCTCCGGCGGTCGTTATGCTCGTCGGATGCCGCGTCCTCTCCGCATCGCGATCGTCGGTCCGACCCACCCGTTCTCGGGCGGCATCGCGACCCACACCACCTCGCTGGCGCACCGGTTGCAGGCCGCCGGACACGACGTGCGCCTGTTGTCCTGGAAGGCGCAGTACCCGTCGTTCCTGCGCAGCGGGACGACCCGCGTGCCCGAGGACGAGCCGGAGGTGACGCCGTTCGCCGCCTCGTCGGCCCGGCTGACCTGGTACAACCCGCTCACGTGGCTCCGGGCCGGCGTGGGGATGCGCCGCGCCGACCTGGTGCTCGTGACGGGCGTGACGCCGTACCACGCCGTGCCCTACGCGGTGATGCGCTTCGCCGCCGGTCGACGACCGACCGGGGTGGTGCTCGCGCACAACGTGCTGCCGCACGAACACGGCCGACTCGACGAGCGGCTCGTCCGGGCGATGTACCGCCAGTACGGTGCCGTGCTGGTGCACAGCGACGAGCAGGCGGCGCTCGCGCGGTCGATCGTGGGTGCGGACGCGGGGGTGGACGTCCGCGTGACGCGGTTGCCGTTGGCGGACCTGCTCTTCGACGGTGCGGGCGGGGGTGCGGCCGGTGACGCTGCTGCTGCTGCTGCCGGTTCCGGGGCGTCGCCCGTCACGGTCGGGTTCTTCGGCATGGTCCGGCACTACAAGGGGGTCGACCAGTTGCTCGAGGCCGCCGCGCGCGTGCCCGGCATCCGGGTCGTCGTGCGCGGCGAGTTCTGGCAGCCCGTGGACGAGTACCGGGCCCAGGTGAGCGCGCTCGGCATCGAGGACCGGGTCGAGATCGTCGACGGCTACGTGGCGATGGCGGACATGCCCGCCCTCATCCGGTCGTTCGACGTCGTCGCGCTGCCGTACCGCACCGGGTCGTCCACGATCAACGTTGCGCTCGCCCACCGCTTCGGGACGCCGGTGCTCGCGACCGACGCCGGCACGATGGCGCTCGACATCCGCGACGGCGAGGACGGCCTGGTCGTGCCGGCCGACGACGTGGACGCCCTGGCGGCGGCGCTCGAGCGGCTCACCCGCCCCGGTGCGCTGGACCGACTGCGCGCTGGCGTCGATGCCGGAGGCTCGGACCGGATGTGGGCGGCGTACACCGACACGGTCGCGGGTTTCGTCGCCGGCTGACCGGCGGACGCGCGGCGTGCTTCCGGCGTTGCTGCGGCGCTGCTGCGTGACGTGTGTGGCGCGCGGACCGCGTGTGGTCAGCGGCTGTCGGCGGCGCGGCGCCCTATCCAGGCTGCCACCCCCGCCGTGGCGAAGTCCGCGACGGCGTAGAGCAACCGGGACAGGATGGCCGCCGTCACCGCGACGCCCGGACCCGTGACCGAGGCGAGCACCACCGTGATGACGAACTCACGGACGCCCAGGCCGGCGGGGAACGGGATGAGCAGCACCCCGAGCGCGAAGGCCAGCGCGAACCCGGCGACGGCCGGCACGAAGCTCCGTGCCGGATCGACACCGAGGCCGATCAGCACGAGCCACAGCTGCGCGCCGCCGAACAGCCAGTTGCCGACCTGCAGCCCCGAGCTCGTCGAGGCCACGCGCCACCCGTAGGCGAAGGGGGCGTCCGGCCGGCGCAGGATCCGGAGCGCGAGCCGCACGCCAATCCGCATGATCGGCGGGGTCAGGCAGACCAGGAAGGCGACGCCCACGATCGGCAGCCACCAGTAGGACTGCAACAGGTGGAGGTCGATGAAGGGGAGCAGTACCGCCCCGACGCCGAGGCCCGTCGCGATCGAGACCAGCATCGCGATGAGCGACAGGACGATCGACGATGACTTCGCCAGGCCGACCTCGCCGGCCATCTGCGCCTGCGCGGCGATCGGCCACACCGACCCCGGCAGGTACTTCCCGAGCTGGCTCACGAAGAACACGCGTGCGCCGCGGAGGAGCGGCAACCGGATGCCGAACGCGGGCCACACCACGATCCACGACAGCATCGACAGCACGAGGGCGACGACGACCGCCAGGAACGCCAGGACGAGCCACACCGGGTTCATCGAGCGGACGGCCTCGGAGACCTCGCCCCACTTGCCGACCACGTAGAGCGCGCCGGCGGCGACGACCGCCACCATGAACGCGATCTTCACGGCGTTCAAGCCCCAGCGGCGCCATCCGCGGGGCGTCGGCGTGGGTGCGACTGCGATGTCCTCGCGACCGGTCACGCGGTGAGCGCTCCCGCGGCGACCGCGGCGGACAGTGCCGAGCGCCAGTCACGCATCGGGGTGAACCCGCCCCGGGCCCACCCGTCGTGCCCCAGCACGCTGTAGGCCGGCCGGGCGGCCGGCCGGACGAACGAGGCGCTGTCGGTCGGCAGGACGCGCTCCGGGTCGAGTCCGAGCTCGGAGTAGATGGCGCGGGTGAAGTCGAACCAGGACGCCTGTCCGGAGTTCGTGCCGTGGTAGATGCCCGCCGGGGCGTCGGACTCCGCGAGCTCGACGATCCGGGTGGCGAGGTCGCCGGTCCACGTCGGCTGTCCGACCTGGTCCGTGACGACGCTGACGGTGTCGTGCGAGGCAGCGAGCCGCAGCATGGTCGCGGCGAAGTTCGGCCCGTGCGCACCGTAGATCCACGCCGTGCGCACGATGTACGACGAGTCCGGGGCGATCGACCGTACGAGCGCTTCACCGGCGGCCTTCGTCCGCCCGTAGGCGTTGATCGGGTCGACCGGGGCGTCCTCCGGGTAGGGGGACGTGCCGTGTCCGTCGAACACGTAGTCCGTCGAGACGGTCACGAGCCGGGCACCGTGCCGGACGGCCGCGCGGGCCAGGAACTCCGGACCGGTCGCGTTGACGGCGAGGGCGTCGGCCTCGTGCGTCTCGGCGTCGTCGACCTTCGTGTACGCCGCGGCGTTGATCACGACGTCGTGTCCGGCGACGGCGTCCTGCACGGCATCGGCGTCGGTGATGTCCAGGTCAGCGCGACCGAGCGCGGTGACGGAGGCGCCCTGCAGCGCGTGCTGGAGGTCCTGGCCGAGCATGCCGCTCGCGCCGGTGATGAGGTACCGCGTCATGGTGTCCGGGCTCCTCAGGCGAGGGCCGCACGTTCCTTGAGGGGCTCCCACCAGGAGCGGTTGTCTCGGTACCACTGCACGACGTCGGCGAGGCCCTGCTCGAACGGCACCTGCGGCTCGTAGCCCAGTTCGGCCTGGATCTTCGAGATGTCGACCGAGTAGCGGAGGTCGTGGCCGAGACGGTCGGCGACGCGGTCGACGTACGACCAGTCCTTCCCGGTGGCCTCGAGGAGCATCTCGGTGAGCTCCTTGTTCGTGAGCTCCGTGCCGCCACCGATGTTGTAGATCTCGCCCGCGCGACCGCGCGTGAGCACCATCGCGATCCCGCGGGTGTGGTCGTCGACGTGCAACCAGTCGCGGATGTTGTTGCCCTCGCCGTAGAGCGGCACGTGCAGGTCGTCGATCAGGTTCGTGACGAACAGCGGGATGACCTTCTCGGGGAAGTGGTAGGGCCCGTAGTTGTTCGAGCACCGGGTGATCGAGAGGTTCAGCCCGTGGGTGCGGTGGTAGCTGCGCGCCAGGAGGTCGCTGCCGGCCTTCGACGCCGAGTACGGCGAGTTCGGCTCGAGCGGGCGGTCCTCGGCCCACGAACCCTCGCTGATCGAGCCGTAGACCTCGTCCGTCGAGACGTGCACGAAGCGCTCGGTGCCGTGGCGGAGCGCCGCGTCCAGCAGGCGCTGCGTCCCGACGACGTTCGTCTCGACGAAGATGCCGGAGTCGCGCACGGAGCGGTCCACGTGGGACTCGGCCGCGAAGTGCACGATGGCGTCCACGGTCGGCACGACCTCGTCGAGCTTCGCAGCGTCCCGGATGTCGCCCTGCACGAACGAGTAGCGGGGCGAGTCGGCGACGGGCGCCAGGTTCTCCAGGTTGCCGGAGTAGGTGAGCGCGTCGTACACGACGACCTCGGCGCCCTCGAGCCCCGGATAGGCGTCCTGCAGGGTCCGGCGGACGAAGTTCGAGCCGATGAAACCGGCTCCTCCGGTGACGAGGATCTTCACGAGGTCTTCCTTTTCGGAGTCGTTTGACGGAACGAGAGACGATTCTAGGGGACGATGGCCCGGTCGACCGGCGGTCCCACCAGTCGACCGGGTGGGTGGGTCAACCGCGATCAGGTGCCTGGCGGCGACGCCGACGGCGCACGAGCAGGACGCCGGTGCAGACCGCCGCCGACACCAGCACGGTCGCTGCGGTCAGCGCGATGCCCGTTCCGAGGCCCGGGGTGCGGTACTGCAGGCGGACCGTGTGGGTCCCCGCGGGGACCCAGACGGCGGCGCCGACGCTGTCCGCGCGGACCATGTCGGTCGTCCTGCCGTCGACGGTCGCCGTCCATCCCTTGCGCTGCAGCGAGTCCGCCACGACGACCCATCCGCCGCCGGTGGCGTCGACGTGGGCCACGGTCGAGTCGACGTCGCTCGGCTGCAGCGCGATCGTGGCAGTGCTCGCCGGGTCGGCCCGGTGGGACGGCGTCTTGTCCATCACGACCGTGTCGTCGGGCAGCGAACGGTCCTCGAGACGCTCGATGGTGCCGTCGGTGGTCGTCTCGACGACGTCCTTCGATGCCCACCGCACGCGCGGGAGTGCGGCCGAGCGCTCGTAGATCGTCGCGTCGCCCGTGTGCACGACCGAGACGCCGTCGCGGCTGACCGGGCGGGTGATGCCGACGACGGCCTTGCCTGCGGCGTCGGTCCCGATCGGGACCACGGACACCTGGCCGGTCACGCGGATCCGGAGGTGCCACGACGTGCTCTCCGGGATGTGCGACCCCTGCAGCGCGACGTTCCGCGGGCCGCCGAGCCCCGGGACCCAGCTCGCCGTGGACGCGAGCGTCTTGCCCGACCCGTCGGCGATCACGGACACCGTCAGGTGCATGCCGTGGGGGGCCGTGGTCGTGGCAGGCGGTCCGGTGAAGGTGATGCCGTTCAGCGGCCCGGTGTTCGACGCCGAGTCGACGCTGTGGCGCTGCTCGGTGAGGTCGGTCCACGTCGTCCGGGTCGGGGCGGGCGTGGCCACGCCCGCGAGTGGCGCCGACGGGTCGGCGATCATGTACTTCGTCGCCAGGCGGTCGAGGATCGAGGACTCGGCGAGTTCCGGCATCAGGTTCGGTTCGAGCGTCAGGTACGTCGGCGTCGGGTAGGTGTCCGGGTCGACGGCCTTCATGAGCTGCTTCCACTGGGCCGTCTGGAACGTGTGCCCCGTGATGGACCGGATCCGGAAGTACGAGGCCGCTCCGAGGAGCGTCGCGTTGCCGGTCGTCGTGTAGCGGTCCTGGTCGGAGACGTGATCGCGCAGGTAGTCGATCGCCGGAGCGTCCGGGTAGAACGTCGAGGTCGAGGCGAGCGGCCACCAGGGCTTCGTGGCGACGATGGCCGGGACCGCCACGATCGCAGCGACGACGCCCGCGGCGACGAACACGACGATGCGGGACCGGAAGAGCCAGACGACCAGCACGGCGACCACCGTGACGGCTCCCAGGATCCCGACGTGCATGAGTTCGAGCTTCGTCTGGTGCACGTACTGCTTCGGGACCACGTGCAGGGCGTTCTTCGTGAAGACCGCTGCGCCCGCGGCGACGAACAGGACCACGGCGATGGCGGCCAGGCGGCCCGTGCGCCGGAGCGGCGAGGCTGCTCGGAAGCGCGTGATCTCGTGACGCAGGTTCTCGGCCTCGACGAGGCGGCCGAACCCGACGCCGGCCAGGGCCGCCGCGATGAAGAGGACGACGCTCCGCGCGCGCCCGATCGGGTTGCTGTTGAACACCGGGAGTTCCCGGATGACGGTCAGGACCGGGCCGCCCAGGTACACCACGACCACGCTGAAGGCGAGGAGCGCCGCGACGATCGCGACGACGCCGACCGTCCGGCGCGAGCGATTCCGGTCCGCGGTGTCGCCGGTGCCCACGCGGAACGCGGGTCGGATGAGGACGGCGGCGGCGATGAGGACCAGCGACGCGACGCCGATGTACGAGTACTCCTCCACCGGGTTGCGCGTGCCCCAGGAGGCGCCCGAGGCCTGCGCGAACGAGATGTCCGGCACCCAGGACGTCACGAGCGGGAACGCGCCGAGGCCGTTCGGTCCGTGCTGCGACCGTCCCGAGAAGTCGACGACGCTCGCCGCGTTGATGGCGAAGGGCACGAGCTGCCAGGCGGCGAGCAGGACACCGACCACGATGCCGCCGACGGCGATGCCGGCGCTCCGGAGCACCGGTCGCCAGCTCCGGTGGGCGACGATCGTCCGTGCCAGGAAGAACACGCCGCCGAAGAAGAGCGCGTACCCGACCACCGCGGGGAAGCCCCCGAGCAGCATCGCGGCGACCGTGCCGCCCACGCTGAGGAGGTCGCGTTTCCGGAGTTCGACCGCGGCCCGGTCGATCGACCAGAACAGCAACGGGATGATCGCCGCGACGCGGGTCTGGGGCCAGTTCGACCACGCGACCATGAACCCGGACGACGCGTAGACGAGGGACGCGATCGCCCATCCGGCCCGGGGGACGCCCCAGCGGCGCAGCAGCAGGGACATGCCGACGGTGATCGCCACGATCTCGAGGAACTTCACGGCGCCCGGTGCGTACGACAGCGGCAGGATCCACCACGGCAGCGACAGCGGGGACCACTGGCCGGAGTCGGGGACGCCGCCGAGGGCCGTGCCGCCGGCGACGTACGGGTCCCAGGCGCCGAAGACGCCCGCGTGGGCCAACCGCACGAGCAGCGAGGTCTGCGGGGCGTTCGAGTCGATGGGGTCGCTCGTGTACAGGTTCGTGGAGTCCACGGACCCTCCGAACGTCTCCGCCCAGGGGGTGTACCGGCTCAGGAGGCCCGTGTTGAGGAACGTGGCGTGTCCGATGAGGGCCGGTCCGAGCGTCCAGACGACGAAGGCGACCAGGCCGGCCCACGCGAGGATCTCGATCCAGGCGCCCGGACGGCGGATCCACGTCGAGAACCGCATGGCGAGCCGCTCGCGGCGCGTCTCCACGGGCCCGAGGTCGCGATCAGTCGCCATAGCGCTGGAGCTTCTGCAGGTCGAGCTGTTCCTCGGCCAGGGTGCGGTTCAGGCGGGTGAGGTCTGCCACGACACCGATCACGATCGAGAGCACGGCGGTGATCAGCAGGACGACGCCGAGGATGATCGACTGCAGGTGGTTGCCGCCGGTCCCGGCCAGGAGCAGCACCATGTAGCGGATGAGCGGCCAGAGCCCGAGCACGGCGAGCACCGCACTGACCCAGGCGAACAGGGCCATCGGCCGGTACATCAGGTAGACCCGGGCGATCGCGGACCCGGACTGGAACATGTGCTGCCAGATGTTGCTGAACAACCGGGACTCGCGGGTCTTCGGGTTGGTCGTGATCGGCACGCTCGCGATGGCCAGGCGCTTGTAGCCGGCCTGCACGATGGTCTCCATGCAGTAGCTGAAGCGCGTCACGATGTTGAGGCGGATGAGCGAGTACTTCGAGTACGCACGGAAGCCGCTCGCCGCGTCCGGCAGGTCCAGGCCCGCGGCGCGCGACGCCACCCAGGAGCCGAAGCGCTGCATGAGCTTCTTGAAGCCGGAGAAGTGCTCGATCGTGCGGGTCTGGCGGTCGCCGATCACGATCTCGGCTTCACGCCGGAGGATCGGCTGGACCAGTTCCGCGATCTGCGCCTGCGGGTACTGGTTGTCACCGTCGGTGTTCACGACGATGTCGGCGCCGTGCAGGAGGGCGTAGTCGACGCCGTCCCGGAACGAGCGGGCCAGCCCCATGTTCGTCGTGTGGTGCACGAAGTGCGTGACACCGTGTTCCTTCGCGACCTCGACCGTGCGGTCGGTACTGCCGTCGTTGATGACCAGGATCTCGATTTCGTCGATGCCGTCGATCTGCGTGGGGATCGAGTCGATGACGCTGGCGAGCGTGTTCTCCTCGTTGAGGCAGGGGATCTGGACGAATAGCTTCACGGGTTCGCGTGTCTCGTTTCGGGAGTCGGCGTGGCGCAGAACCATGACAGCCTATGCGAACGCGCAGGCACCGGGCGTGCACGCCGCCGTGTCGGGTCGTGATGGGTGGTGTATCGGCTCGGTTGCTAGGCTGCTCCGGTGCAGATCCGCGAACTGAAGATCCCCGGCGCGTGGGAGTTCACGCCCGTCCAGCACGGCGACGCACGAGGAGCATTCCTCGAGGCGTACCGGGCCGACGTCCTCGAGCAGACGGTCGGGCACCCGCTCGACCTCCGCCAGGTGAACATGTCGATCTCCTCCGCCGGTGTCGCGCGGGGGATCCACTACGCCCTCGTGCCGCCGAGCCAGGCGAAGTACGTCACCGCGGTGCGCGGCGCGTTCATCGACTACATCGTCGACATCCGCGTCGGGTCCCCGACGTTCGGCCAGTGGGACTCCGTCCGGATCGACGACGTCGACCGCCGTGCCGTCTACCTGTCCGAGGGACTCGGCCACGCGATCGTGGCGCTCGAGGACCAGTCGACCGTGAACTACCTGGTCAGCGCCCACTACGACCCGGAGCGCGAGAAGGGCATCACGATCCTCGACCCGACGGTCGGGCTCGAACTGCCGAGCGGCATCGCCGAACCCGTCCTGTCCGAGAAGGACACCAAGGCACCCACACTCGAGGAAGCGGCGGCCCAGGGACTCCTGCCGACGTACGACGAGTGCGTCGCGTACACCGAGTCCCTCCGCACGACGAAGTAAGGAAGCACCCCGTTCATGAAGGGCATCATCCTCGCCGGCGGTTCCGGCACGCGCCTCTGGCCCATCACCAAGGGCATCTCGAAGCAGCTCATGCCGATCTACGACAAGCCGATGGTGTACTACCCGCTGTCGACGCTGATGATGGCCGGCATCCGCGAGGTCCTCGTCATCACGACCCCGGAGTACAACGAGCAGTTCCGCGCGCTGCTCGGCGACGGTTCGGCACTCGGCATGGACATCCAGTACGCCGTCCAGCCGAGCCCCGACGGCTTGGCGCAGGCGTTCGTCATCGGTGAGGACTTCATCGGCGACGACAGCGTCGCGCTCGTCCTCGGCGACAACATCTTCCACGGCACGGGCCTCGGCACGAACCTCCGGAAGAACACCGAGGTCGACGGTGCGACGATCTTCGCTTACCACGTCGCCGACCCGAAGGCGTACGGCGTCGTGGAGTTCGACGACGACTTCCAGGCCGTCTCCATCGAGGAGAAGCCCGCCGAGCCGAAGTCGAACTACGCCGTCCCCGGACTGTACTTCTACGACAACAAGGTCATCGAGATCGCGAAGACCATCGAGCCGAGCGCCCGTGGCGAACTCGAGATCTCGACCGTCAACGAGCGGTACCTCGACGCCGGCGAGCTCGGCGTCCAGGTGCTCGACCGCGGCACGGCCTGGCTCGACACCGGGACGTTCGAGTCGATGATGCAGGCGTCCGAGTACGTCAAGGTGATCGAGGACCGGCAGGGCTTCAAGATCGGCTGCATCGAGGAGATCGCCTGGCGCAACGGCTGGATCGACGACGCACAGCTCGCCGAACTCGCCGCGCCGCTCGTGAAGGGCGGCTACGGGGTCTACCTGCAGCGCCTGCTCCACTCCTGACCCGTCGTGGGTCTCTTCGGACGCCGCCGCCCGGACGCACCGCAGCCTGGTCCCGTTGACGGACTGGAGGCGCGGCACGCGTCCGTGACGGCGGCGTCCGTCGTCCGGGTGGCCGGCTTCGGCGGCGACCTCCGGGTCCGCCCGACCGGGGTGACGGTCCTGCTCGTCAGCCGCTCTGACCGGCACGACCGGCTCCCGGCGATGGTGACGGCGGCCCACACCGCCTTCGGGTCGGACGTCGACGTCCGTGCGGTCGCGTACGTGGCGGACGCCTCGCCCCTCGGCCCGGTACCCGACGGGGTGCCGTGGGTTCGGCCGGACCCCGTGGACGGCATCGGCTCCGCCGTCAACGCCGGACTGGTGGGCGGCGTCGGCGCGGTCCTCGTGGTCGTCGACTCGACCGTCGGGGTGACCGACCAGGACCTCCAGGTGCTCGCCGACGCCGGGGCGCACGGTGTCGCCCAGGCGCGCGTGTGGCTCCCCGACGGTTCGGCACGGCACGGTGCCCGATTGCTGCGCCCCGGCGCGCTCCCGTGGACCGACGACACCGGCTCGGTGTCGCCCGCGCCGGACGGCCTGCGTCCGGTCGTGGTCGGAGCGCGGAGCGCTGGGCCGGCGTCCGTGTTCGCGGCGGACCAACCCGTGCTGTCGATGCCGGGACGTGCGCTCGTGCCGGCACCGTGCCTCCCGGACGAACGCATGACGCTGTCCGCCTGGAGCCGCGCCGTCGCGGACCGGGCCGGCGGCGACGTAGTGCTCGTGTGGGCGCTCGAGCGCTCCGCTGAGGCCGGACGCACGGTCGACGCGGCGACCGTGGACGCCTTCGCGGCGTGGCGCGGCCGGATCGCCGACGGCCCCGGGACGGTCGTCGCCGGGGCGCCGCTGCCGCCGTGGGGTGCGCGACCGGTGGCACCGGCGCCGCGGCACTCCGGGTCGTCCGAGCACCTGACCTGGTCGATCAAGATCGCAGCACCGGCCGGTCCGGAGGGCGACGGTTGGGGTGACGTGCACTTCGCGGCGGAGCTCGCGGGAGCGTTGGAGCGGCTCGGGCAGTCGGTGCGGATCGACCGGCGCGACGCCCACGTGCGCGCCGGTGACGGGGCCGACGACGTCACCCTCGTGATCCGCGGGCTCGACCGGGTGCCGCCGAACCCGGCGTCGGTGAACCTGCTCTGGGTGATCAGCCACCCGGACGACGTCGCCGACACCGAGCTGCGCTCGTTCGACGCGGTCTTCGCGGCCGGACCGGCGTGGGCGGCGGCCACCGCGTCGCGCGCCGGTGTCCCGGTGCGCCCGCTGCTGCAGGCGACGGACCCCTCGCTGTTCCGACCCGACGCCGCTTCGGCGACGAGTGAGGACGCCGGTCGGGTCGTGTTCGTCGGGTCGACCCGCGGGGTGTCCCGGCCGATCGTCGCCGACGCGGTGGCGCTCGGCGCGGACCTGCGCGTGCACGGACCGGGATGGGACGGTGTGGTCCCGGACGGGGCGATCGGGGGAGCATCGCGCTCCCGGACGGAGGTCGCGACGGCGTACGCCTCGGCGCGGGTCGTCCTGAACGACCACTGGCCCGACATGGCCGCCGGGGGGTTCGTGTCGAACCGGGTGTTCGACGTGCTGGCGTCCGGAGGGGTCGTGGTCACCGACGCCGTCGTCGGGCTGTCGGACGAGCTCGACGTGCCGACGCTCCGGGTCGCGGCGGATCGGGACGCGCTCGCGCCCCTGCTCGATCCGGCGTTCCCGTGGCCGTCAGCGGCGGAGCGCGCGGCGGTCGTGGCACGGGTCGCTGCCGAGCACTCGTTCGACGCCCGGGCGCGTGTGCTGCTCGACGCCGCACGCGCCGAGCGGACGCGGCTCCGCCGCTGACGCGATCCGCGCCAGCGCGTGCCGCGCCGCGGCCGGCCGCGCTACTTGCGCGTGACCCAGCGCGCCCGGGCCGCGAGCCCCGCACGCAGCACGACCCGCAGTGGCCAGAGCCACCACGCCGAGTACTTCCGGGACAGGAACCGGTAGGCGCTCCGGTGGTGCTCGATCTCCATGCGCCGCCGGTTCGACGACGTCGAGTGCGCCCCGGTGTGCGTCACCACCGACGACGGCACGTACACGTTCGCGTGCCCCGCGCGTCCGATGCGCTGCCCGAGGTCGACGTCCTCGAAGTACATGAAGTAGGACTCGTCGAAGCCGCCGAGCTCGCGGAAGAGCTCTGTGCGGATGAGGAAGCACGCGCCGGACAACCACCCGGCTTCGCGCTCCTCGACGAGCGTCGTGGACCAGTACCGCTGGCTCCACGGGTTGGCGGGCCAGAAGCGCGAGAACGCCGCGTGTCCGAGCCCGGTCCGGAGTGACGGCAACCGGCGGGCCGACGGGTAGGTCGCCCCCTCGCTGTCCAGGATCTGCGGTCCGAAGGCCCCGCCGTGCGGCAGGCGCTCGGCTGCGGCGACGAGTTCGTCGATCGACCCCGGTCCGAGCACGACGTCGGGGTTCGTGACCAGCAGGAACTCCGGACGGACGTCGGGCAGCACGTCGTCGAGTGCGGCGAGTGCGGCGTCGATGCCGCCGCCGTACCCGCGGTTGCCACCGGACGACACCACCACGGCGCCGTACGACTCGCCGATCGCCCGGAGTGCGTCGACGCCGTCGGACCCGTTGTCCGCGATGACGACCGCGACCGGTTCGGTGGATGCCGCGGCGACGCTCGCGAGGAACGGCCGGATGGTCTCACCGGTGTTGTAGGTGACCGTCAGCACCGCGACCCGCGTCACCGTGCGCCTCCGGTCCGAGTGATCGCACCGGAGTGAGCGACCGTGCGGTAGGCGTCGGCGTGGATCCGGGCCGTGGCGTCCCACGTGAAGTCGTCCGCGCGACGGAGTGCTGCGAGCCGGTGGTCGGCCACGCGCGACGGGTCGTCGAGCAACGCGGCGATCGTGGCCGCGAGGTCCTCGGCGTCCGGTTCGGCGTAGACGGCGGCGTCGCCCCCGACCTCCGGCAGCGACAGCCGCCGCGTGGTGACGACGCACGCACCGGTCGCCATCGCCTCGACCACGGGGAGGCCGAAGCCCTCGCCGAGCGACGGGTAGACGACCAGATCGGCACCGCCGAGGAACCCGGAGAGGTCCTCGATGGGCAGGTAGCCCGCCTCGACGACGAGGTCGGCGTCCTGGAGCGCGTCGAGACGTTCGATCGCCTGCTCGTCCCAACCGCGGGCCCCGGAGAGCACGAGCCAGGGTGTCGGGGAGCCGGTGGCGTCCCGCGCCGCACGGACGGCTCCGTAGGCGTCGAGCAACGCGGTGACGTTCTTCCGGGGCTCGATCGTGCCGAGGAACGCGATCCACCGTGCGTCGTCGGGCAGCCCGGCGGCGATCCGGGCGTCTTCGACCTCGGCGACGGTCGGTTCGTGGAACCGGGCGCGGTCGACGCCGAGGTGCGCGACCCGCACGTCCGCGCGGACGCCCCGCACGACACGGGCGGCCTCGGTCGCGGTGGCGGCACTCGGCACGATCACGACCGGGCGCGACCGCAACGAGCGACGGCTCCACCAGGTGAAGAACGTGCGCTTCAACCGGGAGTGCCACTCCGGGTTCGAGAAGAACGTGGCGTCGTGCAGTGTCACGACGGAGCCGCCGCGCCAGGCGAGCGGGAACGTGTAGTGCGGCGAGTGCAGCACCCGTGCCCCGAGGCGGCGAGCGAGGACCGGCAGGCCGACCTGTTCCCAGACGAGTCGGAGCGGCACCGAGTCGGTCCACGCCGGCGCTCGGTGCACCGTCACGGGCGACGGCAGGGCAGCGGAGGTGATCGCGCGGAAGTGCGCGACGTGGTCGGGCCGGACGACCACGTGCACGTCCAGGTCGTCGTCGACGGCAGCCAGGTGCGAGACGACGCCTTCGAGGTACCGCCCGACGCCGCCGAGGTTGCGTGGTACCGCGGTCCCGTCGATCAGGACGGTGAGCTGCGGCACGCGTGCTTCCTTTCGGCCGGGACCGTCGAGGGGGGAGTGACCAGGATAGCCGGACGCGCTCATGCGCCCGGGTCCACGCTGCGGCGCGGGACGGATGCCCGGTGTGCCTCGTGGGCACGGCGGACGAGGTGCCGGGGGAGGTGCCCCGCAACGTCCGCGAACGCTGCCAGGACGAGCCGTGCCTCCCGGCGGGTGCCCGGCGACACCAGTCCGCGCAGGCCGCGGACGCCGGTGCGGGCAGCTGCCCGCAGGACGGTCGGCCACCCGGCGTGCCAGAGCGCGACGACGAGCCGGTTGCGCGCGTTCCGGAAGACGAACAGGTCGCTCGCGACACCGGAGGAGGCCGAGTGGTCGTGTTCGACCACTGCGTCGGCCGCGTGCTCGACGCGCCACCCGCGACGCCGGAGCCGCCAGGCGAGTTCTGTGTCCTCGTAGTACATGAACAGGGACTCGTCGAGCAGGCCCACGTCGTCGAGCGCGGTCCGGCGGAGCGCGGAGGCGCCACCGGAGAACCCGAACACCTCGACGTCGGCGGCACGGTCGGACGGTGCGAGCCAGTCGCGGTCCATCCCGTTCCCGACGCGGTCCACGCGCACCCCCGTCGAGTTGAGGCGGGTGTCACCGCCGTCGGACGGCGTCCACCGGATGCCGTCGTGGTCGCGCAGTTCGCGTCGGTCCGGATCCGCGGGGGCGTCGGCCGGGAGGCGCGCCCAGCGTCCGGCGAGCACGATGCGGCCCGTCACGGCCGCGACGTCCGCACCCGCGCGTCCGAGGTGCTGGCGGAGCGCGGACACGAACCCCGGTGCGGGCACGGCGTCGTTGTTGAGGAGGACGACGACGTCGGCGTCCGCATGCCGGATCCCGGCGTTCGCACCGGCGGCGAACCCGCCGTTCGTGGTGCGTTCGACGATCGTGACTCCGGGGAGTTCCCGGCGGAGCACCGCGGCCGAGTCGTCGGACGACCCGTTGTCCACGACGACGACCTGGTCGGCGCCGCCGCCGGCGAGCACCGCGCGGGCGGCGCGGACCGTCAGGTCGGCACGGTTCCAGTTGACGATGACGACCGCCGTCCGGCCGGGGTCCGCGGTCGTCGTGTCCGCAGTCGTGCCCCCGGTGTCTGCGACCGCACCGTCGGGTGTGCCGCCGGCCGTGCCGCCGACCGGGTTCAGTCGAGCTCCTCGATCGTCGGCTTGGCGTAGACGGTGCCGACCGCGTCACCGAACGAGGGGACCTCGAACGAGTCGCACTCCGGCAGGTCGTGCAGGTGTCGCCCGGCCGAGTCCATCATCGAGACGTTGATGAAGTACTTGCCGGTGCCGAACGCCGCGTCGGCGATCCGGAGCCGGAGCTTCCGACGACCGTGCAGCGGGTCGAGGTGGATGCCCATGATGCCGGTGGTCGTGCCGAACACGACCTGACCACTCGCGTTGTTGATCTGGACGGCGGCTTCCCAGTCCTCGACTCGGTCGAGGTGCTCGAACTCCATGTCCACGATCAGGTCGTCACCCGGGCGGACCGGGTCCTTCGGGCCCTTGCCGTCGGCGTGCACGGTGGCACCGAGGACGGTGCCGCGGCCGACCGCCACGTCCACGCTGACCTCGCCCTGCCGGCGCTCTTCGAGCACGTCACGGAACATGCTCACGGCCTCGGCGGCGTTGCCGTCGTGCAGGACCTTGCCCTTGTTGAGCAGGACCACTCGGTCGCACATGTCCTGCACCTGGCCGAGGGAGTGCGTGACGATGATGATCGTCTTGCCCTGTTCCTGGAACGATCGGATGCGGTCGAGGCACTTGCGCTGGAACGCCTCGTCGCCGACGGCCAGGACCTCGTCCACCAGCAGCACGTCGGGGTCGGTGTGCACGGCGACCGCGAACGCGAGTCGCACGTACATGCCGGATGAGTAGAACTTCACCTGGGTGTCGATGAAGTCGCCGATGCCCGAGAACGCGAGGATGTCGTCGAAGCGCTCCTCGGTCTCCTTGCGGGTGAGGCCGAGCAGGCTCGCGTTGAGGTACACGTTCTCGCGGCCGGACAGGTCCGGGTGGAAGCCCGCGCCGAGCTCGAGGAGCGCGGCGAGCCGACCGCGGCGGGAGACCGTGCCGGACGTCGGCTGGATGATGCCGCCGATCGCCTTGAGCAGCGTGGACTTGCCGGAACCGTTCTGCCCGATCAGGCCGACGGTGGTGCCCGCCTGGATGGACACGGTGACGTCGTCGAGTGCCCAGAAGTCCTGACGGTGCTTCCGGCCGGCGCGGCCGAGGGTGACGATCCGCTCACGGATGGTGTTGTCCTTGCGGACGACGAACCGCTTCCGGACGTGGTCGATGACGATGACGTCGGGGCGTTCGCCCGTGGGGATCGTGGTCGACGGGGCGACGGGGGTGCTGATGGCCATGGTCTAGAGCTCCTGCGCGAAGTTGCCCTGCAGGCGGGAGAAGACCCGCTGTGCGCCGAGGAGCAGGAAGAGCCCGATCACGAACGCGATGAGGAGGCGGAGCATCAGGTGGTCGGGGTAGACGATCGGGTTCTCGCTGTTGTGGATCCACACCGCGTTCTGCAGGCCGAGCACCGACAGGGTCAACGGGTTGTTCGTGTAGATCGACAGGAGCACGCCGTGCAGGCGGTCCTGGACCATCGTGTACGAGTAGACGATCGGCGAGGCCCAGAGCAGGACCATCAGGCCGACGTCGATGACGAACTGGACGTCGCGGAGGTACACGTTGAGCGCCGACAGCACGAGCCCGATGGCGGAGCCGTAGACCAGGATCACGAGGAGCGACGGGATCAGGTACACCAGTCCGGCGTGCAGCGGGAACGCTCCGAGCACGAGCGTGGCGACCAGGAGGATCCCGAACTGGATCGAGAAGTTCACCAGGGCTGCACCGACGCTCGCGAGCGGGAAGACCTCACGCGGCACGTAGACCTTCTTGATCAGGCCGCTGTTGCCGACGATCGAGCCGGTCGAGCCGGCGACGATCTCACTGAACAGCGTGTACGCGGTCAGGCCGGTGAAGACGTAGATCGCGAAGTTGTCGATGCCCCGTGCTGCGTTGAGGATCTGACCCATCACGAAGTAGTAGATGAGCAACTGCGTCAGCGGCCGGACGAGCGTCCACACGAACCCCAGCGCGGAGTCCTTGTAGCGGGCCTTGAGGTCGCGGCGGATGAGCATGCCGAGCATCTCGCGCTGACGGAAGACGTCACGCAGCTCTCGCCAGGTTCCTCGGAAAGCGCTCGTCGGAGCGCCGATCACGACGAGGGGCTCGTTCGCGAGCGCCGTCATGCGGGCTTGATCGACCATTCGTCTCTTCGTTCGTGGGGGCAGGACCGGAACAGCATACTCACCGGGCCTGGCGGCAGCCCTCGGAGCCGCGGTCCACGACACTCGTCGTGCACCCCGAGCGGGGGTCAATGTTCGCAGATACAACCCTCAACCTCCAGTTTCGGGTTACCGTGTTCGAACCCGACCCCTTGTTCCACAACCACAGGACGGCCCGCAGCATGCAGTCAGCAGCACGGCCGATCGCTGCGCTCGCGGTGGTCGGCGTCCTCGGTCTCCTCGCGGCGGGTTGCTCCGCCGGCGGGACGACACCCGCACCGTCCCCGTCGCGGTCGGCTTCCACGCTGCCCAGCGCGTCGGCCTCCGACACGGCGTCGGCGCTCCCGACGACCGGTTCCGGCACCGGTGGCACCGCCGCCGGGTCGCCGACGGGTGCGTCCACCACCGGAACCTCGGGTGGGTCCGCCAGCGGCGCGGGCGGCGTCCCGAGCGCCTTCCCCGGCACCGGGCAGACCACCCAGCCCGAAAAGGACCCAGCGGGCTTCCCGGCGACGGCCGTCGTGACCTTCGCTGGGTGGGACACCGCCAGCAAGACCCTGCAGGCAGGTGGTCTCGTGTCCGGCACCGTCGACACCGCGGGCACCTGCCGGTTCACCGCGAAGAAGGCCGGCGTCGTCCGCACCCTCACGAGCACCGCCGCGGCCAGCGCATCGTCGGTCAGCTGCGCGCAGGTCGCGTTCCCCGCCACCCAGGTGTCCACCGGCACCTGGTCCATCACCCTGCAGTACGCGGTCGGCGCGAAGTCGACCACGTCCGACCCGATGACGGCGGAGGTGCCGTGATGCGATCCATCCCCACCGAGCCCGGGCGACGACGCCCACTGCGCTCGACCCTCGCCCTCGTCGCGGCCCTCGCGGTCGCCGTGAGCGGCCTGACGTTCGGCACGATCGTCGCCGAGCAGGCCACGACCCAGACCGCGTCTGCGGCCACCGCCGCTGCCTTCGACCCGGGCAACATCATCAGCGACGCCAACTTCTACGACGGCTCGGCGATGAGCGGCTCGGACGTCCAGTCGTTCCTGAACAGCGTCGCACCGAACTGTCGGGCCGCGTCCGGGGGACCGGCGTGCCTGAAGGACTTCGTGCAGAACATGAGCGGGATCGCAGCCGTCTCCGGTCGGTGCGCCGCGATCGCGGGCGGGTCGAAGTCCGCCGCGACGATGATCGCGCAGGTCGGTGCCGCGTGCGGCATCAGCCAGAAGGTGCTGCTCGTCCTGCTGCAGAAGGAGCAGGCGATCGTCGCGACGAACAGTCCGACGAGCTACATGTACCTGCACGCCACCGGGTTCGCGTGCCCCGACACGGCGCCGTGCGACCCGAAGTACTTCGGCTTCGGCCAGCAGGTCTACGCGGCGGCGCTGCAGTTCAAGCGGTACCAGGCGTCGCCGACCTCGTGGGCCTACCAGGCCGGTCGGAACAACTCGATCCTGTACAACCCGAACTCGGCCTGCGGGCGGAAGACGGTCTACATCCAGAACCAGGCGACGGCGAGCCTGTACATCTACACGCCGTACACGCCGAACGCGGCCGCCATGGCGAACCTCTACGGTTCCGGCGACAGCTGCTCGGCCTACGGCAACCGCAACTTCTGGCGCATGTACACCGACTGGTTCGGGTCCCCGACGGGCGGCTCGTCCCCGGTCGGGCACCTCGACGGCACCTCGGGCACGTTCGGCTCGGTGTCGGTGCGCGGCTGGACGGCCGACCCGGACACCACCGACCCGATCCAGGCGCACGTGTACATCGACGGCACCGGACGGGCCAACGTCACGGCGAACGTCGACCGTCCGGACCTCGCTGCGGCCCTCGGCACCGGCAACACCGACCACGGGTTCCAGACGACGGTCACGGGCGTCAGCCCCGGTGCTCACGACGTGTGCGTCTACGGCATCAACTCCGGAGCCGGCGCGAACGTCCTGCTCGACTGCCAGACGGTCACCGTCCCGACGGCGAAGCCGGTCGGCCGGCTCGACACGGTCACCGGGGGCGTCGCGTCGATCGCGGTCGCCGGGTGGGCGCTCGACCAGGACTCCTCGGCGCCCACGGCGTACAAGGTGCAGGTCGACGGCGTCGGGGCCGTCTCCGACACCGCCGACGTGACCCGCCAGGACATCGCCGCCCAGTACCCGGGGGCGGGATCGACGATCGGGTTCGCGGCGACGATCCCGAACGTCGCTGCCGGGACCCGCACGGTGTCCCTGTGGACGCAGGACCAACCGGCCGGGAACTGGGTCAAGGTCGCCGAGACGACGGCCACGGTCGCCGCGTCGACGGGCACCACGGGCGCGGTCCGCGGTGCGTTCGACTCCGCGTCCGGCGGCGTCGGGACGATCGCCCTCAGCGGGTGGGCCGTCGACCCCGACACCTACGCGTCGGTCAAGTACAAGATCCACCTGGACGGGGTGGGGGCGGCCGCCGGGGTCGCGTCCTCCGCACGGGCCGACGTCGCGAAGCTCTACCCGAAGTGGGGTGCCGACGTCGGGCTCTCGACGAAGCTCACCGCCGTGCCGGCCGGGAAGCACACGGTCACCGTCTGGTGGCAGGACCTGCCGAGCGGGACCTACGTCAACGCCGGGTCGAAGACCGTCACCGTCGCGAACCCGCCCACCACGGGTGCCACCGGCACGACCGGTCCGGTCACCGGCTCCTTCGAGCAGGCGACCGGCGGGGCGGGGACGATCGCGGTCACCGGCTGGGCGATCGACCCCGACCGGTACGACCCGGTGAAGGTGAAGATCCACCTCGACGGCGTGGGCGCGGCCGCGGCGACCGCGAACGTGACGCGGACCGACATCCAGGCGTCG
The DNA here is from genome assembly GCF_018613895.1 of Curtobacterium sp. ISL-83. Taxonomy (GTDB): domain Bacteria; phylum Actinomycetota; class Actinomycetes; order Actinomycetales; family Microbacteriaceae; genus Curtobacterium. Next base: position 197,780 of record NZ_JAGGPH010000011.1, read on the forward strand.
CACCCGGGTCGGAGCGCCGCCGCCGGTCTCGCCGTGACGCTCACCGGGGTGACCCCGGGGACGCACCAGGTGAACGTCTGGTACCAGGACCTCCCGTCCGGGACGTACGTGAGCTTCGGCACCAAGACGGTGACGGTCGCGGGCACCGGCAAGACGGGGGCCGTGTACGGCGCCTACGACTCCGCGACGGGTGGCAAGGGGACCGTCTCGGTGCGCGGGTGGGCGATCGACCCCGACACCTTCAACCCGGTGCAGTACAAGATCCACATCGACGGTGTCGGCGCGGGTGCCGGGAGCGCCTCCGCGAACCGGACCGACGTCGCCCAGGTGCACCCGGGGTGGGGTGCGGACGTGGGTCTCGACCGGACGCTGACCGGCATCCCGGCGGGCAAGCACACGGTCACCGTCTGGTACCAGGACCTGCCCGGCGGGAACTACGTGAGCTGGGGCTCGAAGACCGTCACCGTCTCCTAGGAGGCGACCCCAGTCCGGACGGGAGGCGCAGTGCCAGCTGGCACCGCGCCTCCCGTCCGTCTGTCCGTGGGTCGTCGGGGCGGCTGCGCGACGTCGTCGTCAGCGTCGGCGCAGGACGCGCGCCATCCCGCCGAACCGCTCGAGGGTCCGGAACTCGGCCGAGTGCGTCAGGACCTCGTAGCGCTCCGCGATGGCGTCACGCTCGGCCTCCGCGCGCTTCCGCGCCTCGTCGATGACGGCCACCGCCTCTTCGCTCACGATGAGCCGGCGGTTGATCTCCTCGACCCCGGAGCGGTGCACGTCGCGCTCCTGGGCGGTCGTGCGCAGTTCCTCGCGGAGGAGCGTCGTCCAGCGGAGCAACGGCTCCCTCGTGCCCGTCCGTGCGGTGGCCCGGGCGACCGCGGCGTCGAGCGACGGGCCGACCGCCGCGGCGCGGGTCGTGTACGAGTGACGGTCCACCACGACGGCACGGAGTCGAGCGACGAGGGCCGCTCGCTCCTCCGCCGGCATCGCGATCGCCTGCTCCAGGGAGGCGGCATCGGTGAACACGGGGACGTCGGCGAGACCGAGTTCGTCCAGGCCGAGCGCGCAGTCCGTCACCGGCAGCGCGCCGCAGGCGAGCGATTCGTACAGGCGGGAGTTCAGGGTGCCGTACTCGGCCGCGGGGGCGATGACGTCGTCGACGACGAACGCGGCGGCGCGGTACACCTCGGGCAGGGCGAAGTACGGCACAGCGGGACGGAGCTCGACACCGGGGGCGGGTTCGACGTGCTCGACGTTCGCGGCGAACCAGACGATCGGCTCGGGCGGCGTGACGTCCTGCAGGACGTCCTGCACGCGACGGCGCGCGCCCCAGAAGTTCACGGTGGTGACGGTCCGGGTGCGCTCCGCGTCGGGCACCGCGCGGTCGCTCGTGCCGTCGGTCGAGCCGTCGGTCGTGAAGAGGTCGAGGTCGACGCCGATCGGCACGACCTCGACCGGGACGTCCACCGCGGGTGCCAGCGCATCGCGCGCGATCGACGACGACGCCCAGACCGCGTCGAACTCGGCGAGGTACGGCGAGGCGGCCCACTGCGCCGTCCAGTTCCGCACCCAGGCGATCGTCGCGGTCCTGGCGGGCACGAGTCCCGGGACGAACGACTCGATCATGCTGACCAGGACGGTGGTGTCGGCCGGCACGTCCTCGGCCCAGTGGGAGGTCGGCCACATCGCGACGCCCCAGCCGGCCGCACGGAGCGCCCGCGCCAGGCCGAGTGCGACGAAGAGGTCGCCCTTGCCCTCGGCGGGGTCGTCGGTCGACACCGCGAACCGGATCGTGCCGGCGGTCCCGGTCGCGTGGTCGCCGCGGGCGATGGCGCGGTACTCCTCGGCGAGCGGTGACGATGCGGGGAACATCGGGATCGGGGACTTCGGCACGGGGACTCCGGTCTGGGCGGGACGTCGCGGTCGGGTGGTCGCGGCGTTCGGGGAGGTGCGGCCGCTTCCGGCCGCTGCCATTGTGCCCGAAGCGCGTGCGGACAGCGGGAACGCCGTGCCGCGTCCTGGGTGCGCTCCGGGCGGGACCCGGCGTCCGGTGTCGGGCGGCGTCCTGCGGGGAGGACCGTGCTCGGCCTTGTAGGGTGATGGGGCCGACGGGCATCCTCGTCGGCGACGCACCGAACCTGCCGCTCGTGCGGCAGCCGATGGAGGAATCCACCGTGACAGAGCGCAAGCCGGGAGTCGTGTCCGTCGTCCTCGTGAACTACAAGGGCACGGACGACACCCTGACGAGCATCGCGGAGCTCCGCAAGCAGGACTGGCCGCAGGACCGGCTCGAGGTCATCGTGGTGGACAACGGCTCCGGCCCGGAGCACGTCGGCCGGCTGAAGGCCTCCGACCTCGACTTCACCTTCGTCGACTCGGGCGCGAACCTCGGGTTCACCGGCGGCTGCAACCTCGGCGTCGAGCACTCCTCCGGTGAGATCGTCGCCTTCCTCAACAACGACGCACGCCCGGACACCGGGTGGGTCCGCGAGGCGATGGCCACGTTCGCCTCCGGTGCCGACATCGGCGCCGTCGCCTCGAAGGTCCTCGACTGGGAAGGCGTCAACGTCGACTTCACCGAGGCTGCGATGACCTGGTACGGCATGGGCTACAAGCCCTTCGCCGGCTCGCCCGACACCGGCCGGTGGGAGTCCGAGACCGACGTGCTCTTCGGGACCGGCGCGGCGATGTTCATCCGCGCGGAGCTCTTCGAGCAGCTCGGTGGGTTCGACGACCGCTACTTCATGTTCTACGAGGACGTCGACCTCGGATGGCGGCTCAACCTGCTCGGGTGGCGCTTCCGGTACCAGCCGAAGTCGGTCGCGTTCCACAAGCACCACGCGTCGATGAACAAGTTCGGCGACTTCCGCGAGACGTACCTGCTCGAGCGCAACGCCCTGTTCACGCTGTACAAGAACCTCGGTGACGAGCAGCTGGCGGCAGCGCTGCCCGGTTCCCTCGCCCTCGCCGTCCGCCGTGCCGTGGGTCGTGGCGAGCTCGACTCGACGGAGCTCGACCTCCGCAACCCGGGTGACGACAGCGTCCCGACCATCCCGGTCCCGAAGACCTCGATGGCGGGGATCTACGGCGTCGACCAGTTCGTCGAGCAGCTGCCGTCGATGACCGAGTCGCGCCGCGAGATCCAGGCCACCCGTGTGCGGAGCGACCGCGAGCTCCTCCGCCTGTTCGGCAACCGCGACGAGCCCGCGTACCCGATCGAGAACTACCTGGCCGGGTACGACAAGATCGTGCACTCGCTCGGCGTGCTCGAGGTCGGTACCCGTCGCCGCATCCTCATCATCACCGGTGACTCGATCGGCGAGAAGATGGCCGGTCCCGCGATCCGTGCGACGCAGATGGCCAAGCAGCTCGCGAACGAGCACGACGTCCGCGTCATCAGCCTCACGCGCTCCTCGCCGATCGACCCCTCGTACGAGGTCGTGACGGTGCCGCACCGCCACCCCCGCCAGATGGTCGAGCACGAGGCCTGGGCCGACGTCATCATCGTGCAGGGCCACGCGCTCCGCCTGTTCCCGGTCCTCGAGTCGACGCGGAAGATCCTCGTGGTCGACGTGTACGACCCGCTGCACCTCGAGCAGCTGGAACAGGGCCGCAGCGACGACGTCGACCAGTGGAACCGGCAGATCCTCGACGCCTCGGACACGCTGAACCACCAGCTCGAACTCGGCGACTACTTCATCTGCGCCTCCGAGCGGCAGCGCATGTTCTGGCTCGGGCAGCTCGCCGGGTCCGGCCGCGTGAACGCGCGGACGTACTCGCGTGACCCCGACCTCCGGTCGCTCATCGGCGTCGTGCCGTTCGGGCTGTCCTCGACCCCGCCGGTGCACGACCAGGACCGCGTCAAGGGCGTCATCCCGGGCATCGGAAAGAACGACAAGCTCGTCGTCTGGGGCGGCGGCATCTACGACTGGTTCGACCCGATCACGCTCGTGCGCTCCATCGGACAGCTCGCCGAGCGCCGGTCGAACGTCAAGCTCCTCTTCATGGGCGTCCAGCACCCCAACCCGGACGTGCCCGAGATGGACATCGTCGCGAAGGTCCGCGCCGAGGCCGACGCGCTCGGGCTCACCGGCAAGCACGTGTTCTTCAACGAGTCGTGGATCCCGTACGAGGACCGCGGCGCGTACCTGCTCGAGGCCGACGCCGGTGTCTCGACGCACTACGAGCACCTCGAGACCACGTTCTCGTTCCGCACCCGCATCCTCGACTACCTGTGGGCGCGTCTGCCGATCGTGACGACGGCCGGGGACTCCTTCGGTGACCTGGTCGCGGCGGAGCACCTCGGGATCGCCGTGCACGAGCAGGACGTCGACGGCCTGGCCACGGCGCTCGAGACGGCGCTCTTCGACAAGAAGGCCCGCACCGAGTTCATCCGGAACGTCGACCGTGTCCGCGAGCAGTTCACGTGGGAGAACGTCCTCGCCCCGCTCGTCGAGTTCTGCCGGAACCCCGTCCGCGCTGCCGACAAGACGGTGCGCGAGACCGACGCCCAGATCGAGGCGCACCAGATGCGGGTGCGCGTGCCGGACCGCAAGAAGCTCTACGGCGTGCGGCACGACGTCGGCCGTGCCGTGCACTACCTGCGCACGGAGGGCCCGCGAAGCGTGGCGGGCAAGATCAAGCGCCGCCTGCAGAGCCGGTGAACCCGAGCGAGGCCGCAGCGCTCGTCATCGTCCCGACGTACGACGAGGCCGAGAACATCCGCACCATCGTCGCGGCGATCCTCGCCGAGGTACCCGCTGCCCACCTGCTCGTCGTCGACGACGGCAGCCCGGACGGCACGGCGGCGATCGTCCGGTCGCTCGCCGCGGACGACGCCCGGGTGCACCTGCTCGAGCGCACCGGCAAGCTGGGGCTCGGGACGGCCTACGTCGCCGGGTTCCGGTGGGGTCTCGAGCGCGGGTACCCCCTGCTGGTCGAGATGGACGCCGACGGGTCGCACCCCGCCGACCGCCTCCCGGCCCTGATCGACGCAGTGGCCGGTGCGCCGGACGTCGCACTCGCGATCGGGTCCCGCTGGGTGCCCGGCGGGTCGGTCGTCGACTGGCCGCTCCGGCGCGAGGTCCTCAGCCGCGGCGCGAACACCTACGCCCGGATCATGCTCGGCCTGGACGTCCGCGACATCACCGCGGGCTTCCGGGTGTACCGGGCGGACACGATCGCCCGCATGGACCTCGACGCTGTGGACTCGAAGGGGTACTGCTTCCAGGTGGACATGACGCTGCGCGTGGACGACCTCGGCGGCCGCATCGTCGAGGTGCCCATCCGGTTCCGGGACCGCGTGCACGGGGTGTCGAAGATGAGCCAGTCGATCGTGGTCGAGGCGATGCTGCGGGTCACGCAGTGGGGGCTGCAGCGGCGCTTCGGTCGCCGGAAGCGCTGACGCGCGGCAGCTCGACAGTACGGCTCGCTGCCGTGACGCAACGCATCACCGCGCCGTCGCGCAGCCACCGCTCCAGCGCTCAAAACAGCACCGTCGCGCACCCACCGCGCCGTCGCGCGGCCCCCGCTCCGACGCTCAGGGGCGCGGCAGGTGCCGCCGCCAGGAGCGCCGCCTCGCCGCGATCACGAGCACCGCGACGAACACCATGAGCCCCGCGCCGTGCAGCAGGTAGCTCTCCGCCGCGCTCGTCACGGCCAGCAGGACGAGGACCGCGGCCGGCCACACGTACGCGACCCCCGGGTACGTGGTCGCGGTCACCCAGGCCCGAGCGAACGCCAGCAACGCGGTGATCCCGAGCAGGATCGTGCCCGCCAGCCCGATCTGCAGCCAGGCGTCGATGAAGGCGTTCAGGCCGGACGTGAACCGCTGCCCGGTCGGGTCGAGGAACGTGACGTAGGGCACGACGGCCTCGTGCGGCCACGTCCCGACCCAGCCCCAGCCCTGGATCGGGAACTGGCCGATGAGCACCCGGATCTGGGACCACAGGTCGATGCGGGTGGCGGTCCCACCGGCCGCTCCGATCTCGGCGAGCACCCGGTGTCGGGCGAGGATGCCGAGCACGAGCATGAGGAGCACCACGGCGCCGAGCACTGCGTTGACCACGGGTCGGGTGGCTGGCCGTGCGTGCCGGAGCGACCAGAGCGCCAGCGCCGTGATGGCCAGGGCGATCATGGCGAGCCCGGTGATGGGTGACTGCACGAGCATGAGCGCGATCACGGCGATCGAGGTCGAGGCGATCGCGCGCCACGTCGCCACCGATCGCGTGAGGAACTCGACCACGAACGTCACGAGCGCCATCGCCGCGATGAAGCCCATGAAGTTGCGCGTCCCGCCGATGCCCTGGATCGGGCCGCCGTAGGCGATGTCGCCGCGGATCCCGAAGGCCGGGAACGGCACGTCGAGCACGAGTCCGGACAGCACCTCGAGCCCGAGCGCCACGACGAGCAGGATGCGGAAGGCGTCTCCGGAGGCGCGGATCACCTGGACGAGATCGCGCCCGAGCGCCAGGTACAGGCCGAGTCCGATGAAGCACACGGTCGCGACGAACCCGCGGAGCGCCACCCACGAGTACTCGCTCCAGAGCACGCTGAGCGCGCAGTACCCGACGAACGCGAGCAGGGACAGCGGCAGGACACCGTGCCACTCGATCCGGTAGCGCTGTCCGAGGAGGCTCAGCCCGGCGAGCACGACCAGGGTGACGAGCACGGCCCACGTGCCGGCGGTCCCGACGAGGGCGTGCACGGTCGGTTGCCCGAACGCGAACAGCACGATGACGGTCGCGAGCGCCTGGCTGAACCGCCCTCCGGCGGAGAAGCCGATCCAGGCGGACAGGTAGCGGCGCGCGAGCGCGTGCCTCGTCACCCGTCCGTCCGTCACGGGTCCATCTTGGCGTACGCGCCCCCGGCCCCGCCGATAGCGGTGCGTCGATATCGAAGATCCGCGATGAACCGGCTAGCGTCGTCGGACGATGGAGCCCTCGCGCAGCACGGTCGTCCGCCGGGCGGTCCGGTCGGTCCTGCTCGCGCTCCTGGTCGGGGCCGGCAGCGCCGCGCTCACCTGGTACCGGCTGGGTGCCGTGACCCGGGCCACCGTCTGGGCGGAGGACGGCGGCGTCTTCATGCGGGAGCGGATCGCGCTCGGGCCGGTCGCGTCGCTGCTGCACCCGTACGCCGGGTACCTCCACCTGCTGCCGCGCCTGATCGTCGACCTGGCGTGGGCCCTGCCGGTCGTTGACTACGCGCGTGTGGTGACCACCGCCTCCTGTCTGGTCGTCGGCGTCGTCAGCGGTGCGGTGTTCCTGCTCGCACGCGACGTCGTCCCGTCCCCGCCGATCCGGGTCGTGCTCGCGGCGATCCCCGCCGTCCTGCCGCTGATGCCGTACGAGATCGGTGGGAACACCGCGAACCTGCACTGGTTCATGCTCTTCACGGCCCCCTGGCTGTTCGCGTACCGGGCCAGGACCTGGTGGGGCGCGGCGGCGGTCGCGGTCCTCGCCCTGTTCGTGGTCCTCACCGAGCTGCAGGCGCTCTTCTTCCTCCCGCTGCTGCTCCTGGCCTGGTTCCCGCTCCGTGACCGTTCCGGTCGGCGTGCCTGGACACGGGCCCTCCCGGTCACGGCGGTCGCGCTCGTCGGGCTCGCCGCGCAGGTCGTCGCCGCGGTCACCGACCACCGCATCTCGAAGCCCGGCAGTCCGGCGTTCGGCGACGTGCTCGCCGGCTGGGTGCTGCAGCCGCTCGCCGGTGCGTGGGACCCGGACGTGGGCGCGGTGCTCGCGACGGTGGTCGCCCACGGCTGGGCCGTCGTCCTCGTGCCTGCCGTGGCCGTGGTCGTCGTGGTGCTCGTCGCGGTCCTGGTCGCGCCCTTGCGGGCCCGCTGGCTGATCCTCGCGCTCGCCGTCGTGTCCGGCGGGGTCTGGTGGGCCGCGTTGCTCGCGAACGGGGGAGCGGCCCAGCCCTGGTCGCAGCCGACGGCCGCCATGGTGGCCGTACCACCCCAGCGCTACGCGGCCGCTGCGGGGATGCTCCTCGTCGCGGCCGTGGTGGTCGCGGCCGGCGTCCTGGTCGACGCCCGGAACTGGTCCGTCGCGGTGCGACGGCGGACCCGGCCGGGAGGCGCGACCCGCCTCGTCGGCGCGGTGGCCGGATGGTGCCTGGTCGCCGCGGTGGTCACCAGCGCGGTCCTGAGCGTCGGCCCCGGCGTGACCCGTCGGAGCCACGGGCCGGTGTGGGCCGGCCAGATCCCCGCAGCGGTCGCCATGTGCCGTGCCCATCCGTCCGCGGTCGCCCAGGTGAAGACGGCACCGTGGGCCGCGCAGGTCCCGTGCGGCGAGGTCCTCGGGCACTGAGTCGCGGTGCGGCGCGGCGCGGCGCGGCGCGGTGCGCGGCGTCCGCGCCGAACGTCCGGGCCCGGTCAGCGCGACGCGGACCAGCGGAACTCGCGCCGCGCCGGCGGTGTGCGGGGGCCGTCGCCGACGCTCGGGGGCTCTTCACCGACGAGCACGATGCGCGACTTGATCGCGAGGAGCGCGAACAGCACCCAGTTGCCCTGGTACAGCAGACGCGACTCCGCGATCGACTGGACGAGCAGGGCCACGACCACGAGCAGCGGCAGGAGCGACACCGGGTCGAAGGGCCGCGGCTCGAGTCGGGTGTCGTACCCGATCCGGGTGGCGCACGACCATGACCGGCTCAGCGTGGAGACGACGTAGACGGCGAACAGCACCAGGCCGATGATCCCGGTCTGCATCCACACGTCGAGGAACGCGTCGTGTGCCTGCAGGTAGGTGACGCCCTTCCGGTGCGCCACGTCCGCGAGGGTGGGGATGCTCGGCCACCAGTAGCCGATCCACCCCCACCCGACGACGGGGTGGTGGTGGATGAGACCGAGCACGCGCTCCCAGATGTCACCGCGGCCGGTCGCGTCCGTGCCCTTGCCGAGGAGCTCGGAGAGAGCGCCGCGGGCCAGGAACGCCACGGCGGCGACGACCACCGCGGCCCCGGCGACGGCGGCGTAGCGCGGCGTGCGGTCCTCGGTGGGGACCCGCCGGATCCAGAGCGCGACGACGAGGGCGACGGCGACGACGACGCCCGCGACGAGCACCGTCGACGAGCGTGTGAGGAGCAGCACGAGCACCGCCACCGCGAGCCAGCCGATCGCCCGGTTGCGACGGATCCGACCCTCGGCGAACTGCAGGGCGACCGCGATCACGGCGAGCAGGGCCACCATGGCCAGCAGGTTCGCGTTGCCCGGGAGCCCCTGGATGCGACCCCCGGTCAGGAGTTCCGCCCGCGAGAAGTAGAAGGCGTCCGGGATCTTCCGGTTGCCGTAGTGCGTCCAGATCGGGGCGATCGGGTGGCGCACCAGCACGGCGACCACGGCCTCGAACACGAGCGAGAGCATGAGCACCCACCGCATGGCCAGGCTGATCGCGTCGAGGATCCGTCGCCAGGTCAGTGTCGAGGCCACCGCGAACGCCACGGCGGCGCAGATCACCTGTGCGGTGATGCTCGCCAGCGTCGCTGCCCGCCAGTGCGACCACAGCACCGACACCAGGCACCAGGCGAGGAAGAACCAGAGCGACCGGGGTGTGCGGGCGATCGACGGACGTGCCCGGACCAGGACGGTGATGCCCCACGCGGCGACGGCCGCCCAGAGCACCGCAGCGCCGTACCAGGTGAGCGTGTTGGGCACGGCGTCGCCGGCGAAGAGGACGAACAGGAGCGTCGCGCCGAGGGCGAACGCCTCGCGCTCGGGGACGGTGCCGCGCGACAGCGGCCAGGTGTTCGACACGACGCCAGAGTACCGGCTGGTCCTCGTGTCACTTCCGGAGTGCGGTGAGCGCGCCCGCGATCGCGGTCCCGAGGTACGGCGCGAGCGTGACCGCGAACGTGTTCGTCAGGTGTGTCTGGTCACGGTGGACGAGCACGCCCCCGATGACCGCCGGGCAGGTCGTCGCGGTGCAGTAGTACGGGGTGAGGTCGATCAGCCGGGCCCGGCCCGGCGTCCGGGCGACGGCCTGCGCGCTGCCGTCGAAGGGCTGGAGGGCGGTGGAACGGGGCGAGTCGCAGGTGCCCGTGGTCGGACCGCTCATCTGCCCGACGCACGCGACCACGTCCTTCCGGGCGGTCGGGTTGTCGCGCAGCGCTATCACCGGGATGCCGACGTCCGTCGCCGCCCGCCAGGCCGCCACGAGGCCGTCCACCACGGTCTCGTCAGCGGACCGCCCCCCGGCCGCGGCCACGGGCCCGTTCCCGGTGGAGTGCGTCACGAGGACCGCGTCGAGGTCCGGGTGCGCCCGCAGGTACGACATCGCGTTCCGCTTCCACCCGGTGCAGTCGTCCACCTGCTGTTGCGATCCCGCGGCCTGCTGGGCTGTGGTGAGGTAGCAGCTCTGGTGACCCGCGACGTCGATCCGCCAGTCGTGTTGCCGGGCGATGCGCTCGTACGTGTCCACCAGGACGTTGTTGTGCGAGTCCCCGATCGCGATGAGGTGCTTCGTGTACCCGGACCGGGGACCGAGCTGGCAGACGTGGAAGGCGCTCGAGTCGTTGGACCAGCACGGGGTCCGGTTCGAGTCGTCCGCCACCGCGTTCGCCGCTGCCGGTACCCGGACGTCGGCCAGCCGGGGGTTGACGCACGGGGTCGCCGACGAGATCAGCGCGGCGGCACCGAAGCACGCGACGTGTCCGGTCCGGAGCTCGCGGGCGAACTCGGCGTCCTGCACCTGCTGGACGTGCAGGGCGGTCAGGGACGCCGCACCGAGCGCCACCACGAGCACCGTGCTCACGACGCCGTACAGTGCGACCCGACGCGGTCTGAGCGCCCGGACCCACGGCGAGAAGCGGAGGGGTTCCTCGACGCAGAGCGTCGTGACCGACCCGACGACGACCGCGCCCACCAGGATCGCGAGCCGGTCCTCGGTGGTCAGGTCGTGTCGGAGCGCGAGCGGCAGGATGACGACCGCGGGCCAGTGCCAGAGGTACACGGCGTACGAGATCCGGCCGAGGAACGCGATCGGGGCGAACCGCCCGACGGCCTGGAGCGCCGAGCCGCCGCCGAACAGCACCACGAGCGTCGCGGCGACCGCGGGGAGCGCGGCGGCGATGCCGGGGAACGGGGTCGATCCGGTGATGACGAACAGGGACACGACGAGCCCGACGACGCCGAGCCACGCCGCACCGGACCGGGCCCACCGCGTCGTGGTCGATCGGGCGGCGGCGAGCGGGACGGTCGCGGCGAGCCCACCGAGCGCGAACTCCCACGCGCGGGTGGCGGTGGAGAAGTAGGCCACGCCGGGGGCGGTCTCGGTCTGCACGATGCTCCACGCCAGGGAGAGCACGACGACCGCACCGAGCACGAGCCGTGCGACCAGGGTCGGCGATGCCGTCGACCGGCGCAGGCGGCGGCCCACCCAGAGGGCGACGAGCAGGAGCAGAGGGAGTGCGATGTAGAACTGCTCCTCGACCGACAGCGACCAGAAGTGCTGAAACGGGGACGCCTGGTTCCCCTGGGCGAGGTAGTCGACGGAGTCCGCCGCGAGCTGCCAGTTCTGCAGGTACACCGTCGACGCGATCAGCTCGCGGGAGTACTGCCCCCACAGGGCACTCGGCACCCAGACCAGCACGGCGGTGCCCGTCGCGGCGATCGCCAGGAACGCCCCGGGCAGCAGCCGCTTGGCGCGCCGGGACCAGAACCCGGCGAGTCCGATGCGACCGGTGGCGACGAGTTCGCGGAGCAGGTGTCCGGTGATCAGGAACCCGGAGATGACGAAGAAGACGTCGACGCCGACGAAGCCGCCGGGCAGCGCGTGCGGCCACAGGTGGTAGCAGACCACGGCGAGGACGGCGAAGGCGCGGAGTCCCTGGATGTCCCAGCGGGTCGCGTCGGTGGTCCGCGCGTCCCCCCGTCGGGGCGGCCGTCGGGTCGACCGTCGGGTCGACCGTCGGGTCGGTGCCTCCGCCGTTCGCGCCTCCACCCGCAAGAGTTTAGGCGGAGCGCAGATAGGCTCTGGCCCATGTTCCTCGGCATCACGAACACGCCCCGCGACTACGCCTGGGGCTCCGTCACCGCGATCCCGGAGCTCCTCGGTCGCACCGTCACGGGGGCCCCGCAGGCGGAGCTCTGGCTCGGCGCGCACCCGGGCAGCCCGAGCGTGGTCGTGAACCCCGCGACCGTCGGCGGCGCGGACACCCTGCTCGACTGGATCGGGGCCGAGCCCGAGACCGCGCTCGGCGCGGGTCGGACCGGCCTGCCGTTCCTCCTCAAGGTCCTCGCGGCGGCGGCGCCCCTGTCCCTGCAGGCGCACCCCACGCCGGAGCAGGCGCGGGAGGGCTACGAGCGCGAGGACGCCGCGGGGATCGCGCTGGACGACCCGGCCCGCAACTACAAGGACCCGTTCCCGAAGCCGGAGCTCGTCGTCGCGCTGAGCGACCGGTTCGAAGCGCTCAGCGGCTTCCGGCCGGTGGCCGAGACCCTCGCCGACGTCGACGTGCTCGACCAGGACACCGGCCGACTCGGCGCGCTCATGGTGCACCTGCAGCACGGCCTGGAGGACACGGTGCGGTGGCTCGAGACCGCGGACCCGTCGGCGCTCGCCATCGTGCAGGCGGCCGGGGACCTCGCCGCGACCCTCGACGACGCCCTCGCGACCCCGAACACGGCGACCGTGCGGGACCTCGCCCGGAGCTACCCCGGCGACCCGGGGGTCGTGGTCTCGCTCCTCATGCACCGGGTGACCCTCTCCGCCGGCCAGGCGATGTACCTGCCCGCCGGCAACATCCACGCCTACCTCGACGGGCTCGGGATCGAGCTCATGGCGCCGTCCGACAACGTGCTCCGCGGCGGCCTGACCCCGAAGCACGTCGACGTGCCCGAACTGCTGCGCGTGCTCGACTTCACCGCCTACCCGGCGCCGCTCCTCGAGCCGGAGCACCTCGCGCCCGGCGTCGACCGGTTCGCGCCGGCGGACGTCGGCTACGCCCTGATCCGGGTGACCGGTGGCGGCCGACCGACGGGACCCGCTGCCGGCGGGGTGGCGCCGCTCGTCGGCCCGTCCATCGCGGTGTGCACCGAGGGCGCCGTCACCCTGGTCGGGGCGACGTCCGCGACGCTCCTCCGTCGGGGCGAGGCCTGCTTCATCACGCCGGACGAGGGCGACGTCACGGTCGAGGCCGACGGCTCCCCGGACCTGACCTCGGCGGTGTTCATCGCGACGGGTGCGTGAACACGCACGGTACAGCCGCGTCCGGCTCCCTGCCGTCCGATAGCGTGTCGAGCATGAGTTGGCTGGTCACCGGCGGTGCCGGGTACATCGGGTCCCATGTCGTCCGAGCGCTGCGAACGGCGGGCATCGACACCGTCGCACTGGACGACCTGTCCAGCGGGTTCCGTGCCTTCGTGCCCGACGACGTCGCGTTCGTCGAGGGCTCGATCCTCGACGGCGACCTGGTGTCGCGGACCCTGCGCGACCACGCCGTCACGGGCGTCGTGCACGTCGCGGGCTTCAAGTACGCCGGGGTGTCGGTGGAGCGTCCGCTGCACACCTACGAGCAGAACGTGACGGGCACGGCGACGCTCCTGCGCGCGATGGCCGACAACGACGTCACGAAGGTCGTGTTCTCGTCGAGTGCCGCGGTCTACGGCACCCCGGACGTCGACGTCGTGGTCGAGGACACCCCGAAGGCCCCGGAGTCGCCGTACGGCGAGTCGAAGCTGATCGGGGAGTGGCTCCTCCGCGACATGGAGGTCGCCCGCGGCTTCACGACGACGTCCCTGCGCTACTTCAACGTGGTCGGGTCGGGCGAACGCGACCTGTACGACGCGAGCCCCCACAACCTCTTCCCGCTCGTGTTCGACGCCCTGCTGGCCGGCCGCACACCCCGCATCAACGGCGACGACTACGCGACACCGGACGGCACCTGCGTGCGCGACTACATCCACGTCGCGGACCTGGCGCACTCGCACGCGGTGGCGGCGCAGAAGCTCGAGGCGGGCGAGCCGCTCGACCGCGCGTACAACCTCGGCAGCGGCGACGGTGTCAGCGTGCGGCAGATCATGGACGCGATGGCAGCGGGCACCGGCATCGCGTTCGAGCCGGAGGTCGCGCCCCGCCGTCCGGGAGACCCGGCGCGCATCGTGGCCACGGGCGAGGCAGCAGCGCGCGACCTGGACTGGGCGATGCGCCACACCCTCGACGACATGGTCACGAGCGCGTGGGAAGCACGGCGGAGCGCTTCCTGAGCCGATCCGGGCGGTGATCCGGTCCCCCGGAACCCGGACAGAACGGGGGCGACACGCCCAGACGGGGGACATGACACGCCGAAGTGGGTCGGGTCTCTTATGATCCGCGACTTGACTCTGACGAATGACACGGCTGTAATTACAGGCAACGGCATCGTCGGCATGGTCCCGTTATCGAGACGTCAGGGGTGATCAGGGTGAACGGTTCCGACTTCCACGCGGGGGTTCCGGAGGACTGGCACGTCGACCCCGTGGCGCTCGGCGTCCCGGGTGTGCGGCGGCCGGAGGCGGACGACGGGGACAACCCGCTCGCCTGGCAGGTCGACTCGCTGTGTGCGCAGACCGACCCGGAGGCGTTCTTCCCCGAGAAGGGCGGCTCCACGCGCGAGGCGAAGAAGATCTGCACGTCGTGCGAGGTCCGGGCGCAGTGCCTCGAGTACGCGCTCGAGAACGACGAGCGCTTCGGCATCTGGGGCGGCCTGTCCGAGCGCGAGCGCCGGAAGCTGCGCAAGAGGGCGTAAGCACGAGCGCAGGCACGGCCTGGAGGCGCGTCCCGGCTCCGTCAGGAGCCGCGCGGTGATCGTCCCCACAGGTTCACGCCGCGCCGCCGTCGCCGACCGGCACCGTGCCTCCCGGCCCGTAGAGTGACGCCCGTCATGCAGCCCAGAGTCACCGCGATCCTCGTCGCCGCCAACGGTGCGGACCACCTCGACCGGACCCTGGACGCCCTCGCGGCCCAGACCCGGCACCCCGACGACCTCGTGGTCGTGGACGTCGGCACGACCGACGGATCGACCGCCGAGCTCTCGTTCGGCGGATCCGCGCAGCTCGTCCGCCTGCCCGGTGGTCGGTCGTTCGGGGACGCGGTGCTCCAGGGGGAGCGGAGCACCCAGCCCGCCGACCCCGACGTGCCCGCCGACGAGTGGCTCTGGATCCTCGGTCACGACAACGCGCCGGCGCCGACCGCCCTCGAGGCGATGCTCGCCGCCGTCGAGATCGCGCCGTCGGTCGCGGTGGCGGGTCCGAAGCTCGTCGACCCCGACGAGCCCAGCCGCCTCCGCGCGTTCGGCGAGAGCATGACGCGCGCGGGTCGGTCCATCGCGCTCGTGCAGGACGAACTCGACCAGGGGCAGCACGACCGGCACACGGACGTCCTCGGCGTCGCGGCCGGCGGCATGCTCGTGCGACGCTCGGTGTGGGTGGAGCTCGGCGGCTTCGACCCGGCGCTGCCGGACGTCGACGCGGCACTCGACTTCTGCGTCCGGGTCCGGTTGGCGGGGCACCGCGTCGCCGTCGTGCCCGAGGCGCGCGTGACGAGTGCCGGGCCGATCGAGGAGTTCGGCCGCAAGCGCGTGTCCGAGGGGCGCCGCGTGCGCATGCACCGGCAGGCGCAGCTCCACCGCCGCCTGACGTACGCCTCCGCCGGCACCCTCTGGTTCCACTGGCTCATGCTCGTGCCGCTCGCCGTGCTCCGCGCGATCGGGCACCTCGTCGCGAAGCACCCGGCCGCGGTGACCGGCGAGCTCGCGGCCGCGTTCGCCGTCGCGTTCGGCGGTGGTGTCCGTCGCGCGCGGGCCACGCTGGCGCGGAACCGCTCGCTCGGCTGGGCGGCCGTCGAACCGCTGCGGGTGAGCTGGCGACGGGTCCACGAGCACCGCACGACCACGCGGGACGTCGAGCTCGCCCGGGTCGAGGACGCCCCGATCGCCCGCGCCTCGTTCCTGAGCAACGGCGGCGTCTGGGTCGTGCTCGGAGCCGCGGTCCTCAGCGTCGTCAGCCTGTTCCCGCTGTTGGGCTCGCCCGCGCTCACCGGTGGCGGACTCCTGCCGCTCAGCACGGACGTCGGGCGGCTCTGGCAGAACGTCGGGTACGGCTGGCACTCCCTCGGGACCGGGTTCACCGGACCCTCCGACCCGTTCGCCGCGGTCGTCGCCGTCCTCGGCTCGATCACCTTCTGGTCGCCGTCGACCTCGGTGGTCCTCGTCATGCTCCTGGCGTTCCCCCTGTCCGCCACGGGCGCCTGGTTCGCGGTCCGGAAGGTGACCACGCGCACCTGGGTGCCGGTCATCGGCGCGGTGCTCTACACGGTCGCACCCGCGCTCGTCGGCGCCGTCACGACCGGGCACCTCGGTGCCGTGATCGCACACGTCCTGCTGCCGTGGCTGTTCCTGGCCGTCCTGGACGCCCACCGGTCGTGGGCCTGGGCATCCGGAGCCTCGATCCTGTTCGCCGTCGTCGCGGCCGCGGCGCCGTCGCTGATCCCGGTCCTGCTCGTCGCCTGGCTAGTCGCACTCGTCGTCGGCTGGCGTCGGGCGCACCGTCGGGTGTTCATCCCGGTACCTGCCGCCGTGCTGTTCCTGCCGCTCGTCCTGGCCCAGGTGGCCAGGGGCAACGTGCTCGCGGTGTTCGCCGACCCCGGGGTGCCGAGCGCGACCCGTGCGCCGTCGGCACTGCAGCTCGCGATGGGGCAGCCCCTGCCCGACTGGAGCGGCTGGCTGCCGGCGATATCGACGCTCGCGGTCGTCGTGACCGTGCTCCCCGTCCTGATGGCGGTGCTCGCGCTGCCGGTCGCCGCCGCCGCGATCGGCGCGATGCTCGGGCACCGATGGGCCGTCGCGGGCGCGGTGCTCGTCCTCGCGCTCCTCGGGTACGCCACTGCGTTCGCCGCCACGCACCTCACCGTCACCGGGGTCGGTTCGACGACGACGATCGTCTGGCCCGGGAGCGCGCTGAGCGTGTACTGGCTCGCGGTCGTCGCCGCAGCGTGCATCGGGCTCGACGTCCTGCCGAAGGCCGCCCCCGTCGCCGGTCTCGTCGCGACGGTCCTCGCGGCCGTCGCCGTCGCACCGGCCTTCGCCGCGTTCTACCTGCACACGGCGGTCATCCAACCGACGAGCGGGCGGGTGCTCAGCGCGTACGTGAACGCCGAAGCGCAGGCCAACCCGGACGTCGGCACGCTGGTCGTCGACCCGCAGGACGACGGGTCGCTCGCGGTGTCCCTCGAGCGCGGCCAGGGCTCGACGCTGGACGACCAGTCCACGCTGGACGCCACCGCGCTGACGCTCAGCCGGTCCGGCGCCCGCCTGGCCACCCTCGCCGGCAACCTGGCGAGCCGGAGCGGGTACGACCCTCGACCGGCGCTGCGGGAGCTCGGCATCAGCTTCATCCTGCTCGACGACGCCGATGGCCGGAACGGTGACGCGCAGGCGGTGCACGACCGCGCGGCCGGAGCGATCGGCCAGAACGCCCTGTTCACGAGCATCGGTGAGACGACCAACGGTCAGCTGTTCCACTACGACGGCACGGTCGACCGCACCACGACCGGCTCGGCCGCGGCCACGGCCACGCACGTCCTGTACCTCGTCGTCCTCGGCATCGTGTTCGGCGCGGCGGCCCTGCTCGCCGTGCCGACCGCACCGCGACGGCGCCGCGCCACCTCGAACGTCCTCGAGGCCGAGGAACCCGCCACCACCTTCGACGAGGAGCGCGACGAATGAGCACGCCTGGGTCCGTCCGCCGCTGGCTCGTCCGCGGGACCGCGACCGCCGTCGCCGTCGTCGTCGCCGCCGGCACCATCACCGCGGCGCACGCGATCGGCACCACGAGCGAACCGGGCCGTCCCGCCGGTCGCACCGTCACGCCCGTGGCCGCCGACGCCGAGCGGGTCTGCGCGGGCAGCGCCCTGCGGCTCTCCGACGACGCGGGCAACGACGCCACGAAGGCGAGCGCGGTCGGCAGCCCGACGGTCGCCACCGCGACCACCGGGTCCACGGTCGAACGGACCTCGCTTGACCCGTCGAGCACCGGCGGGAGCAACCCGCGCCTCCTGACCGCACCGGCCGGCCGGACGACCCCGCAGGTCGCCGGCAGCAGCTACCAGAGCGTCTCGAGCGGTGACCTGGTCGGTGCGGGCGCGGCCTCGTGCGACGACCCGTCCCAGTCCACGTGGCTGGTCGGCGGCTCGACGGAGACCGGCCGCACGAGCCTCATCACGCTGTCGAACCCGACCGACGTGAACGCCACCGTCGACCTGTCCGTGTACGACGCGAACGGCATCGTGAGCGCCCCGGGGACGGCCGGCATCGTCGTGGCCCCGAACACGCAGAAGGTCGTCCCCCTGTCGGGCTTCGTCTCGAACCAGGGCTCCACGGTCGTGCACGTCGTGTCCTCCGGCGGCCAGATCGTCGCGCACATGCAGGAGACCGTCGTCCGCACGCTGACGCCCGGCGGGTTCGACATCGTGTCCGGGAGCGCTGCTCCGTCGCGGACGCAGATCGTCCCCGGCGTCGTGCTGCAGGGCGCGGAGCAGACGCAGCGGGGCGGCGACACCGCCGACGCCGTGCCGATCGTCCGGCTCTTCGTGCCGGGCGCGACGGCGGCCCGGGTCACGCTCGGCATCACCACCTCGGACGGCGGCGGGTCCACCGTGAACGCCACGGCGGAGGCCGGTGTGGTCACGGACGTCGCGCTCGACGACTTCCCGGACGGCCGCTACTCGTTCACGGTGACCTCGACCCAGCCGATCGTCGCCGGGGTGCGCACCACGGCACCCACCGATGCCGGGCAGAGCGACCTCGGCTGGTTCGCGTCGGCCGAACCGCTCGGCCGCAGCGCGATCACGGCGCTCGCGCCGGGAGAGAACCAGCGCCTGACGCTCGTGAACCCGACCCGGTCGGACGCGCAGGTCACGATCCGTTCGGGCGACGAGCAGCAGCGGGTGTCCGTGGTCTCGGGCGGGACGAACACGCTCATCGTGCCGACGGCGAAGCAGCTCGTGCTGACCGGGACCGACGGCCTGGTCGCCGGGGTCACCTACATGGGCGGCGACGGGATCGCCGGGTTCCCAGTGCGAGCCGCGACCGAGGTCTCGACACCGGTGCGCGTCTACCCCTGAGCGCCGCCGCGCCCCGCGTCCGGGCTACGAGCCAGGAACCCGATGTCGCCCGCGTGGCGCGGGTCAGTCTGATCGGTTCGGGTCACCAGTGCCGGTAGCGGTCCGGTGCGAGGTCCCAGGGGTCCTTGTCGATGAGCTCCCCGACGGCCCGGAACACCGCGGTCTCGATGATGATCCGACGGTCGGCGTCGTCCTTCTCCGGGCTCCGGTTCACGCGCTCGACCGGGATCCGGAAGAGGGTCACGCGACGGCCCTCGTGGTCGACGCGCCACCGCGGCAGTTCGTCCGGCTGGGAGGCGTCCGTCGGCATGTCCGCGACCTGGAAGACCACACCGTGGAGCTCCTCCGGCCAGAGCTGCAGCAGGTAGTGCGCGGTGTCGCCGACGGTCCGGTCGAAGGCCTCGGCCCGGGTGATCACGGGGGCGAGGTCCGGTCCGGTGACGCTCGACCGGCCACCCCGGCCGTGCCGGGACCGACCCCGACCGCGGTCGACGGGCGTGACGAGTCGGGGCTTGCGGCGCATCCCCACATCGTACGCGCGCGGGCCCTGCCGCACGGCGGCCGGTAGGGTCGACAGCGGTATGGACGTACGGATCTGCAGCAAGGTCGCGTGTGGCGCGAGCGCTGGGGCGACCCTGACGTACGACTACGCCGACTCGATGGTCGTGATCGGACCGCTGTCGACCCGCGTCGAGCCGCACGGGTACGACCTCTGTGGTCGGCACGCGGCCTCCCTGCGGGTGCCCCGCGGGTGGCAGATCGTCCGGCGGGAGCGCCTGCCGCGCGACGCGTCCTGACGGACGAGCGCCTGCGGCGTGCGGCCGGGAGGCGCGACCCGCGTGAGCAGGTCGACCTGCGTCCTCCGTGCGGTCGGCTTCGTCCGACCGTGCTCGCCTGGTGCGCGCCCTGGCCCGCCGCCTGGCCCGCCGCCTGGTCGGCTCGCCTGGTCTTGCCGGCACGCGTCACCCGGACGACCGTCCTGCCGACGCGACGGACCCCGCTGAGGTGATCCGTGCCTCCAGGCCGGTCGCCCCGAGCGGTGCGGTACCGCGCCATCGCGCACAGGGCCCAGCGGTGTGCGCGTGGGAGACTGGGTGCATGCCCAGCGAAACCCAGACCGCCGTCCCGTTCCGCGTCGCCGACCTCTCCCTGGCCGAGGCCGGTCGCCACCAGATCCGCCTCGCCGAGAACGAGATGCCGGGTCTGATGTCCCTGCGCGAGGAGTTCGGCGCCTCGCAGCCGCTCGCCGGTGCCCGCATCGCCGGCTCGCTCCACATGACGGTGCAGACCGCCGTCCTGATCGAGACGCTCGTCGCGCTCGGCGCGCAGGTGCGCTGGGCGAGCTGCAACATCTTCTCGACGCAGGACGAAGCCGCCGCCGCCGTCGCCGTCGGCCCGACCGGCACCCCGGACGCCCCCGCCGGTGTCCCGGTGTTCGCGTGGAAGGGCGAGACGCTCGAGGAGTACTGGTGGTGCACGAGCCGCATCTTCGACTGGAGCGCCGAAGCCGCCGAGGCCGGAGCCGACTGGGCGGGCCCGAACCTCATCCTGGACGACGGCGGTGACGCCACGATGCTCGTGCACACCGGCGCCGACGCCGAGGCCGCCGGGGTCGCTCCGGTCGCCGACGCCGACGCGAGCGCCGAGTGGAAGATCGTGCTGGCGACCGTCGCCGCCTCGCTCGAGGAGTCCACGGACCGCTGGACCCGCATCGCCGCGGAGATCCAGGGCGTGACGGAGGAGACCACGACCGGTGTCCACCGCCTGTACGAGCTGGCGCGGAACGGCGAGCTGAAGTTCCCCGCGATCAACGTCAACGACTCCGTCACGAAGTCGAAGTTCGACAACAAGTACGGCATCCGGCACTCGCTGCCCGACGGACTGAACCGTGCGACCGACGTCCTGATCGGCGGCAAGGTCGCGTTCGTCGTCGGGTACGGCGACGTCGGCAAGGGCGCCGCCGAGGCGCTCCGCGGGCAGGGTGCGCGCGTCATCGTGTCCGAGGTCGACCCGATCTGCGCGCTGCAGGCCGCGATGGACGGCTACCAGGTCGCGCGGCTGGCGGACGTCGCGGGCATCGTCGACATCGTGGTCACCTGCACGGGCAACCTCGGGGTCGTGGGCGTCGACGAGATGCTCGCCCTGAAGCACCTGGCGATCGTCGCGAACGTCGGCCACTTCGACAACGAGATCGACATGGCCGGGCTGGAGGCCCTGCCGGGCGTCGAGAAGGTCGAGATCAAGCCGCAGGTGCACGAGTGGCGGCTCCCGACCGGGCGCTCGATCCTGGTGCTGTCCGAGGGCCGACTGATGAACCTCGGCAACGCCACCGGGCACCCGTCGTTCGTGATGAGCAACTCGTTCACGAACCAGGTGCTCGCGCAGATCGAGCTCCACACCCGCCGCGAGGAGTACCCGACGGGCGTGTACGTGCTCCCCAAGCACCTCGATGAGAAGGTGGCGCGGCTGCACCTCGACGCGTTGGGCGTGCAGTTGACGGCGCTCCGGCCGGAGCAGGCCGCCTACATCGGTGTCGCGGTCGAGGGGCCGTACAAGCCCGAGCACTACCGGTACTGAGCGGCGCGGGCCGCGGCCGCGGCGGCGCGCCGGGCGCCGGGCGCCGCATCGAACCGCGATTCCGACATCGAACCAGGCGTGAACGCCGGTTCGATGTCGGAAACGTGGTTCGAACCGTGTCAGCGAACCGCGCCCGCGCGTCGCCAGCGTCAGCGGGGGAAGCCCGGAGGCCGCGCCGTCGCCGTGCGCGCGGCCGCGCCGAGCGTGTCGGCTCGGCTGCGCAGCGCCCGCAGGTCCCGCTCGCGCCGGAGGACGGCGACCCCGGCCAGGAACACCTCGGGCGGCACCGGCGGCACCGGGTGCGCGTACTCCGCGACGGCCGCCGCGAGGGACCGGGCCGCGCCCTCCCGGAGCTCGGGGCGCAGGTCGGCGGCTCCGCGGAAGAACGCCCCGAGTCGGTTCTCGAGGCGCTGGGGCAGGCGTGAGACGTCCGCGACCCCGGCCCACGCGGTGAGCTCCGGTGGCAGGTGGACCTCGGGCTCCCGACGCTTGGGCAGCCGCTCGTGCTGCACGAACGTCCCGGCGAGCAGGTCCCCGAGGCGCCGTGGTCGCGACCCGAACAGCGCGACGAGCAACGCGATCGAGCCGAGTGACCCCCAGAGCTCGAGCATCCCGACGAGTGCCCGGGCGAACGCGTGCCGGAACGTGATCGAGCCGCCGTCGAGCCGCACGACCCGGGTCCCGGTGGCGTAGCGGCCCACGCTCTTGCCCCGCGTCACCGTCTCGACCGCGGCGGGAACCAGCACGAGGACGCCGACGAGCATCGCGATGCTCGCCACCGCGGTCCACGCCGCGTCGCCGGCGTCGGGCAGGAGCCGTGCCGTCCCGATGAGCAGCATCAGGTACAGGGCGATCAGGCACACCCCGTCCAGGAGCGCCGCGGTCAGCCGGAGTGCGATGCCGGCCGGTTGGACGTCGAGGGCGACGGCCTCACCGACGACGAGCTCGTCGTCGGTGTCGTCGAGCGCGCGGACGAACCGGGCATCGGCGAGGTCGCGCGGCACGCGGGTCTTCGGCATGGGACCATTCTGTCGGACGCGACGACGGGGGAGACGAATGGATCTGGACGCCTACGCCGAGGTGCACCGTGACCGGTGGCAGGAACTCGACCGCCTCGCGCGGGCACGCCACACCAGCGGCGCCGACGTGGACCGGCTCCTCGCCGGGTACCAGGAGGCCGCGACCGACCTCGCGCGCATCCGCGGTGCGGCGGCCCGGACGACGACGGGGGACCGCCTCTCGCTCACCCTGTTCCGCGCGCGGTTGCGCTTCACGGGGACACCCGTCGATCCGCTCACCGCCGTGGCGACGTTCTTCACGCTCCAGCTGCCGGCCGCGCTCTACCGGATCCGCTGGCTCACGATCTGGGTCGCCGCCGCGACGGCGGTCGTCGCGGTCGTCGTGGGGGTGTGGATCGCCTCGACCCCGGGTGCGGTCGAGACGTTCGGCACGCCCGCGGCGCTCCGGCGGTACGCGACGCAGGACTTCGTCGGCTACTACTCGGCCCACGGGCTCGGAGCGTTCACGGCGCAGGTGTGGACGAACAACGCGTACATCGCGGCGAGCATGGTGGCGTTCGGGATCACCGGGCTGTTCGTCCCGTACTCGATCGCACAGAACGCCATCGGGCTCGGGGTCTCCGCGGCGATCATGCACTCGCAGGGTCGACTGGGGGACTTCTTCCTCTACATCGCCCCGCACGGCCAGCTCGAGCTGTACTCGGTCTTCCTCGCCGGCGCGGCCGGGCTGATGATCTTCTGGTCCTGGGTCGCCCCGGGGTCGCGGACCCGCGCGCAGGCACTCGCGGAGGACGGCCGCGCGCTCATCACCATCGCGATCGGCCTGACGCTCACCCTGCTGCTGTCCGGGTTGGTCGAGGGCGTCGTGACGCGGCAATCCTGGCCGTGGCCGGTCAAGATCGCGATCGGGACCGTGGCGCTCGCGTCGGTGCTCGCCTACCAGTGGGTGCTCGGCGGGCGGGCGCACCGGGCGGGGGAGCGCGGCGACCTGGAGGAGTTCGACCGGGGCGCCACCGCGCTGGTCGCCGACTGACGGCCAGCGCTGGCCGCCCGGGCAGGGGCGTCAGAGCCTCCCGGTGGCCTTGGCCCGGATGTAGGCGTCGGCGACGAGTGGCGGGACCTGCTCCGGCCGCCCCCGGACGACCTCCGCGCCGACACGACGGGCTGCGTCGGCGACGCCGTCGGCGTCCAGCAGCGTGCGTGCCGCTGCCGCCCGACGGTAGACGTCGCGCTGCGCGCCGGACGGGAGGAACGGAGCACGGCCGCCCCGTCGGCCACGGCCGCGGATGGTCACCGCCGGTGCGCCGGTCTCGCCCGGCGCGCGGGTCGCCGACGGTTCGTGGGTCGGACGGAGGGCGCCGCCCGCCATCCGCTCGACCGCGGGGTCCTCGACGCTCGTCACGACGACTGCGTGGCGTCGGGTCAGGCGGGGGAGGACCGCCAGCAGGTCGCCGGATGCCCCGACGGAGTCGAGACTCGACGCGAGCACGACGAGCGACCGCGATGTCGTGATGCGGTCGACGATCGCGGGGACCGAACCCCAGTCGGTCGCGGCGAGTCCGGGCTCTGCGAGCGCCAGCACCTCGCCGAACCGCTGCACCACGTCGTTCCGGGTCGCGCCGTGCACCCGGTCGCGGACGGCGTCGTCCAGCACGACGAGGTCCACGCGGTCACCGGCGGCCGCTGCCAGCGCGCCGAGGAGCAGGGCCGACTCGATGAACGTGTCCAACCGCGGCTCGTCCTCGACCCGACCGGCACCGGCGCGACCGGCGTCGACCACGATCACCACGCGGCGGTCGCGTTCGGGCCGCCACGTCCGGACGACGAGGTCCTGTCGCCGTGCGGTGGCGCGCCAGTCGATGGAGCGGACGTCGTCGCCCCGGACGTAGTCGCGCAACGAGTCGAACTCCGTGCCGTGCCCGCGGAGCTGCAGGGTGGTCTCGCCGTCCAGCTCGCGGAGCCGGGCCAGCCGCGACGGCAGGTGCCGTCGCGAGCGGAAGGGTGGGGTGACGACGAGTTCCCCGGGGGTCTCGACGACCCGCTGGCGCGCGGCGAGCCCGAGCGGGCCGAACGCACGGACCGCGACGCCGGCACTCCGCCGTCGGCCGCGTCGGAACGGTGCGAACCGTTGCCGGGCGGTCCGGCGTTCACCGGCGGGGACGTCCATCCGGACGCGACGCGGTACTCGGCCCGCGGACGGTTCCCACATGTCCCGGACGACGCCGCGCAGCGTGCGCGACCCGTCGTTCGCGAGCACGAGCGTGCCCTCGGCGGTGCTGTCGCGGCGTGCCAGCCGGGGCATCCGGCGTTCGACCCGCACCCGCCCGAGGTCGGCGGCGAGGAGCAGGTCGACGCCGGCGGCGGCGAGCACCACGGCCACCCACGCGATCCCCGCCCACCCGCTGCCGAACAGCACCGTCGGCAGGACGGCGACCGCGAGGAACGCGACGAAGCGGCCCGACACGGCCACTAGATCGGCACCCGGACCTGCTCGAGCACCTGCTGCAGGACGCCGTCCGCGCCGACGCCCTCGAGCTCGGCGTCAGCCCCGACCCGGAGGCGGTGCCGCCACACCGGGAGCGCCATCGCCTGCACGTGGTCCGGCGTGATGGCGTCGTACCCGGTGAGCCAGGCCCACGCCTTCGCGGCCGCGAGCAGCGCGGTCGCACCACGCGGACTGACGCCGACCCGGACCGACGGCGCCTGCCGCGTGGCCCGCGCCAGGTCGACGATGTAGGCGAGCACGTCGTCCCGCGCGCCGACGGCCCGGACCGCCCGCTGCGCCCGGAGGACCTGGTCGACGCCCACGACCGGCTCGATCCCGGCGGACCGGACGTCCCGCGGCACGAACCCGTCGGCGTGCCGGCGGAGGATCTGCCACTCGACGTCACGCGGGGGGACGTCGAGCGTCAGCTTCACCAGGAAGCGGTCGAGCTGCGCTTCGGGCAGCGTGTAGGTGCCCTCGAACTCGATGGGGTTCATCGTCGCGGCGACGAAGAACGGTTCCGGGAGGGCCCGGGCGGCGCCGTCGACGCTGACCTGGCGTTCCTCCATGGCCTCGAGCAACGCGGACTGGGTCTTCGGGGGTGTGCGGTTCACCTCGTCGGCGAGGAGCACGTTCGTGAACACCGGTCCGGGTCGGAACGGGAACGACCCGGTCGAGGCGTCGAAGACGAGGGAGCCCGTGACGTCGCCCGGCATCAGGTCCGGCGTGAACTGGATCCGCTTGGTGTCGAGGTCGAGCGCGGCCGCGAGGCTCCGGACCAGGAGCGTCTTCGCGACGCCCGGGACGCCCTCGAGCAGGACGTGGCCCTGCGCGAGCAGGCCGACGATCATCCCGGACACCGCGCCCTCCTGCCCGACGACGGCCTTGGCGACCTCGGTCCGGACGCGACCGAACGCCTCCCGGAGTGGATCGGTCGCGGTCGCGGTCGCGGTCGCGGTCGTACCGGCGCCTGGTGCCGGCGCTCCGTCGCTGGCGGCGTGATGCGGTGCGGACGGGGGGAGATCGGTCACGGTCGTGCTCCTGGTCGGTCTCGGTCGTGGTCGGAGGAGGCGACGGGGTCGCCGGAGGTCGATCGCCGGACGGCGCGTTCGAGGTCGTCGAGTGCCGCGGCACCCCGGACGAGGGCAGGGTCGTCCTGGACCGGGCCGCCCACCAGGACGGCACCGACACGGGCGTCCGGGATGCCGGTCGCACGGGCCGCAGCGCGGACGACCTCGTCGACGTGTGCCGACCGCGGGAGGCCGAGCGCGCGTCCGATGCGTCGGATCGCCGCGACCCGCAGCGTGTCGAGGGCGTGTGTGCGGTCGCGCGTCCTGGCGTAGAGCCGGGCACGCCCCTCGGTCGTCTCGGCGGCACGGACGACGACGGGCAGTCGTTCGACGACGAGGGGGCCGAGTCGACGGCCTCGCCAGACGGCCGCGGCGACGGCGGTGAGCCCGAGGAATGCCAGGACGCTCGGCACCCACGGCGGTGCGAGGTCCCCGAGGACGGGCGCCGCGTCGGCGCCGCCCGGAACCGGCGTGTACCAGGTCAGCTGGTCGTCGCTCCCGAGCAGGCCGAGCGCGAGCGCCGCGTTGCCGGCCGTGGTGATGGTGTCGTTCCGGAGCGCCGCGGTCGTTCCGAGCACCGTGACGTCGCCGCCGGGGGTCGTCGCACGCACGAGCCCCCACGCACGCTGGTCGCCGGAGCCGCTGGGCGCGCACACCTCCACGTCGCCGTCGCTCCGTGCCCGGTCGGTGACGCGGTACGAGGCACCCGCGGCGGAGACCGACCCGGCGGCGGCCGCAGCGGGGATCGTGCAGGAGGCCGTCGAGACCGTGGCGCGTCCGCGGACGTCGGCGGAGGGCTCGGCGCCCACACCGAAGGCGTCGAGGGTCGTGGCGTCGGACGTGATGAGCACGACGTGGTCGGCCTGGCGTGCGATGCGCCGTGCGACGGCGGGGTCGAGCACGCCGCGAGGGTCGTCGACGAGCACGGTGCGGCCGTCGACCGCGTCCGCCCGGGACGTGACGTCGACCCGGGTGCCGCGCTGCTCGAGCACGCGGACGAGTGCCCGGGAACCGCTGGCGGTCGCGGAGTCCGGGTCGAGCGCGGTCGGGTCCGCGCGGTCGTGGCCCTGCACGGCGGCGGTGAGCGCGGCGAACACGACGACGAGCACGGCGATGAGGACCCAGGGGCCGAACCGGTGCCGTCGTCCCGCTCGGTCGGGCGCGCCGGGCTGCGGTGCGGTCGGCCGCACGGCGGTGACGCTCACGCGGGCACCGCCGGCTCGTCGGCGCGGGCGGGTCGCGCGGCGCGGATCGCCCGCTCGGTCTCGAGGACCCTGCTGGCCGCCGTCTGGTCAGCGGGGGAGCCGAGGTACCGGACCGCGTCGAACGTGGCCGCGGCGTGCTCGAGGCGCCCGGCCGCCGTCGGGAAGGGACGGGAGGCGCGGTCGGCGATGGCGCGCGCCGTCGCGCCCGGCAGGTCGGGGACCAGATCCCGTTCACCGAGACCGCGCGCCAACGCGCGGAACCCGTCGAGCACGGCGCCGTCCCAGTCGCCGGCTCGGTAGGCGGCAGCGGCCGCCACACCGAGGTCGCGTGCCGAGCGGAGGTCGTCCGGGTCGAACACACCCCGGTCGTCGGAGGCCGCCGACCGGGCCCGCCGGCGGGGCAACCCCCGTGCGACCACCACGAGCACCACGACGGCGACGAGGACGATGCCGGCGATCCAGAGCAGGGTGTTGCCGACGGCCGGGGATCCGAGGCCGTCGAGTCGGATCGAGCTGAGCCAGTCGAAGAACCCCTGCGACGCCCGGTCCCACCAGGTGACGTGTGCGCCGGCGTACTCGGACCGCTGGAGCTCGTGTTCGAGCAGTCGGCGGGCCTCGTCGGGTGAGACCGCGGTCAGCGCCACTGCTGCGGTCCAGGTCCAGGTCCAGGTCCAGGTCCGGGTCCGGGGCCGGGGCCGGTGCCGGTGCCGGGCCATTGCTGCGCCGGCCACTGTTGCCCGGGCCACTGCTGGGCGGGCCACTGCTGCGTCGGGCCCTGCGCTCCGTTCCACGGCGCCCGCACGACCGGTTCAGCCGGCGCGAACGGGTCCGCCGGCTGCCCCGTGTCCAGGTGCGACGCGATGCGCTGGTCGAGCGCTTCGGTCCGGATGCGCCGGTCGATCGCCAGGAACGTGGTGACCGACGCGCTCAGGACGTCCGTGATCGACTGCACCGCGATCACCAGCACACTGCCGATCACGATCGCGACCACCGAGCCGACGCTCGGCGCGCCCGGTGTCCCCGTGCCCCTGCCGGTCTGGTTCAGCGGGTCGAACACGCCGGATGCGAGCGCGGAACCGATGCTCAGCGGGAGCGCCGCGATCGACGCGGCGAACCCGAACATCGCCTGGACCAGCAGCAGGATCCCGAACGTCCGCCAGAACGCGCCCCGGGTGAGTCGCCACGACTGCGCCGCCGCCGAGAAGACCCCGCGGCCCTCCAGCGCGATCGTCGGCACGGTGAAGGCGAAGCGCGTGCCGAGCCAGGCGAGGAGGACCCCGAACCCGAGGAACACCCCGAGGATCAGGAGCACGAAGCCCCCGACCCCGGAGCGTCCGGCGGCGAGCGCCGCGATGAACCCGATGAACACCACCACCACGATCCCGCCGATCACCGCACCGGCCGCGACCTGCAGCAGCATCCACGCGACCACGGACCAGCGCCGTCCGGCGAGCAGGGCCCAGATGCCGCGGAACATCGCGCGGCGGCCGAGCACCCGTTGTCCGGTGTCCGTCGCGACCGGAGCGACCAGGAAGCCACGACCGAGGTACGTGAGGAAGGGCAGCACCACGGCGAGCACGAGCCCGAGCGTGGCCGTCCCGGCGACGACCGGGCTGGGGTCCCCGGACTGCGCGTCGAACGCCGAGGCGAGCCGTGCCTGCAGCGCGGACTGCGTGAACGCGTTGGCCAGGGTCGAGAGCAACCCGAGCACCCCGCTGAGCAGCACGCTCCAGAGCAGCAGGACCCGGGCGTTGCGCCGGAAGACCGTGAACGCGCCGGCGAGGACATCGCCGAACCCGAGGGGCCGGAGGGGGATCACCGGGCGGGAACCGACGGGCGGACGACCGGGCGGGAAGCCCTGGCCGGGGAACGGCCCGGGCAGTGGGCCCGGCCCCGAGGCGGGCGGTGGCGGCGTGGCGGGGCCCTGTGGGCCTCCTGTCCGTGGCGTCGGCGCGTCCTGCGCGCCCCCTGGCACCTGCCAACCGGACATGACCCGCCCCCTCACGTCGAGATCGCGTAGCGGACACGCGAACGGTCCCATCCTGGCGGAAAACGTCTCCCGATGGGGCCTCGGCTATCGTGAGCAGGGATGCCGTACCCGGCACCACCTTGCCCGCACCACGGAGTCCACATCACATGACACCGCGCATCCTCGTCGTCGACGACGACCAGGCCCTCGCCGAGATGATCGGCATCGTCCTCCGCTCGGAGGGGTACGAGCCCGAGTTCAGCGCCGACGGCAACGACGCCATCGAGGCGTTCCACAGCACGAAGCCGGACCTGGTGCTCCTCGACGTGATGCTGCCGGGCATCGACGGCATCGAGGTGTGCAAGCGCCTCCGGGCCGAGAGCGGGACGCCGATCATCATGCTCACGGCGAAGGGCGACACCGCGGACGTCGTCGCCGGCCTCGAGAACGGCGCCGACGACTACATCGTCAAGCCCTTCAACCCGAAGGAGCTCGTCGCCCGCATCCGCACCCGGTTGCGGCCCACTGCCTCGGACGCCAGCGTGCTGCACGCCGGCGACCTCACCGTCGACGTCCCCGGGCACGAGGTGCGTCGGGGTGACGCCGTCATCGCGCTGACGCCGCTCGAGTTCGACCTGCTCCGCGCGCTCGCCGAGAAGCCGAGCCAGGTGTTCACGCGCGAGATGCTCCTCGAGCAGGTGTGGGGCTACCACTACAAGGCCGACACCCGTCTGGTGAACGTGCACGTGCAGCGGCTCCGCGCGAAGATCGAGCACGACCCCGACAACCCGAAGATCGTCACGACGGTCCGCGGCGTCGGGTACCGGGCCGGAGGGGCCTGAGCACCATGGCCGCCGTCGGTCGGATGCGGCGGCGTCTGCGTCGGTGGGCGCGCCGGGGATGGCGCGCGCTCGCGTACCTCTGGCGACGCTCCCTGATGGTGCGCTCGGTGGCGATCACGGTCATGACGACCGGACTCGCGATCGGGATCATCGGGACCGCGGTGATGATCAGCATCTCGAACAACGTCTACGCGCAGCGCCGCGACCAGATCGAGGCGGAGTCCGCGCGGGCGACCATCG
The DNA here is from genome assembly GCF_018613895.1 of Curtobacterium sp. ISL-83. Lineage (GTDB taxonomy): Bacteria > Actinomycetota > Actinomycetes > Actinomycetales > Microbacteriaceae > Curtobacterium. The sequence goes on from NZ_JAGGPH010000011.1 coordinate 228,281, forward strand.
TGGCGCAGGGCATCTTCGACGCCGCGACCGCCGCCGAGGACAACAACCAGACCGAGCTCGAGACGCTGCAGAACGACGCGCAGCAGGCGATCCTGTCGAACACGACGAGCCCCGGCGGCACGAGCATCGCGATCGAGCGGACCCCGGGGCAGTCGACGCCGCAGATCCTGCAGACCATCGTGACGCCGGGGTTCCCGGACGAGGTGATCACCGACGACCTGCGGAAGGCCGTCGGGAAGGACACCGGGCGGCTCAGCCTGCAACCCGTGCAGCTCCGCGACGCGCACGGCCGCCAACCCGGTCTGGCGGTCGGGTCGACCCTGCAGATCCCGAGCGCCGGCCAGTACGAGCTCTACCTGGTGTACGACCTCTCCGACGCCCAGCAGACCCTGGACTTCGTGTCCCAGACGCTCTCCATCGGCGGGGTGGCGCTGATGGTGCTCATCGCCCTGGTCACCTCGCTCGTGGTGCGACTCGTGGTCGTGCCGATCCGGGGTGCGGCCGAGACGAGCCGGAAGATCGCCTCCGGACGACTCGACGAGCGCATCCCCGTGAAGGGCCAGGACGACATCGCCACCCTCGCCCGGAGCTTCAACGGCATGGCGGACGCCGTCAGTCGGCAGATCACGCAGCTCGCGGAGCTCTCCCGGGTGCAGCAGCGCTTCGTGTCCGACGTCTCGCACGAGCTCCGCACACCGCTGACCACGATCCGGCTCGCAGGTGACGTGCTGTACGACGCCCGGCACGCGTTCGAGCCCGCGATCGGACGCACCGCCGAGCTCCTGCACACCCAGGTGGAGCGGTTCGAGATGCTCCTGGCCGACCTGCTCGAGATCTCCCGGTTCGACGCGCAGGCGGTCCAGCTCGACACCGAGCCCGTCGTCCCGGCAGCGCTCGCGACGGACATCGTCGACGAGTTCCGGCCCCTCGCCGACCGCGCGGGCATCGAGCTGCAGCTCGTGACCCCCGGTGGCCACACCACCATGCAGCTCGACGCCAAACGGGTGCGGCGCATCGTGCGGAACCTCGTCGGCAACGCGATCGAGCACGGCGAGGCGAAGCCCGTCCAGGTCATCGTCGACAGCGACGCGCGCTCGGTCGCCATCGCGGTGCGGGACCACGGGGTGGGCATGCCGCCGGAGGACGCGGCCCGGGTGTTCGACCGCTTCTGGCGTGCCGACCCGAGCCGCAAGCGGACGATCGGCGGGACCGGCCTCGGGCTCGCGATCAGCCTCGGTGACGCGAACCTGCACGGCGGCCGGATCGACGTCTGGTCCCGCCCCGGCGAGGGCTCGACGTTCGTGCTCACGCTGCCGAGGACCGAGGGCGCGATGCCGGTCACCTCGGCGATCCCGCTGCCCGACCTCGACGAACCGTACGACGGCCCGCGCGCCGTCCGGGAGGACGCATGACCCACCCCGCGACCCCGTCGGTGCGACGCGGACGGCTCCGCCGTCTCGCCGCCGTGACGCTCGCCGCCCTGACCCTCGTCGCCGTGTCGGCCTGCGCCGCCATCCCGACCGGCGGCGACGTCCGGACCGGCCAGACCATCAAGGACGAGTCCGTCTCGGGCGTCGACTTCCGCCCGGAGGGGCCGACGAGCGGGTCGGACCAGACCACGATCCTCCGGGGGTTCATCGCGGCCGCCACGGGCGCGCAGGACAACTACGCCATCGCCCGGCAGTTCCTGGCCTCGGGGTTCTCGCAGAAGTGGAACCCGCGGCAGAGCACCACGATCCGTCAGGGCAGCGGGGCGGTGGCACGCGCCGGCGACCGCGAGCTCACCTACACGATGACGGCGAGCGCCACGGTCGACAGCAACGGTGAGTACACCCAGGCGATCCGGCCCACCCCGTCGACCCTCACGTTCCAGTTCACCCGGCAGGGCGGCGAGTGGCGCATCGCCTACGCCCCCGACGGCATCATCCTGACCCCGGTCAGCTTCGAGTCCGTGTTCCAACAGCACGCGCTCTACTTCTTCGACCCGACGTTCCGCTACTTCGTCCCCGACGAGCGGTGGTTCCTCGCACGCTCGTCGACGAGCACCCGCATCGTCAGCGCGCTGCTCGCCGGTCCGGCCGAGTGGTTGAAGGGCGCCGTGGTGTCGTCCTTCCCGGAGGGCACGCAGCTCTCGCTCAACGCGGTGACGATCGACAGCGGCACGGCCCAGGTCGACCTGTCGAGCGACGCGCTCCGGGCGAGCACCCAGGACAAGCTGCGGATGCGGGAGCAGCTCAGCAAGTCCCTCGCCTCGGTCGCGACGGTCTCGTCGGTCACGATGACCATCGAGGGGGCGAACTTCTCGGTGCCCGAGTCCACCGGCACCACCGCGCAGCTCGATCCGGACGTCGACCCTCGTCCGCTCGTGGAACAGCACGGTGTCGTGGGGCTGGCCGCGCCCGGGACCGGTGTCGTGCAGAAGCTCGGCAGCGGGTTGGGGGACACGATCGCGGCGCTGCGACCGACGTCGATCGCGCTGTCGGCGTCCGGCACGACGGCGGCGGTCGGCAACCGTGACGGCGCCATCGTCGTCCGCGGCCGCACGTCCCTGCGGGTGGACACGAACCGCGACCTGGTCCCACCGTCCATCGACGACCTCGGGTTCGTGTGGACCGCGAGGTCGTCGGACAGCCGACACGTCACCGCCTACGGGCTCGGCGGGGACCCGCACGTGGTCCTGACGACGCTCCCGCGGGGCAAGCTGGTGTCGTTCCAGGTCTCCCGCGACTCCACGCGGGCGCTGGCGCTGCTCGACACCGACGACGGGCCGAGCCTGTACGTGATGGCGATCAACCGTGGCTCCGACCGGACACCGGTGGCGCTCGGCCCGCCCGTGCACGTGCAGGCCGCAACGGGTGACGCCATCGGCGCCGCCTGGGTCAGCGACGTCGACATCGCCTCGGTCGCACAGGACGCGACCGGACCGAGCGTGGTCCAGACGACCGTCGGTGGGCAGACGAGCACGCTGCCCCGTCCGGAGGGTCGCGCGACCGCGATCGCCGGCGGCAGCGGGGGTGCGCTGCTGCTGCGGATGGCGGACGGGTCGGTCGTCCAGTCGACGGGCGGGGGCTGGGACGCCACCGGCGTCTCGGCGGTGGTCCTCGGCATCCTGCGGTAGCGCGCGCCGGGCCCCCGCTCCTCCACAGCGGCGTCGGACTGGAGGCCCGTCCACCGTTCCCGGGGACGGCCACCGTCCGCCGTCGGGTCGCCACGAGCATGGGGGGATGGACGAACCGACCTCCGCACCGGCGGCGATGGCCGCCGGTGCCACCCCGTCACCGTGGGCAGACGCGTTCCGTGCCGTCCTCGGCCTGTTCCTGCCCGTGCGCTGCCTCGGGTGCGAGCGCCCCGACCATGCGCTCTGCCCGGCGTGCCGGGCCGACCTCGACCGACGGCCGCGACGCGTCCGGCTCGTCGCCGGCGTCCGCCTGGACGCCGCGTGGGAGTACGAGGGCCTGGTGCGGACCCTGCTGCTCGAACTGAAGCTCCGGGGCCGCGTCGACGTCGCCCGGCCGCTCGGGGCGCGGTACGGGGCACTGGTGCGGGCGGCGCTCGCCGAGGCACCGCCCGGTACCGTGCTGCTGCGCGTCCCGCCGTCACGGCAGGGTGCTCGTCGGCGCGGGTTCGACCCGGTCGTGTTGCTGTTGGCGCGCGGGGGAGTCCGGGCCCGCGGCGGGCGGTGGTCGTCCCGGAGCCGGCGGTCCGGGCTGTCCGGGGCGGGACGGGAGCGTGTCGTCGCCCGGTTGCGACGGCGCCCGTCGGGCTGGCGGGGCCGGCGTGCCCTTGGTCGATCGGACCGTGGTGCCGGGCAGAAGGAGCGCACGGCGGTCGAACGCGTGGACGCCACCGTCGGGTCCCTGCTCGCCAGCGGGGTCGCCGGACGCGACGTCGTGGTGGTCGACGACGTCGTGACGACGGGGGTGACGATGGCCGAAGCGGTCCGCGCCGTCCGGCAGGCAGGCGGACGCGTCGTGCGCTGCGTCGCGGTCGCCAGCGTCGAGCGGTGACGCGTCGGTGACGCGCTGCTGGCCACCCCGTGAACGCCCGGTGTCCGCTGAGTGTCCGGTGGGCGTCCCGTCCGACTCGCGGGGACAGGGTGACGGCGGTGCCGCAGCGGGTCTAGCCTCGCGGCAAGGCGTTCGGGATCGCCGGACGGAGGCGACGCGCCGAAGCTGGATGGGAGCCGCCACATGGACGTGACGATCACAGGACGGAACGTCGGGGTCACCGACCGATTCCGGACCTACGTCGAGCAGAAGTCCGAGAAGATCGACGCGCTCGCCGACCGTGCCCTCGCATTCGAGGTGCGCGTGAGCCGCCACCACGAGAAGTCGGGCAGCAGTCAGGGCGAGGACCGCATCGAGCTGACGTTGATCGGCCCTGGCCCCCTCGTCCGCGCCGAGTCTGCGGCGTCGGACAAGTACGCCGCGTTCGACCTCGCGTTCGCGCGGCTGATGGAGCGGCTGCGGCGGGCCCGCGACCGCCGCAAGGTGCACCGCGGGCGGCACCGCCCCACCTCCGTCGCCGAGGCAGCGGGCACCGGCTTCGAGCAGCTCGGCGTGGTGCCGGCCGACGGCAAGCTCATCGAGGACGTCGCCACCGGCACGATCCCGGTGGCCGTCGCGTCGGAGGACGAGGACGACACCGAGGTGTACAGCCCGGTCGTCATCCGCCAGAAGGTGTTCGAGGCCTCCCCGATGACCGTGGACGACGCGCTGTACTACATGGAGCTCGTCGGACACGACTTCTACCTGTTCGTCGACGCCGAGTCGCACCGGCCGAGCGTCGTCTACCGCCGCAAGGGCTGGGACTACGGGGTGATCGGTCTCGACGGCGAGGCCGGAGCAGCCGTGGCGTCCGTCCACCAGGAGCAGGAACAGCAGGAACCGGCCTCCGCGATCGCCTGAGGCGATCGTCCGGTCCGGCCGGAACCGGTGTGCGCGGTCCGTTCGCGGGCCGCGCACTCCGCTGTGTCCACCAGTCGCGCTGCTCACAGCCCAGGGATCGAACGGGTTGCTAGCATTGCTGGCTGATCGCATCGCGCAGGTCGCGCGGCACGACCTCGTTAAGGAGCTCACGTGGCAAACGTGCTGGAGAAGGTCCTCCGCATCGGTGAAGGACGCACCCTCCGACGCTTGAAGGCGTACGCCTCGGCGATCAACGACCTCGAAGACGACTTCGCGAGCCTCACGGACGCCGAACTCCAGAACGAGACGACGGAACTCCGTGAGCGCTACGCGAACGGCGAGACCCTCGACGACCTCCTGCCCGAGGCCTTCGCGGCCGTGCGGGAAGCCGCGAAGCGCACGCTCGGCATGCGGCACTTCGACGTGCAGCTCATGGGCGGCGCGGCCCTCCACCTGGGCAACATCGCCGAGATGAAGACCGGTGAGGGCAAGACCCTCGTCGCGACGACGGCCGCGTACCTCAACGCGATCCCCTCCCGCGGTGTGCACGTGATCACCGTGAACGACTTCCTCGCGTCGTACCAGTCCGAGATCATGGGCCGCGTCTTCCGTGCCCTGGGCATGACGACCGGCTGCATCATCGCGAACCAGTCCCCGGCCGAGCGCCGTGAGCAGTACGCGGCCGACATCACGTACGGCACGAACAACGAGTTCGGGTTCGACTACCTGCGCGACAACATGGCGTGGCAGACCGCCGACATGGTGCAGCGGGGCCACTACTTCGCCATCGTGGACGAGGTCGACTCGATCCTCATCGACGAAGCCCGCACCCCGCTCATCATCTCCGGCCCCTCCTCGGGCGAAGCGAACCGGTGGTTCACCGAGTTCGCCTCGATCGCGAAGCGCCTCACCCCGGGTGAGGACTACGAGGTCGACGAGAAGAAGCGCACCGTCGGTGTCCTCGAGCCCGGCATCGAGAAGGTCGAGGACTACCTCGGCATCGACAACCTCTACGAGTCCGCGAACACCCCGCTGATCTCGTTCCTGAACAACTCCATCAAGGCCGTCTCGCTGTTCAAGAAGGACAAGGACTACGTCGTGATGAACGGCGAGGTCCTCATCGTCGACGAGCACACGGGCCGCATCCTGATGGGCCGCCGCTACAACGAGGGCATCCACCAGGCGATCGAGGCGAAGGAGGGTGTCGAGGTCAAGGCCGAGAACCAGACGCTCGCCACCGTGACGCTGCAGAACTACTTCCGCCTGTACCAGAAGCTCTCCGGCATGACCGGTACCGCCGAGACCGAAGCGGCCGAGTTCATGTCGACGTACAAGCTCGGCGTCGTCCCGATCCCGACGAACAAGCCGATGGTGCGCCTCGACCAGACCGACCTCGTCTACAAGAACGAGAAGTCGAAGTTCGAGCAGGTGGCCGAGGACATCGCCGCACGGCACGAGAAGGGCCAGCCGGTCCTGGTCGGCACCACGAGCGTCGAGAAGTCCGAGTACCTCTCCAAGCTCCTCGCGAAGAAGGGCGTCAAGCACGAGGTCCTCAATGCGAAGAACCACGCGCGTGAAGCCGCCATCGTCGCCCAGGCCGGTCGTCTCGGGGCCGTGACGGTCGCGACGAACATGGCCGGTCGAGGGACCGACATCATGCTCGGCGGCAACTCGGAGTTCCTCGCGGTGCAGGAGATGCACGCGAAGGGCCTCTCCCCGACGGAGACGCCGGACGAGTACGAGGCCGCATGGGACGAGGTCTTCACGCGTGTCAAGGCCGAGATCAAGGAAGAAGCCGACAAGGTCCGTGAAGCCGGCGGCCTCTACGTCCTCGGCACCGAGCGGCACGAGTCCCGCCGCATCGACAACCAGCTCCGCGGTCGTTCCGGCCGTCAGGGCGACCCGGGCGAGAGCCGGTTCTACCTGTCGCTGACCGACGACCTCATGCGACTGTTCAACTCCGGTGCTGCCGAGAGCCTCATGGGCCGCTCGAACGTGCCGGACGACCTGGCGATCGAGAACAAGCTCGTCGGGCGCGCGATCCGTTCCGCCCAGGCCCAGGTCGAAGGCCGCAACGCCGAGATCCGGAAGAACGTCCTCAAGTACGACGACGTCCTCAACCGCCAGCGCGAAGCGATCTACAGCGACCGCCGGCACATCCTCGAGGGCGATGACATCCACGAGCGCGCGCAGACGTTCCTGAAGAGCGTCATCGACGACGTGATCGACACGCACACCGGCGAAGGGTCCCCGGACGACTGGGACCTCGACGCCATGTGGACGGAGCTCGGGACGCTCTACCCGATCTCGATCTCCATCGACGAGGTCATCACCGAGGCCGGGTCCAAGGGCAAGGCCTCGCGCGACTTCCTGGCGCGGGAGATCCTGTCCGACGCGAAGCTCGCCTACGAGCAGCGTGAGGGGCTCCTGGGCGACGAAGCGATGCGCGAGCTCGAGCGCCGCGTGGTGCTCTCGGTGATCGACCGCCGCTGGCGCGACCACCTGTACGAGATGGACTACCTCAAGGACGGCATCGGCCTCCGCGCGATGGCGCAGCGTGACCCGCTCGTCGAGTACCAGCGCGAGGGCTACGCACTGTTCCAGAGCATGATGGGGCAGATCCGCGAAGAGTCCGTCGGCTACCTGTTCAACCTCGAGGTCCAGGTGCAGTCCGACGGGGAGAACGCCGTCATCGAGGCCAAGGGCCTCGACGAGGACGAGGTCTCCGGGCTCGAGTACTCGGCGCCGTCGATCGACGGCGAGGTCGAGGTCCGCGACGAACGCGGGCGCCTCGAGCAGGCCGCGACGGCTCGTGCGCAGCGCGCTCAGGCCGAGGCCGAGGCAGAGGCCGCTGCTGTTCCAGAGCAGGGGTCCTCGTTCGGCAACGCGGCCACGGCCACGGGCCAGGCGTCGGCGAACAACCGCGCGGAGCGTCGTCAGGCCGCCAAGAAGGGCTGACCGCACCCCTCCTGATCGACGGGACGGCCCCCACCGTCCGTTCCGAGCCGCACGTTGCTGCGTCGCTCCGGGTCGGACGATGGGGGCCGAGTGCCAGCTGGCACCGTCCCTCCCGTCCGTCCGTCGTCACAGCATGACGACCGCCGTCGCGCGCCATCGCCCGTTCCGCTCCTCGAGCCGCAGCGCCACCGCCCGCGCGTGACTGCGGGTGTGCACGACCACCGCTGCCTCGGCCACGCCCGGAGCCGGTCGAGAGACGACCACGCTGCCGACCGACAGCACCGGTCGGGCGCGGGACCGCTGCCCGATGGATCGTGCCCGGGCGGCGAACGCTGCCCGCTGCAGGAGGTGCCGGTGCACCTCGTCGGTGATCCACCGCGAGATGCTGTCGACCTCGCGGGCTCCCGTCAGGACCTCGGCCACGCACAGTCCGAGTGCTCGGGCGGTCTCGGCCGGGTCTGGTGGACCCGTGAGCGCCTCGAGCGCCGTCGGGACGGGCTCGGTCGACGGCGTGCCGACCGCCAGCGTCCCTTCCACGAGCGGCGTCCCGCCCGCCGGCGTCCCGCCCGCCGCCCGCGTCCCGTCGGCGGCCGGTGTCCCCGTCGCCGCCGGTGTCCCCGCTGCGGTCCGCGTCGCCACCTCGTCGTGTCGCCGTGCCTCATCTGCCACCCGTGCCCCTTTCATCGGTGGGACTGAGCGTATGGCGTATGCAACATGCGAAATACCGATGGATCCGCGGTGTGGAAAGTGCGAGTTGTCCACAGTGGGGCGCACCTAGACTGACTCCGTGTCGACCCTCAGTGACCTCGTCCTCGCCCAAGGCCGATCCTCGGAAGCCGACGTGGAGTGGCTCCACCTGCTGGTCGGGGACTTCCAGCTCCTCGCCGACCTGTCCTTCGCGGACATGGTGCTCTGGGTCCCGACGGCCGAGGACGGCTCGTTCGTCGCGGTCGCGCACGCTCGGCCGAGCTCCGCGGCGACGCTCTTCTACCGCGACATCGTCGGGCAGGAGATCCGCGAGGAGTGGCGTGAGCAGATCACCGAGTGCTTCGCGACTGCCCGGGTCGTCGACTCCGCCGAGCCCGACTGGTACGAGGACACCCCGACCCGCGTGCGCGCGATCCCGGTCCTCCGCCGCCTGACCGCGAACAGCGCCGAGACGACCGACCGCCCGATCGCCGTGGTCAGCCGCCACGGCAACCAGGACGAGATGCGGACCCCGAGCCGGCAGGAGCTCAACTTCACCGCGGGTGCCAACGACCTGTTCGGCATGATCGCGACCGGTGACTTCCCGGACCTCGGCGCTCCCGCCGGCCCGCGTCGCGGTGCACCCCGGGCCAGCGACGGCCTGCTGCGGCTGGACACCAACGGCACGGTCACGTTCGCGAGCCCGAACGGCCTGAGCGCCTTCAACCGGATGGGTTTCGACGGGGAACTCGAGCGGAAGTCCCTCGCCGAGGTGACGACGGAACTCATCGGCTCGCAGCTCGACGTCGACGAGTCCCTGCCCCTCGTCGTCACCGGGCGTGCGCCGTGGCGCGCGGACATCGAGGCGAAGGGCGTCACGGTCTCCCTCCGGTCGATCCCACTCCGTGACCACGGCGAACGGATCGGCGCGATCGTGCTGTGTCGCGACGTCAGCGAGCTGCGGCACCAGGAGCGCGAGCTCATCACCAAGGACGCGACGATCCGTGAGATCCACCACCGGGTGAAGAACAACCTGCAGACGGTGGCGTCACTCCTCCGGATCCAGGCCCGCCGCACCCACTCCGAGGAAGCCCGCACCTCCCTGCAGAACGCGATGCGCCGTGTCGCCGCGATCGCCGTGGTGCACGACACGCTCTCGAGCGGGTTGAGCCAGACCGTCGACTTCGACGAGGTGTTCGACTCGGTGCTGAAACTCGTGACGGAGGTCGCCGCCTCGCACAACACCACCGTGCGCCCGAAGAAGACGGGCGAGTTCGGCGTGCTCCCGTCCGAGGCCGCGACGCCGCTCGCCCTCGGGCTCACCGAGCTGGTGACGAACGCCGTGGAGCACGGACTCGACGGCCGCGACGGCGAGGTCGAGATCGTCGCGAACCGGTTCGACGACCACCTGGACATCGAGGTCCGCGACAACGGCGTCGGCCTCCCGGAGGGCAAGGTCGGCTCGGGTCTCGGGACGCAGATCGTCCGGACGCTCATCCAGGGCGAGCTCGGCGGCACCATCGACTGGCACACGCTGACCGGCAGCGGCACCGAGGTCACCATCACGATCCCGTTCCGCTGGCTCACCGCCGCGGCGTAGGAACGCTCGTCGCTCGGGCGGCAGGCGCATGGAGCGTCGCGCCCGCCTGCGGGCGCTGGGCCCCGACGCTGTGGGGCGCGACGCGCAGGTGCGGGCGCGACCCACGTGTCGTGGACGCAACCGCCTGGAGGCGCGGCCTGCGTCCGGCGGACCGGCCACACGCCTCCACGCCGTCATCTTCGGGCCGTCACCTGCAGGCAGTCGCGCCCGCCGGCGGATGTCGCGCCCCGACGCCGCGGGGCGCACTCCCCGCACGGGGGCGCGATCGGAGTGCCCCGCCGGCACCGAGTGCCCCGCGCGCCCCGTACACGACGACGCCCGCCGTCCCCGGAGGGACGACGGGCGTCAGTGCGTCAGCGGACGCGGGTCAGGAGGCGCGGCGAGCGCGAGCAGCGCGGCGCTTCAGCGCACGACGCTCGTCCTCGCTGAGACCGCCCCAGACACCGGAGTCCTGGTTGTTCTCGAGTGCGTACTGCAGGCACATCTCGGTCACGGTGCACCGAGCGCAGACGGACTTCGCCTTCTCGATCTGGTCGACGGCCGGGCCGGTGTTGCCGACGGGGAAGAAGAGCTCGGGGTCCGCGGTGAGGCAGGCTGCCTTGTCACGCCAGTCCATGTGTGGTGCTCCTTGAAATCGATGCTCGAACGGCAGGCCGGGGCCGCAGTTCGGGGGATCGGAACGCTGGCATGCTGAGCATGAGGGGACACCCGTGGGGGAGGAGTCCGCTGGAAGCGAGTCTGACGCCCGTGAACGCTCGGGGGAGGAGCGTCGAACCACGGGAGACGCGCACCACATCGTGCCGTCCAAACGACCTCCAATATCGTTCCATACTGGTAAGGCCAAATCAAGGGTTCCGACTGGAGGATCGCTGTGCACGACACCACCCCCACCGGGTCCGAGCCCGCCGGCCGACGCGCACCGGCCCTCGTCGCGCTCCTCGTGGTCGTCGGCGCGGAGTTCCTGGCGCTCGTCGTCTTGACCGTCGTCCTCGTCGTCGAACTCATCGTCGCGCCGGTCGCCAGTGTCGCCTCCGGGATCGCCTTGATCGTGCTCACGGCGATCGCTGCGCTGTGGCTCGGATCGCTGGTCGTCGGCCTCCGGAACGGCCGGCCGTGGGTCCGCTCCGGGATCATCGTCTGGCAGGTCCTGCAGGGGGCCCTGGCGATCGGTGCCTTCCAGGGCGTCTTCCGGGTGCCGGCAGTGGGGTGGTTCCTCCTCATCCCGGCGCTGCTCGGCATCACGCTGGTGCTGTCCCGTCCGGTGACCGCGGCGCTCGCGCGCGCCGATGGTGCGTAGCGGACACCGCTGACGGACGGGAGGCCCGGTGCCAGCTGGCGCCTGGCCCCCCGTTCATCGCCGCCCTCAGACCAGGCCGAGCTTCTTCCGCAGGCTCGCCACGTGTCCGGTTGCCTTGACGTTGTAGAGCGGCAGCTGCACGGCGCCGTCCTCGTCGACGACGATCGTCGACCGGATGGTCCCCGTCACGACCTTGCCGTAGTTGTTCTTCTCGCCCCAGGCCCCGTAGGCCCCGTAGGCCCGGTGGACGGCGAGGTCGGGGTCGCTCAGCAGCGGGAACGTCAGCGCCTGCTCGTGCTGGAAGGTCTTGAGCTTCGACTGCTCGTCCTTCGAGACCCCGAGCACCTCGTACCCGGCAGCCTGGAGCGAGGACATGTTGTCGCGGAAGTCGCACGCCTCGGTCGTGCAGCCCGGAGTCGAGGCGGCCGGGTAGAAGTACACGATGACCTTGCGGCCACGGAGCGCGGCGAGCGAGTGCCCGACACCGTCCTGGTCGGGCAGGGTGAAGTCGGGGGCGGTGTCGCCGGCGACGAGACGATCGGTCATGGTGCTCCTGTTCGGTTCGGTGCCCCGGTGGTCAGGAGCACGCGAAACCCATGCTATTGTTGTTTCCCGTTGCAGCACGGTCGTGAGAACGTCCGGACAGCACGCACCTCTAGCTCAATTGGCAGAGCAACTGACTCTTAATCAGTGGGTTCTCGGTTCAAGTCCGAGGGGGTGCACCACCATCACGAAGGCCCCGCCGGTTCCGGCGGGGCCTTCGTCGTTCCCCGGATATGGTGCGGCGCGCCACGCCCGAGGTGCTCGTGGTGCCGAAGCCTGCCGCGTTCTCGGGGTCTGGCTCAGTACCGCCGTCGGTCATGGGCGAACGGTGGCGGAGGAGAAGTCGCTTTGCTGGTGTCGCTCGCGGCCCGCTGCGTTGTGCGGCTGGGCGTGCTCCTGCGTTCGGGTGGCGCTATGGTGTCGGTGGGTCACGAGGGGGGCTGTGTTGGGGGATTTGACGATCGACCTGGGGTCGATGCACGGGGTGGCGTCGCAGGCGAAGCAGGCTGAAGCGAAGTTCGTGTCTGAACGGGCATTGTCCGGCGCTGACGGGGCCGCTTTCGGGTCGGATGAGGTGGCTGCGGCGTTCGCGGCGTCGGCTGCCGCACATGATGCCGCGGTTCAGTCGCTGAGTGCCGATGCGAGGACGCTCACTTCGTACGTTGAGGATGCCGCGTCGACGATGATCGCGGCGGACAGTGCGTTGGCGAGTAAGGCACGATGACCGCCGATCCGACCGCGGGTGACCCGTCGGGTATCCGCCGGATTGCTCGACTGCACACGCAGCATTCGGACGCGGTCCGGGCAGGCAGTCGTCACATCGTCAGCGCGGCCGAGGCGGCGTCGACGGGGTGGGCCGGGAAGGCGCAGCAGCAGTTCGTCGCCAAGGCAGCGACGGTCCCGGCGAGTGCGCAGCGGATCGCTGCTCGGCTCGATGCGGCGGCAACAGCGCTGGATGCCTACGCACGCGAGGTGGAGCAGATCCAGGACGAAGCGCAGCGCCTGAGGACCGCGCAGAAGAACGCCGCGGATGATGCCGCCGAGAACGCCCGTGCGATCCACGATGCGACGCTGACGGTGCAGAGTTCCGATGCGGTGGAGTCCGACACAGTTCGGTTGCAGCAGCTGGAGAACGGAGCGGCCGGCCTGGCGGGACTGGCGGGGCGGCTCTCAGCGCAGTGGGACGAGTTGGTGACACGACGGGCTGCGGCCGACCGGCGAGCAGCGTCCGCATTGGAGAACCCGTCCGTCGTCGGCAAGCTCGTGTCAGCGCGCACCGTCGCCGCCATGAGCGACGGGCAGTTCTTGACGTGGCTCGGAACGCTCGAGAAGGAGAGCATCGCCGCGCTGAAGAACGATCCCAGGATCGCCAATCGGCTGGCCGGAATGGACGCGAAGGACGTGGCGTCATGGTGGAGAGGGTTGAGCGGCGAAGCGAAGGATGCTCTGATCGCTGCGCTGCCGGCGGTGATCGGGAACCTCAATGGCGTCTCCTATGCGGATCGCGGAAAAGCGAACAGCAATATGGTTGCTCACGAACTGCATGCCAACGAGCAGCGCTACGCAAAGCTGGTCGGCATTGTGAGCCGTGGCGGGCAGCTGACCGTCGCGCAACAAGCTGAGCTGAGCAGTCTGACCGAGCGCATGAGCGCGCTGAAGGCGATCCGCACCACGATGGGCGATTCGACTGCGGAGCAGCCGTACACGATCATCTCGCTCACCCTGGGGCATCCCCCGCTGGCCGCGATCGCGGTGGGCGACATGGACTCCGCAACCCGGGTAACGACGACGGTCCCGGGGATGGGGACGACGGTCGCGGGGGGTATCCGAAGCTGGACGGGAGCGGCTGCGAATCTGCAAGCGGCTGAGAGGGCCGCTGCGCATCTGGTCGATATCGATTCGAATGTCGCGACGGTCGCGTGGGTGGGGTATGACACGCCGGACATGCCGCCGAGCCTGGAGGTGATGTCGTCTGCGAAGGCGAAAGCGGGTGCTGCGCGACTCGATGCGTTCATGGACGGCGTCTCTGCCACCCGCGGGTGGCAGCCGGGCGATCACCTGTCGCTGGTGGGGCACTCCTACGGGACAACGACCGCGACGTTGGCGGCGGCGAAGACGCCGGTGGAGAATCTCACGCTGCTGGCATCGGCGGGCGTCGACACCTCAGTGCCGAACGTCTCCGCGGTGCACGTGCCAGCAGGACACACGTGGGCGAGCCAAGCGAAAGACGACTACATCGCGAACATCGGCCGGGGAGTGGCGGAGTTGCCCGGGCCACTCGACGGTGGTTCGCAACCGGGCCTTCTGTCGGGGAACCGGTCGTACGGGATCGCGCTCCCGAGCGAGCACCCGCTCAACCCGGGAGGTTCGATCTGGGGTGCTCGCACGTTTTCGTCGAACGATCAGACGGTCGATGGCGTGCCGTATCACGGGTCGGACGGACACGGGGCGACACCCGCTACCGAGGCGATCGAGAAGGGTCAGCCGGTCGGCGATTACGGGTACCTCGATCGTGAGACCTCATCGCTGCGGAGCACTGCGTACACGAGCCTCGGGTACACGCCGGATGGGAAGCTGATCCCATGAGGAGTCATTGGATTCGGTCGGTCGGCGTATTGAGCGTTGCTGTGCTCATGCTCACCGGCTGCGCTTCGAACGGACACGGACAGGAGCAGGGCATGACGACCGCACAGGCAGGAGGGTCGGCGAAGGACGAGTGGGACCGACTGAGTGAGCACGTCGCGCAGACGCAGGCGATTGTGGGCGGGTCGTGGGAGCCAGTGGATTCCAGTGCGCGGGCGTGTGGTGACGGCGGCGCGCAGTGGGCAATCACTCGTCTCGGCCGGGGCACGTCACTCACGGAGCGGCCGGCGCTCGTGGAGCAGATCGAGCGCGAGTGGAAGAAGTACGGGTGGGAGCTCAATCGGACTGCGATCGGCGGCGACGCGCCGGGCGTGCGACTCCGGTTCCCCGCCGGCGGGTCCGACGAGCGTCGGTTCTTCATCGATATCGGCTTCACCGTGCACGGGACGACCATCGAGGCGCAGACTCCTTGCGCTCCCGGCAACGTGGATCAGCTCAACGCCGAGCAGTACGCGTACAAGCACTCACCGGGCATCGACACCACGCCGACACCAACCAACTGAGCCACTTCGCCGGGCGGGTCCGGTCAGATGCTGTTCCAAGCGGTGACCTCACGCTGGTCGATGACGACGCGGTGGGTGCTGGCGCCGTAGACCTTGTGGTGCTGCTGCTGACCCCCGGCAGCGCCGGCAGGGCGCCCCGCTCGCCCGCGAGGACGGTCCAGAAGATGTCTACGCCGGAAGGATCATCTACGGCCGATGCGTGCCCGGGGACGCGCCGAAGCTCGGGACTCCGCTCAATCCGAGGCCGACGGACGTTCCATGAGCGACGCAGATCGCATCTAGGGGAACTCCGTATCCAAGTCTCCTCACGCTGGTTGCCGACGAGTGACCCGTGGCCGCGCGCGATTCACGCGGCCACGGTCGGCGCCGGCGGTAGCGCGACTGCTGATGCCGCTGGGTGGCAGCCGCGGTGCTGAGGGGGACGTGGACGCAGTCGCGTCACGCGACTTGCTGGAGGACCACGTGCCGATCGCACTCACCGGCGCTGCTGACCCGGACCGAGCGGACGACGAGGACCGTTCGCAGGCGCTTGCGCCGTTGACGAGTCAGGACGCTGTAGCGACTCGGGATCAGGCGCGGACCGCGCGGGCGGCGTTGACGCGCGCGACGACGGAACTTGTGCGTCAGCAGGAGCGGGCTCGTGCCGAGTTGGAGCGGCGACGTGCGGAGATGGAGGCGGAGTTCGCCCGTCGCCGTTCGGAGTTGGAAGCGATGGCGGCGCCGCTGCGGGAGCAGCTGGCGAAGCTGACGGAGGTGCTGTGGGCCGTTGACCTGCACCTCGGCCGCGACGAGACGCTTCGGCTCGTGCGTGAGGGCACGCCGGCGCCGCGGGAGACCCCGATCACGGTGCGGCAGCGGGTGTTGGTGATGGCGGAGGAGTCGCTGATCCTGATGGGTCGGACGGCGACGAGGATGACCTCGGAGAACGTGCCGAACTGCGGATCGGGACGCGGCTGCTGCCGAGGCGGAACGAGTTCACGGACGTGTTTGACCAGCGGCTGTTCGGGTTCGGACGCCGTGACAGGGAGCCGGTGGCGCCGGGCAGCGAGGAGTGGTTGGGGATGGAGCGCATCGCGGATGTGCGACGACGCCACTTCATGCGGGCGCTTCTGGTGCTCCAGGGCATCATCGACCGCACCCCGGCGCTCCACCCACTGCCGGAGGGCGGGCGAGACGGTGGCTGGCGCTCGAGACGGTGCCGGATCTGGCGGCGTCTCGTGCGCCGGGGCCCGGTTCGCGAAGACGGTCCCGTCTCGCGCCCGGCCCCGTCTCGCGCCGACGCCGGCGTCCCGCGACGGACCGGCGGCCCGCCCGTCGCAGCCGCGCCCGACCGCCCCTGCCCGAGGTCGGCCCCCCCCGCGCTAGCATGTGCTGCACGCGGACGGCTCTGTCGGACGCGCGGCGGCTGGGGAGGAGGCCGATCACCATGACGACACACGATCCGAAGGGCGGCGTCCTCGATGCCGCCGAGCTGGCCCGTCGGCTGAACCTGCTGCTCGACTTCGAGGAAGCGCAGCGCGGGTCCCCGGTGCCGTTCGCCGCGATCGAGGAGTTCGTCGCTGCCGGGGGTGGCTCGTTGTCCCGCGCGAAGTGGACCTACATGCTCTCGGGCGACGGCCGCCGCAACCGCGACTCCGAGCTCCTGCGGCTGCTCGCGGGCTTCTTCGAGGTGGACGACCGCTTCCTGCTCGAGGACAGCGACGTCCCCGAACGGATCGGCGCGCAGCTCGCCCTCGTCCGCTCCCTCCGGTCGGCGCGGGTCAGCGGGTTCGCCGCTCGCACGTTCCCCGGCGAGCTCTCGCCGGAGGCGCTCCGCCGCATCGCGGAGGTGCTCGAGGAAGAGTCGCAGCGGGGGAGCGTCGCATGACCGACGACCTCGTCGAGACGTTCTGGCTGCGCGGTGCGGCCGAGGGTTGGTCGGACGTCGACGATGCGGTCGCCGCGGCGTCGAGTGTCGTCGGCAAGCCGATCGTCGTGCGAGAGGAAGCCTTCCTGGCCGACGAGCCCGTCTGCGGCTTCGTGGCCACGCTCGAGCACCACCACCTGATCATGATCTCCCCGACGCCGTCGCGGGTCTTCCGGTCGTTCGTCATCGGCCACGAACTCGGTCACGTCCTGCACCGACACCAGGAGCACGCGGCACAATCGGCCTACATCCGTGACGTCATCCCCGACCTGCCGGAGTACAAGGTGGAGCGCGCGATGGCACGGGGGCTGTTCGCGAACGCCTTCGAACGCGAAGCCGAGCTGTTCGCCGACCGGCTCGCGGCCGTGATCCGCGGGCACCGTGACCGCCCGAGTGCGTTCCGCGGGGTCTTCGGGTGATCCTGGCCGTCGCACAGGCGGTGCTGCTGGTCGGCGGAACCGTCACGCTGTTCGTGCTGCAACGCGGGCAGGACCGCACGCTCGCGGTCACGTTCCTGCTCTTCGCCGCGACGATCGTGACGAACGTCGATCCGCTCTACCGGTGGCTCGACCCGCTGCTCGGCGGGTTCAACCTGGTGACCGTCATCAGCGACGCGCTCATGGTGGCCGGCACGAGCACCCTGCTCTGGGGCGTCGCGAAGGCGGTCGGCGCGGCCAGTCGATGGCTCCGCACCGCGATCGTCGTGTCCTGCGCCGTCGTCGGCGTCGTGATCATCAGCGCCTTCACCGTCCTCGACAAACCGCCGACCACCACGACGTTCATGCTCGCGGCAGGATCGCACCCGGCAGCGACGGTGTACTCGGTCGCACAGACGGTCTACCTCGGGCTCGCGCTCGGTGCGACGGGGGTGATCTGCATGCTGCGCCTCCGGGAGGCCCGGACGACGGCGGACCGGATCGGTCTCTGGGCGCTCGTGGTCGGCGGCGTCCTGGGTGTCGTCCGCATGGTGGTCGTCGCCGTCATGGACCTGGCACACCTCGCGGGGCACCTCGACGTCACCCACGTGCTCGCGCTGCCGTACGACGTGACGACGCCCGGCGCAGTGATCTGCGTCGCCTCCGGAATGCTGCTGCTCGTGATCGGGCACCGTACCTGGCGGGCACGACGTGATCGCCGGGTGCAGGAGGCGCTCCGTCGGCTCGCTCCGTTGCACGAGCGGATCGGCATCGACAACGAGTACCCCCGCTCGCCGGACCCGGCAACGCGACTCAGCCGGGTGATCGTCGAGATCAACGACGGCGCCCGGGTCTCCCGTTCGACCCTGACCGCCACCGAGCGGGACGTCCTGGCCGAGGCGGAAGCGGTCCTCGAGACGGTCTGACCCGGCGCGACGGCACGTGGCGCGCGTCAGCGTGACGGCCGACACGGAAAGTCGATCGATACTCGACGGCAATCACCCGGACCCTGTAAGGTCTGTAGCAAGTGCTACAGACCGATCGGCCTGCTGGTGGGACTCGGCCGCGTTGGGGGCGGCCGAGCACCACCAGCAGTGCACTCCCGGTGGAGCGCCATCGGTCAGCTGCTCGTCCGTGCGGAGCCGTCACACCGGCCGCACCTAGGATCGGTGCGTGCTCGTCTTCGCCGCCCTGGTCCTGTTCATCGGTGCCGTCTTCAACGTCGTCGCCTGGCCGCGCTTCTTCAAGCGCGTCGCGACGGACACCCGCGCACGGGACGCCGCCGGTCGGCCGACCGCCTTCTACCGCGTGCACCTCGTGCTGGTCGTCATCGCGATCGTCATCGCGGTCGCCTCCGTGGTCGCGGGCATCCTGCTGCTCGTCTGACCCGTTGCACCGGCCACGGCCGGACGGGAGGCCCGTGGCGGCGCCGCCACGGGCCTCCCGTCCGACAGGCCGTCAGGCCGACACGCCGTCGGGTTGGCCATGCCGACAGACGGAGCGGCCGACCGACGCACAGCGGCAGGCGGTCCTGCCTGCACTGGTGTGACCACCCCGACCGCTGCCGGTGGCAGGCAACCCGCCCCGGAACGCCCTCAGGACTCGGACGGCAGCGGCGCGCCGAGCACCCGCCGCAGTGCGAGTCCGGCGACGGTCTCGTCCGAGGTGTCGAGCAGCACCCGGTACGTGTCCGCAGCCGTGACGAACTCCACGCAGATCGCGTCGAAGTCACACGACTCGATCCGCCATCCCGTGACGTCGTCCATCGGGACGTGCGTCAGCGCATCCCGCTCGAAGTCCGTCTCGGCCGTGACGCGGTCCGGGAAGACCCGCACGCGGCCGAAGCTCCGACGCCAGGCGAGCTGGAGGTCGAGCGTGGGGGAGACAGTGGGATCGGGCACACGCTGATCGTACCGACGTGCGCCGCCCGCGGAACGCCGAACGCCAGCGCACCCCGCTGGACGGGGACGTGCGCTGGCGTTCGGTGGACGGTCCTGGCCTCAGCCGCGGTCGCCCGGGCCCTCGGCGTCGCCGCGACGGACCTGGTTCGCCGGGTCCCGACCGGTGATCGGGTACGGACCCGTGACGCCTTCGCGGAGGGACGCGATGCGCAGGATCCGGTCACGCTGCAGGAACCACCCGACGACGAGCAGCGGGATGATGATGACCAGCGACGCGATCGTGTACGTACCGACGGGGTAGTCGATCGCCATGAGCACGACGACCGAGGCGAGGAACGCCAGGGTCAGCCAGCTCGTCACGGGTGCGCCGGGCAGCTTGAAGGACGGCTCCTTCGCGAGCCCCTGCTTCGCCCACTTCCGCAGCCGCATCTGGCAGAGCATGATCGTGCCCCACGCGGTGATGATGCCGAGGCTCGCGATGTTCAGCGCGATCTCGAACGCCTGGCTCGGCACGAAGTAGTTGAGCGCGACCCCGGCGACCGTGAAGGCCGCGGTGAGCAGGATGCCCGCGTACGGCACACCGCCCTTCGACATCTTCGTCGTCCACTTCGGCGCGGACCCGTTCATGCCCATCGAGTGCAGCGCCCGGCCGGTCGAGTACAGGCCGGCGTTGAGGGACGACAGCGCGG
The DNA here is from genome assembly GCF_018613895.1 of Curtobacterium sp. ISL-83. Taxonomy (GTDB): domain Bacteria; phylum Actinomycetota; class Actinomycetes; order Actinomycetales; family Microbacteriaceae; genus Curtobacterium. The sequence continues at coordinate 248,331 of NZ_JAGGPH010000011.1, forward strand.
CGGTCAGCACCACGAAGTTCATGATGGAGCCGACGATGGCCCCCACGTGCGGGTTGCCGAGCGACGAGAAGAACGTCACGAACGGGCTCTGGCCCTCCTTGTACGCCGTGTAGGGCAGCAGCAGGGAGAGCAGCACGATCGAGCCGACGTAGAACACCGCGATGCGGAAGACGACGGAGTTGATGGCGCGCGGGATGACCTTCTCGGTGTCCTGCGTCTCACCGGAGGCCGTGCCGACGAGCTCGATCGCGGCGTACGCGAACACGACGCCCTGGATCACGAGCACGGCGGGCAGCAGGCCGTTCGGGAACACGCCACCGTGGTTCCCGAGGATCGAGAAGCCGGTGTGGACCGTCTGGCCGCCGGCCTCGACGGGGAACGCGAAGACGAGCCAGATGATCGCGATGACGAGGAACGCCACCAGAGCGACGACCTTGATGATCGCGAACCAGAACTCGAGCTCGCCGAAGACCTTGACCGCGACCATGTTGGCGGCCAGCACGACGACCAGGGCGATGAGCGCCAGGAGCCACTGCGGTGCCGCGGTGAACGCCTTCCAGTACTGCAGGTAGATGGCGACCGCCGTGGTGTCCACGATCGAGGTCATCGCCCAGTTCAGGAAGTACAACCAGCCAGCCGCGTACGCGAACTTCTCGCCGTAGAACTCGCGGGCGTACGAGATGAACGACCCCGACGACGGGCGGTGCAGCACGAGTTCGCCGAGGGCACGCAGGATGAAGAACGCGAAGACACCGGCCACCAGGTAGGTGATCGCGAGTGCCGGCCCGGCCGTGTGCAGCCGACCTCCTGCCCCGAGGAAGAGGCCCGTCCCGATGGCGCCGCCGATGGCGATCATCTGCAGTTGCCGGGGCTTCAGCCCGTGCTGGTAGCCCTCCTGCTCGTGCGAGAAGTCGTTCGCGGGCGCCCGGCTCACACCGGTGTCGTTCTGCGCTGTCATGCGCGCCACGCTACAGGTGGCGCCGAGGACAGCGCACACCAAGCTCGGAAAGCCCTGAACAGTGCGCGGTCCTGTGGACCGCACGACGACGGACGGGAGGCGCGGTGCCAGCAGGCACCTGGGCCCACGCCGCCGGTTCCGGACCGACGCGCCAGCGGCGGTCCGGCCGTGCCGGTGGGGAGCCTCCCGTCCGGTCGGTGGTCACGTCGTGACCGGAGACCGCCGCCTACGGCTGGCGCGCCCGCACGGCGCGGTCGTCCTCCACCACCGTGCCGACGGCGACGATCGTCGTCGCGATCCACGCGACCCAGGTCAGCGCGAGCCGCCAGTCGCGCGGTCCCTGCCGGGTGGTCTGCAGCACGCTGTAGCCGCTGATCAGCGAACTCCACACGGCACCGTTGAACATGAACTTGCGCACAGAGGCCTCCTTCGAATGTCCTAGCCACGCTACCGACAACTACATTGGAGCGCCGCCGGTGACCCTGCCGGCACCGTCACAGAGGAGCAAGTGTGCGTCAGGCCGTCATCGGGGGAGTCCTGCTCGTGATCGGGGCGGTGTGCGTGGTGCTCGGCATCCTGCCGCTCGCGGACCTCGGGGCACTCGCGGACCGGGTGCTGCCCGTGCTCGGCTTCGTCCTCGGACTGACGATCGTCGCCGAACTCGCTGCGGACGCCGGGGTCTTCGACCGTCTGGCGGACCTCGCTGCCCGGGTCGGCGGGGGCCGGACGATCGGCCTGTGGGCGGCGGTCGTCGTCCTCGCGGTGGTGTGCACGGTGTTCCTGTCGATCGACACCACGGCCGTCCTCCTCACGCCCATCGTCATCACGCTCGCGCGTCGTGTCGGTCTGCCGCCGATGCCGTTCGCGCTCACCACGGTGTGGCTGGCGAACACGGCGTCGCTGCTCCTGCCCGTGTCGAACCTGACGAACCTGCTCGCCGTGGACCGGATCGGCCTCGACGGGCCGATCCCCTTCGCCGGACTCATGGAGTGGGCGGCGCTGGCCGGCGTCGTCGTGCCGTGCGCCGTCCTGCTCGTCGTGTTCCGCGGCCGCCTGTTCGGTCGCTACACGCCCGTCATGGTGCGGCCGCCCGCGGACCCGGTGTTCTTCTGGGCCGCGTCCGGCGTGCTCGTGGCCCTGGTCGTCGCGCTGACGGCCGGGGTCACGGTGTGGATCGCGGCCGTCGTCGCGGCTGCGCTGCTCGTCGCCGTCGCGGCCTTCCGCGCCCCGGCCGAACTCCGGCCGTCGCGGGTGCCGTGGTCGACGCTCGTGTTCGCGGCCGGACTGTTCGTCGTCGTCGAGGCCTTGCACACGGCCGGGCTCACGGACGGACTCGTCCGCGCGCTCTCCGGCGGCACGGGCACGGGCTCGCTCCTGCTGCTCGGGGGTGCCGGGGCGGTGGCCGCCAACGCGATCGACAACCTCCCCGCGTACCTGGTGCTCGAGCCCGCGGCGGGCGGCGAGGCCCTGCGCTACGCGGCGCTCCTCATCGGCGTGAACGCCGGGTGTCTCATCACGCCGTGGGCATCGCTCGCGACGCTCCTCTGGCACGCTCGGCTGTCGGCCGAGGGGGTCCACCTGTCGTGGGGCCGGTACATGGCGCTCGGGTGCATCGTCGCGCCGCTGACGGTCGTGGCGGGGATCCTCGCGCTCAGACTCTGAGTCGCGCGGTGGTCTGCGGCGTCGGGCTGCCGGCGGTCAGAGCCAGTCGCGCCGCTTGAACGACCGGTAGAGCAGCAGCGACGAGCCCACCGCGAGTCCCAGCGCCGCGTACAGGCCACTCCAGTGGGCTTCGCCGGGGAACGTCACGTTCATGCCGAACGCACCCGTGATCGCAGTGGGGACGGCGATGATCGCTGCCCAGCTCGTCACCTTCTTCATGACGACGTTCTGGCGGTTCGAGGACAGGTTGAGGTTCGTGTCGAGCACGCTCGACACGGCGTCCCGCAGCTGTTCGACCGAGTCGGCGATGGAGACCAGGTGGTCCTCGACGTCGCGGAAGTAGGGGCGGATCCCGTTCGAGATCGTCTCCGCGTCACCGTGCAGCAGCGACCCGACGCTGTCCCGTGTCGGCACCACCTGGCGGCGGATCACGCCGAGGGCCTTGCGCAGTCGGAACGACCGGCGCTGGATCTGCTGTTCGCGGGGATCGCCGTGCTCGAACAGGTCGTCCTCGAGCACGTCGATGCGCCGTTCGATGTCCTCGATCGCGTTCGTCGCGTGGTCCACCACGGCGTCGAGCAGGCCCCAGACCAGCCAGGGCACGCCGTGGTCGGCGGTGTCCGCGTTCGCGTCGAGCCGTCGTTGCATCGCGGCGGTGTCGACGTCCGCACCGTGCACCGTGACGAGCGCGCGGTCGGTGATGAACGCCTTCACCTCGTGCGCCACCAGTTCGCCCGCTTCGTCGAGCGGCCGCACGTCGTAGACGACCAGGAACAGGCTGTCCCGGTACCGGTCGAGCTTCGGGCGCTGGCCGTGTTCGATCGCGTCCTCGACCGCGAGTGCGTGGAAGCCGAGTTCCGCCTCGACCTGCTCCAGGTCGGCCGTCTGCGGGTCGGTGTAGTCCACCCAGACGAAGGCCCCGTCGTCGGCGATGAGGTCCGAGATCCGCTCGACGGGGAAGTCCTGCTCCGTCGCCGTCCCGTTCCGCCACGCCCGTGTCACGACCATGCGTCGAGCCTAGTGAGACGGCCGACCCGGGCATGCCAGGGTCGGCCGTCGCACAGCGCGCGGTGGACGGTCCGCCGCTGCACCGCTCCTCCGGAGGACTCAGAACCCGGAGACGAGCTTGCCGTCCTGCACCCGGAGGTACTCGTCGACGTCGAACGTGTCCTCGGAGTGGCCGGCGTCCCCGAGGAACGACGTGTAGTCGTACCCGATGACCCCGTCCGCGGTGCTCTCCACCGTCACCGAACCCGAGCCGGAGGCCTCGACCTTGAGCTTCGGCATCGTCTTGACGGTGTACTTCACCGGCCCCTCCGCGTCGTAGGGCCCGTACCACGGGCACCCCGTCATCGAGTCGACGTCCGTCTTCTTCGCGCACGACGTGATGAGGTCGGTGACGTACTGCTCGGCGTCCTGCTGGAGCCGGTCGGTCGCCTTCGGTTCGAAGTCGACGTAGCCGGACGACGACGACCCGACGGACACCGACTTCGTGCCGCCGGTGAAGTACTTCGTCCCACCGACCGCGACCCGGTAGGTCCCCGGGTAGGCGAGCGACTCGAACGTGCCGTCGCTGATGGAGCCGACCTTCTTGCCGGCCACGGTCACCGCGGCGCCCTCCAGGGCTCCGGACGCGGTGATCGACACCGGCTGGGCGAGGGGCTGGGTGATCCGCCACTCGTCCTTCACCAGGAAGGAGGTGCCGGTGCGTCGGAGTGTGACCTGACCGGAGCGGTTCTTGCCGCCCTGCGTGTAGCTCACCGTCGCGACGGCGGTGTCGCCGCTCGTGGAGACGTGCCCCACGTGGACGGACCGGGGCCGGTCGGTCGCGCTCTTCAGGACGGTCGGGTCGAGCATCGTGGCGTGGTCGGGGACCTCGCTCATCCGTGCGGCCGCGGCGGCGTCACCCGATGCGATGGCGTCCACGTAGGCGCGGACCGTGGGCGCGGGGCCCCAGACGTTCGCCCGGAGCACCGAGACCGTGACGGCTCCGGCGATCACGACGACGACGACCGCCCCGGCGGCGATGAGCGACCGGACGAGGATCTTCTTCGCCCGCGGCGACATCGGGGCGGGTGCCGGGGCACCGGCGCCGAGGAACGGCTGGTCGCCGGTCGACTGCGGCCAGCCCCCGTCGGTCGGCCAGGCGGCGCTCGCACCGGGAGTCGTTGCCCACGCGCCGGCGGGCGACCCGGCGGGCGACCCGGCGGGGGACCCGGTGGGCACCCGCGCGGCGTCCGACGCGGGGTCCGCGGTCGCACCGGGGAACGCTGCGGCACCGGGGAACGCTGCGCCACCGGGGAACGGTCCGGCACCGGGGAACGCTGCGCCACCGGGGAACGGCGCCGCGGCGATCGGTCGCGGATCGGTGCCGATGACCCGTGCGGTGCGGAGCAGCACCGTGCCGCCGAGCCGGGGGAGGAGCACCGGTGCCACGAACCGCGCCACGACCTCGATCGCGGCGCCCCACAGGGCGAACACGACCGGCGTCCACGGCGTGATCCCGACCGACCCGGCACCGCCGACGACGCTCGGCCCACTCGCCTGGTACGACACGACGACCGTGCCGAGCACCAGCAGGAGCAGCCCGGCCGCGAACCAGACGACCGGCGTGACGACCCAGTCGAGTGCGGTGCGCACCCGGTCGTTCCGACGGACGGCGAGTGCCAACCCGGCGACGAACGAGGTCACGAGGACCAGCAGCACGACGAGCCACACCCACCCGGTGACGCCACCGAAGGCGGAGGCGGTCTGCCCCGGGGATCCGAAGCCGGAAGCGCCGACGCCGCCGAGGAACCCGAGCGCCGTGAACGCCACCGCGAGGTTGCCGACCAGGAGCGGCACGGCCGAACCCCACGCGGGCTGGGCGACGAGGGCGACCACGATCATCACGACGGTGAGCAGCACGAGCACCACGCCGAGCTGGGTGGCCGCGACCCGCAGGACACCGAGCGCCCGGCAGAGGAACACACCGCCCCGCGTGACGGCGGACGGGCGGGCGAGGAACACCGTGAGCGTCCCGATGACGAAGGACCCGAGGACGCTCCCCACACCGACGGCGTGGACCGGCTCGATGGAGACACCGGTGATCGCGGGGAACCGGATCGCGAGCACGAGACCGGTGAGGGTCGTGATCGCGGTCAGCACGAGTCCGGAGAGCACCGAGGTGACCAGGAGCTGGAGCAGCCCGAGCGACCGGGTGCGGATGCGACGGGTGAGCACCACGGCGATCACCACCTGGGCGGCGAGCACGAGCGCGGGCACCACGCCGAGCACGGCGGAGCCGGAGACTCCGAGGATCCCGGCCGACCCGGCCAGGTGCAGGCGCCCGAGGTCCGCCATCGCGACGAGCTGCGCCGGAGCCCCGAGCAGGACGCTGACGCCGGACAACAGGTCCTGCACGCTCGGGGCGGCGGCGCCGAGACCCGGGACCGAGCCCGAGCCGGACCCGGAACCGGGCGTGGAGCCCGAGTCCTGGGCGCTCGCCGCAGCGACGGCGACGGTGAGCAGGAGCGACAGCGCCGCGATGACGTAGGCGGCGACCCAGCCGCCGACGGCGGCGAGCACGGCAGCCAGCCAGTCGCGACCAGGGATCGCGGCGAGGAGCCGACCGAACGGGTCGTTGGCCCGACCCGCGGTCGAGGCGGGCTGCCCGGCCCACGGTCCCGCGCCTCCCGGCCCGCCGAGCGGCTGCCTACCGGGCTGTCCGCCGGGCTGTCCGCCGGGCTGTCCGCCGGGCTGCCCACCGGCCTGTCCGCCGGTCTGTCCACCGGACTGCTGCCCGGCAGTCCACTGCCCCGCGCCCTGCGGCTGGTCCGGTCCCCGTGGCGGCTGCGGCGGAACGGGCGGAACGGGTGGTTGGTCGCTCACGGTGGAGGAGTCCTCTCTCGCCGAGAGGGCGGTGCCAGCCCCGTGCGGCACCTCGTGTCCCCCCGACACGGCATGCAGCATATCGAAATCCGCGGACACGCCGTGGATCGGCTGTCGGCGCGCTGGTAACTTCGGCTCCGGACCCGGCGACCCGAGCCGGTCGGAACGGAGACCTCACCACCCCATGGCAGCACCTCGCACGGACCGCGCCCGCTACTCCCTCGTCGTCGCCTCGAACCGACTGCCCGTCGACCGCGTCGTCGACGAGGACGGCAACGAGGGCTGGCGGCACTCGCCGGGCGGCCTCGTCACCGCGCTCGAACCCGTCATGCGGGCGAACGACGGCGCCTGGGTCGGTTGGGTCGGGCAGCCCGAGGTCGAGGTCGAGCCCTTCGACAACGACGGCATCCACATCGTCCCGGTCCCGCTCAGCGACGCCGACGTCGAGGAGTACTACGAGGGCTTCAGCAACGACACGCTCTGGCCGCTGTACCACGACGTCATCGAGCACCCGAGCTACCACCGCGACTGGTGGAACGCCTACAAGCGCGTGAACGAGCGCTTCGCGGAGCAGATCGCCGAGATCGTCGAGCAGGACGGCATCGTCTGGGTGCAGGACTACCAGCTCCAGCTCGTCCCAGCGCTGCTGCGTGCGAAGCGCCCCGACCTCACGATCGGCTTCTTCAACCACATCCCGTTCCCGCCGGTCGGCATCTACGCCCAGCTGCCGTGGCGTGCGCAGATCCTCGACGGGTTGCTCGGCGCGGACGTGATCGGCTTCCAGCGGCACGACGACGCGAGCGACTTCCTGCGGGCGGTCCGGCACATCAAGGGCTACACGACCAAGGGCTCCACGATCGACGTCCCGGTCGACGACCCCGCAGCGCCGCGGAGCCGCAAGGGCATCACCGTGCGACACGTCGAGGCCCGGCACTTCCCGATCTCGATCGACGCGGAGGCCTTCGAGGAACTCGCCCACCGGCCCGAGGTGCAGGAACGCGCCCGCGAGATCCGCGAGAGCCTCGGCAACCCGAAGACGGTGCTGCTCGGCGTCGACCGGCTCGACTACACCAAGGGCATCCGGCACCGGATCAAGGCGTTCGGCGAACTCGTCGAGGACGGCCGCATCGCGGTGGAGGACGCCACCCTCGTCCAGGTCGCCAGTCCGAGCCGCGAGCGGGTCGACTCGTACGCCACCCTGCGCGACGAGATCGAGCTGAGCGTCGGCCGGATCAACGGCGACCTCGGCGTCATCGGGCACCAGCCGATCGCGTACCTGCACCACGGCTACCCGCGTGAGGAGATGGTGGCGCTCTACCTGGCGGCCGACATCATGCTCGTGACCGCGCTGCGGGACGGCATGAACCTCGTCGCGAAGGAGTACGTCGCCACGCGCTTCGACAACGACGGCGTCCTCATCCTGTCCGAGTTCGCCGGGGCGGCCGACGAGCTGAAGCAGGCCGTCATCGTGAACCCCCACGACATCGGCGCGATCAAGGACTCGATCCAGCGCGCGATCGAGATGCCGCGTCGTGAGCGCTCGACGCGGATGCGTGCGCTCCGGAAGCGCGTGCGCGAGAACGACGTGGCGCGGTGGTCGCGCTCCTTCCTGGAGGCGCTCGACCACCACGCACCCCGGAACGCACGGATCGACCCGTCCGGGAAGGCCGCGGACCGGAGCCACGAGGCACCGACGGACGGCATGTCGATCTTCGACCAGGACGCGCAGAAGGCGCGTGCCGCCGAGGACACCCGGGAGGACCGTGATGCGTGAGACCACCGACGACCCGTCCGTCGTCACCTCGGCCCTCGAGACGCTCGCGGCTGCGCCGCGACTCCTCGTCGCGCTCGACTTCGACGGCACGCTGGCGCCCTTCGCCGACGACCCGGCGACGGTCGGAGCGCTGCCCGGATCGTGGGCCGCGGTCCTCACCCTGCAGCGCGCGACGGACACCGAGGTCGTGCTCGTGTCCGGACGACCGCTCGACAGTCTGGCCCGGGTCTCGCACGCCCCGGACGAGATGGCGCTCGTCGGGTCGCACGGCGTCGAGTGGCGCGTCGACGGCCACGACGAAGCCGCGCTGACCGACGACGAGCGGGAGCGGGTAGCCCGCGTCGGCACCGCGCTCGACGAGGTCGGTGCGCGGTTCCCCGGCGTCGTGATCGAGCACAAGCCCGCCGGGCACGGGGTGCACACCCGCAGGGTGAGCGCCGAGGTGGCGGCCGAGGCGGACGCCGCGGCAAGCCGGGCCGCCCACGAGGCCGACCCCGACGTGCTCGAACGCGGCGGGAAGGACATCCTCGAGTTCGCGGTGCGGCACGTCACGAAGGGCGATGCGATCGACCGTCTGCGCGACCTCCGCGGGGCGGCCGCCGTCTTCTTCGCCGGGGACGACGTCACCGACGAGGACGCCTTCCGGGTGCTCCGCGACGGTGACGTCGGCGTGAAGGTGGGGGAGGGCGACACCGCTGCGGGCTACCGCGTCGCCGATCCGGCCGCGCTCACCGACGTCCTGAAGCAGCTCGCGAGACTCCGCGCTACCCGGGCCTGACCGTATGCAGATGCATGTTGTTGTCCGGGTGGTATCCCAAAGCGTCCTAGACTCGGCCCATGCCTGATATCGACGTCAAGCCGCGCAGCCGGGTCGTCACCGACGGGATCGAAGCCACCACCTCGCGTGGCATGCTCCGAGCCGTCGGCATGGGGGACGAGGACTGGGAGAAGCCGCAGATCGGCATCGCCTCGTCCTGGAACGAGATCACCCCGTGCAACCTGTCCCTCGACCGGCTCGCCCAGGGCGCCAAGGAAGGCGTCCACGGCGGCGGTGGGTACCCGCTCCAGTTCGGCACCATCTCGGTTTCGGACGGCATCTCCATGGGCCACGAGGGCATGCACTTCTCCCTCGTCTCGCGTGAGGTCATCGCCGACAGCGTCGAGACCGTCGTGAACGCCGAGCGCCTGGACGGCACCGTCCTGCTCGCCGGCTGCGACAAGTCCCTGCCCGGCATGCTGATGGCCGCCGCGCGTCTCGACCTGGCGAGCGTGTTCCTGTACGCCGGGTCGGTCATGCCGGGCTACGTCAAGCAGGCCGACGGCACGATGAAGGAAGTCACGATCATCGACTCCTTCGAGGGCGTCGGTGCGTGCAAGGCCGGCACCATGACCGAGGAAGAGCTCAAGAAGATCGAGTGCGCGATCGTCCCGGGCGAAGGCGCCTGTGGCGGCATGTACACGGCGAACACCATGGCGAGCCTCGCCGAGGCGCTCGGCATGTCGCTCCCGGGGTCCGCCGCGCCGCCGAGCGCCGACCGTCGCCGTGACTACTACGCCCACCGCTCCGGTGAGGCCGTGGTGAACATGCTGCGCCTCGGGATCACCGCCCGCGACGTCCTGACGCGCGAGGCCTTCGAGAACGCCATCACGGTGCTGATGGCCCTCGGTGGCTCGACGAACGCGGTGCTGCACCTGCTCGCCATCGCGTACGAGGCCGAGGTCGAGCTCAGCCTCGACGACTTCAACCGCATCGGCGCGAAGGTCCCGCACCTGGCCGACATGAAGCCGTTCGGCCGGTTCGTCATGAAGGACATCGACCAGCAGGGCGGCATCCCGGTCGTCATGAAGGCCCTGCTCGACGCCGGTCTGCTGCACGGCGAGTGCATGACCGTCACGGGCAAGACCCTGGCCGAGAACCTCGCCGAGATCGACCCGCCGGAGCTCGACGGCGAGGTCTTCCGGAAGCTCGACAACCCCATCCACGCCACCGGCGGTCTGACGATCCTGCAGGGCTCCTTCGCTCCCGAGGGTGCCGTGGTGAAGACGGCCGGCTTCGACGCGGACGTGTTCGAGGGACCGGCGCGGGTGTTCGACCGCGAGCGCGCCGCGATGGACGCCCTCACCGAGGGGACGATCCAGAAGGGCGACGTCGTCGTCATCCGCTACGAGGGCCCCAAGGGCGGTCCCGGCATGCGCGAGATGCTCGCCATCACCGCCGCCATCAAGGGAGCCGGCCTCGGCAAGGATGTACTACTGTTGACGGACGGACGATTCTCAGGCGGCACAACCGGCCTGTGCATCGGCCACATCGCACCGGAAGCAGTGGACGCAGGTCCAGTCGCCTTCGTGCGCGATGGCGACCGCATCCGTGTCGACATCCCCGCTCGCTCGCTCGACCTACTGGTCGACCCGGCCGAACTGGAAGCCCGCCGTGACGGCTGGGCCCCGTTGCCTCCGCGCTACACCCGCGGAGTCCTCGCGAAGTACGCCAAGCTCGTGCAGTCCGCCGCCAAGGGCGCGGTCACGGCCTAGCGTCGACACACGCTCATCGCCACCTCTCCAGGCAAGGAACACCTCATGCCCACGGAAGCCACTCCGCTGTCCGCGGCCGCCGGTGCACGCCGGACGCCGGAGATCCTGACCGGCTCGGGAGCCGTCCTCCGGACGCTCGAGCACCTCGGGATCACCGACGTCTTCGGCCTGCCGGGCGGCGCGATCATCCCGTTCTACGACGAGCTCATGGCGTCGAAGACGATCCGCCACATCCTCGTCCGTCACGAGCAGGGCGCCGGCCACGCCGCCGAGGGGTACGCCTCGGCCTCCGGCAAGGTCGGTGTCGCGATCGCGACGTCCGGCCCCGGCGCGACGAACCTCGTCACGGCGATCGCCGACGCCTACATGGACTCGGTGCCGTTCATCGCCATCACCGGGCAGGTGTTCTCGACCCTGATGGGGACGGACGCCTTCCAGGAAGCCGACATCGTCGGCATCACGATGCCGATCACGAAGCACTCCTTCCTCGTGACCGACCCGGCCGACGTGCCCGCCACGCTCGCCGCCGCGTACCAGATCGCCACGACCGGGCGCCCCGGTCCGGTGCTCGTCGACATCACGAAGGACGCCCAGCAGAAGTCGGCGCCGTACCTGTGGCCGCCGAAGATCGACCTGCCCGGCTACCGCCCGGTGACGAAGGCGCACGGCAAGCAGATCGCCGCGGCGGCGCAGCTGCTCGCCGCGTCCGAGCGTCCGGTGCTGTACGTCGGGGGCGGCGTCATCCGCTCCCGGGCGACCGCGGAGCTCCGCCGGTTCGCCGAGGCCACGGGGGCCCCGGTGGTCACGACGCTGATGGCCAGGGGGGCGTTCCCGGACTCGCACGAGCAGCACCTCGGGATGCCCGGCATGCACGGCACCGTGCCCGCCGTGCTCGGTCTGCAGGACAGCGACCTCATCATCGCCCTCGGTGCGCGCTTCGACGACCGCGTGACCGGCAAGGCCGACGAGTTCGCGCCGGATGCCAAGGTCGTGCACGTCGACATCGACCCCGCCGAGATCTCGAAGATCCGGTTCGCCGACGTCCCGATCGTGGGGGATGCGCGCGAGGTCCTGGCCGACCTGCTCGAGGCCTGGGACGGCATCCCCGCCGACCAGCGTGCCTCCACCGAGGCCTGGTGGGAGAAGCTCCGGCAGCTCAAGAGCGACTTCCCGCTCGGCTACGCGGAACCGACCGACGGGCTGCTCGCCCCGCAGGCGATCATCCGCCGCATCGGCGAACTGAGCGGACCCGAAGCCGTCTACGCCTCCGGTGTCGGACAGCACCAGATGTGGTCCGCGCAGTTCATCAAGTACGAGCGGCCGAACGCCTGGCTCAACTCGGGTGGCGCCGGCACGATGGGCTACTCGGTCCCGGCCGCGATGGGTGCCAAGGTCGCCCAGCCCGACCGTGTGGTCTGGGCCATCGACGGCGACGGCTGCTTCCAGATGACGAACCAGGAACTCGCGACCTGCGTCATCAACGACATCCCGATCAAGGTCGCGATCATCAACAACTCGTCGCTCGGCATGGTCCGGCAGTGGCAGACGCTGTTCTACGACGGTCGGCACTCGTTCACCGACCTGCAGACCGGCCACGGGACCCGTCGCGTGCCGGACTTCGTCAAGCTCGCCGACGCCTACGGTGCCCTCGGCATCCGCGTCGAGAAGCCGGAAGAGGTCGACGCGGCGATCCAGCTCGCGCTCGAGACGAACGACCGCCCGGTCGTGATCGACTTCGTCGTGAGCCGTGACTCCATGGTGTGGCCGATGGTCCCGCAGGGGGTCAGCAACTCGTCCATCGAGTACGCCCAGGCCCTCGCCCCCACGTGGGACGACGAGGACGCCGACATGACGGGGGAAACCGCATGAGCCACGTCCTGTCCCTCCTCGTCGAGGACAAGCCGGGTCTGCTGACGCGCGTCGCCGGCCTGTTCGCCCGCCGCGGCTTCAACATCGAGTCGCTCGCCGTGGGCAACACCGAGGTCGCCGGCCTCAGCCGGATCACGGTCGTCGTCGACGTCGAGGACCTCCCGCTCGAGCAGGTGACGAAGCAGCTCAACAAGCTGGTGAACGTCATCAAGATCGTCGAGCTGGACTTCGCACAGTCGGTCCAGCGCGAGCACATGCTCGTCAAGGTCCGCGTCGACAACCAGTCGCGGTCGGCGGTCCTCGAGGCCGTCAGCCTGTTCCGCGCGCAGGTCGTCGACGTCGCGAACGACTCGCTCATCGTCGAGGTCACCGGTGACCCCGGCAAGATCCAGGCGATCCTCCGCGTGCTCGAGCCGTACGGCATCAAGGAGCTCGCCCGTGCGGGCCTGCTCGGCATGGGCCGCGGGCCGAAGAGCATCACCGACCGGGTGCGCTGACCGCGCCCCACCGACGGACGGGAGGCGCGGGTCGCCATCCGCACCGCGCCTCCCGTCCGTCCCACCCAGACTCCGCAAGCACCCCACCGAACCGACCACAGGAGAACCACCACCGTGACTGACATCGTGTACGACGCCGACGCCGACCTGACGCTCATCCAGGGCAAGAAGGTCGCCGTCATCGGCTACGGCTCGCAGGGCCACGCCCACGCCCTCAACCTCCGTGACTCGGGCGTCGAGGTCAAGGTCGGCCTGCAGGAGGGCTCGAAGAGCCGCCGGAAGGCCGAAGAGGCCGGGTTCGAGGTCCTCACGCCCGGGGACGCCACCGCCTGGGCGGACGTCGTCGTCATCCTCGCGCCGGACCAGGTGCAGCGCATCGTCTACGCCGAGGACATCAAGCCGAACCTGAAGGACGGCGCCACGCTCGTCTTCGGCCACGGGTTCAACATCCGCTTCGGCTACATCGAGGCGCCCGAGGGCGTCGACGTGTCGCTCGTCGCCCCGAAGGGCCCGGGCCACACCGTCCGTCGCGAGTACGAGGCCGGCCGTGGCGTGCCCGTCATCGTCGCCGTCGAGGTCGACGCGTCCGGTTCCGCGTGGGACCTCGCGTGGTCGTACGCCAAGGCGATCGGTGGCCTCCGCTCCGGTGGCATCAAGACGACCTTCACCGAGGAGACCGAGACAGACCTGTTCGGCGAGCAGGCCGTCCTCTGCGGTGGCACCTCGCAGCTCATCCAGTACGGGTTCGAGACCCTGGTCGAGGCCGGCTACCAGCCGCAGATCGCCTACTTCGAGGTGCTGCACGAGCTGAAGCTCATCGTCGACCTCATCTGGGAGGGCGGCCTCACCAAGCAGCGTTGGTCGGTCTCCGACACCGCTGAGTTCGGTGACTACGTCTCCGGCCCGCGCGTGATCACGCCGGACGTCAAGGAGAACATGAAGGCGGTGCTCGCGGACATCCAGAACGGTGCCTTCGCGAAGCGCTTCATCGAGGACCAGGACGCCGGCGCCCCCGAGTTCAAGGCGCTCCGTGCCAAGGGCGAGGGCCACCCGATCGAGGCCACGGGCCGCGAGCTCCGCGCGCTGTTCGCGTGGAAGTCCAACGACTCCGACTACGTGGACGGCTCGGCGGCGCGGTAGTCTTCCGCGACACCACTCGATGGCGAGGCGGCGGTGCACCAGCACCGCCGCCTCTCGATGTGACCCGAACGATATGCAGCTGCTCCTCATCGCCCCCGACGCCGCGGATCGCCGTGTCCGCGGGGACCGCACCCGCGTTGCGCGACGCTCGTCGTCCGCCTCCGGCACCGACGGTCACGACCGCACCGTCGGGCATGGGAGGATCGTCGGATGGCGGTGACGAGACGAGCGGTCCACATCGGCGCCGGCAAGATCGGGCGCGGCTTCGTGGGCCAGTTCCTCGTGGCGAGCGGCTACGAGCTCACGTTCGTCGACGTCGACGAACGCGTCGTCTCCGCACTGAACGAAGCCGGACGGTTTGTGGTGCACGAGGTCGGCGAGCTGCCGGTCGAGCACCTCGTCTACGGGTTCCGCGCGCTGAGCAGCAAGACCGACCGTGACCAGGTCATCCGCGCCATCGCCGAAGCCGACGTGGTCACCACCGCGGTCGGCGCACGCACGCTCCCGCTCGTCGCGCCGATCATCGCGGAGGGACTGGCCGCACGATCGGCCGACCTCGGCGACGTGACGATCGTCGCGTGCGAGAACGCGTTCAACGCCACCGACTCGCTGCACGCCAGCGTCCGCCGCGCCCCCATCCTCGAGGACCGTGACGTCCACGCCGTCTTCGCCAACTGCGCGATCGACCGCATCGTCCCGGACCAGTCCGGCGTCCTCGGGCAGTCCGGCGGTCTCGACGTCGTGCTCGAACCCTTCTACGAGTGGATCATCGAGCGCACGCCGTTCGACGCGTCCGATGCCGAGCCGCCGGCGATCGACGGCGTGACCTGGGTGGACGACCTGCAGCCGTTCGTCGAGCGGAAGCTCTACACGGTGAACACCGCCCACGCGACGGCGGCGTACCACGGCTTCGTCCGCGGGATCGGCCTGATCCGCGAAGCCCTCGAGGACCACGACGTCCGGGCCGAGGTCGACGGCGTCCTCGCGGAGACCACGGCGCTCCTCGTCGCCAAGCACGGGTTCGACCCGGAGGAGCACGCGCGCTACGTCGCCGCGAACCTCTCCCGCATCGCGAACCCGCACCTGCCGGACAGCACGGCGCGCGTCGGACGGAACCCGCTCCGGAAGCTCGGACGACGCGAGCGGTTCGTCGGGCCGGCGTCCCAGCTCGCCGAACGCGGACTGCCCGTCGACCACCTGCTCGGCGCCGTGCGCGTCGCGCTGGCGTTCGACGACGAGAACGACCCCGAGTCGATCGAGCTGCACGCGCTGCTGCGCTCCGGTGCCACGGCCCACGCGCTCACGGAGATCCTGACCGGCCTCATGGAGAGCCACCCGCTCTTCCCGGCCGTGCGCGACGTCGTCGCCGAGGTCCTGCAGGCGCAGCCCGCCGACGTCTGACCGGTGCTGCACGGCGGCCTGCGGGGTTCCGCGTGGTCCCGCGCGTCGCCCGTCCCTCGTAGGATCGACGCATGACCACGGCAGCCTCACCACCGGACGGGTCCGTCGACCACGACGACGACGAAGCCCTGCACTGGGGTGACGCAGCGGACGCCACGCACGTCGACGCGGCGCACAACCCGGTGGTGGTCCACGACCGCGGGGAGCGCGATCCCGAGGCCCCCGAGACCTCCGGCGCACTCGTCGGGTTCGGGGTCTTCGGCGGCGTGTACCTGCTCTACACGGTCGCGTGGCTGCTGACCGCCTCCACCGCCTACGTGGCGAACGTGGACACCGTGCTCAGCGTCTTCGTCGACGTCCTGCGGTTCCTGTCGATCCTCGCGCCGGCGATGTGGTTCGCGGTCGTGCTCTGGGCGGCCCGCGGGCGACGCACCCGCACGCGTCTGCTCTGGATGCTGCTCGGCGCCGTCGCGCTCTTCCCGTGGCCGTTCCTCATGACACGGAGCTTCGGGTGACCGCCGTCGGGCGGGTGGCCGAGCACCCCCGGAACACGCGCATCGGTCGCGTGGTCGTGTGGCTCGTGTTCGCGGCGCTGTTCGCGTACATGACCGTCCAGAGCGTCGGCAACGCGGTGAGCGTGTCCGCCTCCGTGCGCGAGTTCAACGCCTTCCTCGGCACCGGCCCCGACGTCGCGTCCCTCCGGAGCAGCACCCCGTGGGTCTGGCTGGTCCTCGACATCGCGATCGCACCCCTCGCCTTCGCGGTCGCGCTGTGGGTCACCCGCCGCTCACGGCTCGCCGTGACGGTCGCGGTCTTCGTGGTCGCCTTCGCCGCGGCGGGCTCGGTCTGGCTGGACCTGCAGCTCTACGTGCCGAGTCTCCTCGACCTCTCGCGTCACTGACGCCGCCTGGGCACGCGTGTCCCCGTCACCGCGACCGGTCGCGTCGTCCGGTTGCATCGGCGGACGGCGCCGCCGCCGGACGGGAGGCGCGAGACGGGGCCGTCCCGCGCCTCCCGTCCGGCAGGCGGTTCCGGACCGGACCCGACGCGCGGTCGTAACCGTCTGCCCGCGTCGATACGATGGTGGGATACCGCCCGTCTCTCGTGAGGAACTCCAGTCGTGTCGAAGCCGGTCGTCCTGATCGCTGAAGAACTCTCGCCCGCCACAGTCGACGCCCTCGGGCCCGACTTCGAGATCCGGAACGTGGACGGTACCGACCGGCCGGCGCTCCTGTCCGCGCTGTCCGAGGCGCACGCCATCCTGGTGCGCTCCGCCACCAAGGTCGACGCCGAGGCGATCGCCGCCGCGCCGAACCTCAAGGTCGTCGCACGGGCCGGTGTCGGTCTCGACAACGTCGACATCAAGGCCGCGACCGCCGCCGGCGTCATGGTGGTCAACGCGCCGACGTCGAACATCATCTCGGCTGCCGAGCTGACGGTCGGCCACATCCTCTCGCTCGCCCGGCACATCCCGGCCGCGCACGCCTCCCTCGCCGCCGGCGCGTGGAAGCGCTCCGCGTACACCGGCGTCGAGCTCTACGAGAAGACCGTGGGGATCATCGGTCTCGGTCGGATCGGCGCACTGATCACGCAGCGCCTGCAGGCCTTCGGCGTCTCGGTGATCGCGTACGACCCGTACGTCACGACGGCGCGCGCGCAGCAGCTCGGGGTCGAGCTCGTCTCGCTCGACGACCTGCTGCGACGGTCGGACTTCGTCACGATCCACATGCCGAAGACGCCGGAGACGGTGGGCATGCTGTCGGACGACCAGTTCGCCCTGATGAAGCCGACCGCCTTCGTCGTGAACGTCGCGCGCGGCGGGCTCATCGACGAGGACGCCCTCCACCGTGCACTGACCGCCAAGACGATCGCCGGCGCCGGCCTCGACGTCTTCGTGTCGGAGCCGCCGACGGACTCCCCGCTCGTGGCGTTGCCGAACGTGGTCGTCACCCCGCACCTCGGGGCCTCCACCGACGAAGCGCAGGAGAAGGCGGGCGTGTCGGTCGCGAAGTCGGTGCGGCTCGCGCTCGGCGGCGAACTGGTGCCGGACGCGGTCAACGTCGCCGGGGGCGTCATCGACCCCTACGTGCGCCCCGGCATCCCGCTCGTAGAGAAGCTCGGACAGGTCTTCACCGCCCTCGCCACGTCGCCCGTCACGAGCATCGACGTCGAAGTGCACGGCGAACTCGCCTCGTACGACGTCAGCGTGCTCAAGCTCGCGGCCCTCAAGGGCGTCTTCACGGACGTCGTGAGCGACCAGGTGTCCTACGTCAACGCGCCGCTCATCGCCGACCAGCGGGGCGTCACGGTCCGGCTCATCACCGACCCCGACAGCCCCGAGTACCGGAACGTGCTGACGATCCGCGGCGCCCAGTCCGACGGTCCGGCGATCAGCGTCTCGGGGACCCTCACCGGCCCGAAGCAGGTCGAGAAGCTCGTCGAGATCAACGGCCACGACGTCGAGGTGGCGCTCGACAAGCACCACGTGGTGATGGAGTACACCGACCGCCCCGGCATCGTCGCGGTCTACGGCAAGGAGTTCGGCGAGGCCGGCATCAACATCGCCGCCATGCAGATCTCCCGTGAAGCTGCCGGCGGTCAGGCGCTCAGCGTCCTCACCGTCGACTCGCCGGTCCCGGCCGACATCCTCGAGCACGTGCGGTCGACCATCGACGCCGCGTCGCTGCGCGAGATCGACATCACCCTCTAGGGAGCGGCGGACATGACGGAGCCCCAGCAGCTCAGCCTCGCGGTCATCCGCGGCGACGGCATCGGACCCGAGGTCGTCGACGAGGCGCTGAAGGTCCTGCACGCGGTCGTCCCGGACGACCTCGTGGTCCACGAGACGCCGTACTCGCTCGGTGCCGCACGGTTCCTCGAGACCGGCGACATCCTCACCGACGCCGACCTGGCGGCGATCGCGGGCCACGATGCGATCCTGCTCGGCGCGGTCGGCGGGGACCCTCGCGATCCCCGGCTCGCCGGCGGCATCATCGAACGTGGGCTGCTGCTGAAGCTCCGCTTCGCGTTCGACCACTACGTGAACCTCCGTCCCACGAAGGTCTACGACGCCGTGTCGACCCCGCTCGCAGCGCCGGGCGCCGTGGACTTCGTCGTGGTGCGTGAGGGCACCGAGGGCCCGTACGTCGGCAACGGCGGCGCGATCCGTACCGGGACCCCGCACGAGATCGCGACGGAGGTCTCGCTCAACACGGCCTTCGGCGTGGAGCGCGTGGTGCGCTACGCGTTCGAGCTCGCGCAGCGACGCGACCGCAGGCACCTGACCCTCGTGCACAAGAGCAACGTCCTGGTGCACGCGGGGGCGCTCTGGCAACGGACCGTGGCCGCGGTGGGGCAGGAGTACCCGGACGTCACGGTGGACTACCAGCACGTCGATGCGGTGACCATCCACATGGTGCAGGACCCTGCTAGGTTCGACGTCATCGTCACGGACAACCTCTTCGGCGACATCATCACCGACCTGGCCGGCGCGATCAGCGGGGGCATCGGTCTGGCGGCCTCGGGCAACATCAACCCGGACGGCACCTTCCCCAGCATGTTCGAGCCGGTCCACGGCTCCGCCCCGGACATCGCGGGCCAGCAGAAGGCCGATCCCACGGCCGCCATCCTCTCCGTCGCACTGCTCCTCGACCACATCGGTCGCAGCGACCTCGGGTCGGCGGTCACCCGGGCGGTCGAGGCCGACCTCGCCGACCGGGGCACCACGCCGCGGACCACGGCGCAGATCGGCGACGCGATCGCCGCTGCAGCCACAGCTCGCACCACCAGCGCCTGACAAGGAGTCACCCGATGAGCACCGACACGGCCTTCGGACTCGCGTTCGCCACCACCCCCTCCGCCGAACGGCGTGCTGCCGCCGAGCGCGAGGAGATCCTGGCCGACCCGGGCTTCGGCAAGCACTTCACCGACCACATGGCGACGGTGCGGTGGACGCTCGACGGCGGATGGCACGACGCGGCGATCCACCCGTACGGTCCGCTGTCCCTCGACCCGAGCGCGAGCGTGCTGCACTACGCGCAGGAGATCTTCGAGGGGCTGAAGGCCTACCGGCACGCTGACGGGTCCGTCTGGTCGTTCCGGCCGGACGCGAACGCGCGTCGCTTCCAGCGCTCGGCACGCCGTCTGGCGCTCCCGGAACTGCCGGTGGAGACGTTCGTCGAGTCCATCCGGCAGCTCGTGCAGACCGACGTCGACTGGGTGCCGGACGCGCCGGAGACGAGCCTGTACCTGCGGCCGTTCATGATCGCGACCGAGTCCTTCCTGGGGGTCCGTGCTGCGCACGAGGTCGCGTACCACTGCATCGCCAGCCCCGCGGGTGCGTACTTCACCTCGGGACCGAAGCCGGTGTCGATCTGGCTGTCCACGCAGTACGCCCGCGCCGGCAAGGGCGGGACGGGGGCCGCGAAGACCGGCGGCAACTACGCGTCGTCGCTGCTGCCGCAACAAGAGGCGTACGAGCACGGGTGCCAGCAGGTGATGTTCCTCGACTCCGAGGAAGGCAAGTACCTCGAAGAGCTCGGTGGCATGAACGTGGTGCTCGTCAAGTCCGACGGCACGCTCGTGACCCCGGATTCGGACTCGATCCTCGAGGGGATCACCCGTGACTCGATCCTGCAGCTCGCCGAGGACCGCGGGCTCCGTGTCGAGCGACGGCGTGTGACGCTCGACGAGTGGCGGGACGGCGTCGCGGACGGCACCATCACCGAGGCCTTCGCCTGCGGGACCGCTGCCGTCGTGACACCGATCGCCGAGCTCCGTGGGGAAGGCTTCACCATCGGCGCGCCGACCGAGGGTGCGGGCGAACTCACGATGTCCCTCCGTGACGAACTCACGGACATCCAGTACGGCCGCCGTCCCGACCCGCACGGGTGGATGACGCGCCTGACCGATCCCTCCTGACGGCCACCGGCGTATCGGTAGGGTCGACGCGTGAAGATCGCACGGTTCAGCAGCAAGGGGGAGGACCCCCGGTACGGCATCCTCGACGAGCGGCACCTGGTGGTGCTCGCCGGAGACCCGATGTACCAGGGGTTCGAGACGACGGGGGAGCGCGTGCCCCTCGCGGACGTCAAGCTCCTCGCCCCCGTCATCCCGCGTTCGAAGGTCGTCGGCGTCGGGCTCAACTACTCGGACCACGCGTCCGAGATGGACGAGCGCGCCGGGGACGACCCGGTGGTGTTCCTCAAGCCGAACACGGCGGTCGTCGGTCCCGGTGAGCCCATCCAGCTGCCGGCGGGTGTCGGACGCGTCGACCACGAGGGCGAACTGGCCATCGTGATCGGCTCCCTGGCGAAGAACGTCCGCCGCGAGGACTTCGCGAGCGTCATCCTCGGGTACACGATCGCGAACGACGTGACCGCGCGCGACCTGCAGGCCCGCGACGGCCAGTGGACCCGCGCCAAGGGCTTCGACACGTTCTGCCCGCTCGGTCCGGTCATCGAGACCGAGATCGACCCGTCCGACGTCCGGCTCGAGACCCGCGTGGACGGCGACCTCCGCCAGGTGGCGTCCACGAGCGAGATGGTGCACGACATCCCGACGCTCATCGAGTTCGTGTCGTCGATCTGGACGCTGCTGCCCGGTGACGTGATCCTGACCGGGACCCCTGCCGGCGTGGGCGAGATCCGCGACGGCGAGATCGTCGAGGTCACCATCGAGGGCATCGGCTCCCTCCGCAACCCGGTCGTCGCCAAGCACTGACCGCTCGTCTCGAACGGCCCGCTCCCCACCGTGGGAGCGGGCCGTTCCGCGTTCCAGCTCGGTGCGGCGTCTGTCGCCCGGTGCGGCGTTGGTTGGTCGGTGCGCGTTCGTGTCTTCGCACGGGGCGGTCAACCTCGCACGGGGTGCCTGCTTCGTTGTGTTTGCGGGGGTGTGGGGGT
>NZ_JAGGPH010000012.1 GCF_018613895.1 Curtobacterium sp. ISL-83
CCGCGCTACTCGGCCGCGAGGGCCGCCGCGGCGAAGTCCCGCACGGCGGTCCGCGCCGCGGGCGGGTCGATGACGACCGCGCGCCCGGGCAGCCCGGCCACCAGCCGCACGACACCGTCGAACCCGTGCGACGCCGCCAACCGGATCCGCACCCGCCCGCCGCCGTCGGGAGCGTCCGCGGTGTCGGCGAGGAAGTCGGCGACCAGGGGCAGCGACGACGAGTCGAGTTCGACCGTGACGATCACGTCCTCCGCGGACTGCTGGAACAGCGTGTCCGGGATCACGACGTCCTCGATGGAGTGCTCGGCGGCCCGGTCGTCCACCCTCGCGCCCGACATCCGGTCGAGCCGGAACGTGCGGAGCGCCTGACGGTCGAGGTCCCAGGCGCGGAGGTACCAGTCGGTGTCGATCGACTCGACGCGCAGGGGGTCGACCCGACGGGTGCTGCCCTGCGTCCGCGGTCCGGCGTACTCGAAGGCCAGACCACGGCGATCGGCCATCGCCCGGCGGATGGTCGCGAGCGCGGCGTCGTGCAGGTCCTGCCCGACGGCGACGTTCGAGGAGGCTCCCCCGGCGCCACGGGACAGCTTCGCCATGAGCGCGCGGATGGCGTCACGGTCGGCAGCCTCGGGCAGCGCCGACAGGTACTGCAGGCCGGCGATGAGCGCGGAGGCCTCACGCGCGGAGAGCCGCGGCGAATCGTCGATCGCGACCAGGTTCGTCAGCACGATCATGTCGTTCTGGTCGAAGTCGTCCCACGCGATGTCGAACAGGTCACCGTGCTGGTACTGCATCGTCTCGCCGGGGACGCCGGACACGGCGATCAGTTCGACCGCCCGGCGGATCCGTGATTCGGGCACACCGAAGTGCCGGGCGGCCTCTGCGACGGAGACCCGCTCGCGGTCGATCAGGTACGGGACCAGCGAGAGCAGGAACGCGAGCTTGTCCTGCGCCTGCAGCGGTTGCTGCTCAGCCACGGTCGGCTCCCTCGACATCGGTGTGGTCGGCCACGAGGCCACGCAGCCGGGCCTCGACCCGGTCACGGACGTCGGCGGGTTCGAGCACGCGGACCTCCGGTCCGAAGGCGGCGAGTTCCTCGGCGAGGATCTGCGGGTCGACGTGGTGCAGGACCAGGACCCCGTCGGCGTCGGTCTCGGTGTCACGGCGCCGCGCCAGTCGGCGTTCGGCATCGGACCCGGGCACGACGGCGATCCGCGCGGTTCGGGCGGCCCAGATGCGGTCGAGTTCGGCGAGGGCACGCTCTCCGGCTCCGGGGGTGGCCGGGTGCCGCCCGACCTCGTACTGGCTGACGGGTCCGACGATGCGGGACAGCAGGTAGTTCTTCACGGAGTCCGTCGCGAACTCGTGCGCGGTGAGCATCCACCGTCCGCCGTGCTGGACGAGCGCGAGCGGCGCGAGCTCGCGACGACGGGCCTCGTGCTGTCCGGGCGTGATGTAGTCGAAGCGGACCGCCGCGGCACGGTCGAGTGCAGACCGGAGCGGTTCGAACGCAGCGTCGCGAGCGCGGAGCCGCGGTGCGTACGACTCGACGCCGAGCAGCCCCTCGGCATCGCCGTCGTCGTCCTCCGACCCGGCCGACCGGACCTTGAGCAGGGCGCGGCGGGAGTCGGCGGACAGGGCGCCTTCACGCCAGGCCATCGCGGCGAGCGACAGCAGCGCGGACTCGTCCGGCGTGAACCGGACGTCGTCGGGCAGGTCGTACTCGCCCTTGGGGATGCGGTAGCGGAGCGTCTGGTTGTTGCCGGCCGCGCCGGGGGTCTCGATCGTCTCGAGCGGGATGCCGAGGTCGCGGACGTCGTCCTTGTCGCGCTCGAACTGGCGCTCGAGCGAAGCGTTGTCACCGCCGGTGCTGAACCGCTGCCGGTAGCCCTGCACGTTCGCCAGGATCTCGGACTTGGTGAGACCGGACTCCGTCGAGAGCAGCGCGAGCACCAGGCTGAACAGGCGCTCCTCGGCTGGTACACGGGGCACACGGGTCGCTGGCACGCAGCCGATCCTACGGCAGCGCGGGTGGGCGGGAGTGCACCTGCGCGGCCGTCGGTGGATGGCCAGTCAGGGTCAGCGCGGCATCTTCCCGAGCACGTCGATGACGTACGCGTACGTGGTCCCCTGCTGGTGGACGATGGCCAGGACCTGGTCGCCGACGCGGTGGCCGACGACGGCGTTGCGGACGCCCTCGGCGATCTGCCCCTTCGCCAGCGGCACGGCCTGCGCACCGGAACCGTCGGTCCAGCTGGAGCCGGCCACGGACGAATCGGCGCCGTCGGTCCCCCACGTCACGGCGGTGTACTTGATGACGGCGGTGTCCTTCGCACCGAGCGTCGCGCCCGATCCGCGTCGGAGCAGGTGCGTGGCGTCCGACGTCGGCGGCTTCCACGACGGGATCGTGATGCCGGGAGCGCCGGACGGGGCGAGCACGACCGCGGGCATGCCGTCACCGGCGAGCTGCGGCGTGCCGGTCGCGCGGGAGTCGAACGCCTGCTTGACGTCGATCACGGCGACGGCTGCGTCCTCGACCTTCTTCGAGCTCGTGGAGCCGCTCGTGCCGGCGCTGCTGCTCAGGGCGCTCTTCGGCACCGCGACGGCCAGGCGGTCACCGACGTGCGCGCACAGGAGCGCGTCACCGAGCGCGCCGTAGTTGCCGGCACCGGCAGTGAGCGGGGCGGTCTGACCCGAGTACCCGCTGGACTGGGCGACCTGACCGGTCGCGCCGTCGACGATCGTGTACTCGACCAGCACCGGTGTGCCGTTCCCGATCGTGCGGCCGTCCCCCTGCTTGAGGACCGAGACCTGCGTGCCCTTGGTCCGGAGACCGGCCGGGACGGAGACCTTGGGTTCCTTGCCGACCGCGCCGCTGGCCGTCACGGACGCGGATGCCGCTCCGGGGGCCGGGCAGTTCGACGGGGTGCTCCCGGCGCCGTTCGACGCGCACGCCGTCAGCGACGCGGCGAGGCCGATGGTGACCAGGAGTGCGGGGATGGTGCGCACGGACCCTCTTTCCGTTCGATGCAGGACGGGCACGGTCGGTAGCCTACCGGTCGTCCTCAGCAGGCCCGTCCGCGTCGGTGGCGGTCTCGGCGGCGGCGACCTTGCGGGCCTGGGCGGCGGCCTGACGCGCCACCTTGCGGAGCTTCTTGTCGCTCGTCGAGCGTTCACCGACCGCACCGGGCGTCCACGCCTCGACGTCCTCGTCGGAGAACTCGACCTTGCCGGCGCGACGCTTCAGGTTCGGCAGGACCACACCGTCGGCGAGACGACGAGCGGTGACCAGGAACCCGGTGTGTCCGACCATCCGGTGGTCCGGCCGCACGGCGAGTCCCTCGACGTGCCAGGTGCGCACCAGGGTCTCGCTCGGCTGCGGGTCCGTGAAGCGTCCGGTGTCGCGGAGGGCCTCGACGGTGCGGGACAGCTGCGTCACGGTGGCGACGTAGCAGACGATGAGGCCACCGGGCACGAGCGCGTCCGCCGCGACGTCGACGCACTCCCACGGCGCGAGCATGTCGAGGACGACCCGGTCGACGCTCTGCTCGTCCGTCGCGTCGGGGAGTTCCTCGACGAGGTCGCCGACGGTCACCGACCAGTTGTCCGGGACGGCGCCGAGGAAGGTCCCGACGTTGCCGCGGGCGATCGCGGCGAACTCGTCGCGTCGCTCGAAGGACTGCAGGAACCCGGTCGGTCCGATCGCGCGCAGCAGGAACAGCGACAGCGCCCCCGAGCCGACACCGGCCTCGACGACGCGGGCACCGGGGAAGACGTCGGCGAACGCGACGATCTGCGCGGCGTCCTTCGGGTAGACGATGGCGGCGCCGCGAGGCATCGACATCACGTAGTCGTTCAACAGCGGTCGGAGCGCCAGGTACTCGTCGCCGGTGCTCGCGGTGATGACCGATCCGTCCGGCTGCCCGATCACGTCGTCGTGTCGGAGCACCCCGCGGTGCGTGTGGTACTCGCCGCCGACCTCGAGCGACAGCGTCGTCAGCTTGCCCTTCGGGCCGGTCAGCTGGACGCGGTCGCCGGCCCGGAACGGGCCGCGTGGCGGCGTGTGCGGAGCTCCGCCGGCGGTGTGCGGCAGCGCCGCGGCCGGGTCGAGGACGTCCGGACTGGAGGCGTGGGCCACCTGGTCCGGCACGGTTGCGTCGTCGGCGTGGCTCATCGGGCGACTCCTTCGGGGGCGGAGGCCGACGCGCCGTCCGGCACCGTGCCTCCTGGACGGCGTGCTGCCCGCGCCGCGAGCGCGGGCGAGGTGAGCTCGACCAATCGGTCGACGTCCACGTCGGCGAGCGTCGTCAGGTGCACGTCACCGCCGGCGATCTCGGAGAGCGGGACGATGTGCTCCACGGCGACCGTGACGGCGCCGGAGGCGACCGCCGAGGCGACGCCCGTGGCGGAGTCCTCGATCGCGACGCACGCGGTGGCGTCGAAGCCCAGCGCGGCCGCTGCCGCCAGGTAGGCGTCCGGGTGCGGCTTCGGACGCTCGACGTCGTCGCCGGCGACGACCACGCGGAAGCCGCGGGCACCGAGTGCCTCTGCGGCGACGAGTGCCATCTTGCGGCGGGACATCGTCACGAGGGCCGTCGGGATGCCGCGGTCGTGCAACTCCTCGACGAGCTCCTTCGCGCCCGGGCGCCACGGCAGCTCACCGGCGCGGAGGTGCTCCATCACGTAGGCGGTCATCCACTGGATGATCTCCTCGACCTCCATGTCGACGCCCTTGTCGCGGAGCAGTTCACCCGAGCGCTCGAGGCCGCTGCCGACCAGGGACAGGCCGTCGGCGTGCGTCCACTCGGCGCCGTACCGGGCCGTGAGTTCGACCTGGGACCGCTGCCAGATCGGCTCCGTGTCGATGATCGTGCCGTCCATGTCCCACAGCACTGCTGCGGGCGGGACGAGGGCGGGAGGATGCGCGGTCACGGGCGACGAGTCTACCGGGGCGGTTCCGCTCGCCGCGGACGCGGGACTGCCCGCCGCGCACCGGGCCTATTGTGGTTGCCTGAATCGTGTCCGGACGAGGCTGCTCCACCGTCCCGTCCACGTCGGGCTCCACGCGCAGCCCGGCGCCACCACCAGGAGGTCCGCTCCGTGCCACAGCACACCCCCTTCAGCGACGGCCGGCTGCTCGTCGTCGCCTTCGAGGGCTGGAACGACGCCGGCGAAGCGGCCAGCGGCCTCGCCCGGCGCATCGTCGAGGCACTCGACCTCGACGAACTGCGCGAGATCGACGGTGAGCGGTACGTCGACTACCAGTTCAACCGCCCCACCGTCGGCAACGACGACGAGGGCGTCCGCGGCGTGCAGTGGCCGCGCATCGTGCTCTACGGTCCCGGGGCCGAGGGTCGCCCGGTGATCGGCGCGACCGGCTCCCCCGTGGACCGCGACGTGTTCGTGCTCGTCGGCCCGGAGCCGTCCCGCACCTGGCGGGGGTTCTGCGCCGAGGTGATCGACCTCGCCGACGTGTACTCGATCGACGCGGTCGTCTTCGTGGGCGCGATGCTCGCCGACGTGCCGCACACGCGGCCGATCTCGGTCTTCGTGTCGAGCGAGAACGCCGGGGTCCGTACCGCGTTCGACGTCGACAAGTCCACGTACGAGGGCCCGACGGGCATCCTCGGCGTGCTGTCCGACGCGATGGACAAGGCCGGCCTGACGACCCTCTCGCTTTGGGCCTCGGTGCCGCACTACGTGCACAACTCGCCCTCGCCGAAGGCCACGCTGTCGCTGCTCGACAAGATCGAGGACCTCACCGACGTGACGGTCCCCCGTGGCACGCTGCTCGACGACGCGACCGAGTGGGAAGAGGGCATCGACGCCCTCGCCGCGGACGACGAGGACATGGCGTCGTACATCGGCCAGCTCGAGCAGGCCCGCGACACGGTGGACTCACCCGAGGCGTCGGGGGACGCCATCGCGCAGGAGTTCGAGCAGTACCTGCGGCGCCGGGAGCGCAAGGACGGCAAGGACGGCGGGTCCGCTGCGGGCGAGGGGCCGTGGCGGCCCCCGCAGCCGCCGCAGTAGTCCGAGCGGACGACGGACGGGAGGCGCGGTGCGAGGTGGCACTGCGCCTCCCGTCCGTCGTCGTGGCCGGTTCCGGGCGGGCGCGCCCGCGGCGCTGCCGCCGTGACCCGCGGCGGACCTAGGCCAGGCGGATGCCGAGCAGGGCGTCGATCAGGTCGAGGATCTCCGGCGTGACGGAGGTCCCGCCCGCGATCGCGGTGTCCACCGACGCGACCGCCCCGGGGGTGTCGAGGTCGTCGGCGAGACGCGCGCGGATGCGGGCGATGACGTCGGCCGCGTCGTCCACGTGGCCGGTGTGGGCACCCGACGACCACGCGTCCCACGCGGCGAGTCGCTTCGTCGCCGAGTCGAGCTCGGTGTCGAACCACTCCCACTCGTCCGAGTACTTGTGGGACAGCAGCGCGAGCCGGATCGCCCGCGGGTCGGCCCCGTCGTCGAGCAGCCCGCGGACCGTCACGAGGTTGCCGAGCGACTTCGAGATCTTCGTGCCCTGGTAGGCGATCATCCCGGTGTGCACGAAGGCGTTCGCGAGCGGCTGGTGCGCCAGCGCTGCCGCGTGACCGGCGCTCATCTCGTGGTGCGGGAAGACGAGGTCGCTCCCGCCACCCTGGACGCTGATCGGCAGTCCGAGACGATCGCCGGCGATGACGCTGCACTCGATGTGCCAGCCGGGACGCCCGGGTCCGAGGTCCGTGTCCCAGCTCGGCTCCCCCGCGCGGGCGGCGCGCCAGAGCAACGGGTCGAGCGGATCGCGCTTGCCGGGACGGTCCGGGTCGCCGCCGCGCTCCGCCGAGAGCGCGAGCATCGTCTCGCGGTCCAGGCGGCTCTCGTCGCCGAGGGCCCAGGCCTCGGTCGGACGGTTGACGTCGAAGTACAGGTCGTCGCCCTCGGAGTCGGGCGTCGGGACCTCGTAGGCGTAGCCGGTCTCCTGCAGGAACGCGACGGCTTCGGCGACGCGTTCGACCTCGTCCGTGACCGCGACGTAGTCGTCCGGCGGCAGGATGCGGAGCGCCTCCATGTCGCGACGGAACAGGTCGATCTGCGAGGCAGCGAGCGCACGCCAGTCGACCCCGTCGCGGGCGGCCCGTTCGAGCAGCGGATCGTCGACGTCGGTGGTGTTCTGCGCGTACTCGACGTCGAGGCCGGCGTCCCGCCAGACCCGCACGAGGGTGTCGAACGCCAGGTAGGTCGCCGCGTGACCGAGGTGGGTCGCGTCGTACGGGGTGATGCCGCAGACGTACAGCGCGGCACGGTCCTCTCCCCTGGTGGGGTCCACCGGGTGACCGGTCGCGGTGTCGTGCACCACGGGACGGGGTGACTCCCCCGGGACGTCGGGGACGGACGGGACCTGCCAGGCCCTCACGGCTGGATCACTCCGAGCGACAACAACACGAGGAGAACGATACCGAGTGCGATCCGGTAGACGACGAAGGGCAGGAAGCTGCGCTTGCTGATGTAGGTCATGAACGCCGCGATGACGACGAACCCGACCACGAACGCCACGACCGTCGCGATGAGCGTGTCGGCGAGTCCGAACGGGGCACCGGCGCCACCGAGGCTCGTCGCCGCCTCGTACAGGCCGGACAGGAACACCGCGGGCACGGCGAGCAAGAACGCGAACCGTGCGGCGGCCGGACGGGTGTACCCGAGCGCCAACCCCATCGACACGGTCGCGCCCGAACGGGACACCCCGGGCACCAGGGCCAGGACCTGCGCGAGGCCGATCAGGACGCCGCCGCCGAACGTCATCTGCTCGATCGGCCGGACCTTCCGACCGAGGACGTCCGCGATCCCGAGCACCACCCCGAAGACGACGAGGACGATCGCCGCGATCCAGAGCGACCGGAACGTCGTCTCGATGGCGTCCTTGAGGAGCAGCCCGGCGACGCCGATCGGGATCGTGCCGAGGATCACGAGCCACCCGAGCCGTGCGTCCGGGTCGTTCCGTGGCACGGTCCTCCCGGACAGCGACCGGAACCACCGCCCGACGATCCGGACGATGTCCCGCCAGAAGTAGATGAGGACCGCGGTCTCGGTACCGAGCTGCGTCACGGCGGTGAACGCCGCTCCCGGGTCCTTCGCGTCCGGCAGGAACAGGCCGACGATCCGGAGGTGGGCACTCGAGGACACCGGCAGGAACTCGGTGAGCCCCTGGACGAAGCCGAGGAAGATCGCTTCGAGGATGTGCATGGCGTCGGCCTTTCGGGGGACGGAGCAGGCGGGCGTGCAGTCGGCCCGGCGAACGCGTGGCGTGCAGCCGGTCGGTTGGTCGGTTGGTCGTCTGGTCGTTTGGTCGGGCGGGCGGGCGGGCGGACTGTCAGGACACCGCCACGACGGCGTCCGTGCACGACCTCAGTACGTGGCCAGGAGGTCGGCGAGGACCCGCCGCCCGAAGGCCAGCGCATCGAGCGGCACGCGCTCGTCCACGCCGTGGAACATCGCGGGGAAGTCGATGCCCGCCGGCAGCTGCAACGGCACGAACCCGTAGCCCGCGATGCCGAGGGTCGAGAGCGCCTTGTTGTCGGTGCCGCCCGACAGCAGGTACGGCAACACGGGGGCATCCGGGTCGTGGCGGCCGAGGACGTCGCGGACCGCGTCCACGAGGGGGCCACCGAAGTCCTGCTCGAGGCCGATGTCGCGGAACGACATCACGACCTCGACGTCGTCCCCGGCGAGCTCCCGCACCCGCTCGAGCACGGCCTCCTCGTCACCGGGCAGGCACCGGATGTCGACCAGGGCCTCCGCGGTGTCCGGGATGACGTTGTGCTTGTACCCCGCGGTGAGGACCGTCGGGTTCGTCGTGGTGTGCAGTGCTGCGTGGATGAACCGCGAGGCCGACCCGGTGGCCAGCGCGACCTCGTCCGGACCCGTCACGGTCGGGTCGACGCCCAGGAACCGGGCGACCTCGGCGACCATCGCGTCGGTGGTGGCAGAGAGGCGGACCGGCCACTCCTCGCTCCCGATGCGCGCCACCGCGGCCGCGAGCTTCGTGATCGCGTTGTCCCGGATGACATGCGAGCCGTGCGCGGCCGTGCCCCGGGCGACGAGCTTGATCCACATGAGGGCTTTCTCGCCCGTCTGCAGCAGGTACGCGCGACGATCGCCGAGCGTGATCGAGTAGCCACCGACCTCGCTGATCGCGGCACTCGCGCCGGCGAACAGCTCCGGGTGGTTCTCCACGACGTGGTGGGAGCCGAGCACGCCGCCGGCTTCCTCGTCGGCGAAGTACGCGATCACCAGGTCGCGCTCGGGCGCACCCTGCTGGGCGATCACGTCCGACAGCGACGTGAGCATCATCGCGTCCATGTTCTTCATGTCCACGGCGCCCCGGCCCCAGAGCATGCCGTCCTTGACCTCGCCGCCGAAGGGGTCGACCGTCCAGTTCGCCGGGTCGGCGGGCACGACGTCGAGGTGCCCGTGCACGACGAGCGCGGGCTTGCTGCGGTCGCGCCCGGGGACCCGTACGACGACGCTCACCCGATCGGGCTCGGACTCGAACAGCTGCGGCTCGAGGCCCAGGGCACGGAGCTTCGCCTCGACGTACTGCGCCGCCTCGGCCTCGCCGCGGGACTTGCCCTCGCCCCAGTTCGTCGTGTCGATCCGGATGAGGTCCCGCGCGATCGAGGCGGTCTCCTCGAGCCCGGAGACGGTCGTCGTCGTGGTGGGCACGGTGTCGCTGCTCGAGGCGTCAGACGTCATGCACCAACGCTATCGGTCGGTCCCCGCAAGTCCGGCGTCGAGTGCGGGTTCCGCTGGCCGTCGTCGTTCCGCGGTGGGCCCGACAGGTCGGCTCGGCGCGGGCTCGGCGCTGGCTCCGCGCTGGCTCGGCGCTGGCTCGGCCGGACGCGCCCGGGATGCGAACGCGTGTTCATCCTGCGTTCAGGGCCGTGCTAGTGTCTTCTCTCGGCAGGAAAGCCGGGGAAACCCGGTCGGACGGCCACACATCCAGTCCGGATGGCGGAATTGGTAGACGCGCTAGCTTGAGGTGCTAGTGCCCGTATTAGGGCGTGGGGGTTCAAGTCCCCCTTCGGACACAGAAGATGCGAATGCCCCTGGCCTTGCGGCCGGGGGCATTCGTGCTTGTTCGGCGAGCATCGCCATCGCTGCGCTCAGGGCGACGCCGCCGGGTGCGGGTGCGGGTGCGCGGTCGTGCGTGTGCATGGTTCGACGAAACACCTGTCGAACGACGCGTGGATCGTCGACGTTTGCGCA
This sequence comes from Curtobacterium sp. ISL-83, assembly GCF_018613895.1. Lineage (GTDB taxonomy): Bacteria > Actinomycetota > Actinomycetes > Actinomycetales > Microbacteriaceae > Curtobacterium. The sequence continues at coordinate 10,246 of NZ_JAGGPH010000012.1, forward strand.
TGCAGAGGATGCGTGTGCACGGTTCGACGGAGCACCTGTCGAACGACGCGTGGATCGTCGACGTGTGCACGCGCATGCCCGCGCCGAACCCGCACGACGCGACACCGCCCCTGTCGGACGACAGCGGCGGTGTCGCGTGACGCCAGCACGCCCAGGCGCGAGCACCGGCGACGGCCGCCCCGTCAGCGCCGGCGCAGCTTCCGCACCACCAGCACGACGGCACCCAGCGTGGCGAGCCACCCCCAGTTCGCCACCAGCGGGTCAAGCAGCCCGTGCCGCCAATCGGTCCGCGATCCCTTCCGCGACGCCACCCCGTGCCCCCACACCTCGGCACGGATGCCGGTCTCGTGGATGACCCGGTCCGGCCGGCCTCGCAGGGCGTCGGTCACGCGGTGGGTCGCGACATCGAGCCGGTCTCCCACGATCAGGAGCATCCAGTGCGCCAGCCGCCCCTCACCGAAGCGGTACCCGAACCGGCGCACGGCGCCCGGCAGCCCCTGGAGCGGCTGCGCGGTCCCGAACACCGGCGTCACGTGCGCGTGCTCGATCGAGCGCTCGCGGCCTTCGCCGCCCGGCTGCTGCTCGGGGACGTCCCAGTGCGCGCCCGTGGCCGCCCCCGCGGACCGGGACAACTTCGGGACGGACGGTCGGTCGTCGAGGTCGAGGTCGCTCCCCCACCCCGGGATGCGCTCCCGGAGTTCCTCGGCGGACGGTACCCGCCGCGGCGGGTCGGCGATGTACGGGGTGTGATCGGTCACGGTGCGCTCCTTCACGGGATGATGACGGGCTTGATGCACCCGTCGAGCTTGGCGGAGAACAGGTGGTACCCCTCGGCGATGTGCTCGAGCGGGATCCGGTGCGTGATGACGTCGCTCGGCTTGAGGTGCCCGGCCTGGATGTGCTCCAGCAGCCGGGGCCACTGCCGCTTCACCGGCGCCTGGTTCATGTGGATCGTGACGCCCTTGTTCATCGCGTCGCCGAACTTCACCAGGTTCGGGATCGGGCCGTACGCACCCATCGCCGAGATCGTGCCACCCTTCCGCACGCCGTCGATCGCCCAGTTCAGCGCGACCGGCGAACCGCCCTGCAGCTTCAGCTTCGTGGCGCTCACCTGCTGCAGGAAGCTGCCGTCCGCCTCGGCCCCGACGGCGTCGATGACGCTGTCCGCCCCGAGGTAGTCGGTCTGCTTCTTCATCTCGACCACGATGTCGTCGACCTCGGCGAAGTTGATCGTCTCGGCCTGCGCGAACGTCCGGGCCTTCTCGAGCCGGTACTCGAGCTGGTCGATGACGATCACCCGTCCGGCACCCATGAACCACGCGGACTTCGCGGCGAACAGCCCGACGGGTCCGGCGCCGAGCACCACGACGGTGTCGCCTTCACGGATGGACGCCAGCTGCGCCCCGAAGTACCCGGTGCCCAGTGCGTCGGTCATCATCAGGGCGTCCTCGGCGTCGAGCCACTCGGGGATGACCTGCGGCCCGACGTCGGCGAACGGCACGCGGACACGCTCCGCCTGGCCGCCGTCGTACCCGCCGGTCGTGTGGGAGTACCCGTAGATGCCACCGACCGCGGTCGCGTTCGCGTTGACGTTGTGGCAGTTCGTGAACAGGCCCCTGGCGCAGTACCAGCAGGTCCCGCACGAGATGTGGAAGGGGACCATCACCCGGTCGCCGACGCTCAGGTTCTGCACCGACGAACCAATCTGCTCGACGACGCCGATGAACTCGTGTCCGAAGGTGTGGCCGACGCGGGTGTCCGGCATCATGCCGTGGTACAGGTGCAGGTCGGAGCCGCAGATCGCCGCCCGCTCGACGCGGATCACGGCGTCGTTCGGGTGTTCGATCCGGGGGTCCGGCTTCTCCTCGACGCGGATCCGGTAGGGCCCGCGGTAGGTCATGGCGCGCATACGCGCTCCTCTCACTCGTCTCGTCAACGCTGACGGGAGGCGCGTGGGAGCGGACCCAGGTCCGCGCACCGTGACCACGTGACGGACGGGAGGCGCGGTGCCAGCTGGCACCGCGCCTCCCGTCCCATGGTGGGGCTGTTACGACTTCGCGGCGTCCACGAAGTTCTGCCGCGGGTCGGTCTCCTTGATCATCGAGGTCGCATCGCGACCGGACACCGCGCCGGTGAGCCAGCCGATGACGATGCGCGCCTTGCGGTTCAGCGTCGGCATCGCGTACACGTGGTACGAGCGGTGCGCGAGCCACGCGGGCAGGTTGGTCATCTTGATGCCCTTGATGTTCGCCGCACCCTTGCCGACGCCGTAGGAGGCAACCGTGCCGATGGACGGGTGGCGGTACTCCTCGAGCGGCTTGCCGGTGATCGTCGCGACGATGTTGTCCGCGGCGACGACGGCCTGACGGACCGCGTTCTGCGCGTTCGGCGGGTAGTACGCCGGCTGCTTCTCGGCGGTCAGGTCCGGCACCTGTGCGACGTCGCCGAGGCCCCAGACGCCCGGGACGACCTCGTGCGTGTCCTCGGCCTCGACCTGGAGCTTCGCGTTTGCGGCGAGGTGCCCCTTCGGTCCGCGCGGCAGGTCGGACGCGTCGAGGAGCGGGTTCGGCTTGACGCCGGCGGTCCAGACGAGCAGGCCGGTGGCGAACTCGTCGCCGTCGGAGAGCTTGACGACACCGCCCTCGCAGCTCGGCATCGTGGTCTTCAGGCGGACGTCGATGCCGCGGGCGCGGAGGGACTCGAGGGTCCACTTCGACAGCTCGGGGCCGACCTCGGGCGCGACGCGGTCGAGCGCGTCGATGAGGACCCAGCGCGGCTGCTCACCGGCGAGGGACGGGTAGGTCTTGATGGCCGCCTGCGAGACGTCGAACAGCTCGCCGATCGCCTCGACACCGGTGTAGCCGCCGCCGATGAAGATGCTCGTGAGCAGACGGCGACGCTCGTCCTCGTCACGGGTGGCCGCGGCCTTCGCGATGTTGTCGAGGAGCTTGGCGCGCACGAAGGCGGCTTCCTCGACGCTCTTGAAGCCGACGCCGAACTCCTCGAGCCCGGGGGTCGGGAACGTGCGGGTGACGGAACCGAGGGCGACGACGAGCTGGTCGTAGCCGAGGGTGCGGTCGTCGCCGCCGGCGGTCGCGATCGAGACGGTCTTGTCGGCCGACGAGATGCCGGTCACCTTGCCCTGGATGACACGCGTCTTGCGGAGCGCGCGACGGAGTTCGACGGTGACGTCCTTGGGGGCGATGTGCCCACCGGCGACCTCGGGCAGGAACGGCAGGTACGTGTAGTACGTGTTCTGGTCGACGAGCGTGATCCGCATCGGGACCGTGGCGGCGTGCTTCTGCAGCTGCTTGACGGTCGCGTAGCCGGCGGAGCCGCCGCCGAGGACCAGGACGTGAGGGATGGAGTCTGCCATTCCTCCGGTCTACCCGAAGTCACCATGGCGCGTCATGATGCCGCGCGGGTGGAGCGTCGATCGGGCGCGTCCGGCGCGCTATCCGCGGCGGCGGTCGGGGTCCCGGAGACAGCGGCTGCCGTCAGTGCTGGCGGCGTCGGTCGGGATCGCGGAGCCGCCACCAGGCGGTCTCGGCGATCTCGAGCCCGGTGTACACCCCGTGCTGGGTCCGCCGTGACTCGGTGAGCGAGAACCGACGCAGCCGGTACCCGCCACCGAAGCGGTCGATGATCGCCTCCGGCGAGGAATCGACGTCGCGCTTCACCACCCACGTGCGGTCGTCGACCGGCTCGATCACCGACGCCCGCCGATGCGACCCCGCAGCACGTCGATGCGCTTCTGGATCTGCTCGATGCTCGCCTGCGCCACCGCCGGACCGCCGCTGATGCGTCGGAGTTCCGCGTGGATCGCGCCGTGGGGTTCGTTCGAGTGCCGGGACCAGATCGACACGAGCCGCGCGAGCTCCGTGCGCTGTTCCTTGATCGTCATGTACATCGGACGGGATTCCGGCTCGGCGGCCTTGGGGAGTCCGGTCTTCGGCGCCCGGCCCTTCTGCCGCTTCGCCTGCGTGGCCTGGCGTGCGCGCAACAGGTCCCGCACCTGGTCGGGCTCCAGCAGCCCGGGGATCCCGATGAAGTCCAGTTCCTCCAGCGAACCGACAGCTCCCCCGGTGCCGAACTCGCCACCGTCGTAGAGCACGCGGTCGAACGAGGCCTGCGAGTCGAGTGCCTCGAAGGGCTGCACGTCGAGCAGGCTCTCCGACGCGCGGTCCTCGCGGTTCGCCTCGGCGACCATGGCGTCCTCGGGGTTGTACATCCCGTCGTCGGCGCCCTTCGGACGGTCGAGTGCGTGGTCGCGCTCCAGCTCGAGCGTGGCCGCCAGCGCCATCAGGCCCGGCACGCTCGGCAGGAACACCGACGCGGTCTCCCCGCGCCGCCTGGCCCGCACGAAGCGCCCGATGAGCTGCGCGAAGAAGAGCGGCGTGCTCGCGCTCGTGGCGTAGACGCCCACGCACAGCCGCGGGACGTCGACGCCCTCGGACACCATGCGGACGGCGACCATCCACCGGGAGGTGTCCTCGGCGAACGCCTGGATCCGGCTCGACGCGGCGGCTTCGTCCGACAGGACCACGGTCGGCCGCTCCCCGGTGATCCGTTGCAGGATGCGGGCGTAGGCGCGTGCGGTCGTCGTGTCGGTCGCGACGACGAGGCCGCCGGCGTCCGGGACCCCGCGTCGGACCTCGGTGAGGCGCTTGTCGGCGGCGGAGAGCACCGCGGGCATCCACTCGCCCTCCGGGGAGAGCGCGGTGCGCCAGGCCTGCGCGGTGATGTCCTTCGTGACCGGTTCGCCGAGGGACGCCGACATCTCGTCGCCCATCCGCGTCTTCCAGCGCATCTGCCCGGCGTACGCCATGAACAGCACCGGACGGACGACGCCGTCGGCCAGTGCCCGGCCGTACCCGTAGTTGTAGTCGGACACCGAGGTCCGGATGCCCTGCTCGTCAGGGGCGTACTGGACGAACGGGATCGCCGCCGTGTCCGAGCGGAAGGGGGTGCCGGAGAGCGAGAGCCGACGCGTTGCCTTCGAGAAGGCTTCGCGGATGCCGTCACCCCAGGTCAGGGCGTCACCGCCGTGGTGGACCTCGTCGAGGATGACGAGCGTGCGACCGCCCTCGGTGATGGTCTTGTGCACCTCGGGGTTCATGCCGACCTGGGCGTAGGTGATCGCCACACCCTGGTAGTGCCGGCCGAACATGCCGTCGCCGTTCTTGAACATCGGGTCGATCCGGATGTTCACGCGGTCGGCGGCGTCGGCCCACTGCCGCTTGAGGTGCTCGGTCGGCGCGACGACGACGAGCCGGTCGACCGTTCCGCGAGCGAGCAGTTCGGTCGCCAGGCGGAGCGCGAAGGTGGTCTTGCCGGCGCCGGGGGTCGCGGCCGTCAGGAAGTCGCGGGGCTCGGTCTCGAAGTACTTGGTGAGGGCTTCGACCTGCCAGGCGCGCAGCTTGGAGGCGGTGCCCCACGCGGCGCGGTCCGGGAACGCCGGCGAGAGGTGCCCGGCGGCGGCGTTGCCCGCGGCCTCGGCAGCGGCGGCAGCATCAGCGGCAGCAGCGGTGTCGTGGTGGTCGTCGCGTGTCGGCGAACCCGTCGCGGAGCCGCTCGCCGGGTTCGCGTCGGCGTCCGCCCACAGCGTGGCGGGCTGCTCTTGGTCGTCGTACTCGGCGGTGCTCACTCCACCCGATCTTACCGTCACGCCGGGTCCTGCCGGGCGTGCGGGACGCGCTGCTCGGGCGTGCCACGGACGAGCGACGCCGGTCGCAGCACGCCGGCACCGAAGCGCGCGGTCACGGCGTCGACGGTCGTCTCGGTGTCACGCCACGGCGCGTCGTCGTCCCACAGCGCGTTGCTCGCGGCGGCCGGCACGAGGTTCTCGCCACGGACGCCGATGAGTCGGATCAGGGTGCCGGGCCGGTGCAGCACGTCGTACAGCTCGACGGCTTCGTGGTGGAGTCGCTTCGCCACGTCGGTCGGCTCGGCCAGGGTGCGCGATCGCGTGAGGGTGGTGAAGTCGGTGTACCGGACCTTCAGCGCGACCGTCCGGGCCTGCATGTCGGCCCGGCGCAGGCGGACGGCGACCTTGTCGGCCAGGCGCAGGAGCTCGCGCGCGACGTCGTCGCGGTCGGTGAGGTCGCGGCCGAAGGTGACCTCGTGCCCGATCGACTTCTCGCCGACGGCACTCTCGACGTGGCGCGGATCGCGCCCCCACGACAGGTCGTGCAGGCGCTGCCCGCCGGCTGGTCCGAGCGCCGACACCAGGGAACCGAGCGGCGTGTGGGCGAGGTCCCCGACGGTGCGGATACCCCGGCGTTCGAGGGTCTCCTGGGTCTTCCCCCCGACGCCCCACAGCGCGGAGACCGGCTGTGGGTGCAGGAACGACACGGTGTCCGCAGCGGGGATGACGAGCAGACCGTCCGGCTTCGCGCGGCTGGAGGCGAGCTTCGCGACGAACTTGGTCGACGCAGCGCCGACCGAGCAGTGCAGCCCGGTCTCGGCGAACACGGCCTGCCGGATGGCGCGTCCGATCTGCCACGGCGTGCCGTACAGCCGGAGGGCTCCGGAGACGTCGAGGAACGCTTCGTCGATGCCGAGCCGTTCGACCCGCGGCGTGAAGCGGTCGAACACCGCCATCACGCGCGCGGACTGGTCGCGGTACTTCTCGAAGTGCGGCTCGACGATGATCGCCGCCGGGCATCGTCGCTTGGCGACGGCCATCGGCATCGCGGAGTTCACCCCGTACTTCCGCGCTTCGTAGGTCGCCGCCGTCACCACCGAGCGGTCGGAGTCGTGTCCGACGATGACGGGCAACCCGCGGAGATCCGGCCGGTCGAGCAGTTCGACGGAGGCGAAGAAGGCGTCCATGTCCACGTGCAGGACCGTCGCCGTCACGTCGTCGACGGGGTCGTCGGTGACGAGGCGGTTGCGTCCGTCCTGCTTGCTCACCCGGAGATGATGGCAGGCCCCGCCGACATCCGCCCGGAGGGTCAGCCGAGCGGACCGAGCACCGACGCCGCGATCGTGCGCGCCGCCGAGTCCCGCGTCGACGGGTGGTACTGACCGGCGCGCACGTCCCGCGCGAGTCGCGCCAGCTCCGACGATGCCCGGAACGCGCTGCCGCCCACGACCCGCATCGCCTCGTCGACGACGTGCTGCGCGGTGTCGACCGCGCGGGACTTCGTCCCGACGAGGAGCGGGAACCACCGGGATCCGAGGTCGTCGCGTTCGTCCACCGACCGCGCCAGGGAGTCGACCTGCAGGGCGATCGCGTCGGCCGCGCCACGCATGTCGGCGATCGCTCGGCGGACGTCGGGGTCGGCGGACCGCGGCGTCCCGTCGAGCGCCCGGCGGGACCGGACGGCGTCGACCGCCAGGGCCACCGCCCGGTCCGCGATGCCGACGTACACCGACGCCACGAGCAGCTCGAACGCCGCGAAGATGCCGAACACGAGCGGGTCCTGGTTCGGCCCCACGGGCAGCGACCGCACGATCCGTTCCGCGGGGACGTGCACGGCGTGCAGCAGCGTGGTCCGGCTCTGGGTCGCCCGCATCCCGAGCGTGTCCCAGTCGTCCAGGTGCTCCACACCACCGTCGGCGCGCACCGTGAAGCCGTGCACCAGGCGCGGTTCCGGTCCGGACTCGTCCTTCCCGAAGACGCTCAGCACGTCCCACGCGGGGGCGAGCGAGGTGGACACCTTCGTGCCCGTGAAGCGGTACCCGCCCTCGCCGTCCGGCTCGGCCGTCGTGAGCGAGTCGAACAGCACGGCGCCGTTGCCGGGTTCACTCACCCCGAAGGCGAGCAGGTGGTCGTCCGCCGCGTGGTCGGTGACGGACTGGAGGAACGACCCACCGCGGTCGGCGACGGCTCGCGCCGCCTGCACCCAGACCTGGTGCATACCCAGCCCGAGCGCCGTGGCCGGCGCCGCGGCGGCGAGCGTCCGCTGCACCCCGGCGGTGGTGCGGAGACCGAGGTCCGACCCGCCACGGTCGACGGGGACGCCGATCCGCAGGTAACCGGCCGCGCGCAGTTCCTCGAGGTCCTCGGCGAAGAACGCGTTGTCGGCGTCGTACCGGGGCGCCCGCTCGGCGATCCGCACGAGCACGTCATCGGGCACCGTCCACCCGGTCGAGGTGTTGGCCATCGTCATGGCACGAGACTATGGTCCGAGGCGTGTCAGATCCTCATCCGTGGTCCAGGTACGTCGCGATCGGCGACTCGTTCACCGAGGGGATCGGCGACCCCGACCCGACCGTCCCGGGCGGGAACCGGGGCTGGGCCGACCGCGTGGCCGAGGTGCTCGCGAACCGCACGGCTGACTTCTCCTACGCCAACCTGGCCGTCCGTGGTCGTCTGCTGCAACAGATCATCGACGAGCAGACCGAGCCCGCCCTCGCCCTGGACCCCGACCTGATCACGGTGTCCGCCGGTGGCAACGACATCATCCGGCCCGGCTCCGACCCCGACGAGCTGGCCGAGCGGGTCGACGCCTTCGTCGCACGGCTCCGGAGCCGCGGTGCGACGGTCGTGCTGTTCACCGGCCCGGACGTCGGGATGACCCCGGTGCTCGGCATGGTGCGCGGGAAGACGGCGATCTACAACGAGAACCTGCACGCCATCGCGCTGAAGCACGGGGCGCTCGTCGCCGACATGTGGGCGATCCGCGTGCTCCGCGACCCGCGGATGTGGGCGCCCGATCGGCTGCACCACTCCCCCACCGGTCACTCGACCGTCGCGGCCGCCGTGCTCGACGCGCTCGGCGTGCCGCACGGGCTGGAGCCGTTCACCCCGGAGCCGCTCGAGGCGCGTCCGTGGCGCGAGGCCCGCGTGGAGGACCTCGGTTGGGCCCGGGAGTACCTGGTGCCGTGGGTCGTCCGGCGCATCACCCGGACGTCCTCCGGCGACGGCATCAGTCCGAAGCGTCCCGAGCTGCTGCCCGTCGTGGAGCACCGGTCCGACGCGCAGCGAGGATCCTGACGGCAGGCGCCGCACGGCGTAATCAGGCGGTGAGGAGCGCTTCCTTGATGCGGTGTCGGGCGACGCGCGTCGGGCGGACGTCGTCGGGTGACCACGAGGCCGGATCGGGGAACACCCACTGGAGGTCCGTGCCGCCGGGTCTTGCGGCCCGGGCTCCATCAGGAGGGCGATGCCGGCTTCGTCGAGCAGGTCGGGTGTGAATTCGCGGTGACCTCCCGTCAGTTCGTGCAGCGCGAGCTGCTGGCGCCCGCCGGCTGCTCCGGTCCCGCGCAGCATGTGCCGGGGTCCGCTGCCGGCGCCGAGGACGTCGTGGGCGTGGTGCTGCAGCAGGAGCTCCCGCCGATGTCGGTGGAGCACACCCCGGTCTCGGGGAGGACCAGATGCACCTGGCGCGCGGCCACTCGGTCGCCCGCCAGTTCGGCGGCGATGGAACGGACCTGTTCGTACCCAGTGAGGAGCAGGAACGTGGGGGCTCGGCCGTAGGACTTCATGCCGGCGATGAAGAAGTTCGGCTCCGGGTGCGCGAGCTCCGCGACGCCGTGTGGAGGGACGGACCCGCAGGAGTGCAGGTTCGGGTCGATGAGGGGCGCGAGAGCGCGGGGCGCTTCGACGATGTCGTCCAGGCCGAGCCGGATCTCGCGGAGCATGTCGAGGTCAGGCCGGAACCCGGTCGCATTCACGACCACATCGACTGTCACCGTGAACGGCTCCTCTGCGCGGCGGCCGGTGACGGTGACCTGGTCGCCGTCGGGGCGGACGTCGTCGATCTCGAACGAGGCGATCTGCTGCACGCGCTTGGATTCGACGAGGCCGTGCACGGTGGAGCCGAGCTGCCCGCGGGCGGCGAGGCCGTCGGCGGCATCCGCGCCGAGGCGAGCGGTGCCGGCGTTCCGCACGGCCCAGAGGACTTCCGTACCGGGGGCGTCCTTGGCGAGAGCCGCGAGCTTGATGATCGTGTTCGCCGCTGAATGCCCGGCGCCGACGACGAGGACCCGTCGGCCTGCGAGCCGGTCACGGTCCGCGCCGGTGACGTCGGGGAGGGCGTCCAGTACCCGGTCCCCGAGGTCCGCGGCCGGTGCGAGGCCAGCGGCGATAAGGGGGTTCGGGGTCGTGTAGGTGCCGGAGGTGTCGATCACGGCGCGAGCGGTGACGTCCGTGCTGCTGTTGGTGGTGTCGGTGTGGAGGCGGAGCAGGAACGGGGTGTCGGCGCGGCCGGTGGAGCGGGTGCGGTCCATGCCCTGACGGGACACGGCCTCCACCTTCGTGTTGTAGCGGATCACGGCGGCGAGCTGCGGTGTGGCCGCGAGCGGGGCGAGGTACTGGTCGACGAGGTCGTGCCCGGTGGGCAGGGACGACGGGCGGGGTGCTTCCCAGCCGGTGGTTTCGAGGAGTCGCTGGGCGGCTGGGTCGATGACGTACTGCCATGGGGAGAACAGTCGGGTGTGGCCCCACGCGCGGACGCTGGTGCCGACGGCCGGGCCGGCTTCGTAGACGACGACGTCGAGACCGCGTTCGAGCAGGTGCGCGGCGGCAGCGAGACCGACGGGCCCGGCGCCGATGACCGCGACGGGCAGCCCGGTGAGGCGGCCCGCGTCGGCTCGGGGCGGGACAGTGAGTGTGAGGGTCATGATGGTGGTCCTTTCCGGGCTACGCGGTGGCTTCTGCGGGCAGCAGCTCGGACAAGAGCGTCTGCACCCGGGACTTGATCTCGTCGCGGATCGGGCGGACGTCGTCGATGCCCTTCCCGGCGGGGTCGGTGAGTTCCCAGTCCTCGTAGCGCTTGCCGGGGAAGATCGGGCATGCGTCGCCGCAGCCCATCGTGATAACGGCGTCGGAGTCGCGGACGGCGTCGGTGGTGAGCACCTTCGGCTGGTTGCCGGCGATGTCGATGCCGTCTTCGGCCATCGCCTGGATTGCGATGGGGTTGATCTGGTCCTTTGGTTCGGAGCCGGCGGAGAGGACTTCGACGCGGTCGCCGCCGAGGGCCTGGGCGTAGCCGGCGGCCATCTGGGAGCGGCCGGCGTTGTGGACGCAGACGAACAGGATCGTGGGCTTCGTGGTCATGATGCGTGCTCCGGGTGGGTCAGTGGATGAGGGTGAGCCAGCCGGCGAGGGCGGCGAGGGTGATGGCGAGGACGGGGATGGTGAGGACGATGCCGGTGCGGAAGTACTGTCCCCAGCCGATGTGGATGCCCTTCTTCTCGAGCACGTGCAACCACAGCAGGGTGGCGAGGGAGCCGATAGGGGTGATCTTCGGGCCGAGGTCGGAGCCGATGACGTTCGCGTAGACCATCACCTCGTGGGTGAGTCCGGTCGCGCCGGCGCCGCCGATCGCGAGGGCCGCGATGAGCACGGTGGGCATGTTGTTCATCAGCGACGCGAGAATCGCGATGGTGAACCCGACGCCGAGCGCGGTGACGAGGACTCCGTGGTCCCCGAACACGTCGAACAGCGTCGAGAGGTGGTCGGTGAGGCCCTGGTTCTTCAGGCCGTAGACGACGAGGTACATGCCGATGGAGAACAGCACGATCTGCCACGGGGCGTCCCGGATCGTCTTCCACACCGGAATCTCCTGCCCCGACGGCGCCCCTGCACCGCTACCAGTCGCGCTCACGGTGGCAGTGCCACCCGTCGTGACGAGTACTGGCGCGGTCTGGGTGCGGGCGAAGAGGAACGCGGGCTGGCGGGCGGCGACGAGAACGATCACGACCGCACCGGCCCCGGCGACCGCTGCGAGCGGGACACCGATCGGGTCGGCGGCGAAGTACCCGACCAGCAGGATCGCAAGGACGACCCACCCGGCGCGGAACGTCGCCCGGTCCTTGACCGCGGTCTCCGGCTGCGGCAAGGCGAGGAGGTCGTACCGTTTCGGGATGCTGCGGCCGAAGTACGCCAGGAGCATGCCGAGGGACGCGAGCACGGAGACGATGCCGACGGGGATCATGACGGCGGCGTATCGGGCGAAGCCGAGGTGGAAGTAGTCGGCGGAAACGATGTTGACCAGGTTCGACACCACCAGCGGCAAGCTGCCCGTGTCGGCGATGAACCCGGTCGCGAGGATGAACCCGAGCGCCGCCTTCTGCGGCATGTTCAGGGCCCGGAGCATGCCCACGACGATGGGGGTGAGGATCAGCGCGGCCCCGTCGTTGGCGAACACCGCGGCGATCACCGCCCCGAGGCCGACGATGAGGACGAACAGCAGGCGGCCGTTGCCGCGGCCCCAGCGGGCGACGTGCAGGGCCGCCCATTCGAAGAACCCGGCTTCGTCGAGGATCAACGAGATCAGCACGACGGCGACGAACGTCAGGGTCGCGTTCCAGACGATGCCGACGACGGTGGGGATGTCGGACAGGCCGACGACGGTCGTGGCGAGGGCGATGACAGCGCCGATGAGCGCGGTGTAGCCGATCGGGAAGCCCCTCGGCTGCCAGATCACCACCACGAGCGTCGCGACGAAGATCAACGCCGCGACAACGGCCATCACCATCAGACGCTCACCCGCCCGACGGTCGCAGTCGTCGCGGCCGCGGCGGCGGCCGCGGCGCGTTCCCAGCCCTGCGCGGCGACCTGGATCGCGTCCCACGGGGAGCCGAGGGGCGGTGTGTAGGACAGGTCGAGATCGATCACGTCGTCGACGGTGAACCCGGCATGCAGGGCGGTGGCGAACGTGTCGATCCGCTTGCTGATCTCCGCACTCCGCTCCCCGACGATCTGCGCCCCCAGCAGCCGGCCCGTGTCCTGGTCGCCGGTGACGCTGATCGTCAACGGGACGGCGCCCGGGTAGTACCGCTTGTGGTCATCAGCCACGCTCACACGTGTCAGCGGCGCGACGTCGAGGGTGCCGGTCTCGTGCTGGCGCAGGCCGGTGCGCGCGGCGACGAGGTCGAACACCTTCACCACCTGCGTCCCCACCGACCCGGCGTAGCGCCTGTCACCGCCGAGCATGTTCTCCGCCGCGACCCGGCCCTGCTTGTGCGCGGTCGTGCCGAGGGGCAGCCAGGTGGTGCCGAGGAGCCGGTGGTGGGTGACGACGCAGTCGCCGGCGGCCCACACGTGTGGCACCCCAGTGCGCATGCCCTCGTCGACGATGATCGCGTCGGCCTTCCCGAGCCGCGCACCGGCGGAGACGGCGAGGTCGGTGACGGGTCGGACACCGACACACACCACGACGAGCGCGAACGTCCCCACCGCATCGCCGCCCGTCGATGACGTGGCGACCTGCCACTGCCCACCCCCGGCCGCGGTGATGCCCGTGACCGTGGAGCCGGTCAGCACGGTCGCGCCGTGGCGGCGGACTTCCGCGGTGACGAGAGAGCCGAGTTCCGGGTCGAGGGTGGAGAGCACTTCAGGGCCCCGCTGGATCAGGGTCGTGTCGAACCCGCGGGCGACGAGCCCTTCGGTCATCTCGAGGCCGATGTAGCCGGCACCCACGACCGCGACGCGGCTGCCGGCCGGCAGGAGCTCGAGGGCGGCGACGACCTGCTCGGCGTCGGTCATCGAGTGCAGCAGGTGGATGCCCGGCTCCCCGAACGGCACCCCTGCCGGCCGGACCGGTTCGGCGCCGGTGCCGATGAGGAGTTCGTCGTAGTGGATCTCTTCGTCGCCGTGCGGACCCGTCACCGCGACCGCGCGCCTCTCGACGTCGACGCGGGACGCCCACGTGGAGGACCGCACCGTCATCCCTGCAGCGTCGAGGTCTCCGCGGGTCCGGTGGGCAAGGGATGCTTCGGTGGCGACGTCGCCGGAGACCCAGTACGGGATGCCGCAGATGGAGAAGTTCGGGAACTCGTCCGCCAGGACCACGGTCACATCCGTGGACGGGTCGAGCTCACGGGCGCGGAGCGCAGCGGCGATGCCGGCGTCGCTGCCACCAATGGCGAGGAGATGCGTCACGGGTCTGGTCCTGTCGGATCGAACGGTGTGCCGAAGCGGCACACATATCGAACCACGTCGATATCGATGAGCGCAAATATAGACGTGGATCGAAGTCCATGCGATCATGGCCAGATGAGCACCGTGGAGCTGTTGCCGATCCAGGACGTCACCGCGTGCTGCGCCCCCGTGACGACCGAAGCGATGGACCAGGCATCCGCCGAGGTCCTCGCGAAGTCACTGAAGGCGATCGCCGACCCCGCCCGCCTGCGGTTGATCTCGATGGTCGCTGCCCACGAGGGCGCAGAGGCGTGCGTGTGCGATCTGCAGGAGCCGCTCGGCCTCTCCCAGCCGACCGTGTCGCACCACCTCAAGGTCCTCGTCGACGCCGGCATCCTGCACCGCGAGAAGCGGGGCACCTGGGCCTACTTCTCCCTCGTCCCGGGGGCGCTGGACACGCTCGCTGATCTCATCACCACCCCCACGAAGTAGCCCCCGCACAACCCGCACGGGGACTCTCCGTCCGACGGAGTACGGCGAGTACGGCGAGTACGGAAAGATCGATGCGCCATGGAACCTGACGTCGCGCCCGCAGCACGGCACCGGGCGACCGGCCCCGGCGTGCCCCCTGCCACGCCCGGAGCCTCGCCACTGCTGTCGATCGGGCTGTGGGCGGGTCGGGGCCTCCTCCCGGTCGCCGCGGTCGCGGTGGCGTGGACCGCACTGACCACCGACCAGTGGACCCGGCAGGGGTTCGACGGCGACGGCTCCCCGATCGCGTGGCTCCCGAACGCGGCCCTCGTCCTGACGATGGCGGTCGGGGTGGGCTGGCCGTGGCTCCTCGGACTCGCGGCACCGCCGGACGCGTGCTGGCGGGACGGCGAACGCCTCGTCGCCCGGACGGTCCTCGGCCGACGACGCGTGGACCTGCGCGGAGCCAGGGTCGTGCCGTTCCGGATGTTCGGCCGGGCAGAGTCGGTGCACGGCACACTCGTGCTCGGTCGGCGGTCCCTCGTCGTGCTCCTCGGGCCCGTCGCGGAGGGGCGCCGCACCCGGATCGACCACCTGCTCGGCCTGACCGAGCGCGACCGGTTCCGGCAGGTGCTCGTCGAGTGGCTGCTCGGCATCCTGTTCGGCGCCGCGCACCTCGGCGGTTTCGCCATCGTGTTCCTGGCGGGATCCCTGCCGGTCTTCGACCCTGCGGTCGCCTGACGGTCAGTCCGCCGGACGACGGAGGGTGAGCGGGCCGTCGTGGAGCGGCTCGGTCGCCCACCGGGCGCCAACGGTGCCCGCCCCTGCGTCGAGGCGCAGGTGGAGCAGGTGCGGCGACTCGACGAACCGGACGTCGACACGCACCGTCCCCTCCACGTCGACCGCGCCGCTGGCCGCGAGCGGCCCCTCGGTGGTCCACTCGCCGTCCTCGACCGGGACCGTCAGCTCCCCGCCGTCGACCTCCACCGTCAGCCGCAGTCGACCGTCGTCGCGTCCGAGACGCGCACCGGTGAGGCCCGGGAGGCCCCTTCCGTGCTCCGCCACGACGGTCGCGTCGACGGCGACCGCGTCGAGCGACCCACCGCGGACCGGAGGAAGACCCAGGGAGGCGAGCCGCGCCTCCAGGACGGTGTCGGCCGCCCGGTCGACGTCCGCGACGTCGATGGCGGGCAGCAGGTGCTGCCAGGCCGCGTCGAGCACGGCCTGCATGTCGAGGCTCTGCCCGGTGATCGCCAGCACCACGTCGTGCTCGGGCAGCACGACGCAGAACTGGCCGTACGCGCCGTCGCCGCGGAACCCGTGCCGCGCCATCCAGAACTGGAACCCGTAGCCCTGGCGCCAGTCCACGTTCGGCTCGGCCGGGTTCGCGACCTGCGTGCTGGTGGCGGTCTCGACCCAGTCCTCGTCGAGGATGCGCTCCCCCTGCCAGACGCCCCGCTGGAGGTACAGCTGGCCGAGGCGGGAGACGGCGTCGATCGTCGTGTAGCACCCGCTGAAGCCGAGCTCGGCACCCGTGTCGTCACGCTTCCACGCGAGGTCCGGGATGCCGAGCGGGTCGAGCAGGCGGGGTCGGAGGTAGTCGACGAGCGAGCCGCCACTCACCCGCCGGACGATCGCCGCGAGCGTGTACGTGCAGGGCTGGTTGTAGGCGAAGACGGAACCGGGTTCCTCGTCGGGCGCAAGGAGCAGGAACCCGCGGACCGTGTTCGTCGGGTCGAGCTCGCGCGCCCGGTCGATGGTGTCCTCGCGGTGTCCGCTCGCCATCGCGAGCAGGTGTCGGACCCGGATGCGTCGACCGCGCTCGTCGGTGACGTCCTCGTCGAGCTCGGGGAAGTACGACAGCGCGGTGGCGTCGAGGTCGACCAGGCCCTCGCGCACGGCGATGCCCACGGCCGCAGCCGTGAAGCTCTTGCTCAGCGAGTAGAGCAGGTGCACGGACTCGGCGCGGTAGGGGGCCCACGAGCCCTCGGCGGCGGCCTGGCCGTGTCGGAGGAGCATCACGCCGTGCGGTTCGACACCGGGTGTGGACTCGAGTGCGTCCACGAAGGACAGGACGCCGGCGGGGTCGATGCCGAGAGCGGACGGGCTGGAGCGGGGGAACGTCATCGTCACGACTCCGACCCTACGGGGATCGGTCGGCGCCGGGCCGGTCGAGTTCGACGGCGTGCGGCGCAGCGCCGGGCAGCGGGAGCAGGGCGGGGCAGCCTCGCGCACCGCACCGCACCGCAGCGCAACGCAGCGCCGGGCGGCAGCTTGGGGCGCTCAGCCGCCGTGTGACCAGACGGAGACCGCGCCCGCGTGGCCGATCAGCACGACGTCGACCCCGGCGCCGATCGCGGTCACGACCAGGAGCACCGGGACCGCGATCCCGACCGCACGCCGGAGCCCGGCGCCCCGCACCGCCGCGACGCCGAAGCGGTGCCAGGCCCACCACACGACCATCAGCGCGAAGAGCACGCCCATCCACGGCAGCAGGCCGTCGGCGAGGTCGGTGTGCCGCTGCAGGGCCGCCGACTCGTGGCTCCGGGCCTCCAACCACTCCCCCGACGAGGTCGCGAGCGGAACCGAGACCAACGCGACCAGGCCGATGATCGGCGAACCGACGGCCAGCCACCGGCGCGCAGCGGGCCAGAGGGCGACGACCACTGCGGTGAGCGCCGCCACGGGGACCGCGACGGCGGTCAGGTGGACGAGCAGTGGGTGCAGCGGGAGTCCGCCGAGTTGCCAGTTCACAGGTGCGATGCCTTTCGTGGCGAGCGATCGGGCGCAGACGCACCACTCCCGATCCTGGGACGTGTGCTCCCAGAAACGACCCATCTTGTGACCGAGACATGATTTCAGTGCACGAACAGCCAGGTCATGCCGCGAGCACAGCCCCCTCATAGGAACGGGCCCGTGAATGGGCTCGTTGCCACCCCCGAGGGCGACCCGCCGGCCCGGCAGCGCCCCGATGATCTGGACCCGAACGATGACCACGACGACGAACCGACGGACGACCGCCCAGCCGCGTGCTGCGTGGTCGGACGCGCCGCCTGCTCACCCCCGATCCGATCGGGTGTTCCGGTCCCGCCAACGACGACGCCGTGGAGCCGCCGACCTGTTGGCGATCCTCGCGTGGGCGTCGGCGGCGATGGCCGTGACGCTCTGGCTCGTCTCCGGCACGGTCGACCTGTCCGGGGTGGGGCAAGTCGTCACCGCTGCGGGGATCGTGGCGGGGCTGATCGGGACCGACCTGATCCTGGTGATGCTCGTCCTGGCGGCGCGCATCCCCGTGATCGACCGGCTGGTCGGGCACGACGCCGCGATGGTGCAGCACGGCAAGCTCGGCAAGCCGTCCCTGTACCTGCTGCTGGCGCACGGCGCGCTGCTCATCGTCGGCTACGCCCTGGAGTCGCACGAGAACGTCCTCGCCGAGTCGGTCGCCCTGTGGCGCACCCCCGACGTGCTGCTGTCGTTCCTGGCCTTGGCCGGGTTCATCGCGGTGGTGTGGACGTCGATCGTCGCGGTGCGGCGCGTGCTGCCGTACGAGGCGTGGCACGGGATCCACCTGCTGTCGTACGTCGCGGGGGGGCTCGCGATCCCGCACCAGCTGTCCGAGGGGCAGATGTTGGCGCACGGCACGTGGGAGCGCGTCTATTGGATCGTCCTCTACGTGGTCGCACTCGGATCGATCGCCGTGTTCCGGTTCGGTCTGCCCGCCGTCCGGTCGCTCCGCCACCGGGTGGTCGTCGACCGGGTCGAGGGGCTCGCGGACGGCGTGGTGTCGCTGCACCTGCGGGGTCGGGACCTGTCCCGCCTGCGGGCCACCGGCGGACAGTTCTTCATGTGGCGGTTCTGGGCCGCGGGGTCGTGGTGGCACGCCCACCCCATCTCGTTGTCGGCAGCGCCGACGGACACCGGCATGCGCATCACGGTCCGGGCGCTCGGCCGCGGGAGTGCGCAGCTCGCACACCTGCGGCCAGGGACGCCGGTGTCGTTCGCGGGCCCCTACGGCGTCTTCACGGAGGCGACACGGACGTCGACCCGGATCGCGGTCGCAGCCTCCGGGATCGGGGTCACTCCGGTCCGGGCGTTCCTGGAACGGTTGGACGCGCCACCCGGCGCGGTGACGATCCTGCTCCGCGGACGGAACGAACGCGAGACGTACCTGTGGGACGAGGTCATCGCCTGGGCGCGATCCCGGGGCCACCGGGTCTTCACGAGCATCGGTCCGCGTGGTCGCGGCACGGGTGGGTGGCTCGCGGCGGGCGACACCGCGCGCGGGGCCTCCGCGGCGTCGGTCTTCCCAGACCTGGCGCACTCCGACCTGTACATCTGCGGGCCGGGCAACTGGAGCGACCTCGTCGAGCAGGACGCGCTCCGCGCCGGACTGCCCGTGGCCCACCTGCACCGCGAACGGTTCGACTGGTGAGGGCACGCATCGTCATCGGCGGGGTCCTGGTCTCCGTCGGCATCCTCAGCATCGGGGTCGAGGCCGCCGTGCACCAGCAGCAGGTCGGTGCGAGCACCGAGGCGCAGGCAGCGACCGGGTCGACCGGCACGTCCGGGTCGGGCACGAGCGGGTCCGGCACGTCCGGGTCGGGCACGAGCGGGTCCGGCACGTCCGGCTCGGGCACGAGCGGGTCCGGCACGACCGGTTCCGGCACGACCGGGTCCGGCACGACCGGTTCCGGCACGACCGGTTCCGGCACGACCGGTTCCGGTACGACCGGTTCCGGTACGTCCGGCGCCTCCGGGTCGTCGGGTTCGACGACAGGGCTCAAGGACGGCAGCTACACCGGGTCCGTCTCGACGACCCGCTACGGCGACGTGCAGGTCAAGGTGACCATCGCCGGCGGCAAGATCACCGACGTGACCGCGCTCCACCTCACCGACGACGACGGTCGGTCCGTCGAGATCAGCGCACAGGCCGCCCCGATCCTCCGACAGGAGGCGCTCACCGCCCAGTCCGGGAGCATCGACACGGTCTCCGGTGCGACCTACACCTCGGAGGGGTACGTCCAGTCGCTGCAGTCCGCGCTCGACCAGGCGCGGTGACCCCGTGACCACCGTCTTCGACACGATGGGCACCGTCGTCTCGCTCCGGATCGACGAGGACGGCGCCGGAGACCAGCACGCGGACGTCGTCCGGGCCGTGCGCGACCGCTTCACCGCCTTCGACCTCGAGTTCAGCCGCTACCGGCCGGACTCCCCCGCCTCCGCGATCGCAGCCGGCCGCCTCCTGCTCACCCGCGCGTCGGCGGAGCACCGGTCCTGGTACGCCGAGGCGGTCCGGTGGCGCAACGAGACCGACGGGGCGTTCGACCCACACCGCCGGGACGGGACCGTGGACCTCGCCGGCATCGTCAAGGCCGCCGCGATCGAATCCGCGGGCACCGTGCTCGACGACGCCGCACTCGGCCGGTGGTGCTGCAACGCCGGTGGTGACGTGCTCACCCGCGGTGGCACCGCGGACCGGCCGTGGACCGTCGGGATCAGCCACCCGGACGACCCCCGACGTCTGCTGACCACCGTGGCGCTCGCCGGGGCCCGGCGTGCGGTGGCGACGTCGGGGACGAGCCAGCGCGGCGAACACGTGTGGCGGACCGACACCGCGGGCGCGTACCGCCAGGTGACGGTCGTCGCGGACGACATCGTGACCGCCGACGTGCTGGCGACGGCGGTGCTCGCCGGCGGGCCGGCGACCCTGTACCGCGCCGTCGACCGGTGGCGGGTGGACGTCATCGCCGTGACGACGACGGGCGACCTGGTCGAGGCGGGCGCGACCCGCGCCTCCCGTCAGATCCCGGTGGTCCCGAGGAGCGCGCCGAGCCCGTAGGTGATGGCGAGGGCGGCGGCCCCGCCGATGAGCACACGGATGGTCGCGCGGAGGACACGCGCGTGTCCGAGGCGGGCGCCCAGCGCACCGGTGATCCCGAGGGCGAGCAGCACGACGACGACCGTCACGAGCACCCGGACGGCGTTCGGGGCCAGCAGGATGGCGAGGAACGGCAGCGCGCCGCCGACCAGGAACGACACCGCCGACGCGAGCGCCGCGTGCCAGGGGTTCGTGACCTCCTGCTCGTCGATGCCGAGTTCGACGTCGAGATGCGCGGCGAGGACGTCACGGTCCGTGAGCTCCCGCGCGACCTGCCGCGCGGTGGACTCCTGCAGGCCCTTCGCCTGCCAGAGCTCGACGAGTTCCTCGAACTCGCCCTCGGGGTCGTCCCGGAGCTCCGAGCGCTCGAGTTCGATGAGCGCGCGTTCGCTGTCGCGCTGGCTGCTGACGGACACGTACTCGCCGAGCGCCATCGAGATCGCGCCACCGGCGAGCGCGGCGGTCCCCGCGGTGAGGAGCGGCCCTGTCGCCGTGGTGGCCCCCGCGACGCCGACCACGACCGCGGCGACGGACACGATGCCGTCGTTCGCGCCGAGGACCCCGGCCCGCAGCCAGTTGAGCCGTCCGCTGCGCACGCCCTCGTGGGGCTCGTCCGCGTGCCGTTCCACCGTCGTCATGCCAGTGATGCAACCATGCGGCGCCGACGAGGGCTCACCGGCTGGCCCGCCCGGCTGAGCTGCTGGCCCGCCCGGCTGAGCTGCTGGCCCGCCCGACTCACCGGCTGTCCCCGGGACGCCCCGCCCGCGTCACGGGCTGCGCGCGGACCGCCGGACCAGGGGCACCGCCGCGCTCCCCGCGTCGGCGGGCGAACACCGACCGGACCACGTCGCCCAGCGAGCGGTGCTGTCGCCACTCCCGCCACGTGAGCACGATGACGACCACGTCGAAGGCCGCGAGCCCCGCCAACCCGAAGCCGGGGTGCAGGACGAGTTCGACGACCTGCCACACCACGAACCCGATCAGCGCGATGATCGCCAGCGGGTACAGCCGCTGCGTCCCGAGGATCAACGCGATCACGATGCCGATCTTCACGATGCCGTGCAGCAGCAGGAACACGCTGGCCGCCACGGCCGCGTCGGCGCTCAGCGTTGCGGCCCCGTGCAGGACCAGGTGCGAGATGAGGTCGTGCGGGTCCTCGCGGAGTTCCTCGGCGGTGGCGGCCCGGGCCATCGCGGTGATCTGCGCGGGGTGCAGCACGAGCAGCAGCAGACCCGCGACGAACTCGATCACGCCGTCGATCGCCTTCAGGCCGATGCCGATCAGGAACACCACGTCGATCAGCCGCGACCGGTCCACGCGCGGTCGATCGACGGCCGTCACGCCGGAGTCCCCAGGCGGTAGCCCACGCCCCGCACCGTCGTGATGACGTCGCGGTCGGTCTTCCGACGGATGTAGTGCACGTACGTGTCCACCGTGCCGAGCTGTTCGCCGTGCTCGAAGACCGCGGACAAAAGGTGCGCCCGGGTGAAGGCCCGTGCGGGGTCGCTCGTCAGGATCCGGAGCAACGCGGTCTCCTTGTCGGTGAGCATGACACGGCCGGCGTACGGCGAGTTGATGCTGTTGTCGTCCGGGGTGAACGCCCACCCGCCGATCTCGATCGTCGGCCCGGTCCCGGAGTAGTCGCGTGTCAAGGCACGGAGGCGCGCGGCCAGTTCCTCGAAGTCGAACGGCTTCACGAGGTAGTCGTTCGCCCCCGCATCGAGCCCGGCCACCCGGTCGCGGACCTCACCGAGCGCGGTCAGCATCAGCACCGGCGTGCTCACGCGGCGCCGCCGCAGTTCGGCGACGACCGCCGTGCCGTCGATGCCGGGCAGGCGGCGGTCGACCACCATCACGTCGAAGAACCGGTCCGCCGCGACCTGCAGCGCCGTCTCACCGTCGGCGGCGAGCGTGACGTCCCAGTCGTCGCCGAGCACGTCGGCGACGAGCGGTCCGAGCCGCGGGTCGTCCTCGACGAGCAGGAGTCGTGCCGTCATGCGTGGTCCTCACGGGTCGTGGTCGAGGCGGCTCCGCCCCGGGTCGTGTCGTCGAGGGCCGCGTCTCGCGGGGTCGCGCCGGCGGGGGCCGCGGGTCCCGGGGTCGCGTCGGCGGGGGCCGCGGCTCCCGGGGTCGCGTCGTCGGGGGCGGCCGGGAGCCGGAGTGCGAACACCGTGCCGTCCGGGCCGGTCCGTTCGACCACCACGTCGCCACCGGCACGGACCGCGACGTCCCGCACGAGGGCGAGTCCGATCCCGTACCCGGTGCGGGTCGCCGCGGTCGCCGTCGGCCGTGTCGACGTGCCGTGGGCGAACCGGTCGAACACCCGAGCCGGTTCGATGCCGGTGATGCCGCCACCGTCGTCCTGCACGCGGATCACCACGTGCGCGCGGTCGGACGCGACGGTGACGCGCACCGCACCGCCGGCGGGGGTGTGCCCGATGGCGTTGTCCAGGAGCGCGACGAGACAGCGCCGCACCTGGGTCGGTGACACCGCGACCGACGCGGAGGCGCGCCCGAGTTCCAGACGCACGTCACGATCCGACGCGAGCATCGCCATGTCCCGCCCCACGGTGTCGAGTTCGGTCGCCACGTCCGCATGGCCGCCCGACGACGTGCCGCCGGCCGCCGCCTCGAGCAGGTCGTTCACGATGTCGATGAGGACCCGGGTGTCGTCCCGGAGTTCGTCGACCACACGCCGTCGGGGATCGGTCTCGGGGGTCATCATGCCGAGCCGTTGGACGCGGGCGTGCAGGACCGTCAACGGCGTCCGGAGCTCGTGGCTGGCGTCCGCGACGAACGTGCGCTGCATGCTGGCCGCCGCCGCCAGCGGACGCACCGCTCGCCGGGCGATCCACCACGACGCCAGGCCCGCGAGCACGATCGAGAAGCCGCCGACGCCGATCACGGCGAGGCTGAGGTCCACGGTGTCCAGGCTGACGAGGACGTCGGCCGGACCGTGGTGCTCGTGGAGCTGCCCGGGCGTGAGCTGCCACACGACGTACAGGACGACGAGCCCGATGATCGCGACGACCAGGAGCGCGGACACGAGGGCGACGCGCAGCCCGATCCCGATCACCGACCGCCGGTACGCCAGACGATCCGGGTCGAGAGCCTCGTCGGAGCGGAAGGACCACCGGGCGAGGCCGTCCGCTCGCGAGGACCACCACGACGCCACGGACTCCACCTCTTCCCAGGCAGCGACGGCGGAGCGCGAGGGGGGATGCGCTCCGACGCCGCTGCGTCGGTGTCGATCCTGCCGCACTGGGGGCCGGACCGACAGCCTCCATCGTCGGACGGTGCCACCAAGGATGTGCCCAGAAAGCGCGCGCGGTGACCGACGACGATTCTTGGCGGAGTCTTGCCCGGCAGTTCCTAGGCTCGGGGAACCGCCACCACCTGCCGGTCCGGGCTCGTCCCGATCCCTCCGGCGAGTTCCGGCTCGTCCCGACGAGGAGCACGTCATGTCCCACTCGCCCGCCCTGCCACCGCGCACGCGGTTCAACAAGGTCCCGGACCCGACCCCGTCGTTCTGGATCGTCAAGGTCCTCGCGACGACCGTCGGCGAGACCGCCGCCGACCTGCTCAGCGACACCCTCGGGTTCGGCCTGCCGCTCACGACCCTGATCATGGCCGTCGTGCTCGTCGGGTTCCTCGTCCTGCAGTTCCGCGCCCGCGCGTACCGACCGGCGATCTACTGGGTGACCGTGGTCCTCATCAGCATCGAGGGCACGTGCATCACCGACAACCTGACCGACGGGCTCGGCGTTCCCCTGGCCGTCAGCACGACGGTCTTCGCCGTGGTGCTCGCCGCCGTGTTCATCACTTGGTACCGCGTCGAGGGCACGCTCTCGATCCACAGCATCGACACCGTCCGCCGCGAGGCGTTCTACTGGCTCGCGATCCTGTTCACGTTCGCGCTCGGGACCGCCGCCGGTGACCTGATCGCCGAGCAGACCGGGCTCGGCTACCTGCCGTCCCTGCTCCTCTTCGCCGCCGGGATCGCCGCCGTCACCGCGGTGTGGTTCCTCGGCCGCCGTGGACCCGTGGCGTGCTTCTGGATCGCGTACATCCTGACCCGGCCGCTCGGCGCCTCCACGGGTGACCTGCTCTCGCAGCCGGTCACGGACGGCGGCCTCGGCATCGGCACGATCACGACGAGCATCGTGTTCCTCGCGGTCATCACGGTGATCATCGGGTGGATGGGCACCCGACGCCGGCAGCAGGACACCGCACTGCGCTCCGAACTGGCCGCCCGCCGCCCCGGGACGATCGCGTGATCGCCGCCGTCCCGCTCGCCGTGCACCTGTTCGACGCGGCCTCGGTCCTGCACGGCTTCGGGCCGTACGTCCTCGGCGGCATCGCACTCCTGATCTTCATCGAGTCCGGCGTGCTGTTCCCGTTCCTCCCCGGTGACTCGCTCCTCGTCACCGCCGCGATCATCAGCAGCACGCTCGGGATCGCCCCGTGGCAGGTGGCGGTCGTCGGCTCGATCGCCGCCGTGGCCGGTGACCAGGTCGGGTACTGGCTCGGCAAGCGCTTCGGGCGACGGCTCTTCAAGGACGACGCGCGGCTGCTCACCACCGCCCGTCTCGCCGAAGCGGAGGCGTTCTTCACCAAGTGGGGTGGGCTCTCGCTCGTCCTCGGCCGGTTCGTCCCCGTCGTCCGGACCTACGTCCCGCTCGCGGCCGGCACCGCGCAGATGCACTACCGCCGGTTCCTCGCCTGGAACCTCGTCGGGGCGATCTCCTGGGCGGTCGGGCTCACCGTCGTCGGCGTCCTGCTCGGCGGCATCCCGTTCGTCGCGCACAACATCGACGCCCTCATGATCATCATCGTCGTCGTCTCGGTGCTCCCCATCGTCATCGGAGGGATCCGCCGGCACCGGTCCCACCGTCGCGACGGCGCCTCCGCCGCGACGACGACCGCCGCCCCGACGGACGCGGAGGGCCGCCGGTGACTGCCGTCGTCCCCACCGCCGAGAACCGGGTGCCGGACCCCACACCCTCGTTCTGGCTGATCAAGGTCCTCACCACCGGAATGGGCGAAGCGCTCTCCGACTTCCTCGTCATGCGGTTCGACCCGGTGCCGACCGTGCTGATCACCGCGGTCCTGTTCGCGGCGGTGCTCGCCGCGCAGCTCTCCGTCCGGCGGTACATCCCGTGGGTGTACTGGACCGCCGTGTCCATGGTCGGCGTGTTCGGCACCATGGTCGCGGACGTCGTCCACGTCGCGCTCGGCGTGCCGTACGCGGTGTCCGCCCCGGTGTTCCTCGTGATCCTGCTCGCGGTGTTCGTCGTGTGGCGGCGCGTGGAGGGGACCGTCGACGTCCACGGCACCACCACGCTCCGCCGTCAGGTGTTCTACTGGGCCGCCGTCTGCGCGACCTTCGCGATGGGCACCGCGGCCGGCGACCTCGTCGCCAGCACCTTCCACCTCGGCTACCTCGGCGCGGGGCTGCTGTTCATCGTCGTGATGGCCGTCGTCGTCGCCACCCGGCTCGGGAAGCTCATCGGCCCGGTGACCGCGTTCTGGACGGCCTACGTGCTCACGCGACCCGTCGGCGCGTCGTTCGCCGACTGGTTCGGGGTGTCGCACGAGCGGGGCGGACTCGCGCTCGGCACCGGCCTCGTCAGCATCGTCGGGCTCATCGCCATCGCGATCGCCGTGGCCGCGACCGCTCGACCCAACGTGCCGGCTGCCGCTCGGGCGTGACCCGAGGTCCGCGGCCGGGCGGGGCCGCGGACCTCAGTCCTGCCAGCTGAGCCGGGACAGTGTCGGCGCTGCGTCGGTGGCGAGCCGCGCATGGGTCTCGACGTCGTACCGACGGTCGCCGTACCGGAGTTTCTGGCGCTCCAGCCCCTCCACGGCAAAGCCCGCGGACCGCGCGACCCGGCACGACGCCGGGTTGTCCGTCCGGTGCCCGAGTTCCAGGCGGAACAGGCCGCGGTCGAAGGCGCGAGCCGCGACCGCCACGAGCCCGCGAGCGGCGAGACCACGCCCACGGGCCTCCCGGGCCAGCCAGTAGGAGACCCACGCGGTGCCGTGCCGGTGCTCGATGGCGCTCAGGGCGACGTCACCGACGGCGCGACCGTCGACCACGATCGCGGCATGCTGGACCGCATCGTCGAACCGGTAGGCCTCGCGCACGAACGCTTCGGCGGCGGCCACGTCCGCGAACCGGGTCCCGCCGAACTGGCGGACGAGCAGGTCGTCCCCGTCCGCCGCTCCCACGAGGGCCGGCGCATCCGACGACCGCCACGGCCGCAGCACGACGGACACGGTCAGGCGCCCTGGAACGGGTTGGTCCAGCGCCACCAGATGCCCGGGTCGTCGATCTCCCGCGCCAGCACGAGCGGCACCGTGACCGGATCGTGGTGGGCGACCGTGAAGCGGACCCGACCGACGCGCTCCCCCTTCGTCCCGAACGTCACCCGGTCGAGCCGGGTCGCCGCGGTCACCGTGGTCTTCCCCCACACCAGGACCTGGGCCGCGGACGGCGTCACCGCGTCGGCCTCGTCCCGCCACGGCGTCGAGAACGTCCCGAAGGTCTGCCCGGCGTGGGTGAGGGTGATCAGCTGGAAGTTGTCCGCCACGGACCGGAGCAGGCGCTGCACGTCCGTGTCCAGCGAGTCGTGGTCGACGCCGCCGAGCATCGCGCCGACGACCGTCACCCGCTTCCCGCCGCGCTCGTACGTCGCGGCGAACAGCAGACACGCGCCGGCCTGGTCCAGCGTGCCGGTCTTGATGCCCTCGACGCCGTCCATCCCGAGGAGCTTGTTCGAGTTGTCGATCACCCCGACCTGCGGGATGGTCACCGTCTTCGTGCCGACGACCTCCTTCACCACCGGGTTCGCGAGCGCCAGCTGGCCGAGCTCGACCAGGTCCTTCGCGGTCGACCGGTTCCCGGCGTCGAGCCCCGTCGGCTCGTGGATCGTCGTGTCGTGGAGGCCGTGCGCGTCGAGCCACGACGCAGCAGCACGCTGGTACGCCGGCATCGACCCGAACGCCCACAGCGCGAGCGAACCGGCGTAGTTGTTCGCGGACTTCATGAGCATGACCTGCAGGGTCTGGTGCTCGGAGAGCCGCAGGCCCGCCGGCATCGGCGCGACCTCGCCGTCCTTCGCGAGGTACGTGGCGTACAGCGCCTGCATCTCCGGCGTGAAGGCGATCGACGGGCCGTCCTGGCCCGCGGACAACGGCTTGGCCTGCAGGACGACGAGCGCCGTGACCACCTTCGAGATGCTGGCGATCGAGCGGGGCTTCGTGTCGCCGCTGGTCGTCAGGCTCTCCGGGAAGTCGGTCGCCTCGACCGCGGTGGCGCCGTAGCCCGGGAAGCGCAGGGCCGGCGCGGAACTCGTCGGGGCCGCGTAGGTGGCCGTCGTCGCGCTCGCCGGTGCGAACGGCACGACCGCGGCGGCGACGAGGTACGCGACGACCAGGACGAGCACCGCGACGACCGTGATCGTCACGGGCCTCCGGACGGCGGAGCGGGGGCGGCGGACGACGGTTGGCACGGGACCAGAGCGTACTGGAGGCACGGGTCGCCACCCCGGGAGGACGCACGGAGCGAGGCGGTCGCCACCAGCGCCTCCCGGCCGCCCGCAGGCCGGCTACCGCTGCGAGCGCTGTGCGTGGGCGACCGCCCACAGGCCGACGGCACTCGCGGCCGCGATGTTGAGCGAGTCGACCCCGTGCGACATTGGGATGCGGACCGTCGTGTCCGCCGAAGCGACTGCGTCGTCCGTCAACCCCTGCCCCTCGGTCCCCATCACCAGGGCGACCCGGTCGGGGACGTCGGCGACGAAGGTCTCGAGGTCGACCGAGCGGTCGGTGAGCGCCATCGCCGCGAGGTGGAAGCCCTGCGCACGGAGCGCTTCACCGGCGGCGGGCCACTCCCCGATCCGCGTCCAGGGCACCTGGAGGACCGTGCCCATGCTCACCCGCACGCTCCGCCGGTACAGCGGGTCCGCGCAGCGGGGGCTGACGAGGACGGCGTCGGCGCCGAGCCCTGCGACGCTCCGGAACACCGCGCCCACGTTCGTGTGGTCGACGATGTCCTCGAGGACGACGACGAGCTTCGCGTCCCGGACCACGTCGGCCAGGGACGGCAGCTCGGGGCGGTGCACCGCTGCCAGCGCGCCGCGGTGCATCCGGAAGCCGGTGAGCTGCTCGAGGAGGGCATCGGGCCCGACGAACACGGGGCCGTCGTGGTCCGCGACCAGGGGCAGGACGCTGTCGAGCCACTTCTCCTGCACGAGCACGCTGCGGGGTACGTGACCGGCGCGGACCGCACGCTCGATCACGGTGTTCGACTCCGCGATGTACAGGCCACCCTCCGGCTCGCTCACCCGGCGCAGCGCGACGTCGGTCAGACGGGCGAAGTCATCGAGGCGGGGGTCGTCGAGGGAGTCGATGCGGACGGCGTGCACGGGGTCTCGTTCCGGTGGGGACAGGGCTGGCGGTGCGGCGCGTCCCAGCACGGGAAGTGGCCGGGACGGTCGGCTGTTGAGGGTACCGTGAACACGATGGCGACGAGCGAACCGACCGGCACCCCGACCGCGGCCGACGCGGCCGACCTGGAGCGCGTCGTCGACCTGCTCGCGGGCAAGCGCATCGCGGTGCTCTCCGGCGCCGGCCTCAGCACGGACTCCGGCATCCCCGACTACCGCGGGGCAGGCCGGGTCGTCCGGAAGCCCATGACGTTCCAGGAGTTCCGCGCGGATCCGGCCAAGCGGCAGCGCTACTGGGCAGGCTCGCACCTCGGCTGGCGCACCTTCGCCGCCGCGCGCCCGAACGACGGGCACCGTGCACTGGCCACCCTGGAGGACGCGGGCCTCGTCACCGGCGTCATCACCCAGAACGTCGACGGCCTCCACCTGCGCGCCGGCTCCCGACGCGTGGTCGAGATCCACGGGTCGATGGACCGTGCCGTGTGCCTGACGTGCGGACAGGTGTTCTCCCGTGCCGACCTCGCCACGGTGCTCGACCGCGACAACGCGTGGCTGGACGAGCCCGGCTCCGTGCAGCTGCAGCCCGACGGCGACGTCGAGATCACGGACGTGTCCCGGTTCCTCGTGCCCGACTGCACGGTGTGCGGCGGGGTCCTGAAACCCGACGTCGTGTTCTTCGGCGAGTTCGTCCCCGCCGAGAAGTTCCGCGAAGCGGTGTCGATCGTCGCGGAGGCCGACGCCCTGCTCGTGGTCGGGTCCTCCCTCACCGTGAACTCCGGCGTGCGGCTCGTCGACCACGCGGCACGACGGAAGCACCCGGTGGTGATCGTGAACCGCGGATCGACCCGGAGCGACCGCCGTGCAGCGGTCAAGATCGACGCCGGCACCACCGAGACACTGGAAGCGCTGGCCGCCGGGCTGCTCGCGCGCGGGGTCCCCGCTGCAGCCGGCACCGAGGGGGCTGCGGTGACGGGAGGCGCGACCGGTGCGGGGCGCGCGGACGGCGCAGCAGACGCAGCCGCGTCCGGGACGACCGACGCGTCTGGCATGATCGACGCGTGACGACCCTCCTCTACCTGGTCCGGCACGGCGAGACCGACTGGAACAGGCAGCGCCGCATCCAGGGGTCCACGGACATCCCGCTGAACGACACCGGGCGCGTGCAGGCCGCCGACGCCGCCGGACTCCTGCACCGTCGGCGCTTCGACGCCGTGGTCGCGTCCCCGCTGTCACGCGCAGCGGAGACCGGAGCGATCATCGCCGAGCGCTTGGGACTCCCCCTGCCGTCCACGTACGACGGGCTCGCGGAGCGCTCGTACGGCGAGGCCGAGGGCCTGACCGACTCCGAGGTCCGCGAGCGCTACCCGCACGACGACGTCCCCGGCCGCGAGTCCCGCGCCGCGCTGCTCGCCCGTGTCACCGAGACCCTGGGCGAGATCGCGGTCCGGTTCGACGGCGGCACGGTCGTCGTCGCCACCCACGGCGCGGTGATACGGAGCGTCGTGAACGCCGCCGCCCCCGGGACCGCCGACCGCGAACACACGCCCATCCGCAACGGTTCGATCCACTCCTTCCGCTGGGACCCCGAGCGCTTCCACGCGGAACTCGTGCGCTTCGACGATCCGATCGACGGTGTGTCGGACGGGCCCGGGCGCTACGCCTTCGAGTACCAGAACCCGCTCGAACGCCGGAGCTGACCCCGCGGGCGGTCGCGGACGGAGGTGTCCGTGGCGGAGGGCCGAGCGCACGCCCTGTGGCGGCCGCTGGGTGGGTATCCCTGTGGCGGCCGTCCCGCGGCCGACGGACCACCGCGGACGCGCCCCGATGAGCGGGACTAGGCTCCAACGCACCTGAGAGTCTCGCACGCGCCGTGTGAGGGGGGATGCGATGCCGACGGACCGACCGGACACCGGACCGACACGCGCCGAGACGGATCCGCCAGCCGCTGACCGAGCATCCTCACAACGCGACATCTCGGGCGTGGGCAGTACCGGCCCACGGGCCGGAACGCACACCGACACCGCTCCGGGCAGCGCGGGTGCGACGGGGGCGGGCGCGCGGCCGGGCAGCACCGTTCGCGGCAACGCCCCCGCCGAGCACGCCCACGGCCGACACGCGGACTGGCTCGACGACGACGACCTGGACCGCGCGTTCGGCCCGGACACCGCGTCGGCGCCCGTCCGGCCCCGTTCGCAACGTGTCCGCCGCTGGGGGCTCCTGGGAGCGGGAACGGTCGTCGCCGCCGGGGTGCTCGCCGTCGCACTCGTCACGATCGTCGGGAGCATCCAGGACGGGGTAGGTGGGGTGTTCCCCAGCCCCGAGGCCGCGATCGCACACTTCGGGCACCAGGCGCGCAGTGTCGACGGCGTCCGCGCCGTGCAGAACGGTGCGCCCGCCAAGACCGGCTTCGTGGGGTACGACATCGCCGCGACCGTCACCGCCGACCCGACGCTCGACGGCCCCGCCCGGATCGCCCTGGTCGACGCCCTCACCGCGGCTGCCGCCGATGCCAGCGGGAACGGCGTCACGGTGTCGGCGATCGCGGACATCGCAGACCTGCAGATCGGGATCACCGCGCAGCGCCGCGCGGTCGAACAGCGGCTCGCGCTCGCGGAGCGTCTCGATGCCATCGGCGGCGTGACGGGCGTGCGGTGCGCGTGGGGCTCGGGCCACCCCACGGACGAGGCTCGGAAGCAGATCATCACGATCGAGACGCCCGGGACCGGGAACGCCCTCAACGCGATCCTCGCGAAGGCCCGGCTCGAGGCGCACCGGGTGTTCCCCGGGGCGACGGTCATCTCGAAGGCACCCGCCCCGCCGAAAGCACCGGCGCCGCCGAAGGCACCGGCCCCGCAGAAGAGCCCGACCCAGCAGAAGACCCCGACGACCTGACGGCCAGCCCGAGCGGTCCGGACGTCGCCATCAGCCTTCGGGCGGCTGGTGCGGCCCCAGTACCGGGCGTCGCGTGCGGCCTCGGTCGGCGGCCTCAGCTCCGGGCGCCCCGCGCTCCGACGGCCTGCTCGACCGCCCGGACGACCTGCTCCGCCGAATCGGCCCACCGGAACCGCCCGGCCCGTTCGACCGACGCGCGCGACGCGTCGTCCCACCGCAACTCGAGTCGGCGCACCGCGGCCGCCGCCGCCGAGGGCGACCGGGGGTCGAAGTACTCCGCCACGTCGCCACCGATCTCGCGGAAGATCGGGATGTCACTGACCACGACGGGCGTCCCGACCCCCATCGACTCGACGAGCGGGATGCCGAAGCCCTCGTCGAAGGACGCCGTCACGAGCGC
Organism: Curtobacterium sp. ISL-83; assembly: GCF_018613895.1. GTDB lineage: Bacteria > Actinomycetota > Actinomycetes > Actinomycetales > Microbacteriaceae > Curtobacterium. The sequence goes on from NZ_JAGGPH010000012.1 coordinate 42,153, forward strand.
CGTCGCGGATCGCAGCACCGATCGGTACTCGTCATCGGAGGCACCGTCATGGAACACCAGCGCCCCGGCCGGTGCCAGTCCGGTCAGGCGCGCACGATCGGCGTCGGACACCCGGGACATGCAGTGCAGGGACCAGTCCGCGCCGAGCAGCGGGAGCGCCGCCGCCAGGGTCTCGACGTTCTTGTACGGCATGAAGGAGCCCATGTACACGAGCGACCGCTCACGAGCCCCGTCGGCGGGCCGCGGTTCCGCCGGGTCTGCCGCGTTGTACGCAACGGTCACGGGCCGCTTCGTGAGACGGTGCAACGAGATCAGCCCGGCGGTCGTCTCCGAGACGGTGACGACGCCGTCCGCACCGTTCAGCAGGAACCGCTGCGGCACCCAGGACAGGTGGAACGCCCGCCACCCGAGGCGGAGCGGCCACGGGAACTCTCGTGGCGGTGTGCGGTTGCGGTAGTAGATCAGGTCGTGCAGGGTCAGGACCAGCGCGTAGTCCCGCCCCCGGGACCCCATCGTCTGCATCGGCGAGAACACGGCGTCGAGCCCGAGCCGGTTGACCCGTCGCGCGACGAACGGCTCGCCCGCGTCCGTCGGGTCGGGCAGCAGCTCCCACGGCATGCCGGCGGGCAGGGACTCGAGCTGCCGCTCGTCGGAGACGAGGAGCACGTAGTCGTGCCGGTCCGGCAGGTGCGCCACGATCCCCGCGGTGAAGCGACTGATGCCGTCGTGTCGGCCGACACGGACGTACCGGCAGTCGATCCCGACCCGCAGACGGCTCACGAGTCCGCACCGGCCTGGTCGGCACCCGGCACCGTCCGGCCACCGCGCGTGGTCTTGCGCGCCACGCCCCGCTTGGCCTTGGCGGGCGTGTCGGCCATGCGGCGCAGCACCGCACCCGCAGCGGTCCCGGGGGTCTCGTAGTGCACGAGGTGCCCGACGCCGGGAATGACGACCAGCTCGGCGTCCTGGAGTCGGGCAGCCAACGCCCGCTGCTCGGGGACGGCGGTGATGTCGTCGTGCTCGGCCGCGATCAGCAGGACCGGCACGCCGATCCGCTCCGCGTACTCCGACACGTCGTGCGTGACCGAGGTCCGGAAGGCCTCGAGCACGCTGGTGCGGTTCGCGAACGCCGAGAAGTACCGGTCGTGCTGGTCGTGCACCCATCGGCGGAGGTCACGGTCGTGCGACTTGAGCATCGCGACGCTCATGGCGCGCACGATGGCGGGGTTGCGGAGGAGCCCGAGACCCAACGGCTTCGGCAGCACGGCGCCCGCGCGGTAGTACCCGATCGCGATCCCCGTCCCGACGGCGCGCGGCCCCTGCAGCGCGGGCGCGGCGATCGGGTTGACCAGGACGAGCAGCCGGGTGTCGAGTCCGGCGGCCACCGTGGCCGCGACCACGATCGACCCGAACGAGTGGCCGAGCACCACTGCCGAGCGGTCCAGGCCGAGCGCGCCGTGGAAGCCGGAGAGCCACCCGACGTACGAGTCGATGTCCGACACCGGCAGCGGATCCGAGATGCCGAACCCGGGCAGGTCCGGCACGATCACGCGCACCCCGACGAGGTGTGCCGCGATCGTCTCCAGCCCGTGGTGGTCGCCGCGGAAGCCGTGCACCGCGAGCACGGTCTCGGCAGCGTCGTCCGGACCGTAGACCCAGTAGTGCGTGGTGCGGCCGTCGATCGACACGGCGCGGTGCACGACCGGGGTCGCGGCCATGAGCGACTGGTACGGGGACAGGACTGGCGGTTGCATCGGCGCCAGTCTAGGGAAGCGTCCCGACCGCCCCCGGCACACGCGCGCGGCGGTGGAGAACTCGTGAGCACGACACGCCTGTGGAGGACGGATCGGGCGCATCCGCCGCGGCGAGCCGCCGCCAGCGGGGCGCGCTCGTGGGGGGTGATCCGTGCCTCCAGGACGCGCCGACGCACCCAACCCCGGACACCCGCAGCCTCACCCGCCTATCGTGTCCGGGGCGGGCCCTGCCGTCGGCCCGTCGGGCCGCGTGGGCGGGCCGGCCACGACCACGAGGAGCACGGTGACCTTCACAGCCCCGATCCAGCTGCCCGGCCTGACCCTCGACCCCCAGTGGTACAAGCGGTCCGTCTTCTACGAGTGCATGATCCGCTCGTTCGTCGACTCGAACGGGGACGGCATCGGTGACCTGCAGGGCGTCATCGGCAAGCTCGACTACCTGCAGTGGCTCGGGATCGACGCGCTCTGGCTGCCGCCGTTCTTCCAGTCGCCGATGCGCGACGGTGGCTACGACATCGCCGACTACAAGGCGATCCTGCCCGAGTTCGGCACCCTCGACGACTTCCGCGAACTCGTCACGAAGTCGCACGAACGCAACATGCGCATCGTCATCGACATGGTGATCAACCACACCTCGGACCAGCACGAGTGGTTCCAGCAGTCCCGCGAGGACCCGGACGGGCCGTACGGCGACTTCTACGTCTGGCGGGACACCGACGAGGAGTACCCGAACATCCGCGTCATCTTCGTCGACACCGAGGAGTCCAACTGGACGTTCGACCCGGTCCGACGGCAGTTCTTCTTCCACCGGTTCTTCTCGCACCAGCCCGACCTCAACTTCGAGAACCCGGCCGTGGTCGAGGCCGTGTACGACGTCATCCGGCACTGGCTCGACCTCGGGGTCGACGGACTCCGACTCGACGCGATCCCCTACCTGTTCGAGTCCGAAGAGGGCAACGGCGAGGGTGAACCGCGGACGCACGAGTTCATCAAGAAGATGCGCGCGATGGTGGACGACGAGTACCCCGGTCGCGTCCTGCTCGCCGAGGCGAACCAGTGGCCCCGTGAGACGGCCGCGTTCTTCGGCACCGACGAGGAGCCCGAGTGCCACATGGCCTTCGACTTCCCCGTCATGCCGCGCATCTTCTACTCGCTCCGGGCGCAGCACGCCAAGGAGCTCGCGGCGATCCTCTCCGAGACGCTCGACGTGCCGTCGAGTGCCGCCTGGGGCGTGTTCCTCCGCAACCACGACGAGCTGACGCTCGAGATGGTGAGCGAGGAGTACCGGCAGGCCATGTACGGCTGGTACGGCTACGACCCGCGGATGCGCTCGAACATCGGCATCCGCCGTCGGCTCGCCCCACTGCTCGACAACTCGCGTGCCGAGCTCGAACTCATCCACGCGCTGCTGTTCTCGTTGCCCGGCTCCCCCTTCCTGTACTACGGCGACGAGATCGGGATGGGCGACAACATCTGGCTGCCGGACCGCGACTCGTCCCGCACGCCGATGCAGTGGACGCCGGACCGCAACGCCGGGTTCTCCACAGCCGACCCCGGGAAGCTCTACCTGCCCGTCGTGCAGTCCCTGGTCTACAACTACGCACAGGTCAACGTCGAGGCGCAGCTCGCGCAGTCGCGGTCGCTGCTGCACTGGGTGCGGAACGTCATCCACGTGCGGAAGGCGCACCCGGTGTTCGGCCTCGGCACGCTCGAGGTGCAGCAGACCTCGAACGACTCCGTGCTGTCCTTCGTCCGCTCGTGGGAGGGATCGGGGCAGCAGTTCGGCCCCTCGGCGGAGGACGTGCTCTGCGTGTTCTCGTTCGCGACCAACCCGACGTCGGTGACGATCACCGCGCCGGAGTTCGCCGGGCGGCCGCTGTACGACCTGTTCGGTGGCGGGTCGTTCCCGTCGTTCGACGAGGACGGGACGGTCACGCTGACGCTCGCGACGCAGTCGTTCTACTGGCTGCACATCGGGGCGCCGGTCGGCTGAGTCGCGCTCCGCGCGGCGGTCGGATCCGTCAGCAGCGGCAGCGGCACCGCCCATGTCGGCCGGGTCGGCCGTGTCTGCCTGGAGGCCCGTCCCACCCTGGTGAGGCGGGCCTCCGCCCGTCTCGCGGTGCGTCTCCGGACGCGACCCTGCTCACCGGGCGTGGGCGCGCCTCCACCGGGCGTGTCGGTGCGGGCCGTTACCGTTGTCATGTGACGTACCCCGCTCCTGAGCTCGACGCCCCTGCACCGGTGCAGGACCTCTCCGGCCGACCGTGGTGGCACGCACTCGGCGTGTTCGACCTCGAGACCACCGGCGTCGACGTCGAGACCGCCCGCATCGTCACCGCCCATGTCGGCCTCATCGACATGACCGGCCGCTCCATCGCCGAAGGTGGGTGGCTGGCCGACCCGGGGGTCGAGATCCCCGAGGGCGCGGCAGCCGTGCACGGCATCAGCACCGAGCAGGCCCGGGCCGAGGGGCGTCCCGCCGGCGAGGTCGTGGCCGAGATCATCGCCGCGATCGAGGCCGTGTTCGCCCGGGGCATCCCGCTGGTGATCTACAACGCACCGTACGATCTGACCGTCCTCGACCGCGAGGCGAAGCGCCACGGCCTTGCCTCCCCCGTGATCGGCAACGTCGTGGACCCGCTCGTGATCGACAAGGCGCTCGACACCTTCCGCAAGGGCAAGCGCACGCTCGAGGCGGCGTCCGAGCTGTACGGCGTGACCCTCTCCGACGCGCACGACGCCGCGGCGGACGCCATCGCTGCCGGGCGGGTCGCGCAGGCGATCGCGGCGAAGTACCCGGACGAGCTCGGTGTCTCCGCCGAGGAGCTCCACCGCAAGCAGGTCGGCTGGTGCGCGGACCAGGCGTCCTCGTTCCAGGACTACATGCGGAAGAAGCGCGACCCGGCGTTCACCGCGGACGGACGCTGGCCGCACCGCAACGGCTGACGCCCGGGCGCCCGCGCCCGCGCCCGCGCCTCCCGCGCGCTCCCCCCGGCCCTCCCTCGCGCTCCGAACCACGGAAACGACGTCGAACCAGTGCCTGCATCTGGTTCGACGTCGCTTCCGTGGTTCGTCCCCGCTGCCGCGCCCCGCGCGCCGCGCTGCCGCGCGCTCCATCGCCGCCCCGCCCCCGCGCCCCCGCGCGACAGAACGGGCGGCCCTCCCGCAGGAGGACCGCCCGTTCGAGCGCCGGAGCTGCTTACTTGGAGAAGCCCTTGAAGCGCTGGTTGAACTTCTCGACGCGACCGGCCGAGTCGAGGATGCGCTGCTTGCCCGTGTAGAACGGGTGCGACGCGGACGAGATCTCGACGTCGATCACCGGGTAGGTGGCACCGTCGAGCTCGATGGTCTTGTCGCTGTTCGCGGTCGAACGCGTCAGGAACGTCTCACCGGAAGCCAGGTCGCGGAAGACGATGGCGCGGTACTCGGGGTGGGTGTCGGTCTTCATCTGGATTCCTCGGTCACTGTCGGTGGTGGAGCAGCGCTGGCCGGGTCGAGACCCTGCCGGTTGCACTGAAGTCTGTGGCTTGCGCCAGCCGTCTACGTTACCAGAGAGACGGCAGGATCGCAGCGCCTACGACGCGCGCGCCGTGTAGCGCCCCGCGTCCTTCGTGACGGTGAGCGCGATGCCGAACGCCTCGCTGAGGGTCTCGTCGGTCAGGACCTCGTCGATCGTCCCCGCGGCCTGCACGTGCCCGTCCGACAGGATCAGGGCGTGGGTGAACCCGGCGGGGATCTCCTCGACGTGGTGCGTGACGATGACGATGGCCGGCGAGTCCTCGCTCTGCGCGTACCCGCCGAGCGTCCGGACCAGGCTCTCGCGGGCGCCGAGGTCGAGCGACGCGGCCGGCTCGTCGAGGAACAGGATCTCCGGGTCGGTCATGACGGCCCGAGCGATCTGCACGCGCTTCTGCTCACCGTCGCTCAGCTCGCCGAACGTCCGGTCGGTGAACCCGCCGAGGCCCCATTCCTCGAGCACGCGCTGCGCACGGCGGACGTCGAGCTCCTCGTACTCCTCGTTCCACCGTCCGGTCACGGAGTACGCGGCGGTCAGGACGACGTCGAGGACCTTCTCGGTCACCGGGATCCGACGGGCGAGGGCGGTCGAGGCGAACCCGATCCGGGGGCGAAGCTCGAACAGGTCGGCACCGCCGAGTTCGGTCCCGAGCACCTCGACGTGTCCCGACGTGGGGAACGTCTGGGCCCCCGCGACCTGCAGCAGCGTGGTCTTGCCGGCGCCGTTCGCACCGAGCACGACCCAGCGTTCGTCGTCCTGCACCTCCCACGAGACCGTGTCGAGGATGGTGGCCCCGTTGCGGACCACCGAGACGTCTGACAAGCGCACGACCGAGGGCATGCACTCAGCCTACGGGGTCCGCACTGGAGGCACGTGGTGCGCCACACGCACGGCCCGCGCCCGACGGCGGGTCACCTCGTCGCGACCCGCCGACGATCCGCTCAGCGCGCGGCGAGCACCTCGTCGTAGACCTGACGGGTGCGGGTCGCGATGGCGTCCCACGTGAACTCCGTCTCGACACGCAGTCGTCCGGCACGGCCCATGAGCTTCGCCAGCCCGACGTCCGACAGGACCTCGTTGAGGGTGGCTCCGAGGTCCGCGACGAACTTGTCCGGGTCGGTCGGGGTGCCGGTGCCGTCCTGTGCCTGGTCGATCGGCACGATGCGACCGGTGAGTCCGTCCGCGACGACCTCGGGGATACCCCCGGTGCCGGTCCCGACGACGGGGATCCCGCAGGCCATGGCCTCGAGGTTGACGATGCCGAGCGGCTCGTACACCGACGGGCAGACGAAAACGGTGCCCGACGAGAGCACGTGCACGATCTCCTGGTGCGACAACATCCGGTCGATCCAGACGACGCCCTCGCGGTGCTGCCGGAGGTCCTCGACCAGCCCGGTGACCTCCGCCATGATCTCGGGGGTGTCCGGTGCGCCGGCACAGAGCACGATCTGCACGTCGGCGGGCAGGGTGGCGACAGCGCGCAGCAGGTACGGCAGGCCCTTCTGCCGCGTGATCCGGCCGACGAAGACGACGCTGGGCCGATCCGGGTCGATGCCGAGGGACCGGACGGAGTCCTCGTCGATGGTCGGCTGCCACTCGTTGATGTCGATGCCGTTGTAGACGACGTGCACCTTCGCGGGGTCGATCGACGGGTAGGACCGCAGGATGTCGGCGCGCATCGCCTTCGACACCGCGATGACGCCGTCCGCCTGCTCGAACGCCTCGCGCTCCATCCAGCTCGACAGGCGGTAGCCGCCACCGAGCTGCTCGGCCTTCCACGGCCGCAGCGGCTCGAGCGAGTGCGCCGTGACGACGTGGGGGATGCCGTACGTCAGCTGGGCGATGCGCCCGGCGGCGTTCGCGTACCAGGTGTGCGAGTGGACCAGGTCGGCCCCCTCGACGTCGGCGGCCATCGACACGTCGGTGCCGAGCGCCTGCAGCGCGCCGTTCGCCTGTTCGAGGCCGGCCGGGGCCCGGTAGGCCCACACGCCCTGCTCGTCGCGGAACGCCCCGAACGCCCGGACGCGGACGTCGGTGTCCGTTCCGGACCGCAACGCCGCGGTCAGTTCGGCCACGTGGACACCCGCACCGCCGTAGACCTCCGGCGGATACTCCCTGGTCAGTAGATCGACTCGCACGCGTTCAACGTAACGGGTTCGCAGTCCGGACGCCTACTGTGAGCGGTATGGCACCAAAGAAGGTCTTCGGCATCGTCCTCGCCGGTGGCGAGGGCAAGCGGCTCATGCCGCTCACGGCCGACCGGGCAAAGCCCGCCGTTCCCTTCGGGGGGAACTTCCGACTCGTCGACTTCGCGCTCTCCAACCTGGTCAACTCCGGGTTGCAGAAGATCGTCGTCCTGACGCAGTACAAGTCGCACAGCCTCGACCGGCACGTGGCCGAGACCTGGCGCATGGAGGGGCTGCTCGGCTCCTACGTGGCCTCGGTCCCGGCGCAGCAGCGGCTCGGCAAGCGCTGGTTCGCCGGGTCCGCGGACGCGATCCTGCAGTCCCTGAACCTGCTCCGCGACGAACGACCCGACATCGTCGTCGTGGTCGGCGCGGACCACGTCTACCGGATGGACTTCCACCAGATGGTCGAGGCGCACATCGCCTCGGGCCGCAGCGCGACCGTCGCGGCGATCCGCCAGCCGATCGGCCTGGCCGACCAGTTCGGCGTGATCCAGGTGGCCGAGGACGACCCGACCAAGATCGACGCGTTCCTCGAGAAGCCGAAGGACGCGATCGGCCTCGCCGACTCCCCCGGCGAGATCCTGGCGTCGATGGGCAACTACGTGTTCAACGCGGACGCCCTCGTCGACGCCGTGCTCCGGGACGGCCAGGTCGAATCCTCCGCGCACGACATGGGCGGCGACATCGTGCCCGACTTCGTCGCACGTGGCGACGCCGGGGTCTACGACCTGCAGCGCAACGAGGTCCCCGGCTCGACCGACCGCGACAAGTACTACTGGCGCGACGTGGGCACGATCGACTCGTTCTTCGACGCGCACATGGACCTCATCGCGCCCGTGCCGATCTTCAACCTGTACAACACGCACTGGCCGATCTTCAACCAGCAGACGAACCTGCCCCCGGCGAAGTTCGTGCGGGATGCGAACGGGAACAACGGCTCGACCGTCGACTCGATCGTGTCGCTCGGCTGCCTGGTGTCCGGTGCCCAGGTCGAGCGCAGCGTGATCGGCCCGTGGTGCAAGCTCGACTCCGGGTCGAAGGTCCTCGATTCGATCGTCTTCGACCGCGCGCAGATCGGCGCCGGCGCGATCGTGAACCGCGCGATCCTCGACAAGGACGTCCTCATCGCACCGGGCGCCCAGGTGGGCGTCGACCGCGAAGCGGACGAGGCCCGCGGCTTCACCGTCACCGAGTCCGGCATCACCGTGGTCGGCAAGGGCGTGCGCGTCGACGCCTGACGTGACAGCGGCCTGACTGGGCCCACTCCGCCGGTTCCTGGGCGACGCGCCAGCGGCGGACAGGCCGTGCCGGTGGGGGGAGGCGCGATCGACGTCACAGACGTCGGCCGCGCCTCCGCCTGTCGGTACCGTTGGTGCGTGCCGCGCTTCCTCGTCGTCCTCGATGCTGACTCCACCCTCCTCGAGGACGAGGTGATCGAACTCCTGGCGGACGTCGCCGGGACCCGGCCACAGGTGTCGGCGGTGACGGAGCGCGCCATGCGCGGCGAGATCGACTTCGCCGAGAGCCTCCGGGAGCGTGTCGCGACGTTGGCGGGCCTCCCGTCCGCCGTCTTCACGGAGGCGCAACGCGCCGTCCGCCTGACGCGCGGAGCCGATGAACTCGTCCAGGGCGTCCACGCCGCGGGCGGGACGCTCGGCGTCGTGTCCGGCGGCTTCCACGAGGTCCTCGACCCGTTCGCCGCGCAGCTCGGCCTCGACCACTGCCGGGCGAACCGGTTGGAGGTGGCGGACGGCGTGCTCACCGGCCGCGTCGTCGGGCCGGTGGTGGACGCGCACGCGAAGGCCGAGGCGCTCCGGGAGTGGGCAGTAGCGGACGGTGTCGACCTCGTCCGGACCGTGGCGGTCGGCGACGGGGCGAACGACCTCGAGATGATGCGGGTGGCTGGCCTGTCCGTCGCGTTCGACGCCAAGCCCCGGGTGCGGGCCGAGGCGGACGTCGCCGTCGTCGACCGGGACCTCTCGACGGTGCTGGCCGCGCTGGGCCTCCGCGGCTGACGCGCGGGCTAGTGGCCCATCCCCAGGCCCCCGTCGACGGGGATCACGGCGCCGGAGATGTACCCGGCACCGTTCCCCGCGAGGAACAACGTCGCGTCGGCCACGTCGTCGACGGTGCCGTACCGCGCCGCGGGGATCTGCTTCTTGAACTCCGCCTGCAGTTCCTCGGGCAGCGCGGCCGTCATGTCGGTCTGGATGAAGCCCGGCGCGACGACGTTCGCCGTGATGCCGCGGGAGCCGAGCTCGCGCGTGATGGACCGCGCCATGCCGACCAGCGCCGCCTTCGAGGACGCGTAGTTGACCTGTCCGACCTGGCCGTACGCGCCGACGACGCTCGACATGAGCACGATGCGGCCGAACCGGGCCTTCATCATCCCCTTCGTCACGCGCTTGACCACGCGGAAGGTGCCCGTGAGGTTCGTGTCGATCACGCTCGTGAAGTCCTCCTCCGACATGCGGAGCAGCAACTGGTCGTTCGTGATGCCGGCGTTGGCGACCAGGACCTCGATCGGACCGAGTTCCGCCTCGACCAGCGAGAACGCCGCGTCGACGGACGCCGTGTCCGTGATGTCCGCCTGCACGGTGAGCGCACCCTCGGGCCCGCCCTCGCCGCTCCGAGAGGTCACCGCGACCCGGTGCCCCGCGGCGACGAACCGCTCCGCGAGGGCGTGGCCGATGCCGCGGTTGCCGCCGGTGATCAGGACGGTTCGGGGGGTGCTCATGGTCGCTCCGTTCGGTGGGATCGTGCTCGCGTCCTCCGGACAACCCGTCGGACACGCCCGGACGAGCGTACCGGAGCCGATACCCGCATCCGGAGGGCCCGCGGCGGTGCGACTGTCGGTGGTCCGGAGTTAGGGTTGACCCTGGGCGAAGGAAAGAACATCTGATGAAGACGACGCACAGCATCACCTCCCTCCCGGACTCTCCGGAACAGGACCGTGCTCACCGTCTGTCGCGCTACGTCTGGCAGATGGCCGTGCGCGTGGTGTGCTTCGTCGGCGCGGTGCTCGTCTACACGACGTGGCACACGTGGCTCGCGGTCATCCCGATCGTGCTGGCCGGCGTCATCCCCTGGGTCGCGGTGATCGTCGCGAACGCGGGCAGCCGTGCCGAGAACGACATCGTCACCCCCGCCGGCGCCGTGCAGCTCTACGACGCCGACGACGTCCGCATCCGCGAGCAGCAGGAAGACGCCCGTGCGCAGGCCTACCGCGACGAGCAGGACCGCCTCCGCGACGAAGCCCAGCACGCGCAGGAAGAATGGCAGCGCCACGGCGACCGCTCGCGCTTGTGGAAGACCCGCTGATGGGCGCAACGTTCGACCTCCTGACCGAACCGGGCTCCACGCCCGTCTGCTCGCGTGCCGGGTGCACCGCCACCGCGACGTGGCGGATCAACTGGCGGAACCCACGCATCCACGCGATCGACCGCGTGAAGATCTGGGCCGCCTGCGATGAACACCGGGACTTCCTGGCGGATTACCTCCGATCGCGGTCGTTCCCCGTGCGGGTCACGGGCATGCACGAAGACGTCGACCACCTCGACGACGTCCGCGTGATCGCCGACGGCCCGAAGAACGACGTCGGGGTCCGCGCGTCCGGCACGGATCGATGACCGAGGGCTTCGACCCGGAAGCCCGGTACGGTCGCCGTCACGCGGCGAAGCTCGAGCGCGCCCGAGCGGCGGATCGAGCGCGAGCAGCCAACCAGGCGCGACCAGCCGATCGATCAGCCGCAGCCGCAGCCGACCGACCGCGCGCGGGCGTCCTGCAGTCCGGCGACGCACCGCTCCCCGACGGGTCGCAACACGCCGGTGACCCGAGCTACGCAACGGGCCTCGGCACCGATCAGGACCCCGATGAGCCCTTCGTCGGCTGGCACTTCGTCCGGAGTCGCCGCTGGCTCGGCTACTTCGCGGTCGCGGTGGCCTTCGCGATCATCTGCACGCTGTTCGGCATGTGGCAGTGGGACCGCCGGAACGAGGCCGTCCGTGAGAACGAGCAGGTCGCCCAGAACTACGAGCACACTCCGGTGCCGATCGACCGGGCGCTCCCCCGCCCCAGCAGCTGGAACGCCGACCAGACGTGGCTCCGCGTCGCCGTGAGCGGCCGCTACGACACGTCGTCACAGCTCCTGGTCCGCAACCGCGTGCACAACGGCCAGCCGGGCTTCGAGGTCCTGACACCCCTCGTCACCGCGGACGGCCGCGCCTTCATCGTCGACCGCGGATGGGTCCCGACCGGCAACACCCAGGACGCCCCCGACCACGTCCCGGCTCCGCCTTCCGGTGACGTCTCGGTGGTCGTGCGCCTGCAGCAGACCGAACCCCGCATCCCCGGCCGGACGGACCCGGCGCACACCGACCAGGTGCAGTCCGTGACGCTCCCGGACATCGCGTCGAAGGTCGACGTCCCGATCTGGACGGGCGCGTACGGACAGCTCGCGTCCGAGAACCCGGCACCGAGCGAAGCACGGCCCCTCGGGTGGGACCGTCCGACCGCGGACACCGGCTTGCACCTCAGCTACTTCATCCAGTGGTTCATGTTCGCCGCCGGCGGTTTCGGCTTCCTGGCCTACCTGATGGTGCAGGAGTACCGGAACCTCAACCAGGACGACCCGGAAGAACGGGAGCGCGCCCTCGAGCGGCAGCGCCGCAAGGACGCCAAGCCGAAGACGGACGCCGACATCGAGGACGCACTGCTCGAGTCCCGCCGCTGACGCGACCAACGACGTGACGGGAGGCTCCCCACCGTCTGGTGGGGAGCCTCCCGTCACGTCCCGTCGCCGTCAGGCGAGCTCGATCAGTTCCGCGTAGTCCTTGTTCCAGTGGTCCTCGGTGCCGTCCGGGAGCAGCAGCACGCGCTCCGGGTTCAGCGCCTCGACCGCACCCGCGTCGTGCGAGACGAGCACGACCGCACCCTCGAAGCCGGCAAGGGCGTTCAGGATCTCCTCGCGCGATGCGGGGTCGAGGTTGTTCGTGGGCTCGTCCAGGAGCAGCACGTTCGCGCCCGAGACGACGATCATCGCGAGCGACAGACGGGTCTTCTCGCCACCCGAGAGCACACCGGCCTTCTTGTACCCGTCGTCGCCGGTGAACAGGAACGAGCCGAGCACGCGCCGTGCCTCGGTCTCGTTGAGGTCCGTCGACGCCGACACCATGTTCTCGATGACCGTGCGGTTGACGTCGATGTTCTCGTGCTCCTGCGCGTAGTAGCCGATCCGCAGACCGTGCCCCGGCAGGATCTCCCCGGTGTCCGGCAGGTCGGCGCCCGCGAGGATGCGCAGCAGGGTCGTCTTGCCGGCACCGTTGAAACCGAGGATGACGACCCGCGAGCCACGGTCGATGGCGAGGTCCACGCCCGCGAAGATCTCCAGCGACCCGTAGGACTTCGACAGCCCCTCGGCCATCAGCGGGGTGCGACCGCACGGCGCCGGCGTGGGGAACCGGATCTTCGCGACCCGGTCGGCCACGCGCTCGTCCTCGAGACCGGCGAGCAGCTTGTCGGCGCGCGCGACCATCTGGTGCGCAGCCGCAGCCTTCGAGGCCTTCGCACCGAACCGTGCAGCCTGGTCCTTGAGCGTCGCGGCCTTCTTCTCGGCGCCCGCGCGCTCCTTGCGGCGTCGGTCCTCGTCGGCGGCGCGCTGCCGCTGGTAGAGCTTCCACCCCATGTTGTAGATGTCGATGACCTGCCGGTTCGCGTCGAGGTAGAAGACGCGGTTGACCACTTCCTCGACGAGCTCGACGTCGTGCGAGATCACGATGACGCCGCCGGGGTACGTCTTGAGGTGCTCGCGCAACCAGACGACCGAGTCGGCGTCGAGGTGGTTGGTCGGCTCGTCGAGGATCATCGTCTCGGCGTCGGAGAACAGGATGCGCGCGAGCTCGATGCGTCGGCGCTGTCCGCCGGAGAGCGTCTTCAACTGCTGGTCGAGGATGCGATCCGGGAGCTTGAGGTTCGACGCGATCGACGCCGCTTCGGCTTCGGCCGAGTAGCCGCCGAGCGCGTTGAACTGGTCGTCCAGTCGGGAGTACCGGCGCATCGCCTTCTCGGCGACCGCGGCGTCCGCGCTCGCCATGTCGAGCGTCGCCTGGCGGATCCCCTCGACCAGCTCGCCGAGCCCGCGGGCGTCGAGGATGCGCTTGCGCGCGGTGTCCTCGGGGTTGCCCGAGCGGGGGTCCTGCGGCAGGTAGCCGATCTCACCGGTGCGCTCGATCTTGCCGCCGTTCGGTGCCAGGTCGCCCGCGAGGGCCTTCGTCATCGTGGTCTTCCCGGCGCCGTTCCGGCCGACGAGACCGATCTTGTCACCCTTCTCGACACGGAAGGAGACGTTCTCCATGAGGAGGCGAGCCCCGACGCGGATCTCGAGATCGTGCACGGCAAGCACAGCAGACGTCCAATCAGTTGGTGGAAGTGCACAACGGTGTGTGCGGGAGGTGCACCGCTACGCTGACGGGACCGATGGTCCGAAACGGACCAGCAGTCCATTCTAGGAGAATCCATGACGAACGCCACCGGGTTCGCTCCCCGCGCAGTCCTCGCCGACCGTCTGCGCACCCACGGCCTGGCCACCGACGCCGCCCTGATCGCCGGGGGCGCGCTGTTCACCGCCGCCCTGGCACAGGTCGAGGTGCCGATGTGGCCGGTGCCGATCACGGGTCAGACGCTGGCGGTCGTGCTCGTCGGGGCCACGCTCGGGGCACGACGGGGCATGCTCTCGCTGCTCGTCTACGCGGTCGCCGGGCTCGCCGGTGCGCCGTTCTTCGCCGACATGCACGGCGGCCTGCAGTCCCTCGCGCTCCCGAGCTTCGGGTACGTCATCGGGTTCATCCCCGCCGCGGGTCTCATCGGCTGGTTGGCGCGCCGGAACTGGGACCGCAAGTTCCTCCGGGCGACCGCGGCGTTCACGCTCGCGAGCGCGATCCCCTTCGTCACCGGCCTGCCCTACCTGGCGGTCGCGCTCGGCCAGCTCGACGCGCCGAACGACCTGCAGTCCGTGCTCGCCGCGGGCCTCTACCCCTTCATCGTCGGCGGGATCGCCAAGGCGCTCATCGCCGCGGGCATCGTGCCCCTGGTCTGGAAGGCCGTCGGCCGCCGCTGACCGGGCGGACAGACAGACGGGAGGCACGGTGCCAGCTGGCACCGTGCCTCCCGTCCGTGGTGGTGGCGACTAGATCGAGAAGCCGAGCGCGCGCATCATCTCGCGGCCGTCGTCGGTGATCCGGTCCGGACCCCACGGCGGCATCCAGACCCAGTTGATCCGGAACGCGTCGACGATGCCGTCGAGCGCGTTCGCGGTGTCGCCCTCGATGACGTCGGTCAGCGGGCAACCCGCGCTGGTGAGGGTCATGCTGATCACGAGCGCCGAGGCCTCGTCGTCCCAGGCCAGGTCGTAGATCAGGCCGAGGTCGACGATGTTCACGCCGAGTTCCGGGTCCTGGACCTCTTTCAGGCCTTCGACGACCTCGTCGAACTTCTCGGGTGCGAGTGTTGTGATCATCAGACCTGCGCCTGTGCCTGTGCCTCGACGGCCGCGGCCTGCACGTAGCGGTCGTAGCCCTCGTTCTCCAGGCGCTCGGCGAGCTCCGGGCCACCCTGCTCGGCGACCTTGCCCGCGACGAACACGTGCACGAAGTCCGGCTTGATGTAGCGGAGGATGCGCGTGTAGTGCGTGATGAGCAGCACCCCGAGCCCGGTCGCCGCCTTGGCGCGGTTCACGCCCTCCGAGACGATCTTCAGCGCGTCGACGTCGAGACCGGAGTCGGTCTCGTCGAGCACGGCGAACTTCGGCTTGAGGAGCTCGAGCTGCATGATCTCGTGGCGCTTCTTCTCGCCGCCGGAGAAGCCCTCGTTGACGTTGCGCTCGGCGAAGGAGGAATCCATCTTGAGGTCCGCCATCGACTTGCGCAGGTCCTTGACCCAGCCGCGGAGCGCGGGTGCCTCGCCGTCGATCGCGGTCTTCGCGGTGCGCAGGAAGTTCGACACCGTCACACCAGGGATCTCGACCGGGTACTGCATGGCGAGGAACATGCCGGCACGAGCGCGCTGGTCGACGGTCATCGCCAGGACGTCCTCACCGTCGAGGGTGATCGAGCCACCGACGACGTGGTACCGCGGGTGACCGGCGATCGTGTACGCGAGGGTGGACTTGCCGGAGCCGTTCGGCCCCATGATCGCGTGGATCTCGCCCTCGTTGATGGTCAGGTCGACCCCCTTGAGGATCTCCTTCACACCCTGATCGGTGTCGATCGAGACCCGCAGGTCGCGGATTTCCAGAGTGGACATTGCGTGTGTTCCTTCGGTTGGAGCGTCAGGCGCGGCGTCAGCCGCGGGAAGATGTGTGCCCGGTCGTCGGACCGGCGCGGTGCCTCAGTCGACCGGGATCGGGTCGTGCACGTCGACGTAGACGTCGCCGTCGCGCACCTCGACCCGGAAGACCGGCACCGGCTCGTACGCCGGGAAGTTCTGCGGCTTGCCGGTCGTGAACGAGAACCGGGACCCGTGGGCCCAGCACTCGAGCGTGTCGCCCTCGACGAACCCCTCGGCGAGCGAGATCTCACCGTGCGTGCAGGTGTCCCCGATCGCGTGGATGGTCCCCGAGGAGTCCTTCACGATCGCGATCGGCTCGCCGTCCACGACCGCCCGCATGGGGCTGTCCACCGCGATGTCGGCCTCGGCGCAGACCTTCTCCGCCATCAGGCACCCACCTGCGGGGCAGCGACCGTGGATCGGCCGGCGGTGAGTTCCTGCTCGACCGCGGCGATCAGGCGCTCCTCGAGCTCGGGCGCCCCGATCTTCTGGATGACCTCGACCAGGAAGCCGAGCACGACGAGGCGTCGGGCTTCTTCTTCCGGGATGCCGCGGGCCTGCAGGTAGAACAGCTGCTCGTCGTCGAAGCGACCGGTCGCGCTCGCGTGGCCGGCTCCCTCGATGTTGCCCGTCTCGATCTCGAGGTTCGGGATGCTGTCCGCCCGCGTGCCGTCGGTCAGGACGAGGTTGCGGTTCTGCTCGTAGGAGTCGGTACCGTCGCCGGTCCGACCGATGAGCACGTCACCGATCCACACGGTGTGTGCGCCGTCGCCCTGCAGTGCGCCCTTGTAGTTGACACGGCCACGCGTGTTCGGCGCGTCGTGGTTCACGTAGACCTGCTGCTCGATGTACTGACCGGCGTCGGCGAAGTACACGCCGTACATCTCGGTGTCGGCACCCTGCGCGCCGAGGTGCGTCGACGGGTTGACCCGCACGACGGACCCGCCGAGCGAGACCACCACGTGCTTGAGGAACGCGTCGCGGCCGACCTCGGCGAACTGCGTCGACACGTGCACGGCGTCGTCGTCCCAGTCCTGCAGGCTGACGACCGTGAGTCGTGCGCCGTCGCGGACGACGATCTCGACGTTCTCGCTGAGGAGCGCCGAGCCACGGTTGTCGATGACGACGATGCCCTGGGCGTGCGGCTCGGCCGTGATCACCGTGTGGGCGGCGCGCGGCTGCGAACCGAAGTCCGACCGGGTCAGCGTCAGGAACTCGTGCGCCTCGGTCGCCTTCACCGTGATGGCGAGCACGGCGTCACGTGCGGACCACGCCGCCGCGGCCGCTCGGTCCTCCGGCAGCCCGGCGGAACCGACGCGGGGGTCGTCACTCCGGACCCACTCGACGTCCGCACCGTCCGACTGGCGGGCGAGGAACGGGTACGCGGAACCGTCCAGGCCGCCGGCGAGGATCGGCTGGAGCTTCGCGAGTGGCGCGAACTTCCAGTTGACCTCTCGGCCGGTAACCGTCGGGAAGGCGTCGAGGTCGGCGGACCGGAAGCGCTCGGAGCGGGTCTGCACCGGGATGCCCTTGCCGGTGTCCCAGCCGCCGTCGGAGTGCGCCCGCGCGCCGTGCTGCTCCGTGCCCGCGGCAGGAGCCACGGGCTCGTCGATGTGCGGAGCCGGTGCGGCCGCGATCGGGTTCGTACTGGTGCTGGACATCTAGCCGACGGATCCTTCCATGCTCATCTCGATGAGCTTGTTGAGTTCGAGTGCGTACTCCATCGGGAGCTCGCGGGCGATCGGCTCGATGAAGCCACGGACGATCATCGCCATCGCCTCGTCCTCGGCCATGCCGCGGGACATGAGGTAGAAGAGCTGCTCCTCGCTCACGCGCGAGACGGTCGCCTCGTGCCCGAGCTGGACGTCGTCGACGCGGATGTCGATCGCCGGGTAGGTGTCGGACCGGCTGACCGTGTCCACCAGGAGCGCGTCGCACCGGACGGTGTTGGCCGCGTGGTGCGCACCCGGGTCGACCCGGACCTCACCCCGGTAGCCAGCACGGCCACCGCCGCGTGCGATGGACTTCGAGACGATCGACGACGTCGTGTACGGCGCCATGTGGATCATCTTCGCGCCGGCGTCCTGGTGCTGCCCGGGACCGGCGAAGGCGACCGACAGGGTCTCGCCCTTGGCGTGCTCACCCGCGAGGTAGATGGACGGGTACTTCATCGTCACCTTGGAGCCGATGTTGCCGTCGATCCACTCCATCGTGGCGCCCTCGTGGGCGATCGCACGCTTGGTGACGAGGTTGTAGACGTTGTTCGACCAGTTCTGGATGGTCGTGTAGCGCACCCGGGCGTTCTTCTTCACGATGATCTCGACCACGGCCGAGTGCAGTGAGTCCGACTTGTAGATCGGGGCGGTGCAGCCCTCGATGTAGTGGACGTACGAGTCCTCGTCGGCGATGATCAGCGTCCGCTCGAACTGGCCCATGTTCTCGGTGTTGATCCGGAAGTAGGCCTGGAGCGGGATCTCGACGTGGACGCCCTTCGGGACGTAGACGAACGAGCCGCCGGACCACACGGCGGTGTTCAGCGCGGCGAACTTGTTGTCGCCCGCGGGGATCACCGTGCCGAAGTACTCGGCGAACAGTTCGGGGTGCTCGCGGAGGGCGGTGTCGGTGTCCATGAAGATGACGCCCTGTTCCTCCAGGTCCTCGCGGATCTGGTGGTACACGACCTCGGACTCGTACTGCGCCGCGACGCCGGCGACCAGTCGCTGCCGTTCGGCCTCGGGGATGCCGAGCTTCTCGTACGTGGCGCGGATGTCCTCGGGCAGGTCTTCCCACGACTGGGCCTGCTTCTCCGTGGAGCGGACGAAGTACTTGATGTTGTCGAAGTCGATGCCCGTCAGGTCGGCACCCCACGTCGGCATGGGCTTGCGACCGAAGAGCTCGAGGCCCTTCAGACGGTTCTTGAGCATCCACTCGGGTTCGGCCTTGAGGTTCGAGATGTCGGTGACGACCTCTTCCGAGATCCCCCGGCGCGCCGAAGCCCCGGCAGAGTCGGAGTCGGACCAGCCGAACTCGTACTGACCGAGCCCTTCGAGCTCGGGACGATCGATGAGCACGTCGGACATGATTTCCTCGTTTCCTCTTCGCGGCAGCGTCTTGTGGGGCAACCGATCGGCGCTGGACGCCATTCCACCGCGTGCCGCCGACAGGGCCGGACCCGGTGTTGCGACCTCGCAACGACAATGGTTCCACGCAGTCCCTGGGGTGATCGGCGATCACGGCTCATTCGGAGCCGGCGCCTGCCTAGACTTGACTGCTGCTGAACCCTCCGATCCTACAGGTTCACTGCACGGAACAACAGGAAGGCACCGCCCTCGTGACTCGCGTCGGACCCCCCGTCGAGCAGGACGTCAAGACCGCGTGGTGGTCGCTCCCCCGGATCGTCGACCGGCGCGTGATCTGGCTGGCGTGGGCGTCCTTCATCGTCGAGGTCGTCCTGATCGGCACCGGCGGCCTCGTCCGGCTCACCGCGTCGGGCCTCGGGTGCCCGACCTGGCCGAAGTGCACGGCCTACTCGCTGGTCTCGACGCCCGAGATGGGCGTGCACGGACTCATCGAGTTCGGCAACCGTCTGCTCACCTTCGTGCTCGTGGTCGTCGCGATCGCGGTCTTCCTCGCCGTCGTCCGGATGCGTCGCACCCGCCCCGAGCTGTTCTGGCTCGCGTTCGCCCAGGGCGCCGCGATCCCCGTGCAGGCCGTCATCGGAGGCATCAGCGTGTGGTCGAGCCTCAACCCCTTCGTGGTCGGCCTGCACTTCGTGGTCTCCGCCGCACTCACCTCGGTGACCGCCGCGCTGGTCTACCGCGCCCTGCACGGTCCGCTCACCGGCGTCCGCCTGGTCCCGCGCTGGTACGTCGGGGTGGTCCGCGGGGCGGTCGCCGCCGTCGTCGGCACGGTGCTGATCGGCATCCTGACCACCGGCAGCGGCCCGCACGCCGGGGCGAGCGAGACCGTGGACGGCGGACGTCTGCACCGCACCGGATTCGACACGGGCGTGATGGAGCACCTGCACGCGATCCCCGCGTACGTCCTCTTCGCACTGACCCTCGTGCTCGTGATCGGGGCCGTCCGGCTCCGGCTGCCGAGCAAGTGGCCCCTGATGCTGCTCGTCGTCGAGTTCCTGCAGATCGCCGTCGGCCTCACGCAGGCGCGGTCGGGTCTGCCGGTCGGACTCGTCGGGACGCACATGGTCCTCGCCGGGCTGCTCGTCGCCGCGATGACGGCGGTGGTCCTCGCGACGACCAGGAGCGCCGGGCGCGACGCGATCCGCGAGCCCCTGCCCGCCTGACCCGGGGCCCGCGGCCGGAACGACCTGGCTGCGTGCGTGCGTGGGCGCGTTCGTGCGTGCGTGCGTGCGTGCGCATGGTGCAACGAACCACCGCGTGATCGACTGGTGCTCGGTCGGAACATGCGCACGGATGCCATGCGTGCGCATGTTCCGACCGACCACCCCGTGATCGACTGGGGCTCGGTCGGAACATGCGCCCGCACACCGTTCGCGCGCATCACTCGACCGACCACCGCGTGATCGACTCGTGCTCGGACGGAAGATGCACACCGATCCGGGCGGGCGCGCCACGGCGTGGCCATCGCCAGGCGGTGCGGGTCCGCGGAGCGACGAACCCTCCGCCACAGGAACCGGTCGACGCGACGCGCCCATCGTCGGACGGGAGGCGGGGGTCGGGCTGGCACCGCGCCTCCCGTCCGACGGTGCGCGGGTGGGCGCGATCGCGCTGCCGCCAGCCGTTCGCCATCCGCCCGAGCGCGAGGCCCTGCGCTCCCGCTGCAGGACGACTCCGCGGATGTCACACGGCTGCGGTCGTGTCGCACTGCGCGGCACGCGAGCCCCATCCGACCAGCATGCGGCATCGCCGTCGCCGAGCGACAGCCGCGACGCCGCATCGGCGCCGCAGACCAGCACGCCCCATCGGCGCCGCAGACCAGCACGCCCCATCGGCGCCGCGGACCAGCACGCCCCATCAGAGCTCGGACGAGCACGCCCGCGGGCGGCGACCCCTAGAAGCGGAAGACCTGCGGGAGCAGCGGGTCGATGCCCACTGCGATGAACAGCAGCGTCAGGTACGTGATCGAGCTGTGGAACACGCGCATCGGGTGGACGTGCTCGACGTGCTGGATCGCCCGCGAGTACAGGCGGTGGGACTCGACCACGAACCAGATCCCTCCGGCCAGCGCGACGACGGTGTACAGCGGCCCCATGTGCCCGACCGGGATGAGCAGCAGCGAGCAGACGAGCGTCGCCCACGCGTACAGCACGACCTGCAGGCCGACCACGGTCCGGCCCCGCACGACGGCGAGCATCGGCACGTCCGCCGCGTCGTAGTCGTCGCGGTACTTCATGGACAGCGGCCAGTAGTGCGGCGGCGTCCACAGGAAGATCACCATGAACAGCACGACGGGGGTCCAGGTCAGCGTCCCGGTGACGCCCGCCCAGCCGATGAGCACGGGCATGCAGCCGGCAGAGCCGCCCCAGACGATGTTCTGCGGGGTGCGGCGCTTGAGCCACAGCGTGTAGACGAAGACGTAGATGAGGATCGCGATGACGCTCAGCGCGGCGGCGAGCCAGTTCACGAGGAACCCGAGCACGGCGGTCGACAGGATCCCGAGGACCCACGAGAACACCAGCGCCTGGCGGTCGGTGAGCTCGCCGGTGACCAGCGGCCGGGCACTCGTGCGCTTCATCAGCCGGTCGATGTCCCGGTCGATGTAGCAGTTGAAGGCCGACGCGGACCCCGCGGACATCGCACCGCCGAGCATCGTCCAGAGCACGAGCCACAGGTCTGGAACGCCCCGGGCGGCGAGGAACATCGTCGGTGCCGTGGTCACGAGCAGCAGCTCCATGACGCGCGGCTTGGTCAACGAGACGTACGCACGGACCTTGCGGGACAGCGTCGAGCGGGGTCGATCGGTGTCCCGCCGGGTCACGGTGGCAGTCGGCAAGGGAACCTCAGTCTGTTCGCGGTCAGCACGCACGCTCGGTGGACGGCGCCGTCGTCGTCCGGGCATGCGGTCGACCCGGAATGCTCACGGGTCGTCGCCAGTTTACGTGATCAGGACGCCGCGACGAAGCCGAGTCCCGCCATCCGAACCGACGAGCCGGAAGCCGCGCTCGCCGAGCGAGCCGGAAGCCACGCCCCGCCGGTCCGACCGACGAACGGGTTCACCCCCGCAGCCGACCGCACCGATCGACACGCCCGGTCGACGATGCTTCCGGGTGGACGCTCGACGAACAAGGGCGTCACCTGAACCCCTACTGAGTGCATCGTCACTATGCTGGACCTGCCCTCCCGCGGTGCGTACCCCGATGACGTCGGTCGCGATGAGCCGGTCGGGCCGCCGTTCGACGGCGACACGACTCCGGCGCCGGGATGGCGATCATGTCCGTGCGATGGCACGAGCCCTCGCACATGTCGCATCAATGAAGGGTCAACATCCAAGTGGCTGAATTCACCTGGGACGCCATCGACCGGAAGGCCGTCGACACGGCCCGTGTACTGGCTGCCGACTCCGTCGAAGCCGCTGGCAACGGTCACCCCGGCACCGCGATGAGCCTCGCTCCGCTCGCTCACCTCCTCTTCCAGAAGGTGATGCGCCGCGACCCGAGCGACTCCACCTGGATCGGCCGCGACCGCTTCATCCTGTCTGCGGGTCACGCCTCGATCCTCCAGTACGTGCAGTTCTACCTGCACGGCTACGGGCTCGAGATCGAGGACCTCCAGCACCTCCGCAAGTGGGGCTCGAAGACCCCGGGTCACCCGGAGTACGGCCACACCGACGGCATCGAGATCACCACCGGCCCGCTCGGCCAGGGCCTCGCGTCCTCCGTGGGCTTCGCCTACGCCCAGCGCTTCGAGCGCGGCCTGTTCGACCCGGAGACCCCGGCCGGCCAGTCGCCGTTCGACCACTACACCTACGTGATCGCCGGCGACGGCGACATGGAAGAGGGCGTCACGAACGAAGCCGGCTCCCTCGCGGGTCGCCAGCAGCTCGGCAACCTCATCGCGTTCTACGACTCGAACCAGATCTCGATCGAGGACAACACCAACATCGCGTTCTCCGAGGACGTCCACGCGCGCTACGAGGCGCTCGGCTGGCACGTCCAGGTCGTCGACTGGAAGAAGACGGGCGAGTACGTCGAGGACGTCGATGCCCTCTACGCAGCGATCGAGGCCGCGAAGGCCGAGACCGGCAAGCCGTCGCTCATCGTCCTGAAGACGATCATCGGGTGGCCGTCGCCGACGAAGCAGAACTCCGGCAAGATCCACGGTTCGGCACTCGGTGCCGACGAGCTCAAGGGCCTGAAGGAGGTCCTCGGCTTCGACCCCGAGCAGACCTTCCACGTCGACCCCGAGGTGCTCGAGTACACCCGCGGCGCCGTCGCCAAGGGCCAGGCGCAGCACGCCGAGTGGAACGAGGGCTTCGAGGCGTGGGCTGCGGCCAACCCCGAGCGCAAGGCGATCCTCGACCGGATCAACGCCGGCGAGCTCCCCGAGGGCCTCGAAGAAGCCCTCCCGGTCTTCTCGACCGAGAAGGCCGTGTCGACCCGTGCCGCCTCCGGCAAGGTCATCAACGCCATCGCGCCGCTGATGCCCGAGTTCTGGGGTGGGTCGGCTGACCTCGCCGAGTCGAACCTGACCACGATCGAGGGCGCGAAGTCCTTCGGCCCGGCCGACGCCTCGACGTCGACCTGGAGCACCGACCCGTACGGCCGCGTGCTGCACTTCGGCATCCGCGAGCACGCCATGGGCTCGATCCTGAACGGCATCGTCCTGCACGGGAACACTCGCCCCTTCGGTGGCACGTTCCTGATCTTCAGCGACTACATGCGTCCGGCTGTCCGTCTCGCCGCGCTGATGAAGGCGCCGACCATCTACGTGTGGACGCACGACTCCATCGCCCTCGGCGAGGACGGCCCGACGCACCAGCCGATCGAGCAGCTCAGCACCCTCCGTGCGATCCCGGGTCTCGACATCGTCCGTCCGGCCGATGCGAACGAGACCGCGTACGCGTGGCTCGAGATGCTCCGTCACACGGACCGTCCGGCCGGCATCGCGCTGAGCCGCCAGAACCTGCCCGTCTTCGAGCGTGGTGACGGTGACGCCTCCGGCGAGACCTTCGCCTCGGCGAAGAACGTCGCCAAGGGCGCGTACGTGCTGGCCGAGGCGCCGAACGGCACCCCGGACGTCATCCTCATCGCCACCGGCTCCGAGGTCCAGATCGCAGTCGACGCCCGTGAGCAGCTCAAGGCCGAGGGCATCAACGCCCGCGTCGTGAGCGCGCCGTCGCTCGAGTGGTTCCACGAGCAGGACGCGAGCTACCAGGAGCAGGTCCTGCCGAAGGCCGTCACCGCACGTGTCTCGGTCGAGGCCGGCATCGCCATGAGCTGGCGCGACATCGTCGGCGACAAGGGCCGCAGCGTGTCGATCGAGCACTTCGGCGCCTCGGCCGACTACCAGGTGCTGTTCGAGAAGTTCGGCTTCACGACGGAGCACGTCGTGGCTGCCGCCAAGGAATCGATCGCGGCTTCCTGACCCTCGGAGGGCCGGGTCCGGAGCATCCGGATCCGGCCCTCCTGCCGGGAGGCGCGGCTCGGCTCCGCCGCGCGCCTCCCGGCCCCCACACCACGACTTCACGGCCCGCAGTCACACCAGGACAGCGGCCAGTCGACGAAAGAAGAAGAGAAACACATGGCTGACACCACCCCCACCGCCGCGCTCTCCGCGGTCGGCGTGAGCATCTGGCTCGACGACCTCTCCCGCGAGCTCCTCGAGACCGGTCGTCTCGAGAACCTCATCAAGGACCGCAACGTCGTCGGCGTGACGACCAACCCGACGATCTTCGCGTCGGCCCTCGCCAAGGGCGAGCGCTACGACGCGCAGGTCAAGGAGCTCGCCGCGGCGGGCACCGACGTGACCAACGCGATCTTCGAGATCACCACGCAGGACGTCGCGAACGCGTCCGACGTCTTCAAGCCGATCTACGACGCGACCAAGGGCTTCGACGGCCGGGTCTCGATCGAGGTCGAGCCGGGCCTCGCCCACGAGACCGCGAAGACCATCGAG
The DNA here is from genome assembly GCF_018613895.1 of Curtobacterium sp. ISL-83. GTDB lineage: Bacteria > Actinomycetota > Actinomycetes > Actinomycetales > Microbacteriaceae > Curtobacterium. Next base: position 67,030 of record NZ_JAGGPH010000012.1, read on the forward strand.
CAGGCCAAGTTCCTGTTCGAGAAGGTCGGCCGCGAGAACGTCCTCATCAAGATCCCGGCGACCGTCGAGGGCCTCGAGGCGATCACCGAGGTCATCGCCGCGGGCATCTCCGTCAACGTCACCCTGATCTTCTCGCTCGAGCGCTACCGCGCCGTCATCGACGCGTACCTCGGCGGCCTCGAGAAGGCCAAGGCCGCGGGCCACGACCTCTCGAAGATCCACTCGGTCGCGTCCTTCTTCGTGTCGCGCGTCGACTCCGAGGTCGACAAGCAGCTCGAGGCCGTCGGCACCGACGAGGCCCTCGCCCTCAAGTCGAAGGCCGGCATCGCCAACGCGCAGCTCGCCTACCAGGTCTGGACCGAGGCCTTCGCGACCGAGCGCGCGCTCGGCCTGCTCGAGTCCGGTGCGAACACCCAGCGTCCGCTCTGGGCTTCGACCGGCGTCAAGGACCCGTCGCTGCCCGACACGCTCTACGTGACCGAGCTCGCCGCGCCGAACACCGTCAACACGATGCCCGGCAAGACGCTCGAGGCGACCTTCGACCACGCTGAGGTCCACGGCGACGCCATCGCCGGCTCGTTCGACGACGCGCAGCAGGTCCTCGACCAGCTCGCGGCCGTCGGTGTCGACTACGACCAGGTCGTCGCACTGCTCGAGAAGGAGGGCGTGGACAAGTTCAACGTCTCCTGGGGTGAGCTCGTCGACACCGTGAAGACCGCCCTCGAGGGCGCCAAGGCGTGACCGTTTCCATCGCTGCCAGCGGCGACGCCGCGCGGGCCATCGACCAGGTGGTCCCGCGGCTCGTCGCTGACATGGTGGCCTCGGGCATCACCGCCCAGGACCCCGAACTCTGGGGCCCGGACGCCGAGACCGAGGCGTCCAGGCGCCTCGGCTGGGTGGAGGCCGTCTCGGTCTCCCGCCCGCTCGTCGTCGAGATCACCGCACTGCGCGAGCGCCTGCACGCCGACGGGGTGGGCCACGTCGTCCTCGCCGGCATGGGCGGCTCGTCGCTGGCACCCGAGGTCATCACGCGCACGTACGGCGTGCCGCTGACGGTGCTCGACTCGACCGACCCGGCACAGGTCCGGGCCGCGGTCGGGCACGACCTGGCACGGACCGTGCTCGTCGTGTCCTCGAAGTCCGGCTCGACGCTCGAGACGGACTCGCAGCGCCGGGTGTACGAGCAGGCGTTCCGTGACGCCGGCATCGACCCCGCGTCCCGCATCGTCGTCGTCACCGACCCGGGCTCCCCGCTCGAGGCCGAGGCGATCGTCGCCGGGTACCGCGTGTTCACCGCCGACCCGACGGTCGGCGGCCGCTACTCGGCGCTGACCGCGTTCGGCCTGGTGCCGTCCGGCCTCGCCGGTGCCGACATCACCGAGCTCCTCGACGAGGCCGACGCCATCTCGGCGCTCCTCGCCGTGGACACCGACGAGAACCCGGGCCTCGTGCTCGGAGCCGTCCTCGGTGGCACGGCGCCCCTCCGCTCCACGATCGGGATCGTCGCCGACGGCACGCACATCGTGGGGTTCGGCGACTGGGTGGAACAGCTCATCGCGGAGTCGACGGGCAAGAACGGCCGCGGACTGCTGCCGGTCGTGCTCGACGTCGACTCCCCCGAGGTCTCCGCCGGACTCGCCGACGTGCAGATCGTGCGCCTGGTGGGCTCCCGTGAGGACGAACGACACGTCGCCGACGGCGAGGTCGAGATCGCGGGCACCCTCGGCGGGCAACTCCTCGTCTGGCAGTACGCCGTGGCCGTCGCCGGGCGTCTGCTCGGCATCGACCCGTTCGACCAGCCGGACGTCGAGGCCGCCAAGGTGGCCGCCCGCTCCCTGCTGGAGGACCGCCCCGCACCGACCGCTCCCGCCTTCGTCGACGGCGGCATCGCCGTCCACGCGACGCCGGGACTGCCGGTCGGGACCACGCTCGCGGAAGCCGTCACGGGCCTCCTGGCCGAGGTCGGGTCGACCGGTTACCTGGCGGTCCAGGCCTACGTGGACCGCACCGACGACGGCGGACTCGCCGCGCTCCGCGACGCCCTGGCGGCGCGTCTCGGCCGTCCCGTCACGTTCGGCTACGGCCCGCGGTTCCTGCACTCCACCGGCCAGTACCACAAGGGCGGCCCCGCGACGGGGGCGTTCCTGCAGATCGTCGCCGACGAGCGCGAGGACCTGGCGATCCCGGGCCGTCCCTTCACGTTCGGTCAACTCATCCAGGCCCAGGCGGCCGGCGACGCGAGCGTGCTCGCCGAGCACGGCCGTCCGGTCCTGACCCTCACGACGTCGGACGTCCGAGCCGCCACCGCGGCGCTGCGTTCCGCCGTCTCTCTCTAGACTCTCGAAGGAGTTCACCGACTCATGTCACCCGTGGCTGTCACCCCGGAGCACAACCCGCTCCGGCTGCCGACGGATCGTCGACTGAACCGGATCGCGGGACCCAGCACCCTCATCATCTTCGGTGTGACGGGCGACCTGTCCCGCAAGAAGTTGATGCCCGCGGTCTACGACCTGGCGAACCGAGGGCTCCTGCCCCCGGGGTTCGCGCTGGTCGGTTTCGCTCGGCGTGACTGGGAGGACCAAGACTTCTCCCAGCTCGTCCACGACGCGGTCAAGGAGCACTCGCGCACCCCGTTCGACGAGGACGTGTGGCGCCAGCTCGAACAGGGCATCCGGTTCGTCCAGGGATCGTTCGACGACCCCGAGGCGTTCCGCGAGCTCAAGCGGACCGTCGACACGCTGGACGCCGAGCGCGGGACGCTCGGGAACCACGCGTTCTACCTGTCGATCCCGCCGAAGATGTTCCCGGTCGTCACCGAGCAGCTCAAGTTGTCCGGTCTCACCGAGCAGCACGAGGGCTCCTGGAGCCGCGTGGTCGTCGAGAAGCCGTTCGGTTCCGACCTCCGCTCCGCCCGTGAGCTGAACGCGATCGTCGAGAGCGTCTTCGCGCCCGACGACGTGTTCCGCATCGACCACTACCTCGGCAAGGAGACCGTCCAGAACCTGCTGACGCTCCGGTTCGCGAACCAGATGTACGAACCCATCTGGAACTCGAACTACGTCGACCACGTGCAGATCACGATGGCCGAGGACATCGGCGTCGCTGGACGTGCCGCGTACTACGACGGCATCGGTGCGGCGCGCGACGTGATCCAGAACCACCTGCTGCAGCTCCTCGCGCTCACCGCGATGGAGGAGCCCGTCTCGTTCAAGGCCGGACACCTCCGCGCCGAGAAGGAGAAGGTGCTGTCGGCGGTCCGGCTGCCGGAGGACCTCTCCACCGCCACGGCCCGCGGGCAGTACGCCGGCGGCTGGCAGGGCGGCGAGAAGGTGCTCGGGTTCCTCGAGGAAGCGGGCATGAACCCCGAGTCCACGACCGAGACGTTCGCGGCCATCCGGCTCGACATCGCGACGCGTCGCTGGCAGGGCGTGCCGTTCTACCTCCGCGCCGGCAAGCGTCTCGGCCGACGCGTCACCGAGATCGCGATCGTGTTCAAGCGCGTCCCCGAGGACGTCTTCGGCATCCCGCAGTCCCCCCTGGGTCAGAACGCCCTCGTGATCCGTGTCCAGCCGGACGAGGGCGTCACGCTCCGGTTCGGCTCGAAGGTCCCCGGCGTCGGCACGCAGGTGCGCGACGTGACGATGGACTTCGGCTACGGCCACGCGTTCACCGAGGCCTCCCCCGAGGCGTACGAGCGACTCATCCTCGACGTGCTCCTCGGTGACCCGCCGCTGTTCCCGCGGCACCAGGAGGTCGAGCTCTCCTGGAAGATCCTCGACCCGATCGAGGAGTTCTGGCGCGAGCAGGGCCAGCCCGAGCAGTACCGTCCGGGAACGTGGGGTCCGGCTTCGGCCGACGAACTCCTCGCCCGCGACGGCCGGACCTGGAGGCGTCCATGAAGATCGACCTGCCGAACACCACGGTCTCGAAGATCCAGAAGACCCTGGTGCACATCCGCGAAGAGGGCGGCGCCGTCGCCCTCGGCCGCGTGCTGACCCTCATCATCTCGACCGCCCTCGGGCACGAGGAGGAGGCGATCTCGGCCGCGAACGAGGCCTCCCGCGAGCACCCGATGCGCGTCATCATCGTGTCGAAGAACGACGGGGACACGAAGTCCCCGGGTCGTCTCGACGCGCAGATCCGCGTCGGCAGCGATGCCGGGGCCAGCGAGGTCATCGTGCTCCGCGCCTACGGCGAGACGGCGACCGACGAGGAGAGCCTGGTCACGGGCCTCCTGCTGCCGGACGCGCCGGTCGTGGCCTGGTGGCCCGGACACGCGCCGGAGAAGCCCTCCGAGTCGGCCCTCGGCCGGATCGCGCAGCGACGGATCACCGATGCGGCCGCGCAGAAGGACCCGAACGGCGCGATCGACGCGCTGGGACAGTCCTACGAACCGGGCGACACCGACTTCGCGTGGACCCGTCTGACGCTGTGGCGGAACCAGCTCGCCGCGGCGCTCGACCAGCCGCCGTACGAGCCCATCACCGCGGTCGAGGTCTCCGGGGCGTACGACAGCCCGTCGACGATCCTGCTCGCGGCGTGGCTCGAACTGCAGCTCCAGGTCCCCGTCGCCGTCGTGACGTCGCCGCGGGCCACCGGCTCGAGCGGCATCCACGGCGTGAAGCTCGTCCGCGAATCGGGCACCATCGAGCTCGAACGGTCCCTGGTGGACGTCGCGACGCTCTCGATGCCCGGGCAGCCGACGCACGACCTGTCGCTGCCGCGCCGCAACCTCCGGGACTGCCTGGCCGAGGAACTCCGTAGACTCGACCCTGATGTCCTCTTCGGGGACGTCGTCAAGCACGGAGTGCCCCGGCTGCGCGAGACCATCGCGCGCTGAGCACCCCACACGGTCGGGTCCCTGTCGCACTGGCAGGGGCCCGCCCGGACCGACGGCGGTCTGACCGGTCGACCGCCACGAACACTGGAGTCACGTGACCAACGAACGCCGGGTGCTGGTGCACCCCGACAAGCAGGCCCTCGGCGCATCGGTCGCCGCACGCTTCATCACGAAGCTCATCGACGTGCTCGACGAGCACGAGCGCGCCGACATCGCCATCAGCGGCGGATCGGTGTCGTCGCTCGTCCTCGCGGCGATCGGCCAGTCGCAGGCGCGCGAGAGCGTCGACTGGTCGAAGGTGCACGTGTGGTGGGTCGACGAGCGCTGGGTGCCGGCAGGGGACGCCGACCGGAACATCACGGGCACGCAGACCGACTTCTTCGACCACGTCGACATCCCGGCCGCGAACATCCACCCGATGGCCGCGTCTGACGCCGGGATCACCATCGAGGACGCCGCGACCCGGTACGAGCAGGAGCTGCAGGCGGCCGCACCCGAGGGTGCCGTCGCCCCGCGGTTCGACATCACGCTGCTCGGCGTCGGCCCCGACGGTCACACGGCCTCGCTCTTCCCGGAGTTCCCGCAGCTCACCGTCACCGACCGTGCCGTCCTGACCGTGGACGACTCCCCCAAGCCGCCGCCGCAGCGCCTGACCCTCTCCTTCCCGGTGATCAACGCGTCGAAGCGCGTCTGGGTCATCCTGTCCGGGGCCGAGAAGGCGTCGGTCCTCGGGCTCGCGCTCGCGGGTGCCTCCGTGGACGAGGTCCCCGTCGGCGGTGTCCAGGGCCGGAAGCGCACGGTGTTCTTCGTCGACCAGGACGCGGCGCGCGACGTGCCCGCGAACCTGATCGCGTCGACGTACTAGACGCTCCACCCGACGGGAGGCGCGGTGCCGGTCGGCACCGCGCCTCCCGTCGTTCTGTGCCCGGCCCCGCCCGCACACCCACCCGCCGAGCGGGCAGCTTTCGTCACGCTCGGCGCCGCCGGCCGACCGGTTTCGCACGCTCGCCGTCTGCCGCGCGGCGTGTCGTGCCCGTTCGGCAACCGCGCGGGTGGTCCGCGCGACCGAGCCGCACGCACGACGAAGGCCCCCGCACCGGATTGGTGCGGGGGCCTTCGTCGTGTCGTCCTGCTACTTCGCGGTGCCGCGACGCTTCCGGAGCTGCTGCAACGCGTCCTCGAGGAGCTGCGCTGCCTCTTCCTCGGTGCGGCGCTCCTTCACGTACGCGAGGTGCGTCTTGTACGGCTCGGTCTTCGCGACGACGGGAGGGTTCTCCTTGTCGCGACCGGCCGGGAGACCGCTCGACGGCGAATCGACCGTCTCGGGGATCTCGTCGTCGGGGAGGGTCGCCGCGAAGTACCGGACGACCTCGTTGCCGAGGGCGTCCCAGTAGGAGATCGCAACGCGCTCCGCCTGGACCCCACGGTCCTGCTCCCCCATCGGGCCCGCGCCGACGCGCGAACCCCGGATTGCACTACCTCCGGATGCCATGGATCAGCTCCCCGCTGTGAACTTGTTGATGAGACCGAGCACGATGATGGACACGATCCAGATGAGACCGAGGATCACGGTGATCCGGTTGAGGTTCCGCTCGGCGACGCCGGACGCCCCGAGGTTGCTCGTCACGCCGCCGCCGAACATGTCGGAGAGGCCGCCACCGCGGCCCTTGTGCAGCAGGATGAGGAGCGTGAGCAGGAGGCTCGTGATTGCGAGCAGGACCTGCAGCACGACGGAGAGTATCGCCACGACGTACCTTTCGTGTCAGTCAGCCATCCGAGTATACCGGCCAGGTGGTCGGTCGAGCGTCGGAGGGCTGGCGTGGCACAGGCCGGCCGCGCGGACGCGACCGGCCTGTGCCGGATGGGTCAGAGTCCGACGTGCTGCCGGAAGCGCGCGATCGCCGCGAACTCCTGCACGTCGAGGGAGGCGCCACCGACGAGCGCGCCGTCGATGTCGGGCTCGCGGAGGAAGCCGGCGATGTTGCCCGACTTCACGGATCCGCCGTACAGCACACGGGTCTCGAGGGCGACACTGTCGCCCCAGACCTCGGCGATGCCCCGGCGGAGTGCGGCGCACTCCTCCTGTGCCTGGTCGGCGGTCGCGGCCTGACCGGAACCGATCGCCCAGCAGGGCTCGTAGGCCACGACGATCTCGGACGGCTTCACCGCGTCGAGGACCGCCTTGAGCTGCTCGACCGGGACGACGCCCGCACCGCGCTGCTCGCGCTCCTCGGCGGTCTCGCCGACGCACACGATCGGGACGAGGCCGTGCTTGACGGCCGCCGCGGTCTTCGCCGCCACGACCTCGTCGGTCTCACCGTGCATCGTGCGCCGCTCGGAGTGCCCGACGATCACGTACTGCGCGTCGAGGGCCGCCAGGAAGGCACCCGAGACGTCGCCTGTGTACGCCCCCGAGTCGTACTGGGACAGGTCCTGGGCGCCGAACCGGATCGACAGCTTGTCCGCCGAGATCAGCGTCTGCACGCTGCGCAGGTCGGTGAAGGGCGGGAACACCGCGACCTCGACCTCGTCGTGGTCGTGCCGGGCGTCCTTCAACGTCCACGCCAGCTTCTGCACGGTCGCGATGGCCTGGAGGTGGTCCAGGTTCATCTTCCAATTGCCGGCGATGAGCGGAGTGCGGGTCATGCGGACCATCCAAGGGCTTCGAGGCCGGGGAGCGACTTGCCCTCGAGGAACTCGAGGCTCGCCCCACCACCGGTCGAGATGTGGCCGAACTGGTCGTCGGTGAATCCGAGCGACCGGACGGCTGCCGCGGAGTCGCCGCCGCCGACCACACCGAGGCCGTCGACCTCGGTGAGGGCCTGCGCGACCGTCTTCGTGCCCGCGGCGAAGGCCGGGAACTCGAACACACCCATCGGACCGTTCCAGAACACGGTCTTCGAGCCGCTCACCGCGGAGGCGAACCGGGCCGCGGTGTCGGGCCCGATGTCGAGGCCGATGCCGTCGGCGCCGAAGGACGACGACTCGATGGCGTCGGCCGGGACGGTCTCGTGCTCCGCGTCCGCCGCGAACCCGGAGGCCACGACGACGTCGGTCGGCAGGTCGATCGTGACACCGAGCTCCTGCGCCCGCGAGAGGTACTCGCGGACGACGTCGAGCTGGTCCGCTTCGAGCAAGGACTTCGCGACCCCGTGGCCCTGGGCCGCGAGGAACGTGAAGAGCATGCCGCCACCGATGCACAGGGTGTCGACCTGCGGGAGCAGGTGGTCGATGACGCCGAGCTTGTCGCTGACCTTCGACCCGCCGAGCACCACCGTGTAGGGCCGCGCCGGCTCCGAGGTCAGCTGCTCGAGCACGCCGAGCTCCTGCTCGATGAGCTTGCCGGCGGCGCTCGGGAGTGCCGAGGCGAGCTCGTAGACCGAGGCCTGCTTCCGGTGCACGACGCCGAACCCGTCGGAGACGAAGGCGTCCCCGAGGGCGGCGATGCGGTCCGCGAAGTGGCCACGCTCGGCGGCGTCCTTCGAGGTCTCCTCCGGGTTGAACCGGAGGTTCTCGAGCAGCAGGACGTCACCGTCCCCGAGGGCTTCGGCGGCCGCGGTCGCGTCGTCACCGACGGTCTCGCCGACGAACGTGACCTCGTTCCCGAGCAGCTCCGAGAGCCGCGTCGCGACCGGCGCGAGTGAGAACTCGGGCTTCGGCTCGCCGTCGGGGCGACCGAGGTGCGAGATCACGATGACCCGTGCACCAGCGGCGATGAGGGTGTTCAGGGTCGTCAGCGACGCCCGCACGCGGCCGTCGTCCGTGATCACGCCGTCCTTGAGCGGGACGTTGAGATCGCAGCGGACGACGACCCGCTTGCCGGCGAGGTCGCCGAGGTCTTCGAGGGTACGGAGGGCCATGTGTTACAGACGCTCGCCGACGTACTCGGTGAGGTCGACGAGGCGGTTCGAGTAGCCCCACTCGTTGTCGTACCACGACGTGATCTTCACGAGGCCGCCGATGACCTTGGTGAGACCGGAGTCGTAGATCGAGGAGTGCGGGTCCGACTGGATGTCGGTCGACACCAGGGGGTCCTCGCTGTAGAGCAGGATGCCCTTGAGCGGGCCCTCGGCGGCTTCCTTGTACGCGGCGTTGATCTCGTCGACGGTGACCTCGGACTTGGTCTCGAGGGTGAGGTCGGTGATCGAGCCGGTCGGGACCGGGACGCGGAGGGCGAAGCCGTCGAGCTTGCCGGCGAGCTCCGGGAGGACGAGGCCGATGGCCTTCGCGGCACCGGTCGACGTCGGCACGATGTTCAGCGCGGCGGCGCGGGCGCGACGGGGGTCCTTGTGCGGGCCGTCCTGCAGGTTCTGGTCGGCGGTGTAGGCGTGCACCGTCGTCATGAGGCCGCGCTCGATGCCGAACTTGTCGTGGAACACCTTGGCGAGCGGCGCGAGGCTGTTCGTGGTGCAGGACGCGTTCGAGATGATGTGGTGGTTCGCGGCGTCGTACTCGCCCTCGTTCACACCGAGCACGATGGTGACGTCGTCACCCGTGGCCGGCGCGGAGATGATGACCTTCTTGGCACCGGCGTCGATGTGCTTCTGCGCGTCGGCGGCCTTGGTGAAGAAACCGGTCGACTCGATGACGATGTCGACACCCAGCTCGCCCCAGGGGAGGTTGGAGGGGTCGCGCTCCGCGAGGACCTTGATCGGCTTGCCGTTGACGACGATGCTGTCGCCGTCGAGCTCGACGGTCGCCGGGAGCTTGCCCTGGATGGAGTCGAACTTGAGCAGGTTGGCGAGCGACGCGTTGTCGGTGAGGTCGTTCACCGCCACGATCTCGAGGTCGGAGCCCTTCGCGAGGGCGGCCCGGAAGAAGTTACGGCCGATGCGGCCGAAGCCGTTGATGCCGATCTTGACGGTCAATGGATCTCCTGATGTGTGTGGAGCGCCCAGGGGGCGCTGCTTACGGAGTCGAAGGCCCTGCGGGCCCACGTGTGGTGGACGATACGCCCCGTAACGTCGCCGTAACGACCCTAGCAGCCGGACACCCCGCGCCCAGCGTGGATGACGGTCCGTCCGGACGGTGACCAGAGACGGACGGGAGGCGCCCTGCCAGCTGGCAGCGCGCCTCCCGTCCGGCGGTCACGAGTGCAGGGTCAGACCCCCTCGAGCTCCTCGGGAACGCTCGCCTCGGTGCCCGGGATCCCCAGGTCGGAGGCCTTCTTGTCGGCCATCGCGAGCAGCCGGCGGATCCGGCCGGCGATGGCGTCCTTCGTCATGGGCGGGTCGGCGTGCTGACCGAGCTCGTCGAGCGAGGCATCCCGGTGCTCGAGGCGCAGGGCGCCGGCGTACTGCAGGTGGTCCGGGACCTCGTCGCCGAGGATCTCGAGCGCACGCTCCACGCGGGCGCACGCCGCGACCGCGGCCTGGGCGGACCGGCGCAGGTTCGCGTCGTCGAAGTTGACCAGCCGGTTCGCGGTGGCACGGACCTCGCGGCGCTGGCGCATCTCCTCCCACTCGGCGGTGGTGCGGGCGGCGCCCATCACGGTGAGCATCTGCCCGATCGCCTCACCGTCGCGGATGACGACGCGGTGCACCCCGCGGACCTCGCGGCCCTTCGCGGAGATGCCGAGTCGGGACGCGGCGCCGACCAGGGCCATCGCGGCCTCGTTGCCAGGGCAGGTGACCTCGAGCGCAGCCGCCCGACCCGGGTCGGTGAGCGTGCCCGAGGCGAGGAAGGCTCCACGCCAGATCGCCGCGAGGTCCTCACGGTTGCCGGTGGTCAACCGGTTCGGCAGCCCGCGCACGGGACGGCGACGAGCGTCCATCAAGCCCGTCTGCCGGGCGAGGGTCTCCCCCGCCTCGAGGACGCGGACCAGGTACCGGGTGCCACGACGGGACGACGCCGAGGAGCCGACGGATGCTTCGCTCCGCACGCCGTACAGCTCGGCGAGGTCCTTGCGGACGCGGTGCACGATGATCCGGGTGTCGAGTTCGACCTCGACGGCGATCCTGCCCGAGATGACGTGGAGGCCACCCGCGAACCGCAGGATGGTCGCGAGTTCGGCGGCGCGGACCGTGTTGCGGCTCACGGCGACCCTGGCCAGTTCGTCCTTGACCTCGGCAGTCAACGGCACAGCATCATTCCTAACGTTTCTTCTGGTGGTGCCCGCGGGCCCGACGCACGCCGTGTGGAGCAGCCGGAGGGACGGTCACTCCCGGCCGAGATCTCGGTTCTTCACACGCACGGCGACGTTGGGCATCCCGCGGAGGAGGCTCGCCAACTCGGCGACGATGGCGACCGAGCGGTGCTTCCCGCCGGTACAGCCGATGGCGATCGTAGCGTGTCTTTTGTTCTCGCGCTGGTACCCCTCGAACACCGGCTCGAGGACGGCGGCGTAGCGATCGATGAAGGAACGGGCTCCCGACTGGGCGAGCACGTAGTCCGAGACCGGCTTGTCGAGGCCGCTGTTCGGGCGGAGTTCCGGGACCCAGTAGGGGTTCGGCAGGAACCGGACGTCGGCCACCATGTCGGCGTCGGCGGGCAGGCCGTACTTGAACCCGAAGCTCATCAGCGTGACCTGGACACCCACGAAGTGGTCGTCGGCGAACTTCTCGGTGACGGTGTTCGCGAGCTGGTGGATGTTCAGGTCGGACGTGTCGATGATCATGTCCGAGGCTTCACGCAGACCGGAGAGCCGCACGCGCTCCCGTCCGATGCCGTCGAGCAGGGTGTCCTCGCCCTGCAGCGGGTGCGGGCGACGGACCTGCTCGAACCGGCGCACGAGCACCGCGTCGGTCGCCTCGAGGAAGAGCACGCGCACGCGCGCCGAGGTGCTGGAGCGCACCTGCTCGACCGCGTGCTCGGGATCGGTGAAGAACCGGCCCCCGCGGACGTCGACCACGGTCGCGATCTTCGGGATCTTCTCGCCCGCGCGGTCTGCGAGTTCGGTCAGGGGGGCGAGCATCTGCGTCGGCAGGTTGTCGACGACGTACCACCCGAGGTCCTCGAGGGCCTTGCCGACCGTGGATCGACCGGCACCGGACATCCCGGTGACGATCAGGATGTCGTGCTGCTGCGGGGTGCTGTCGGTCATCTGGGAGTGGGCTCCGTCGTGGCGGCCCGGGCGCGTCGCCCGGGGAGGTCTCGGCTGCTGGTCAAGGGTATCGCGCGGGCTCGGACGGGAGGCACGGGATGCGTCACGACGGACGGTGCGGTCCGTCCGGGGTCACCTCGGGAACACGCACCGTCCCGCCGACGGCGGCGGGGTCACCAGGGTCCTCGGCGCGGCCCTGGTCGGGGTCGTCGTCGGGACTGAGCGGGGTGGGCGCGCTGGGGGTGCTCGTCGGCGTCTGCGCGAGCTTGGCCACGACCGCCGCGGCGGTGGCCGGGCCGACGCCGTTGACCTCGGCGATCTCCTCGGCGGAGGCCTGCCGCAGTCGAGCCACGGAACCGAAGTGCTTCAGCAGCGCACTGACCCGCGTCGGCCCGAGCCCGGGGATCTCCGACAGCTGCGACCGGACGTCGCGCTTCCGCCGGGTGCGCTGGTGGGTGATGGCGAACCGGTGCGCTTCGTCACGGATGCGCTGGATGAGGAAGAGCGCCTCGGAGTTGCGCGGCAGGATCACGGGAAAGTCGTCGTCAGGCAGCCAGAGTTCCTCGAGTCGCTTGGCGATGCCGACGAGCGCGATGTCGCGGACGCCGGCCTCGTCCATCGCGCGCTTCGCCGCCTGCACCTGCGGCTGGCCGCCGTCGACGATCAGCAGCTGAGGCCGGTACGCGAAGCGCTTGGTCGGCTTCGAGCCCTCGACGAGCTCGTCGCTCGTGACGTCGGGGACGTCCGGCACCGCGGCGTCCTCGTCCAGCCGTGCCAGGCGCCGGCTGAGCACCTGGTACATGCTGTCGGTGTCGTCGGTGGTCTCCGCGATCGAGTAGCGCCGGTACTGGTCCTTCCGGGGCAGGCCGTCCTCGAACACCACCATCGACGCCACCACGTTCGTGCCCTGCAGGTGGGAGATGTCGTAGCACTCCATCCGCAGCGGTGCCTCGGTCATGCCGAGGGCCTCCTGGATGTCCGCGAGCGCCGCGGCCCGCGTCGTGTAGTCCGCCGAACGCTTGGTCTTGTAGAGCATCAGCGCCTGCGCAGCGTTCTGCGCCGCCGTCCGCGCGAGACCTGCACGGTCGCCGCGCTGGGCGGTGCTCAGCTTCGTCCCGCGGCCGCCGCGTCGCTCCCCGAGCCACTGCTCGAGCGCGTCGGCGTCCTCCGGGAGCTCCGGGACGACGACCTCACGCGGGGGCTCGTCCCCCGAGGCGTAGACACCCTGGACGATCTGCTCGACGAGGTCTCCCGTCGAGATGTCGAGCTCCTTGTCGACGACCCAACCGCGCACGCCTCGGATGCGTCCGCCGCGCACGGAGAACAGCTGCACGGCCGCCGCGAGCTCGTCCTCGGCGATGCCGAACAGGTCGAGGTCGACCGAGTCGCGGAGGACCACTGCGGACTTCTCGAGCACGGCTTCGAGCGCACCGACCTGGTCCCGGTAGCGGGCAGCCTGCTCGTACTGCATCGCATCGGCGGAGGCCGCCATCCGCTGTCGGAGATCCGTGATCACCCGGCGGTCGTAGCTCGACATGAACCGGACGAACTCCTCGACGAGGGCCCGGTGCTCCGCGATCGTGACCTTCTGCGAGCACGGGCCGCCGCACTTGCCGATCTGACCGGGGAAACAGGGCTTGCCCGTCTGCATCGCGCGCTTGTACGACGAGTCCGAGCACGTGCGGATCGGGAACACCTTGACCATCAGGTCGATCGTGTCGTGCACCGCCCAGATCTTCGGGTACGGCCCGAAGTACTTCGCGCCCTTGATCCGGCGGTTGCGCGTCACCATCACCCGCGGCGCTTCGTCCCCGAGCGTGATCGCCATGTACGGGTACGACTTGTCGTCCCGGAACTTGACGTTGAACGGCGGGTCGAACTCCTTGATCCACGTGTACTCGAGCTGGAGCGCCTCGATCTCGGAGCCCACCGTGGTCCACTCGACGCTGCGGGCCGTCAGGACCATGCGTCGGGTGCGCTCGTGCAGGGTCGGCAGCGGCGCGAAGTAGTTGCTCAGGCGGGCGCGGAGGTTCTTCGCCTTGCCAACGTAGAGCACCCGGCCGGTACCGTCACGCCAGCGGTAGACGCCCGGGTCGGTCGGGATCTCCCCCGCCTTCGGACGCCACGGGACGGTGTCCGCCACCTACCGCGCTCCTGCGGTCTGCTTCGTCTTCCCGGTCGCCGTCCGCGAACGCACCGCCTGCTGCTTGCCGACCCGGGCGTCCTGCGCGTCGAAGATCTCCTTCAGGAACACGCCCGTGTGGCTCTCGGGCACGGTCGCGACGTGCTCGGGCGTGCCGGTGGCGAGCACCGTGCCGCCGCCCGCGCCACCCTCGGGCCCCATGTCGATGAGCCAGTCCGCGGACTTGATGACGTCGAGGTTGTGCTCGATCGTGATCACCGTGTTGCCCTTGTCCACCAGGCTCTGCAGGACGAGCAGCAGCTTCCGGACGTCCTCGAAGTGCAGGCCCGTCGTCGGTTCGTCGAGCACGTAGACCGTCCGGCCGTTGGAACGGCGCTGGAGCTCGGTCGCGAGCTTGACGCGCTGGGCTTCGCCACCGGAGAGCGTCGTGGCGCTCTGCCCGAGACGCACGTACCCGAGCCCGACGTCGACGAGGGTCTGCATGTACCGGTGGATCGCCGAGATCGGCTCGAAGAACTCGGCCGCCTCGCTGATCGGCATGTCGAGGACCTCGGAGATGTTCTTGCCCTTGTAGTGCACCTGCAGCGTCTCGCGGTTGTAGCGCGCACCACCGCAGACCTCGCACGCGACGTACACGTCGGGCAGGAAGTTCATCTCGATCTTGATCGTGCCGTCACCCGAGCAGTTCTCGCAGCGACCGCCCTTGACGTTGAAACTGAAGCGGCCGGGCTGGTAGCCGCGGGTCTTCGCTTCCGTCGTCTCGGCGAAGAGCTGCCGGATCCGGTCGAAGACGCCGGTGTACGTGGCGGGGTTCGACCGCGGCGTGCGACCGATGGGTCCCTGGTCGACGTGCACCACCTTGTCGAGCTGGTCGAGCCCGCGCACCCGGGTGTGCTTGCCGGCGATGTGCCGGGCGCCGTTGAGCTGGTTCGCCAGCACCTTGTACAGGATGTCGTTCACGAGGGTCGACTTGCCGGAACCGCTCACGCCCGTGACGGCCGTGAACACCCCCAGGGGGAAGTCGGCGTCGACGTCCTTGAGGTTGTTCGCGCGGGCACCCTGGACGCTGATGACCTGCTTGAGGTTCACCGCGCGACGCTCGGCCGGCACCTCGATGGCACGGCGACCAGCGAGGTAGTCCCCCGTGATCGATTCGCGGTTGGCGATCATGCCCTCGTACGACCCCGAGTGCACGACCTTGCCGCCGTTGACGCCGGCACCCGGTCCGATGTCGACCACCCAGTCAGCGGTCCGGATGGTGTCCTCGTCGTGCTCGACGACGATCAGCGTGTTGCCGAGGTCCTTCAGCTTCACGAGCGTGTCGATGAGTCGGCGGTTGTCTCGCTGGTGCAGGCCGATGCTCGGCTCGTCCAGGACGTAGAGGACGCCGGTGAGTCCGGAACCGATCTGCGTCGCGAGCCGGATGCGCTGCGCTTCACCACCGGACAGACCGCCGGCACCGCGTGCGAGCGTGAGGTAGTTCAGGCCGACCTCGAGCAGGAACTCGAGACGCGCGCGGATCTCGCGCAGCACCGCCGCGGCGATGTGCGCTTCCCGGTCGGTGAGCGTCAGGTGCTCCATGAAGGCGTAGGTCTCGTCGAGGGCCATGCCGGTGACGTCCGCGATGCTCCGGCCGTCGACCGTGACCGCGAGGACCTCGGGCTTCAGACGCGTGCCGTCGCAGACCGGGCACGGGACTTCGCGCAGGTAGCCCTGGAAGCGCTGCCGCTGCGAGTCGGACTCGGCCTCCGCGAACTTGCGCTCGATGTACGGCATGACGCCTTCGAAGCCGCTCGTGTAGCGCATTTCGCGACCGAACCGGTTGCGCCAGGACACCGAGACCTCGAAGTCCTTGCCCGTCAGGATCGCCGACTGCACCGACGCGTCGAGCTGGTTCCAGGGGGTGTCGAGTCGGAACCCGAGTTCCTTGCCGAGCCCGGCCAGGAGCTTCTCGAAGTAGGAGTACAGGCCGCTCGCGCCCGTCCAGGGCAGCAGGACGCCGTCCGCGAGGGAGGCTTCCGGGTCGCCGAGCAACAGATCCGGATCGACCGACATGCGCGTCCCGAGCCCGGAGCACTCCGGGCACGCACCGAACGGCGCGTTGAACGAGAAGGTCCGCGGCTCGATCTCGGTGAGGGCGAGCGGGTGGTTGTTCGGGCAGGACAGGTTCTCGGAGTAGGTGCGGATGGCACCAGGGCCCTCGTGGTCGACGAGGTCGATCGCGACCGTGCCGCTCGTCAGGCGCAAGGCCGTCTCGAGCGAGTCGGTCAGCCGGCCGAGGATGTCGTCGCCGGAGACGAGCCGGTCGATGATGACCGAGATGTCGTGCTTGACCTGCTTCTTGAGCTTCGGCGGGTCGTTGAGCTGGATGCGTTCCCCGTCGACGATCGCACGCGCGTACCCGGAGGCCGCCAGCTCCTGGAAGAGGTCGACGAACTCGCCCTTCTTCTTCGAGATCACCGGCGCGAGCACCTGGAACCGCGTGCCCGTCTCGAACTCCATGAGCTGGTCGGCGATCTGCTGCACGCTCTGCTTGCTGATCACCTCACCACAGACGGGGCAGTGCGGCACGCCGATGCGCGCCCAGAGCAGACGCATGTAGTCGTAGACCTCGGTGATGGTCCCGACCGTCGACCGGGGGTTGCGGTTCGTCGACTTCTGGTCGATCGACACCGCGGGCGACAGCCCTTCGATGAAGTCGACGTCCGGACGGTCGACCTGCCCGAGGAACTGCCGGGCGTACGCGGAGAGCGACTCGACGTAGCGCCGCTGGCCCTCGGCGAAGATCGTGTCGAAGGCGAGCGACGACTTGCCCGATCCGGACAGGCCGGTGAACACCACGAGCGAGTCACGCGGGATCTCGAGGTCGACGTTCTGCAGGTTGTGCACGCGCGCACCCCGCACGCTGAGCGTGGAGGTGTCGTGCGGTGCCGTACCGCCGGGGATGTGGAGGTCGGACGGCTCGCCGAAGGCGTTCCGGCCGGAGGTCGCGGTACCGCGGTCAGAGGTGATTGTCATCGCAGACGAGTCTACGAACCGCTTCCGACATTCGCTGCCGAGGAGCGGTCAGACGAGTGCGTCGAGAGCGAACACGACCCCGGACGCGGCTTCGCTCGCGGTCCACAGCCGCGCAGCCTCGGCACGGTCGTGTGCGCGGGGCTCGGCTCCGACCACGCGCGCGGGACCCCGGAGTTGGAACGCACCGGCCGGGCCCCAGTACTGTCCCGACCGGACGTCGTCGCCGACGGCAGCGTGCACCAGGGGCACCGCACCGGCGTCCTTGCCCTGCGCGTACAGGCGTTGTGCCGGGCGGGTCCGGGCGGGTTCGCTCCGGGACGGCACGACGGCCGGCCGCGCCACACCGAGGACGTCGAGGGACAGCCCGGGATGCGCCACGACACTCGACACGGGTGATCCCGCGTCGGCCAGGCGTTCCGCCAGCTCGAACCCGAAGAGCATCACGGCGAGCTTGCTCCGGCCGTACTGCCGGTAGCTCGAGTACCTCCCGGCGCCGAGGGCATCGTCGTGATCGAGCCGGGCCCAGCGGTGCGCGATCGACCCGAGGTGCACGACCCGACCGGCGCGCGGTTCGAGGAGCGGGAGCACCCGCGCCGTCCAGGCGAAGTGCCCGAGGTGGTTCGTCCCGATCTGCAGCTCGACGCCCTGCGCCGTCGCCTGCGCGGTGGGTGCGCCGACCACGCCGGCGTTGTTCACGACGGCGTCCACGCCGTCCAGTGCCAGCTCGGCGAGCTCATCGGCGGCGGCGTGCACGCTGTCGAGGTCCGCGAGGTCGAGGTGCAGGTGCTCGAGGGACGCGCCGTCCACGTGCCGACGGATGCTGCGTTCGGCCGCCGCTGCGCGGCCCGCGTCGCGCGTCGCCAGCACGACGTGGTGGCCGAGCGCCGCCAGCTGCTCGGCCGCGTGGTACCCGAGCCCTGCGCTGGCACCGGTGACGACGATCGTCCGGCGCCCGGAGCTGGCGGATGCGGGAGCAGCCGGGTGCGTCTCCGCCCGGTCATCAGCTGACATGCCCGGCGGACTCCATCTGACGCAGTGCCTTCTTGAGGTCCTGGACTTCGTCCCGGAGCCGAGCCGCCAACTCGAACTTGAGCTCGGCGGCCGCGTTGAGCATCTGGTCGTTCAGATCGGCGATCGTCGCCCCGAGCTGGGTCGCGCCCTCGCCCGCGATGCCGCCGCGCTTGAGGTTCGGCGTGGGCGAGCGCCGCTTGTCCGCGCCACCCCGGCCTTCCAGCAGCGCCTTGGTGTCGTCGTTCTCGCGCTGCAGGACCTCGGTGATGTCGGCGATCTTCTTCCGGAGGGGCTGCGGGTCGATGCCGCGCTCCAGGTTGTACGCGACCTGCTTCTCGCGGCGGCGGTCGGTCTCCTCGATCGCCTGCTTCATCGAGTCGGTCATCTTGTCGGCGTACATGAGCACCTGGCCCGACACGTTGCGCGCAGCACGACCGATCGTCTGGATGAGCGACGTCGACGACCGGAGGAAGCCTTCCTTGTCGGCGTCGAGGATCGCGACGAGCGAGACCTCGGGCAGGTCGAGGCCCTCACGGAGCAGGTTGATGCCGACGAGGACGTCGTAGACGCCCTGCCGCAGCTCGGTGAGCAGCTCGACGCGCTTCAGCGTGTCGACGTCGGAGTGCAGGTAGCGGATCCGGACACCGGCGTTGGCGAGGAAGTCGGTGAGTTCCTCCGCCATCCGCTTGGTCAGCGTCGTCACGAGGACGCGCTCGTTCTTCTCGACGCGCTGCTTGATCTCCTCGAGCAGGTCGTCGATCTGGCCGTCGGAGGGCTTCACGATGATCTCGGGGTCGATCAGGCCCGTCGGGCGGATGATCTGCTCGACGACGCTGTCCGTGATGCCGAGCTCGTACCGGCCGGGTGTGGCCGACAGGTAGACCTTCTGTCCCACGCGCTCGAGGAATTCCTCCCACCGCAGCGGTCGGTTGTCCAGGGCGCTCGGCAGCCGGAACCCGTGGTCGACCAGGGTGCGCTTGCGCGAGGCATCGCCTTCGTACATCGCACCGATCTGCGGCACGGTGACGTGGGACTCGTCGATGACGATCAGGAAGTCTTCCGGGAAGTAGTCGATGAGGCAGTGCGGGGCTTCACCGGGCATCCGGCCGTCCATGTGCCGCGAGTAGTTCTCGATGCCCGAGCAGAACCCGATCTGCTCCATCATCTCGATGTCGAAGGTCGTGCGCATGCGGAGTCGCTGGGCTTCGAGCAGCTTGCCCAGCCCCTCGAGCTCGGCGAGGCGCTCCGCCAGTTCTTCCTTGATGGTGCCGATCGCGTGGTGCATCACGTCGGTGTCGGCGACGTAGTGCGAGGCCGGGAAGATCGACACCGCGGGCAGCTCGTCGATGACGGTCCCGGTCAGCGGGTGGAGCGAGGAGAGCGCTTCGACCTCGTCACCGAACATCTCGATCCGGATGGCGTGCTCTTCGTACATCGGGATGATCTCGATGGTGTCGCCGCGGACCCGGAACGTGCCACGGGCGAAGTCGACGTCGTTGCGCTGGTACTGCATCGCGACGAACTTGCGGACGAGCTGGTCGCGGGAGATCGTCTGCCCGACGTGCAGCGCGACGGACGCGTTCATGTACTGCTCCGGCGTGCCGAGGCCGTAGATGCAGGAGACCGTGGAGACGACGACCACGTCGCGCCGGCTGAGCAGCGAGTTCGTCGTGGAGTGGCGGAGGCGTTCGACCTCGGCGTTGACCGAGGAGTCCTTCTCGATGAAGGTGTCCGTCTGCGGGACGTACGCCTCGGGCTGGTAGTAGTCGTAGTAGGACACGAAGTACTCGACCGCGTTGTTCGGCAGCAGGCTGCGGAACTCGTTCGCGAGCTGCGCGGCGAGGGTCTTGTTGTGCGCGAGGACGAGCGTCGGGCGCTGCACCTGCTCGATGAGCCAGGCGGTGGTCGCGGACTTGCCGGTACCCGTGGCACCGAGGAGCACGACGTCCGTCTCACCCGCGTTGATGCGCCCGGCCAGCTCGGCGATCGCCGCCGGCTGGTCGCCGCTCGGCGAGTACTCGCTGATGACCTCGAACGGCCGGACGGCGCGCGTGGGCTCGATTGACACTGCCATGGGGTCCACGCTAGCCGCGACCACCGACACGGATCCCCGTGCTCGCCCACAGCGGAGCGGCGGTCCGCGCAGCACGTTCGGCGTACGGTCGAGGCCAAGCAGGCTCCAAGATCGCTGATAGACGACCGGGTTAGCGTCCGATCCGTTCAGCAACCCGATCTCTCCCCCGAAGAGGCTCCATGACGACGGCGACTCCCGCCGCACCGACGAAGGGCACCCCGTTCCGTGGGCGCATCCGTGGGCGCGTCCTCCTCCTGCTCTGCATCATGTACGCGATCTCGTACGTCGACCGCACGAACATCTCCACCGCGCTCCCCCACATCACGGAGGAGTTCGGCTTCAACGAGACGACCGCCGGACTCATCGTGTCGGCGTTCGCGCTCCCCTACGCCCTCCTGCAGGTCTTCGGGGGCACGATCGCCGAGAAGTTCGGCCCACGGAGGGCGCTCTTCGTCATCACCGTGCTGTGGGGCGTCGCCACGCTCTGGACCGGGCTCTCCGTCGGCTTCTGGACCCTCGCCGCCGCCCGGTTCCTGCTCGGGCTCACCGAGGCCGCTGCCTTCCCCGCTGCGACGCAGGCGATGAGCCGCTGGATCCCGCGCGACCGGAACGGCTTCGCGCAGGGCGTCGTGCACTCCGCGGCCCGGCTCGGCAACGCGCTCGCCCCGCTCCTCGTCGCCTGGGTGATCGGCGCCACCGGCAGCTGGCGCTGGGCGTTCTTCGCCACGGCCGTGCTGTCCATCGCCTGGGGCATCGTCTGGTTCGTCTGGTTCCGCGACAAGCCCGAGGACGCCGCCCGCATCAAGCGGGTCGAGCTCGACGAGCTCCCGCCCGTCGAGACCCGCGCCACCCGACCGCCCGTCCCGTGGCGCACCCTCGCCCGGCAGATCCTGCCGGTGACCTTCGTGGACTTCGGCTACGGCTGGACCCTCTGGGTGTTCCTCACCTGGATCCCGACGTTCCTCAGCGACACGTACGGCCTGCCGATCGCCGCGTTCGCCCTGTTCACCACGCTCGTCCTGCTCGCCGGGGTGGTCGGCGACACGGTCGGCGGCGTGCTGAGCGACCGGCTGATCCACCGCGGTGGGAACACCAGGCACGCCCGTCGGGCCATCCTGGTCGTCGGCCTCGGCGGGTCGCTCGTCTGCCTGCTCCCCCTCGTGATCGGGCGGGGACTCGTGGTCGCCACCGTCTCGCTGGCACTGTCGTTCTTCTTCCTGGAGCTCTGCAACGCGAACCTCTGGGCCATCCCGATGGACGTCGCACCCCAGTGGTCCGGCACCGCCTCCGGCTTCATGAACACCGGGTTCGGCATCGCCGGAGTCCTCTCGCCGATCGTGTTCGGGGTGCTCGTCGACACGTCGGGGTGGCAGCTGCCGTTCGGGCTCTCGTGCGTGCTGCTCGGTGCCGCCGCGGTCGTCGCGTGGCGCATGAAGCCGCAGCGCCTGACCGTCACCGACGGGGTGCTGGAGATCGGCACGCCCAAGGTGGAGCAGCCCGCCTGACCGCGGGTGGCGGACGGGAGGCGCGCCCTCCGTCCGCCACACAGCGCGCGCCCGGCGCGCGCACCGTGCCGACCCACACGGTGCCGACCCGCCCCATGCCGACCCGCCACCTGGCGGACCAGCGGCGCGCAGCCGCGCCGCACCGTGCCTCCAGACCGCGGCGTCCGCCTGCCGGACCGGAGCCGGAGTCGGGCTCAGCGCGCGGCGGGTCCCACGTCGTCCGTCTCCCCCACCAGCGCATCATCCGGTTCCACCGGCTCGGGGCTGGGCTGCGGCAGCGGTCGCACCGCGGCCCGCTTCCGCGCACGTTCCTCGCGCTGCCCGCGGGACGCGAGCGACGGCCGACCGGTCAGCGGGACGCTGAGCGGCGTCCAGCGGAACAGCTCCGTGGCGGCCACCGACAGCACGAGCACCAGCAGGTAGGTGACGAGGGTGAGCCAGGGCCGCGGCACGGCGGCTTCGAGCCAGCTGTCGCCGTAGAGCAGGATCCAGATCATGAACGGGTGGGCCAGGAAGATGCCGAAGGACCGGTCCGAGCCGTAGTCGATGAAGCGGGCGAGGGGGCTCCCGGGCCGTCGACGGTCGGCCCACCGTGCACCGATCGCCAGGAACCCGACGAACACGGCGGTGCTCCAGATCACCTGCATCGGCTGCAACGCCGTGCCCGCGGCGGACAACGACAGTCCGGCGCCGACCTGCAGCGCCCACACGCCCAGGGTCAGGGCCCCGACGCCCACGAAGCCCCAGAGCACCGCGCGCCGGTGCACCCGGATGAACTGCAGGAAACTCTCGGCGTGGTCCGCGGCGATCGCACCCGACACGATGAAGAACACGTACGAGAAGAAGAACTGCTCCTGGTAGCCGTGCAACCAGGCCACCGAGTCCGGGAAGTACGCGTAGGCGGCGAACACGACCAGCTGCACCACCAGCGTGACCGCGAGCGTCGCGACGTGGTGCCCCCGGGTCCGCCGCACCAGCCAGACGATCACGGGCAGCAACAGGTACACCTGCATCGTCACGAGCAGGAAGTACAGGTGGTACCAGGACGTGCCGGTGACGATGCCCTCGGCGGCGGTGCGGACCAGGTCGGGGACGTCGCCGCGCCTGGTCGAACTGTGCAGCCAGGAAGCGACGACGTACACGACCGACCAGGCGAGGTACGGCACCCCGACGAGCAGGAACCGTTTCGGCCAGAACTGCGCCATCGGCCGCGGGCGGAGCGTGTAGCTGTACACGAGCACGAACGCCGTGAGCGAGAAGAACACGAGGCGCGTGAAGTGCAGGAGCCCGAGCATCGCCATCTGTCCGACGTCGTCAGAGGCGGCGGTGTGGCTCGTGGTGTGCACCCCGATCACGCACGCGAACGTGAGGATCCGGAGGACGTCGACCTCGTACAGGTGCCGGGGTCGGCCGGATGCCGTCCGGGTCGGGGTCTGGGTGCCCGTCGCGACGGCTGCAGGCTCCGCGGCGGTGCCGTGCAGCGTTCCTGCCGTGGTGCCGTGCGGGGTTCCCGCGGCGGCGCCGTGCGGGGTTCCCGCGGCGGTGCCGGTCACGACCGTCCCGCCATCGTCCGGACCCGCGAGCGCTGCACCTTGCCGGTCGGTGCGCGGGGCAGGTCGGGCACGACGACGATCTCGACGGGCCGACGGAAGCGTGCGAGGTGCGCCTCGGCGCGGGCCGCGAGGTCCGCGACCAGCCCCGGGACGTCGACCGGATCCCCCGGCTGCGGGATGACGTACGCCACCGGGACCGCACCGAGGACCTCGTCTGGTCGGCCGACGACCACGGCCTCGAGGACCCTCGGATCGCCGAGCAGGACGTCCTCGACCTCGGACGGGTAGACCTTCTCGCCACCGCGGTTGATGACGTCGTCGGACCGCCCGGCGAGCGACACCCAGCCGTCCGCGGAGACCGATCCCACGTCCCCCGTGCTGAGCCAGCCGGCGTCGTCGAAGCGTTCGGCGGCGCGGCCGAACAGGTAGCGGTGCACGATGCCAGAACCGCGGACCCAGAGCGCGCCGACCTCGTCCGCGGGCAGGACCCGTCCGTCCTCGCCCCGGACCTGCACCTCCGACCCGACCGGGACGCCGACCGAGCCGGGCCGGGGAGCCGCTCCGAGTGGCGTCGCCGTGATCTGCGAGGCGCCTTCGGTCATGCCCCAGCTCACGACCAGCGGGATGTCGCCGAGCGCCGCACGGACGGGCTCCGGCAGCGGCGCCGAGGCGCTGCGCACGAACCGGAGTCCCTCCGGGAAGGCGAGCGGTCCGGTCCTCGCGAGCACCGCGAGGATCGCCGGCACGGCGTTCAGCCAGGTGACCCGCCGCTCGGCGAGCAGCTCCCAGAAGCCCGTGCGGCGGAAGCGCCGGTCGACCACCAGGGTCGCGCCGGCGACGAGCGTCGCCAGCAGGCCGACCACCTCGGCGTTGACGTGGAACAGCGGGAGCGAGTTGAAGCCGCGGTCGTCCGCCGTCAGGGCGTTGTGCCGGGCGACGGCACGGGCGACGACGAGCAACTGGGACTCGGGGAGCTCGACGCCCTTCGGGGTGCCGGTCGACCCCGAGGTGAACAGGACGACCGAGCCCTCACCCGGTGCGTCCGGGTTCGTCACCGGGACCTCGCCGTCGCGCACGGCGGACGGGAGGAACGTGGTCGGGTCGATCTGGCCGGCGGCGGCTCCGGGGACGGCCGGTTCCGGATCACCGCCCTGTCCCCCCGCGGCCGCAGGGTCGCGGTCGGAGACGACCACGGAGGCACCGCCGATGAGGTCGGCGAGGCGTCGGGGCTCGGTCGACGGTTGGCCGGTGTCGACGGGGACGGCCCGGCGACCGGTCGCGAGCGCGGCCAGGTGGACGACCGCGAACGACAGCGGGTCGCCCACGTCGACGAGGACGGCACCGGACGGTGCCACACCGAGCGCGTCGAACGTCGCACTCCACGCGGACACGGCCGCGTCGAGGGCGCCGTAGGTCAGGACGCGGTCGGATCGCGCGTCTTCCAGGTAGGCGCGCGCTGCATCCCGCGCCGCGCGGGCACGGATGAGGGCGCGGAGGTCCGGGTCGTCGCCCGCGCGGTGGTCGCCAGCTCTGTGCACCCCCACAGCGTATTTCCGCTTCCTATGTGCGCTCGGAGGGGAACCGTCACGTTCGCTCGGCGGGAACCGTCACGCGCGGTCGGCGGGGAACCGTCACGCGCGGTCGGCGGGGAACCGGTGGAGCAGCCACTGCCACAGGGGGAGCATCCGCGGAGTCTGGTCGCGCCCGAGCGGGGTGGAGTCGTCGATGATCCGCGAGTGTGCCTGCGCCGGTCCGCCGACGTCGATGTCGGTCAGGATCGCGTGCGGATCGGCGCCGGCGACCGGCGGTGTGGTGTCGGTGCGGAACGGCCCCGTCGGACCGTCGAGCCCGAGCACCTTCCACGACCCGCGGATCCGGGGACCGAACTCGTCGCGCACGTCGTCGATCGCGTACAGGCGGGCGACCGGCGTCTTGCCGGGGTGGTCCATCCACGCGGCGTGGGCGGACCCGAGTGACTCCACCGGCGACGAGAACATCACCGCACCGCGGACGCTCCGGATGTGGGAGATGTACGCCGCCTCTCCCCCGCCCTGCGAGTGCCCCGCGACGACGATGTCCTGCCACGCGATGGCGGTGTCGCCCTGCAGGAAGCGCCCCCACCCGCCGCGGGGGTCGTGGTCGTCGAGGTACGCGATGGCGTCACGGAAGCGGGACACGATCGATCCCGCGGGGGTGACGTCGCTCACGGCCGAGGGGCGGCTGCCGTCGAACCGGTTGCGTTGCACGGCGCCGTAGCAGTGCGGGTCGGCCTGGCAGGTGCCGGAGAGCGTCTGCCCGAGGTTCCAGTAGTCCAGGCCGAGCACGTGGTACCCGTCCTGCAGGGCCGCCCCGAGGAACCGCTGGTAGTCAGCGGGCTTGGCCCGGGTCGCCGGCAGGAACAGGAGCAGTGGTCCGTCCGCGTTCGTCCGCGCCGCGAAGTCGTCGCGGTTCGGCTCCAGGCGCTTACCGCCGACGGAACCGAGCCGGAAGCGGTGGAACTGCCCAGCGGGGCCAGTGTCGTTCCGCGGCGCAGCGTGTGCGGCCACCAGACCGTGCTCAGCGACGCGCTCCCCGCCGAGCACGTTCGCGGCGACGAGCGCGGCGAGGCCCATCGCGACGAGCACGACGGAGGCGACCGCGAGCAGCAGACGGTGTCGAGAGACGTTCACGAGGCGATGCGGGCCCAGACCTCGTCCGCCGACGCGACCGTGCGCTCGAGGGCCCCCGTCGCGTCGACGACCTCGTCCGCCAGGGCGAGACGCTCCTCGTCGCTGGCCTGCGCGGCGACCCGCCGCTCGGCCTCGGTGCGGGACATGCCGCGGTGGGCCACGAGGCGCTCCACGCGCTGTGCCGCCGGCGCGTCGACCACGACGACCGCGTCGAACCGGAGCGGACGGCTCCCCTGTGCCTCGGCGAGGAGCGGGACGTCGTAGACCACGATCGCCTCCGGGTCGGCGGCGGCTGCTGCGTCGAACGCCAGCTGCGCGAGCCGCCAGACCTCCGGGTGCGTGATCGCCTCGAGGTCCTTGCGGGCGGCGACGTCGGCGAAGACGATCGCGCCGAGGGCCGGACGGTCGAGCGACCCGTCCGGGGCCAGGACGGACGACCCGAAGCGCTCGGCGACGCGCGCGAGACCGGGGCTGCCGGGCGCCACGGCGTCCCGGGCCAACCGGTCGGCGTCGACCACGACCGCGCCGTGCTCCGCCCACCGCTTGGAGACCGTCGACTTGCCCGCGGCGATGCCGCCCGTGAGACCGATGATGCGCACGCGCCCAGGCTAACGGTGCGTGCTCTCGGAACGCCGGAAGCCCGGCACCCCCACACGGGGATGCCGGGCTTCCGTCAGCTGGCGAGGAGGTCGTGCTCCCTGCCGTTCCGCTCGGGCTCGATCAGTTGGTCGAGCTGAGCTTCTCGCGGAGTGCCGCGAGCGATGCGTCGTCGGCCAGGGTGCCCTGACCGCTTGCCTCGCTCGTGAACGTGGACGTGGCAGCTGCCGGGAGGTCGAAGCCGCCCTGCGCCTCGTCGGCGATGGTCTTCGCGACCTGCGCCTTGTGGGCTTCCCAACGCGCCTGGGCGGCCGCGTACTGGCCCTCCCACTCGGTGCGCTGGGTGTCGTAGCCCTCGAGCCACTCGTTCGTCTCCGGGTCGAAGCCGTCCGGGTACTTGTAGTCGCCCTTGTCGTCGTACTCGGTCGGCATGCCGTAGAGCGCCGGGTCGAACTCCGAGCCCTCGGGGTCGACACCCTCGTTGGCCTGCTTGAGGCTGAGCGAGATGCGGCGACGGTCGAGGTCGATGTCGATGATCTTGACGAAGACCTCGTCGTTGACCGACACGACCTGCTCGGCGAGCTCGACGTGCTTGTTCGACAGCTCCGAGATGTGCACGAGGCCCTCGATGCCGTCGGCGACACGGACGAACGCACCGAACGGCACGAGCTTCGTGACCTTGCCCGGTGCGATCTGACCGATCGCGTGGGTGCGGGCGAAGACCTGCCACGGGTCTTCTTGCGTGGCCTTGAGCGAGAGCGACACGCGCTCGCGGTCCAGGTCCACCTCGAGGATCTCGACGGTGACTTCCTGACCGACCTCGACGACCTCGCTGGCGTGCTCGATGTGCTTCCAGCTGAGCTCGGAGACGTGGACGAGACCGTCGACGCCGCCGAGGTCGACGAACGCACCGAAGTTGACGATCGACGACACGATGCCCTTGCGGACCTGGCCCTTGTGGAGGTTGTTGAGGAACGTGGTGCGGGACTCGGACTGCGTCTGCTCGAGGAGCGCGCGGCGCGAGAGCACGACGTTGTTCCGGTTCTTGTCGAGTTCGAGGATCTTCGCCTCGAGCTCCTGACCGAGGTACGGGGTCAGGTCGCGGACGCGACGGAGCTCGATGAGCGAGGCCGGGAGGAAGCCGCGGAGGCCGATGTCCACGATCAGGCCGCCCTTGACGACCTCGATCACGGTGCCGGTCACGACGCCGTCGGACTCCTTGATCTTCTCGACGTCGCCCCACGCACGCTCGTACTGCGCCCGCTTCTTCGACAGGATCAGGCGGCCTTCCTTGTCCTCCTTCTGGAGGACCAGGGCCTCGACCTCGTCGCCGACCTTGACGACCTCGTTGGGGTCGACGTCGTGCTTGATCGAGAGCTCGCGCGAGGGGATGACACCCTCGGTCTTGTACCCGACGTCGAGGAGGACCTCGTCGCGGTCGATCTTCACGACGGTGCCGGAGATGAGATCACCGTCGTTGAAGAACTTCAGGGTCTTCTCGACCTCGGCCAGGAAGTCATCAGCCGAACCGATGTCGTTGATGGCGACCTGCTTAGGAGCCTTGGTCGTAGTGGTTGTCATGTAGAGATTGCTCCGAACGGACATGTGTCAGGCCTGGCAGCACGGGGAGACGAGCCCCCGGTTGGATGCGCCGCCGAGGCGGTGGTTGTGTGGCGCGGTTTGCGCCGCACAAGTCTAACCGCAGCGGGCGAGGCGTCACAACCGGGTGACGGGGCGTGTCACGCACCGAGGCACGGTGCGGGACGGACCCGCACCGTGCCTCCCGGCCGCCTTCCGGTCGGCGTCAGCCGACCAACGCGCTGCGCAGCGTGTCGAGGCCGATGCTGCCGAGCGACAGCGCCCGGTGGTGGAACGTCTTCAGGTCGAAGGACGACCCCTCGCGCGCGGCGACCTCGTCGCGGATCGACTCCCACACCCGCTGGCCGACCTTGTACGACGGAGCCTGTCCCGGCCACCCGAAGTACCGGGCGACCTCGAACTGGACGAAGGCCGGGTCCATGTTGACGTTCTGCCCCATGAAGTCGAGGGCGTACTCCCACGTCCACGCCCCGCCGTCGGGGTTGGTCTTCTGCAGGTGCACGCCGATGTCGAGCACCACGCGGGCGGCACGCATCCGCTGGCCGTCCAACATGCCGAGGCGATCGCCGTCGTCGTCCAGGAAGCCGAGCTGCTCCATCAGGCGCTCCGCGTACAGGGCCCAGCCCTCGACGTGCCCGGACGAGCCCGAGAGCTGCCGCCGCCAGGTGTTCAGCTCGCCGCGGTTGTAGACGCCCTGGCTGATCTGCAGGTGGTGGCCGGGGACGCCCTCGTGGTAGACCGTCGTCTTCTCGCGCCAGGTGCCGAACTCGGTCACGCCCTGGGGCACCGACCACCACATCCGGCCCGGTCGGGAGAAGTCGTCGGACGGCCCGGTGTAGTAGATGCCGCCTTCCTGGGTCGGCGCGATGCGGCACTCCAGGCGCTTGATCGGGTCGGGGATGTCGAAGTAGCGGCCGTCCATCTCGCGGATCGACGCGTCGCTGGTCTCCTGCATCCACCGCTGCAGTGCGTCCGTGCCGTGCAGGACACGCGCCGGATCGGTGTCCAGCACCTCGATGGCGCGGGCGACGCTCGCGCCGGACTCGATGCGGTCCGCGATGCGCTCCTGCTCGTCCCGCATGCGCGCGAGTTCCTCGATCCCCCACTCGTACGTCTCGTCGAGGTCGACGGTCGCGCCGAGGAAGTGCCGGGAGTGCAGCTCGTACGCCTCGCGACCGACCGCGTCCACCGGGGTGGCGAGCGGCAGGAGCTCGTGCTCGAGGAACCGCCCGAACGACCGGTAGGCGGCAGCGGCACGCTCGGCACCGCGCGTCAGGTCGGCGCGCAGGGACTCGGGGACGTCGCGGCCGTCCTCGAACGCAGCGCCGGCCACGAGCTTCGGGAAGAACCCGTCCTCGGCGCCGTTGCGCGCGGCCTGCTCGGCGATGAGCGCGACCTGGCGCTTCGCCGGCGTCACGTGCTCGCGCGTGCCCTCGAGCAGGGTCTCGCGGATGCCCTCGAGCGCGTCCGGCAGTGCGTTGAGCCGGCTGGCGACGTCCTGCCAGTCCGACTCCGTCGCGGTCGGCATGAGGTCGAGGATCTCGCGGATCGACTGCGCCGGGCTCGCGATCACGTTGAGGTCGCGGAGGTGGAGCTTCCGGTCGTACGACTCCTGGATGAGGTCGAGCTCGGCGCCGAGGTCGGCCTTCGTCACGCGGTCGACGTCGTCCACCGTGTCCGCGGTGTCCAGGGCGTGCTTCGCAGCGCGGGCGGCGTCCGCGAGGGCCGCTGCTCCGGCGGGGGACGTGTCGCCGTACTCGCCGGTGCGCCCGGAGACGCCGATGTAGGTCGCGATCGTGGGGTCGAGGTCGACGAGGGTGGTCACCCAGTCCTCGGCGACACGGTCGACGGCGGAGGGCTGGCGGACAGGACGGTCTTCGCTCATGGTCCGACCCTACCGACCGGGTGCCGACGGGGTCTGCGGTGGGTGCGGCGGGCCAGTCGGTGGCGGGGGCGTGGTGCGCCCGGGTGGTCGGGGTGGTCCGGGTCGCCGAGACGGCGGCGTCCGCGCGAGACACCCCGGAAGCGCCGAGACGCCGCGGAATCCGGGTGCGTCTCGCGACTACCGGGGCGTCTCGCGCAGACGGTCGTGTCTCACGGGAACGGCGGCGTCTCGCCACGACGGACGTGTCTCACGGGAACGGGCGCGTCTCGCCAGGACGGACGCGTCACGCCGAGACACGCGCACACCGCCGAGACGCCGCGGGATCCGGGGGCGTCTCGCGCAGACGGACGTGTCTCACGGGAACGGGGGCGTCTCGCGCAGACGGACGTGTCTCACGGGAACGGGGGCGTCTCGCCAGGACGGACGCGTCACGTCGAGACACGCGCACGCCGCCGGGACGCCGCGGGATTCGGGGGCGTCTCGCTCGAACGAGGGCGCTTCGCACGGACGGGGGCGTGTCGCCCAGCCGTGTCGCCCAGCCGGGAAGCCGTGCGGAGACGGGGGACACCGCCCGCACCCCGACGGACGGGAGGCGCGGTGCCAGCTGGCACCGCGCGTCCCGTCCGGTGGGCGTCAGTGCGCTGCGGCCTCCCAGTTGGGGCCCACGCCGACCGAGACGTCGAGCGGCACCGTGAGCTTCGCGGCGCTGCCCATCCGGGTCCGGAGGATCTCCTCGACGCGGTCCTGCTCGCCGGGCGCGACCTCGAGGATGAGCTCGTCGTGCACCTGCAGCAGCAACCGTGTGCCGAGGCCGCCCTCGCGGAGGTCCGCATCGACACCGAGCATGGCGATCTTCATGATGTCGGCAGCGGACCCCTGGATCGGCGCGTTGAGGGCTGCGCGCTCGGCGTTCTCGCGGAGGACCCGGTTCGGGCTCTTCAGGTCGGGGAAGGGACGGCGGCGACCGAAGATCGTCTCGGTGTAGCCGTCTTCCCGTGCCTGCTCGACGACGTTGCGCAGGTAGTCGCGGACCGCGCCGAACCGGGCGAAGTACTCCGTCATGAGCGTCCGGGCCTCGGACTGCTCGATGCGCAACTGCTTGGAGAGGCCGAACGCGCTCAGCCCGTACGCGAGCCCGTACGACATCGCCTTGACCTTCGTGCGCATCTCCGGGCTGACGTCCGCGGGCTCGACGCCGAAGACGCGGGCGCCGACGAACCGGTGCAGGTCCTCGCCCGCGTTGAAGGCCTCGATCAACCCGGCGTCACCGGAGAGGTGCGCCATGATGCGCATCTCGATCTGCGAGTAGTCGGCGGTGAGGAGCGTCGTGTACGGCTCGGCCACGGCGAAGGCCGACCGGATGCGTCGACCGACCGCGGTCTTCACCGGGATGTTCTGCAGGTTCGGGTCCGTCGACGACACACGGCCGGTGCTGGTGCCGGTCTGCTCGTACCGGGTGTGGATCCGCCCGTCGACCACCGCGGCGTCGAGCGTGTCCACGATCTGGCGGAGCTTCGTCGCGTCGCGGTGCTGGAGCAGGAGCCCGAGGAACGGGTGCGGGTGCTGGTCCTGCAGGTCGGCGAGGCTGGCGGCGTCGGTGGAGAAGCCCGTCTTCGTCTTGCGGGTCTTCGGCATCGCGAGCTCGGAGAACAGGACTTCCTGCAGCTGCTTCGGCGACCCGAGGTTCACCTCGTGCCCGATCTCGGCGAACGCCTGCTGGGCCAGTTCCGCTGCGCGCTCCCCCAGCTCGTGCGACAGGCCGGTGAGCACCGGTCGGTCGATCCCCACGCCGACGGTCTCCATGGTGGCGAGCACCGAGACGAGCGGGAGTTCGATCTCGTCGAGCACCCGCAGCGAGGACTCGTCGACGCGGGCCCGGAGCGCGGTCGTGACCCGGAGGACGAACCAGGCGTGGACGCCCACGTTCACGGGCTCCGTCTCGGGCACGAGCTGGTTCGGGTCGGCGGTCGGCAGTTCTTCGCCGAGCTCCTGGTAGACGAGGTCCGCCAGGGGCTGCCCCTGCTTGCCCGGCTGCGCGAGCCATCCGGTGATCCGGGCGTCCCCCGCGATGCCGTTCACGGTGAAGCCGACGGTCCCGAGCGCCTTGATGGCGGCCTTCGCGTCGTGGAAGTGCTTCGGGGCATCGGAGGCGAACCAGGCCGCGAGCTGCTCGTAGTCGAGTGCTCCACTGCCGCCGGGCACCATCACGGCGTCGTCGTGGGTGGCGATCCCGATCGCGCTGAGTCGACCGTCGATGACCTCGACCGCGACACCGAAGCCGTTCGGGGCGTCCGAGGCGTTCTTCCGCTCGAGCCAGTAGCCGAGTTCCTCGTCGATCAGGGTCTTCACGGGCGGCGGTGTCGGAGCGCCGTCGTCGACCGAGCCGTCCACCGCGACGGCGTCGGACGGCTCGCCGGACCCGGCGATCTTGATGACCCGGTCGAGCAGCGTGCGGAACTGGAGCTTGGCGAACAAGTCCCGGACGGCGGCTTCGTCGAGCGGGCGGAGCGCGACGTCCGCCGGGCCGACGGGCAGCTCCACGTCGGTGACCAGACGGTTGAGCCGCCGGTTGCGGATCGCCCGGTCCTTCTGCTCGCGCAGGTTGTTGCCGACGACGCCCTTGATCTCGTCGGCGTGCTCGAGGACACCGTCGAGCGAGCCGTAGGCGGTGACCCACTTCACCGCCGTCTTCTCGCCGACCTTGTCGATGCCGATCAGGTTGTCGCTGGTCTCACCGACGAGCGCGGCGATGTCCGGGTACTGGTGCGGTTCAATGCCGTACCGCTCGTAGACCTTGTCGCGGTCGTACCGGGTGAGTTCGGAGACCCCGCGCACCGACGGGTACAGCAGCGTGACGTCGTCGTTCACGAGCTGGATCGAGTCGCGGTCACCCGACACCACGTAGACGGTGAAGCCCTGCTCGGAGCCCTGCCGGGACAGCGTCGCGAGGATGTCGTCGGCCTCGTAGTCCTCCTTCGTGACGGTGGTGATGCCCATCGCCTCGAGCGCCTGCTGGAGGAGCGGGATCTGCCCCTTGAACTCGGCCGGGGTCTCGGATCGGGTGCCCTTGTACTCGGCGTACTCGCGCGTGCGGAAGGAGTACCGCGAGATGTCGAACGCGACCGCGAGGTGCGTCGGCTTCTCGCGCTGCAGGAGCATGAGCAGCATCGAGATGAACCCGTGGATCGCGTTCGTGTGCTGCCCGTCACGGTTCACGAAGCTGTCGACCGGCAGCGCGTAGAAGGCCCGGAAGGCGAGCGAATGGCCGTCGATGACCATGAGGGTAGGCTTTGCGGTGTCCGACACCCGGACAGCCTACCGACGCCATCCGACACGTGGAGGCCCCCGCCGTGACCAACGACGCCACCCTCACCGGGACCCCAGAGGGCCTCGCCAAGTACGCCGAACGCGGCATGGGCGAGCTCGCCGAGAAGATGGGCATGGTCATCACGGAGCTGTCCGCCGAACGGGCCGTCGGCACGATCCCCGTCGAGGGCAACCGCCAGCCGGTCGGGCTCCTGCACGGTGGCGCGTTCGTCGTCCTGGCCGAGAGCCTCGGTTCGATGGCGGCCACGGTGCACGCCGGCCCCGGCCGCTACGCCGTCGGCATCGAGCTGAACGCGTCGCACTCGCGGAGCGCCACGAGCGGCCTGGTCACCGGCACGTGCACGGCGCTGCACCTCGGCGGCACGCTCACCACGCACGAGATCGTCCTCACCGACGACCAGGGCCGGCGCTGCTCCACCGTCCGCATCACGAACATGATCCGCGACGTCCGCTGACCGGTCCTGCTGCACGAGGCCGAGGCCGACGACGCGTGGCGGCCGGACCGCACGCTCACCCCTCCGGTGGCCGCTGGAGGAGCAACCGCGCGTCGCCGAACCCGAGCCGCCGGTAGAGCCGTTCGCCGTCGACGCTCGAGTGCACGGACGTCCGCTCGACGCCGAGGTCGTCGGCGATCCGCAGTAGCGCCGACACCAACCGCGAGGCGACACCGACGCCCCTGAGGTCGGGGTGCACGTACACGGACTGCACGTCGCCCGCCAGCCGGACCGGGCGGTCCGGCGTCGGCGGCCGGGAGGTCAACGCCAGCCACGCCATCCCGAGCACCCGGTCGTCGCGCACCGCCACCACGCACCGGTGGGTGTGCGGGTTCGCGACGGCGAAGTCGGTCATCGCCTGTCGGTACGCGTCCGGCGTCACCGCCGGCTCCGCCTGCCCCTCCTCCACGCTCCACCGCCACCGCAGATCGGCGACGGCTGCCATGTCGGTGGGCCGGGAGGCGCGGATCACCAGGTCGTCCATCGCTCCACTCTGCCAGGTGGCCGGTGCGCGACCCCCGCTCCGACCATCTCCGCCGATTCCTGGTACGGAGTCGCCGCCCGCCAACGACGATCGCGCCGCCGGACGAGGTCCGGCGGCGCGATCAGGGTGTGTGACGGAGGGGGGCTACTTCTTGGCGCTGAGCTGCTCGATGATCGCCTTGGCGACGTCGTGCATGGTGAGCCGGCGGTCCATGGACGCCTTCTGGATCCAGCGGAAGGCCTCGGGCTCGGTGAGCCCCATCTTCTCGTTGAGCAGGCCCTTGGCCCGGTCGACGAGCTTGCGGGTCTCGAAGCGCTCGACCAGATCGGCGACCTCGGCTTCGAGGGTGATGATCTGCTGGTGCCGCGACAGGGCGATCTCGATCGCGGGGAGCAGGTCGTTCGGCGTGAAGGGCTTGACCACGTAGGCCAGGGCGCCGGCTTCGGTCGCACGCTCGACGAGGTCCTTCTGACTGAACGCCGTGAGCAGGACCACGGGGGCGATGTGGTTCTTCGAGAGCTTCTCGGCCGCGGAGATGCCGTCGAGCTGGGGCATCTTGACGTCCATCACGACGAGGTCGGGGCGGAGGTCCGTGGCGAGCTGGACGGCGGTCTCGCCGTCGCCCGCTTCGCCGACCACGTCGAACCCGTTGTCGCGGAGGATCTCCACGATGTCCAGGCGGATGAGCGACTCGTCCTCGGCGACGACGACGCGACGGGGTGCGGTTGCAGTTGCTTCTGTGTCACTCACGACATGCAGCCTACTAGACGAGCGCCACAGGCGCGGACCCCGGAACAGGTGAGCAGGCACGCGATCCGAGTGCGACGAAGTTGTTGTACGAGTGGCGGGGCTCGAACCCGCACGCCGTGAGGCAAGGCATTTTGAGTGCCCCGTGTCTACCATTCCACCACACTCGCGAGGAGGCCAACAGTACCAGCCCGACCCGGGCCTCCCGTCCTCCGGACCCGCCGGATGCCGGCGAACCGAACAGTGCGGACGGTCGCGCGGTACCGTCTGAACCGGGGTCGATCCGATCAGGGCTGGTCGACCGGATCAGGGAGGAGCGCTCGTGGACTCTCGTGCCGTCCGGACCTTCCGGGTGTTCGTCATCGTGACCGCCGTCGTGGCCATCGCACTCGGCATCATCGCCGTCGTCCTGCCTCGTCCGTCGCTGGTGTTCGTCGCGCTGCTGTTCGGGGTGTACCTGGTGGTGGCCGGGGCGCTCCGCGTGGTCGCCGCCGTTCGTGGGCACGGTACGTCTCCGGTATGGCGGTGGACCTCCGGCATCGTGGGTGCGCTCGTCGGGATCGCGGGCCTCGTGACGCTGCTCGACCCGGCGGTCCCGCTCGTGGTCTACGCGGTCCTCGCGGGCGTCGGCTTCATCTTCGAGGGCATCGCCGCGATCGTCGGCGGTGTCGTCGGCCACCCCGGTTCCTCCCGGGTGCCGGCACTCGTCAGCGGGGTGCTGTCGATCCTGGGCGGTGTCGCGGTGCTCGTGGCGCCCGGCCTGGCGCTGACGGTGTTCATGGTCTTCGCCGGCATCTCGCTCATCGTGGTCGGCGCCGCCGCCCTGCTCCTGCTCCCCCCGCGGGCGGCCGACCGGCGCTGAGCGTCAGCGGCCCAGCGGCCCAGCTGCGCAGCGGCGCAGCGGCGCAACGGCGCAACAGCCAACAACCGAACGGTCCAACGGCCCAACGGCCGAGCCGACGAGCCCAAGGCCGCCCCGCCGCCGTCAGGCGCTGCTCGTGCCGAACAGCAGTCCGAGGACGTACGTCACGGCTGCGGCACCGAACCCGATCGCGAGCTGCCGGACGGCCCGACGGAGCGGCGACGCCCCGCTCAGCACGCCCACCACCGCGCCGGTCCCGAGGAGCGCCACCCCGACGAGCGCCCCGGCGAGAGCGACCGCCGCCCAGCCCTGGAGGCCGAACAGGTACGGCAGCACCGGGATGATCGCGCCCGACGCGAAGAAGCAGAAGCTGGAGATCGCCGCGCTCATGCCGTTGCCGACCGCCTCGTGCTCGTCGACGAGCGCCACGGTACCGGTGGCCGGCCGTCGCTCGTCCAGCCCCGCGATGACGTCAGCCGCGTGCGACGTCGCCTGTGCCTCCGACATCCCGCGCGCCCGGTAGACCAGTGCGAGCTCGTTCGCGTCCACGTCGAGGTCGGCGACGGCGCTGTTGGCGTCCGGGTGCGGCGCGGACGCCTCGAGCAGTTCCCGCTGCGACCGCACGGACACGTACTCGCCGGCACCCATCGACAGCGCCCCCGCGAGGAGTCCCGCGATGCCGCTGAGCAGGACGAAGTGCCGGTCCGCGCCGGCCGCGCTGACGCCGATGATGAGCGCGAGGTTCGACACCAGGCCGTCGTTCGCGCCGAACACGGCCGCGCGGAAGGTGCCCGAGAGCCGCATCCGCCCGCGGTTCGCGAGCCCACGCACGACCTCACCGTGGATCCGCTCGTCCGCCGCCATGCTCGGGGTCGCGTCGGCGTCGTCGGCGTACGGCGAGCGGTCCTCCGCGCGTTGCATGAGCGCCAGGACGAACACCGATCCGAAGCGCCGAGCGAGCGTGGCGAGGACCCTCGTGCGGAGGCTCCCCCGCTGCGGACGCCCGACGTCGTCGCCGAGCAGGTCGAGCCAGTGCTGTTCGTGGCGGCCCTCCGCCTCCGCGAGGGCGGCGAGGATCGCGCGGTCCTCTCCGGACCGTCGGGCGGCCAGGTTCCGGTACACGGCGGCTTCCGCACGCTCGTCCGCCAGGTAGCGGCGCCAGCGGCGCACGTCCGCCGCGGTACGGCTCGATCCGGTCGGGAGGCTCGGCTCGCTCATCGGGGTTCCTCTCGGTCGGGTCCGTGGTGCGTTCGTCGCGAGCGCGGCACGGCCGCGCCCGCGAGGAACTGGGTGGATCGGGACAGCGTCCACCGGGACAGCGTCCAACGGGACAGGGCGCGGACCGGAGGCGACGCGTGCTCGTGCACCGTGCCTCCCGTCCGCGCCCTGTCCGGTCCGGTCGTCAGCTCCGGACGTAGGCCGGAGCGGCCTCGGCGTGCGCGTCGCCGACCCGGTGCACCCGGAGGTCGTTCGTCGACCCCTCGAGTCCGGGAGGGGACCCGGCGGTCACGATGACGCGGTCGCCGGGGGCGGCGAGCCCGTTCTCGAGGAGGACGTCGTCCACCTGCGAGAAGAGCTCATCGGTGTGGGTCTTGCGCTCGACCAGGAAGGACCGGACGCCCCACGTGAGTGCCATGCGGCGACGGGTCGCCTCGTTCGGGGTGAACGCGATGATCGGCAGACCGTGACGCAGGCGGGACATGCGCCGGGCCGAGTCGCCGGACTCGGTGAACACGCAGAGGTACGAGGCCTCGGTGAACTCCGCGATCTCGACGGCGGCGAGGGTGATCGCACCACCGAGCGTGCGGGGCTTCGTGCCGAGCGGGGCGATGCGCTCGAGGCCGTGGTCCTCGGTCGACTCGACGATGCGGGCCATCGTGCGGACGGTCTCCACCGGGTACTCGCCGACGCTCGTCTCACCGGAGAGCATCACGGCGTCGGCACCGTCGAGCACCGCGTTCGCGACGTCGGAGGTCTCGGCGCGGGTGGGGATCGGCGACGAGATCATCGACTCGAGCATCTGCGTCGCGACGATGACCGGCTTGGCCATCCGACGGGACAGCTCGACGGCTCGCTTCTGCACGATCGGCACGGCCTCGAGCGGGAGCTCGACGCCGAGGTCACCGCGGGCGACCATGATCGCGTCGAAGGCGTCGATGATCTCCTCGAGCGCGTCGACGGCCTGCGGCTTCTCGACCTTGGCGATGACCGGCAGGCGCTTGCCCTCTTCGTCCATGATCTCGTGCGCGCGGATGACGTCGGAGGCGTTGCGGACGAACGACAGCGCGATCAGGTCCGCGCCCTGGCGGATGCCCCAGCGCAGGTCGGCTTCGTCCTTCTCGCTGAGCGCGGGGACGTTCACGGCGACGCCGGGCAGGTTGATGCCCTTGTTGTTCGACACGGTGCCGCCGACGACGACCTCGGTGCGGACGCGCACCCCGTCGGTGTCGAGGACGCGCAGGCGGACCCGGCCGTCGTCGATGAGCAGCGGGTCACCGGGCTTGACGTCCTGCGGGAGGCCCTTGAAGGTCGTGCCGCAGATCTCCTTCGAGCCGGGCACGTCCTCGGTCGTGATGGTGAAGACGTCTCCGACCGCCAGGTCGTGGGGGCCGTCGGCGAAGCGGGCGAGGCGGATCTTCGGACCCTGCAGGTCGACGAGGATCGCGACCGGCTTGCCGAGCTCCTCAGCGGCACGACGGACGTTCACGTAGTTGGCCTCGTGCACGCTGTAGTCACCGTGGCTGAGGTTGAGTCGGGCGACGTCGACGCCCGCTTCGATGATCTCCTTGACGGTCTCGTAGTCCGACGTTGCCGGACCGAGAGTCGAAACGATCTTTGCGCGTCTCAATGGATTCCTTCGTGTGGTGGTTGGTGCTTGGAGTTCCCGCGCTGTGGGGCCGCGCGGAACGAAGCGAGGCCACCAGCACCCTACCGAGTGCTGGTGGCCTGGTGCTCACTGATGCGTGGCCGTCGTGTGGACGCGCACGGTCAGACCGAGATCGCGCGGTCGGTGGCCTTCACCGGTGCGGGCAGGATCGTCGAGCCCTCGAGGTAGGTGTCGACCTGCGCCGCGGCAGCCCGACCCTCCGCGATCGCCCAGACGATGAGCGACTGACCGCGACCCGCGTCGCCCGCGACGAAGACGCCCGGCTCGTTGGTGGAGTAGTCGGCTCCGCGGGCGACGGCACCCGACGCGGTGGTCGGCAGGCCGAGCTGGGGCTCGATCGAGTCGGTCTCCGGACCGGTGAAGCCCATCGCGATGAGCACCAGGTCGGTCGGGATCTCCCGCTCGGTGCCGGCCTTCGGGACACGACGGCCGTCGAGGTACTCGGTCTCGGCGACCCGCAGTGCGCGGACCTCGCCGGCCTCGTTCGCCAGGAACTCGACGGTCGAGGCCAGGAAGTGCCGCTCGCCGCCCTCTTCGTGTGCGCTCGTGACCTCGAACACGGTCGGGAACATCGGCCACGGCTGGTCCGACGGACGCTCGAGCGGCGGCTGCTTGCCGATCGCCAGGTTCGTCACGCTGAGCGCACCCTGCCGGTGTGCGGTGCCGATGCAGTCCGCGCCGGTGTCACCGCCGCCGATCACGACGACGTGCTTGCCCTCGGCCGTCAGCTGGTTGTCGACCGTGGTGCCGGCGTTCGCCTTGTTCTGCTGGACCAGGTAGTCCATCGCGAAGTGCACGCCCTCGAGGTCGCGCCCCGGGATCGGCAGGTCCCGCGGGACCGTGGCCCCGGTGGCGACCACGACGGCGTCGTAGCGCGACTTCAGGTCGTCCCACGTGATGTCGCGGCCGATCTCGACGCCTGCGCGGAACCGGGTGCCCTCGGCCTGCATCTGGGCGAGGCGCGCGTCGATCTGTCGCTTCTCCATCTTGAAGTCGGGGATGCCGTACCGCAGCAGGCCACCGATGCGGTCGTCACGCTCGTAGACCGCGACGGTGTGGCCGGCGCGGGTGAGCTGCTGCGCGGCGGCCAGGCCCGCGGGGCCCGATCCGACCACGGCCACGGTCTTGCCGGTCAGGCGCTCCGGCGGGTGCGGGGTGACCCACCCGTTCTGGAACGCCTGGTCGATGATCGAGACCTCGACCTGCTTGATCGTCACGGGCGGCTGGTTGATGCCGAGCACGCACGACGACTCGCACGGCGCCGGGCAGAGCCGACCGGTGAACTCCGGGAAGTTGTTCGTCTCGTGGAGCCGCTCGATGGCCTGACGGCCCTCGCCGCGCCACGTCAGGTCGTTCCACTCGGGGATCAGGTTGCCGAGCGGGCAGCCCTGGTGGCAGAACGGGACGCCGCAGTCCATGCAACGACCGGCCTGCCGCTTGAGCGCGCCGGACTCCTGCTGCTCGTAGACCTCTTTCCAGTCCATGAGCCGCACGGGCACCGGACGGCGCGGCGGGAGTTCGCGTTCCTGGACCTTGAGGAAGCCCTTCGGGTCAGCCATGGGTCGCCTCCTGGTTCGGTGCCGTGCTCGGTCGTGCGCTCGGCGTCGTGCTCGGTGTGCTGCTGGGGGTGACCGCTCGTGCGGTCCGGCGTCGTGCGGTGTGCTCAGCCACCGGTGACCTCCATGATGCGGTTCCAGACGACGTCGCCATCGGGGTCGAGCCCCTCGTCGACGGCCTGCTGGCGGGTCTGGAGCACGGCCGCGTAGTCCCGCGGCAGGACCTTCACGAAGTCGGACAGGTCGCCGGACTCGAGGAGCTCGGTCGCGAGCGCCGAACCGGTCTCGTCCGCGTGTCGGCGGAGCAGGTCGGTCACGATCTCGACGTCGGCGCTGCCGAGGGGGCTCAGCTGGAGCTCCCCCGTGGCGAGCGAGTCGGTGTTCACGTGCTCTTCCCGCAGGCCCCGCACGTACGCGGTCCCGCCGGACATGCCGGCACCGAGGTTGCGGCCGGTCTCACCGAGGATCACCGCGAGGCCACCCGTCATGTACTCGAGCGCGTGGTCGCCCACGCCCTCGACCACCGCGGTCGCGCCGGAGTTGCGCACCAGGAACCGTTCGCCCACGATGCCGCGGATGAACATGGTGCCCTGTGTGGCGCCGTACCCGATGACGTTGCCGGCGATGACGTTCTGCGCCGGGTCGAAGCCCGACTCGGCGTCCGGGCGGACGATGATCTCGCCGCCGGAGAGCCCCTTGCCGACGTAGTCGTTGCTGTCGCCGACGAGCCGGAGCGTGATGCCGGACGGCAGGAACGCGCCGAGGGACTGTCCGGCCGACCCGCGGAGCGTGATGTCGATCGAACCCGTGGGCAGACCGTGCTCGCCGTGGCGGAGCGTGACCTCGTGTCCGAGCATGGTGCCGACCGCGCGCTCCGTGTTGCGGATCGGCAGGTCGAGCGCCACCGAGCCACCGTGCTCGAGCACGTCGGACGTCCGGTGGATCAGCTGCACGTCGAAGTGCTCGTCGAGCTCGTGGTCCTGGTCGCGCTGGTGGCGCCGGGGCTCGTCGCGTTCGAACTCCGGGCCGTGCAGCACGGGCGAGAGGTCGAGTCCCGACGCCTTCCAGTGCTGGACCGCGCGGTCGACGTCGAGCACGTCGG
Organism: Curtobacterium sp. ISL-83; assembly: GCF_018613895.1. Taxonomy (GTDB): domain Bacteria; phylum Actinomycetota; class Actinomycetes; order Actinomycetales; family Microbacteriaceae; genus Curtobacterium. The sequence goes on from NZ_JAGGPH010000012.1 coordinate 108,425, forward strand.
CCTGGCCGATCGCCTCGTCCAGGGTGCGGAAGCCGAGCTCGGCCAGGAGCTCACGGACCTCCTGCGCGATGAACTCGAAGAAGTTCACGACGAACTCCGGCTTGCCCGTGAAGCGCTTGCGCAGCTCCGGGTTCTGCGTCGCGACGCCCACCGGGCAGGTGTCCAGGTGGCAGACGCGCATCAGGATGCAGCCCTCGACCACGAGCGGAGCGGTGGCGAAGCCGTACTCCTCTGCGCCGAGCAGCGCGGCCACGACCACGTCGCGACCGGTCTTCATCTGGCCGTCGACCTGCACGACGACGCGGTCACGCATGCCGTTCAGCATGAGCGTCTGCTGCGTCTCGGCGAGACCGATCTCCCACGGGGTGCCCGCGTGCTTGAGCGAGTTCAACGGGCTCGCGCCGGTGCCGCCGTCGTGGCCGGACACGAGCACCACGTCGGCGAGGGCCTTCGTCACGCCGGCCGCCACCGCGCCGATGCCGGACTGGCTCACGAGCTTGACGTGCACACGAGCCGAGGGGTTCGCCCGCTTCACGTCGAAGATCAGCTGCTTGAGGTCCTCGATCGAGTAGATGTCGTGGTGCGGCGGCGGCGAGATGAGGCCGACGCCCGCGGTCGCGTGCCGGGTGCGGGCCACCCACGGGTAGACCTTCTGCGGGGGCAGCTGTCCGCCCTCGCCCGGCTTCGCGCCCTGCGCCATCTTCAGCTGGATGTCGGTCGCGTGCGTCAGGTACATGCTCGTCACGCCGAACCGGCCGGACGCGACCTGCTTGATGGCGCTGCGCCGCTCGGGGTCGAGGAGTCGGTCGACGTCCTCGCCGCCCTCACCCGTGTTCGAGCGTCCGCCGAGGCGGTTCATCGCGATCGCCAGCGTCTCGTGCGCTTCCTTCGAGATGGAGCCGTACGACATCGCACCGGTGTTGAACCGCTTCACGACGGACTCGATCGGCTCGACCTCGTCCAGCGGGACCGGCGGGCGGACACCGTCCTTGAACCGGAACAACCCGCGGAGCGTCATCAGCTGCTCGGACTGGTCGTCCACGGCCTTCGAGTACTCGCGGAAGATGTCGTAGCGACGGGACCGCGTGGCGTGCTGCAGCCGGAACACCGTGTCCGGGTTGAACAGGTGCGGCGGGCCCTGGCGACGCCACTGGTACTCGCCGCCCGTCTGGAGCCGCTCGTGCGAGAGGACGGCGCCGTCCTGCGGGTACGCCTGGGCGTGCCGCTCGGCGTTCTCCTTCGCGATGACCTCGACCCCGACCCCGCCGAGGATCGACGACGTGCCGGTGAAGTAGCGGTCGACGAACTCCTGGCTGAGGCCGACGGCCTCGAACGCCTGGGCGCCGGCGTAGCTCGACACCGTGGAGATGCCCATCTTGGACATGATCTTCAGCACGCCCTTGCCGAGCGCCTTGATCACGTTCTTGACGGCCTGCTCCGGCGTGATGCCGGTGATCATCCCGGCGCGCACGAGGTTCTCGCAGGTCTCCATCGCGAGGTACGGGTTGATCGCGGAGGCACCGAACCCGATCAGGGTCGCCACGTGGTGGACCTCGCGCACGTCGCCGGCCTCGACGATCAGGCCGACCTTCATGCGCTGCTCGGTCCGGATCAGGTGGTGGTGCACGGCCGCGAGCAGCAACAGGCTCGGGACGGGGGCCTGCTCGACGTTGCCGTCACGGTCGGACAGCACGATGAACTGCTTGCCGGCCTCGATCGCCGCGTCGACCTCGTCGCACACGGCGGCGATGCGGTTCTCCATGGCGGCCTCGCCGGCGTCCACGCGGTACAGGCCCTTGATCGTCACCGTGAGGTGCCGACCGGACGCCGTCTCGAAGTGCTGGATCTTGGCGAGCTGGTCGTTGTCGATGACCGGGAAGTCGAGCGTGATCTGCTTCGCGTGCTCGGGTCCGGCGGACAGCAGGTTCCGCTCGGGACCGAGCCCCATGCCCATCGAGGTGATGACCTGCTCGCGGATGGAGTCCAGTGGCGGGTTCGTCACCTGGGCGAACTGCTGCGTGAAGTAGTCGAACAGCAGGCGCGGTCGCTCGGAGAGCACCGCGATCGGGGTGTCCGACCCCATCGCGCCGAGGGGCTCCGCTCCGGTCTGCGCCATCGGACGCAGCAGGATGCGGACTTCTTCCTCGGTGTAACCGAACGCGCGCTGCCGTCGCGTGACCGATGCCGGCGTGTGCACGATGTGCTCCCGCTCGGGCAGGTCGTTCAGGTTGATGCGGCCCTCGTCGAGCCAGTCGCCCCACGGTCCGGACGCGGCGAGACCCTGCTTGACCTCGTCGTCCTCGATGATGCGACCGGCCTCGGTGTCCACCAGGAACATCCGGCCCGGGCGGAGGCGCCCCTTGCGGACCACCTTGGCGGCGGGCACGTCGATGACACCCGTCTCCGACCCGAGCACGATGAGCCCGTCGTCGGTGACGAGGAACCGGCCGGGACGGAGCCCGTTGCGGTCGAGCGTCGCACCGACGAGCGAGCCGTCGGTGAACGTGATGGCGGCCGGGCCGTCCCACGGCTCCATGAGCATCGAGTGGTACTCGTAGAAGGCCCGGAGGTCCGGGTCCATGCCGACCTGGTTCTCCCACGCCTCGGGGACCATCATCGACACCGCGTGCGGGAGCGTCCGCCCCGTCAGGGTCAGCAGCTCCAGGACCTCGTCGAACGAGGCCGAGTCGCTCGCACCAGGGCTCACGATCGGCAGCAGCGGTGCCATGTCGCCGAGCAGTTCGCTCTCGAGCTGGGACTGCCGCGCGCGCATCCAGTTGCGGTTGCCACGCACCGTGTTGATCTCGCCGTTGTGCGCGATGGTCCGGAACGGCTGCGCGAGCGGCCAGGACGGGAACGTGTTCGTGGAGTACCGCGAGTGCACGATCGCCAGCTTCGACGCGAAGCGCTCGTCGCTGAGGTCCGGGTAGAACGGCTCGAGCTGCAGCGTCGTGACCATGCCCTTGTAGACCATGGTCCGGCTCGACAGCGACATGAAGTAGACCTCGCTGTCGCGCTCGGCGCGCTTGCGGAGTCGGAAGGTCTGGCGGTCGAGCGCGATGCCGCTCCGGGCGACTCCGTGCTCGTCGTGGTGGGTCGACGCGACGAAGAGCTGCTCGAACGCCGGCATCGCCGCGCGGGCGAGCGTCCCGAGGACCTCGGGACGGACGGGGACCGCACGCCATCCGAGGACGCGCAGGCCCTCGTCGTCGGCGAGACGCTCGATGGCGCCCTTGACCACGAGTCGCTCGTCGGGGTCGACGGGCAGGTAGGCGGTCCCGACGGCGTACTCCCCCGCTGCGGGCAGCGTGAACGGGACGACGGCGCGGAAGAACTCGTCGGGCACCTGGCAGAGGATGCCCGCACCGTCACCGGTGCCGGCATCCGACCCGACGGCCCCGCGGTGTTCGAGGTTGCGGAGCGCGCCCAGGGCGGCGTCGACGATGTCGTGCCCCGGGGTCCCGCGGAGCGTCGCGACCATCGCGAGACCGCAGGCGTCCTTCTCGTTCGCCGGGTCGTAGAGGCCCGCGGCCTCGGGGATCGCCGAGAACCGGCGGTGCGGCGGCACCATCGCTGACGAGGCGACCTGCGCCGGGGACTTGGATGGCTGGAGCGCCATGGGGAACCGTCCTCACGAGGAAGTGGAACAGGGACAGCGTTGGCCCGGTGGTGCGTTCCGCCCGAGCGGGCGGGACAGGTGCCCGTTCACTCCGCCGACGAGGTGCGTCGTCGGAGTGCGAGGTTGCGGACCCGCTTGTGGCGTGGTCCCGAGGTGCTGGCTGCTGCATGGCACGTCCGGCGGGGAGCCGGTCGTGCAGGAGGGGTGCTTCCTACGCGCGGCGAGCTGCGGTGCTGACCGGCTCGGAGTCGGAGACGCTCGTGGCTGCGTCGTCGTCCTGATCCGAGTAGGTGTCGTCCGAGTCTACATCGGACTTCGCACGCGGCTCGCGACCCGGCCGGTAGGGGCTGGGCTCCTTGCCGGTGTGCCGTCGCGACTGGACGACGAAGATGATGATGCCGAGCAGGATCGCGGCGAACGACATCCAGACGTTCGTGCGGACACCGAAGAAGGTCTCGCTGGTGTCCACGCGGATGGACTCGAGGACCGAGCGGCCGGTGCCGTACCAGATGAGGTAGAGCGCCATGACGCGACCCCACTGCAGTCGGAAGCGCCGGTCGAGCAGCAGGATGACGATCACGCCGACGACGTTCCAGATGATCTCGTAGAGGAACGTCGGGTGGAAGAGCGTGCCCTCGGGCAGTCCCTTCGGGAACGCGGCGTTCGACGACTCGATCTGCAGGCCCCACGGCAGGCTGGTCGGCATGCCGTACAGCTCGTGGTTGAAGTAGTTGCCGAGGCGCCCGAAGGCCTGTGCCAGGAGGACACCCGGCGCGACGGCGTCGATGAAGGCGGAGAAGCGCAGACCGACCTGGCGGCAGCCGAACCAGGCGCCGACCGACCCGAGGATGAGCGCCCCGAAGATCGCCAGCCCGCCCTGCCAGATGTAGAGGAAGGACAGCGGGTCGATGCCGGGACCGAAGTAGTCGCTCACGTGCGTGAACACGTGGAAGAGACGGCCGCCGATGATGCCGGCAGGGACGGCCCAGATCGCGATGTCGATGATGATCCAGCGCTCGGCACCACGGGCGTTCAGGCGCTTGTTCGCCAGCACGACGGCCGCGACGATCCCGAACAGGATGCAGATCGCGTAGGCGTGGATCCGGAAGTCGAGGGGCAGCGACCAGCCGAAGACGTCCTGCAGCCACGCCGTGAGGTCGAAGTACTGCCAGGCCGTGCTCGGGCTCGGGATGCTCAGGAGGGGCATGGAGGTGCTGTCGCCTTTCGGTGCTGGCTGGGCGCGGTGCCGACGCGGCGTCGGCCCCGCATCACTGTAGCGCGGGGAGCGCGGCGGGCAGGAACCGACCGGACGGTCCTGGGGAAATCGTGACGCGGGCGCCGGACTGTGGACGGGAGGCCCGTGGTGCGTGACCGGCGTCGATCACGCACCACGGGCCTCCAGGACGGTCAGCGGCGACCGGCGCCGGAGGTGAGGTCGGCGGCTCGGTCGGCCACGCCCTGCACCCCGAGGTCGGCGAGGGCGCGCACGAAGGCCGATCCGATGATGGCGCCGTCGGCGTACTCGAGGACCTCGGTCACCTGGTCGGCGGTCGAGATGCCGAGTCCGACGCAGGTGCGCTCGACGCCCTGCTCGCGGAGGCGGGACACCACGCTCCGTGCGGCGGAGTCGACGCCGGCGCGCGCGCCGGTCACGCCCATCGTGGACACGGCGTACACGAACCCGCGGCTGGAATCGACGGCCTGTCGCATCCGCGTGTCGGACGACGACGGTGCCGCCAGGAACACCCGGTCGAGACCGGTGCGCTCGGACTGGGCGATCCACTCGGCGCCCTCGTCCGGGATGAGGTCAGGGGTGATGAGCCCGGCCGCGCCCGCCGCGACGAGGTCGTCGGCGAACCGCTCCACGCCGTAGCGGAGCACCGGGTTCCAGTACGTCATCACGAGGACGGGGACGTCCGCGCGCTCGGTGATCTCGCGCACCGCGTCGAAGACGTGCGCGACCCGGAAGCCGTTCGCCAGGCTCTCCTCGGCCGCACGCTGGATGACGGGTCCGTCCATCACCGGATCGGAGTACGGCAGGCCGAGCTCGATGACGTCGACGCCGTTCTCGGCGAGGGCCACCGCGGCGTCCACGCTCGTCTGCACGTTCGGGTACCCCGCCGGCAGGTAGCCGATGACGGCTCCGGCGCGCTCGGCGTTGGCGGTGTCGATGGTCGTGGCGACCGTCCGGTTCGTGGTCACAGCTGCACCGCGTTCTCGTCGAGGATGCCGAAGTAGCGACTGGCGGACGCGACGTCCTTGTCACCGCGGCCGGACAGGTTCACGAGGATGACCCCCTGGGGGCCGAGCTCCTTGCCGAGCTTCATCGCCCCGGCGAGGGCGTGCGACGACTCGATCGCCGGGATGATGCCCTCGGTGCGGCTGAGCAGGCGGAACGCCTCCATCGCCTCGTCGTCGGTGATGGGCTGGTACTGCGCCCGACCGATCGACGCCAGGTAGGCGTGTTCCGGCCCGACGCTCGGGTAGTCGAGCCCGGCGGAGATGCTGTGGCTCTCGATGGTCTGGCCGTCCTCGTCCTGCATCAGGTAGGACCGGGCGCCCTGCAGGACGCCTTCGCGCCCGAGCGTGATGCTGGCGGCGTGGCGCCCGGTCTCGACGCCGTCACCCCCGGCCTCGAAGCCGTGCAGTGCGACGGACTCGTCGTCCAGGAACGCCTCGAAGATGCCCATCGCGTTCGAACCACCGCCGACGCACGCGGCCACGGCGTCCGGGAGCCGGCCGACGAGGTCGAGGACCTGCTGACGGGCTTCGTCACCGATCACCTTGTGGAACTCGCGGACCATCTCGGGGAACGGGTGCGGGCCGGCGACCGTGCCGAGCAGGTAGTGCGTCGAGTCCACGTTCGCCACCCAGTCGCGCAGGGCGTCGTTGATCGCGTCCTTCAGCGTCCGGGACCCGGTCTCGACGGGGATCACCTCGGCGCCGAGGAGGCGCATGCGCGCGACGTTCAGGGCCTGGCGTTCGGTGTCGACGGCGCCCATGTAGACGACGCAGTCCATGCCGAACAGGGCGGCGGCGGTCGCGGTCGCCACACCGTGCTGCCCGGCGCCGGTCTCGGCGATGAGCCGGGTCTTGCCGAGGCGCCTCGCGACGAGGGCCTGGCCCAGGACGTTGTTGATCTTGTGCGAGCCGGTGTGGTTCAGGTCCTCGCGCTTCAAGATCACCCGGGCGCCACCGGCGTGCTTCGCGAACCGGGGCACCTCGGTGATGATCGACGGGCGCCCGGTGTAGTCGCGTTGCAGCGCGTCCAGTTCCTGGTGGAAGGCGGGATCGGCCCAGGCCTCGCGGAACGCCGCTTCGAGTTCGTCGAGGGCCAGGACGAGGGACTCGGGGACGAACCGTCCGCCGAAGTCGCCGAAGTACGGGCCGTGCAGGTCGCGGAGCGAGGTCACGATGGGTCCTTCCGGGACGAAGCCCGACCGGCTCCGGGTGGAGCGGCGATCGGACGTGTTGGGGTCGTTCAGCTGCGGCGGGAGCCCTCGGCGATGAAGGACGCGAGCGTGGCGGCGGGGTCGTCGCCCGTCACGAGCGCTTCGCCCACCAGGACGACGTCGGCACCGGCAGCACGGTAGTGGGCGACGTCAGCGGGGCCGGTGACGGCGGACTCGGCGACCCGCACGACCCCGTCGGGGATGCGGTCGGCGAGTGATCCGAACAGGTCACGGTCCAGGGAGAAGTCGGTGAGGTCGCGGGCGTTGACGCCGAGGATCCGGGCACCGGCGTCGAGGCCACGGGTGACCTCGTCCGCCGAGTGGGCCTCGACCAGCACGCGCATGCCGAGCTCCTCGGCCAGGGCGTGCAGTTCGGTGAGCTGCTGCTGCTCGAGCGCGGCCACGATGAGGAGCACGACGTCCGCTCCGGCAGCGCGGGCTTCGACGACCTGGTACGGGTCCGCGATGAAGTCCTTGCGGAGCACCGGGACGCCGACGCGCGCCTTCACGGCTTCGAGGTCGGCGAGGCTGCCGAGGAACTTCCGGCCCTCGGTCAGCACGCTGATCGTGGAGGCACCGCCACGCTCGTAGTCCGCGGCCAGTGCGGCCGGGTCGGCGATGGTGGCCATCGCCCCGCGGGACGGACTGGCGCGCTTGACCTCGGCGAGGATCTTCACCTGGTCGCCGGGCGCCAGGAACGTCAGCGCGTCGAGCGGCGAGTCCACCCGGTCGAGGTCACGTTCGACGTCCGCGTAGGGCCGGTCGAGTCGACGGGCGGCAGCGTCCTCGAGCGCGCCCGCGACGAGGGTCTCGAGCACGTTCGGCATGTCGGACCTACTCTGCGTGGTGCTTGGCGACGTACTTCGGGCCGTCGACGCCGTAGCCGGCCTTCTTCATGACGCCACCGATGACGAGTCCGATGAGCACGACCGCGGCGGAGGCCCAGACGCCCCAGGCCTGGTTGAACCAGAAGAACAACGTGCCGGCAGCGAATCCGATCAGCATGATCACGACGGCGGTCCAGGCCGCCGGGGAGTGGCCTTCGCCGAGTTCTGCGGGCTCAGTGTTGCTCACGGTGCTCCTCGTTCTGCTCCGGCGTCGTCGTGCGATGACGCCCCTTCCACCCTACCGGTTCCGTCCGTCGGGTCCGTGCCGGCGCTCAGGTCGTCCCAGTCCGTGATGGCGTCTCGTTCCACCGGCGCAGCCGACGGCGTCGACGTCGCGCCGGGCGCGTGCGCACCCGTTCCGGGGTCCGCCGGCGTCGAGGCGTACTTGCGACTCGGGCCCGGCCACGACCGCTGCACCACGAGCACCACGACGCCGAGCAGGACGGCCAGGACACCCCCGGCGATGCCGACCACCGGCCAGAACGTGACGTCGACCGACGACACCGTGCGATGCACCGCACCGAGGTCGCTGACCCCGGTGACCGCGCCGACGGCACCGCGTGCGGCACCGATCGGGTCGGCGAGGGCCGCGATGCCGCTCCACGCCACACCGACACCGAGCAGGACCTCGACCGCGGCGAGGACGACCCGGACGACCCGCCCGGCGATGGTCATCGCCAGGAAGAGCGCGAGGCTCGCGATGGCCAGCGCGGTGTACTGCGGGACGACCTTCGAGCCGTCGGCCGCCACCGAGGCGACGACGGCGGTGCCGGCGTGCAGGTGCACCGTGAACCAGGTCTGCGTCCACGCGAGCATGATGATGCCCGCGACGGCGAGACCGGCCACGACCACCAGTGGACGGGAGCGGGCGGGCGTCACGAGCGCACCTCGCGCATCCGGTTCGCGGTCGCGACCGCGCGGAGCGGGGCCGCTGCCTTGTTGACCGCTTCGCGGTGCTCGGTCTCCGGGTCGGAGTCGGCCACGAGACCTGCGCCGGCCTGCACGCGGGCGACACCGTCCTGGATGAGCGCCGTGCGGATGGCGATCGCCAGGTCGGCGTCACCGGCGAAGTCGAAGTACCCCACGACGCCCGCGTACGCGCCACGACGTGCCGGCTCGAGCTCGTCGATGATCTCGAGCGCACGCGGCTTCGGGGCGCCCGAGAGGGTGCCGGCCGGGAACGTCGCCCGGAACACGTCGATCGCCGAGGCGCCGGGGCGCACCGACCCCTCGACGCTCGACACGAGGTGCATGATGTGGCTGAAGCGCTCGACGGTCATGAACTCCGTCACCGCGACGGTGCCCGGCTCGCACACCTTCTGCAGGTCGTTGCGCGCGAGGTCGACGAGCATCAGGTGCTCGGCGCGTTCCTTCGGGTCCTCCAGCAGGTCCTCACCGAAGCGGACGTCCTCCTCCGGGGTCGCACCACGCGGGCGCGATCCGGCGATCGGGTGCGTGATCGCCCGGCCGGCCTGCACCTTGACGAGCGCCTCGGGTGAGGCGCCGACGATCCAGAACGGCCGGTCGTCGGTGTCGGCCAACGACAGGAAGTACATGTACGGGCTCGGGTTGAGCGTCCTGAGCACCCGGTACACGTCGAGCGGGTCCGCGGTCACCTCGTGGTCGAAGCGCTGCGAGATGACGACCTGGAAGACGTCGCCGTCCCGGATGAAGTCCTTCGACCGCACGACCGCGGCCATGTAGTCGTCCGGGGTCGTGCGGTGGGTCGGCGACGGCTCGGCGATGTCGAACGCCTGGGCGACGGTCGCCACGCTCGGCTGCACCAGGTCGGCCTGCATCCGGTCGAGCCGCGTCTGCGCGTCGGTCCACAGGGCCTCGGCGTCGTCGGTGCCGTCGTTGAGGGCACTCGCGACGAGCAGGACGAGTCCGGTCCGGTGGTCGAGCGCCGCCAGCTCGGACACGAACGACAGCGACTGCCCCGGCACGTCGAAGTCGGCCGGCGGCACGTTCGGCAGGTGTTCGAGCTGCCGCACGGCCTCCCAGCCGATGAAGCCGACGGTCCCGCCGACGAGCGGCGGGGTCCCCGGCACACGCGGGGTCGCCCAGCGCTCGTGCAGGCGCGCCAGCACGTCGAGCGGCTGCCCGTCGAGCGAGCCCACGGCACGCTCGGCATCGATGCCGGTGTCGATCCACGCGGCCCGGTCACCGTCCTGCGTCAGGACGCCGAAGCTGCGGACGCCGACGAAGGACCACCGCGACCAGAGGCCGCCCTGCCCCGCGGACTCGAGCAGGAAGGAACCCGGACGCCCGTCGGCGAGCTTCCGGTAGACGCCCACCGGCGTCTCGCTGTCGGCGTAGAGCGCGCGCACCACGGGGACCACGCGGTGGTCCTGCAGCAGGGCGTCGAACTCCGGACGGGAGGTCGTGTGCGGCGTGTCGACGCCGGTCGCGGCCGGCGTGCTGGTGGCGGTGCTCACCGGGTCACCTCGGTCTCGGTCGTCACTGTCTCGGTCTCGGTCGTCGCGGTGGTGCGGGTCGTCGCGGTGGCGTCGTGGTCCGTCGTGCCGGCGGCCCACTCGTCGTGCAGCCCTGGTGCGGCGGCGGTGACCGGGTCGAGCGGATCGACGTCGAAGCACCGGTGCGCGCCGGTGTGACACGCGGCACCGACCTGCTGCACCGTCACGAGCAGGGTGTCCGCGTCGCAGTCGAACGCGGCGTCACGGACGTACTGCGCGTGCCCCGACGTGTCGCCCTTGCGCCAGTACTCCTGCCGGGACCGCGACCAGAAGGTCACGCGTCCTTCGGTGAGCGTGCGGCGGAGGGCTTCCCGGTCCATGTAGCCGAGCATGAGGACGTCCTTCGAGGACTCCTCTTGCACGATCGCGGGGAGCAGCCCGTCCGGAGCGAATCGCGCGCGGTCGAGGACCGCGTCGGTGCTGGAGCTGGTGCTGTCGGTCATGAGACTCCTAGCCTACGGCGGTGGCGCTGCGCCGATCCCGTCAGCGGACGGACTGGCCGGCCGCGCGCAGCGCGGCCTTGACGTCGCCCACCGTCATCTCGCCCCGGTGGAAGACGCTGGCGGCGAGGACGGCATCCGCACCCGCTTCGATGGCCGGGGCGAAGTGCTCGACCCGACCCGCGCCTCCCGACGCGATGACCGGCACCGAGGACACCGCGCGCACCGCGGCGGTGAGCTCCAGGTCGAACCCGGCCTTCGTGCCGTCGGCGTCGATGGAGTTGACCAGGAGCTCCCCCGCACCGCGTTCGACGGCCTCCCGCGCCCAGGCGATCGCGTCGATGTCGGTCTCGGTCCGCCCACCGTGGGTGGTGACGACGAAGCCGGACGGCGACCGGTCGGAGCGCTTGACGTCGAGGGAGAGCACGACGGCCTGCGCGCCGAACCGGTCGGCGATCTCGCCCACCAGATCGGGACGGGCGATCGCGGCGCTGTTCACGCCGATCTTGTCCGCCCCGCACTGCTGCAGCCGCGAGACGTCGTCGACGCTCCGGACCCCGCCGCCGACGGTCAGCGGGATGAAGACCTGCTCGGCCGTCCGCGTCACGGTGTCGTACATCGTCGCCCGGTTCTCCACCGTCGCTCCGACGTCGAGGAACGTCAGCTCGTCGGCGCCCTGCGCGTAGTACGTGGCCGCGAGCTCGACGGGGTCGCCGGCGTCCTGCAGGTCGAGGAAGTTCACGCCCTTCACGACCCGACCGCCCTTGACGTCGAGGCACGGGATCACCCGGACGGACACGCCGCCGCGGGTGCCGGCACGACCGCCCGGCGTGGCCAGCGCGTCGTTCACAGTCGTGCGGCGTGGATCGGACTGACCAGGATCGCGCGGGCGCCGAGGTCGTACAGCGCGTCCATGATGAGGTTCGCGTCGTCGCGCGGGATCATCACCCGGACCGCGGACCAGTCGCGGCCGTGCAGCGGCGAGACGGTGGGCGACTCGATGCCGGACGCCACCGCGGTCGCCTGCTCGAGCAGGTCGGTCGGGATGTCGTAGTCGAGCATCACGTACCCGCGTGCGACGAGGACGCCCTGGAGCCGCCGACGCAGGACGTCGATCCCGGGGATCGTCTCGTCGGTGGAGACCAGGAGCGCGGTCGACTCGAGGATGACGGGACCGAAGATCTCGAGTCCTGCCTGCCGCAGGGTGCTGCCCGTCGACACGACGTCGGCGACGGCGTCGGCGACCCCGAGCCGCACGGCGCTCTCGACCGCGCCGTCGAGCTTCACGAGCGTGGCGTGCACGCCGTGCTTGGCGAGGAAGTCCCCCACGAGCCCGGGGTAGCTCGTCGCCACGCGGACGCCGTCGAGGTCCTGCAGGGTGCTGAACCGACCGGGGGTGCCTGCGAACCGGAAGGTCGAGTCGGCGAACCCGAGTGCGTCGACCTCGTGCGCGGCGGAACCGGAGTCGAGCAGCAGATCGCGGCCGGTGATGCCGACGTCGAGCGCGCCGGAGCCGACGTACGTGGCGATGTCACGGGGCCGGAGGAAGAAGAACTCCACCCCGTTGCGCTCGTCCACCAGGTGGAGGGCCTTCGGGTCGCGGCGACCGGCGTACCCGGCCTCGCGGAGCATGTCGGACGCGGTCTCGGACAGTGAGCCCTTGTTGGGCACGGCGATGCGGAGCATCAGGTGGTCTGCTTCCTGGTCGGGTCGCGCTGGTCGGGACGTCGGCGTTCGGGACGTCGGCCGTCGGGACGGCGCTCATCGGGTGTGGCGGATCGAGGGCGGTGCGCGGGCGGTGCCCGAGCGCGTCCTACAGATGTCGCCAGACGTCCGACGGGGTGAGCCCCTTCGCGACCATGAGCACCTGGAGGTGGTAGATCAGCTGCGAGATCTCCTCCGACGTGCGCTGGTCGCCTTCGTACTCGGCCGCCATCCAGACCTCGGCGGCCTCTTCCACGATCTTCTTGCCGATCTGGTGCACGCCGGCGTCCAGTTCGGCGACGGTGCCGGAGCCCTCGGGGCGCGTGCGCGCCTTCTCGGTCAGCTCCGCGAACAGGTCGTCGAACGTCTTCACAGGGTCCAGGCTACCGCCGTCGGCCGTCGCCGCGGACGTACCGTCCGGACGGGAGGCGCTCGTCGCCGCCGCACCGCCGGTCACCTGCGCGGACGTCCCGTCCACCGCCGTGGTCGCGTCCTCTGGCAGGGGCGTCACGAGCGCGCTGCGGCAGCGGCCGCTCGGAGGTCCGCGATCCGGACCGCCGGCTCGCCCCCGTACACGGCGGACCCCGCCACGAGCGTGTCGGCACCGCTCCGCACGGCCTCTGGCACCGTGTCGACCGCGATGCCGCCGTCGACCTCGAGCCAGACGTCGAGCCCGGAGGCGTCGACGGCCGCGCGGGCGTCCTGCAGCTTGGGCATCACCGACGACATGAACAGCTGGCCGCCGAAGCCCGGCTCGACCGTCATGAGCAGGATCATGTCGTACGCGTCGAGGTGTTCGAGGACCTGGGTGATCGGGGTCCCCGGCTTCACGGCCACGGCGGCGCGCGCACCGTTCGACCGGATGGCAGCGGCGGTCGCGATCGGGTCGTCCGCGGCCTCGAAGTGGAACGTCACGCTGGCCGCACCGGTCTCGGCGTACTTCGGAGCCTCGGTGTCGGCGTCGGTGATCATGAGGTGGACGTCGAGCGGCACCGGCGACACCTGCTGCAGCCGCTGCACGATGGGCAGCCCGAGCGTGAGGTTCGGGACGAAGTGGTTGTCCATCACGTCGACGTGCACGAGGTCGGCGGTCTCGATGCGCTGGAGCTCGCGCTCGAGGTTCGCGAAGTCGGCGGACAGGATGCTCGGCGAGATGCGGATCGTCACCGGGCAAGCCTACCCGGCGGCCGCCGGGCGCCCCGAGGCTCGGCGCACCCGGGCCGAGTCTCGGCGCGGGTGATGCGAGTCGCGGCGCGGGTGACGCGAGTCTCGGGGTGGGCGACCGTCCTCGTGCCCCGCGGCCCGAGAACGGTCGCTGAGACCGAGTCTCGCGCCCGCTGCTCGCGGGTCAGGCGACGCGACGGAACAGCGCGATGAACATCGCGTCCGTGCCGATGCGGTGCGGCCAGAGCTGCACCGTGCTGCCGTCCGCCACCTGCGGGTCCCGAGCCGCGACGGACCGCACGACGTCGGCGGTGTCGAGCTGCTCGAGCACGCCGCCCTGCCGTGCCATGAGCGCATCCACCTGTCCCCGCGTCTCCGCGAGGTGCGGCGAGCACGTGACGTACGCCAGCGTGCCTCCCGGCGCCAGCACCCGCACCGCGGCGTCGAGGAGCTCGGCCTGCAACGCGGCCAGCTCGGGGACGTCCTCCGGTTGTTTCCGCCACCGCGCCTCCGGTCGACGCCGCAGCGCGCCGAGACCGGTGCACGGTGCGTCGAGCAGGATGCGGTCGAACGTCAGACCCAGGCCGTCCCGCCCGTACCGTCGCGCATCGCCCTCGACGACGGTGACGCCGTCACGGAAGTCCGCGAGCGCCTTCCGCACGAGTCCGGCGCGCGCGGGCGCGATTTCGTTCGCCGTGAGGGTCGCGCCACCCTGCACCGCCTCCGCCGCGAGCAGCGCGGCCTTGCCACCGGGGCCGGCGCACATGTCGAGCCAGCGCTCCCCCGCGCGGACCGCGCTGGAGCGGCTGAGGGCGAGTGCTGCCAGCTGGGACCCCTCGTCCTGCACCCGGAGACGGCCCGCCGCGACGCCGGGGACGCGGGCGGGATCACCGGTGAGTCCGCGGATGCCGACGGGTGAGACCGGCAGGTCGTCCGCGGCCGGCGCGTGGTCGGCGATGCTGACGGGAGGCTCGGCCTGCGTCGCGTCGTCGACGTCCGTCGGCCCCGGGGCGGCCGGGACCGCCGACGCGCTCTCGTCGGTCGCGTCGGTCCCGGTCCCCTCGGCGACCGTCTCGTCGGTGCCCGTCTCGTCGGTGCCGGCCTCGTCGGTGCCAGTCTCGTCCGTGCCCGTCCCGTCCGCGCCGGCGTCGTCGGTGCCGGCTTCGTCCATGCCGGCCACGTCGGACCGGACGCGCGGGGTGGTGGCCGTGGCGATGTCGTCCTCGGTGGCGATGCCCGGCAACGCCGCGAGCTGCACCCGCGGCGCGACGTTGTCCGCCGCGAGGAGCGCGGCGAGTTCGTCGCGCGACCGCTCCGCTGCCAGGGCGTCCCGGAGCGCGGACACGACCCACACCGGGTGGGACCACCGCGCCGCGAGGAGCGCATCGCCGGCACGACCCTCGGTGATCAGGGCGTCCCACTCGCCGTCCGTGCGGGCGGCGACCTTCCGGAGGACCGCGTTCACGAACCCGGTCGCGCGGTGGGCACCGACCTCCCGCGCGAGTTCGACGGTCGCGGCGACGGCCGCGTGCGTCGGGGTCCGCATGCCCAGCAGCTGGTGGGCACCGAGGCGCATCACGTCCAGGACGTCCGCCTCGATGTTCTCCGGCCGTCGACCGGAGGCGAGGGCGACGATCGCGTCGTACCGTCCGAGCATCCGGATGGAGCCGTACGTGAGCTCCGTGGCGAACGCGGCGTCGCGAGCGGTCAGGCCGGCACGTCGGATGCGGGACGGCAACAGCAGGTTCGCGTACGCGTCGTCGACCTGCACGGCACGGAGCACGTCGTACGCGACCCGCCGTGCGGTCACGGGACGGGGGCTGTTGCGTTCCCGTCGGCCGTTCGTGGGGCTCATGCCAGGACCTTCCCGTCGAGGGTGCCGAGGCCGCGTGCCCAGGCAGCGGCCTCCATCGCCTGCTTGCCCGCGGGCTGCACCTGGAGCACGGTGAGCGGGTCGTCGGCGGTGCCGACCAGCAGCCGACCACCGGAGAGCGCCAACGCCCCCGGTGCGAGCGACAGCTCGGAGTCGGAGGGCGTCTCGGTGCGGCTCGTCCTGAGCAGCTTCACCCGGAGGTCACCGAGGTGCGCGTAGGCGCCCGGTTCCGGCGTGACCCCGCGGACCCGTGCGTGCACCGCCGTCGACGGCAGGTCGAAGTCGACGTGCCCATCGGCGAGTGTCAGCTTCGGAGCCGTGCTCGGTTCGCCGGTCTGCTCGGTCGCGGTGGCGGAACCGGCTGCGATGTCGTCCACGACCCTGGCGACGACGGCAGCACCGGTCTCGGCCATCGCGGCGAGCACCTCGCCCGAGGTCGCGTCGGGGTGGATGTCGAACGGTTCCGAGCCGAACACGGGCCCGGCGTCGAGGGCCTCGACCAGCTGGAAGACGGTCGCCGCCGTGCGGGTGTCCCCCGCCATCACGGCTCGCTGGACCGGTGCCGCGCCGCGGTAGGCGGGCAGGTCGGAGAAGTGCAGGTTGATCCACCCGTGCCGCGGGGCGTCGAGCGCCGGGCGTCGCAGGAGCGCGCCGTACGCGACGATGACGCCGAGGTCCGGCTGCAGCGCCGCGATCCGGGCGGTGACGTCGTCGTCGACGCGGACGGCCTCGATCACGGGGAGCCCGAGCTCGGCAGCGGCCAGCGCGACGGGCGTCGGCGTCAGGACGCGCTTCCGGCCCTGCGGGGTCGGCGGCCGGGTGAGCACGGCCGCGATCTCGTGGTCGGACGCCGCCAGACGACGGAGGGTGGGGACGGCCGCAGCGGGGCTGCCGGCGACGACGAGACGCATGGGTTCCATGCTCCCACGTCGGCAAGGCGGCCCGTGTCGGTCAGGACCACTGGTCGCGGATGCCGGGGCGCCGTGCCGTCGCACCGGACGCGCGGCGCGCACGGACGAGCAGGACCAGCGACTCCGGGGAATCGACCTCCACCAGGCGGCAGGGTCCCACCCTGTGGTTCCAGTCCGCAGCGAACGCTTCGGCGTCTGCCCGACGGCGGCCCACGCCGGATGGCACGGCGAAGTACCGGTCACCCCTGGTGAGCGCCCGAGCGACCGTCATGGAGAGCGCGAGCAACGGCGCCTTCCGGATCGTGCCCCGCTCCGACCGGCCGACCTGCAGGAGGAACCGAGGCGTCCGGACCGGCCCGAAGAACTCGGCGAGCGCCTCGGCGACCAACCGCCGGCCCTCCGGGGTCCCCCCGAGTGCCTCCATGGAGAACCGTTGCAGCACACCGTTCACCGTCTCGGCAGACACCCGGATGTCGCCGTCGCCGAACGCGGGGATCCGACCGGCCCGGTGCAGGGCGTCCACGATCACCCGCACCGCCTGGCGGTGGGCGCCCACTGTGTCGATGCGCTGGCGGAGCGCGGTGCCGAGCTGCTTCGCGACGGGCCAGGCGAGCAGGACCCCGAGGGCGATCGTGGCGACGAGTCCGAGGACCGCCGCGGTCACTCCGTGGTGGGCGAGGCCCACGATCAGGCGTCCGTTCTGCGCGACCACCAGGCCGACGACCGTCAGCACCACCGCCATCACCGCCTCGGCGGTCGGGCCCGTGCGGAACGGCTGCGTCCGGGCCTCCTCGACGACCGTCGCGACGCTCTCCCGATCGGCGTACGGTTCGCCGATCCGCCATGCCGCGTAGCTGTCCGCGCGGTCCGGCAGCTGCGCCGCGATGGAGTCGTCGAGCTCGCGGACACTGGCCCGCTTCTGCTTGCCGAGGATCGCGCCGAGGCGGACGACCTGGGCATCCGTCAGCGCGATGCCGGTGCCACGCGCGATCTGGACGGAGTCCTCGCGCAGCAGTCCCCAGATCCGTTCGTGCTTGCGGTGCATGCGGGAGACGTCGGGCGCGGCGTCCAGGGGGACGTCTGCGGGGATCACCGCGGTGACGGTCCAGTTGTGAGCCACCTTGCGGGGCCATGCCGGGTCGAGCCGGAGGGTGCGCCCACGGAGCTGCTGCGTGGCCGACGAGGTCGCGACCGCGGTGAGGTCGATCAGAGTGTTCGCGGCGGGGCAGTCCCAACCCTCCCCGAGGAGACCACGAGTTCCGACGACGACCCGCGTCGTGCCGTCGGTGAGCAGGGCGGAGACGGCGGTGAGGACCGCTGCGGAGCTGGCGCTGGCCGTGTCGACCGCCAGGACCGGGGCATGGTCGGGGACCGGTGCTGCCGTGCACGTCACGCCGAGGTGCTCGGAGAGCGCCGGCAGGAGGACGTCGGCATCCCTCGCCGCGATCCGGAGGTGCTCCGCGGTGACGAGGACCGGACGGAGACCGGCGAGTGCTTCCTCGGTTGCGAGGGTGACGTGCGCGCGGAGGGCCCCGCCAGCAGCGACTGCGCTCCCCCGGCTGTTCCCGTGGGTGGCGTGGTCCGCCACCACGACGGCGCGGACACGGTCCGCGGTCGACCCGGTGCACTCGAGCTGCAGGACCTCGACGACCGCGCGGTCCTTCGCAGCGGATGATGCCAAGACCGTGTCGATCGGGTCTCGGCCACGGCGGACCCCCCGGTCGGTGAGGGTGAAACCGAAGTCGACGATGGATCGTTTGATGCGCTGCCACTGCTCCGCCCGCGCGGGATCGGGCAGGACGCGATCGAGGGCGTACCGGGCCAGGAGTCGGAGTCGCTGCTCGGTGTCGGGGGCACGCCGGACGTCGGTCGGCAGGAGGGCGAGGAGGGCGTGCTCCGGAGCGAACTCGGCGAGCAGCCGTGCTGCGGACTCGGCGACCGCGAAGTCCGCGGAGAAGGCGGCCGCCAGTCGGTGCTCCGGCGGAGCTGTGTCGTCCCCGGTGTCGGGCTGCAGTGTGGCGAGCAGCCAGCTCAGGCCGTCCGGACCGGCGAAGGCGGACGAGACGAGGGCCGCGAGTCGGCGCTCGTGGTCGCGCAGGAACGCGATCTCCTCGACGGTCGGTTCGACGAACCACACGTGGTCGCGGTAGGGGGCGAGGTTCCCCTCCTTGACGACCGCCGGGGTGGGGACCTCGTAGTCGACCTCGCCGAGGAGCGCGGTGTAGTTGTCGTGGCCGTCGCGGTCGTCCGTCGACGGCAGGGTCGCGGTGAGGCCGATCACGACCGGGTCGCGGCCCGCCGCCCGGATGCGGGCGAGGAGGTAGGCCACGACGAGTGCCCAGTGGTCGAGCAGGTGGTGGCACTCGTCCAGGACGACCGTCTCGACGCCGGACGCCACCAGCCGGTCGACGAGGGTCCGGGCGTTCGGGTGGAGTGCCTCCGCCAACAGGTCGGGGTCCTCGCTGGCCAAGCGTCGCCGGATCGCTCGCGACCGTCGGCCGACCCCGTTCCGGAACGCCCCCGGGTTCGACGCCCGCAGGTCCTCGATCCACCGCGTCGCGTCGGCTGCCGTGCGGCCGCCCTCGACGAGCTCGCGTCGCCAGTCCGCGACGGCGAGGTCGCTGAGCGGACTGCCCGTGTCGAGGACGCTGAGCATCTGGTACGTCAGCGCGGTGAGGTCGCCGGGCCGCTCAGGGTCCTCGGACACGGTCGCGCTGCCCTGCAAGCTGGTGGCGGTCCTGGCCCACTGCTGCCGGATCGTCGTCGTCGGGGACAGGACGAGCGCGCGGGTGCCGTGCCGGGCCGCCAGGAGCAGCCCGAGCAGCGTCTTGCCGGAACCGGGCGGTGCCACGACGTGCACCGGGTCGCCGGGGACCACCCCCACTCGATCGAGCACGTCCCGCTGGTAGGTGCGGAGCGTCCCCCGGTACTCCCAGTCTGCGAGCGGTCGTCCGTGTTCCCCCGTGGTCACGATCCGAGTGTCCCATGCACGCGAGCGCCGACGTCCCTGGGCCGCGCGCGAGTCCGTGCTGCGTACGGTCGGCACCAGAACGAACGGTCCATGCTGGGTGGCAGCGGCCACCGCCGAGGGTCCGATCGACCCACCGTCCCCGAGAGACCCCACCAACCCGGCGCACCCGCGCCGCTGACCGTCAGGAGTCACCGTGACCGACGTCACCACGTCCACGAACCGCTACGCCGGTTCCTCCATCCAGAAGGCCGCCCTCGTCGTCGGCCTCGTGTTCCTGCTGGTCGGGATCGCCGGGTTCGTGCCGGGACTCACCTCGGGCGAACTCGCCGGAGCGGGGAACCACTCGATGGCGATGCTCCTCGGGGTGTTCCAGGTGTCCGTGCTGCACAACATCGTGCACCTGCTGTTCGGCATCGTCGGGCTGCTCGCAGCCAACCGGGCGACCGGCTCGCGCATGTTCCTGGTCATCGGCGGGATCGTCTACGCCGTGCTCTGGCTCTACGGCCTGTTCACCGCCGGCCACGACTCGGGCGCGAACTTCGTGCCGCTGAACAGCGCCGACAACTGGCTGCACCTCGTGCTCGCCGTCGGCATGATCGCGCTCGGCATCATCCTGCCGCGCGAGCGTCGCCAGCCCGTCGGTCCCTGAGCGGCTCCGCTCCGGCGACCCGATGCCCCGCTCGACTCCGGTCGGGCGGGGCATCGTCGCGCGGGCAGCTGCTCAGGCCGCGGCGGCCCGCGCCTCCGAGAAGGCCCGCACACACTGCCGGACCTGCTCCTCGGTGTGCGCCGCCGAGAGCTGCACGCGGATCCGTGCTCGGCCCTTCGGCACCACCGGGTAGCTGAACGCGGTGACGAACACCCCGCGGGCCTGCATCTCGACCGCGATCCGGCCGGTCAGCGCAGCGTCGTGGAACATGACGGGGACGATCGGGTGCTCTCCGGGCAGGAGCTCGAAGCCGGCCTCGGTCATGAGCGACCGGAACAGCGCCGCGTTCCGCCGGAGGCGCTCCCGCGCGTCGTCCGAGCGCTCGATGAGGTCCAGCGCGGCCACCGTCCCCGCCGCGATCACGGGGGCGAGCGAGTTCGAGAACAGGTACGGCCGGCTCCGCTGCCGGAGCAGGTCGACGATCTCCCGCCGCGACGACACGTACCCGCCGGACGCCCCGCCGAGCGCCTTGCCGAACGTGCCCGTGTACACGTCCACCCGGTCGGCGACACCGCACAGTTCCGGGGTGCCCCGACCGTGCTCGCCGACGAGCCCGACCGCGTGCGAGTCGTCCACGATCACGAGCGCGTCGTACCGGTCCGCGAGGTTGCAGATCTCGCGGAGCGGCGCGATGGACCCGTCCATCGAGAAGACGCCGTCGGTGACCACGGCACGGAAGCGAGCCGACGAGGCAGCGGCGAGCTGCGCCTCCAGGTCGGCCATGTCCCGGTTCCGGTACCGGAACCGCTGCGCCTTGGACAGGCGGACCCCGTCGATGATGGAGGCGTGGTTCAGCTCGTCGGAGATGATCGCGTCCTCGGCGCCGAGCAGGACCTCGAACAGGCCGCCGTTCGCGTCGAAGCACGACGAGTACAGGATCGTCGCCTCGGTCCCGAGGAAGGCGGACACCCGTCGCTCCAGGTCGAGGTGCAGGTCCTGCGTCCCGCAGATGAACCGCACGCTCGCCATGCCGTAGCCCCAGCGGTCGAGGGCGTCCTTCGCGGCGTCGACCAGGGCCGGCGAGTCGGCGAGCCCGAGGTAGTTGTTCGCGCAGAAGTTCAGGAGTTCGGCGCCATCGGCCTCGATCGCCGCGCGCTGCGGGCCGGTGATGCCCCGCTCGTGCTTGGTCAGGCCGGCTTCCTCGATCGCCGCGAGTTCGCGCGCCAGGTGGTCCTGCATCGCCCCGTACATCAGATCTCCGTCCAGTCGATGACGACCTTGCCGCCGTCCGCAGCCGCCGCCGCGGCGAACGCTGCTTCCCAGTCGCGCGCGGGGTACCGCGCCGACACGATCGAGCCGATCCGCTCCCGCAGCGCCGCGCTCGACTGCAGCATCGCGCTCATGGTCTGCCAGGTCTCGAACATCTCGCGTCCGTAGATGCCCTGGATCGTGAGCATGTGGGTGACGACCTTGCCCCAGTCGACGGCGATCGGGCCCGACGGCAGTCCGAGCATCGCGATCCGTCCGCCGTGGTTCATGGTGTCGACCATGGTCGGCAGCGCACCGGGGGCGCCGGACATCTCGAAGCCGACGTCGAACCCCTCCCGCATGCCGAGCTGGCGCTGCGCGACTCGAACGGCCTCCGTGCCCGAGGATCCCGCTCCGGTGCCGACGTCGACGGTCAGGTCCGCGCCCATCGTGCTCGCGAGGGCCAACCGCGCAGCGCTGACGTCCGTGGCGACGACGAACCGTGCGCCCGCGTGGCGGGCGACGGCGATGGCCATCAGCCCGATGGGACCGCAGCCGGTGACCAGGACGTCCTCACCGACCAGGCGGAACGTCAGCGCCGTGTGCACCGCGTTGCCGAGTGGGTCGAACAGCGCGCCGACGTCCGGGTCCACGTCGCCGTGGTGCACCCAGACGTTCGCGCCCGGCAGGGTCAGGTACTCGGCGAAGGCCCCGTCGCGCTGAACGCCGAGTCCCTGGGTGCGGATGCACATCTGCCGACGACCGGCACGGCAGTTGCGGCAGGTCCCGCAGACGATGTGTCCCTCGCCGGACACCCGGTCCCCCACGGCGACGTCCCGCACCGACGAGCCGACCTCGACGACCTCGCCGAAGAACTCGTGCCCCGGGACGAGCGGCGCCGTGACCGACGAGGCGGCCCAGTCGTCCCACCGCAGGATGTGCAGGTCCGTGCCGCAGATCCCCGTCCGGAGCACCCGGATCAGGACCTCGTCGGGAGTGGGGACCGGTCGTGGCCGCTCCGTCATGACCAGTCCCGGGCCAGCGTCCGGCTTGTACAGCGCCCTCATCGGCGTCATCCGCGTCACCTCGTCGTGCGTGATGTGTGTGGTGGGCGGCTCGTGACCGCCCGCCGACCACCCTGGCACACGGGCGGCCGGTCTGCATCGACGCGCGCGGGGCGCGAGTGGGGTAGCGGGGCGGGCGCCGGTGCGCCGGGGTAGGCGCCGGTGGCGGGGCGGGCGCCGGGGTGCGGCGTTCCTGCGGGCACATCGATCGACCGGACACCGGTCGATCGACTCGTGGAACGTCGAAACGCGCAAACGCATGCGGTGCGTTCGCATGGTGCGACAGCGCACGCCGTGATCGACGGGCGCAACGTCGGAAGATGCGCACGCAGTCGGCCGCGCAGGGCACGGACCGCGGCCTGGAGGCGCGGTGCACGTCCGTCCCGCGGCCTCGGGCCCGGGGGCGGGGCCGGCTGGGTCAGACGTCGGCCGGGTCAGACGTCGGCCGGGTCAGACGTCGGCCGGGTCAGACCTCGGCCGGGTCAGACGTCGGTCGGGTCAGACCTCGCTGAAGGGCTCCGCGTCGTCGAGACGGGCCCGGAGCGCCGGCGCCGCCCGCCGACGGTTGCCACCGGGCAACACCCGCCGCGTGGACGAGCGCCGGATCACCTCGGCCTTCAGGGTCGCCGCGACCTCGGCCCCGTGCGCGTACGGGAACCGCACGATCGCTCGGACCGCGCCCGGGGCGGCGGGGTCCTCGACCGGGACCGGACCGAGCACCGGACCGACCAGCATCCCGTCGAGAGCCTCGACCGCTGCGGTCACGGCCTCGTCGGTGCCGGTCAACGTCGCGACCCGGACCGCCGGCGGGAAGTGCAGCTGGCGACGGTCGGCGAGCTCGTCGTGTGCGGGCACGTCGAGCCGCCACGTCGCAAGGGAGGTCGCGAGCCGCCCGCCGATGCCGACGAGGTACACCTCGGCACCCGGGGCGGCCTTCGCGGCGGCGTTCGTCCAGAAGCGCAGCACCTCTTCCTGCACGCGGAGCCCCTCGCGGGCGAGCATCCGGTCGCCGTCGAGGAGCAGCACGCACGCGTACCCGCCGGGCGTCGACGGTTCGGCTCCGCGCGTCGCGACGACCACCGCGGGCCTGGCCGGGACCTCGTCGAGCGGCCGCGAGCCGTCCGCGACCACGATGCGCGTGCCGGGGAACGCGCGACCGAGCTCGTCTGCGGTGCGCTGCGCACCCTGCCCGACGGGCTTCAGCGTGCCGTTGCCGCACGCGGTGCACCGGAACCCGACCGCGAGCGCGCCGCAGAACCGGCACTGCGGGGTGGCGCCCTTCCGCGGACTGCCGAGGGGTCCACCGCAGACCCGGCAGTGGGCGCGCTCCCCACAGGCGGCGCAGACGAGGCCGGTGCCGAAGCCGGGACTCGCGACCTGCACGAGGACCGGGCCGTGCTGGCTGGCCTCGCGAGCGGCGCGCCACGCGGAGCTCGGGATGCGTGCCTCGGCCGCGTAGCCCTCGGCCCCGGTCTGCTGCATCGTGGGGATGACCTTCGGCGCCGGCACCCGGTAGGGCGCGACCTCGGTCAGGAAGCCCAGCTCGACGAGCCGTTGCACGTCGGTGCTCCTGGCGTGCGAGACGAACAGCAGCGCGGCGCCGGACTGCGCTGCCCGCACCAGTGCGACGTCCCGCGTGTGCACGTACGGCGCGCGGGGCTCGGTGAACGACGAGTCGCCGTCGTCCCACATGGCGATCAGGCCGAGGTCCGTGGCGGGGGCGTAGATGGCCGTCCGGTTGCCGATCGCGACGACCGGGTGCGTCCGTGCCTGCAGGAGCGCCTTCGCCCGCTGCCCGTTGGTCTGCTTCGCGTCGAACCGGACGACCCGCTCCCGCGGCAGCACGGTGAGGAGCGCCCGTTCCAGGTCGGTGACGTCGCGGAAGTCGGGGACGGCGATGACGGCGGAGCGCTCGGCGGCGATGGTGTGCGACGCGGCCTGCGCCAGGGTCGCCGCCCAGCCGGGGACCCACACCGTGTCCGCCGGGTCGACGGCCGGGCCGGCGGACGAGTCGGCACCAGCAGCCGGCGGGGCGGCAGCGGGCTCGGTCACCGCGGACACCGCGACCGGGTGAGGCACCGCGACAAGGTGGGGCACCGCGGCCACCGCAGCCCGCCCACGGTC
This sequence comes from Curtobacterium sp. ISL-83, assembly GCF_018613895.1. Taxonomy (GTDB): domain Bacteria; phylum Actinomycetota; class Actinomycetes; order Actinomycetales; family Microbacteriaceae; genus Curtobacterium. Next base: position 133,008 of record NZ_JAGGPH010000012.1, read on the forward strand.
GGCGATCAGCGCCTCCAGGACGCCGTCGCCGTACCCCGAGACGGGCGTGCCCTCGACCGCGGGCGGTGACCACGCGGTGTCGCGCGCCAGCCACGCCTTCTCGGCGCGCACCTGCCGGGTCGGCACCGCGAGCCGCAGGACGTCGGAGGCGACCCCGGCGGCCCGGTCGGCCACCGCGCGCGCGAGCGCCCATATCTCGGGCGCGAGCACCGGGACCGGCGAGACGAGCGTCTCGACCTGGCTCAGCTCACCGGCGAACGCCGCGTCCGCTGCCTCGGCATCGCGCAGGACCTCGACGACGTAGGCGTCCGACATCCGTGCACCGGTGCGGAGCGGCACCTTGACGCGCACCCCGGGCCCGCAGTCGTCCTCGAGCTCGGCAGGCACCCGGTAGTCGAACAGACGGTCCAACTGCGGGAGCGGCGAGTCGAGGACGACGCGCGCGACGGTGGTCACGCGGTGGCTCAGACGGCGGCGGCGACGAGTCCTGCGGCGGCGCGGAGGGCGTCGACGCGGTCGAGCTGCTCCCAGGTGAACCCGGGGAGTTCGCGGCCGAAGTGGCCGTAGGTCGCCGTCTGCGCGTAGCGGGGCTTCAACAGGTCGAGGTCGCGGATGATCGCGGCGGGACGCAGGTCGAACACCTGCCGGATCGCGGCTTCGATGGTGGCGTCGTCGACGTGCCCGGTGCCGAACGTCTCGACGTAGAGCCCGACGGGCTTCGCGCGGCCGATCGCGTACGCGACCTGCACCTCGAGCCGGTCGGCGAGCCCTGCGGCGACGGCGTTCTTCGCGACCCAGCGGAGCGCGTAGGCCGCCGAGCGGTCGACCTTCGACGGGTCCTTGCCGCTGAACGCACCGCCACCGTGCCGGGAGGCGCCGCCGTACGTGTCGACGATGATCTTGCGCCCGGTGAGCCCGGCGTCGCCCTGGGGTCCGCCGATCTCGAAGCGGCCGGTCGGGTTCACGATGACGTCGACGTGCGACGAGTCGAGGTCGACCAGGTCGAGCACCGGTCGGATGACGTGCTCCGTGACCTGTGCGGTGAGTTCGTCGAGCGTCACGCTCGGCGCGTGCTGCGTCGAGAGCACGACGGTCTCGACGGTCTTCGGCACGACGCCGTCGTACCCGACGGTGACCTGGGTCTTGCCGTCGGGCCGCAGGAACGTCAGCAGACCGGACTTCCGGACCGCCGCGAGGCGCTCGGCCAGTCGGTGGGCGAGCCAGATCGCGACGGGCATGTACTCGGGGGTCTCGTTCGTCGCGAAGCCGAACATGATGCCCTGGTCACCGGCACCCTGGCGGTCGAGCGGGTCGTCACCAGCACCGGACCGGGCGTCCAGCGATTCGTCGACGCCCTGGGCGATGTCCGGGGACTGCGCACCGATCGAGACCTCGACGCCGCAGGTGTGGCCGTCGAAGCTGACCTCCGACGAGTTGTACCCGATGCCCGTGATGACGTCTCGGACGAGCTTCGGGATCTCGACGTAGCCGGAGGTGGTGACCTCGCCGGCGACGTGCACGAGCCCCGTCGTCACCATCGTCTCGACGGCGACACGGGCGTGCGGGTCGACCTCGAGCAGGGCGTCGAGGATCGTGTCCGAGATCTGGTCGCAGATCTTGTCGGGGTGCCCCTCGGTGACCGACTCGGACGTGAAGAGGCGCAGTGCGGCTGCAGTCACCGGGGTCAGTCGGAGGGCTGCTGCTGCTTGGTGACGGTCAGCTTGTCCTCGTTGATCTCGTGCAGCGCGACGGACAGCGGCTTGTCGTCGATCGTGGAGTCGACGAGCGGGCCCACGTTGTCGAACAGCGAACCCTCGTGCAGGTCGGCGTAGTAGTCGTTGATCTGGCGCGCGCGCTTCGAGGCGAAGATGACGAGTGCGTACTTCGACTCCACCTTGGACAGCAGGTCGTCGATGGGCGGGTCGATGATGCCCTGGGGGTTGGCCATGGTGTCTCCTGTCGCGTGCGGAACTGCGGGGCGAGCGCGGCGCGGGGCGCAGCGGACGCGTGCACCCGTCAGGGCGCAGAGAACAAGTCTACGACCTCGCGTGCCGCGGTCCCGACATCGGAGTTCACGATCCGGACGTCGAACTCGTCCTGGGCGGCCAGTTCGACCTTCGCGGTCTCGAGTCGGCGGGCCTGTTCCTCCGCCGATTCGGTGCCACGGCCGATGAGCCGACGGACGAGTTCCTCCCACGACGGCGGGAGCAGGAAGACCAGGACGGCCTCGGGCATCGCGTCGCGGACCTGCCGTGCGCCCTGCAGGTCGATCTCGAGCATCACCTTGTCGCCGGCGTCGAGCGCGCGGTCGATCGGCGGCCGCGGCGTGCCGTAGCGGTACGAGTTGTGCACCGTCGCCCACTCCAGGAGCTCACGGTCGCGGATCATCCGGTCGAACTCGTCGTCGTCGACGAAGAAGTAGTGCACGCCGTCGACCTCGCCCGGGCGGGGCTTCCGGGTCGTCGCGGACACGCTGAGGTTCACGTCCGGGAACTGCTCGCGGATGTGCGCGCTCACCGTGCCCTTGCCGACCGCGGTCGGCCCCGCGAGCACGACGAGCTTCGACGCCCCACGCTTGCGACCGCGCGACGCGAGCCAGTCGGCCAAGGCGCTGCGCTGCCGGGACCCGAGGCCACCGAGGCGCTTCGAGGGCGCGATCCGCAGGCTGCCCATGATCGTCTCGGCACGTGCCGGACCGATGCCGGACAGGCTCGTCAGGAGGTCCCGGACGCGCAGGGACTTCTCGGCGGGCAGGCCGTCGTCGGACCAGGCCGACCGGGCGACGTCGAGCGCGGACCGCTCCCCCGAGGCGACCGCGGACTTCACCGCAGCCCGGGCGCGTCGTGCCGCGACCGCGGCCTGGGCGGCGGCCACCCGGTCGACCTCGGGCGGATTCCGGGACGCGGGCGAGGCCGCGCGGTCGGCGCCGCCGGCCTGCTCGCCGTTCGGGTGGTCGTGCGTCCCGTGCTCGTCGGTCACGCTGCCGCCCCCAGCGCGCGGCGGATGCGGTCGGCGCGGTCGGCCACGAGGCCCGCGACACCGTCGGGCCCGGCCGTCATGAGCCCACGCGACTCGCTGACGAGCACCTGCTCGGCACGCGAGCCGTACAGCGCCCTGAGGTCCTCGATGGCGGCACCCTGGGCACCGAAGCCCGGCGCCAGCACCGGCGAGGAGCTGATCGAGTCGCGCGCGATGCCGAAGTCGTCGAGGTCGAGGGTGGCGCCGAGCACGAGCCCGACGTCACCGAGGGCCTGGTCGCTCGCTGCTGCCCGGTTGTCGTCTGCCACGTCCAAGACGATACCGGCAGCCACGGACCGACCGGCACGTGGGCCCTCGGCGAGGACCGCGGTCTGCAGCACCCGCGCCTCGGGGTTGCTCGTCGCCGCCAGCACGAACACACCGGCGCCGTGCTGCCGCGCCAGCGCCACGGTGCCCCGGAGGCTGCCGTAGCCGAGGTACGGCGACACCGTCATCGCGTCGGCCGCGAACGGACCGTCGCGGTCCAACCACGCCACGGCGTAGTCGTCGCCGGTCGACCCGATGTCGCCCCGCTTCACGTCGGCGACGACCAGGAGGCCCGCATCGCGTGCCCGACGGATCGTCGCGTCGAGCGCACGGTAGCCGGCCACCCCCGCGGCCTCGAAGAACGCGATCTGCGGCTTCACGACCGCGGCGCGACCAGCGGCCGCGTCGACCATGGTCGCCCCGAAGGCGGTCAGCCCGGCCTCGTCCCGGGTGAGCCCCCACGCCGCCAGGGTGGCGGCGTGGGGGTCGATCCCGACGCAGAGCGCCGACCGCGACCCGATGGCGGCCGCGAGCCGGACGCCGAAGGGGGCCGGGCCTCCCCCGGCGGACCCGGGCTGGTCAGCTGCCACCGGACCGACCGTCACCAGGTCGCGCGCTCGAGCGCGTAGTCCTGCAGGCTGCGGACAGAGCGCGGGGTGCCGATCGTCTCGATCGCCGCGACCGCCGCACCGAGCTGCGCGATGGTCGTGAAGAGCGGCTTGTCCGCCGCGACCGTGGCCGCACGGATCTCGTACCCGTCGGCACGACCAGCGGCCCCCGACGGCGTGTTGATCACGATGTCGACCGCGTCGCGCGCGAGCAGGTCGACGACGCTCTCGCCGCCCTCGCTGTACTTGCCGACCAGCGTCACCTCGATGCCGTTGCGGCGGAGCACCTCGGCGGTGCCCTCCGTCGCGGTGATGGTGAAGCCGAGCTGCTGCAGGCGGTGGATCGGCAGGACGATGGCGCGCTTGTCGGTGTCCGCGACGCTCACGAACACGGTGCCCGTCGTCGGGAGCCCACCGTAGGCGGCCTCCTGCGACTTGAGGAACGCGCGCGGGAAGTCGCGGTCGATGCCCATGACCTCGCCGGTGGAGCGCATCTCGGGGCTGAGCACCGAGTCGACGACCTGCCCCTCGTACGTGCGGAACCGTCGGAAGGGCAGCACGGCCTCCTTCACGGCGATCGGGGCCTGCATCGGGACGATCGCGCCGTCCTTCGCGGGCAGCATGCCCTCGGCGACGAGCTCGTCCACGGTGGTACCGGTCATGATGCGCGACGCCGCCTTCGCGAGCGCGATGCCGAGCGCTTTCGAGACGAACGGGACCGTGCGGCTGGCGCGCGGGTTGGCCTCGAGCACGTAGAGCACGCCGGCGGCGATGGCGAACTGCACGTTGAGCAGTCCGCGGACGCCGATGCCGGCGGCGATCTTCTCGGTGGCGTCGACGACGCCCTGGATCTCGGCACGACCGAGACCGACCGGCGGCAGGGTGCAGGCGGAGTCACCGGAGTGGATGCCGGCTTCTTCCAGGTGCTCCATGATGCCGCCGATGTAGAGCCGCTCGCCGTCGTACAGCGCGTCGACGTCGATCTCCACGGCGTCGTCCAGGAACCGGTCCACCAGGAGCGGGAGCTCCGGGCCGATGATCGCCTGGTCGGCCATCCGGTCGAAGTAGTCCGCGAGCGACGGGGGGTCGTAGAGGATCTCCATGCCGCGGCCGCCGAGCACGAAGGACGGGCGGACGAGGACCGGGTAGCCGATCTCCTCGGCGACCGCGGTCGCGCTGGCGAGGTCGTGGGCGGTGCCGTTCCGCGGGGCGAGCAGTCCGGCGGCGTCGAGGATCGCGGAGAACTGCCCGCGCTCCTCGGCGGAGTCGATCGCGGACGGGCTGGTCCCGAGGATCGGGATGCCCGCCGCTTCGAGCGGCTTCGCCAGCCCGAGTGCGGTCTGACCGCCGAGCTGCACGACCACGCCGACGAGTTCGCCGGACGCCGCCTCGGCCTCGATGACCTCGAGGACGTCCTCGGTGGTGAGCGGCTCGAAGTACAGCCGGTCCGAGGTGTCGTAGTCCGTGGACACCGTCTCGGGGTTGCAGTTGATCATGATCGTCTCGAACCCGGCGTCGCTCAGCGCGAAGGACGCGTGCACGCAGGAGTAGTCGAACTCGACGCCCTGCCCGATGCGGTTCGGCCCGGAGCCCAGGATGACGACCTTCTTGCGGTCGCTCGGGGCGACCTCGGTCTCGGTGTCGTAGGACGAGTAGTGGTACGGCGTGAGGGCCGGGAACTCGCCCGCGCAGGTGTCGACCGTCTTGAAGACCGGACGGATCCCCAGCGCGTGGCGCTGGTCACGGGCCTCCTGCTCGGTGATCCCCCGCAGGCTGGCGATCTGGACGTCCGAGAAGCCGTGCTCCTTCGCCCACCGGACGGTGTCGGCGTCGAGGGTCTCGGCCGCGCGGACCTCCTCGGCGACCTCGTTGATGAGGACGATCTGATCGATGAACCACGGGTCGATCTTGGTCGCCTCGAACACCTCGGCCGCCGTCGCGCCGGCGACGAGCGCCTGCTGCACGGTGACGATGCGGCCGTCGGTCGGGATCGACGACTTCGCGAGCAGGGCGTCCTTGTCGAGCTCGGCCGCCGGGACGTCCCAGTGGAAGCTCGATCCCCGCTTCTCCAGGCTCCGCAGCGACTTCTGCAGCGCGGTCGCGTAGTTGCGGCCGATGGCCATCGCCTCACCGACGCTCTTCATCGTCGTGGTGAGCGTGGCGTCGGCGGCCGGGAACTTCTCGAACGCGAACCGCGGGGTCTTCACGACCACGTAGTCGAGCGTCGGCTCGAAGCTCGCCGGCGTGACGCGGGTGATGTCGTTCTCGATCTCGTCCAGGCGGTACCCGATGGCGAGCTTCGCCGCGATCTTGGCGATCGGGAAGCCGGTGGCCTTCGACGCGAGGGCCGAGGAACGGGACACGCGGGGGTTCATCTCGATGACGATGAGCCGGCCGTTCGACGGGTCGACGGCGAACTGGATGTTGCAGCCACCGGTGTCGACGCCCACGCGGCGGATGATGTCGATGCCGATGTTCCGCATGTTCTGGTACTCGCGGTCGGTCAGCGTCAGCGCCGGTGCGACGGTGATCGAGTCACCGGTGTGCACGCCGACCGGGTCGACGTTCTCGATGGAGCAGATCACGACGGTGTTGTCGTAGTTGTCGCGCATCAGCTCGAGCTCGTACTCCTTCCACCCGAGGATCGACTCCTCGAGCAGGACCTCGGTCGTCGGGCTGGACTGCAGCCCGTCGCCGACGAAGCGGATGAGCTCGGCCTCGTTGTACGCGAAGCCGGACCCGAGGCCGCCCATCGTGAAGGACGGGCGGACGACCAGCGGGTAGCCGAGGTCCTTCGCGAACTCCTTGGCTTCCTCGAGGGTGTGGGCGATGTGGCTGCGGGCGACGTCGGCGCCGGACTCGAGCACGAGCTCCTTGAAGAGCTGCCGGTCCTCGCCGCGCTGGATCGCGTCGACCTTCGCGCCGATGAGCTCGACGTCGTACTTGTCGAGGATCCCCTCGGCGTCGAGCTTGATCGCCGCGTTCAGGGCCGTCTGGCCGCCGAGCGTCGGCAGGACCGCGTCCGGACGCTCGATCCGGATGATCTCCTCGAGCGACGCGCTCGTGATCGGCTCGATGTACGTGGCGTCGGCGAAGTCCGGGTCGGTCATGATCGTCGCCGGGTTCGGGTTCACCAGGATGACCCGGACGCCCTCGGCACGGAGGACACGGCAGGCCTGGGTGCCGGAGTAGTCGAACTCGGCGGCCTGTCCGATGACGATCGGGCCGGAGCCGATGACGAGGACGGAGTTGATGTCTGCGCGCTTGGGCATCAGTTCGCTTCCTTGGTGATGTCTGCTGCCGGGGTCGTGGCGTCGGCGGTCGCCGCGTCGAGCGGCACACCGTCGCGACGCGCACGGACCAGGTCGGCGAACCGGTCGAAGAGGTACATGCTGTCGTGCGGCCCCGCGGCCGCCTCGGGGTGGTACTGCACGCTGAACGCCGGCACGTCGAGCGCGCGGAGGCCCTCGACGACCTGGTCGTTCAGGGAGTAGTGCGAGACCTCGACCCGACCGAACCCGGCCGGCGACTCGATGACCTCGCCGAGGGGCGCGTCCACCGCGAAGCCGTGGTTCTGGCTGGTGATCTCGACCTTGCCGGTGGTGGTGTCGAGCACGGGCTGGTTGATCCCGCGGTGCCCGAACGGCAGCTTGTACGTGCCGAAGCCGAGCGCGCGACCGAGCAGCTGGTTGCCGAAGCAGATGCCGAAGAACGGCCGTCCGGTGCGCAGGCTCTCCTGCAGCAGCGACACCTGCGCGTCGCTCGCGGCGGGGTCGCCGGGGCCGTTCGAGTAGAAGAGCGCATCGGGCGCGAGCGCTTCGAGCTCCGCTGCCGTGATGTCCTGCGGCACGACGTGCACCTCGAACCCGCGCTGGGCGAGGTACCGCGTGGTCGAGGCCTTCACCCCGAGGTCCAGCACGGCGAGCCGGCCGATCTGCTCGCCCTCGGCCGGGATCACGTACGTCTCGGGCGTCGAGACGACGGCGGAGAAACTCGCGCCCGCCATCGTCGCCTGCGACCGGACCGCGTCGAGCTGCTCCGACTCGGACAGCGTCGCGTCGGCGCCGCTGAACACGCCGCCCTTCATGGCGCCGGCGTCCCGGATGCGCCGGGTGAGCGCGCGGGTGTCGATGCCGGAGATGCCGACGATGCCGTCGCGCACCAGGTGGTCGTCGAGCGTCGCGTTCGCACGGTGGTTCGACACGACCCGGCTGGGGTCGCGCACGACGTACCCGGCGACCCAGATGCGACGGGACTCCGGGTCCTCGTCGTTCACGCCCGTGTTGCCGATGTGCGGCGCGGTCTGCACCACGATCTGCCCGGCGTACGAGGGGTCGGTCAGCGTCTCCTGGTACCCGGTCATCCCGGTCGCGAAGACGACCTCGCCGAGCGTGCGCCCGCGGGCGCCGTAGGCCCAGCCGTCGTAGCGGGTGCCGTCTTCGAGGACCAGTACGGCCCGTTCGCGTGTCATCAGTTCGTCCCTTCGCCCGCGGTGTGCGGGTGGTTGTGCTTCGTCGACAGTCCCTGCAGGGCGGCGAGTGCGTCTCGGTCGCCCTCCGGGAACCGGAAGTAGGTGTCGAGGTCCGTCGCACCTGCGGCGCCGGTCGCCGTCCATCGCAGACGGACCAGCCCCCCGGGTTCCACCACGCGGTCGATGGCCCAGGTGGCCCGGTCGGCGCCGCGGACCGCGTCACGCGCGATCCAGCGGTCGTCGGTGCCGGCGAGGTGCAGGACCACGCCGGTCTCGTGGACGGTCACGCCGCCGCGGCCGCGGAACCCGAGACCGCCGGCGGTGATCCGTTCGAGGGGCTGGTCGGCGCGGGTCGTCGCGACGGTGAACCCGTCCCACGATCCGGTTGACGGACCGGGGTCGGCCGGGACCGGGACGGGAGGCACGGCTTCCGCCTGCTTCGCGGTCCGCGTCCGCCAGGTGCGCACCATGGTGACGAACAGCACGGCGACGAGCGCGAGGATGATGCCGCCCTCGAGCCACCGCAGTGCGTCCCCGCTCACGCGAGCGCTCCGGTCGGTGCACCGGCGGACCGGTCGGCCCTGGCCGCCGCGGCGATCCGGTCGGCATCCACGACCCGTCCGTCGAGCACCGTCGGGTACCCGTGGTGGAACGTGGCGACGACGCGGCCGGGCAGCGTCATGCCGAGGTACGGCGAGTTCTGCGACTGGCCGGCGAGGTCCGTCACGGCGAACGCCCGCGTGGCGGCGGGGTCGTACAGGGTGATCTCGGCCGCACCGCCCTCGACGATCGGTCCGCCGTGGCCCTCGACCTGCCCGATGCGTGCCGGAGCGCTGGAGAGCACGCGCGCCACGTCGGCCCAGTCGAGCTGCCCCGGGTCGACGACCGCGGCCTGCACGACGCTCAGCGCCGACTCGAGGCCGACCATGCCGTTCGCGGCAGCCGGCCACTCGCAGCACTTCGCCTCGGCGGTGTGCGGCGCGTGGTCGGTCGCGACGATGTCGATCGTGCCGTCGGCCAGGGCGGCGCGGAGGGCGTCGACGTCCTCGCGGGCGCGGAGCGGCGGGTTGACCTTGTACCGGGCGTCGTACCCGGCCGCGCCGTCGATGCCGGCGATGAGGTCCTCGGTGAGGATGAGGTGGTGCGGGGTCACCTCGGCGGTGACGTCGATGCCGCGGGACTTCGCCCAGCGGATCACCTCGACGCTGCCGGCGGTCGAGACGTGGCAGACGTGCAGCCGAGCCCCGACGTGGTCCGCGAGCAGCACGTCGCGGGCGATGATCGCTTCCTCGGCGACGGCCGGCCAGCCCGCGAGTCCGAGCTCCGACGACAGTCGGCCCTCGTTCATCTGGGCGCCGATCGTCAGCCGGGGCTCCTGCGCGTGCTGGGCGAGCACGCCACCGAAGCCCTTGATGTACTCGAGCGCCCGACGCATCAGCAGCGGGTCGGACACGCACGACCCGTCGTCGGAGAAGACGCGGACCTTCGCCCGCGAGGTCGCCATCGCACCGATCTCGGACAGGTGGGTGCCCTGCAGGCCCTGGGACACGGCCCCGATCGGTCGGACCGTCACGTAGCCGGCGTCGTCGCCGAGCGCCTGCACCTGCTCGACCACGCCGGCGGTGTCGGCGACCGGCGAGGAGTTCGCCATCGCGTTGACCGCGGTGAACCCACCGGCAGCTGCGGCTCGGGACCCGGTCAGGACCGTCTCGGACTCCTCGTGTCCCGGCTCCCGGAGGTGGGTGTGGAGGTCCACGAGCCCGGGCAGGGCGATCAGCCCGTCCGCGTCGACGACCGTGGCACCGGCCACGTCGAGACCGGAGCCGAGCGCGGTGATGCGCCGTCCCTCCAGGCGGATGTCGGCACGCGAGCCGTCGACGAGTCGTGCGCCGCGGATGAGGTGGGCGGTCATGCGACGGACTCCTTCGCTGCGGGGGTGTTCGGCAGGTCGCTGCCCGTCAGGGCGAGGTACAGGACGGCCATGCGCACCGAGACGCCGTTCTCGACCTGTTCGACGACGGTCGAGCGGGGGTCGTCGGCGGCGACGCCGGCGATCTCGAGCCCGCGGTTCATCGGGCCCGGGTGCATGATCAGGGTCCGCTCGGACAGGCGACCGTGCCGCGCCGCGGTGAGCCCCCAGTGGCGGGTGTACTCGCGCGGGTTCGGGAAGAAGGCGTCGTCCATCCGCTCCTGCTGGATCCGGAGCATCATCACGACGTCCGGGTCCTCGGCGAGGGCGACGTCGAGGTCGTGGTGGACCGCGGCCCCGAACGGCCGCGCGCTGACCGGCAGGAGCGTCGGCGGCGCGGCGAACGTGACGGTCGCGCCGAGGGTCTGCAGCAACCAGGCGTTGCTCCGTGCGACCCGGCTGTGCAGGACGTCGCCGACGATGAGGACGCGGACGCCGTCGAGGGCCGTGCCGCGGCTCGCGTCGCCGTGCAGCCGCCGTCGCATCGTGAAGGCGTCGAGCAGCGCCTGGGTCGGGTGCTCGTGCGTGCCGTCCCCGGCGTTCACCACCGGGACGTCGATCCAGTCGGCGTCGGCCAGCACCCGGGGCGCGCCGGAGGCACCGTGGCGGATGACGATGCCGTCGATGCCCATCGCGCCGAGGGTCTGCACGGTGTCCTTGAGCGATTCGCCCTTCGAGACGCTCGAGCCCTTCGCGGCGAAGTTCAGGACGTCGGCGGAGAGGCGCTTGGCCGCTGCCTCGAACGAGATACGGGTGCGGGTCGAGTCCTCGAAGAACAGGTTCACGACGGTCTTGCCGCGGAGTGCCGGGAGCTTCCGGACCTCGCGGGTGTTCACCTCGGCCATCTCCTCGGCGACGTCGAGGATGTGGATCGCCTCGGCACGCGAGAGGTCGGCGGTGGAGAGCAGGTGCTTCACGACTCGACCCCCTGCGTCGCCGGCTGCCCGGACTGCGCCGACGTCTCGGGCTGCTCGGGCTGTTCGATCAGGACCTCGTCGCTGCCGTCGGTCTCGGTCAGGTGCAGCGTGACCCGCTCGTCCGACGCGGTCGGCAGGTTCTTGCCGACGTGGTCGGCGCGGATCGGCAGCTGCCGGTGCCCACGGTCGACGAGCACGGCGAGCCGGACCGCCCGGGGCCGACCGATGCCCTGCAGCGCGTCCAGCGCCGCACGGACGGTGCGACCGGAGTAGAGCACGTCGTCGACGAGCACCACGACCTTGCCGTCGATGCCGCTCGTCGGGATGGTCGTGCGGTGCGGAGCGCGCCCGATGCCGTGGCCGAGGTCGTCGCGGTGCATCGTGACGTCGAGCGCACCCACGCGCTCCGTGCCGATGCCGCCGCGGGCGTCCGCCCACTCGGGCTCGATGTCGGCCAGGATCCGGCCGAGCCGCTCCGCGAGGACTGCACCCCTGGTCGGGATGCCGAGCAGCACGAGGTCCGAGCCGCCGTGGTTGGCCTCGAGGATCTCGTGTGCGATGCGTGTGAGAGCACGCGTGATGTCGGGTTGCTGCAGGACCGTTCTGGTACCCACGCCGACCTCCTTCCCCGCCTCACCGGACGGACTTAAAGGATGCTGACGTGGCCAACCCTACCGGGACTCCCGGTCCCCTGCGACCGTCCGCTCGGACGGTTCGTCGTCGGTCCCGTGCGAGCCCGACCCGGCGACACGCGTGCCCGCGACGGCACCGAGCACGCCGTTGACGAACCCCGCGGATTCCTCCGTGGAGAGCGACTGGGCGAGCTCGACGGCCTCGGCGATCGCGACGGCGTCGGGGACGTCGGCGTTGAACCGGATCTCCCACACGCCCATCCGCAGGATGCAGCGGTCGAGCACCGGCATGCGTGAGATCGACCACCCCTGCGCGTGCTCGACGATCACCTTGTCGATCTCGTGCCGGGCCTCGTCGACGCCGGTCACGATCTGCCGCGCGTAGTCCCAGCTGGAGGCGCGCTCCGGCTGGTCGAGGTGCCGGACGGTCTCGGTCGCCAAGACGTCCGAGATCGGCAGCTCGCGGACCTCCGCCACGTACAGCATGTCGAGGGCGCGCTTGCGGGCCTTCGAACGAGCACTCATCGGGTCAGCGCCTAGTCGTTGACGCGGCCGAGGTAGTTGCCGTCGCGCGTGTCGACCTTGACCTTGGTGCCGGACTCCAGGAACAGCGGGACCTGGATCTGGTACCCGGTCGAGATCGTCGCCGGCTTCGTGCCACCGGACGACCGGTCGCCCTGCAGGCCCGGCTCGGTCTCGATCGTGGTGACGATCGAGGTCGGGAGCTCGACGTAGAGCGGCGTGCCCTCGTTCATGGCGATCGTGACGGTCGCCTCCTCGAGCAGGAAGTTCGACGCGTCGCCCACGACGGTGGCCGCCACGGGGATCTGGTCGTAGGTGTCCAGGTCCATGAACACGTAGCTGTCGCCGTCGTTGTACAGGAACTGGTAGTCACGACGGTCGACGACCGCGGTGTCGATCTTCGCGCCGGCGTTGAAGGTGCGGTCGACGACCTTGCCGGACACGACGTTCTTCAGCTTGGTGCGCACGAAGGCGCCGCCCTTGCCGGGCTTCACGTGCTGGAACTCGACGACCGACCAAAACTGGCCGTCGATGATGAGAACGGCGCCGTTCTTGATGTCAGTGGTGCTCGCCATGGGTCTTCCGTTCGATGGTGTTGTGAAGGTCTGCGGGCCGCGGGAGCCCCGGACGAGTGTAGCGGACGCCTCCGGCGGTGCCGCCGGAGGCAACGCGCCCGGGCGCGGTCACTGCCGTCGCTTGGCCACCCAGGCGTCGACCGCCGCCCAGAGCAGGAGGACGACGGCGGCTCCCCCGAGCAGCCCACCCGCCATCCCGGTGGACAGCACCGCGGTCGGCCGTGCCGGGGTCGTCAGGTACACCACCGCCAGGACGCCAGCACCCGACCCGAGCAGCACGAGTAGGACCCGGCGGATCAGCCCCGAGACGATCGTGCGGTCTCGACTGTCGGCGAACAACCGGATGTTGACGGAGAACTTGCCGTTCTCGACGGCTTCCCCGATCCGGTCGACCCGCCGTGGCAACCGGCGGAGCGTCGACACCGCGCCGAACACCTCGCGCACCGCCAGGTCGCGGAGTGCCGTCGGTCGCAGCTGGTCGCGGATCTGCTCCGCCGCCAGGGCGCGCGACTCCTCGAGCAGGTCGAAGGACGGTGCCAGCGTGCGGAGCGTCCCCTCGAAGATCGCCAGTGCGCGAGCAGCGGCGACGAAGTCGGCGGGCGCCTTCAGGCGGTACCGGCCGAACACCTCGACCGCGTTGTCGACCGTGTCGACCCCGATCCGGGCACCCGGGCCGAGCTCGTCGGCCACGAACCGCGCGATGTCCCGTCGGAAGTCCGGCTCGTCGAGCGGGTCCCGCACCGGGGCCATGCGGAGCACGCCGTCCGCGATCCGCGACGTGTCCCCCTGGATGTAGCCGGCCAGGAGGTCCTGGACGATGTCCCGGAGACCCGGGTCGAGCCTCCCGATCGATCCGAAGTCGATGAGCGCCGGCCGCCCGTCGGGCAGCAGCACGACGTTCCCCGGGTGCAGGTCCGCGTGGTACAGGCCGTCGAAGACGACCTGGCGGACGAACGCGCCGAGCACGGCGCGCATCGGCGCGTCGAGGTCCTGGTCCGAACCGGACGCGCGGACCGCGCTGAGGGTGTCGCCGTCGAGGAACTGCATCACCAGCACCCGCTGGCCGGACAGGTCCGGGTACGGGTCCGGGAAGACGACCTCGTCGGGGCGGGCGCTCCGGGCCTGGGCTGCGCGCAGCGCGGAGAGGTTCCGGAGCTCCGACACGAAGTCCACCTGGCGGATCAGGTCGGCCGCGTACTGCGCGGCGACGTCCGACACCCCGACCTGGCGGGCCTCGGCCGACGTCCGCGCCAGGAAGCGGACCACCCGGAGCGCGATGTCGACGTCGCGGCGCACGGCGGCGTCGATGCCCGGACGCTGCACCTTGACGGCGACCTCGGTGCCGTCCCGGAGGGTCGCACGGTGGACCTGCGCGATCGACGCCGCTGCGATCGGCTCGCGGTCGAACGCCGCGAAGACCTCGTCGACGGGGGCACCGAGTTCGTGCTCGAGGAGCTGCAGGACCGCCTCGGCCGGCGCGGGCGTCACGCTGCGCTGCAGGTGCGCGAGCCCGACCGTCCACTCCTCGGGCAGCAGGTCGTCCCGCGTCGAGAGCAGCTGGCCCATCTTCACGAAGCCGCCGCCGGCTTCCTCGAGGGCCCGGCGGAGGTGCTCGGCCTGGTCACGACGGAGGTCCGCGGTCGCCGGGTCGTGGGAGAAGTCGAGGCGACGGAACGGCAGCAGGTGGTGGCGTCGGGCGATCGAGAGCAGTTCGGCGAACCGGCGGCCGCGGGACCGGAGGGTGGCGACCTCGGTCTCCTGCTGGCTGGCGAAGTCGCTCAGACGGGGCGGTTTGGGCACGTGCTCAGTCTGCTCCGCGGGGCTGGGTCCGCAGGGTACGTCCAGGGCATCCCTCCACAGCCTGGAGGCGCGGCGCGCGTTCCACAGGACGGCGTGCGCCGGCGCACACGGCCGGGCGATCTGGAATACGACATCTCGACCACTGTGCTCCAAGACCTGGAGAAAATACCGTGGTGGTCGGAAGCGGACCGGCGCCTCGCGACGCGCGCGCTGCGCCGACGGAACGCGTCCGCTGCACTGAGCGTGGCGACCGAGGGCGACGCGGGCGGGCGGCCGGGCGCCGGCGGCGGACTAGACGCCGACCTCCTGGTACGCCGTGAAGAGGAGGTGGTCCTCCGGCCCCTCCAGGGTCGTCGGCTTGCCCACCCCGTCGAGGATGATGAACCGCAGCATCCCGGCCCGGGCCTTCTTGTCCCGACGCATCGCCGCGAGCAGGCCCTCCCAGCGGCCGAGCCCGTAGGTCGTGGGGAGCTCGAGGGACTCCAGGATCGCGCGGTGCCGGTCGACGGTGGCGTCGTCCAGGTGCCCGGTCAGCCGCGCGAGCTCCGCCGCGAACACCATGCCGACGGCGACCGCAGCACCGTGCCGCCACTGGTACCGCTCCGCGTGTTCGATCGCGTGCCCGAGCGTGTGTCCGTAGTTCAGGATCTCCCGGCGCCCCTGCTCGGTGAAGTCGTCGGACACGACCTGGGCCTTCAACTCGATCGCGAGCTCGACCACACGGCGGAACTCGGGGGTGGTCGGGTCCGTGACCCGGGCGACGTCGGCCTCGACGATGTCCAGGATCTCCGGCACCGCGATGAACCCCGCCTTCACGATCTCGGCGAAACCGGTGAGGATCTCGTTGCGTGGCAGCGTGCGGACGAGGTCGAGGTCGGCGACGACCGCCCTGGGCGGGTAGAAGGCGCCGACGAGGTTCTTGCCCTCGTTCGTGTTGATGCCGGTCTTGCCGCCGACGCTGGCGTCCACCATCCCGAGCACGCTCGTCGGGATCGCGACGTACGGCACGCCGCGCAGCCAGGTCGCGGCCACGAAGCCCGCGAGGTCGGTGACGGCTCCGCCGCCGAGTCCGATGACGGCGTCGGTGCGGGTGAAGTCGGCCTGGCCCATGATCTGCCAGCAGAACGACGCGACCTCGATCCGCTTCGCGCCCTCGGCATCGGGGACCTCGGCGATGAGCGCCTCGAGCCCGGCCGCCACCAGCGTCGCGCGGAGGTCGTTCGCCCGGGCTCCGAGTGTCGGTGCGTGGACGATGAGCACCTTCGCGACGCGGGGACCCAGGAGCGTGGGCACGGCGTCGAGCAGCCCGTTGCCGACGAGCACGTCGTAGCCGTCGTCGCCCCCGACGGGGATGCGGGTGGTGCCCTCCGGAAGGACTTGCTCGGTCACGGTGCTCCTCGGTTCGGGTCGCGGACCCAGGCGACGATGTCGGCCACCACGTGGGACATCGGTCGCCGGGAGGTGTCCACGACGATGTGGGCGAGCTCGGCGTAGGTCGCCGCGCGTTCGTCCGTGATGGTCTGCCAGGCGTCGAGGCCACCGCTGGCGAGCAGCGGCCGGTCCGACCCGGCGATGCGTTCGGCGACGGCCTCGGGCGAGACCGTCAGCAGCACGATCCGCGCGCCGGACAACGCCGCACGGGTGTCCGCGTGCGTGACGGCCCCGCCGCCGACCGCGATCACGCCCCCGGTCGACATGGCCGATCGGACCGCGTCCGCTTCGAGCAGACGGAAGGCGGGCTCGCCGCGCTCCGCGAAGATGGTCGGGATCCGCCCGTGCTCACGCACGATGACGCGGTCGGTGTCGGTGAACGGCACCCCGAGTGCCTTGGCGACCCGCTTGCCGACGCTCGACTTGCCGGCCCCCATCGGTCCGATGAGGACGACCGGATCGGTGTCGCTCACCAGGTGCCGGACGAGGCCACCGGCTCCGTCCTGCTGGAGCGGAGGGTCTCGGGGATCGATGCCAGGTAGGACTCGAGGTTGCGCTTGGTCTCCAGGACGTTGTCCCCGCCGAACTTCTCGAGCACCGCGTCCGCGAGCACCAGCGCCACCATCGCCTCGGCCACGACGCCGGCCGCCGGTACGGCGCAGACGTCCGACCGCTGGTGGTGCGCGGACGCGTCCTCACCGGTGGCGACGTCGATGGTGTGCAGCGCGTGCGGCACGGTGGCGATGGGCTTCATCCCGGCGCGGACGCGCAGGACGGTGCCGGTCGACATCCCGCCCTCGGTCCCACCGGCACGGTCGGTCGTCCGGACGATCTCGCCGTCCTCCCGGTACAGCTCGTCGTGGGCAGCGGACCCGCGCCGACCGGCGGTCGCGAAGCCGTCCCCGATCTCGACGCCCTTGATCGCCTGGATGCCCATGATCGCCGCAGCGAGCCGGGCGTCGAGGCGTCGGTCCCACTGCACGTGCGAGCCGAGTCCCGGCGGGACGCCGTAGAACAGCACCTCGACGACGCCGCCGAGGGTGTCGCCGTCCTTCTTCGCGGCCTCCACCTCGGTGACCATGCGCGCCGAGGTCTCCGCGTCGAAGCAGCGCAGCTGGTCGTCGTCGAGCCGGTCGACGTCGTCTGGCAGGGGCAGGGCTGTGCCGTCGGGCACCCGCACCGTGCCGACCTGCAGGGTGTGCGCGACCGAACGGATGCCGAGCTCGGCCAGGAAGGCCTTCGCGACGGCACCGAGCGCGACGCGTGCGGCGGTCTCGCGGGCGGACGCGCGCTCGAGGATCGGGCGGGCCTCGTCGAAGCCGTACTTCTGCATGCCGACGAGGTCCGCGTGGCCGGGCCGCGGACGGGTCAGGGGCGCGCTGCGACCGCGGGACATCTCGGTCGGCTCGACGGGCTCGGGGTTCATCACCTCGACCCACTTGGGCCACTCGGTGTTGCCGATGCGGATCGCGATGGGACTGCCCATCGAGAACCCGTGACGGACGCCGGCGGACACGTGCAGTTCGTCCTGCTCGAACTTCATGCGCGAGCCGCGGCCGTAGCCGAGCTTCCGGCGCGCGAGGTCGGCTCGGATGGACTCGAACGACACCGGGACGCCCGCGGGCAGACCCTCGAGCATCGCGACGAGTTCGGGTCCGTGGGACTCACCAGCGGTCAACCAACGAAGCATGGTGACCATCCTCCCACAGGGCTCAGCCGTGCGACGCGTGCCGGATGCGGGCCGGCCGCCAGCGCCCCACGGAGGGGCACTGGCGGCCGGCACGATCCGCGGTCGGGGCTACTGGTAGCTCGGGTGCGCCCGGAGCCACGCCTGGAACTGCTCGACCGCCGCGAGGTGCTGGTCGTACGTGTCCGAGAACACGGTCTCCCCCGTCTGCAGGTTCACCGTCACGAAGTAGAGCCAGTTGCCGGGCGCCTCGTGGACGATCGCCTTGATGGCGATGTCCCCGGGGTTCGAGATCGGTGCGGGCGGCAGGCCAGCGTGCACGTACGTGTTGAACCGGTTCGACGCGTCCGCCCGCTCGGCGTCCGTCGTCGTGACGGTGTGGGTGTTCCCGGTGCCGTAGGCGACGGTGGCGTCGGACTGCAGCTTCATGCCGCGGTCGAGGCGGTTCTGGAACACCCGCGCGACCTTCGGGTAGTCCGCGGCGAGCCCGGCCTCCTTCTGCACGAGCGACGCGAACACGATGACGTGCTCCTGCTGGGCCGGTGCCACACCCGCAGCCGTCAGGTGTTCCTTCATCGTGTCGACCATCGACTTGAAGTACTGGGTCGCGGTCCAGCCGGGGTTGATCGGGTAGGTCGCGGGGAACAGCCACCCCTCGAGCGTCGTGACGCCGGCGGGCAGCCCGTAGGCGGACAGGTTCTTCGCTGCTGCGTCGACCTCGGCCTTCGACAGCCCGGCCTTCGAGACCATGCCGGCCTCGATGTCCTGCAGCGCGGTCCCCTCAGGGATCACGATCGACGCCTGGACGCGGTTCGTCTTGTCCTGCAGGGCCGCGAGCGCCGCCTTCGAGCTCATCTTCTTCTTGAGCGCGTAGGAGCCCGGCTGGAACTGCACGTTCGGCGAGGCGAGCAGCAGCTTGTAGAAGACCTTCGAGCTCTTGACGACGCCGCTCCGCTCCAGCGTCTTCGCGACGTCCTCGCCGATGTCGCCCTGCTTGATGGTGATCGTCACCTTGGCTGTGCCGGATCCGGAGTAGTCGTCGGGTTCCTGCGCGCCGGTGAACGCCGCCGTGATCTGCTGGAACTTCGGGACGACGAACGCGTAGGCGCCGACCCCGGCCGCGAGGACGATCGCGACGATGACGAGCCCCGCGATGAGCGGACCCCGTCGACGCTTCGGTCGTTGGCCGCGGGGCGGCCTGGAGGCGCGCCCTCCACCGCCACGGCCGCCGCCCGAGCCGCCTGCCGCACCGGGTGCGCCGGCGGCGGGTCGGTCGTGGTCGTCGCGCCCGGCCGGGGTGCCGTGGGTACCCTCGTCGACACCGGCGGACGGCATCCCCGCACCGGGGGTCAGGAGGGCGTGGACGTCCGGGTGCAGGTCACCGGGGTGCTCGGCGTCCGGCGACGACCCGTCGGCGTCGCTGCCGAGGGCCTCGCGGCTGGCCGGGACCGCGGCGCTGCCGGGCGGGACGCGGTTCCCGGCGGCGGGTTCCGCAGTGCTGGCTCGTGCGCGCTCGTCGTCGAGCGCCGTGTCCGCAGGTGACCGGGCATCGCGTGCGCCGGCCTCGCGGGCGCCGGCCTCGCGGGCTCGGGCCTCGCGTCGCGAGAGCGGCGGTCGGACTTCGGGCGCAGCGGGTCGGGACCCACCGCCGACGTCAGGGGTGGCCTCACGGTCGGAAGTCGCCTTCCGCCGCTCGGCGTCGTTGCCGGGCGCGATGATCGCGTTCCAGTCCAGATCGTCTGCCAACGGTCCTCGTGTCTCTCGGTCGGGGAACTCCCTGGGCACCGTCGTCGTGCGACGGAAAGCACAGCCCGCTCAGGGGAGCGTGGCCCCGGGAGGGGCACCAGACGTGCGCTCGTGATCGAGCGCATGTTGCAGAATGATAACAGCGGCCGCTTGGTCGATCACGGCCCGTGAGTTCTTCGTGTTCCGGCCGGCCTGGTGCAGCCCCCGCTGGGCGGTCACGGTGGAGAGCCGCTCGTCGACGAGCCGGACGGGACGATGGGCCGCGATGCGGGCGGCGAAGGCCCGGGCGTCCTCGGTGGACGGGGTGTCGTCCCCCGACATCGACAGGGGCAGTCCGACCACGATCTCGAGCACGTCGTACTCGTCCGCCAGGGCGAGGATGCGGCGGAGGTCGCTGCGCTTGTCGCGCGCCACCGTCTCGACCGGGGTGGCCAACAGGCCGTACCGGTCGCAGACGGCGACACCGATCCGGGCGCGTCCGACGTCGATGCCGAGCCGGCGCCCGGTCCGGATCGACACGGTCAGCCTGCGAGCCGCGCGGTCACGGCACGGAGCGCCGCCGGCAGCGCGGCCGCGTCGGTACCACCGCCCTGGGCGAGGTCCGGCTTGCCGCCACCACCACCACCGAGGACGCCGGCGGCCTCCTTCGCGAGGGGGCCGGCCTGCACGCCCGCTGCGCGAGCGGCGTCGTTCGTCACGACGATCACGACGGGCTTGCCACCGATGACGGATCCGAGCACGACGACCGAGGCACCGTCACCGAGCGCCCCACGGACGCCGGTGGCGAGGGCGCGGAGGTCGTCGGCCGACCCGAGGCCGTCGACGGTCTCGGCGACCACGGTCGTCGCACCGATCGTCGTCGCGGCGCGCGCGATGGTCGGGACGCGCTGCTGCAGGCTCGCCGACTCGTACTCGGCGATCCGCTTCTGCGCGGTGCGGAGGTCCTCCATCAGCGACTGCACCCGCGACGGGAGGTCGTGACGCGGCGCCTTGAGCGCGCTCGACAGCTGCGACACGATCGTGCGCTCGACGGCGAGGTCACGGAAGCCCTCGATGCCGACGAGGGCCTCGACGCGACGGTTCGTCGAACCGACGCTGGACTCCCCTACCAGGTTCACGAGGCCGACCTGCGCGCTGGAGGCGACGTGGGTGCCACCGCAGAGTTCGCGGGACCACGGCCCGCCGATGTCGACCATCCGGACCTCGGCGCCGTACTTCTCGCCGAACAGGGCCTGCGCACCGAGTGCTTTCGCATCGGCGAGCGGGAGCACGCGCGTCGCGACCTCGAGGTCGGATCGGATGGCGGTGTTCACCACGTCCTCGATCTCCGAGCGGGTCTCGACCGAGACGGGCTGCGACCACGAGAAGTCGAGGCGCATGTAGCCGGCCTTGTTGTACGAGCCAGCCTGCAGCGCCTCCGGCCCGAGGATGTCGCGGAGCGCGGCGTTCACGAGGTGGGTCGCGGAGTGCGCCTGGGTCGCACCGCGCCGGTACTCGCCGTCGACGACGGTGGTCGCGGCGTCGCCGACCCCGACCTCTCCCGAACGGACCTGCACGGTGTGGCTCCAGAGCCCGGCGACCGGTCGCTGGACGTCGAGGACCTCGAGGTCGAAGCCGTTCCCGACGATCGATCCCTGGTCGGCGTCCTGTCCGCCGGACTCCGCGTACAGCGACGTCTCGCCGAGGATGACCTCGGCGATGTCCCCGACGACGGCCCGGTCGACGCTGACGCCACCGACGATGATGCCGAGCACGTTCGACTGCGCCTCGAGCTCGTCGTAGCCGAGGAAGACGGTCTCGCCCTTGGCACGGAAGGCACTGTAGACGCTGAGGTCCGCGAGCGCGGTCTTCTTGCTCTTCGCGTCCGCCTTGGCACGAGCACGCTGCTCGGACATCAGGGTCTCGAACGCCCCGCGGTCGACGTGGACGCCGGCTTCCTCGGCCATCTCCATCGTCAGGTCGATCGGGAAGCCGAACGTGTCGTGCAGCAGGAACGCGGTGTCGCCGCCGATCGCGGGGACGCCGTCCTGCTTCGCGCGCTCGACCGCGACGTCGAGGATCGTGGTGCCCTGCGCGAGGGTCCGGAGGAACGTCTCTTCCTCGGCGTAGGCGATGCGCGCGATGCGGTCGTACTGTTCGCCGACCTCCGGGTAGGCGTCCTGCATGGCGTCACGGGAGGCCGGGAAGAGCTCGGGGAAGGTCGCGCCCTCGACGCCGAGCAGGCGCATCGCACGGACGGTGCGGCGGAGCAGACGGCGCAGGATGTACCCGCGGCCCTCGTTCGACGGGGAGACCCCGTCGGTGATGAGCATGAGCGCCGAGCGGACGTGGTCCGCGATCACCCGCATCCGGACGTCGTCCTCGTGCACCGCGCCGTACCGACGGCCGGAGATCGCAGCCGCGCGGTCCAGCACCGGGCGCACCTGGTCGATCTCGTACATGTTGTCGACGCCCTGCTTGATGAAGGCGACGCGCTCGAGCCCCATGCCGGTGTCGATGTTCTTGTTCGGCAGCTCGCCGGTGATCTCGAAGTCGTACTTCGACCGCACGTCGGCGATCTGGTACTGCATGAAGACGAGGTTCCAGATCTCGACGTAGCGGTCGTCGTCGGTCGCGGGACCGCCGTCGATGCCGTACTCGGGCCCACGGTCGAAGAAGATCTCCGAGCAGGGTCCGGCGGGGCCGGGCTGACCGGTCGACCAGTAGTTGGTGTCCTTGCCCAGACGCTGGATCCGGTCCTCCGGCAGGGTCGAGTGCTGCTTCCAGAACGCGATCGCCTCGTCGTCCTCCTCGTAGACCGTGACCCACAGGTCGTCGGGCGAGAAGCCGAGCCCACCGTCGGACTCCGGGTTCGTCAGGAACTCCCAGGCGTACTGGATCGCCTGCTCCTTGAAGTAGTCCCCGAACGAGAAGTTGCCGTTCATCTGGAAGAACGTGCCGTGACGCGGGGTCTTGCCGACCTCTTCGATGTCGTTCGTGCGGATGCACTTCTGCACGCTCGTCGCCCGGGGGAACGGGGCCGGGACCAGACCGGTCAGGTACGGGATGAACGGCACCATGCCGGCGACCGTGAACAGGAGCGAGGGGTCGTCCGAGACGAGCGAGGCGGACGGGACGACGGTGTGGCCGCGGTCACCGAAGAACTGGAGCCAACGGCGGCGGATCTCTGCGGTCTGCATGGTGCTTCCTGATTCAGGGTCGGCGGGAGGGGAGGTCGAGAACGGGATGAGCGGCCGGCGTCAGGCGTCGGTGCGGAGCTCGGCCTCGCGCGAGCGGTACCCGTCAGCCACGGCGGCCGTGAAGGCCTTCGTGCGGGCGGTGACGTCGTCGAAGAAGCGCGCGCCACCGGTCGTCCGTGCGAGCCGGTGGGCGACGGCGAACCCGATGACGACGCCGACGACGACGAAGAACAGCTGCTTCACGGTGCCCCTCCCTCTGCGCACGCGAGCGAGCGTGCCCGACGATCCTAGCGGCGGACCCCGACGGGAACGCCGAAGGACGACCGCGGCGGCGGGCACGCCGGGGACGCAGAACGGCGGGCCGCCCTCGAGAGGACGACCCGCCGTTCGGGACCGATCAGCGGATCAGCGAGCTGCGTAGTACTCGACGACGAGCTGCACTTCACAGGTCACGGGGACCTCGGCGCGCTTCGGACGACGGACCAGGCGGGCGTGGAGCTTCTCGATCTCGACCTCGAGGTATCCCGGGACCTTCGGCAGGACCTCGAGGTGCCCACCGGCGGCGGCGACCTGGAGGGGCTCGAGGGACTCGGAGCGCTGCTTCACGTGGATGAGCTGGCCTTCCTTCACGCGGAAGGAGGGGCGGTCCACGAGCTTGCCGTCGACGAGGATGTGGCGGTGCACGATCAGCTGACGCGCCTGCGCGGTGGTGCGGGCGAAGCCGGCACGCAGCACGAGGGCGTCGAGGCGCTGCTCGAGGAGCTCGACCAGGTTCTCACCGGTCAGGCCCTTCGCCTTGCGGGCCTCTTCGAAGACGATGCGCAGCTGCTTCTCGCGGATGCCGTACTGGGCGCGCAAACGCTGCTTCTCACGGAGGCGGACGGCGTAGTCGCTGTCCGCACGACGGCGCGTACGGCCGTGCTCACCGGGCCCGTAGGGGCGCTTCTCGAGGTAACGGGCCGCCTTCGGCGTCAGCGGGATGCCGAGGGCGCGCGACAGGCGGGTCTTGCTGCGGGTACGTGACTTGGTAGACACAGGGTCCTTTTCTCTGTTCTGAACGGAAGTGATCACGGGTCTCGGTGCGCGCACGCACCGACGAACCCCGCGATGGGATCCAGAGGGATGAGCCTGTGGGATCGGACGGCTACAGTCCGAACCTCTGCCCCCGTGCCGCAGGAGCGGCACTCTGTCCTCGACGCAGCCGCACGCGAGGACCAGGACGTAGGCCCGTCAACGATAGCAGCATCGGGGCCGGAGCAGAACCACCGCGCTACTCGCCGCGGGTGATCTTCCGGAGCCGGTCCAGCCGCGGGCCGACCTCGCGTTCGAAGCCGTTCGCCGTCGGCGTGTAGTACTCGGTGCCCTCGAGCGCGTCGGGGAGGTACTGCTGCTGCGCCACACCGTGCTCGGCGTCGTGCGAGTACACGTACCCCTTGCCGTGCCCCAGCCGCTTCGCACCCGGGTAGTGCGCGTCACGCAGGTGCGTCGGGACGACACCCATCCGGCCGGCCTTGACGTCGGCGACCGCCGCGTTGACCCCGTTGTACGCAGCGTTCGACTTCGGCGCCGTGGCCAGGTAGACGACCGCCTCGGCCAAGGGGATCCGCCCCTCCGGCATCCCGATGAGCTGCACGGCCTGGGCCGCTGCGACGGCGATGGGGAGCGCCTGCGGGTCGGCCATGCCGATGTCCTCGGACGCCGAGATGATGATGCGCCGTGCGATGAACCGCGGGTCCTCGCCCGCTTCGATCATCCGTGCCAGGTAATGCAGCGCCGCGTCCACGTCGCTCCCCCGCACCGACTTGATGAACGCGCTGATCACGTCGTAGTGCTCATCGCCCTGACGGTCGTAGCGGAGCAGCGCCCGGTCGACCGCCGCCGCCACGGTGTCGGCGTCGATGACGGGCACGGTGCCGGCGCCGGCGGGGATGTCTCCGTCGAGGAGGCTCGCGCCGTGTGGCACCGGACGATCGTCGTCATCGTCGTCATCGTCGTCGTCGTCAACGTCGCGGGCGCCGGCGTCGCCCGGCAGGTCGTCCCGCGCCGCCGCGAGCGCGGAGGACGCCGCCGCCTCGAGCGCGGTGAGCGCACGCCGTGCGTCACCCGACGCGAGTCGGACGATGGCAGCCCGGGCCTCGTCGCCGAGGACCACGGACCCACCGAGGCCGCGTGGGTCCTCCACCGCACGGTCGACGAGCATGCCGAGGTCGGCGTCGGTCAGCGGCTTCAGCGTGAGGAGCAACGACCGCGAGAGCAGCGGCGAGATCACCGAGAACGACGGGTTCTCGGTCGTGGCGGCGATGAGGATGACCCACCCGTTCTCGACGCCGGGCAGGAGGGCGTCCTGCTGGGCCTTGCTGAACCGGTGGATCTCGTCGAGGAAGAGGACCGTCGTGGTGCCGTAGAGGTCCCGGTGCGTCAGGGCCTTCTCCATGACCCCGCGCACGTCCTTGACGCCCGCGGTCACGGCGGACAGCTCGACGAACTCCCGGCCGGACTGCCGCGCGATGGCCTGCGCCAGGGTGGTCTTGCCGGTACCGGGCGGCCCCCAGAGGATGACCGAGACGCCGCCCGGGTTGTCCCGTGTCCCCGTCGCGAGCTGCACGAGCGGGCTGCCGCGTCCGAGCAGGTGCTGCTGACCGGCGACCTCTTCCAGGCTGGTGGGGCGCATCCGAACGGCGAGCGGGACCGATCCCTGGGCGAGCCCGGCGCGACCACCCGTGGTGGGCGCACGCATACCCGAACGGTCCGCTGCCATGCGACCAATCGTAGGCCGACCGGCTGACAGGGCCGTGCCTCCAGGCCGTCGGACCGGACACGCACGCTACGCTCGGTCGCACACCGGACGAGAGGTCAGAACAGCACCGTGGCACCGAAGAACCAGGCGCGTGACAACCGGGAAGCGCGTGAGCGTCTCCGTCTCTACCAGGCGCGGCAGGGCCTCCACGATCGTCAGCGACGACGTCGGCGGCGGGACGACCTGATCGGTGTCGGCGCCCTCGTGGTGGTGGCGGCCCTCGCCACCGGGTCCCAGCTCGCGTTCGCCGGGGCACACGCACCCAAGGCCACGCCGAGTGCGAGTGCGAGTGCCACGGGTACCCCGACCCCCTCGCCGAGCGCCACCGCGGGCAACACCGGCACGGTGCCGAGCAAGTCCATCGCGAAGGACTCGACGTGGACCGGCTCGCTGACGCTGAACAAGGACGTCCGCCTCGGCATTGAGCTCGACGGCAAGAAGGCGCCGCAGGCCGCGAGCGTCGAGATCTCGCTCATCCAGAAGCAGTTCTACGACGGCACCACCTGCCACCGGCTCGCCGACTCCTCCGGCTTCAAGTTCCTGCAGTGCGGCTCGGCGAACGGCGACGGCACCGGCGACGCCGGCTTCCAGTACGGCCCGCTCGAGAACGTGCCGAGCGACGGCGTCTACAAGAAGGGCGTGATCGCGATCGCCCGCGGTGCCTCCGCGTCGTCCCAGACCACCCAGTTCTTCATCGTCTACGGCGACACGACGCTCGACGGCTCCACGGGCGGCTACACCGTCGTGGGCAAGGTCACGAGCGGTCTCGACGCCCTCGAGTCGAAGATCACCTCGAAGGGCATCGCGTCGAAGGGTGCCGACGGCACCGGCGCGCCCAAGGTCGCCACCAAGATCACGGGCGCGACCATCGAACAGCAGCAGTAGTCCACAAGCCGACGCAACCCGCGGGCCGGAGCGCCCGCGAGTGCAATAGGCTGACGACCTGACCGTGCCGACGGTGACGTCGGTGATGCACGACCACGATCGAGGCGAGACCTGTGGGATCTGACGAAGCAACGACCTGGGGCCGGGTCGACGACGACGGGACCGTGTACGTGCGGTACGAGGACACCGAGCGTGCCGTCGGCGAGTACCCGGACGCGACGCCCGACGAAGCGCTCGCCTACTTCGCCCGGAAGTACGCCGACCTCGAAGGCCAGGTGAAGATCGCCGAGCAGCGCGTCCAGCGCGGTGCGTCGGCGAACGACGTCGCCCGGACGGTGGAGCACCTGCAGGCGCTCATCGCCGAAGCACGCGTCGTCGGCGACCTGAAGGCGCTCGAGACCCGTGTCGGTGTGCTCGCCGAACAGCTGGGCTCGCTCACGAAGGAGCAGGCGGAGCAGGCGCAGCAGGCGCTGAACGACGCGCTCGCACACCGCGCCGCCCTGGTGGAAGAAGCCGAGGCACTCGCCGCGGTCGACCCGGCCCGTGCGCAGTGGAAGCAGATCACCGCGCAGCTCGACGACGTGTTCGCCCGCTGGCAGCAGCACCAGCACGACGGCCCGCGCATCCCCAAGAACGAGGCCAACGAGCTGTGGAAGCGCTTCCGCTCCGCCCGCTCGACGGTCGACCAGCACCGTCGGGCCTTCTACTCCGAGCTCGACGCGCAGCACCGTGACGCGCGCAGCCGGAAGCAGGAGCTCGTGAACCAGGCGGAAGCGCTCGCGACCCGCGGTCCTGACGCGATCCCGGCCTACCGGCAGCTCCTCGACGACTGGAAGCAGGCCGGCCGCGCCGGCAAGCGCCACGACGACGCCCTGTGGGCCCGGTTCAAGGCGGCGGGTGACGTGCTCTTCGAGCAGCGGCACGCCGAGTCCGCGGCGGAGGACGAGGAGTACACCGGCAACCTCGAGGCCAAGCAGGCGCTCCTGACGGAGGCCGAACCGCTCCTGCAGGCGACCGACCGGGTCGCGGCGCGTCGGACCCTCACGGCGATCCAGCGCCGGTGGGACGAGATCGGCAAGGTCCCCCGTGCCGACGTCCGTCGGATCGAAGACCGCCTGCGCGCGATCGAGGACCACGTGCGGAGCCTCGAGGACCAGCACTGGAAGGCCTCGGACCCGGAGCGCAAGGCCCGTCAGACCGGCCTCGCGAGCCAGCTCGAGGACGCCATCGGCAAGCTCCAGTCGGAGCTCGCCGAGGCGCAGGCCACCGGTGACGCCCGCAAGATCAAGGACGCCCAGGAGGCGCTGGACGCCCGGAAGATCTGGCTCGACGCTCTGGGTCGGTAGCACCCCGCCAGCGAACTCCGCGTCGCTGACGCAGCGCGCGCACGAAGCCCCCGTGACCGGTCGGTCACGGGGGCTTCGTCGATCGGCCGTGCCCGGTCCGTCGTGGCGGCTTCGCCGATCGGCCGGGCGGTCGCCGTTCAGACGCCGGCGGGCATCCCGAGGAGCAGCCGGATGTCGAGGTCGTCCTGCCGCATCTGTGTGGCGAGCTCGTCCATCGACGAGAACTTCACCATGCCCCGGACGTACGACACGAAGAGCACGGAGATGGTGTCCCCGTAGAGGTCGATGTCGACGTCCAGCAGGTGCGCCTCGATCTGCTTCTCCGGCACGCCGTCGAACGTCGGGTTGTTGCCGACGGACACGGCCGCCGGGTAGATCGTGCCCTCGTGCAGCACACGTGCCGCGTACACCCCGTCGGCAGGGACGAAGCCCTCGCACGCCGGGTCGAGGTTCGCCGTCGGGTAGCCCATCGCGCGGCCCCGCTGGTTACCGCGGACCACGGTGCTCCGGACGCAGTGTTCGCGCCCGAGCAGCCGGGCCGCCTCGGCCACTCGCCCGTGCCCGAGGAGCTCACGGATCCACGTGGACGACACCCGACGCTCGCCGTCCGGGCGGACGTCGTCGCGGAGGTCGACGTCGTCGATCAGTTCGACCGTGAAGCCGTGCTGCTCGCCGAGTCGGCGGAGCAGCGTGACGTCGCCGGCGCCCTTCGCACCGAAGCGGAAGTCACTGCCGACGAACACGAGCCGCGCGTGCAGGGTGTCCACGAGGATCTCGGACACGAAGGCCTCGGGCGACTTCGACTGCAGCTCGTGGTCGAAGCGGAGCAGCAGCGTGGCGTCGACCCCGGCGGCGTCGAGCAGCTCGCGGCGCTGCGCCATGCTCGTCAGCGACGGGGGCACCTTCTCCGGGTCGATCACGTTGAGGGGGTGCCGGTCGAAGGTGACGACCGTCGAGACGAGGCCCTGCGCGTGCGCGGCCCGCTCGAGGTGGGCGATCACGGCGCGGTGCCCGACGTGGACACCGTCGAACTTGCCGATCGTGACGGCGCTGGGCCCGAAGCCCTGCGCGACGTCGGCGATGTCGTCGTAGTACTGCACGGCGCTCCTACTCCCCCGCCGCGACGGCGGAGGTCGTGTCGGTCGTGCCATTGCCGTCACCGGTGCTCGTGCCAGTGCCGGCGGCACGCGGGCCCATCGCGGCGGCGCGGTGGTGCTTCCGGAGCCACCACAGCCCGGCGGCCGGCAGCACGAGCGGTGCGAAGGCGTACCCCATGCCGTAGTAGGACCAGATCGTGAGGTCGGGGAACAGCTTCGGGTCGATGAGCGAGAGCGTGCCGATCACGAGCACGCCGGTCATCTCGAAGGCGATCGTGACGCAGGCGACGCGGTACCAGGCACGCCCCGGCACGATGAGCGCGATCATCGCGACGATGTACACGACCGCGGCGACGGCGCTCAACACGTAGGAGAACGGCGCGAACGAGAACTTCTCGATGATCTGGACGACGCTGCGGCCCGTCGCGGCCAGCGCGAGGATGCCGTAGACGGCGATGAGGACGCGGCCGATGCCGGTCGCGAGGGGAGATCTGGTCGCCATTGCACCGATTCTACCGACGCCCACCGACCGACCGTGCACCAGCCGGGTGCTGCCACCGGACGACAGCCGCGCCGGTCGGCGGGTCAGTTCAGCGCGAACCAGATCTGGTACATCCGGTACAGCATCACCGCGACCGTGAAGGCACCCGCGCCGAGGACCACGGTGCTCCACTTCGTGCGGTCGATCAACGCCCACACGATCGTCGCCGGCGGCACGAGCAGGACCGACACCGCGTACACCCCGAACTCCAGGGCGCTCCCCCGCGGTGGGTTGCCGACCGCCGGCTGCACGAGGGCGACCACGCCCTGCGCCAGCAGGAGCAGCTCGACGAGGACGAGTGAGCCGACGGTGTAGTCGTTCGGCTTCCGCCCGATGAACCCCACGACGACCGCGAACAGGCCGGCGAGCACCGCGATGACGAGCTGCACCCACATGAACCACTCGATCACGCGTTCGCTCCTGCTTGGTTGGCGGTCGGGAAGTTGGTGATGACCCGGAGCAGCCCGCGGCGGACCGAGACGAGGCCGACGAGCCGGTCGTCCTCACGCGCGACGGCGGCGACGGGGCCGTCGGTGTCCGGGTGGTCGGCGGCGACGCGCTTGCCGTCGGACAGGTCCTTCGCCGCGTCGGCATCGAGCGGGACGGACGGGAAGAGCGTGCGGGCGATGTCGACCGGCCGTGCCAGGGCAGCACGGACGTCGACGGCCTCGTCCTCGATGTCGATGGCGTCCTCGACGTCGAACGGGCCGACGATCGTCCGACGGAGCGCGGTGAGGTGTGCGCCGGTGCCGAGGGTCGCGCCGACGTCCCGCGCGAGCGCCCGGACGTAGGTGCCGGACGAACAGGACACGACGACGTCGAGGTCGACGACCGCGACCGGGGCACCGTCGACCGTGACGACGTGGTCGTTCCGGCCCGTGACCTCGAACCGGGAGACGGTGACCGCGCGCGACTTCAGCACGACGGTCTCACCCTTCCGCGCGAGGTCGTACGCGCGGCGTCCGTCCACCTTGATCGCGCTCACCGTGGACGGGACCTGCTCGATGTCGCCCCGCTGGAGGGCGACCGCCGCCTCGACTGCGCCGTCGGAGACGTCCGCGTCGGCCGTCCCGATCGCGGCGGTCGGGGTGCCGTCGGCGTCGTCGGAGTCGGTCGACACCCCGAGTCGGATGGTCGCCGTGTAGGTCTTCCCGAGTCCGACGAGGTGCGTCAGGAGCCGCGTCGAGGGTCCGGCGCCGAGCAGGAGCAGCCCTGTCGCCATCGGGTCGAGGGTGCCGGCGTGACCGACCTTCTTCAGCCCGAGCCGACGTCGTGCGATCGCGACCACCCGGTGGCTGGAGATCCCCTGCGGTTTGTCGACGAGGAGGATGCCGTCAGGCGCGGATTCGAGCACCGGAGAAGATTAGCAGCGCGGTCGTCGGTCAGCAGGCGTCGTTCCACTCGCGACGCGGGTGCTCCGGATCCGTCACGTCGAGGACGGCAGAAGCCGCGATCTTGACGTCCGCGCGCCGCTCGAGACGGCCGGACTCCTGCTCGACCCAGAGCGACCAGCGCCAGAGCGTGCGGGTGCGCGGGGCGAGGAGCCCGGTGCCGTGCACCACGAGCACGCCGTCACCCGCGCCCGTCGTCCGGAAGGGGATGACGATGTCCGAGCGCAGGACGTCGATGTCGGAGGACGGCGCTGCGGCCGCCATCGCGTGGACGCCGTGCTGCGCGAAGCCGGAGACGAGGGCCGCGGCGACGCGCTCGAGGTCCGTGCCGTCCTGTCCGTCGATCGCGACGACCGTCCGGTTCGTCCCGACCTGCGTGATCACCTCGCCCGCGATCGCGGCCATCGTGTCGGTCTCCTGTGGTGCCCAGCGTGCCATGCACCCACCGTAGGCTGTCGTGGTGAACGCGCACAGAGCCTCCCGGCCGGTCGTGGAGAACGCGCCGGACGCGACGCCGGTGGAGGAACGAGCGGTCCCCGACCTCGCCACGCCCCTGATCGCCTGGTTCGAGCAGTCCGCGCGCGACCTGCCGTGGCGGCGCCCCGGCTTCTCCGCCTGGGGCACGCTCGTGAGCGAGATCATGCTGCAGCAGACGCAGGTCGCGCGGGTGGTCCCGAGACTGGAGGCGTGGCTCACCCGGTGGCCGACCCCTGCGGACCTCGCGGCGTCACCCCCGGCAGACGCGGTCCGTGCCTGGGACCGGCTCGGCTACCCGAGACGGGCGCTCGCGCTGCACGCGGCGGCGACCGCGATCGCGGAACGGCACGGCAACGTGGTGCCGCGCGACGTCGACGAGCTCCTCGCACTGCCGGGCATCGGCGACTACACGGCACGGGCGGTCGCGGTGTTCGCGTACGGCGACCGGCACCCCGTGGTGGACGTCAATGTGCGCCGGGTGCTCGCCCGGAGCGTCCTGGGGCAGGGCGAACCCGGACCGGCGAAGGCGAAGGTCGACCTGCCGCTGATGGCGTCCGTGCTGCCCGCCGACCGGGACGCGGCCGCTCGGACGAACGCAGCGGTCATGGAACTCGGCGCGCTGGTGTGCGTCGCTCGCGCTCCGGCGTGTGACGCCTGCCCGATCGCGGACCGCTGCGCCTGGCGCGCCGCGGGGTACCCGGAGCACGACGGGCCGCGGGCGCCACGGCAGGCGAAGTTCGCCGGGAGCGACCGGCAGGTCCGCGGCATGGTGATGGCGGAACTCCGGGCGAGCGACGTCCCCGTCAATCGTTCCGAGATCGACCTGGTGTGGCCGGACGCGGAGCAGCGTGCACGGGCCCTCGCGTCGCTCCTCCGGGACGGGCTCGTCGTCGGGGACGACGTCAGCGGGTACCAGCTGCCGGTCGCCTGAGCGGGCCGGGCGCCCGCTCGCTGGGGACCGCGGTCCCGGAACGACTCGGCCGTTGTCGTGCGACGACGGCCGAGTCGTTCCGGAACGGGGTGCGGTGCCGTTGCGGCTCGACTGCCGGATCAGGCGCGGTCGTCGGTCGCTTCGTCGTCGTCCGCCGCGTCGTCCTCGTCGCGCTTGTACGGGTCGGCGTCGCCGGCGAACGTCGCACCGACCGACGCCTTGCGGACCTGCTCGTCCCGCATCTGCGCCTGCAGGAGCAGGTCCTCCAGGTGCGCGGACGTGTCCGGGAGCGCGTCCGCGATGAACTCGAGCGACGGCGTCAGGCGCGAGGTGATGTTCTTGCCGACCTCGGTCCGGAGCAGCCCGGTGGCCGCCTTGAGCGCCGCGGCGGAGTCGGCGCGCTCCTCGTCGGACCCGTACACGGTGTAGAAGATCGACGCGTGCTGCAGGTCGCCGGTCACCCGGACGTCGGTGATGGTGACGAAGCCGAGTCGCGGGTCACGAAGGCCCTTGTCGATACGACGTGCGACGACTTCCTTGATGCGGTCCGCCATCTTGCGTGCGCGCTGCGGATCGGCCATGAGGGTGCCTCCTCGGCATGGTGCTTGCTGGTGGTCCCGGGCGACGTGCCGTCCGGGACGTGTTCCCGGACGGCGTGCCGTCCGGAACGGGGTCGGGCCCCGCCCCTCCGGTGTGGAGGGGCGGGGCCCAGGGAGTCACGCGACTAGTCGCGCGGCTTCTCGACGAGTTCGGTCGTCTCGACCTCGTCGCCGATCTGGATGTCGTTGAACTTGCCCAGACCGATACCGGCTTCAAAGTCCGTGCGGACCTCGGTGACGTCGTCCTTGAAGCGACGCAGCGACTCGATGGCCAGACCATCGGCGAGCACCACACCGTCACGGATGACGCGCGCCTTGGCGTTGCGCGTGATCGTGCCGGACCGGACGATGACACCGGCGATGTTGCCGAACTTCGAGGAACGGAACACCTCGCGGATCTCGGCGACACCCGACTGGACCTCTTCGTACTCCGGCTTGAGCATGCCCTTGAGGGACTGCTCGATGTCGTCCAGAGCGTTGTAGATGACCGAGTAGAAGCGCACGTCGATGCCCTCACGCGCCGCACGCTCACGGGCCTTGACGTCCGGACGGACGTTGAAGCCGATGACGATGGCGTTGTCGATCGTGGCCAGGTCGATGTCCGACTCCGTGATCGCACCGACACCGCGGTGGAGGATCCGGAGCTGCACGCTGTCGTCGACCTCGATGTCCAGGAGCGACTGCTCGAGTGCCTCGACGGCACCGGAGACGTCACCCTTGATGATGAGGTTGAGCGACTCGACCTTGCCCTCTTCGAGTGCACGGGTGAAGTCCTCGAGCGAGATGCGCTTGCGCGACTTCGCCAGCATGGCGTTGCGCTCGGCCGCTTCACGCTTCTCGGCGATCTGACGGGCCGTGCGGTCCTCTTCGGTGACGAGGAACGTGTCACCGGCGCGGGGCACCGAGGACAGGCCCTGCACCTGGACCGGGCGGCTCGGCGTCGCGGCCAGGACCGCGTCACCGTTCTCGTCGGTCATCGCACGGACGCGGCCGTAGGCCGTGCCCGCCACGATGGCGTCACCGACGTGGAGCGTTCCGGACTGGATGAGCACCGTGGCGACGGCACCGCGACCCTTGTCGAGTCGGGCTTCGATCGCCACACCGCGGGCGTCCTTGTCGGGGTTCGCACGCAGGTCGAGCCCGGCGTCAGCGGTGAGCAGCACGGCGTCCAGGAGGTCCTGGATGCCGATGTTCTGCCGCGCGGACACGTCGACGAACATGACGTCTCCGCCGTACTCCTCGGCCACCAGGTTGTACTCGGTGAGCTGCTGGCGGACCTTGGCGGGGTTCGCGCCTTCCTTGTCGATCTTGTTCACCGCGACCACGATCGGCACGCCGGCCGACTGCGCGTGGTTCAGTGCCTCGATCGTCTGGGGCATGATGCCGTCGTCCGCCGCGACCACGAGGATCGCGATGTCCGTCACCTGGGCACCACGAGCACGCATGGCCGTGAAGGCCTCGTGACCCGGGGTGTCGATGAAGGTGATCGGGCGTTCGATGCCCTCGTGCTCCGTGACGATCTGGTACGCACCGATGTGCTGGGTGATGCCACCGGCTTCGCCCTCGACGACCTTCGAGTTCCGGATCGCGTCGAGCAGTCGGGTCTTACCGTGGTCGACGTGACCCATGACGGTGACCACCGGGGGCCGCTGCTGCAGCACCGAGTCGTCTTCGTCGTCGAGTTCCGCGTCGAGGTCGATGTCGAAGCCCTCGAGGAGCTCCTTGTCCTCGTCCTCCGGCGAGACGATCTGGATCTTGTAGCCCAGCTCGTCACCCAGGACCTCGAACGTCGCTTCGTCCAGCGACTCGGTCGCGGTCGCCATCTCACCGAGGTGGAACAGCACCGTCACGAGGTTGCCGGGCATGGCGTCGATCTTGTCCGCGAAGTCCGAGATGCTCGCACCGCGACGCAGACGGACGACCGTGTTGCCGTCACCGCGAGGGACCTGCACGCCGCCGAGCGACGGTGCCTGCCTCATCTCGTACTCGGCGCGCTTCGTCCGCTTCGACTTGCGGGCACGGCTCTTGCCGCCACCACGACCGAACGCACCAGCGGTACCACCACCGGGGCCACGACCACGGCCGCCGCCACCGGCGGGACGCGGGCCGCTGAACGCGGGACGGGGGAAGCCGCCGCCGCCAGCACCACCGGCACCACCCGGACGAGCACCGGGACCGCCACGACCCGCACCCTGGCCCGGGCGCTGCCCGAAGCCGTTGGGACGAGCGGACTGCCCGGGACCGCCCGGACGGGGAGCACCGGGACGCGGTGCGCCCGGACGCGGGGGCTGCGGACGCGGGATGCCACCGGCACCGGCAGCGCCGCCACCGGGACGGGGCATGCCCTGGTTCTGCGAGAACGGGTTGTTGCCCGGACGCGGCGGGCGCGAGCCCATGCCCTGGCTCGACGCGTAGGGGTTGTTGCCCGGGCGGGCGCCCGGCTTCGGGCCACCCGGCTTCGGACCGGCAGCGGTCGCGGGCTTCGGGGTGCCCGGCTTGACCGCGTCGTCCTTCGGCTCGGTCGTGTCGGCGGGCTTCTCAGCCGCCTTCTCCGCTGCTGCGGCCTTGCGCGCGGCTTCGGCCTCGGCCTGTCGCTGCGCGACGGTCTTCGGCGCTGCCGGAGCGGGCACGTCGGAGGCAGGAGCCGGAGCGGCTGCCTCGGGTTCGGGGGTCGGTGCCTGGCGAACCGGACCGGGCCGGGGCCCGCCGGGCTTCGGGGCACTCGACTTCGGGGCGCTCGACTTCGGCGCCGGAGCGCTCGATGCCGTTGCGGCGGGCGCGGACGATGCGGCAGCACCGTCGGCCTGCAGTGCGGCACGGAGCTTCCGTGCCACGGGGGGCTCGACGCTCGAGCTCGGCCCCTTCACGAACTCGCCGAGCTCCTTGAGCTTTTCGAGTGCGGTCTTGCTGTCGACGCCGAGTTCGCTTGCGATCTCGTGTACGCGT
The DNA here is from genome assembly GCF_018613895.1 of Curtobacterium sp. ISL-83. GTDB lineage: Bacteria > Actinomycetota > Actinomycetes > Actinomycetales > Microbacteriaceae > Curtobacterium. Next base: position 168,840 of record NZ_JAGGPH010000012.1, read on the forward strand.
GGTTTAGCCACTGTTCTCCTTCACGGGTCCTACCCCGCAAAGGGGCAGGACTCAATGGATGACGGGTCTCATTTGGAGCCGCTCATCAGTTGTCCATAAGCCGTTCAGCCTGTTCTGTCGTGTCCTGGCGCTCGGATGCCCCGGGAGGCAGTCCTTCGAGGTACTCGCGCACCGCGGACGTGTCGGGATCGCGATCGAGCCGGAGCGCACGGCGGAAAGCCCTGCGCTTGGCGGCCTGATCGTAGGCATCGACCGTCGGGGTGAGCCACGCTCCCCGGCCCGGCATGACTGCCTTCGGATCCGCCACGACGCGACCGTCGCTCAGGGCGACGACTCGGAGGAGGGAGGATCGGGAAGCGCGACGACGACTGCCGATGCACGTTCTGACGGGGTCCACCTTACTCCTTGCCTCCGACGACCGCGATCCGGCACGCCAAGACCGACGCGCCGCGAGCGGAACAGCCTAGTCTTCGCCGTCCAGGATGGAGTCCGGCTGGATGTCGATCCGTGCGCCGGTGAGCTTCGCGGCGAGGCGGGCGTTCTGCCCCTCCTTGCCGATCGCGAGCGAGAGCTGGTAATCCGGCACGAGGGCGCGGACCGCCTTGGTCGAGGCGTCGAGCACGAACGCGCTCGTCACCTTCGCCGGCGACAGCGCGCTCGCGACGAAGGAGGCCAGATCGGGAGACCAGTCCACGATGTCGATCTTCTCGGCACCGAGCTCGTTCGTCACGGACCGGACGCGCGCGCCGAGTTCCCCGATGCAGGCGCCCTTCGCGTTGACGCCCGGCTCGTTGGCCTTCACCGCGATCTTCGTACGGTGACCGGCTTCGCGTGCCAGCGACGTGATCTCGACCACGCCGGAGGCGATCTCGGGGACCTCGAGCGCGAACAGCTTGCGGACGAGGCCGGGGTGCGTGCGCGACACGGTGATCTGCGGGCCCTTGTTGCCGCGGCCGACGCTCGTCACGTAGACGCGGAGGCGGGAGCCGTGCGCGTAGGTCTCCCCCGGCACCTGCTCTTCCGGCGGCAGGATGGCCTCGACGCTGCCGAGGTCGACCATCACCATCCGCGGGTTCGGGCCCTGCTGGACCACGCCCGCGACGATGTCGCCTTCCTTGCCGCGGAACTCGCCGAGGATCTTGTCGTCGCCGATGTCGCGCAGGCGCTGGTTGATGACCTGCTTCGCCGCGAAGGCCGCGATGCGCCCGAAGTCGCTCGGCTGGTCGACCGACTCGCCGATGACGGTGCCTTCTTCGTCACGCTCGGGAACGAAGACGGACACCTCACCGGTCTTGCGGTCGAGCTCGACGCGCGACTGGGCGTCGGCCGGCTCGCCGTTCTCGTCGGTGTGCTTGTGGTAGGCGGTCAGGATGGCAGATTCGATGATCTGGACGAGCTCGTCGAACGGGATCTCCCGCTCGCGCTCCATGAGTCGCAGGACTGCGAGGTCGATCTTCACCGAGGTGCCTCCGTATTCAGCTGAGTCACTCCCGCGGATGGAACCGCGCGGAAGCCGTCGACCAGCGTACCGCAGAACCCCGGACGGGAGGCTCGTGGCCGCCTCCCGTACGGGCGTTGCGTCCGGCCGCGACGCGCTCCGACGCGGCGGGACGGGCCCGTCACGGTGAGACGCGCCCGCGGTGTCGAGACGCCTCCGTCACGCCGAGACGCCGCTTCCCGGGCGAGACGCCGCCGAATACCGCGGCGTCTCAGGGTGAAGACGGGGTCTCGCGGAGACGGAGGCGTCTCGCTCGCCGGCGCGCACCGCACAACATGCGCCGTGAGACGCGCGCGTCCTGGTCAGACACCGCGCCTGTGCCGAGACGCCGCCGAATACCGCGGCGTTTGGCGAGCAAGACGGCGTCTCACGGAAACGGGCCCGTCTCACGGAAACGGAGCCGTCTCACGGAGACGGAGCCGTCTCACGGAAACGGAGCCGTGTCGTGGGAACGGGCCCGCCTCGAGGAGACGGGCCCGTTCCGGGCATGCGGCATGCGGCGAGCGGCGCGCCGCGTCAGATCGCGCGGACCGCCTCGAGCAGCTCGGCGACGGGCAGCTCGCGGCGCTCCCCACTCCGGCGGTCCCAGAGCTCGACGACGCCGTCGGCAGCGCCCCGACCGGCGACGACGACCACGGGCACGCCCAGGAGTTCCGCGTCACGCAGCTTCACGCCGGGCGAGACCTTCGGCCGGTCGTCATACAGGACGTCGTACCGCTCCCCCTCGAGCTCGGCGATGATGCCGGCAGCGAGGTCGTAGGCGACCTCGTCCCGCCCGGTCGCGACGACGTGGACGTCGAACGGAGCGACCTCCTTGGGCCAGGTCAGGCCCTTCTCGTCGTTGTGGGCCTCGGCGAGGATGGCCAGGATGCGGGTGACGCCGATGCCGTACGAACCCATGGTGACCGTGCCGAGCTTGCCGTTCTCGTCCTGCACCTTGAGCCCGAGGGCCTCGGCGTACTTGCGGCCGAGCTGGAACACGTGACCGATCTCCATGCCACGCGCGGTCTCGAGCGGACCGGAGCCGTCCGGTGCCGGGTCCCCCGCACGGACGTCGGAGACCTCGGCGACACCGTCGGCGACGAAGTCACGACCGGCGACGAGGCCGGACACGTGCACGCCGCGCTCGTTCGCGCCGGTGACCCAGCTGGTGCCGTCGACGACACGCGGGTCGACGAAGTAGCGGAGGCCGGTCGCCGACTCGGCGCCGATCACCTGCGGCCCGATGTACCCCTTGACGAGGCCCTTGTGCTTCCGGAAGTCGTCGTCGCCGGCGGGCTCGACCTCGGCCGGGGCGAACGCCACCTCGGCTCGCTTGAGGTCGACGTCCCGGTCACCCGGGAGGCCGACGACGACGACCTCGCGGGTGCCGTCGAGGTGGGTGAGCGCCAGGACCACGTTCTTGAGCGTGTCCGCGGCGGTCCACGGCGCACCGTCACGCGGAGCGACCTCGTTCGCGTGGGCGACGAGCGTGTCGATCGTCGGGGTGTCCGCGGCGGGCAGCAGCACGGGCTCGGGCTGGCCGTCGATCGGCAGGGCCTCGGGCACCGGGGTGACGTAGGCCTCGACGTTCGCGGCGTACCCGCCAGCGCTCCGGACGAAGGTGTCCTCGCCCACGCCGATCGGGTGGAGGAACTCCTCGGACTTCGACCCGCCCATCGCGCCGGCGTCGGCCTTGACGATCACGTACTCGAGACCGAGGCGCGTGAAGACCTTCTCGTAGGCGTCGCGCATGATCTGATAACTGCGCTCGAGGCCCTCGTCGGTGAGGTCGAACGAGTACGCGTCCTTCATCGTGAACTCGCGGCCGCGCAGGAGTCCGGCGCGCGGCCGGGCTTCGTCGCGATACTTGTCCTGGATCTGGAAGAGCGTGACGGGGAGGTCCTTGTAGGACGAGTACAGGTCCTTGACGAGGAGGGCGAACATCTCCTCGTGGGTGGGCGCGAGCAGGTAGTCGGCGCCCTTGCGGTCCTGCAGCCGGAACATGCCGTCGCCGTACTCGGTCCAGCGGTTGGTCGCCTCGTACGGGTCGCGGGGCAGCAGCGCGGGCAGCAGGACTTCCTGCGCGCCGGCGGCGACCATCTCCTCGCGGATGATGTCCTCGATCTTGCGGCGCACCCGGAGCCCGAGCGGCAGCCACGCGAAGATCCCCGGGGACTGGCGACGGACGTAGCCGGCGCGGACGAGCAGCTTCGCGCTCGTCACCTCAGCGTCGGAGGGGTCGTCGCGGAGCGTACGGAGGAACAGATGCGAGAGCCGAGTGACCACGGAGCAAGCCTAGCGGCGCTTCGGGGCGGGCTGGCGGGTCCGGCGGCGCACACCGCGGCAGGGACACGACGTGGTGCGAGGTTGACCGCTCGGTGCGGCGGCACGACCTCGCACCAGCCGATCAACCCCTTCGGTCGCGGTCGCGGGACCGGCCGCAGGACGGACGGGAGGCGCAGTGCCAGCTGGCACTGCGCCTCCCGGACGGATCGGCTGCGCGCTACGGCGCGGTGATCACCTGGACGGTCCCGGGGGCCGCGGCCGGCCCCATCTCGTCTGCGATGCGGTTCGCCTCCGTGATGAGCGTCGCGACGATCTCGGACTCGGGAACGGTCTTGACGACCTTGCCCTTCACGAAGATCTGGCCCTTGCCGTTGCCCGAGGCGACGCCGAGGTCGGCCTCTCGGGCCTCGCCCGGGCCGTTCACGACGCAGCCCATGACCGCGACGCGGAGCGGGACGGTCATGCCCTCGAGCCCCTTCGTGACGTCGTTGGCGAGCTGGTAGACGTCGACCTGCGCGCGACCGCAACTCGGGCACGACACGATCTCGAGCTTGCGCTCCCGGAGGTTCAGCGACTGCAGGATCTGCAGGCCGACCTTCACCTCTTGCGCGGGCGGGGCGGACAGCGACACGCGGATGGTGTCGCCGATGCCCTCGGCCAGCAGGATGCCGAACGCCGTGGCGCTCTTGATCGTGCCCTGGAACTCCGGGCCGGCCTCGGTGACGCCGAGGTGCAGTGGCCAGTCACCGCGCTCGGCGAGCTGCCGGTACGCCTTGACCATGATGATCGGGTCGTTGTGCTTGACCGAGATCTTGAAGTCGTGGAAGTCGTGCTCCTCGAACAGGGAGGCTTCCCACACCGCGGACTCGACGAGCGCCTCGGGCGTCGCCTTGCCGTACTTCTGCAGCAGGCTCGGCTCGAGCGAGCCGGCGTTCACACCGATGCGCAGGGACACCCCGGCGTCCTTCGCGGCGCGGGCGATGGCACCGACCTGGTCGTCGAACTTGCGGATGTTGCCCGGGTTCACGCGCACCGCGGCACACCCGGCGTCGATCGCCTGGAAGACGTACTTCGGCTGGAAGTGGATGTCGGCGATCACGGGGATCTGCGACTTCTTCGCGATGATCGGCAGCGCGTCGGCGTCGTCCTGACTCGGGACGGCCACCCGGACGATGTCACAGCCGGAGGCGGTGAGCTCCGCGATCTGCTGGAGCGTCGCGTTGATGTTCGTCGTCGGCGTCGTGGTCATCGACTGCACGGACACCGGGGCGTCGCCGCCCACCAGGACCTTGCCGACCCGGATCTGTCGCGACTTGCGTCGGGGGGCGAGGGTTTCGGGGCTCTTGGGCATACCGAGGTTCACTGCGGGCACGGTCCGTACTCTACGCGCCCGGCTGGGACGTCAGGTGGACGCGTCGGGTACCCCGACCGGCCGTTCCGACGCGGCGCTCAGAGGTCCGCGATGGTGTCCACGACGGTGATCAGGGGTGCGTACAACCGCATGGCGGCGAGGGCACGCTCGTGGTCCTCGTCGCTCGCACCGGCGCAGGCGTCGGCCACGACGGTCACGGTCGCGCCGGCATCCGCCGCCGCCAGCGCGGTCGACAGCACGCAGCAGTCCGTGGACACGCCGACGAGCACCAGGTGCGGGTGGTCACCGACGACGGCCTGGAGGCTCGTCCCCCACTTCCCGAACGTCGGCACCGTGACGACGGGGTCGCCACGGTCGGATGCGGCGGACGCGAACGGCTCCGTCAGCCGCCACATCGGGTCCGCCGCGGGGGCGAGCGCGAACGGCCACTCGCGGTAGTAGGGCACCCAGGCACCCTCGGGTCGCGCCGGCGCCGTGAAGCGCGTGAAGACGGTGCGCCCGGTGAAGCGGGGCAGCAGGTGCTCGATCCCGACGGAGGCGTGGTCGTACCGCGGGGTGGCCCACGGGCTCTCCCCCGTGAAGACCTGCTGCATGTCGATGACGACGAGCCAGGCGTCCTCGGCGACGGTCACGCGCGGGACTCCTGCGTTCGGGACTCCTGCTGGTGCGCCGACTCCTGGGCTCGGACGGTCCGTCGGGACAGGAGCAGGGTGCCGAGGAACCCGACGACGAGGGCGACCAGCACGCCGAGGTTCGCGTACGCCCACGCCCCGGTGCGGCCACCGAGCCCGAACGGACCGAGCAGATACCCCTGCCAGTTGAGCCACGACGGCACGCCGTAGGTGTTCGTCACGAGACCCCACCCGAGCGCGGTGCCGAGGACCACGAGCAGGATCGCGACCCAGCGGACGTCCCCGTAGCGGCCGCGTCGGTCGTGGAGCTCGTCCTCGGCGTAGGCGGTCCGACGCAGGACGACGTCGGCGACGAAGACGCCGCACCACGCCGCGATCGGCACGCCGAGGGTGACGAGGAACGCTTGGAACGGCTGGATGAACGACTGGGCGAAGAACACCACGTAGATCGCGCCGGCGATCATGAACACGCCGTCGACGCCCGCCGCGACCGGCCGCGGGATCCTGATGCCGGCGCTCAGGAGCGCCAGGCCCGAGGAGTAGATGTCGAGCACGGCACCGCCGACCAGCCCGAGGATCGCGACGAGCGCGAACGGTACGAGGAACCACACCGGCAGCAGGGTGGTCAGCGCACCGATCGGGTCGGCGCCGATGGCCTTCGAGAGGTCCTTCGACGACCCCGCGAGGAGGACCCCGACGACGACCAGGACGGCCGGCGCGAGGGCACCGCCGAAGGTCGTCCACCAGACGACCCCGCGGGTCGAGGACGACCGCGGGAGGTACCGGGAGTAGTCGGCGGCGGCGTTCACCCAGCCGAGCCCGAAGCCCGTCATCACGAGGACCAGGGCGCCGATGACGTTCTGCGTGCTGCCGGCCGGGAGCGCCGCGAGGGCGCCCGTGTCGATCGACGGCGCCGCGAGCACGACGTAGACGACGGTGAGCACGGCCGTGATGACCGTGATCCACGTCTGCAGCCGCATGATGACGTCGAACCCGGCGATCCCGGCCCCGATCACGAGCGCGGCGACCACCAGCAGCGCGACGAGCTTCGTGACGACGCCGTCATCCCACCCGAGTTCCCGGAAGACGGTCGACGTGGCGAGCACGGCCAACGCGGCCAACGCGGTCTCCCACCCGACCGTGAGGATCCAGCTCAGGAACGACGGCAGCCGGTTCCCGCGCACCCCGAAGGCAGCACGGCTCAGGACCATGGTCGGTGCGGAACCCCGTTTGCCGGCGATCGCGACGATGCCGCAGAGCAGGAACGAGAACACGACCCCGACCACGGAGACGATCGTCGCCTGCAGGACGGAGATGCCGAACCCGAGCACGAACGACCCGTAACTCAGCCCGAGGACCGAGATGTTCGCGGCGAACCACGGCCAGAACAGCCCTCGCGGGCGCCCCTTGCGGTCGGACTCTGCGATGACGTCGATGCCCTGCCGTTCGACGGCCCGGACCTCCGGAGCGATGCTCATGGAGTGAGCGTAGTGGGCACCGACCCGCGTGCGACTACCCGAACAGGTTGACCGGCCGGACGATGTCGGCGTAGATGAGGAGCGCGCTCATGCCACCGAGCAGCACGACCACGACCATGGTGAGCGGCATCGTCTTCGCGAGGTCGATCGGGCCCGGGTCGGCCTTGCCCAGCAGCGTGAACGACCGGCGCTTCACGGCCTCCCACAGGGCACCCGCGATGTGCCCGCCGTCGAGCGGGAGGAGCGGCACCATGTTGAGCACGAACAGCCCGATGTTGAGCGAGGCCAGTAGTCCGAGGATCGTGTAGGCCTTGTCGACCACCGGGACGCCGCTCATCGACGAGACCTCACCGATGGCCCGCCCGACGCCGACCACCGAGACCGGGCTGTCCTGCGACCGGGCCTGGCTGCCGAACGCGGCGTTCCAGACCGCGACCAGGCGCTGCGGCAGGTCGATGATGAGGTGTGCCGAGGCGCCGATCTGTGCTCCGGTCGCGGGCAGCACGGCCGCGGGCGACTGCCGGACGAGCGACTGCCCGATGCTCACCCCGACGACCCCGACGCGCTGGGTCTTCGTCGAGCCGTCCGCGTTCTTGACGAGCGTGCCGTTGGCGTCGTACACGTCGCGGGTGGCCGTGGTGGGGGTGATCCGGAGCGTCTTCTCGGCGCCGTCCCGTTCGACGACGACCCGCACCGGCTTGCCCGCGGAGCGCTGGAAGACCGCGGACAGTTCCGCGATCGTCGGGTCCGGTCGCCCGTCGACCGAACGCACCACGTCGCCGGCACGGATGCCGGCCTGCTTGGCGGGCGAGACCGGGTCACTGGACGAGCACGCCGTCGACTGGCTCGTCGGGAGCACGCAGTCGACGCTCGACGTGAAGGTGGTGGTGGGTGCGCCGAAGCCCACGAGGAGCACGCCGAACAGCACGATGCCGATCACCAGGTTCATCGCCGGACCGGCGACCATCACGATGATGCGCTTCCACGGGGTGAGGCGGTAGAAGGCCCGGGCGTCCTCACCGCCGGACTCCGCGATCTGCTCCGCGCTGGCCTGCCGGGCGTCCTGCACGAAGGCGCTGTAGAACCCGGTGTTCGTGATCTCGCGTCCGGAGGCCCGCGGCTTGAGCATGCCGACCATCGAGATGTAGCCGCCGAGCAGGATCGGTCGGATGCCGTACTCGGTCTCGCCCCGTCGGAACGACCAGAGCGGTTTGCCGAACCCGAGCGAGTACTGCGTCACCTTGACGTTGAAGAGCTTCGCGAAGGACAGGTGCCCGAGTTCGTGGAGTCCGATCGAGACCAGCAGGCCGACGATGAAGACGACCACGCCGAGGATGAAGAGCAGGACGGATTCGACGGTCACCGGGAAAGGGTACGGGACCCGGCCCATGACCGAGCCGAGCGTGCCCTGAGAGGTCTGGCGTGCCTCCCGGTCGGCGGTGTCAGCGCGTCAGCGCGTGGTCCGCGGCGCCGCGCGCCCATCGCTCCGCTGCCAGGACGCCCTCGAGCGTCGACTCCCCCGGCTCGTGCTGCTCGACGACCCGCTCGACGGTCTCGACGATGTCGAGGAACCCGATGGCTCCGGCGTGGAACGCGGCGACCGCCTGCTCGTTGGCGGCGTTGAAGACGGCGGGGTACGTGCCCCCGAGCGCACCGACGCGCTTGGCGAGGGCGACCGCACCGAAGGCGTCCGTGTCGAGCGGCTCGAACGTCCAGGTGCTCGCGGTCGTCCAGTCGAGCGGCACGCCCACGTTCGGCACCCGGTCGGGCCACGCCAGACCGAGGGCGATCGGCAACCGCATGTCGGGCGGCGAGGCCTGTGCGATCGTCGAACCGTCGACGAACTCGACCATCGAGTGCACGATCGACTGCGCGTGCACCGTGACGTCGATGCGGTCGTAGGGGACGCCGAAGAGCAGGTGGGCCTCGATGACCTCGAGTCCCTTGTTGACGAGCGTCGCCGAGTTCGTCGTCACGACGAGGCCCATGTCCCACGTCGGGTGGGCGAGCGCCTGCGCGGGGGTGACGTCGCGGAGCTCGGCCCGGGAGCGACCACGGAACGGGCCGCCGCTCGCGGTCAGGACGAGACGACGCACCTCCGGATCGGCACCGGAACGGAGCGCCTGCGCGATGGCCGAGTGCTCGCTGTCCACCGGGACGATCTGGCCGGGGGCGGCCGCCGCTTGCACGAGCGATCCGCCGACGATCAGGCTCTCCTTGTTCGCCAGCGCGAGCGTCGCCCGGGTCTCGAGGGCGGCGAGCGTCGGGCCGAGACCGACCGAACCGGTGATGCCGTTGAGGACGACGTCGGCCTCGACACTGCGGACCAGGCGCTCGGAGTCCTCGGCGCCGAGGGCGGTGTCCCGCACCCCGTAGCGGGCGGCCTGCTCAGCGAGTTGCTCGGCGTTCCGGCCCGCGGTGAGGCCGACGATCTCGAACCGGTCCGGGTTGCGGTCGACGACGTCGAGCGCCTGCGTGCCGATCGAGCCGGTGCTGCCGAGGACGACGATGCGGCGACGGTCCGTCACGCCCGGTCAGCCCTTGGCGAGGATGTCGACGACGAACACCAGGGTCGCGTTCTTCGGGATGCCGGACCCTTCCTGCGGGCTCGCGCCGTAGCCGTCGGCGGGCGTCACCACGATGAGGACCTGCGAGCCGACCTTCTGCCCGACGAGGCCGGTGACGAACCCCTTGATGAGGGAGCCCTCGGCGATCGTGAACGTCGTCGGAGCGCCCTTCGACCACGAGGAGTCGAACTCCTTGCCGCCGTCGTAGAGGACGCCCTTGTACTGGACGAGGGCGGTGTCACCGTCAGCGATCGCAGCACCGGTGCCCTGCTTCAGGACCTCGACCGTGGTCTTCGACGGCGCGGGCACGCCCGACGGCACCGTGATCTCCGGCTCGCCGTTCGACTTGTCCTTGACCGTCGGGAGCTTCGGGTCCTGCGGCTGCGTGCTGCCCGTCGCCTTCGTGGGGGTCTGGGCGACCACGTCCGCGATCACGACGATCTCGCCGCCGGTGTTGAACCCGAGCGCGGCGGCCTCGCCCACGGCGGCGATGCGCTCACCGACCTTGGAGCAGGCGAGCAGCGCACCGAAGCCGGTTCCACCGACCGAGAGCACCTGGGGGTTGCCCTGGTCGAACCCGACCGCGCCGAGCTTCTTGGCGTCCGACGCCTTGTACACCGCGTACGAGACCTGGGCGTAGTCGCCCTTCTTCAGCGACTTGCCCGAACCCCGCTTGACGACGCTCGCCTGGGGCGGCGTCGCCGTCAGGCCCTTGCTGAACTGCACCGTCGGCGCCGTCTTCGAGGCGACCGCACCGGAGACCTTGATCGCCTTCGACGCCGTGCCGGGGTCAGGGCAGGACGTGATGGGCGCGGGGGTGGCGCCGCCAGACGCGCTCGGCGAGGCCGTCGCGTTCGATCCGGAGGACGAGCACGCGGCGAGTCCCAGCACGACGGCGGGGACGAGGACGATCGGGAGCAGGCGGAGACGCTTCACGAGGGGTCAGTCTGCCGCACCTGTCGAAGACTCGCCTGCGAGTGGCGTGGAACGGACGCGGATCGTCGCCTCGTGGTGGACCGGGAACGCGACCGAGCGGGCGATGAAGCACAGTCGGTTCGCTTCCCCGTGGGCTGCCTCGGCGTCCGCGACACGATCGGCTTCGAGGATCGTCACCACCGGGTGCAGCGTCGCCACGGTCAGCTCGCCGGAGCCGTCCCGGTGCAGGTCCAGGCTCGCGGTGGCGCGGTCCTGGTAGTCGACGACCGTGAATCCCTGCTGCACCGCGACGTGCAGGTAGCTGAGCATGTGGCACTGGGCGAGGGCCGCCACCACGAGCTCCTCCGGGTTCCACCGGTCGCGGTCGCCGCGGAACGTGGGGTCGGCGGAGCCGGGGATGTCGGTCTTGCCGGCGGCGTGGACCACGTGGTCACGGCCGTAGTCGCGGTAGCCGCTCGTGCCGGTGCCGCGGTCGCCGGTCCAGTGGACGGAGACCTCGTAGGAGTGGTCGGTCACGGGGGTCGCCCTTCGTCGGGGTTCGGTCTGTGTCGGTACGGGTGCCGGTGCCGCGCGTGCCGGTGGTGTCGGCCGCCGTACGTCTCGGTACAGTGGCGCCATGACGGTGAGCTCCGATGTCCGCACTGATCGCCATCCTCTCACCGCCGACGGGTCGGTCGAGCTGGCGGTGCTCGATCGCAACGGGTTCGACGAGAGCCGCCACATCGGCGCCGGGGTCGTGGTCGCCGCTGACGGCACCGTGATCGACGCGGTCGGTGACAGCAGCGCGAGCGTGTACCCCCGATCGACCATGAAGCCGTTCCAGGCGCTCGCGGTCCGCCGGGCCGGGGCCGTGTTCGACGCCGAGGAGCTCGTGCTCAGCACGGCGAGCCACGCCGGGACCGCAGCGCACCAGGCGATCGCACGCCACATGCTCGAGTCGTTCGACCACGTCGAGGACGACCTCCGCTGCCCGCCGGACATGCCCTTCGACCGGGCCACTGCCCGCACGATGACGGAACCGCGGCGGCTCGCGATGAACTGCTCGGGCAAGCACGCGGGGATGCTCGCGGCCTGCCGGGTGAACGGGTGGGACGAGCGGACCTACCTGGAGATCACGCATCCCCTGCAGCAGCGGGTGCGTGAGACCGTGGAGGAGTTCACCCACGAGGTCGTCGACCTGGTGGGGACCGACGGCTGCGGTGCGCCGGTCTTCCCGCTCACGCTCGCAGGACTGGCCCGGGGCTTCGCCGGTGTGGTTGCGCGGTCGGACGACGGAGCGGCCGCGCTCACCGATGCCGTGCTCGCGCATCCGTGGGCGATCGACGGGGTGGGGCGCGCGAACACGGTGACCATCGAGCGGCTCGGTGTGCTGGCGAAGCTCGGCGCCGAGGGGGTCATGGTGATGGGCCTCCCCGGCGGCGCGGCCGTCGCGGTGAAGACGCTGGACGGGTCCCAGCGCGCGGGTACCCTCGCGGCGCTGACCCTGCTGGAGCGGAACGGGATGGTGTCGGCCGAGGGTGTCGCCGGCGTGATGGCGGCGACCGGTGAGCGGGTGCTCGGCGGCGGGGTTCCGGTGGGTGCGGTGCGCGTGGGGTCCGGGCTGCGCTGACCCGTCGTCGAGCGCACGTCAGCCTCCGGAGACCCTGACGAGCGGCAACACCGGAGCGATCAGGGTCGGAACGGTTCGATCGGCCGACGCCAGGGCAGCGCCCGAGCGGTCCGAGCCGTCCGAGCCGTCCGAACCGGGAAGGCGATCGGCGCAAGTCGTCCCGTCACGGCGGTCGTGGTGCCGCCCTGTGCTGCCGTGGTCGCGGCGATCGCGGCCGGGTCGGCGGACCAGGCATCCGTAGCGCGAGACCTCGATCGCCACGTCCCAGCGGCTGGGAGCGCTGCCGAGCCCCGGCACCAGCACGACGGTCGTGATCGGTTCACCCGTGCTGCGCAGGCGCACGGCCACGGCGACGCCGTCCGGGACAACGGCGGTCCCGCCGGCGCGTGCTGACCCGACGCTCCGTGCCCCATCGCCCGCGCAGCCGTCACCGCGCCCCCGCGCGATCGGTCCGGCACGAACGTGATCGCCGGGCGGACCCACCCGCCGGACGATGTCGTCGCGTCCGGCGGCACGGCGCACCTGCTCGGCGACCGCGGTGAACACCGCCTGTGCCAGGGCGCCCTGTCCCACGACGAGGACGTGCCGCTCGTGGACGCCGACCACCTCCGGAGGTCCACCCACCTGCCCCCGCACGATCCCGTGGCCGAGCACGAGGGCGTGGCCGGGGACGAGGGCCCGGCTGGGGACCAGCGATCCGGGGGCCGTGTGGTCCGAGCCGACCGCCTCCCCCGCCGCACCAGCGCTGGCCGCTCCGAGCGCGCCCAGCGTTGCGGGCGATCCCGTGCCTCCCGGCCCGCTCGTCCCTGCCGGACCTGCCGTCCCTACCGGACCTGCCGGACCTGCCGTCTGCGCCGTCGCCTCCGCAGGCACGGCACGAGCGAGGACGGGCACTGGCGGATCGTCGGCCCCGTCGACGGACGACCGGGCGAGGACGACGTCGAGCACCGCGCATCCTGCCCCCGCCGCGATCAACGCGAGACGGCCCGCATCGGCGATCGGCGCGAACACCCCGACGAGCACCGACAGCACAGCGCCGGTCACGAGGAAGCACCGGGCGACGAACAGGGACATGCCCCCATCGGAGCACGACAGCGGAGGCAGCGGGCAGTTCGAAGCCGCAGATGTGGAAGCGCTCCGCCCCTCCTGCTGCTGTGGAGGAAGCGCGGAGCGCTCCCGGGGGCCTACTGGACGAGGAAGAACTGCTCGCCGACGTCGACACGGGCGCCGCGCTCGACCCGGTACCGACGACCGGGTTCGCAGCGCCGGATCGAGCCGTCGATGTGGCGGATGACCGTGCCGTTCCCGGAGAACCGGTCGGACACCCACAGGTCGTCGCCGTCCCGACCGAGTTCGAGGTGCGTCTTCGACACGGACTTGCCCGGGTCGTGGATCGTGAGCAGGTCGTCGAACCGCTCCCCCGGCTGCGGCCGCGGCAGTCGGCCCAGCAGCCCCGTGCCGTGCACGCCCAGGCGCTCGCCGGTGCTGAAGTGCAGGACGAACGGCGCACGCGTCGGGGTCTTCGACACGATGCGGGTCTCGTCGACGTCTTCGTCGTCGACAGCGTCGTCAGGTGCATCGCCCGCCAGACCGTCAGCAGCGGACAGCACGCCTCCTGGGTGTGCCTCGCGACCGGCTGACGAGTCCTCGACGTCCCGCAGCGGGAGCGCCGATCCCGCGGCTCCCGGAACCGGGGGCAGCGGTGCCGCCATCGGGACACCGGGGGCGGCCGGAGCGGAACGGGGAACGGTGGGCGACACCGGCGTCGACGACGCATCGGGAGCACGACCGCCGTCCGACTCGGGCGTCGGGGCCGCGTGCGCGCCGCGCGGACGCTCAGCGCTGGGTCCGTCGGAGGCCGGCACGTCCGCGGCGGTGTGTGCCCCTTCGGGTCGTCCGTCCGCTGACGTGACGTCGTCAACTCCGTCGGCACCGTCAACCGGGCCGGGGTGCACCCCGGAATCGCCAGCGCTGTCGGCGGCCGACCGGTCGTCGCCGCGTCGGACCTCACCGTCATGGCTGTCGCGGTCGTCGTGGTCGTCCGACCAGTCCTCCGGACCGGCGGGAGACTCGGTCACACCGGTGGACCCTGCACCACCGTCGGGCTCACTCGCGTCCTCGTCGCCGCGTCCGCCGAGGACGTCCGAGTCGTCAGCGGCCCAGTCCGGCCGTGTCATCGGGAGCGGCATGACCGGACCCGTGAAGGCGGCGGTCACCGCCGGGCGGACCGCGCCGCACTCCGAACAGAAGATGTCGTCCGGTTCGAGCTGGTGCCCGCACACGTGGCACACGCTGCCCTGCGCGCCGGGCTGGACGAGCGGCGTGGGGCGCGGGGGCCGACGGTCCACCAGGGGCTCCACCACCGCGGTGTCGCCCGGCTGCGGGCCGGCAGCAGCGTCCGCGCCGTCCGCACGCTGGTCGCCCGGGTGCTGCTGGTCAACGAGGTCCTGCTGCTCAGCGCTGCGGGCACCGTCCGGATCGGCGTCCGTGTTCGCTCGCCCGACCCACCAGGCCGGGGCGGAGGGTGCGGGCTCGGCAGCCGGCGGTGCCCAGGATGCTGCCGCGGGACCCTGCGACGGCGCGCCGGTCGGGGTCCGGTCACCGTCTGGCCGCGGGGGCTGGGCACGTCGAGCGACCCGGGTCACCTCGGGGTCGTCGACGTCGTCGAACGCTGCCGCGCCGGCGTGCTCGGTGCCGGACAGTGTCGACGGATCGACGGGGGCGTCCGGGTACCCGTTGGGGTCGAGCGAGGGCTCGGCCGGCACCGCGTGCTCACGAGGGCCCGAGGAGAGCCCCGAGTCGCCACCGTGCACGTGCGTGGGAGCGGAACGCGGGACGGCGTCGGCGGGCCGGTACACCGGCACCGGGGCGGGCGGCTGTGTGTCCCGACGGTCCTCGCCGGTGAGCCACGCACGCGTGGCAGGGTCGAGGGTGGACTCCGGGAGCCAGGCCTCGGTCGCGGGGTCGGGCCGACGCCCGTGCGGGTCCGGCTGCTGCAGCGGCGGTGGCGGAGCCTGCTCGACCGGCGTCGCTGCGGCGGGTCGACGGCTCGCCGCAGCGGTCACCGCACGTCCGCATTCACCGCAGAAGATGGCTCCGTCCGGCAGCATCGATCCGCAGTGTTCGCATCTGATCACGTGGTGCCTCTGTCCTCATCCGGCCGTCCGCGTCGCTTGTCCGGCCTCCGGCCATCGTAGTCACGACGGCGCGACGTGCCCTGCCGGTCCGGCCCGCGTTGTCCGGCCCGAGCGGCGCCGGTCGCGACCGCAGCGCTCGCGGAGCGTGCCCGCGCCGCGATCCGGAGCGACCGGAGCGACACGGCCGCGCGGAACCGTTCACGGCGGGTGCGGCCCTGGTGGAGGGTCCCGATCGCCTCGTCCGCCGCGGACCACATGCGGTCCGCGGTCTGCGGGTCGGCGTCGCTCGGGCCGAAGACCGCCCGGTCCGCCAGGGCGGCCAAGCCGGTCCCACCCTCTCCCGGTGCACCGACGATCGCCTCCCGTCGCGTCGCCGCAGCCGCGACCAGGTGTCCGCGGTCGACGAGCGCGTCGCGGTACTCGTCCCAGGCGCCCACGATCCGCTCACGCGGAGTGGACGCGAGCCGACGTCGGCGACGACGGAGCCGCTTCACCAGGACGATCGCCGCGAACGGGGCGAGCACCAGGGCCACGAACCCGAGCGTGGCGAGCACCCACGGCAGGATCGCGAGCAGGATCTGCAGCCACAGCGGCTGGACCGGCGGCGTGTTCCGGTCACTCTGCGGCGGCGCCTGCTGCCCTTGGTCCTGCTGCTCGGCCGGGGGCGGCGGGACCACCGTCTCGGGCCGTGTGACGGGCTGCGGGGTCTGTTGCTGGGCGTCGGGGATCTGCCGGACGACGGGGTTCGGGTTGATCGTCACCCAGCCCCACTGTGCGGTGTCGACCTCGATGCGCGCGGTGACGTCCGACCCGCGGAAGGTCACGGACCCGCCCGTCGGTGCCCCGGCCCCCGCCCCGGAGTCACCGCCCGGCGCGAACCCGAGGACGACGCGGGACGGGAAGCCCAGCTGCTGCGCCATCAGCGCGGCTGCGACCGCGTACTGCTCCTGGTCGCCGATCATGAGCGGCGAGGTGAGGAGTTCCTGGATGCGGTCGGCACCGTGCCCCGACCGGCTCACGCGGTCGTCCCCGACGCCGTGGCTCACGTACCCCTTGCGCTTGAGGGCCTGCACCATCGCCACGAGCTTGGCACCGTCGGTCGTCGCGTCGCCGGTCGTCGCCTGGACCGTGTCACGGACCGCGTCCGGCACCCCCTTCGCCGCGGGGATCGTCGCCGAACCCGGTCGGGCCGCGGCGAGCTGCGCGTCGGTGGGTTGCTCCGGCACGACCGCCGTCAGGTCGTACCGGGTCCCACGCGAGACTCCGCCGACCACCGCGCCGGTCCCCGTCGCGCTGTTGTAGAAGAACGCGCCGCGGGCCTTCTCCGCGTCCCGCCCGGAGAACGCGACGTGCTGCAGGTCGCCGACCGTCGGGAGCCAGACTCCGGAGTAGCCGTCGACCGTGATCCCGACGTGTTCCGTCGTGCCCCGCACCCCGCGGACGTCGACCGACGTCGGGACCCGTTCGAAGGTCCCGGACTCCGAGGAACCGTCGCTGCCGCCGACCTGGTAGACCACTCCGTCGTACGTGTCCAGCGTGGCGATCCGGACGAAGCCGTCGGACGGCAGCCCGGTGACCCGGAGCTGCGGCGCGTCCGAGGCGCCCGGCTCCTCGTACGCACGGAACCCGCTGAGGGGGCTCACGTACCCATGCGGGTCGAAGGGCTTCACGACGTCGGTCCGCGCG
Source organism: Curtobacterium sp. ISL-83 (assembly GCF_018613895.1). Classification (GTDB taxonomy): domain Bacteria; phylum Actinomycetota; class Actinomycetes; order Actinomycetales; family Microbacteriaceae; genus Curtobacterium. The sequence continues at coordinate 186,023 of NZ_JAGGPH010000012.1, forward strand.
ACCGTCCGACCGACAGTCGGTGGTGCGACGAGGCCGAGACCGGTCGCGACCACGGCCGCAGCGACGATCGTGCCGGTGCCGACGAGCGCCGGCCGCACGATCGACCGGAGGACCGGGACCGGCGCGCCGATGGTCGAGGACACGGCGACCGCGCGCCGCACGTGCCGGAGCGTGAGCGCCCAGACCAGCGCGATCGCGCCGAGGACGACCGCGGTCGCGATGGACGTGTCGAGCCGGCTGGGCCCGACGACGACGCCCGCTGCGAAGAGGACCAGGGCGGGGATGCTCGCCAGTTCCTGACGGGAGGCACGGGTCGCCACGCTCACGGCCGTCACCGTCGCCACGAGGAGCGTGACGAAGTACGGCACGAGCAGGGCTTCGTAGGACCCGACCGGCAGGCTGATGGTCACCAGTTGCTTCCAACCGAGGGCGACTCCGGCGAACAGGTAGAGCAGCCCGGTGCCGGTCGGCAGGACGCCGTTCGCCTCGCCCGGCACCGCAGCAGGGACCCCGCTCACCGCGAACACCGCGACGGTCGCGACCACGACGACCGCGGTCGGGAGACGGAGGACCGCGCCGAGGAGCGCCACCACGGTGCCGAACACGATCGCGGTCACCGCGGCGACGATCATCGAGCCGTCGCGGTACACGGGCCACCACGCGGTGCTCGCGACCACGAGCAACAACCAGACGACCAGGGTCCCGCCGGCCAGACGCACGGGTGCGAACCGACGGACCTGCCGTCGATCGGAGCGTCGGACGGCCCGGCGGCCGCGCTCGGCCGGTACCGGTGTGGCGCTCATGCTGCGGCTCCCGACCGGTGCAGGGCGTGCCGCAGGTCGTCGAGGTAGCCGATCGTCATCACCGTCAAGCCGGCGACGCGCACGAACCGCGGCTGCGCCTCGGGCTCGCAGATCACCGCGACCACCTCGACGCCGACCGGGAAGCGGGTGGCGGCGAGCCGGAGTGCCGGCAGTCCCACCGAGGACCCGACGACGAGGAACGCGACGGAGATGCCGGCGGTGTCCCGCCCGACCAGGCGTGCGACCTCGGCGATCGGCAGGCAGGCATCCGCCAGGCTGACGCGGGCGAAGTCGTCGAGCAGACGGGTGGGCGTGACCGTCGGGAGCGACCGCACCGCGTACACCGCCCGCTTGGCGAACTCGGGGGTCCGCTCGGAGACCACGACGGTGACCTCGCGACCGTCGCGGATCGCCCGGCTCCCGAGGGACGCCGCGGCGCTCACCGCGAGCTCGAACTCCTCGTCGGCGGCGAACTCCGTGCGGGACAGCGCCAGGGCGATCACGAGGTGCGATCGCCGGGTGTCCTCGAACTGACGCACCATCAGCGCGCCGGACTTCGCCGTGGACTTCCAGTGGATGGTCCGGGGGTCGTCGCCCGGCATGTACTCGCGGATCGCGTGGAAGGCGATGTCGGCGGGCGACAGGTCCGTGGTCGCCTGCCCCTCGAGGTCCCGCACCAACCCGGTGCTCGTCGACGGGATCGCGATGGTCCGCGGGTGCACGATGACCTGTTCCCGCTCGGTCCACACGAGTTCCCGGCGAACGAGTCCGACGGGGTCCGCGCGCACACCGGTGACCGGCCCGACGTCGAGCACCCCGCGGTGCGACGTCGGCACCGGGACCGATCGTTCGAAGGCGCCGCGCGGTCCGATCGCGGGGATGGCGACGTCGACCAGGCCGACGCCGACCGGGACCTCCACGGTGGTCGGGACGGACGGCAGCCGCGACGGGTTCTCCGCGGTCACGACGACCCCGGCCGCGTCTCCGACGGCGACCCGGTGCACCGGCAGGCGCATCCGGATCTGGAGGCGCGACCGGCCGATGAGGGCGATGGCCGCGACCACGACGAGGACGGCGCCCGCGAACCCGACGACCACGACCTCGCGGAGCCCGAACCGGTACCCGACGACGAACGCGACGAGCGTGAGCGCGGCGACCGTCCAACCGAGGCCGGTGATGACGGAGGAGACCTCGCCCCACCCACGCTTGACGAGCCTCCAGACCGTCGCCCAGACCCGGACCAGACCGACGACCGCGTCGGCGGTGACGCCGTCACGGTCCCCGACGATGCGCGTCCGGACGTTGGTCATGCCGGCGACCGTCCCCGTGCGCTCGGACGCCGCCGTCCCGCGACGCGACCGCGTCGAGGACGGGCGGCGGGAGCGCGTGGAGACGGGCCGGCGGTCGGTCACGAGGCGACCCGGTCCGCGGGTGGGGGCGTCTCGACCAAGAGTTGTGACACGACGCTCGTCGCGCTGACACCGTCGAACTCCGCTTCGGCGTCGAGGACCATGCGGTGCGCCAGCACCGGGATCGCGAGGGCCTTCACGTCGTCCGGCGTCACGTAGTGGCGGCCGCTCAGGGCGGCGAAGACCCGCGAGGCCCGCATGAGCCCCATCGCCCCGCGCACGCTGACGCCGAGCCGCACCTCGCTCGCCGAACGGGTCGCGTCGACCAGGCGGGCGACGTAGTCCGCGATGACCGCGTCCACGTGGACGGAGCGCGCCAACGTGGCCATCTCGGTGATCGTCGCGGCGGGCACGACGCTCGCGAGCGGGACCGAGGACGACGGCGCGGACGACGTCTCGAGGATCTTCACGGTCGCGGCGTGGTCCGGGTATCCGATGGAGGCCTTCATCAGGAAGCGGTCGAGCTGCGCCTCCGGCAGACGGTACGTGCCCGCCTGCTCGATCGGGTTCTGCGTCGCGATCACCATGAACGGAGCGGCAAGTCGGTGGGTGACACCGTCGACCGTGATCGCGGACTCCTCCATCGCCTCGAGCAACGCAGACTGCGTCTTCGGGCTCGCGCGGTTGATCTCGTCGGCGAGGACGATGTTCGCGAACACCGGCCCGCGGTGGAAGTCGAACTCCTGCGTGCGCTGGTCGTACACGCTGATGCCGGTGATGTCGCCGGGCAGCAGGTCGGGGGTGAACTGGATGCGGTTCGTGGACCCCTGGACGCTCTGGGCCATCGCGCGGGCGAGGCTCGTCTTGCCCGTGCCGGGGACGTCCTCGAGCAGCAGGTGGCCCTCGCTGAGCATCGCCGTGACCGCGAGGCGGATCACGAACGTCTTCCCGAGGAGCACCTGCTCGACGTTGGTCACGATGCGGCCGGCGACGTCGGCGAACCAGGTGGCCTGCTCCGGGGTCATGCTCATGCGGTGTCGTTCCTCGTTCTCGGGGATAGCTGTACGGATAGCGTAGGGACCGAGGGTGGGACCATCAGCCACCGGAGGGAGCCGGAGCGCCGGAGGGAGCCGGAGCGTCAGCGATCGGTTTTGATGCGGCTACGACCCCGGTGGCGCGGAGGTCCGTGCCGTCGACAGAGACCTGCGCGGTCACCGTCACCGTCGCTGCGCGGAATAGGGGCGAATCCGGCGGTGTGGGTCCGGTCCCTGTGGGGGCCCAGCTGCTGGTCAAGACGGAGGCGTTTCCGTCCGCGTCGTACCAAGTCGCTGTGTACTGCTCCACGGTGATGTCCGCGCCTGCGGGGCCACTCACCTCGAGCGGCGATTGTTGCTGCGCTTTCGTGACGGAGCCACTGGTGTCGATCGCGGCACCGGAGAACTGGGACGAGTCAGCGTCGGTGGTGCAGAAGGAGGAGCCGGGCCCGCCGCAGGCTCGGAGGACAAGCGACGACTTGACATTCCGTGCACCCGCTCCCGGAACGCCGACCCATGAAGAACCGGGAGCGAGGTCCACCGGCTCGTTCCCGGTCTCGAGCAAGAAGTGGTCGACGCGCTGGTTCGGCGCCGTGACCTGAAGGTTGAACTGCGAATTGGAGCCGTCCTGCGGGACGAGAGTGGTGACCGCGGACTGGGTGCCGCTGGGTCGCTCGTAAGTGACCGCGTTCGCGTAGGCCACGTTGCAGAAGAGCCCGTTGGAGACCGTCACCGCGTAGGTTGCCCCGCCGCCGTCCACGCCGTGATCGATGGCCGGGCTGGATGACCCAAGCGAGCCGCCCGGGTTGCTCGAGCATTCGACGTTGGACGAGCGGTAGACGTTGTAGGTCAGCGAGGGACCGCCCGCTGCGTCGGCGCCTCCCCAGGTGATTGTGACCGTCGATTTTCCGGCGTCGTCCGCCTGGTTGCCTGCGACTGCGGAGACGCTGGCGGGCTTTCCGGGCACGCCAACGGCAGTACCCGTGGCTGATGCCGAGTTCCACTGCACCACCGTGTTGTTGCGGTCAGCGCCGTTCCGAGCCGAGATCGTCACGGTGTACTGACCACCCGACTGCGCACCGGCGAACGAGGTCGACGTGGCCGTCCCGGTGTTCCGCTGCGTCGAGAGCCCCGGCCCGTTGATCGTGACGAGGTAGTTGCTCACCGGGCTGCCGTTGTTCGGCGCGTCCACCTTGTTCCAGGTCACGTCGAGCTGGTTGGGTGTCGAGCCGTTCGGGCGGACCTGGATGCCGGTCGGGGGCGCGGGTACGAAGTCGGCGCTCATGTCGGTCGACGTCGCGGAGGGCTTCGAATCGCCGACCGCGTTCGTCGCGATCACCGAGAAGCGGTAGGACGCCTTCGGGTCGAGCCCCGTGATGGTGCAGACCGTCGCCGTGCCGCAGTTCTTCGCGACACCGTTCGTGCCCGTCACCCGGTAACCCGTGATCGGCGAGTTGTTCGCCTGCGGGGTGGACCACGTGAGCGTCACCTGGCCGCCCTGGTACGAGCCCGTCCGGGTGGGCGCACCCGGTGCGTCCGGGACGTCCCGGACGGAGATCGTCACGTCGCCCCAGACGAAGCGGGCGGGGTCGTTCGTGGCGTCGGCCACCTGGTACTGCAGGTGCACGTCGATCGGCTTGGCGCTGTCGGAGGCGCGGACCTGCAGCTGTGACCTGTCCCCGCTCGGCGTCACCGTGATGCCACCGGGGAGACCGCCGCCGAGGCCGCGGATGTTCACGACCCGCAGTCGTTCGTTCGGGAACGGGTTCGTCGGCTGGTCGTTCGCGAGCACGTCGATCGTCGTGGTCTGGCCACGCGCCGCCACGCCGCTGTCCGGCGCCGGCTGGACCAGCGGCCGGGTGGACCCGACGATGCGGACGCCGACGGTGCCGGATCGTCCCTGGTTCGACGCGTCGGAGACCCCGACCCCGATGGTGGCCGACGTGCCCTTCTGCGCGCTGTCGGCGACCTGGATGGTCAGGCGCTGGCCGGAGATCGTCGCCGTGGTGCCCTGCGCGGGCTGGCTGACGATCGCGTACCGGAGTTCCGGGAGGTCCTTCGGGTACGGGTAGTCGGTCAGCTTCGCGAGGTCCACGGTACGGGCCTCACCCGGCTGCATCTCGAGCGCCGATCCGGTGAACGCGGGGGGCTGGTTCGAGCGCGGCAGGACCTTGATCGGCAGGACGAGCGTGGCGACGCGGCCCTTGCCGCCGTTCGCGCTCGACCCGTCGGTGACCTCGAAGGAGATCGACGCGTTGCCGTAGTAGAGCTTCGCGGACGTGAACTGCAGCGTCATCGGGTCGGCGACCAGGTCCTGCCCGCTGGCGTGCGTCGCCTTCACGGTGCTCTTCCCGGTGATGCGGGCGGTCTGCCCGTTCGCCGTCACCACGTACTCCGAGAGCGGGATCCGCACGAGCGACTCGCTCTTCACCGAGATGGACGGTGCGTTGCGGTTCACCTGCGGCAGGGCGTCGTCGAACCCGGGGACGTGGATGAACCCGTAGGAGACGATGTCCGGGTGGTCCTTCCGCGCGACCGAGAACGGGATCGTCTGCGACGTGTTGGTCAGGCGGACGGCGATCCGTCCGTCGTCGGTCGGTCGTGCGTTGTCCCCGTACCCGGGGACGACACCCACGGTCAGGTCGGCCGCGGTGCCCTCGGCGAAGAACACGTTGGCGAGTACGTCGACCGTGACGCTCTGCCGGTGCAGGATGTCCTGCAGGTCCAGGGTGGTGTCGTCGACCTCGGGGCGGAGGGGCTCGGCGTTCTTGTCCACCGTCACGGTGAGGAACGCGGTGCTCGCACCGCCACTGGAGTTCGCCGCCGTGTACAGCACCGCGAAGTCGCCGCTGGTCGCGGACTTCGGCGGGGTGACCCGGATCTGCTGCCCACGGAGCACCTTGGCGATGACCCCCTGGGCGGTGGGTTGTGCCTTGCTCACGGTGAGCTGGCCACCCTCCGGGTCGGAGTCGTTCTGCAGGACCCGCACCGTCACGGAGCCCCCGGGCCGGATCGTCACGTGGTCTGCCTGCGCGACCGGGTTCGACGCCTGCTCGGCCCGCGGGGCGATGCCGACGCGGATCGTGCCGGTCGCCCGGGCACCCAGCGCGTCGACCACCGTGTACGTGAACTCGTCCGTGCCGGCCGAGTAATCCCCAGCCTCGTAGGTGAGCGCGTCCGCGCCCACGTCACTGACCGATCCCTTGTCGGGGTTCGACCCCACACCGACGAGCTGCACGGAGTCGCCGTCGGGGTCGATCCCGTTGAGCGGGATCGAGACCCGCACGGACTGACCGGCGACGACCCGCGCGGTCACCGTCTGCGGGACCGGCGGGTTGTTCGTGGCAGCGTCCTTCTCACGGACCGAGATGGAGACGGCGGCGTCCGCGTACTGGCCGTCCGGACCCGCGACCCGGTAGACCGCGGTGTAGCTGCCCGGGGTCTTGGGCGCGAGGTAGCGGAGGTGGTCACCGGACGCGAACAGCAGACCGCCGTCCCCGGGCACGTTCTGCACCAGGTCGGGCAGCAGCGTCAGGGGTTCGCCCTCGGGCTGGGTGTCGTTGGCGAGCACGTCGATGTTCGCCACGTCGCCGACGCGGACCGTCGCGGTGTCCGGCTGCGCGACGGGAGGCTGGATGCGGTCCGGCCTCGGGATCTCGATGACGGTGATGGTCCCGGTCGCCTGCGCCAACCCGTTGGTCTCGGTGTACCCGAAGGACACGGCCCCGGCGAGGGGCGCCGTCAACGTCACGCGGACGGTGTGCTGGTCGAGGACGGTCGCCTGGACGCCGGAGGCGCGGTCAGGCCCGTCGAGCGCCGTCACGAGCAGGACCCCGCCGGCCGGGTCGATGTCCGTGGCCGTGACGTCGGTGTCCTTGGTCGACAGCGTGTTGACGAACACGGTCTTCGGGGTCGTGATCGGCGCCGTGGAGGCGTCCGGGGGCGCGAGGATCGTGACGCGGACGATCCCGCTGGACGTCTTCGTGCCGTCGGTCACCGTGTACACGAGCTGGTGGTCCCCCGCGCCGACCCCCTGCACGCGGAAGGTCCCGGCGTCGTAGCTCGGGGTGACGGTGAGGCCGCTCGTCGAGGACACGCTCGTGAGCGTCACGGTCCCGTTGCCACCGCGGACGTGGTCGAGCGGTGCCACGCTGAACGCCTTGCCGGCGTAGCCCCGCACGGGGAACGGGTCGGCGGAGAGCGGCACGCTGCCCTGCTTGGCCACGCGCACGGTGACCGAACCGCGGCCGTCGGCCCGGCCGTCGCTCACCACGAGCTGCACGGACCGGTCGCCCGTGCGGCCGCTCGCGTTCCGGAAGTCGAGCAGCCCGTCGGGCGTCGTCGAGACCCGGTCGCCGTCGCCCGCGGACGCCGACTTCAGGTACACCGGGTCTCCGTCGGGATCGACCCAGTCCCCCAGCACGTTCGTGACGACGTGCCCGTTCTGCACCACGTCGGCCGAGGTGTCCCTGACCTGCCGTGGCGGCTCGTTCTCCGACAGTGGTCGCACGGAGACACGCACCGTCGCGGTGTCGGAGCCGCCGTTGCCGTCCGTGATCGTGTAAGGGAACGTGACCGTCCCGCTGGCTCTCGGAGCGAGCGTGATCTGCAGCCGTTGTCCGTCGTCGACGACCGCGACACGGCCGACCGACTTGTCGAGGGTCCCGACGTCGGAGACGACGATCGGGTCGCCGTTCGGGTCGTAGTCGTTGAGCAGGACCGGGAGGCTCGTGGTGCGTCCCGGACGCGCCCCGAGGTCGTCGTCGACCGCGACGGGGGGCTTCTGGTTCTTGTCGATCTGCGGGTGGTTGTCGGACACCTGCTCGCGCCGCTGATCCTGGTCCTTCTTGATCAGGTCGGACCAGTTGTCGATGAGCTGCCCGCTCCGCCCGACGGCCCACGACTTCCCGCTCCGGGCGTCGTTCGCGACGACGGTGTCGCCGTTGTGCAGGATCTGCAGGTCGCCGCTGCCCGCGGCGCCCTGCAGCTGCTGCAGAGCCCGGCCGTCGCACGTGTTGATCGCCTGTCCGCCGGCCCAGGCGGCGTACGTGCACGAGCCGAGGACGACGGGACGGGAGGCGCGGCCCGAGACCGCCAACGCGGTCGCGTCGACCGATCCGGACGCCGAGACCCTCGCGAGGCCGGCCGTCCCGGCGACGACGACGGTGCTCGAGGCATCGTCGGACCGTTGGAGGGACGGGGACGCACCGACGCGGTCCCCGAGGTCGACGGTGCTCCCGTCCACCGACAGGGCTCCGTTCGTGCGGTCGAGCACGGCGACGTGCCCGCCGAACGTCGCGACCTGGAAGTCGTCGCCGCGGGTCATCCGCACCGTCCACCGCTGCTGCACGGACGGAGTCGAGCGGACGTCGACGAGCGACGCGGTCGCCGTCTTGGGCGAGTAGACGGCGACGTGGCCGTCCGAGGCGTCGAACACGGCGTCGGCGCCGAGCGTGAGGTCGGCCTTCGTCGATGCGTCGAAGTCGGCCAGGTGCGCGGCCGGGGTGGCCCACAGCTCGCCGGTGTCGGCGTTGCCGATCACGGCCGTGGCGCCCGCGAAGAACACGTGCGGCGTCCCCGCCGGCAGGGTGACCGCGTCGCCGATCTTCGCCGCGACGACGTCGACCTTGGCGACGGTCCCCTTGGTCTCGTCGACGCTGTACACCGTCGAACCGCGCTGCAGCACGGAGAGTGCGTCGCTCGCCGTCTCGACGGCGGTGTTGAGCTGGAGGACGCCGGTGTTCGCGCGGCCGACGGCTCCGTACTGGGTGGACGGGACCCAGACGGTGCCGTCCCCCAGGTCGACGCGCTGCGTGTGGTACCCGGTCGACACGACCGCGGCCGTCGCCACGACCGCCCCGACGAGCACGGAGGCCGCGACCGTGATCGACGCCGACCGGTACTTGGCGAGGAGACCGCGGATCACCGGCCGCCGCCGATCGTCGCGCACTCCCGCGCGCTCGCGACGCCCGTCTTCCCGTCGCGGTTGACCGCCACGGAGATGCACTGCTCGTCGCCCTTCGACCCGGTCACGACGAACGTCGACCCGGTCTGCTGGCTGGCCGCTCCGTTCGAGGAGACCACGTAGGTGTCACCAGCGCGGAGCCCGGGGTCCGACCACCGGAACGTCACCGACCCGGCGGCCGACGTCGACCGGACGTCGGCGACGACGGGGATGGAACCGTTGCCGAGTCGGCCGACCACGATGACCGTGGCGATGACGAGTGCGGCGACCACGACCACGGCGAGCGTCGTCGCCCAGACCAGCGTGGAACGGGTCTTCCGGCGGGCCCGGGTCACGGACCCCGTCCGGTGCACCGTACCCACGCTCTGCGCTCCCCCGGCCATCACCCCGCCCTGCACGGCCTTCCGGGTACGACGTCGCGCGCCGACACGGGTCGGCGGCTGCAGCTCGCGGATCATCGTCCGGTCACCAGCCGGGGTCGGGGTCGCGATCGCCCAGGACTCGACCGCGACGTCAGCGGCCGTCTGCGGGATGCCGAGCTCGGCTTCCACCTGCTGGAACCCGCGGACGAGCTCGAGCACCGTCGCCGGTCGTCCGGCGGGCTTGCGGTTCATCGCCGTGGCGAGCAGCCGTTCGAGCGACGGCGGGACGTCCGTCCGGCCGGTCGGCTTCACGCCGCCCTTGTCGATCCGTGCCATCAGGTCGGCGGCACCGTTCTTGCCGCCGCGGACCTCGAACGGACTCCGTCCGGCCAGGAGCGAGTACACCGTGGCGGCGAGCGAGTAGACCTCCGACTGGATGGTGCCGCGGGACTCGTCGATCAGGACCTCGGGTGCCGACCACGGGATCGACATGCCGATCGGCTCGTCCGGGTCGGACCCGCCGATCGTGGCGGCGATGCCGAAGTCGGAGAGGACGGGGTTGCCGTACGCGGTGAGCAGGATGTTCGAGGGCTTGATGTCCCGGTGCAGGACGCCTTCGCGGTGGGCGGTCTCGAGCGCCGCACCGATCCGGATGCCCGTCGACAGGGCCTCGGACACCGGGATGGGTTCACGTCGGTACCGGTCGCTGAGCGAGGACGAGCAGAGTTCCATCACGAGGTAGGGGCGGCCGTCCGCCGCGACGCTCGCCTGGAAGACCGTGAGGATCGAGGGGTGCGTGCTGAGTCGCGCCATCAGGTTCGCCTCGGCCTGGAACATCTGCCGCACGTGGTCGTCGACCACTTCGTCGAGCAGGACCTTCACGGCCACCTGGCGCCGTGGCATGTCCTGCTCGTAGAGGAAGACGTCGGCGAACCCGCCGGAGCCGAGGACGTGCACGGGACTGAACCCGGCGATGACGGGCGGGTCGGACGGCAGGCGTCGCGCCATGGTCCCCTCCTCCCCGGCCCGGAGGCCGTCTCTCCGTCGTCGCGGCCATGTCATTCTACGAACCGCTCCCGACCGACATTCCGTACGCAGGTGCGCGCGGGATGACGGTGATCCCCCAGTTCGGGGGTGGATCAGTGGCGTGGCAGCGTGTCCTCGACGTCGCCGTCGGACGGCGCTGCGTCGACCTGCAGCACGACGACGGTCACGTTGTCCCGCCCACCGGCGACGACGGCGTCACCGACCAGTCGCTCGGCGAGGGCCTGGGCGTCCGTCACGCGAGCGGAGATGCGCGCGATGCCGGCGTCGCCGAGTTCCTTCGTGAGGCCGTCGGAGCAGACGATGTAGCGGTCACCGGCACGGAGCGGAAGGGTCCACCAGTCCGGCTCCGGTGGTTCGCCGAACCCGACGGCACGGGTGATCACGTTGCTGTCCGGGTGCCGCTCGGCGTCCTCGGCACGGAGCAGCCCGGCATCGACCATCTCCTGCACGACCGAGTGGTCCACGGTGACGCGGCGGAGTGTCCCGTCGACGACCCGGTACGTCCGGGAGTCACCGACGTTGAACACCAGGGCCGCGGGCTGCCCGTGCGCGGCGACGAGGGCGATGCCGGTGACGGTCGTACCGGCACCGATCGCGTTGCCGCCCGCGGCGCGCTCGATGTCCGCCGTGGCGAGCAGGAGCGCACGCTGGATGCCCTGACGCGTGGTGAAGGGCTGACCCGTCACCTGCTCGAGCCGTCGGACCACCGCGTCGCTCGCGCGGTCGCCCGCCAGGTGTCCACCCATGCCGTCCGCGACGACGAAGAACGGCGGACTCACGACGTAGCTGTCCTCGTTGTGGTCACGCCGTCGACCGATGTCGGTGGCGGCTCCCCACGAGAGCGTGAGGGTGGCGCCGTCGGCACCGGGGACGTCGATCGCGTGCGCAGACGCTGCTCGGCCGAGTTCGGTCACGGTTCAGGATCGCTCTCTGGGGGTCGGTGGCGGACCGGAGTGGTCAGCGCGTCTCGGGTGGGGCCGACGGGTGGTCCGTCGGGACGACGGGCACCTGGTTCCCCGGGGCGGGGAACGGTGGGAGACCGTTCCCGTCCGCTGCGACCCGGAGGTGCGGCGACAGGATCTCGATGACGTTGCCATCCCCGATCTCGACCACCGTACCCGTCAGGGCCACGATCGACGCACCGGAGGGCATCCGCCACGGGGCACCGGCCGCCGGGCGGACGACCGTGCCGTTGGTGGACCGCAGGTCCTCGACCACCGCGGCCTCGCCGGAGGCGTGCAGGCGCACGTGCGACGAGGAGACCTGTCCGGAGCGCGAGGGCACCGTCACGAGCTCCGTCCCGTCGCCCGTCGCGATCCGCGGGGCGGACGGTCGGCGTCCGACGACGACCGGCCGGTCCAGCCGCAGAACGCGGTCCCCCACCCGGATGGAGGGGATCCGCTGCCGGACGGCGGTCGGGAGGCCCGGGGGCACGTCCGCGATGTCCGCCACCGACGACGCGGGACGGCGGGGCGCACGGACCACCGTGTCGTCGACCGAGCCGACCGAGCCGACTGAACCGACCGAGTCGGCCACGCCGACGGCATCGGCGGCGGGGCCGCCGGCGTCCGCGCGCGGCCGAGGGCGGAGGACCGTGTCGCCGTCCGGCCCGTCGTCCGGCTGGCTCGACGGGCGACTGGGCGGACGGATGACGGTGTCACCGAACGGGTCGTCGTCGAGCGTGGCGGCCGGGTCAGCACCGAGCGGCGCGGCCGGGTCAGCACCGAGCGCACCGGCCGAGCGGGGTCGGGCACGACGGATGACGGTGTCGTCGCCGTCGCCGTCGTCGCCGTTGCTGTCGTCCCGCACCGATCCCCTCCCTTGCATGATCGAGACCACCGTAGACGATCGGCTCCGCCAGGGGTCACCGCCGCTCCCACGTCGGAGCGCTGCGCGCGAGCACGGAACGGAGCACGAGCCCCGCGAGCGGATCGTCCGCGCGTGTCTCGAGCGCGTACCGGGCCCTCGTCTCCGCCCGAGCGCTGGAGCCGAGCGCCCACGCACACCACGCGCCGATCGACAGTGCGCCGGCAGCACCGACCGTGGTGTCGGGCGCGGGGTCGTCGGTGCGCCAGAACTGCCAAGCGGCCGTCGCTCGCTCGCCCGCGCGCCGCAGGCGATCGCGGTCGGGTTCCGGCCCGACACCCTGGAGTCCGGCCGGCATCGGGTCGGAGAACGGGTCGAAGCTCCGGACCGCGCGCGGATCGGGTGACCCGGGCGCGGCCAAGAACTCCACGATGGCAAGCCGGGTCGCGAGCGCGGCGGACGCGGTGAGCACGGCGATGGCGGCGGCCGGCCGCAGCGCTGCCGGGTCGGCGGCGACCAGCGCCGCACACGCGGCGGGGAGGGTGACGGCGGCCGCGATCTCGCGAGGGAAACGGACTGCTGCATCCGGGACGGATCGTGTCGTGAGGGGGATCATGCACGCCATCGAAGCCGGTGCCGCGCCTCCAGACCGGACCTGCCGGTGGATCTGTGCACAGCGGGCGCCCGCCGGGGACCTGTGGAGGAGCCGACGTGAGCCGGTCAGACCGCGAGCGGCTCCAGGCTCTCGGCCACGAGGTCCCACCCGCCGTCCGCGCGTTCGAACACGACGCCGTTCGCAGCGGCCCAGTCGACGAGCTCGTCCATCGACTCGACGCTCGCGGACGTCCGCCCGAGGAGCGCCACGAGTCGCCCCTTCGCCGTCTTGTTCCAGTGGTTGAGCGCCTTCCGCCGGCCGGAGCCGTCGACGCTCACGACGCGAGGCGCGATGGCACCCGTGACCGGACCGAGTTGCCGGTACCCCTCTGATCGGAGATCGAGCACGAGTCCCTCCGGCAGGGACGCGAGCGCCCGCGCAGCGGGGCCTGGCCAATGCGAGCCGAGGCGCACGGTACCCAGGCGCGAGTCGTGCGAGAGCCGGTACGCCGGGATCGGGTCACCGGCACCGATCGGCCCGAACATCGCCGACTGCACGATCACGTGGCCGAACCACCACGAACGCGTCCCGTCGTCCGCCTGTTGCGCGTCGAGCGGGTCGTACAGCACGCCGGTGTAGCGGTCGATCGCGGCCATAGTGCCCGACGTGTCGAGCTCGAGGTTCCGGAGGCGTTCCGCGATCGACTTCGGGCCGAGCTTCAGCGCCGCCCTGGCAGAGGACTCCTCGGAACTGACGGAACGGGCCGCGGTGATCACCGCGGCCCGTTCAGCAGCCAGTTCCGGGAAGGAGAGCGCTCGCAGATCGAGCGTGCGCTCCGGGTCCCCGCCCTCCCGCTTCGTCTCGGACGGCGGGAGGAGGACGGTCAGTCCGGTCAGGAGGCAAGCGCGGCCTGCCGCGCCACGATCGTGACCGTGTCGTGCTCGACGGAGAGGAAGCCGTCCTCCGCGTCGACCGCGACGGTCGAGCCGTCGGCCCGCGTGATGCGGACCTGACCCTGGGCGAGGATCGCGAGCATCGGCTCGTGCCCTGCCAGGATGCCGATCTGGCCCTCCGTCGTGCGTGCGACGACCATGGTGGTGTCGCCCGACCAGACCTCGCGGTCAGCCGAGACGACACTCACGGTGAGACCCGCCATGTCAGCGGTTCTCCTTCTGGATCTGTGCCCACTTCTCTTCGACGTCGTTGATGCCACCGACGTTGAAGAAGGCCTGCGTGGCCACGTGGTCGAACTCACCGTCGGCGATCGCGCGGAAGGACTCGATCGTGTCCTTCAGCGGCACCGTGGAGCCCTCGACGCCCGTGAACTTCTTGGCCATGTAGGTGTTCTGCGAGAGGAACTGCTGGATCCGACGAGCGCGCTCGACCGTGATCTTGTCCTCTTCGGAGAGCTCGTCGACACCGAGGATGGCGATGATCTCCTGCAGTTCCTTGTTCTTCTGGAGGATCTGCTTGACGCGCGTCGCGGTCTCGTAGTGGTCGGCGCCCAGGTACCGGGGGTCCATGATCCGCGACGTGGAGGTCAGCGGGTCGATGGCCGGGTAGAGGCCCTGTGACGCGATCTCACGGGAGAGCTCGGTCGTGGCGTCGAGGTGCGCGAACGTGGTCGCCGGCGCCGGGTCGGTGTAGTCGTCAGCCGGCACGTAGATCGCCTGCAGAGAGGTGATCGAGTGGCCACGCGTCGAGGTGATGCGCTCCTGGAGCACACCCATCTCGTCGGCGAGGTTCGGCTGGTACCCCACGGCGGACGGCATGCGGCCGAGGAGCGTCGAGACCTCGGAACCGGCCTGCGTGAAGCGGAAGATGTTGTCGATGAAGAGGAGCACGTCCTGCTTCTGGACGTCGCGGAAGTACTCCGCCATCGTCAGCGCCGACAGGGCGACCCGGAGGCGCGTCCCCGGCGGCTCGTCCATCTGGCCGAACACGAGGGCCGTCTTGTCGAAGACCCCTGCCTCTTCCATCTCACCGATGAGGTCGTTGCCCTCACGGGTGCGCTCGCCGACACCGGCGAACACCGAGACACCACCGTGGTCCTGCGCGACGCGCTGGATCATCTCCTGGATGAGGACGGTCTTGCCGACGCCCGCTCCACCGAAGAGGCCGATCTTGCCACCCTGCACGTACGGCGTCAGGAGGTCGATCGACTTGATGCCGGTCTCGAACATGGTGGTCTTCGACTCGAGCTGGTCGAAGGCCGGGGCCTTGCGGTGGATCGGCCAGCGCTCGGTGATCTCCACCTTCTCGTCGGTGTTGAGGATGTTCCCCAGCACGTCGAAGACCTTGCCCTTGGTGACGTCACCGACGGGGACCGAGATCGGAGCGCCCGAGTCACGGACCTCCTGGCCACGGACCAGACCGTCGGTCGGCTTGAGGGAGATGGCGCGGACGAGGTCGTCGCCGAGGTGCTGCGCGACCTCGAGACCGATCTCCTGCGACGAGTCACCGATGGTGATCGTCGTGAACAGGAGGTTGTACATCTCGGGGATGGCGTCGTGCGGGAACTCGATGTCGACCACGGGGCCCGTGACACGGGCGATCCGGCCGACACCGGGCGCCGACGACGTCTCGACCGCGGTGATGGCGGTGTCGGTCATGGCTGGTGCCTTCCTGAGGGGGTTGTGTCCGCGGGCTTCGCGGACGACTACTTCTTCTTCGACGAGAGGGCGTCGGCGCCGCCGACGATCTCGGAGATCTGCTGGGTGATCTCGGCCTGTCGAGCGTTGTTCGCGAGTCGCGTGAAGTCGCGGATGAGCGTGTCGGCGTTGTCGCTCGCCGCCTTCATCGCCTTCTGCCGTGCGGCGTGCTCGGAAGCAGCCGACTGGAGCATGGCGTTGAAGATGCGGCTCTCGATGTACACCGGGAGCAGCGAGTCGAGCACCGCATCGGCGTCCGGCTCGAACTCGTACAGCGGCAACGGCTCGTCGTTCGACGGCGCATCGACGCCCTCGACGACCTCGAGGGGCAGCAGGCGGACGACCTGCGGCTCCTGCGTGGCCATGCTCAGGAAGCGGTTGAAGACGATGTGGATCTCGTCCACGCCGCCCTCGGCCGTGTCCTGGAGGAACTTCGCCACGACGGCGTCGCCGATCTCCTTGGCGGTGGAGAACTCCGGCTGGTCGGTGTTCCCGACCCACTGGCGTTCCGAGTCGCGCTCACGGAAGGCGAAGTACCCGACGGACTTGCGTCCGACCAGGTAGTACACGACGTCCTTGCCCTCGCTGCGGAGCAGGGAGGCGAGCTCCTCGCCCTGCTTGAGGACGTTCGTGGAGAACGCACCGTTCAGTCCGCGGTCCGAGGTGAACAGGACGACGGCCGCACGGGTCGACGACTCCGGCTCGGTGGTCAGCACGTGGTCGACGTTCGAGAACGTCGCCACGGCCGACACCGCACGCGTCACCGCACGCGAGTACGGACCCGACGCAGCCATGCGGGCCTGCGCCTTCTGGATCCGCGACGCCGAGATCAGCTCCATCGCGCGTGTGACCTTCTTGGTGGTCTTCGCGGACTTGATTCGCTGCCGGTAGACCCGGACCTGTGCTGCCATCTAGCGACGACCCTTGACGATCTGCTCCTGGTCGACGTCCTCGGCGGACGCGGACTCGAACTGCTCCGAACCGAGCGTCTTGCCGTCGCTCGTCTGGAAGCCCTTCTTGAACTCGTCGATCTGCTTCGACATCTCGGCGACGGTCTCGTCGCTGAGCTGGTTCGTCTCACGCAGCGTGTTCAGGACCTCGGAGTTGCGACGGAGGTGCTCGAGGAGCTCGCCCTCGAAGCGCAGCACGTCGGCCACGGGGACCTCGTCCAGCTTGCCGTTCGTGCCGGCCCAGATCGAGACGACCTGCTCCTCGACGGGGTACGGCGAGTACTGCGGCTGCTTGAGGAGCTCGGTCAGGCGGGCACCGCGCTCGAGCTGCCGGCGCGACGCCTGGTCGAGGTCGGACGCGAACATCGCGAACGCCTCGAGCGAGCGGTACTGCGCGAGCTCGAGCTTCAGCGTGCCGGAGACCTTCTTGATCGACTTGACCTGCGCGTCACCGCCGACGCGGGACACCGAGATGCCGACGTCGACCGCGGGGCGCTGGTTCGCGTTGAACAGGTCCGACTGCAGGAAGATCTGGCCGTCGGTGATCGAGATCACGTTGGTCGGGATGTACGCCGAGACGTCGTTCGCCTTGGTCTCGATGATCGGGAGGCCCGTCATCGATCCGGCGCCGAGCTCGTCGTTCAGCTTCGCGCAACGCTCCAGCAGACGGGAGTGCAGGTAGAAGACGTCGCCCGGGTAGGCCTCGCGCCCCGGCGGACGACGCAGGAGGAGCGACACCGCACGGTAGGCCTCGGCCTGCTTCGACAGGTCATCGAAGACGATGAGGACGTGCTTGCCCTGGTACATCCAGTGCTGGCCGATGGCCGAACCGGTGTACGGGGCGAGGTACTTGAAGCCGGCCGGGTCCGAGGCGGGAGCCGCGACGATCGTCGTGTACTCCATCGCACCGGCGTCCTCGAGCGCACCACGGACGGAGGCGATCGTGGAGCCCTTCTGACCGATGGCGACGTAGATGCAGCGGACCTGCTTGTTCTCGTCGCCGGAGTCCCAGTTGGCCTTCTGGTTGATGATCGTGTCGATCGCGATCGCCGTCTTGCCTGTCTGGCGGTCACCGATGATCAGCTGACGCTGGCCGCGGCCGATCGGGATCATCGCGTCGATGGCCTTGATGCCGGTCTGCAGCGGCTCGTGGACCGACTTGCGCGCCATGACGCCGGGAGCCTGGAGCTCGAGGGCACGGCGCCCTTCCGAAGCGATCTCGCCGAGACCGTCGATCGGGACGCCGAGCGGGTCGACGACGCGACCGAGGAAGGCGTCGCCGACGGGGACCGAGAGGACCTCGCCGGTGCGGGTGACTTCCTGGCCTTCTTCGACACCGGCGAACTCGCCGAGGACGATGGCGCCGATCTGGTCTTCGTCGAGGTTCTGGGCCAGGCCGAGCGTGCCGTCCGCGAAGCGGATGAGCTCGTTGGCCATGACGCCGGGAAGACCTTCGACGTGGGCGATGCCGTCACCGGCGTCGGTGACGTGCCCGACCTCGGCCGTGGAGGCCTTCGTCGGCTCGTAGTTCGAGACGAAGTCCTTCAGGGCATCACGGATCTCATCGGGGCTGATGGTGATGTCTGCCATGGGATTTTCCTTGCTTGATTCCGGGGCCCTGCGGCTCCGAGAGGGTGATGCTGCCTGACTCGGCAGATCCCGTTGTGGACTTGGGTGTGTCGGCTTCGAACGTACGCTCAGCCGGCGAGCTGGAGCCGGAGCTCCGCGAGACGCGTGGCAACGGTGCCGTCGATGACGTCGCCGCCGATCTGCACCCGGACCCCGCCGACGACCTGCGGGTCGACCACGTGGTTGATGCTGATGTCCTTGCCGTAGCGCTCGGCGAGGCCCCGGGCGACCCGGGCTTCCTGGCCGACGGAGAGCGGGCTCGCCGTGACGACCGTCGCGACGAGCTTCCCCGCCTGGTCGGCCACGATGCGCGAGGCTTCCCGGACGAGTTCGCCGATCCGACGACCACGCGGCTGCTGCACGAGCGACGAGACGATCGTCACGGTCTGCTGCGACGCCTTGGAGCCGAGCAGCCGCTCGACGAGCGCGCCCTTCTCCGACGGGCTGCCGAGCTTCGTGCCGAGCGCGAGCTCGAGGTTCGCGTCCGAGCGGACCGCCGTCTCGAAGGCGAAGAGCTCCGCCTCGATCGGGCTGTCCGGACCCGTGGTGGCGGCGACGGCGCGGATGCCCGCGTCCTCGATGCCGGCGAGCAGGTCGCCTTGCGAGGACCAGCGCGAACCGGCCACCGCGACGAGGACCGCACGGGTCGCTTCCGACTGTGCGCCGAACACGCGGTCGATCAGGACCTTCTTGCCGACGGCGTCCGCCGTCGGGTCGGAGAGCAGCCCGAGCAGCTGCGGCGCACCGGCGATCGCACGCCCTGCGGCGAGGATCTCGGCACCGACGGCCAGGTCAGCGCTGGCACCGAGGTCGGCCAGCACCGCCCTGGTGGACGTCAGTGCTTCTCTGGTCGCGCTGCGCATGCTCAGTGCTCCCCCGCCGACGATGCCTGCGATGCTTCGAGGTCCGCCAGGAAGCGGTCCACGACGGCGGTCGACTTGGCGTCGTCCTTGAGGGACTCCCCGATCACGCCGGACGCGAGGTCGAGTGCGAGCGTGCCGACCTCGGCACGGAGCGACTGGAGCGCGCTCTGGCGCTCGGCCTCGATCTGCGCCTGGGCGTTGGCGGTGATGCGCGCTGCATCGGCCTGCGCCTGCTCACGGACCTCGTTGCCGATCGCGGTCGCGTCGGCACGGGCCTGCTCCCGGATGCGCGAGGCTTCGGTGCGGGCCTCGGCGAGCTGCTTGTTGTACTCGTCGAGCGCAGCCGCGGCCTGCTCCTGAGCAGCCTCGGCCTTCTTGATGCCACCTTCGATGGCCTCGGTGCGCTCATCGAGCATCTTCGTGATGCGCGGCGTGACGACACGCCAGAACACCAGGAAGATGAGGACGAAGGCCACCGCGGACCACACGATGTCGTACACCGGCGGGATCAGCGGATTGGGCGTTGCCTCCGCCGCGATGATGAGTGCGTTCTGCATCAAGAGGCCTTACTTGGTGAAGATGAAGTACGTCGCGATACCGATGAAGGCGAGAGCCTCGGTGAAGGCGATACCGATGTACATGAGCGTCGTCAGACGGCCCTGGAGCTCCGGCTGGCGAGCGACGGACTCGATCGTCTTGCCGACGACGATGCCCACGCCGATGGCCGGGCCGATCGCGGCGAGGCCGTAGCCCACCGTCGCGATGTTGCCGTTGATTGCCGCGAGAACGGTCGTTGCGTCCACGTGTTTTCCTTTCAGATGCGGCCCGGCGGATGCCGTGCCGTAATGGGGGTCAGTACCGGTCGGTGGTCAGTGCTCGTCAGCCAGCGCGAGCTGGATGTACACAGCGGTCAGCAGCATGAAGACGTACGCCTGCAGCAGCCCGACCAGGATCTCGAAGAAGCTGAACGCGATTCCGAAGGCGAGGGTCCCGACGCCGAAGGCCTTGAAGCCGAACGATGCGTCGAAGAGGAAGAACTGCGTGGCCGAGAAGAACAGGACGAGCAGCAGGTGCCCGACGACCATGTTCATCAGGAGTCGCAGCGTCAGGGTGACCGGACGGAGGACGAACGTCGAGACGAGCTCGATCGGCGTCACGATGATGTAGAGCGGCCACGGCACACCGGGCGGGAAGAGCGCGTTCCGGAGGAACGTGCCCGGGTGCTTCCGCAGTCCCGCGTAGATGAAGGCGACGTACGCGATCACCGCGAGGACGAGCGGCATCGCGATGCGGCTCGTGCCGGCGAGGTTCATGCCCGGGATGAGGCCCGTGAGGTTCATGAAGAGCACGCCGAAGAAGATCGAGGCCAGCAGCGGCAGGAACCGCTTGCCGTCCTTCTCCCCCAGGTTGTCGAACGTGTTGCGACGGACGACGTCGAACGCGTACTCGACGAACGCCTGCCCGCGGTTCGGGACGAGCTTCAGCGCCCGGGTCCCCGCGAACGCGAAGATCATGAGGACGAAGACCGCGATGAAGCGGATGATGACGACACGATCGATCTCGAACGGCGTCCCGGCGAAGAAGATCGCACCCGGGAAGAACTCGTTGATCGACGGACCATGGAACTCGGCGGCCTTGCTGCTCCCCGCAGCCACGGAGTTACCCGCGGCGGCGAGGGACAGGGGAAGAGCGTGGGATAGCAGCGCTGTCTCCTGTGTCGGCGCGCGCCCGCATGGCACGCGATGGTGGACGTTGTGGAGGCTCGTCCGCTGCGAGCTGTGCTCCGGCCGCGGACTCCGAGAAGCCTATCAGGTGCGAGAGCCTTCTCGGGTTCTCAGTCGGCGGGGCGGTCGTCCCCGGACACCCGGTCGTCGCCCGGCAACCGGACCCCGATCGGCACGCGCGCCTTCGCCACGGCCACCACGTCGATCACCAGCGAACCGACGACACCGACGATGATCACGATCGCGAGCACCGGGAAGTCGACCCACTCGCGGTTGCGGAGCAGCACGAGCACGACGATGAACAGGATGAACTTGAGCACCCACGTGCCCATCACGATCCCGAAGAACGCACCCGACAGCATCTGCCCGCCCGACGCCCGGAGTGCGACGAGCACCGAGAGCGCCGTCAGGCCGAGGAACACGACGCTGAGGACCGCTCCGAGCAGGCCACCGGCGAGCCCCGGTGTGCCGGCGACGAGGAGCCCGACGACTCCCCCGACCACGGCGAGTCCGACCGCGAGCAGAGCCGCCCAGACGAGGATCCGGCGGAACACCGGACGGACGTGGTCGAGGGCGTTCGGTGCGGTCACGTGGTGTCTCCAGAGATGGTGCGGTCGTTGGCGGCCCGGTCGAGCGGGTCCAGGCCGGCGTCCACCACGGCGGCGGAACGGTTCGCGGTCTGGGCGGCGATCTCGGCGCGCTTGCGCCCGAGCGGGGCGAAGGTCGTCACGGCGCAGATCGTGAACCCGACGGCGACGAAGGCGACGACCCAGTACCAGTCGACGAACAGGAAGAGCAGACAGCCGATCGCGACGGTGGCCGTCCAGGCGTAGAAGATCAGCACGGCGTGGAAGTGCGAGTGCCCCATGTCGAGGAGCCGGTGGTGCAGGTGCTTCCGGTCGGCGGAGAACGGCGACTTCCCGGCGCTCAGACGCCGCGTGACGGCGAGACCGAAGTCGAGGATCGGCACGATCAGGATCGCGAACGGCAGCAGGATCGGGATGAACGCCGGCAGCAGCGCCTGCCGGGTCTGCACGGCAGCGGGGTCGATGTTGCCCGTGACCGACACCGCGCTGGTGGCCATCAGGAAGCCGACCAGCAGCGCACCGGCGTCGCCCATGAACAGCTTCGCCGGGTGCCAGTTGAGGATCAGGAACCCGAAGCAGGCCCCGACGAGCACGGCCGTCAGGAGCGAGGGCAGGTTGAAGAAGAACTCCGTCTGCACGACCACGCGGTTGATGAAGAACGTGTACAGGAAGAAGACCCCGCCAGCGATGATCGCGACCCCGGCGACCAGGCCGTCGAGTCCGTCGATGAAGTTCACCGCGTTCATCACCAGGACCACCGCGAGCACGGTGAAGATCAGGCTCATGTAGGACGAGCCGACGCCGAGCGTGTTGCCGATCGGCAGCGAGACGATCGCCACGCCCTGCCACGCCAGGATGCCCGCGGCGATGATCTGCCCGGCGAGCTTCGTCATCCAGTCCAGGTCCCAGATGTCGTCGGCCACGCCGATCACGACGATGATCGTCGCCCCGCCCAGGACCGCGAGCACGCGACCCGGCTCGGCGAACACCAGGCGGAAGTAGTCGGTCCCCGCGATGGACGGGAAGAGGAACCAGGCCGCGAGGAGCGACGCGATGATGCCGAGGTACATCGCGATGCCTCCGAGCCGCGGCGTCGGACGCCGGTGCACGTCGCGCTCGCGGACCTTCGGGTACCAGCCGTACCTCAGGCCGGCCTTCCACAGGATCCAGCTGAAGCAGAAGCTCACGACCGCGCTGATCGCCCCCGCGAGCAGGTAGTACTTCATCCGACGAGGTCGGCTCCGACGACCCGGACGATGTCCTCGTCGGGGATGACACCGTGCCGGACGATGGTGAGCTTGCCACCCGTCGAGAGTCCGGTGGCGTCCACGATCGTCGAGCCGGTGGAGGCGGCGAAGCCCTCGTGCGCGGGGAGCGGGCCGCCGTCGAGGTACACGGTGACGCTGTCACCGAGCATCGCCTCCGCCTGGTCGACGTCCATCGCGGCCGGGTCACCCGTGGAGTTCGCGGAGGACACCGCGAGCGGGCCCACCTCCTGCAGGAGTTCCAGCGCGATGCGCGAGTCCGGCATGCGGAGGGCGACGGTGCCCCGCGTCTCGCCGAGGTCCCAGTCCAGGGACGGCTGGGCCCGCAGGATCACGGTCAGGCCGCCGGGCCAGAACTCGTCGACGAGGTCGCGCACCTGCTGCGGGATGTCGCTCGCGAGCGCCTCGAGCGTTGGCGGGCCCGGGATGAGCACCGGCGGGGGCGACTGCCGGGTCCGCCCCTTCGCGTCGAGCAACCGCTGCACGGCGGTCGCGCTGAAGGCGTCCGCGGCGAGGCCGTAGACGGTGTCGGTGGGGACGACGACGAGCTCTCCGCGTCCGAGTGCGGCGCGCGCGAGCCGCATCCCGGTCAGGAGCCCGTCGGAGTCGGTGCAGTCGTATCGGGATGCCATGACTCGACGATGATAGTGCGCGACAATGGGTGACATCGTGAACGAGACCCCTGCGCCCCGCCTCCTGTTCCTCTTCGACATGGACGAGGTCCTGGTCCGGTACGACTGGCGGGTGCGCATGGCCGCCCTGTCCGAGTACACCGGGCACGAGTTCGCGGAGCTCCGCCGTCGCTGGTGGGACTGCGGGAACGAGGAGCGTGCCGAAGCCGGACACTTCGCCGACGGAGACGCGTACCTGGCCGCCTTCGAGGAGGCCATGGGGTGCGAGGTCCGGGAGACCGACTGGGCGCGGTTCCGCGGGGCGGCGATGACCGAGCTGCCCGACCGGATCGACGCCGTCCGGATCGCGAGCGCCCACGGCCGCGTCGGGTTGCTGACGAACAACGGCCCGCTCGCCGGCCGCTGGATCCGGCACTGGGCGCCGTCCCTGCCGGAGGTCTTCGGTGACCACCTGGACACCACGAGCAACTTCGGGGCGCGGAAGCCGGACCCCGAGGTCTACCGGCGGGCACTCGCGCACCACGGGGTGCCGGCCGAACGCACCTTCTTCGCCGACGACATGCCGGTCAACGTCGAGAGCGCCCGCAGTGTGGGCATCCACGCCGTGCTCGTCGAGGAGGACACGGACCTGCGGCAGGCCGTCCGGGCGTTCGTCGCCGAACAGGAACAGCTGGCCTCGCTGGTCGGGTAGCAGCGGAGGGGAGGCGCGGCTCGCGCCCGCCTCAGCGGGTCGCGGTGGTCGTGCGGTCGCGCCCGGTGAGGTCCACGTGCGTCTCCGGCGACCGGAACCCCCGCCGTGCGAGCACGTCGCGGACACCGACGCCCTGCGGTTCGGCGTGCTCGACGACCAGGAGCCCTCCGGGGACCAGGAGCCTCCAGGCAGTCTCGGCCAACGCCCGGACCGCGTCGAGCCCGTCGGGGCCGCCGTAGAGCGCCATCGCCGGGTCGTGGTCGCGGACCTCGGGATCGATCGGGACGGCGTCGTCGGGCACGTACGGCGGGTTCGACACGACGACCGACACCGTGCCGTCGAGTTCCGGCAGGGCATCCGTGAGGTCGCCCTCGACGAGCCGGACCGTGCCGCCGTGGGCGTCGACGTTCCGCCGGGTCCACGGCAGGGCCTCGGGTGAGCGCTCCACGGCGTAGACGAGGGCGTTCGGCACCTCGGTGTCCATGGCGATGGCGATCGCACCGCTGCCCGAACCGAGGTCCACCGCGATGGGCTCCGGCACCGCGGTCGCCCGCAGGGCGTCGATGCCGAACTGCACGACGCCCTCGGTCTCCGGACGCGGGACGAACACGCCCGGTCCGACCGCCAGGGTCAGCGCGCGGAAGTACGCCTCACCCGTGATGTGCTGCAGCGGTTCCCGGGTCACGCGTCGGGCGACGGCGTGCCGGAAGCGCTCGACGTGCTCCGCGGCGATCGCCCCGCCCGTGAGGGCCCGCGCCTGCACCGCGCCGCGCGAGGTGTCCGTCGCCCACGCGAGCAGCAGCTCGGCGTCGACCTGCGGGCCGACGACCCCGGCAGCGCCGAGCGCCGCGGCCGCCTCGGTGAGGAGGCGATCCGCGGCGAACGTGACGGGTGTGTCGGACAGGGGCCGTGCCTCCAGGATCAGGCGTCCTGGTCGCCGATGGCGGCCAGCCGTGCCTCTTCGTCCGCCTGGATGGCGGACTGGATGACGGGCTCGAGTGCCCCGTTCATCACGCGGTCCAGGTCGTACGCCTTGTACCCGGTGCGGTGGTCCGCGATGCGGTTCTCCGGGAAGTTGTACGTGCGGATGCGCTCCGAACGGTCCATGCCACGGATCTGCGACTTGCGCGCGTCCGAGGCGATGGCGTCGAGTTCCTCCTGCTGCCGGGCGAGGATGCGGGCGCGCAGGACACGCATGCCGGCCTCACGGTTCTGCAGCTGGGACTTCTCGTTCTGCATCGCCACCGTGATGCCCGTGGGCAGGTGGGTGATGCGGACCGCGGAGTCCGTCGTGTTGACGGACTGTCCGCCGGGGCCGGAGGACCGGTACACGTCGATCTTCAGGTCGTTCTGGTTGATTTGGACCTCTTCGGGCTCGTCGACCTCGGGGAACACGAGCACCCCGGTGGTCGACGTGTGGATCCGCCCCTGCGACTCGGTCGCCGGCACCCGCTGCACGCGGTGCACCCCGCCCTCGTACTTGAGGTGCGCCCACACGCCCTGGGACGGGTCGGTCGCGTTCGACTTGATCGCGACCTGGACGTCCTTGAACCCACCGAGGTCGGACTCGGTGCGTTCGAGGAGTTCGACCTTCCAGCCCTTCGTCTCGGCGTAGTGCGAGTACATGCGCAGGAGGTCGGCCGCGAACAGCGCCGATTCCTCGCCGCCCTCGCCGCCCTTGATCTCCATGATGACGTCACGGCCGTCGTCGGGGTCACGCGGGATGAGCAGTCGGCGGAGGCGCTCCTGGCGCTCTGCCAACTGCTCCTCGAGCGACGGGACCTCGGCCGCGAAGGCCTCGTCGTCGCGCGCGAGTTCCCGGGCGGCGGCGAGGTCGTCCCCCGCCGCCGTCCAGGCGTCGTACGCCGCACGGATCCTGTTGAGCTCGGCGTACCGCCGGTTCACCTTCTTGGCCCGGGCTGCATCGGCGTGGAGCGCGGGGTCCGACAGCTGGTGCGTCAGGTCCTCGTGTTCCGCCAGCAGCCCTGCCACCGACTCGAACACGCGTTACTCCTGGTGGCCGCTGTGCTGGCCGCCGGTCGTCGGGACCGACTTCTGCACCTGGACCAGGAACTCGACGTTCGACTGCGTCTCCTTGAGGTTCCGGAGCACGATCTCCAGCGCCTGCTGCGGGTCGAGCCCGGCGAGGGCACGACGGAGGCGCCACGTGATCTTGACCTCGTCGGCGGAGAGCAGCTGCTCCTCGCGACGCGTGCCGGACGCGTTGACGTCCACCGCCGGGAAGATCCGCTTGTCGGCCAGGTGACGGTTGAGGCGGAGCTCCATGTTGCCGGTGCCCTTGAACTCCTCGAAGATCACCTCGTCCATCTTCGAGCCGGTCTCGACGAGCGCGGTCGCGAGGATGGTCAGCGAGCCGCCGTCCTCGATGTTGCGCGCCGCACCGAAGAAGCGCTTCGGCGGGTACAGCGCCGCGGAGTCCACGCCACCCGACAGCACGCGGCCCGAGGGCGGCGTCGACAGGTTGTAGGCACGGCCCAGGCGGGTGATCGAGTCGAGCAGCAGGACCACGTCGTGGCCGAGCTCGACCAGGCGCTTCGCACGCTCGATGGCGAGTTCCGCGACCGTGGTGTGGTCCTCGGCGGGACGGTCGAAGGTCGAGGCGATGACCTCGCCCTTCACCGTGCGCTGCATGTCGGTGACCTCTTCGGGCCGCTCGTCCACCAGGACGACCATCAGGTGCGCCTCGGGGTTGTTCTTCGCGACCGCGTTGGCGATGGCCTGGAGCACGACGGTCTTGCCGGCCTTCGGCGGGGAGACGATGAGGCCGCGCTGGCCCTTCCCGATCGGCGACACGAGGTCGATGATGCGGGTCGAGAGCTTGCCCGGCTCGGTCTCGAGGCGGAGGCGCTCGTTCGGGTACAGCGGCGTCAGGTCGGCGAAGTCCACGCGAGCGCCGGCCTCGTCCGGGGTCTGCCCGTTCACGGAGTCGACCTTCACGAGCGCGTTGTACTTCTGGCGGCTCTGCTGCTCGCCGCCCTGCGGCTGCTTGATCGCGCCGACGACCGCGTCGCCCTTGCGCAGGTGGTACTTCTTCACCTGGCCGAGCGAGACGTACACGTCGTTCGGGCCCGGCAGGTAGCCGGTCGTCCGCACGAAGGCGTAGTTGTCGAGGACGTCGAGGATCCCGGCGATGGGGATGAGGACGTCGTCCTCGGTGACCTCGGGCTCGAAGTCGTCGTTCTGGCCGCCACGGCCGCGCTTGCGGTCACGCTGGCGGCGGCTGCGGCCACCCTCGAGCTCGTCCGCGGCCTGCTGCTTCTGCTGCTGCTGGGCGTGCTGGGCCTGCTGCTTGCCCTGGCCGTTCAGCTGCTTCGCGTCGGTGCGGTCGTCCTGCCGGGTCTCGGCCTGACGGTCGTTCTGGCTGGCCTGGCGGTCGTTCTGGCTGGCCTGGCGGTCGTTCTGGCGGTCGTTCTGCTTCGGCTCGCTCGCGGCGGCGTCCTGCTTGGGAGCGCCCTGGCCGTTCTGGGCCTGCTGACCGTTCTCGGCCTGCTGCCCGTTCTGACCGCGGCCGTTCTGGGCCTGCTGGCCGTTCTGGGCCTGCTGACCGTTCTGGCCCTGCTCGGCGTCGCCGTTCTCACCGTTCTGTCCGCGGCCACGACCGCGACCACGGCTGCGGCGGCCGCGACGCGACCCGGCCTCGCCCTGCTGGTCGCCGTTGTCGGAGTCGCCACCCTGCTCGGAGCCCTGCTCCTGGGAGTCGGCCACGTCCTCCTGGCCGGCCGACGCGGACCGCGCGGTCTGGTCGTCCTGCTGGTCGTCGCGCTGGTCGGCCTGGGCCGGCGCAGCCTGCTGGGCGCCGCGACCACGGCCACGGCGCTGGCCGCCCTGCGTCGGGGCGTCCTGCGCGGCGGCTTCCTGGGCGGCGGCTTCCTGGGCGTCCTTCTGCGCGCGCACCTGGTCGAGACCGGCGAGCAGGTCCTCGGTGCCGGTGTGTCCGTGGTTCGTGTGCTCGGCGGCCGAGGTCGGCGCGGCGTTCACGGTGCCACCCGAGGAGGCGCGGCGCGAACGGCGGGCGCGCGACGGTGCGGTCGGCTCGGCGTCGGCGGGAGCATCGGCCGAGGCGTCGACCGGGGTGGTCGACGGGGCGACGGCGGGCACGATGAGGACGTCGTCGGTGGTGGTGGCCGGCTCGGGGAGCGTCGGCTGCGCGGCGGCGGGCGCGGCGACCGGCTCGGCGACGGGCTCAGCGGCAGTGGAGGCGGCGGCCGGCTCCGTGGAGGCGGCCGGCGCGGTGGAGGCGGTCGGCTCGGCCGCACCGGCGGGACGCTTGTCCTCGATGGAGGCGATCAGGTCGCCCTTGCGGAGCTTGGAGAGGCCGGTGATGCCCAGGGAGGAAGCGATGCGCTGGAGCTCCGGGAGACGGAGGGCGCGCAGGTCGCTGGGGATCTCCACCGGCGTGGAGTCGTTGACGTTGGTCAAGGTGGGTGTTCCTTTCGAACCGCAGAACGCGGAGATTTTCGCACCGTCCCGGACGCGTGGTGATGCGTCGACCGCCGTTCAGACGACGGTCCCGGGATGGGTGATCAGGAAGAGAAGTGCCCCCGCGCACCGGACCCTGCGTGGCGAGGAACGTTCCTCACGCTGACGCGGGTTCGGCTTCGAGCGCCGAGTGCGGCACCACTGTAGCACCACCCAGATCGACGGCCAGCATGAGCGGCCGCCAGTCGGATTCCGCGTGTCGGGCCACCAGGTCAGCTGCGGTCAACCGCTGCGCGGGGTCGCTGCCGAGGACCAGGAGGCTCGGTCCGGCACCCGAGACGACCGCCGCCAGACCCTCCTGCCGCAGCAGGGCGATCAACGCGTGGGTCTCCGGCATCGCGCTCGCCCGGTACGACTGGTGCAGCCGGTCCTCGGTCGCCGCGAGCAACAGCTCGGGGCTCTGGATGAGCGCCGCGACGAGCAGTGCGGACCGGGACACGTTGAACGCGGCGTCGGCGTGCGGGACGCTCGCCGGCTGGAGCGAGCGGGCGAGTTTCGTGGAGAGCGTCGACGTGGGCACGAAGACGACCGGCGCGACGCCGCGGTGCACGAGCAGGCGCTTGTGCGCCGGCCCCTCCGGCGTCATCCACGCGATGGTGAGACCGCCGAACAACGCCGGCGCGACGTTGTCCGGGTGCCCCTCCATCTCGGTCGCGAGCGCGAGGAGCGTCGCGGCGTCGAGGTCGACCACGCCCTCGAGCAACCCGCGGGCCGCCATCAGGCCGGCGACGATCGCGGCGGCCGACGACCCCATGCCGCGGCCGTGCGGGATCGCGTTGACGGCGTGCAGGTCGAGACCCGGCTGCACCACACCGGCGTGCTCGAGTCCGCGCCGGACCGCCTGCACGACGAGGTTCGTGTCGTCCGTGGCGACCTCGCCGGCACCGACCCCCTCGACGGTCACCGTCGCACCGGGCTCCGGCCGGACGCGCACGACCACTTCGTCGTACAGGGAGAGCGCGAGGCCGAGGGAGTCGAAGCCCGGGCCGAGGTTGGCCGACGTCGCCGGCACGCGGACGCGGACCGCCCGTCCGGCCGGTACAGCGATGCGCGCGGTCGCGCCCTCCCCCGGTCCTGACGAGCGGCCCTCGCTCACGCGGCGCCGACCAGTCCGAGCACGTCGGCGATCGACTTCGTGTCGACCGGGACGCTCGTCGGCGTGACCTCGCCGCCGTCCGGCGTGCGGAGCGCCCACTGCGGGTCCTTGAGGCCGTGGCCGGTCACCGTGATGACGACCTTCGCACCCTTCGGCACGAAGCCGGCGTCCGCACGCTCGAGCAGGCCGGCCACGCCGATCGCCGACGCTGGCTCGACGAACACGCCGACCTCGGCGGACAGGATCCGGTGCGCGGCGAGGATCGCCTCGTCGGAGATCGCGCCGAAGTAGCCGTCGGTCTCCTCGCGGGCCTCGAGCGCGAGCTGCCACGACGCCGGGTTGCCGATGCGGATGGCCGACGCGATGGTGTCCGGGTGCTTGACGACCTCGCCACGGACGATCGGTGCCGAGCCGGCGGCCTGGAAGCCGAACATGCGCGGGAGCTTCGAGGAGCGGCCGGCGGCGACGTCCTCGCGGTAGCCGCGGGAGTACGCCGTGTAGTTGCCGGCGTTGCCGACCGGCAGGAAGTGGAAGTCCGGCGCGTCACCGAGGACGTCGACGACCTCGAACGCGGCGGTCTTCTGGCCCTCGATGCGGTCGTTGTTCACCGAGTTGACGAGGTGCACCGGGTAGTTCGCGGCGAGGTCGCGCGCGATGTCCAGGCAGTCGTCGAAGTTGCCCTGGACCTGCAGCAGCTGGGCGTCGTGCGCGACGGCCTGGCTGAGCTTGCCCATCGCGATCTTGCCCTCGGGGACGAGCACCGCGGCCGTGATGCCCGCGTGCGTGGCGTACGCCGCCGCCGAGGCGCTCGTGTTGCCGGTGGACGCGCAGATGACGGCCTTGGCGCCGTGCTCGACGGCCTTCGAGATCGCCATCGTCATGCCGCGGTCCTTGAAGGAGCCCGTCGGGTTCATGCCCTCGAACTTGACGTAGACGTCGGCACCCGTGCGCTCGGAGAGCCGGCGGGCCGGGATCAGGGGCGTCCCGCCCTCGCCGAGCGTGACGATGGTCGTCGCTTCGGTGACGTCGAGACGGTCGGCGTACTCGCGCAGGACTCCCTGCCACTGGTGGGCCATGAGGCTCTCCTTGTTCGATGTGTTGCAGTCGGGGGTGTCTCAGGCGCCGATGACGCGCAGGACACTGGTGATCTCGGCGACGACGTCCTCGTTCCGGAGCGCCACGACCGTGGCCGCGAGGTCGGACTCGCGTGCCAGGTGGGTACCGATGACGAGGGTCGCGGTGCTCGGGGCGGGGTCGGCCCCGGGAGCCTCCGTGTGCAGCGCGCTCGTCTGTTCGACGGTCTCGACGCTGACGCCGTGTCTGGCCAGCACGCCGGCGACCGTCGACAGCACGCCGGGGGCGTCCGTGACGTGCAGCGTGATCTGGTAGCTGGTGCGGACCGTGCCGATCGGGAACACGGGCAGGGCCGACTGGGTCGACTCCGCCACGCCCGGGCCGCCGATCACGTGGCGGCGGGCGGCGGAGACCAGGTCGCCGAGGACGGCGGACGCGGTCTCGACACCGCCGGCGCCGGCGCCGTAGAACATGAGGTCACCCGCGGCCTCGGCCTCGACGAACACGGCGTTCTTCGCCCCGTGCACGCTCGCGAGCGGGTGCGACTCGGGGACGAGCGCCGGGTAGACCCGCGCGCTGACGCCCTCGCGACCGTCCTGGTCGGTCAGGCGCTCGGCGGTCGCCAGGATCTTGACGACGTACCCGGCCTTCCGCGCCGCACGGACCTGCTCGATCGTGATGGACGTGATGCCCTCACGGTGCACGGCCGCGAGCGGGACGGAGGTGTGGAACGCCAGCGAGGCGAGGATCGCGGCCTTCTGTGCGGCGTCGTAGCCCTCGATGTCCGCGGTCGGGTCGGCCTCGGCGTACCCGAGTTCGGTGGCCGTGGCGAGGGCGTCCTCGAAGGTCGCACCCTCGCGGTCCATGAGGTCGAGGATGAAGTTCGTCGTGCCGTTGACGATGCCCATGATCCGCTCGATGCGGTCCCCCGCGAGCGAGTCGTGCAACGGCCGGATGATCGGGATCGCGCCGGCGACCGCGGCCTCGTAGTAGAGCTGTGCGCCGACCTGCTCGGCCGCCGCGAAGAGCTCCGGGCCGTGCGTGGCGAGCAGCGCCTTGTTCCCCGTGACCACGTCGGCGCCGGACTGCAGGGCCTGCAGCACGAGGGTGCGCGCGGGCTCGATGCCACCGATCAGCTCGACGACGATGTCCGCCCCGAGGATGAGCGACTCCGCGTCCGTCGTGTACAGCTCCTTCGGCAGCTCGACGTCACGCGCGGCGTCCAGGTCCCGCACGGCGATCCCGACGAGCTCCAGCCCGGCTCCGGCACGCGAGGCGAGCTCGTCGCCGTGCTCGAGCAGGAGGCGCGCGACCTGGGAACCGACCGAGCCGGCCCCGAGCAGCGCGACGCGGACGTTGCGGTATTCGATCATCTTGGTGCGGGTTCCTGTCGGTGAGGGGTCGTCGGTCAACGTCCGGGAGCGGACACGGGCGCGACCCCGGTGTCGCGGGCGAGGAGGTCGTCGACCGACTCGCCCCGCACGAGGATACGGGTTCGGCCGTCGGAGACCGCGACGACCGGCGGCCGTCCCACGTGGTTGTAGTTGCTCGCGAGGCTCCAGCAGTAGGCCCCCGTGGCAGCGACCGCGAGCAGGTCCCCGCGGTGCACGTCGCCCGGCAGGTACTCGTCGTGCACGACGATGTCCCCGCTCTCGCAGTGCTTCCCGACGACCCGTGCGAGCACCGGTGATCCCGTCGACGTGCGGGCCAGCCGTGCGGTGTAGTCGGCGCCGTACAGGGCGGGGCGGACGTTGTCGCTCATCCCGCCGTCGACCGACACGTAGGTGCGCGTGGCGGACCCGCCGTCGGACGTCTCCACCGTGACGGGCTTGATCGTCCCGACCCGGTACAGGGTGATCCCGGGCGGCCCGACGATGTACCGGCCGGGTTCGACCGCGACCTCGGGCACCGGGATGTGCCGCTCCGCGCAGGCCTCGGCGATGATCGCGGCGAGGGCGTCGGCGACGTCCTCCGGCTCGAACGCGGAATCGGCCTCGGTGTAGTCGATGCCCCATCCACCGCCGAGGTTCAGCTCGGGCACCGGACCGGTCTCGACCAGGGACGCGTGCACGTCCATCAGGCGGCGGGCGGCCTCGCGGAAGCCGGAGTCGTCGAAGATCTGCGACCCGATGTGCGAGTGCAGCCCGACGAACGCGAGCGACGGCTCGGCGCGGACCGCGGCGGCGGCGTCAGCGGCCTCCGCGAGCGGGATCCCGAACTTCTGGTCCTCACGTGCCGTGGCGAGGTAGTCGTGCGTCGACGCGTGCACGCCGGTGTTGATCCGCAGCCGCACGCGCTGGACGGTCCCCGCTTCGGCAGCCGCACGGGCCACGCGACCGATCTCCTCGTGGCTGTCGAGCACGATCGTGCCGACCCCGACGCCCACCGCGCGGGTGATCTCGGCGTCGGACTTGTTGTTCCCGTGGAAGCCGAGGAGCGCAGGGTCGACGCCGCCGGCCAGGGCGACCGCGAGCTCGCCGTCGGTGCAGACGTCGATGCGGAGGTCGGCGGCGGCCATCCACGCGGCGACCTGCGTCGTGAGGAACGCCTTGCCGGCGTAGTACACGTGCGCTCGTGTCCCGATGCGCTCGAACGCCTCGGTGAACGCGTTCCGCACCCGGACCGCGCGGGACTGCACGTCGCGCTCGTCCACCACGTACAGCGGCGTACCGTACTGCGCCACGAGGTCATCGGCGGACACCCCGCCGACCGCGAGGGAACCGTCGTCCGTGCGCGTCGCCGAGGCGGGCCAGATCCGCGCCGTCAGCGCGTCCGGATCCGTCGGGAACCGCAGGTGCTGCGGGGCAAGGGGGTTGGCGCTCACGAGACCCGATCCTACCGAGGCGAGTCGCGCCTCCCGGCCGTGTGACGCGGGCCGCGACACACGTCGCGACTCAGCCGCACGTGCCGACGGTCCGGAGGCCCTGCTCGTTGAGCGGCAGCGTGTCCGCGGTGACGCGGACCGAGGCCCGCGCGGAGGAGATGTCGAGGTCGCGGACCCGCAACTGCGCCGGCAGGAACTTCGCCGTGCAGACCTGGATGGGCACGTTCGTGACGCCCGGGATGGAGTCCACCTTCAACCCGAGCGAGGAGTTCGTGATGCGGACGCTCTTCGGCGTGATGGTGATGCCCTTGCCGTCGGGCTGGGCCACGACGGCGCCCTTCGCCGCGTAGGTGATCTGGTAGCCGACGACCGAGCTCGTGCCGGAGAGCTCGACGCCGCCGTCCACCAGGGTCATCCGGTCGAACAGCGGGCTGTACTTCGCCAGGTGCTTCACGCTCGAGGACGCCAGGGTCACGTGTCCGTCGACGTTCCGCACGTCGCCCTTGCCGTTCACCGGGACGTCGTGGGCCGTGACGTCGGCGGCGAGGGGGATGCCCTGCACGGTGAGTCGGTCCGAGGTGATGTGCACCTGGTCGAGCGACCCGCGGAGGAGCTGCGGGATGACGATGCCGCCCGCGTGCGCGGTGACCTTGCCCGTCGTGCCGGACGGGAGCGACTGCTCGACCTGCTGCGCGATGATCCGGTCGACGACGCCACGCAGGACGAACTCGGCGATGACGAGGAGCACGGCGAGGACGACGACGATCGCGACGACGACGAGTGGCCAGCGGCGGCGCTTCCGGGAGTGCGTGGTGGCGGCGGACATGGAGGCCACCCTGCCATCCCGGGTCGGCAGTCCGCCGGGAGGCGCGGGGCGCGTCCGGCGCGGCGGCGCACGGGCCGCGCCGCGGCGGCGCTACATGCGCTCGGGCGCGCTCACGCCGAGCAAGCCGAGGCCGTTGCGGATGACCTGGCCGGTGGCGTCGTTCAGCCAGAGGCGCGTGCGGTGCAGGTCCGTCACGGCCTCGTCGCCGAGCGGGGTCACGCGGCAGGCGTCGTACCAGCGGTGGTACAGCCCGGCGAGCTGCTCGATGTACCGGGCGATGCGGTGCGGCTCGCGCAGCTCCGCGGCCTGCCGGACGACCCGCGGGTACTCCGCCAGGGCACCGAGCAGTGCGCCCTCGGTCTCGTGCGTCAGGAGCGACGGGTCGAACACCGAACGGTCGACCCCCGACGCAGCAGCGTTCCGCGCCACGGACCGGGTCCGGGCGTGGGCGTACTGCACGTAGAACACCGGGTTGTCGTTCGTGCGCTTGGTCAGCAGGTCGAGGTCGATGTCGATCGCGGTGTCGCTCGCGAACCGGACCAGGGAGTACCGACCGGCGTCGACACCCACGGCGTCGACCAGGTCCTCCATCGTGACGATCGTGCCCGCGCGCTTCGACATGCGCATCGGCTCGCCGTCCTTGAGCAGGTTCACCATCTGCCCGATCAGGATCTCCAGGTTCTTCCCCGGCTCGTCCCCGAACGCCGCGGCCATCGCCATCATGCGGCCCACGTAGCCGTGGTGGTCGGCGCCGAGCATGATCAGGTTCCGCTCGAAGCCGCGCTCCCGCTTGTCCAGGTAGTAGGCGAGGTCGCCAGCGATGTACGCGGGCTCCCCGTCGGACTTGATGACGACACGGTCGCGGTCGTCGCCGAAATCGGTCGTCCGGAGCCAGAGCGCACCCTCGGCCTCGTACATCTGCCCCTGCTCCTGCAGGCGCGCGATCGCACGCTCGACGGCCTTCGACTCGTGCAGCGTGTTCTCGTGGAAGAAGACGTCGAAGTCGACACCGAAGTCGTGCAACGAGGACTTGATGTCCGCGAACATGAAGTCGACGCCCTCGCGCCGGAAGAGCTCCTGCGCCTCGTCGCGCGGCAGGTCCGTGACGTCGAGGGTCGACGGCAGGGTCGCGATGACCCGGGCCGCGATCTCGGCGATGTACGCGCCGCCGTAGCCGTCCTCGGGCGTGGGCTCGCCCAGCGCGCTGGCCAGGAGGGACCGGGCGAAGCGGTCGATCTGCGCGCCGTGGTCGTTGAAGTAGTACTCACGGGTGACGAGCGCGCCCTGCGCCTGGAACACGCGGGCCAGGCTGTCGCCGACGGCTGCCCAGCGCACACCGCCCATGTGGATCGGACCGGTCGGGTTCGCGGACACGAACTCCAGGTCGATCCGGACGCCCTCGTACAGGTCGCCATGGCCGAAGCGCTCGCCCGCGTCGACGATGGTGCGGGCGATCTCACCGGCGGCGGCGGCCTCGAGCGTGATGTTGATGAAGCCCGGGCCCGCGATGTCGACCGAGTCCACGCCGTCGAGTTCCGTGAGCTCCCCGGCGATCTCGACCGCGAGCTCCCGCGGGTTCGTCCCGAGGCGCTTCGCGAGCTGCATGGCGGCGTTCGACGCCCAGTCCCCGTGCGCCCGGTTCTTCGGACGTTCGAGCGCCACGTGGGAGTCGTCGATCGTCACGGTGTCGGACGCGCCTCGGCGCTCGACGATCCCGGTGAGGATCGACAGGTACGCGGCGGAGAGTTCGGCGGGATTCACGAGGACCGAGTCTACCGGGGCGCCGACGGTCCTCCCCGGTCGATGCACCATCATGTCGGGATGACCTCCCGCAGCCGTGCCCGGGCGATCACCGCCGCCACCCTCGCAGTCGCCGCGTCGATCGCACTGGCGGCCTGCTCCGGCGGCGGTGGCACCCACGCGACGGCGTCGGCGAGCGCCGGACCCGCCGTGATCGGGAAGCCGGTCACCCAGACCTGCAACCAGCTCGTGCCGGCGGGAGCACTCGCCGTCTACGGCAAGACGTTCGTCCCGGACACCGCCTCCACCCCGGCGAAGGGCAGCCCGGCCGCCGTCATCGCCGCCCAGCGCGGACGCGTCTGCTCGTGGCGGGCGGCCGACGACGCCACCGTCACGATCACGCTCGCCGTCGCGCACCTGCCTGAGAAGTCACTCACGAACCTGAAGGACGCGCTCTTCCAGCGGGGTGGCTCCGTCCCCACCTACCGCGTCGAGGGGTACTTCTCCCTCACCGACGGAGTCGGCCGCGCGGACGCGTTCGCCGACCCCTACTGGATCACCACGTCGTCGACGCTCTTCACCGAACCGGGAGGCGCGCAACCCGTCGTCGACGCGGCTCGCGCGGCGCTCGGCCCGAGCACCACCGCGACGACCGCCGGCTGACGCTCGCCGACGACGGACGGGAGGCCCGTGGCGGCACCGCCACGGGCCTCCCGTCCGGAACGAGCGCGACACGCGCTGTCCTGGTGGGGGCACGGGACCTGCTACGGTTGTTTCCACCCCGGGCCCCCATAGCTCAGGGGATAGAGCACTGCCCTCCGGAGGCAGGGGCGGAGGTTCGAATCCTCCTGGGGGCACAGGGAAAAGGGCTCGCGCGAAGCGCGGGCCCTTTTCACGTGTGTCATGTTTGCCTGTGGGTCACGTGGGTCCCCTAGGATCACGGGCCGGTCGTCCCGCACGCGACCGGGAAGAGGCCTCGATGACCACCGCCACCGGGAACCCGCAGCACGAGCTCGCCCGCGGCGCGCACGCACCCGCTCCGCGCACGCTCCTCGACGTCCTCACCGCCACCGCGGAGGCGAACCCCGACGCGACCGCGCTCGAGGACCCGGCCGGCACGATCGACTACGCGACGATGCTCCGCCTGGTGCACGACCAGGCCGACGACCTCGCACGACGGGGTGTCCGCCGCGGCGACCGGGTCGGCATCCGGATCCCCTCCGGCACCCGCGACCTCTACCTGTCGATCCTCGCCGTCCTCGCGGCGGGTGCGGCCTACGTGCCCGTGGACGCGGACGACCCCGAGGAACGCGCGGCTCTCGTGTTCGGCGAGGCGCACGTCGCCGGCGTGATCGGTGCCGGGGGCGTGCTGCGCGACCGCGAGGGGCGTGCCCTGCCGGTGACCGACCCCGCGGCGAGCGCCGCGCTCCCCCGCGTCACCGACGATGCGTGGATCATCTTCACCTCCGGCTCGACCGGCGTGCCGAAGGGCGTCGCCGTCACGCACCGGTCGGCGGCGGCCTTCGTGGACGCCGAGGCGCGGATGTTCCTGCAGGCCGCACCGATCGGTCCGGGCGACCGGGTCCTCGCGGGTCTCAGCGTGGCGTTCGACGCGTCGTGTGAGGAGATGTGGTTGGCGTGGGGGCACGGTGCGGCGTTGGTGCCGGCGCCGCGGTCGCTCGTGCGGACCGGGGTGGACCTCGGGCCGTGGCTGATCGCGCACACGATCACGGTCGTGTCGACGGTGCCGACCCTCGCGGCGCTGTGGCCGGACGACGCGCTCGAGCAGGTGCGGCTGGTGATCTTCGGCGGTGAGGCGTGCCCGCCGGAGCTCGCGGCACGGATCGCGTCGCGGGACCGCGAGGTGTGGAACACGTACGGTCCGACCGAGGCGACGGTCGTCGCGTGCGGCTCCCTGCTGGACGGGTCGACGCCGATCCGGATCGGGCTGCCGTTGGACGGCTGGGACCTGGCGGTCGTCGACGGCGCCGGCGTCCGGGTCCCGCCGGGTGGTGTCGGTGAGCTCGTCATCGGTGGTGTGGGGCTCGGTCGCTACCTCGACGCGGCGAAGGACGCGGAGAAGTACGCGGCCTTCCCGGAGCTCGGGTGGGAGCGGGCGTACCGGAGCGGTGACCTGGTGCGGTACGACCCGGAGGGACTCGTCTTCCAGGGTCGGGCGGACGACCAGGTGAAGCTCGGGGGTCGCCGGATCGAACTCGGTGAGATCGATGCGGCCCTGCAGTCGTTGGACGACGTGGCGGGCGGCGCGGCCGTGGTGCAGCGGACCCCGGCGGGCAACCAGGTGCTCGTCGGGTACGTGGCGCCGGTCGCGGGGGCGACGGTCGACGTGGCGGCGGCGAACGCCCGGTTGCGGCAGGAGCTCCCGGCGGCGCTGGTCCCGCTCCTGGCCGTGGTGGAGTCGCTGCCGACGCGGACGTCGGGCAAGGTCGACCGTGCGGCGTTGCCGTGGCCGCTGCCGGGTGCCTCCGAGGCCGCACTGTTGCCGGACACCGTGGCGTGGATCGCGGAGCGGTGGGCGGCGATCCTCGGGGTGCCGGTGTCGAGCGTCGACGACGACTTCTTCGCGCACGGCGGTGGTTCGCTGACGGCTGCGCAGCTGGTGTCCGCGATCCGTGAACGCTTCCCCACGACGACGGTCGCGGACGTGTACGACCACCCGCGGATCGGCGCGCTCGCGGACGCCCTCGACGACGCCGGGCCGACGGAGGCGTCGTCCAGGACCGTGGCGCCGGTGTCCCCGGCGACCGGGTTCGTGATGACGCTGCTCGGACTGCCGGTGCAGGTCCTCCGCGGCGTGCGGATCCTGACGTGGACCGCCCTGGTGGCGGCCGTCCTGCACGCGACGACGCTGCCGTTCCTGCCCGTGCTGCCCGTGCCCGCCCTCGTCGTCGCGGTGCTGGTGTTCGTCACGCCGATCGGGAAGATGGCGGTGACGGTCGTCCTGGTGCGGCTCTTGCTGGCCGGGGTGCAGCCGGGCGACCACCCGCGCGGGGGGTCGGTGCACCTGCGAGTCTGGCTGGCGGAGCGCATCGCCGAGGCGGTGGACGGGCCGTCGACCGCGGGTGCCCCGTGGATCAGCTACTACGCCCGGGCGCTCGGCGCGACGATCGGCCGCGACGTCGACCTGCACACGCTGCCGCCCGTCACGGGCCTCCTCACGGTGGGCAAGCGCGCGTCCATCGAACCGGAGGTGGACCTCGCGGGGCACTGGGTGGACGGTGACGTCTTCCACCTCGGTCGCGTCGAGATCGAGTCGGACGCGGTCGTCCACAGCCGGACGACGCTGTTGCCGGGCGCCCACGTGGGCGCCGGTGCCGAGGTCGAGGCCGGCTCGGCCGTCACGGGCCGGGTCCCGGACGGGCAGCGCTGGGCGGGTTCGCCGGCGGAACGCGTCGGGTCGGCCCGGCACGGCCTGGAGGCACGTCCCCCGGCCCGTCGACGCTGGCTCGTCGCGTACGGGGTCGGGTCGGTCGCCGTGGCCGGGCTGCCGGTCGTCGGGGTCGCGGTGGGGCTCCTCGTCATGGTCGCGATCGTCGGGACGCCGTCGTCCCTCGGCGACGCCGCCGTCCGCGCGCTGGTCACGGTGCCCCTCGCGACGGTCGTCGCCGGGGCGGTCTACGCGATCCTGGTCGTGGTGTCCGTTCGCCTGCTCGGCCTGGGCCTCCGCGAGGGCCGGCACCCCGTGCGGTCCCGCATCGGGTGGCAGGTGTGGTCGACGGAGCGGATCCTCGACGCCGCCCGGACGCTGCTGTTCCCCCTGTACGCGAGCCTGGTGACGCCGGTGTGGCTCCGCCTGCTCGGCGCGCGGGTCGGCCGGAACACCGAGATCTCGACCGTCCTGCTCATCCCGGCGCTGACGCAGATCGCCTCGGGCGCGTTCCTGGCGGACGACACCATGGTCGCGACGTACGAACTCGGCGGTGGTCGGGTGCGCATCGGTCGGTCGAAGATCGGTCGCCGGGCGTTCCTCGGCAACTCGGGCATGAGCGGCGCCGGCCGGTCGGTACCGCGGGAGGCCCTGGTGGCCGTGCTGAGCGCCGTGCCGAAGAAGGCCAAGCGCGGGTCGTCGTGGCTCGGGTCCCCGCCGGTGCGACTGCGGCGGGCGACGACGCAGTTCGACGAGGAGCGCACGTTCCGGCCGCCGCGATCGCTGAAGGTCGCCCGGGGCTGCTGGGAGCTGCTGCGCCTGGTCGCGCCGATGGTGTCGGCCGCCATCGCGCTCGGGGTCGCCGTGACGCTGCTCGCCCTGTGGTCGGCGGTCGGCATCGGGTGGACCGTGTTGCTCGCCGGTCCGGTGCTGATCGTCGCGGGCGCGGTCGCCGCCGTCGTGTCGACCGCGGCGAAGTGGGCCTTCGTGGGCCGGATCCGCGCACAGGAGCACCCGCTGTGGTCGTCGTTCGTGTGGCGGAACGAGGTGCAGGACACCTTCGTCGAGACCGTCGCCCGCCCGTGGTTCGCCGAGCAGGCCACCGGCACCCCGGCGCTCGCGGTCTGGCTGCGGAGCCTCGGGGCGCGGATCGGCCGCGGGACCTGGCTCGAGACCTACTGGCTGCCGGAGGCCGACCTCGTGACGATCGGTGCCGGGGCGTCCGTCGCCCGGGGCACGGTCGTCCAGACGCACCTGTTCCACGACCGCGTGATGCAGCTCGACGCGGTCCGGATCGACACCGGGGCCACCCTCGGGCCGCACAGCGTGGTCCTGCCCGCGGCGGGGATCGGACAGGGCGCCACGGTCGGACCGGCGTCGCTCGTGATGCGGGGCGAACAGGTGCCGGACGGGTCCCGCTGGGCGGGCAACCCCATCGCACCCTGGACAGAGTCCGCGTCGACGGCGCCCGCGGGGACGCCGACGGCGGCGGCCGTGGCAGACTGACCGGCACCGTGAAGCCGACCGACACCGCACCGACCGACCGCACACGCCCGGCGACCGCCGACCCCGACCCGTACACGCCGCACAGCGGGGACCGGCGGTGGTCCGCCCGGCACTACGACCTGCGGCTCGGGTACCGCGTCGCCACGAACCGGCTCGAGGGCACGGCGACCATCACCGCCGTCGCGCTCGCCGACCTGGACCGGGTGGTCGTGGACCTGCACGGCCTGACGGTGGACCGCGTCGACGTCGACGGCGTCAAGGCGAAGAAGGTGTCGACCGCCACCCACAAGACGACGGTGACCCCCGCCGAGGCGATCACGGCGGGCACGGAGTTCACGCTCCACCTCCGGTACCGCGGCACCCCGCACCCGCTCCGCAGCCCGTGGGGGCAGATCGGCTGGGAGGAACTGACCGACGGCGTCATCGTCGCCGCCCAGCCCACGGGAGCGCCCTCCTGGTTCCCGTGCAACGACCGCCCGGACGACAAGGCCACCTACCGCTTCGAGATCACCGCCGAGGCCGCGTACGACGTCGTGGCGAACGGGGAGCTCCTCGGGACCGACCGGGTGCGGAGCGGCACGACCTGGACGTACTCGACGACCGAACCGATGGCGACGTACCTGGCGACGGTGCAGATCGGCCGGTACCGCACGACGAAGCTCCGGGGCGGGTCGGTGCCGGTCACGCTCCACCACCCCACGGACCTGGCGAGCGCCGCGAAGACCGACTTCGGGCAGGTGCCCGACATGCTCGCGTTGTTCGCGGACCGCTTCGGACCGTACCCGTTCGCCGCGTACGGGATCGTGGTCACCGACGACGACCTCGAGATCCCGCTCGAGGCCCACGGTCTGGCGGTGTTCGGCCGGAACCACGTCGACGGTCTGCACGGCACCGACCGTCTCATCGCGCACGAGCTCGCGCACCAGTGGTTCGGCAACTCGGTGACGATCACCCGGTGGCGGGACATCTGGCTGCACGAGGGGTTCGCCTGCTACGCCGAGTGGCTGTGGTCCGAGCACCGCGGGGGTGACACCGCCGACGCGCTGGCCCAGGCGCACCGGACCGGACTCCTGGACCAGCCGCAGGACCTGGTCGTCGCGGACCCGGGCGCGAAGGACATGTTCGACGACCGTGTGTACAAGCGGGGCGCGCTCGCCCTGCACGCGGTCCGGCGCACGATCGGCGACGACGCGTTCTTCGCCGCCCTCCGCGCGCTGACGGAGCGCCACCGTCACGGTTCGGTCGTGCCCGAGGACGTCCTGGTGGCCTTCGCCGACGCCGCCGGCGGTGCCGTGGACGCGATCCGCGCGGTGACCGCCGGGTGGATCGACGAGCCGGGCGTCCCGGAACTGCCCGCCGGCTAGGACGCCGTGGCGGCCACCTCGTCGAGCGACGCCGCGGCGGGGGCGTGTTCGAGCGACGCCGCTGCGGGGTCATGATCGGGCGGGGCCGGGGCGGTGGGGGCGGTCGCGGCCGGGGCGGCGACGACCTCGGCCCACACCGCGTCGAGGGACAGTCCGACCACACCCGCGACGGCGGCGATGGTCGCGAACGAGGGCGTGGCGATCCGACCGGTCTCGATCTTCCGGAGCGTCTCCGGTGACACCCCGGCCGCCGACGCGACGTCCGGCATCGAGCGGGATCCACGCGCGCGACGGAGGAGCGCCCCGAGGCGCTGCCCACGGGCGAGTTCAGCCGGGCTGAGGGGAAGTCGGACCATGCCCCCGATCCTAACCCGGTCGAACAGTACCGGTATGATCATCCCATGATCGAGATCCTCACCCCGGCCGAGCTCGACCGGGCCCGTGCGACCGGTGCCCTCGTCGGCACGATCCTGCAGACCCTCCGGGAACGGACGGCGGTCGGTACGAACCTGCTCGAGATCGACCGCTGGGCGAAGCGCATGATCGAGGACGCCGGGGCCCAGTCCTGCTACGTCGACTACGCGCCGTCGTTCGGCCGGGGTCCGTTCGGGCACCACATCTGCACGGCGGTGAACGACGCCGTGCTGCACGGGCTCCCCCACGACCGCGTGCTCGCCGACGGCGACCTGCTGACGCTGGACCTCGCGGTGTCGCTCGACGGGATCGCTGCCGACGCCGCCATCAGCTTCGTCGTCGGGACTCCCGACCCGGAGGACACGGCACTCGTCGAGGTGACCGAGCATGCCCTGGCAGCGGGCATCGCGGCCGCGCGACCCGGCGCACGGACCGGCGACCTGTCCCACGCGATCGGCGCGGTCCTCCACGGTGCGGGCTACCCCGTCAACGTCGAGTTCGGCGGCCACGGCATCGGCTCGACCATGCACCAGGACCCGCACGTGTCGAACACCGGTCGGGCCGGGCGCGGGTACACCCTCCGCCCGGGCTTGCTGCTGGCGCTCGAGCCCTGGGTGATGGCGGACACGGACGAACTCGTGGTCGACCCGGACGGGTGGACGCTCCGGAGCGCCACCGGGGCACGCACCGCCCACACCGAGCACACCATCGCGATCACCGAGGACGGCGCCGAGGTCCTCACCCGGCCTGCACGCTGACCGCCGCACCACCCGCGGCGACCACGAGCACCAAGTCCGGCTCCGGGTGGAGGATCACCAGCGGCTGCACCGAACCCTCGAAGGTGGCCTGCGCGGCCAGCACGTCGACGTCTACGGAGGCCGGATCGACCCGGAGGCCGCGGCCGTCCCGCTTCAGCACGGCCTCCTTGCCGGCCCAGCACGCCGCGAGCACGGCCGGGTCTCCGGCCGCCCGCGCCACCTCCCCCGCGGTGAAGACGTCGAGCGGGGCAGCGGCGACCCGGGACACCCGTTCGACGTCGACGCCGAGCGGCCCGGGGCCGACCGCGAGCGCGACCGTGCCGGGAGCGCGCGACAGGCTCACGCCGACGGGCTCGCCGTGCACGGTCGCCCACGGCCGACCGTGGTCGGTGGCACCGCAGTGCTGGCAGACGCGCCCCGCGCGCACCGCGACCGTGTCGACGGCGGCGACAGTCGCGACGGCGGCGACCAGGGCCTCCCGGTCGACCGACGGGTGCGCGCCCGGTGCGCGCAACGACACCACGACGACCGGATCAGGGCGTCCTGGTGTCGGCGGCGCACCGCCATAGCTCACGCGTGCGTGAGCGCGATCAGCGCAACGTTCATCGTGCTGTAGAGGCCTTCGGACCGCGTCGCCTGCCGCACGCGCCCACGCAGGACCTCGTACCGCCCGTCGTTCTCGCGCACGAAGCCGATCACGCCGCTGGCCGGCGTCGACACGCGGTGGTAGCCGTCCTCCAACGGGACGACCTCGGTACTCGTCGTTCGCTCCATTGCTGTCCCCTTCCGCTCGTCCTCGAACAGTCTCGTCAGCATACCCCGATCGGGGGACAAGACGTCCACAGTTCGGCCGTCCCCCGGGGTTCACCCGGAGTCTGCTCGTTGCCCTGCGTGCCCTGGATAGACTCCCGGCGACGGCGCTCCACGGCGCGGTTCCGGGGTGCGGCGGTGCTGTCCCCGGCGACGGACGGAGAACGGATGCGAGTGGTCCAGAGCGGATCGACCACGAACGGCTCGAGCGTGACGAGGGGGACAGCACGACTCCTCGGGCGGGTGAGCGCAGCAGTCCTCGCCCTGCTGGTCGTCCTCGCACCGGCGGTTGCCGCGCACGCCGCCGACCCCGTCGACCTGCGCGGGGCCTATGTCGTGGACGAGGCCGGAGCGCTCAG
Organism: Curtobacterium sp. ISL-83; assembly: GCF_018613895.1. Taxonomy (GTDB): domain Bacteria; phylum Actinomycetota; class Actinomycetes; order Actinomycetales; family Microbacteriaceae; genus Curtobacterium. The sequence goes on from NZ_JAGGPH010000012.1 coordinate 230,635, forward strand.
CCCCGGCCAGAAGTCCGAGGTCGAGCGCGCCGTGCAGGACCTGTACGCCAAGACGAAGACGCAGCTCTACGTCGTCTACGTGCCGACCTTCACGAACCCCAGCGACCACACCGCGTGGGGCGACGCGCTGATGACGAAGAACCAGATCGACTCCGACAGCATCGTGCTGTCCGTGGCCGTCGACGACAAGGTCGCCGACATCCAGCAGACGAACCAGACCGCGCTGTCCTCGGGCGACGTCCAGAACGCCTACCAGCAGGACGCCGTCCCGAAGCTCAAGCAGAGCGACTGGTCGGGCGCGGCCGTGGCGCTGGCGAACGGTCTCGTCAGCTCGCAGGCGCCAGCAGACCTGACCTGGCTCTGGATCCTGCTGCTCGTCGTCGTTGTCGCCGCGCTCGTCGCGGTCCTGCTGATCCGACGCCGGAACAGGGCGCGGACCGCTGCCGCGACCCGCGCGCAGCAGGAGTCGCTCGCCGCGCTCGAGCGTTCCGCCGGCGGCGCCCTCGTCACCATCGACGACGAACTCCGCACCGCCGAACAAGAGGTCGGGTTCGCCACCGCTCAGTTCGGCGCCGATGCCGCGAAGCCCTTCGCCGACACGGTTGCCGCCGCCCAGAAGTCCGTGCGCAAGGCCTTCACCTTCCAGCAGCAGCTCGACGACGAGATCCCGGACACCCCGCAGCAGCGTGCCGATTGGGCGAACCAGATCATCGCCATCTGCGAGCAGGCGCACGCGGCGATCGAGCAGCAGACCGAGGCGTTCGAGCAGCTCCGCGGGCTCGAGGCCGGGGTGGAGGACGCCGCTGTCGCCCTCACGGACGCGGTGGCCGCCGCACCCGCGGGCGTGGCCCAGGCCAACGCCGCACTCGACCGGATCCGGCGCGCGTACACCGGCCGCACCCTCGCGACCGTGTCCGACAACGTCGAGCAGGCCGCCAAGGTGCTCGCCTACGCGACCGAACGGTCGCACGCCGCGACGGCCGCCATCGCCGCCGGCGACAAGGGCGAAGCCGTCGTCGCGGTCCGTGACGCGCAGCACGCGCTCGCGCAGGTGCAGCAGTTGACCGACAGTGCGACCGCCGCCGAGTCGACCTTCGCCGAGGCGAGCGCCCGCGCCGAGGCCATGCGGATCGACATCCAGGGCGACGTCGCCGCCGCACACTCCCTGCAGGCCGGCGGCCCGGACCTGGCGGCCGCGGTCACCCGCGCCGAAGGCGTCCTCCGACAGGGCTTCGACCCCCGCGACCCGATCGCCGCGGTCGACGCGCTGACGAAGGCGAACACCGACATCGACGCCGCCATCGCGAGCGCGCGCAGCGCCGAGGAGCAACACCGTCGCGCGACCAAGGCGCTGGACGACGCCATGCGCGACGCCCGCTCTCGGATCAGCCAGGCGCGGGACTTCATCTCGATGCGCCGCGGCGCCGTCGGACCCGCCGCACGCACGCGCCTGTCCGAGGCCGAACGGGCCTTCGACGACGCCGTTGACCTGGCCACGACGGACCCGACCCAAGCGCTCCAGGCGGCGCGGGCTGCCGAACAGTACGCGGCGGCGGCGATGGACGAGGCGAACAACGACATGGGCGGCTGGCCCGGACAGGGCGGTGGGGGCGGGGGCGCGCAGCTCGGCGGGCTCGTCACCGGCATCGTCCTCGGCGGGCTGCTCGGCGGACGGGGCGGCAGCTACGGCGGCGGGGGCTTCGGCGGCGGATTCGGTGGGGGCGGATTCGGTGGCGACGGGGGCTTCGGCGGGGGTGACGGCGGCTTCGGCGGAGGCGGCGACTTCGGCGGAGGCGGCGGCGGTGGCGACGGCGGCTTCTCCGGCGGCGGCCGCTTCTGATCCGGACCACACGACCACCAGAACCGGAGCGTTCGCACAGGACGCACCGACATGATCCAGACAGACCTTCCACGAAAGGGAACAGCAATGGCAAAGCAGACGATCTTCGGTCGCATCTCCTCGCTCCTCCGAGCGAACGTGAACCAGCTCATCGACGACGCGGAAGACCCGCAGATGATGCTCGACCAGCTGGTGCGTGACTACTCGAACAACATCGCGGACGCCAAGACCGCGATCGCGCAGACGATCGGCAACCTCCGGCTGCTCGAGCAGGACCACGAAGAGGACAAGCGCGCCGCCACCGAGTGGGGTCAGAAGGCCGCGAACGCCTCGGCAGCCGCCGACAAGTACCGCGCCGAGGGCAAGTCCGCGGACGCCGACAAGTTCGACAACCTCGCCAAGATCGCGATCGGCAAGCAGATCGCCGCCGAGCAAGAGGTCAAGGACAACGAGGGCCCGCTCGCCACGCAGAACGAGCAGGTCGAGAAGCTGAAGGCCGGCCTCGCGGGCATGGAGCAGAAGCTCGACGAGCTCAAGGCCAAGCGGAACTCGCTCGTCGCCCGGGCCAAGACGGCCGAGGCGCAGACGAAGGTCAACGACGCCCTCGGCAACATCGACATCACCGACCCGACGAGCGACCTCAGCCGCTTCGAGGAGAAGGTCCGCCGCGAGGAAGCCAAGGTCCTCGGACAGCAGGAGCTCCAGTCGTCGAGCCTCGACGCGCAGTTCGAGAGCCTCGAGGACGTCGGCAAGGACGCCGAGGTCGAGGCCCGTCTCGCCGCGCTGAAGAACGGCGGATCGTCGGTCATCTGACCCGACGCTGCGGACGACGTCGGACCCGGCTGACAGACTGACACGATGCAGTTCATCGTCGTCGGTCAGTGGCAGGGTTCGGCGTCGTCGCGCGCGATGCGGCTCGCGGACGGCGCGACCGCGATCGCAGCCGACCTCCCCCGGGCCTCCACCACCTTCGTCGAGGTCCCGGCGGGCGCGGGCGACCGGCTCGAGACCGCGATCGCGCGGTACACCGCGGTCCGATCCGTCGCCGAGCGCGTCGCCGAGGAGACCGCCGTCGCGTCCGACGTCCCGCTCGTCGTGGGCGGGGACGGCTCGAGCGTGCTCGGTGCCACCACCGGGCTCGACCCGGACACCGTCTTCGTGCGGATCGCCGGGTCGAGCGGCTACCGGGCCCTGAACCGTGCGCAGCCCGTCGCCGCCGAGACCGCGGTCCTCCGGGTGCTGGTCGACCGACCCGCCGAGCTGTTCCCGGACCTGCCGATCGTGCGTGCGGACCACGTCGTCGTCGTCGGCACCCGCGGCGTGGACAACGCCGAAGCGGCCGCCCTCCTGCGCGCGGGCATCGCACACCTCGACGTCGACGCCGCCACACCGGCGGCCATCACCGCGGCCATCGCCGCCACCGGCGCCACATCGGTCTTCCTCCACGTCGACCTGGACGTCCTCGACCCGTCCGAGGTCGACGGGCTGCTCGAACCGGTGCCGTTCGGGCTCGACGGCGCCGGGCTCGTCGAACGGATCCAGGCAGCGACCGCCGGACGCCGGCTCGTCGGAGCGGCGCTCACCGGCTTCGCCCCGGTCGACCCCGATCGTGCCGTGGACGACCTCGGCGTGATCCTGCGTGCCGTCGGGGCGATCACGAGCGCAGCACGGACCGTCTGACCCGGTCCGCTGGGTCGCCGGCGCACTGGCCCCGGTCGCCGCGCCCGACCGCATCACCGTCACCGTCCTCATCCCCACCGTCGGCCACTCGGCCGTCGCCCGCACCGCGTACGCTCGTCGCATGACGGACTACGACCTCATCGTGATCGGAGCCGGCGCTGTCGGCGAGAACGTGGCGGACTACGCCCGGAAGCGAGGCCTGACGGTCGCGATCGTGGAGGCCGAGCTCGTCGGCGGGGAGTGCTCCTACTGGGCGTGCATGCCGTCGAAGGCGCTCCTGCGCAGCGGACACGCCCTCGCCGCGGCCGAGCGCCTCGACGGCGCCAAGCAGGCCGTCACGGGCGAGCTCGACGCCGCTCGGGTCCTGGCCCGCCGCAACTCGTTCACCAGCGGGTGGAAGGACGACGGTCAGGTCGCGTGGCTCGACTCCGCCGACATCTCCCTGATCCGCGGACACGCCCGCATCACCGGCGAGAAGACGATCGAGGTCGACGGCAGGACGTACACGGCCGGCGCGATCGCCGTCGTCACGGGCTCCCTCCACACGCTCCCCGACGTGCCGGGGTTGGCCGAGGCCACGCCGTGGGGCACGCGTGAGGCGACGAGCGCGCAGCAGGTGCCCGAGAGCCTCCTGGTCATCGGCGGTGGCGTCTCCGGTTCGGAGCTCGCGACCGCGTGGGCATCGCTCGGGTCGACGGTCACCCTGGTGGCCCGCCACGGTCTGCTCGGTGGCATGGAGCCCTTCGCCGGCGAGCTCGTCGGCCAGGCCATGCGGGACCTCGGCATCGACGTGCGGACCGGGGTCAACCCGACGCGCGTCGACCGTGGCGACGACGGCCTCGTGACCACGACGTTCGACGACGGCACCACTCTCGTCACGAGCGAGGTCCTGGCCGCGACCGGCCGCGCCGCGCACACGCGCGACCTCGGGCTCGAGTCGGTCGGACTCACCCCGGGCGCCTGGCTCGACGTGGACGACACCATGCTCGTCGCCGGCACCGACTGGCTGTACGCGGTCGGCGACGTCAACCACCGCGTGCTGCTCACCCACCAGGGCAAGTACCAGGCGCGCGCTGCCGGTGAAGCCATCGCAGCGCGGTTGCAGGGCACGCCGCTGCACACGGAGCCGTGGGGCGCGCACGTCGCGACCGCCGACCACGCCGCGGTCCCGCAGGTCACCTTCACCGACCCCGAGGTCGCGAGCGTCGGCCTGACCGAGGCGGTCGCCCGCGAGCGCGGTCTGAACGTCCGCGCGGTCGAGTACGAACTGGGCAACGTGGCCGGCGCCTCCCTCCAGGCCGACGGCTACTCCGGCCGCGCGAAGATGGTCGTGGACGAGGACCGGAAGGTCGTCGTCGGGGTCACGTTCGTCGGGCAGGACGTCGCCGAGATGCTGCACGCGGCCACCATCGCGGTCGTCGGCGAGGTCCCGATCGACCGGCTGTGGCACGCGGTCCCCGCGTACCCGACCATGAACGAGATCTGGCTGCGCCTGCTCGAGACGTACGGCCGCCCGGAGTAGTCCGTGCGCAACCCCCTCGTCGACTCCCCCGTGTCGCGGGCCGGCTGGCTGTTCGCGACCGCGGTCGGGCTGGCGATCGGGGTGCCCCTGTCCACCGGCCCGATCCGCGTGGTCGACGGACTCGTCGTCTGCTCCGGGCTCCCGCGGTGGGTGTTCCGCCGCGGGGGCACGTGCGTGGGGTCCGTCTACCTGACGCGGGACAACGACGGCGACCGGGTGCTCCGGCACGAGCGGGTGCACGTCGAGCAGTGGCGACGGTACGGCATGCTCATGCCGCTGCTGTACGCGGTCGCGGGTCGGGACCCGCTCCGGAACCGCTTCGAGGTCGAGGCCGGCTTGGAAGACGGCGGGTACCGCTGACCGGAGGCGCGCGCGGCGACCGAGGTCGCAGGACACGCCGCTGGGTGTGCGCCGAGGTCGGACGACACGCCGTCGGTCGGTCCTCGAGTCGGCAGGATGCGCGACCTCGGCGAGCGTCCCCGGTGATGACGCTTGCCCCCGCGGGATCCGCCGGACGGGAGGCGCGGTGCCGGCCCGCACCGCGCCTCCCGTCCGCCGCCGGGTCGCCGAGCGGGCAGGACACGCCGCAGGTGAGCCGCCGAGTGGGTGGGAACCGTCGGCGGAGGGCGCCGAGGGTGACGAAAAGTGCCCGCTCGGCGGAAGCCGGCGGGGTCGCCGCCGCCAGCAGCTCGGCGGGCCCGCAGCCGCGTCAGGCGGCTCGGCGGCGCGGGACCACCAGCGGCGTGCCCGTCTCGGGGTCCGGGACGACGACGCAGGGCAGGCCGAAGACGTCCTCGACGAGGTCAGCCGTCAGGACCTCGGCCGGGGTGCCCGCCGCGACGATCGCCCCGCCACGCATCGCGATGAGGTGCGTCGCGTACCGGGCCGCCTGGTTCAGGTCGTGCAACACGGCGACGACGGTCCGACCGGCAGCGTGCAGCGTCGACGCGAGTTCGAGCACGTCGTACTGGTGCGCGATGTCCAAGAACGTGGTGGGCTCGTCGAGCAGGACGATGTCGGTCTCCTGCGCGAGCACCATCGCGATCCACACGCGCTGGCGCTGTCCACCGGAGAGCTCGTCGACGCTCCGGTCGGCGAGGTCCGCGGTGTCGGTCTGCTCGAGCGCCGCCTGCACGGCCACCCGGTCCGAGCCGGAGGACGGGTGCAGCAGGTCCTGGTGCGGGAAGCGTCCGCGGGACACCAGGTCACGGACGGTGATCCCGTCGGGCGCGATCGGCGTCTGCGGGAGCATGCCGACCCGTCGGGCGACGGCCTTCGGCCGCTGGGACGCGAGCGGGGTGCCGTCGAGGTACACCGTGCCGGCCGTGGGGCGCAGGGTCCGTGCGAACGCCTTGAGCAGGGTCGACTTGCCACAGGCGTTCGGTCCGACGATCACGGTCAGCTCGCCGTCGGGGACGTCGACGTCGAGGCCGTCCACCACGACACGGTCGTCGTACGCCAGCGTCAGGCCTCGTGCTCCGAGCGCGGTCGTCGGGACGGTGGCGAGCTCCTCGGTCGTGGGACCGGTCAACACTCGGCCTTGCCGCGCCGCCAGTAGCCCATGAACGCGACCTGCTTCCGGTCGAGTCCGACGCCGCGCACCAGGTGGCGGCGGAGCTCCTTGACGCAGCCGGCCTCGCCGGCGATCCAGGCGTAGACGGGACGCTCGGCCGTGACCTCGGGGACGTCCCACAGGACCTGCTGGTCGACGTCCACGTCGGCCAGGTCCGCACCGGCAGCAGGACCGGCACCGCCACCACCGCCGGCACCCGGGGCCGTCCCGGCACGCACGACCGTCGACGCCCACGCGTGCACCTGGTCCGTCATCCGGACGCCGTGCCCCGCGCCGTTCCGGGCGATCCAGCGGACCTCGACCCCGGCCGGCGCGGTCACTGGCAGGCGGTCGGCGTCCGTCGGGACCTCGATGAAGACGTGCCCGACCGTCGTGACGTCCAGGGCCTCGAGGATGGCGCAGATCGCGGGTGCGGCGGTCTCGTCACCGGCGAGCAGGATCCGGTTCGCGGACCCCGGCGCGAACTCGGCGGCGCCGTCCGGGAGCTCCGCCGGCGACTCCGGCACGCGGGGTCCGACGATGCGGAGCTCGTCGCCGACGCGGCAGGACGAGACCCAGCGTGACGCCGGGCCGGTGTCGCCGTGGGCGGCGAAGTCGATGTCCAGTTCCTGCGCGTCCGGGCGGAAGGACCGCACGGTGTAGGTGCGGAGCGGGTTCCGGGTCGCGTCGGGCAGCGCGCGCCAGGCGGTGTACCAGTCCTCGCCGTCGGGCAGGTCGGAGAAACCGTGACCCTCGATCGGCAGCACGAGCTTGATCCGCTGGTCGAGTCCGACCGCGGAGAACTCCGCCAGGGCCGCTCCGCGCAGCGTGACCCGCACGAACGCCGGGGTCAGCGGTGTGACCGCCGCTACGCGAACGGGGAACACACGGTACCGAGCTGCCACGGGTCCGAGTATGGCATGCCTTACCTAAGACGACCAGGGTCCCGAGCGGTGCGAGGATCGTCCCCGTGCTCGATCCCGACGACGAATTCGCCGACCTGCCCGCCCTCGTCCGCGCGAGCGGCGTGACGGAGCCGCTCCGCGCCTCCAGGCAGCACGTCCGCACCGCGGACGGACAGGAGATCGCCGCGATCCGGTGGGACGCGCCGGACGGTGGGGAGGCGCGGATCACCTACCTGCACGGGCTCGGTATCGACGCACACAGTTTCGACCAGACCGCGCTCGCCGTGGGCGAGCCGGCGGTCGCGATCGACCTGCCCGGGCACGGCCGGTCGTCGTGGCGGGACGACGCCGACTACGCGGCGGCCGTCACGGCACCGGACGTCCTCGCGGCGCTCGACGCCCTCCGGGTGCCACCGGGTCTGGTCGTCGGGCACTCGCTCGGGGCGATCCTGTCAGCGCGGCTCGCCGCCCTCGCCCCGGAACGGGTGACGGGCCTGGTGCTCGTCGACATGTCGCCGGACTTCGCCCAGCGCGCGGTGGACCGCATCGCCCGGGCGCTCGAGGCCGAGGAACCCTTCACGTCCCTCGACGAGGTCGTGGACCGGGCCGTCGAGGCGCGGGTCGGTGACGACCGCGAGGTGCTCCTCCGGGAGGCGCGGCACACGACCCGACTCGGTGCCGACGGGCGACTCGTGCGACGCCACCACTTCCCGCACCTGCCCGCGGGCCGGACGTCGTCGGTGGGCCGGTTCGCCGACGCCTGGCCGGACCTCGAGGCGCTCGACGTCCCGATCTTGCTCGTCCGGGGCGACCGCGGCTACGTGTCGCCGAAGCTCCACGCGGGCTTCGCCGAACGGCTGCCGCAGGCGCGCATCGTGACGGTCGAGGCGCGGCACGCCGTCCAGGCCCAGGCTCCGCTCGAACTCGCCCGTGCGATCCGGGCATGGGGCGAGGCCCACGGATTGTTGCACCGGGACGACAAACCGATGTCGACGGGCCCCGGCCGCCGGTAACCTCGTTCGAGCGCCGCGCGACGACCGTCGCCACCCAGCGCCCGGAAGGAACCACAACCCATGAGTCCGCTCCTCCCCCGCCGCACCCCCCGACCGACCCGGGGTCGCACGGCGACGGGCCGCTCGGTCCTGGCCGCCACCGCGGTCGCCGTGGTGGCCGCGCTCGCGCTGACCGGCTGCACCGGGTCGTCGTCCGACCAGAAGGGTGGCACCGACGCCACCGTCCGGGTGGGACTCGTCCTCGAACCGACCAGCCTGGACATCCGCACCCAGTCGGGCGCCGCGCTCGACCAGGTGCTCATCGACAACGTCTACCAGGGCCTGGTCGGCCGGACGGCGACGGGGAGCATCCACGACGTGCTGGCGTCCTCGCACCAGGTGTCGTCGGACGGGCTCACCTACACGTTCACGCTGCGGAAGGGCATCACCTTCCAGGACCGGAAGCCGGTCACCGCCGCCGACGTCGTGTGGTCGCTGCAGCAGGTCAAGTCGAACGCCTCGTACGTCGACTCCCCGACGCTCGCGAACGTGTCGTCCATCACCACCCCGTCGGACGGGACCGTCCTGCTGAAGCTCGCGAAGCCGGACTCCGACCTGCTCTGGAACCTGACGGGCCGGGCCGGGCTCGTGCTCGAGCGGGCCGCGAAGAACGACCTGTCCGACTCCGCGAACGGGACCGGGCCGTACGAGCTCTCGAGCTGGAAGCAGGGCGACTCCCTGACGTTCGTCCGGAACGACCACTACTGGGGGACCAAGGCCAAGGTCGGCAAGGTCGTCTTCCGCTACATCACGCAGCCGTCCACGGCCGTGAACGCGATGGCGAACGGCGACCTGGACGTGCAGACCGCGGTCGACGGCACGCTCAAGAGCCAGCTGCAGGGCAACGCCGACATCGCCCTGCACACCGGGAAGACCACGGACAAGTACACGCTGGCGTTCAACGACCAGAAGGCACCGTTCACGGACAAGCGCGTCCGGCAGGCGATCCGGCAGGCGATCGACCCGAAGGCGATCATCAAGGCGATCGGTGGCACCGGTGTCCCGCAGGGCGGTCCGATCCCGGAGCTCGACCCCGGGTACCAGGACCTGACCGCGATCGACGCCTACGACCCCGCGAACGCGAAGAAGCTGCTGGCCGCGGCCGGCAAGCCGAGGCTCAGCCTCACCCTCACGTACCCGAACATCTACTCGCAGACGATCGGCGACGTGCTGACGTCCCAGCTCGCCGACGTCGGCATCACGTTGACGGTCAAGCGCGTCGACTTCGCCACGTGGCTGTCGCAGGTGTTCGAAGGGCCCAAGTCCGGCAAGCGGGACTTCGACATGTCGATGGTGAACCACGTCGAGTCGCGGGACTTCGGCAACTGGGCCAACCCGAAGTACTACTTCGGGTACGACAACCCGCAGGTGCAGGCGCTCTACGCGAAGTCCGTCGCCGCGACGAACCAGTCCGACAAGGACGCCGCCCTGCAGCAGGCCGCGAAGATCGTGAGCGAGGACGCCGCCGGTGAGTGGCTCTACACCGCGACGTCGATCACGGCGGTGCGGAAGGGCGTGACGGGGGTGCCGTTCGACGGCACGAACTCCCGTCTGGACCTGTCGAAGCTCGCGGTCAAGTGACCCGGTCGGTCGTCGACGGCCCCGGAGCGGATCCCGCACCCGTAGCATCGGACACGTGACCCGGTTCCTCGTCGGGCGACTGCTGCTGCTCGTCGTCGGTCTGCTCGTGGCGAGCATCATCATCTTCGCCACCCTGCGGGTGCTCCCCGGCGACGTCGCCCAGATCGTCGCCGGCACCCAGGCGTCCCCGACGCAGGTCGCCGCACTCCGGCAGCAGCTCGGTCTGGACCGGCCCGTCGTGGTGCAGTACCTCGACTGGATCGGCGGCGTGTTCCGCGGTGACCTCGGTCGTTCGCTCGTCACCGACGGGCAGGTCGCGCCCGAGATCGCCCAGAAGCTCGGCGTGACGCTGCCGCTCGCCGGGATGTCACTCGTCGCCGCGCTCGTCGTGGGGGTCCCGCTCGGGGTGCTCGCCGCCGTGCTCCGCCGCCGACCGGGCGGAGCGGTCATCACGTTCGTCGCGCAGGCGGTGGCCGCCGTGCCCGTCGTGTGGGCCGGCATGCTGATGGTCGCGCTCTTCGCGGTGACGCTGCACTGGCTGCCGACGCAGGGGTTCCCGCTCGACGGCTGGGGCGAGCCCGGGCGGGCGTTCGCCTCGCTCGTCCTGCCCGCGCTCACGATCGGCGCGGTCGAGGGCGCCGTGATCCTCCGCTTCACACGTTCCGCGACGCTCAGCGTGCTCGATGCGGACCACGTGCGGACCGCCGCAGCGATCGGCCTCACCCGCACGCAGGCCCGCGTCCGCCACGGCCTGCCCTCGGTCGCGCTGACCGTGCTCGCGGTGCTCGGGGTGCAGATCGCGGGGCTGCTCGTCGGAGCGGTCGTCGTCGAGCAGCTGTTCTCGCTGCCCGGGGTCGGGCGGATGCTCGTGACGGACGTCGGACGCCGGGACATCACGAAGGTGCAGTCCGAGCTCCTCGTCCTGACCGGGCTCGTGCTGCTGGTCGGCTTCGCGGTGGACGTCGTGCACCGCACGCTCGACCCTCGCCAGCGGGAGGTGAGCGAGTGATGCGGTTCGCCCAGCGCCTCGTCGCCCGCCCCACCGGCGTCTTCGCCGTGGTGGTGCTCGGGCTGCTCGTCGTCCTCGCGGTGGTCTCCCTGTTCTGGACCCCCGAGAACCCGTTCCGCACCGACCCGTTCCACCAGTGGGAGTCCCCGAGCGCCGCGCACTGGTTCGGGACCGACGCCTCTGGTCGTGACATCGCCAGCTACCTGCTCGCGGGCACCCGCACGACCGTCGTGGTGGCGGTCGGCTCCGGGGTGATCGCGAGCGTCGTCGGCATCGTCCTCACCGCGATCGGCTCGCTCACCGCGCGCTGGGTGCGGGAGGGCACGGCCGTGCTGCTCGACATCCTGGTGGCGTTCCCGACCCTGCTCATCGCGATGCTCCTCACCGCCATCACCGGCGGGTCCCTCGGCGTCGTGATCGTCAGCGTCGGGCTGAGCTTCGGCGTGACGATCGCCCGGGTCGCCCGCGGGGAGATCCGCCGCATCGCCCGGAGTGACTACGTCCTGGCCGCGCGGGCGTCCGGCGTCGGCGGGACCGGCGTGCTCGTCCGGCACCTGGTGCCGAACGCGGCGCCGCTGTTCACCGTGCAGCTGTCGCTCGCGATGGCGACGGCCGTGCTCGCCGAGGCGGGGTTGTCGTTCCTCGGCTACGGCGCCGGATCGGGGACCGCGTCCTGGGGCAGCATGCTGGCGGACCTGCAGACGTACATCGGCGTCCACCCGTGGAGTGCGACGTGGCCGGGAGCGGCGATCGCCCTGGTCGTCGCGGCGCTGTCCCTGCTCGGGGACGCGGTCCGGGACGCGTCCGACCCGCGGCTGACGACGAACGACTCGGCGGATGCGGCGACCAGCGCTGGCTCCGTCGGCGCTGGCTCGGCGGACCCGACCGCACCGGGGGTGACGGCATGACCGGCTCGACGCCCGCGACCCCGCCCGTGCCCCCGTCCCAGGACCAAGGCTTGGACCCGGCCCACGCTGCCGCGCCCCGAGGCCTCGAGGTCCGCGACCTGACCGTCCGCATCACGGGGCGGACGGTACTCGACCACGTGACGTTCACCGTGCCTCCCGGCCGCCGCGTCGGCTTGATCGGGGCCTCCGGTTCCGGCAAGTCCATGACCGCACTCGCCCTGATGGGTCTCGAGCCCGCCGGGGCGCACGTCGACGGCAGCATCCGGATCGACGGCGCCGAGCTCGTGGGCCTGCCGGACCGAGCGCGCGCGCGGTACCGGGGGGCGCGGATCGGCATGGTCTTCCAGGAGCCCGGCACCGCTCTCGACCCGCTGCGACGCGTCGGGGCGCAGATCGCCGAACCGTTGCGGCTGCACCGGGGCCTCGAGCGCCGGGCCGCTGCCGCAGCCGCCCAGGAGCTCGCGGTCGCCGTCGGCCTGCCCGACCCGGGGTCGCTGCTCCGGCAGTACCCGCACCAGCTGTCCGGTGGCCAGCGGCAGCGGATCTCGATCGCGATGGCGATGGCGGGCTCCCCCGACCTGCTGGTCGCGGACGAGCCGACGACGGCGCTCGACGTGACGACGCAGGCGCGGATCCTCGACCTGTTCGAGCAGCTGTCCACCTCGACCGGGAGCGGCATGTTGTTCGTGACGCACGACCTCGCCGTCCTCGCGCGGATCGCCGACGAGGTCGTCGTGCTCGACGCCGGACGGGTCGTCGAGCAGGGTTCGGTCGCGTCCCTCTTGGCCGCACCCCAACACCCCGCGACGGTCGCCCTGGTGGACGCCGCCCGCGCCACGACCAGGAGGACGTCGTGATCCCCGAAGCGAACGCCCAGCCGCTCCTGCAGGGCACCGGGCTGCACCGGACCTACCGGCTCCCCCGCCGTGGTCCCTTCGAACCCGGGCCGGTGCGGACCGCCGTCGACGGCGTCGACCTGACGGTCGCCGCCGGTGCACGCCTGGGCATCGTCGGGGAGTCCGGGTCCGGCAAGTCGACGCTGGTCCGCCTGCTCGCCGGTCTGGAGGCTCCTTCCGCCGGGACGGTGACCGCCTCCGGTCGACGGGTGGTCGCCGCCGGCACCGCGACCGGTTCGGCCGCCGCGATGCGGTGGTTCCGCCGGGAGACCGGCGTGGTCTTCCAGGACCCGTACGCGTCACTCGATCCCCGGATGCGTGTCGGGGCGATCGTCGCGGAACCCCTGCGCGCGCTCCGGATCCCGGGGTCGCACGAGTCCCTGGTCGCGGACGTGCTGGCTCGGGTCGACCTGCCGCCGGACGCGGTCGACCGGTACCCGCACGAGTTCTCCGGTGGGCAGCGGCAGCGGATCGCGATCGCCCGGGCCGTGGTGCACTCGCCGCGGATCCTGTTCGGGGACGAGCCGATGAGTGCCCTGGACGTCGTGGTCCGTGCCCGCGTGATCGAGCTGTTCCGGACGCTGGCGGACGACCTCGGGCTGACGCTCGTGCTGGTGTCGCACGACATCGGCGTGGTGCAGCGGCTGTGCGACACCGTGGCGGTGATGTCCGCGGGGCGGATCGTCGAGCACGGGCCCGTGTCGTTGCTCGACGCGCCGACGCACCCGGTGACGCGGGCGCTCGTGGAGGCGGCGCCGACGTTGCCGTGAGGCGCGGGGCAGGGGCGGGGCGTGCCTCCCGGCTGTCCCACGCTGTCGCACGACGACCGCGACGTCGCATCGCCACGGCGGCCGCGCCGCCCGGCCCCAGCCGGGCGAGCGCCCTACGCCGTGCCCGCGGCCGCCCCCCGCGGCGGCTCAGCAGCGACCACGACCGTTGACGACACGTCCAAGTCGACGTCGACGTGCACGAGTTCACCGGGCACGATCGCGCGCCAACCGGGCTCGCCGTCCAGCTGTTCGCTCGCCACGACGACCGAGGGGTGATCCGCGAGCGTCGGAGATCCCGCCGCCAGGTGGCTCCCCGCGACGGTGAGCGCACCGCCGGACTCGCCGCCGGCGGGCCGCTCGAGCACGAACAGCGTGTCGGTCGCCGGGTACCGGAACGCCCACACGTCGGTCGCCGTCGTCATCACGAAGTTCAGCGACACGATCGACACGTTCCCGGTCATCCACGCGACGGCGTCCGTGACGCCGGCTGCGACGTCGCCGCCCCGCCTGGCGATCGACGCCGTGACGAGCGCGAAGTACCGCTCGCTGTCGGTGTCGCCCTGCACGAGCCGCGTCGCCTCCAGCTCGGCGAGCCGGGCGTCCAGCGTCGGCAGGTCACCGAACGCGCCGTTGTGGGCGAAGAGCCGCCCCTCCTGCTCGAACGGGTGGGTGTTCACCATCGACAACGCGCCGGTGCTCGCGTGCCGGACGTGCGCGACGAACGTGGTTCCGGTGAGGCGGTGGGCATCGGTGGCGAAGTCGGGGTCGTCCCATGCTGGACGTGGCGCCTTGTCGACCGTGGCCACCGGCTCGGCGGCCGGCTCGGCGCCCGGTTCAGCGCCCGGTTCGGCGCGCGGCGGGGCGCCCGGCGCGGCGCCCGGCGCGTACGACCAGGCGCCGATCCCGAAACCGTCCGGGTTGCGGTGGCTCTGCGACTCCAGGCTGTCGGGCGCGTCGAGCAGCCAGAACGACGCGTCGACCGTCTGCCGTCCGGCGTGCAGCCCGAAGAGGCGGCACACGGCTCAGGACCCCAGGTGGGCGATCGCGACCCGCGCGGTCGCCGTGTGGTCGAACGTGCTCCCCTCGGCGGGCGTGAGGGACCGCGACGGCGGTCGGTCGTCGAGCTTCGCGAGCGCCTGCCGGAGGTCGGCCAGGACGAGGTCGGCCAGGTCGAGGCTGACGCCGTGCCGCACGACGATGCGCTGGACCGTGACCTCCTGCTGGTCCGGGGGCAGCGTGTACGCGGGCACGAGCCAGCCCCGCGTCCTGAGCTCCTCGGCGAGGTCGAAGAGCGTGAACGGGTGATCGCCCGGCATCGTCCAGGTCACCGCGGGGATGCCCTTCTCGGCGGAGCCGTCGTGGAGGACCTCGAAGTGGCCGAGTGACGCGATCTCCTGAGCGATGTGCGCCGCGACCGCGTACGTCGCCGACTGCACCTTCGTGAAGCCCTCGCGCCCGAGGCGGACGAAGTTGTAGTAGGAGGCGATCACCTGGCCGCCCGGGCGCGAGAAGTTCAGCCCGAAGGTCGGCATGCTCCCGCCGAGGTAGTTCACGTCGAACACGAGCTCGTCCGGCAGGTCGGTCTCCTCCCGCCAGATCACCCAGCCGACACCGATCGGCGCGAGCCCGGTCTTGTGTCCGGAGGCGTTGATCGACTTCACGCGCGGCAGGCGGAAGTCCCAGACGACGTCCGGGGCGCAGAACGGCGCCACGAACCCGCCGGATGCGGCATCGACGTGGATGTCGACGCTCTGCCCGGTGCGTGCCTCCAGGTCGTCGAGCGCGTCGCTGATCGCCTGGACGTCCTCGAACAGGCCGGTGAACGTCTGACCGAGCGTGACGACGACACCGATCGTGTTCTCGTCGATCCGCTCGAGCACCTGCTCCGGCGTGAGCGTGTAGCCGGGACCCATCGGCGCCTGCCGCAACTCGACGTCGAAGTACCGCGCGAACTTCTCCCAGCAGACCTGCACGGGGCCGCTCACCAGGTTGGGCACGGCGGGCTCCGTGTGCCCCGCGGCCTGGCGCTTCGCCTTCCAGCGCCACTTCGCGGCGAGCCCGGCGAGCATCGCGGCCTCGCTCGACCCGGTCGTCGAGGTGCCGCGCGTCGTCGCGGCGTTCGGCGCGTGGAACAGGTCGGCCAGCATGTGCACGCACCGTGACTCGAGCTCGGCGGTCTGCGGGTACTCGTCCTTGTCGACGATGTTCTTGTCGATCGACTCCGCCATCAGCGCGTGCACCTCGGGTTCGGCCCAGGTGGTGCAGAACGTGGCGAGGTTCATCCGCGCCACACCGTCGAGCAGGAGTTCGTCGTGCACCAGCTGGTAGCTGTCACGCGCGGATTGCTCGTGCGCCGGGAAGCGCAGCTTCGGGGCGCGACGCCGGAGCGGGCTGCCGGAGAAGGTGTCGTCGAGATCGTCGTCGGTCATGCGCCGATCCTGCTCCCCCCACCTGCGGTCCAGGACGGGCCACCGGCACGATCAGGCGGTCCGGGACGTCACATCCCGGCCGTCCAGGCGGCCGGGTGCCGCCGCTGCCAACGGAGGCGCCGTTCGAGCTGGGCACCGATCGCGAGCAGGACGCGCTCCCCGCCTGGCCGCCCGATGAGCTGCACGCCCATGGGCAGCCCGGCACCGTCCGGGTGGTCCTCCGCCGTGACGGCCACCGGCAACGTGATCGCCGGGAGCCCCGCGACGTTCACCATCGACGTCCACGGCGAGTACGCGCACTGCCTGCGGAAGTCCTCATCCGGGTCGTCCCCGTACCAGCCGATCGGCCGGGGGGTCAGCGCGAGCGTCGGCGTGAGGACTGCGTCGAACCGGCCGAACGCGCTGATCAACGACGACGAGAACACGTCGAGCGCCGCCATCGCATCGAGCACCTGCGTCCCGCTCAGGGCCCGCCCCCGCTCGACGAGCCACCGCACCAGCGGCGTCAACGCACTGAGGTCGATGCCCGGCACCTGCGGCAGGCGCGCAGCCGAGGACTCCCACGCCACCCGGAACGCCTCCGCGTACGGCGTGCGCGGCACGGCGACGTCCTCGATCCCGTGCCCGACCTCGCCGAGCACCCGGATCGCGGTGTCGACGGCGGCTCGGGCTGCGGGGTCGACCACGACGTCGACCGTGTCGTCCCACGGCGAGCCCTCGAGCACACCGATCACGAACCGCCCCTCGCCCCGCACCGCCGCCGCGGTGAACGGGCCGTCGCCGACGTCGGGCGCGACGAGCGCGTACGGCGCGGGCTCCGGCAGCCCGGTCGGCGCGACGAGGGCATCGAGGAACATGCCGGCGTCCGCGACGTTCCGGGTGAGCGGCCCGGCGACGCTCAACCCGCCGACGCCCGACCGACCGGGCATCGACGGCACACGGCCCCGACTCGGCTTCAGCCCCACCAGCCCGGTCGCGGCGGCGGGGATGCGCACCGACCCGCCGCCGTCGGACCCGACAGCCGCGGGCAGCAGCCCGGCGGCGACGGCCACCGCTGCACCGCTCGACGACCCACCCGGCGCCAGGTCGGTGCCGTACGGGTTCCGCGTCACGCCGAGCCGCGTCTCCGACGACGACGACATCCCGAACTCGGGCGAAGCCGTCTTGCCGAGACTCACGGCACCCGCCGCGTCGAGTGCAGCCACCAGCGGGTGGTCGGCCGTCGCCGGCCGCGCCGGCAGCGCGGCGGTCCCGCTCCGCGTCGGCACGCCCGCTCGGTCGTACAGGTCCTTGTCACCGGTCGGGAGGCCCCACAGCGGTCGGGACGTCGGCACCAGGTCGCCGAGATGACTGGCCCGGTCGCGTGCGGCGTCCGCGGTGACCGTCACGAAGGCGCCGAGACCAGGGTCGAGGCGGGCGATGCGGGCCAGGTAGTGCTCGGTCACCTCGAGCGCGGTCACCTCGCCCCGACGGACCCAGTCCCAGAGTTCCTGTGCGGAGAGGTGGTGGAGTTCGAACACGCTCCGAGCCTAGGACCGTCGCCCGACCCCGTGGACGTCAGCGGCCGTCCGTCCGGTCCAGGCGACGGCTCGTCATCCCGCGAGCGAGCGGATCCACTCCCCGATGCGCGGGACCGCTGCCGCGAACGCCGCCGACCCCGGGCGGTCGAGGAACGCGTGCACGCTCCCGGGGAGTACATCTCGGTCGACCGTGACGCCGCACGCTCCGAGATCGGCCGCGAACCGATCGGCGGACGCTCGCATCGCATCCCGCTCCGCATCGAGCATGAGCGTCCTCGGGAACCCGCCAAGCGGACCGTCGCCGGCGAAGGCCTCGGTGGCACGCCCGGCGTAGCTCCGGTTCGCCAGGTCGAGCATCGCCGGCGCGTGCGTGACCCGCCGGTGCCCACGGACCGGGTGACGGACACCGGGGCCGCGGGGAAGCACGCGATGGAAGAAGCCGTAGGCCAGGACGGCGCCGCGCGGAGGGGCTCCGGCGCGTGCCAACGC
Source organism: Curtobacterium sp. ISL-83 (assembly GCF_018613895.1). Taxonomy (GTDB): domain Bacteria; phylum Actinomycetota; class Actinomycetes; order Actinomycetales; family Microbacteriaceae; genus Curtobacterium. The sequence goes on from NZ_JAGGPH010000012.1 coordinate 248,788, forward strand.
TGCGGCGGCCCCCGCCGCCAGACACGCCCCAGCGCTCGCCCCGCCGACGACGACACCGGCAGACGCGCGTGCGCCGACACTCTCGTACGCTGCGAGGACGTCATCGTGCGCCTGGGGGAACCGCCGCCGACCCTCGGGTCCGCGGCGGCCGACCCACGGCAGGCCGGGCAGGGGCGCGAGCCGGTACTGCACGGTGCTGACCGACACGCCGGACCCGGCCACGGCGAGCGCGACGGCATGCGACTCAGGTTGGTCGAGTCCTCCGGCGAAGAAGCCGCCGCCGTGCAACCACACCAGACTGGGCACGTCCGTCCCACGAAGCCGGGCGGGAGGCTCGTAGTCGCGGACGACGACCGGCCCGGTCAACGCGTCGACCGTTCGATCCGCGAACCGCACTCCAGCTCCGTCGCCCACTACATCCCCCATGGCCCGCACTCTCGCAGGTCCGTTCGGAGCGGCCGCAGCCCGATCTCCACAGGTCCCGTCCGTGTCCGTCACCCGAACATCTCCGTCACTCGAACATCTCCGCGAGCGCCGCGTGTGCATTGCCCTCGACGACGTGCGCCGAACGCTGCTCGGGCCAGTGTGTCGTGTCGTCGTCCGGCCAGCACGGCACGACGTGGAAGTGCAGGTGCCGGACGCTCTGCCCGGCGTCGGCACCCGATGCCTGGAGCAGCACCGTCCCGGTCGCGCCGAGCGCTGCTCGCTGCGCCCTCGCCACGCGCTGCGCGAGCGCGGTCGTCGCGGCGAGCGCGACCGGACGCGCCCGCAGCAGGTCGTCGGTGTGCTCGACCGGCACGACGAGGGTGTGACCGGGAGCGAGGGCCGAGGCCGGCAGCGGCGCGAAGGCGACCGCGTGCTCGTCGCGCTCGACCCAGACCGCTGGTTCGTCCCCGGCGATGATGCGGCAGAAGACGCACGGTTCCATGCCCGCCATCCTGCCGCAGGGCGGAACGGGGCGGGTCCGGCAGATGGGACGATGGGTGCATGACCGCCACGCTCGTCGCCAAGGGCCTCGCCGGCGGCTACGCCGCACGCACACTCTTCGACTCCCTCGACCTGACGGTCGCACCCGGGGACGTCATCGGCCTGGTCGGGGTGAACGGCGCCGGCAAGTCGACGCTGCTCCGCCTCCTCGCCGGCGTGGACGAGCCGCTGGCCGGCACCGTGACGACCGCTCCGGCGGACGCGTTCATCGGGTGGCTGCCGCAGGAGCACGAGCGCATCGACGGCGAGACGGTCGCGCAGTACATCGCGCGCCGCACCGGCTGCGCCGAGGCGACGACGACGATGGACAACGCAGCGGCTGCGCTCGGGGACCCCGGTGCTGGTGACGCCGAGGCCGACCGGTACTCCGTCGCGCTCGACCGGTGGTTGGCGTCGGGAGCCGCCGACCTGGACGAGCGGATCCCGGTCGTGCTCGCCGACCTCGGGCTCGTCGTGACGGCCGATGCCGACGGCGTGGGTCCCGACTCCCTGATGACGGCGCTGTCGGGCGGGCAGGTCGCCCGCGTCGGGCTGGCCGCGCTCCTGCTCTCGCGCTTCGACGTCGTGCTGCTCGACGAACCCACGAACGACCTGGACCTCGACGGTCTCGACCGGCTGGAGCAGTTCGTGCACGGACTCCGGGGCGGAGTGGTCCTGGTCAGCCACGACCGCGAGTTCCTGGCCCGATCCGTGACGGCCGTCCTCGAGCTCGACCTCGCCCAGTCCTCGCACCGGCTGTTCGGCGGCGGCTACGACTCCTTCCTCGAGGAGCGCGAGATCGCCCGGCAGCACAAGCGGGACGCGTACGACGAGTTCGCCTCCACGAAGGCCGACCTGGTCTCGCGCGCCCGGACCCAGCGGGAGTGGTCGAGCCAGGGTGTCCGGAACGCCATGAAGAAGAACCCGGACAACGACAAGATCCGCCGCCGTGCCGCCAGCGAGTCGAGCGAGAAGCAGGCGCAGAAGGTGCGGCAGATGGAGTCGCGCATCGCGCGACTCGACGAGGTCGACGAACCGCGGAAGGAGTGGCAGCTGGAGTTCACCATCGGAGCCGCGCCACGGTCCTCCGCGGTCGTCTCGACGCTCGCGAACGCGACCTTCACGCAGGGCGACTTCACGCTCGGCCCGGTGTCGCTGCAGGTCGACGGTGGCGACCGGATCGGCATCACCGGGCCGAACGGCGCGGGCAAGTCGACGCTGCTGCGTGCCCTGCTCGGCACGCAGGCACCGACGACCGGCACGGCGTCGCTCGGGTCGAGCGTCGCGGTCGGCGAGATCGACCAGGCCCGCGCAGCGTTCAGCGGTGACCAGCCGGTGGCGGACGCGTTCGAGTCCCTCGTCCCGGAGTACACCACCGCCGAGGTCCGCACCCTGCTCGCGAAGTTCGGCCTGAAGGCCGACCACGTCGGCCGTCCGGCGTCCGCGCTCTCCCCCGGTGAGCGAACCCGTGCCGGTCTGGCGCTCCTCCAGGCCCGCGGGGTGAACGTCCTGGTCCTCGACGAGCCGACGAACCACCTGGACCTGGCAGCGATCGAGCAGCTCGAGCAGGCGCTCGACTCGTACGACGGCACGCTCCTGCTCGTCACGCACGACCGGCGGATGCTCGAGACGGTGCGGCTGGACCGGCAGTGGCGGGTCGAGGGCGGGCGGGTCACCGAGCGCTGACCGCGGCGAGCCGGACGCGCTGACGGCCCGACCGCTCCTCAGCGCGAGCGTGCGGGCGTACCAGCGCTCGGCCGCTGAACGCCCCGTCGAGCAGTCGGCGCGCGCAGGGAACGGACGACGAGGACGACCGTCACGGCCAGCGCCGCCACCGAGAACAGCGACCACAGCACCGCGGGGACGGGTCCCACCGGCCAGAGGATCCAGCCGGGGGCGAGGAAGGTCGCGAGACCCCAGGGTGCGCCGGCGACGAAGATCCTCCCCGGCGGGTTCCACCCCGCAGAGGACAACCGCGCCCACACGTCGGTCCACGGCGACGGTCGGACCGGCAGCAGGGACATCGCCACCGTCCCCGTGACCGTCACGGGGCCGATCGTCCCGCGGGCCTGGCGGGTGCCGCTCAGCCGCTCGGCGCGGTAGGACGGCCGCAGCGAGCGGACGACGTAGGTCCAGGCGAGCACGGCCAGTGGAACGGACGCCAACGGCAGCACGACCTGCGCCCACCCCAGCAACGCGACCCAGATCAGCGCGATGACGATGAGCTCGAGGGTGACCACGACGACGTCGACGTCGTCGAAGAACCTCGACGGTTCCCACCCGGAGGACCACAGCCCGACGAGCAACGCACCCGAGAGCGCGATCATCGTGACGGACAGCGCACTCCACACGAGCGCCACCAGCAGGTACCCGAACGGCCGGAGGATCAGGGCGACGACGTTCGGCGTGGATGGTGAGGAAGGCACAGTTCATCCTGGCGCAGGGGCCGGACCGCGTTCAAGACGCGATTCCGCTCTCCGCGTCGACGGGACGGGGACCACGGTGCGGCCAGTCGGCCATCGGACGGGAGGCGCGGTGCCAGCGGGTGTGGCGCCTCCCGTCCGACGTCCACCACCGTCGCGACGGCGTCGGTGACCGTGACCGTGCCGGACGGCAGTCGGTCAGCAGGCGGTAGCCGCGCGGCGGCGGCGCGCCGCGGCCCGCAGCGAACCGACTCGGGCCGGATCTGGTGGACTGGTGCGGGGAGGCAGGACATGCAACGCAGGACCTGGGGCATCACGGGGGCGGTGGTCGGCGTCGTCGCCGTGGCGGGCGTGGCGATCGGGACGGCCCTGGCCGCGGCGCCGCCGGATCCGAGCCCGACGCACTCGACGGCGGTCGCCGCACCAGCACCGAGCCCATCGGCGACACGGGTGCTGGCGGCGGTACCGCCCGCGCCGAGCAGCGCAGCACTCGCGGCGCTCCCCCTCGCGTTCCACGACGCAGTGATCCCCCAGCTGCTCGACGGCGACCACGCCCATCCGCGCGCCGAGTGGACCATCGCGACGCCGCGGAGCCCGCTCGTGGCGCTGTACGCCGCCCCGGCCGCCACGGCGCGTCCGGTCGCCACGCTGTCGTCGACCGTGTCGACCGTCAACCTGCCGGCGGCGACGGCGGTCTGGGGTCGGTCGCCCGGTGTCGACGGCGGGATGATCCTGGTGTCCACCCCCGCGCGGAACCGCACACCGGGCGACGGCGGCGACGCCACGGCTCCGAGCGCGACGTTCGCGTGGGCACGCGCTCGGGACTTCACCCTCGCAGCGACCGACCGCATGGTCCGTGTCGACGTCGCGGCGAGCACCGTGTCGATCGTCACGAAGGCCGGCGCGGTCACGGCGACCGAACCGGCGCGGCTCGGCACGCCGGACGACCCGACCCCGTCCGCGACGGCGACGTACGTCGAGGCCTCGTACGTGGACACCCGTGTCGCGTACACGCACGGGAACCCGATCATCCTGACGGGGGCGCACTCGTCCCGCATCCCGTCCTACGGCGGCAACGCCGCGTTGACCGCGATGCACTTCTACCCGGACCCGACGGGCAGCTCGCACGGCTGCGTCCGGATCTCGGCCGCGATGACCCGGACCCTCGCCGCGCTGCCCGTCGGGACCGCGATCCAGTTCACCTAGGCCCGTCGTCCCCGGCGACGGAGCGGGAGCGTCACCGGGGTCGGCCGGACCCGCCCTGCTGTGGAGACCCGCCCGGTTGCGGCAGGAGGCCGAGCCGGTCGATGACCTCGGCGCTCTCGTCCTCCGGGGTGCGGTCGGCCGCGATGGTGATGGCGGCCTCGTCGGCCTGCGGCGGCTCGAGGGTCGCGAGCTGTGACGTCAGCAACGACGTCGGCATGAAGTGCCCGGTCCGGACCAACATCCGGCCCTCGATGAGCGATCCGTCCCCGGCGACGTGCACGAACACCACACCGGGAGCGCGGAGCACGTCCCGGTAGGAGCGCTTCAGCGCCGAGCAGGTCACCACACCGGGCCTGCCGGAGGCCAGGTGCTCCCCGATCCATGCGGCGACGACGTCGAGCCACGGCCAGCGGTCCTCGTCGGTGAGCGCGGTACCCGCGTGCATCTTGTCGACGTTCGCCTGCGGGTGCATCGCATCGCCCTCGGCGAAGTCCCACCCGAGCCGCTCGGCCACCATCGCGGCGACGGTGGACTTGCCGGACCCGGAGACGCCCATCACCACGAGGACGCGGGCGTCGAGCACCGGCACCTCCGGATCCGTTCCATTCGGCGCGCCGGTCATCGGATGAAGATCCCGGCGATGAGCACACCCGCCAGACCGAGCACGGAGATCAGGCACTCGAGCACCGTCCAGGTCTTGAACGTCTGCCCGACCGTCGTGTTGAGGTACCCCTTCACCAGCCAGAAGCCGGCGTCGTTGACGTGCGACAGGAACACCGACCCGGCGCCGATGGCCAGGACGAGCAACGAGACCACGGGCGTGGACAGGTCGTGGGCGATCGGCGCCATGATGCCCGCGGCGGTCACCGTGGCGACGGTCGCCGACCCGGTCGCGACCCGGACGAGCGCGGAGACGATCCAGGCCACCAGCAGCACCGAGATCCCGGAGTCCTTCACGGCGTCGGCGATCACGCCACCGATCCCGGTGTCGATGAGCACCTGCTTGAACCCACCTCCGGCGCCGACGATGAGCAGCACGCCGGCCACGGGCGGCAGCGCACTCTCGAGGGACTTCGCGACCGCGGACCGGTCCATGCCGCCGCCGATCGCGAAGAACACCATGGCGTAGAGCGCCGCGATGCCGATGGCGATCATCGGGGTGCCGAGGAAGTCGAGCAGGCCGACCCAGACGCCGGCCGCGTCGGGCACGGTCGCCTCGCGGACGGCCTGGGCGAGCATGAGGACGACCGGCAGCAGGATGCCGATCAGCGCGATGCCGAACGACGGGCTGCGCGGCTCGCTGATGACGCGGGTGAAGTCGCTCTTGCCGTGGGGCAGGGAGGCGGTGTCCTGCGTGGCGGGGACGCGCCGCGCCTCCCGTCCGCTGGCGGCGGGGTCCTGCGGGCCGGACCGGTCCGATCCACGCGACCCGAAGAGATCCGGGGCCGGGATGTCGACCCAGCGGGCCGCGAAGCGGCTGAAGACCGGACCGGCGAGGATGATCACCGGGATGGCGAGGACGATGCCGAACGCAAGGGTCAGTCCGAGGTTCGCGCCGACCGTGCTGATCGCGACGAGCGGGCCGGGGTGCGGGGGCACGAAGGCGTGCATCGTCGACAGGCCGACGAGTGCGGGGACGGCGATGCGCATGATGGGGGCCCCGCTGCGCCGGGCGACCAGGACGATGATCGGGATGAGCAGGACCAGGCCGACCTCGAAGAACATCGGCAGACCGATGAGCGCGCCGATCAGGGCCATCGTCCACGGCAGTGCCGCCTTCGAGGACCGGCGGACCAGGGTGTCGACGACCCGGTCCGCGGCACCGGAGTCGACGAGCATCTTGCCGAACATCGACCCGAGGCCGACCAGGATGCCGACGCTCGTCATGGTCGCCCCGAAGCCGGTGCCGAAGCTCGTGACGGCCTGCGTGGGACCGAGACCGGCACCGATGCCGACGCCGAGCGCGCCGATCGTCAGGGCGACGAAGGGGTGCACCTTGAGCCAGGTGATCAGGACGATGATCACGACGACGCCGAGGAGCGCCGCGATGACCAGTTGCGGGACCGACCCCGAGGGGTGGACGGTCGGGGTCGCGGCTGCGAGCACCGAGGTGTGGTCCGGGAGCGCGTGAGGCATCTGTGCCCCTTCCTGGAGCCGCTGCCTCGCGGCTCCGTCGCCTTGCGTCGTGGTCGGTGGTGCTCGGGGAACACCACCGGAATAATCTGATTAATAAGACTATACGACGATCCCCCGCGCGGCATCCACCCTGCAGGGCAGTCTGCCGATTCGATGGGATCCGCGTCACACCCGGGGCGTCATCCGTACTGCATGGAGGAACACGATGCCGATCGAACGCGGCCTGCACGGGCGACTGCTCGAGACGCTCGGCCAGCGGATCGTCGACGGCGAGCTGCCGGTCGGGTCCGTCGTCCGGCCGGAGATCGTCGCCGAGGAGTCGGGGGTCTCCCGCTCCGTCGTCCGCGAGGCGCTGCGGGTACTGCAGTCCCTCGGGCTCGTCGAACCCCGGCAGCGCGTCGGGACCCAGGTGCTCGGCATCGGGTCGTGGGAGCTGCTCGCGCCCACCGTCATCCGGTGGCGCGGGGCCTCGCCGGCGTACTTCGTGCAGCAGCGGGAACTGCTCGAACTGCGGCTCGGGGTCGAGCCCGTGGCGGCGTCGCTCGGCGCCGGGGGCAGCGGCGCGCCGGCGGTCGAACTCGCGGCGCGCGACATGACGGCGGCGTGTGCGTCCGAGGACAGTCGCGCCTACCTCGAGGCCGACGTTCGCTTCCACCGGGCTCTGCTGTCGGCATCGGGCAACGCCGTGTTCACGCACTTCGCCGGGACCGTCGAGGCGCTGCTCCGGACCCGGACCTCGGAGTCGCGGGACACCATCACGGGGTGGACGCGGGCGGCGGCGGCACGGCATGAGGCAGTCGCTGCGGCGATGGTGGCCGGGGAGCCGGGAGTGGCGGCAGCTGCGGCGTCCGAGCTGGTGCGGGTGACGCGGGACGAGTTCATCGCCGAGGCGCCGGCGGGCTGACGCGCGGGCGCGGCGGGCGCGACACGCCCGGGCGAGGGCGCCGAGCGGGCGCAACACGCC
>NZ_JAGGPH010000013.1:0-291510 GCF_018613895.1 Curtobacterium sp. ISL-83
GGGCGACGCGGTGCGCCGACGGCAGGCCGACGACCGGCGACGACGGAGCCGGCGGCGTGACCGGCCCGGCGCTCGACGGCGGCATCGCCGGCGACGCGGGCGCCAGGTCGATCGGCGACGCCGGGGCCGCCGGGGTGACCGGACTGGCGAGGTCGGCCGTCGACGGACGGGAGGCCGGACGCACGGACCTGGGGGCTGTCGCGCGGACCGTGTGGTCGCGCGCGACACCCTTCCCTCCACCCGCGGATCGCTCCGCCTCGATCCGCGCTCGTCGGGTCAGGTGGACGACCGGGGCGGGTGCGTCGGCGGAACCGTCAGTGGATGCGGACTGGAGTGGGGCGTGGGGCATGCGTGCGGCGACGATCCTGATCGAAGAAGCGGGGCTCGTTGGTAACGAGCAGATAACGGGACTCCTGAACGGTAGCAAAGGCCGCCCAGGGTCGCCAGTCCTGGACACGTCCCGCGGACGCCCCAGACCGAGGGGCCGACCGCACCCGGGCCCACGCCCGGACCCACGGTCCCGACCGATCAGCTGGTGAGCGCCTCCGCCTCCAGACGGCGGACGAGTTCCTCGAGCTCGTCGACCACCGCGGGGCTCGCGAACAGGAACGACCGCGTGCCACCGGCCTCCCAGATGCGGGTCGCCGCACCGGCCTCGGCCGCCACGATCGACCCGGCGGCCATGTCCCACGGGTTGATGCCGCGCTCGTAGTAGGCGTCGACGACCCCGGTGCCGACGGCGCAGCAGTCGAGCGACGCCGCTCCCCCACGGCGGATGTCGCGCACCTCGCCGATCAGGCCAGCGAGGACGCGGACCTGCTCACGGCGACGGTCGGCCGTGTACCCGAACCCGGTCGCGACGAGCGTCTCGGCCAGGGATCGCGGGGCACTCACGGTGAGGGGGACGGCGTCCCGCGTCGCGCCCGCGCCCGCGACCGCCCGGAAGAGGACCCCGGTGGCGGGGGCGACGACCACGCCCGCGATCGGCTGCCACGACACCGGGTCAGGACCGCCCCGGACGACGCCGATGCTGACGCCGTACTCGGTGCTCCCGTAGAGGTAGTTGACGGTCCCGTCGATCGGGTCCACCACCCACGTGATGCCCGTCGCGCCCGAGGCGGAACCGGACTCCTCGCCGTGGAACGCGTCATCGGGCCGGGCGTCGGCGATGCGGCTCCGGATGAGGGCCTCGACCTCGCGATCGGCCGCGGTCACGACGTCCGCGATGCTCGACTTCCGGTCTGCGACCTCGACCCCCTCGGTGCGCCGGCGTGCGGCGAGCGCGGCCGCCTCGCGGGCGATGGACTCGGCCAGGTCGGCGAACGCGGAGGCATCGGGTTCGGGCGCCCGCCCGTCGGACGGCGCCGCGGACGGCACGGCGGACGGCACGGATGGAGTGGAGGCGGACGGCGTGGCTGCGCTCATGGGCCCATCCTGCCCGTCGCTGCCCGTGCCCGACGCCGAGCCCGACGCCGAGCCCGACGACACCCGCGTCCACACCAGTGCCACCGCCAGCACCAGCACCAGCACCAGCACCAGCGGCATGGCATGGCAGGAACCGGAACGAACGACGCGGCCCGGAACGACACTGCCGGGAACGACACTGCCCTGAACGACGAAAACGGCCCCGTCTCTCGACGAGGCCGTTCGATGAGCGGACACCGAAGTGTCGCTCGTTCCGTGGCAAGTGAGGGATTCGAACCCCCGAAGGCTACGCCGGCTGATTTACAGTCAGATCCCTTTGGCCGCTTGGGTAACTTGCCAGGTGCGCGCTCGGCCCGTGTGATCACCAACCGAAGGCGCGCACAGAAGCATAGCCGATCCGCGACCGTGGTCGTGACCACGGCGAGCCGGTCCTGCGGACCCGCCCCGAGCCTCCCGTTCGGCACGGTCCGGACGCCCACCGACCCGGTCGCGCGGACCGGCGCCGGGGAGCCGGTCCGCCGATATGCTGTGTCCCATGGCAGACAGCTCCTTCGACGTGGTCAGCAAGGTCGACAAGATGGAGGCGGAGAACGCCCTCAACCAGGCCGCGAAGGAGATCGAGCAACGCTACGACTTCAAGGGCGCCGGGGCGTCGATCGCCTTCAGCGGTGAAGACGTCCTGATCAAGGCGAACTCCGAGGAGCGGGCGAAGGCCGTCCTCGACGTGCTGCAGAGCAAGGCCATCAAGCGGAACATCAGCCTGAAGAGCCTCGACGCCGGTGACCCGTACCCCTCGGGCAAGGAATACCGGATCGAGGTGTCGTTCAAGAACGGCATCGAGCAGGACGTCGCGAAGAAGATCGGTGCGTTCCTGCGTGCCGAGGCACCGAAGAGCGTGAAGAGCCAGATCCAGGGCGACGAGCTCCGCGTCTCGTCGAAGAGCCGCGACGACCTGCAGAACACGATCCAGCTGCTCAAGGGCCAGGAGTTCGACGTGCCCCTGCAGTTCATCAACTTCCGCTGACGCCCGGCACCCCGGCCGACGCCCCCGTTCCCGAACCCGACTCCGGCACCCCGTGCAGCACTGGCTCACCGTCGCGATCACCGTCCTGCTCGTCCTGTTGGACCTCGGCATCCGCGTCTTCTCGATCATCTTCGTCCCGATCAACCGCAAGCCGCAGACCGCGACCGCGTGGTTGCTCGCGATCTTCCTCATCCCCTACATCGGCTTCATCGTCTTCCTGCTGCTCGGGTCGACGAAGCTCCCGGCGTCGCGCCGTGAGAAGCAGACCGAGATCAACGCGTACATCCTCGAGCAGACCGAGGGCATCGAGCGCGTGCGTCGCGACCACCCCTGGCCGCTCTGGTTGGAGAGCGTCACCGCGCTGAACCGGAAGCTCGGCGCGATGCCCCTCGTCGGCGGCAACTCCGCCGAGCTGTACCCAGACTCCGCTGAGGCGATCGCGGAGATGACCCACGCGATCGACCAGTCCCGACGGTTCATCCACGTCGAGTTCTACATCGCCACGCTCGACGACACCACGCGGCCGTTCTTCGAGGCGCTCGCGAAGGCCCAGGCCCGCGGGGTCACCGTCCGCTTCCTGCTCGACCACTGGGCGAGCCGTGGGTACCCCGGGTACAAGGACACGCTCGCGTTCATGGACCGCGCGAACATCGAGTGGCACCTGATGCTCCCGCTCCTGCCGCTGCAGGGGAAGTTCCAGCGCCCGGACCTCCGCAACCACCGGAAGATCATGGTGATCGACGGCTCGATCGCGTTCACCGGGTCCCAGAACCTGATCGACGAGTCCTACGACCTGAAGTCCCACATCGAGCGCGGCATGGTCTACAAGGACCTGTTCGCTCGGTTCGAGGGCCCCGTCGTCGCCGGGCTCAACGCCCTGTTCGTCACCGACTGGTACAGCGAGACCGACGAGCTGCTGTTGCGCGAGAGCGACCCGGTCCAGCGCGCCGACCGCGGCGACGCCCTGGACTGCCAGGTGGTGCCGTCCGGTCCGGGCTTCGACGGTGAGAACAACCTGCGCCTCTTCAACGCCCTGCTCTACTCAGCGCAGCAGAAGGTGTCGATCACGTCGCCGTACTTCGTGCCGGACGACTCGATGCTCTACGCGATCACGACCACGGCGCAGCGCGGGGTCGAGGTCGAGCTGTTCGTCGGCGAGATGGGCGACCACGCGATGACGTGGCACGCCCAACGGTCGTACTACGAGGAACTCCTGCGCGCCGGGGTCAAGATCTGGCTGTACCGGGCGCCGACGATCCTGCACGCGAAGCACTTCACGATCGACGACGAGGTCTCGGTCATCGGCTCGAGCAACATGGACATGCGCTCCTTCAGCCTGAACCTCGAGGTGTCCGTGATGGTCCGTGGCCGCCGGTTCGTCCAGGCGCTGCGCGAGGTGCAGGACGCCTACAAGCGGCACAGCTTCGAGCTGACGCTCGACGAGTGGGTGGACCGGCCGCGTCGGTCCAAGGTGCTCGACAACGTCGCGCGGCTCACGGCGGCCCTGCAGTAACGCGCGTCGGCCAGGAGGCACGGGGCGGCTCGTGCGTGCACCCTGCGGGAGCACGTGCGGTCCGGTAACCAACACGCCCCGCACCGCTCAGGAGCGGTGCGGGGCGTGTGGTGCTGCCTCGGGCGTGCGGGCCGCGGTCCGGCACCGCGGTGCTCGGTCCGCCGTGGCGGCGGCTGGTCAGCTCGTGGGCGCGGCGGTCCGGCCGAGGGAGACGTCGACCATCTCGTCGCGCGGGACGACCTTGATCCGCTCGCGCCCCGCTGCCGCGCCGAGTGCGAGCTCGTGCGCGTCGAGGTTGTGCCAGCCGTCGAGGTCCGTGTACGTGACCCCGCGCTCGCGGAGGAGGGCCGGGATCGCCTCGTCTGAGGGGTCCTCGGGCGTCCACCAGCTCGCCTGGTCGTTCACGATGTGCTGCACGGTCTCCATCGCGTCGGACTTCGTGTGGCCGATCAGGCCGACCGGTCCGCGCTTGATCCACCCGGTGGCGTAGACGCCTGGGATCTGCTGGTTGTCGTCGTCGAGGACCTTGCCCTCGTGGTTCGGGATGACGCCGTGGCGCTCGTCGAACGGCACGCCGGGGACGGGCGACCCGAAGTAACCGACGGCGCGGTACGCGGCCTGGATCGGGATCTCGCGGATCTCGCCGGTGCCCTCGACCCCGCCCTGGCCGTTCGGCCGCGTGCGCTCGTAGCGGATCGCGGTGACCTTGCCCTGGTCGTCGCCGACCAACTCGAGCGGCTTCGCGTAGAAGTGCAGGTGCAGTCGGCGGCTCGCCTGCCCGGTCTCGCGGGTGCGCCACTGCTCGAGCACCCGGTTCATCACCATGATCTGCTTGTTCGTCGCGATGGCGGTCTTCGACGCTTCGTCGTGGTCGAAGTCCTCGTCGTAGACGATCATGTCGACGTCGCGGAGCTCGCCGAGTTCGCGGAGCTCGAGCGGCGTGAACTTCACCTGCGCGGGACCACGGCGACCGAACACGTGCACGTCGGTCACGGGCGAGGCCTTCAGCCCCTCGTGGACGTTCGCGGGGATCTCGGTCGGCAGCAGGTCGTCCGCGTGCTTGGCGAGGATGCGCGAGACGTCGAGGGCGACGTTGCCGTTGCCGATCACCGCGACGCTCGAGGCGGTGAGCGGCCACGTGCGCGGGACGTCGGGGTGCCCGTCGAACCAGCTCACGAACTCGGCGGCACCGTACGACCCGTCGAGGTCGACCCCGGGGATGTCGAGGTCGGCGTCCTTGATCGCCCCGGTCGAGAACACGACGGCGTGGTAGTGCTTCTTGAGGTCGTCGAGGGTGATGTCCTCGCCGAAGCGCACGTTGCCGAAGAGCCGGACGACCCCGCGGTCGAGCACGTCGCGGAGCGCGTTGATGATGCCCTTGATCCGGGGGTGGTCGGGCGCGACGCCGTACCGCACGAGGCCGTACGGTGCCGGGAGTTGCTCGAACAGATCGATCGACACGTCGTAGCCGTGGGCTTCGCGCAGCAGGATGTCCGCGGCGTAGATGCCGGCGGGGCCGGCGCCGACGATGGCGAGTCGGAGGGTGGGCACTGATCGTCTCCAGTTCGTTCGGATGGGGTGCGCCGTGGGGTGCGCCGTGTTGTCCGCCGCGGGGTCCGCCGGCCGCGTCACGACGAGCGGCGGGCGCGCCGGCTCAGCGGCTGCGTTCGACGACCGACTCGGCGAAGCGGGTGAGCGCCCGCTTCACCGTGCCGGCGGGCAGGGGTCGGAGGGCGTCGACGGCTTCTTCCGACCAGCGGACCGCGAGGGCACGGGTCGTCGCGGTGGCCTCGTGGTCGTGGAGGGCAGCCACGGCGGACTGGTACGCGGCCGTCCCGACGGCGTCGTCCGGTGCGCCGTTCACGTCGCGCTCGATGCGTTCCACGAGCGCCACGGCGTCAGGGGCTCCGGCGGCGGCCAGGCGACGGAGCTGCAGCAGGGGCAGCGTGTCGACCCCGGCGCGCATGTCGTTGCCGGCGATCTTGCCGGTCCGGTCCGTCGCCGGAGCGAGGTCGATGACGTCGTCGACGAGCTGGAAGGCCACGCCGACCTTCTCACCGAAGGTCCCGACGGCATCGAGCCAGGCACGGTCGGCACCGGAGAACATGATGCCGGCGCGGGCCGCGGTGGCGATGAGCGACCCCGTCTTGTCGCTGAGCACCTGGATGTAGTGCTCGACCGGGTCGTCCCCGGGCTGCGGGCCCGTGGTCTCGTGCAGCTGCCCCATGCAGAGCCGCTGGAAGGTCTCGGCCTGCATCCGGATGCCCTCTGGACCGAGGTCGGCGGTGATGAGGCTCGCGCGGGCGAACAGGATGTCACCGGTCAGGATCGCGACGTTGTTGCCGTAGGTCACGTGCGCAGCCGGGACACCGCGGCGCACCGGGGCCTCGTCCATCACGTCGTCGTGGTACAGCGACGCGAGGTGCGTGGTCTCGATGCTGACGGCGGCCTTCACCACGGCATCGGTCACACCGCGCCCGAGCTGGGCGATGAGCAGGGTGAGGGTGGGCCGGATGCGCTTGCCGCCCGCGGACAGCAGGTACCGGCTGGTGGTGTCGGCGAGCGTGTCGGCCGACCGCATGGCGTCCTCGAGCCCGCGTTCGACGAGTTCGAGGCCGTCGTCGACCGCAGCGATGAACCGCCGCTCGGCCGGGGTCGCGAACAACCGCTCGCCGATGCCCAGCGATGCGCGGAGACTCGGTGCGCGACGTGCGACCGGGACGCTCGGATTCAAGTGCTGCTCCGTACTCGGGGAGGGCCGGTCAGTCGTCGCGGTCGCCGGAGCCCGACGGCTCGACGCGCGGCTGCTCGCCGGTGGTCTGGTGCTCGCGGCGCGCCTTCGCACGACGGGCGGCGGACTCGCGGACCGTGCCCTCGACGGGCTTCCGGCCGCGGTGGAGTGCGACGATCCCGGCCGTGAGGTTGCGGTAGGCGACCATCGTGAAGCCGACGCCACGGAGCCACTGGCTGAGCACCTGCTGCTCGGGCCAGGCCTCGATCGACTCGGCGAGGTAGCGGTAGGCCGCCGGGTTGCTGCTCGACAACTTCGCGACGCCGGGCAGGACCCGCTTGAGGTACGTGCCGTACCCGAAGCGGAGCAGGGCGATCGGCGGCGTGGAGAACTCGCAGATGACGACGCGGCCGCCGGGCTTGAGCACCCGGAGCATCTCGCCGAGCGCCAGCATCGGGTCGTTGACGTTGCGGAGTCCGAACGAGATCGAGACCGCGTCGAAGGAGTCGTCGTCGAAGGGCAGCTGCTCGGCGTCGCCCTCGACGAAGGTGATCTCCGGGTGCCGCTCGCGCCCGACGGCAATCATGCCCGCCGACAGGTCGAGCGCGGTCACCTCGGCACCCTTCTTCGCGAAGGCCGCAGCACTGGTGCCGGTGCCGGCAGCGATGTCCAGCACCTTCTCCCCCGGCTGCGGGTCGACCGCACGGACCGTCGCGACCCGCCACAGCGGAGCGTTGCCCGCCGAGAGGATGTCGTTCGTGAGGTCGTACTTCGCGGCGACGTCGTCGAACATGGCCGCCACCTCGTCCGGCCGCTTGTTCAGGTCCGCTCTGCTCACCTGACCAATCCTAGAGGGCCGGACCCGATCATTCCCCGGTGCTTCCTGCGCGTAGCATCGGTTCGTGACCCGCACCACGACGGCGGCCCCGCCGCTGACGGTCTCGACCCGGATCCTCGACGACCCGGGCGCCGTCCTCCGACACACCCTCCGGGACAGCCCGCTCGCCTTCGTCCGGAACGGCGACGGCATCGTCGGCATCGGGGAGGCGCTCCGCTTCACCTTCTCCGGGCCCGAGCGGATGCGCGACGCCGCTGCGGTCTGGCGCACCGTGGTCGCCTCGGCGGTCGTGGACGACCCGGTGCAGCTCCGCGGGACCGGGCTCGTCGCGTTCGGGTCCTTCACCTTCGCGGACGCCTCCGACGACACGAGCGTGCTCATCGTCCCGCGCGTCGTGATCGGGCGCCGTCGCGGCAAGGCGTGGTTGACCGCGATCGACACCACGACCGACCCCGCGTTCCTGGCCTTCACCCGCACGTCGGTGCCGGTGCCGCGGGTCGGTCCGCACGTCACCGTCGCCCTCGGACCGGGGGCGGTCGACGAGGCCACGTACGGCGCGAACGTCACCGAGGCGGTCCGGCGCATCGCCGCGGGTGACGCCCGCAAGGTGGTGCTCGCGCGGGACCTGGTCGGGCACCTGCCCGCGGACGCCGATCGTCGTGCGATCCTGCTCGACCTCGCCCAGGCGTACCCGCAGTGCGTCACGTTCGCGGTCGACGGGTTGATCGGCGCCACCCCGGAGACCCTGGCCCGGACCGACGGCACCCGGCTCACCGCGCGCGTGCTGGCCGGGAGCGCGGCCCGCGGCACCGACCCCGCGTCCGACCGTGCGGCCGCCGAGGCCCTCGCAGCGAGCACGAAGGACGTCCAGGAGCACGCCTACGCACTCGAGAGCCTGCTGGACGCCCTCGCGCCCCTCGCGACCGACCTGCGCGCCGACCCGGAGCCCTTCCGCCTGCAGCTGCCGAACCTCTGGCACCTCGCGACCGACGTGCAGGCGACGCTGCCGCTCGGCACGACCTCCCTGGACGTCGCCGACGTCCTGCACCCCACCGCGGCCGTGGCGGGCACCCCGACCGATGTCGCCGTGCGGCTGGTCGCCGAGCTCGAGGGGGTCGACCGCGGTCGCTACGCGGGGCCGGTCGGGTGGTTCGGCGCGAACGGCGACGGCGAGTGGATGCTGGCGCTCCGGAGCGCGCAGCTCACGGACGACGGGATCGTCCGGGCGTGGGCCGGTGCGGGCATCGTCGCCGGGTCGGACCCGACTCGGGAGGTCGCCGAGACGGCCCTCAAGTTCCGTCCGATCACCGACGCCCTGGCCTGAACCGCCGCGCGTCGCCTGAACCGCCGCGCATCGCCTGGACCGCACCGCGTCACCTGACGCGACGCGGAACGGGCGGACGGGAGGCGCGGTGCCAGCCGGCACCGCGCCTCCCGTCCGGTGGCCCGCCCCTCGGGCCGACCCGCGTCGTTCAGTCGGCCAGCGGGACCTCGATCACGACGCGCTCCGCCGGGTCGGTGAGCACGCGCTCGAGGTCGCCCCACGTCGCAGCCCGTCGGTACTCCCACCCGAGCCCGGTGACGACACGTTCGATGTCGACGTGCTGCGGCGTCGTCATCATGCGGCGCATGTCCTGCTCCGGCGTGGTGGCGGCGACCTCGAGACCGCGGAAGATCGCGCCCCCGCCGTCGTTACCGACGACGACCTGCACCCGGTGCGTGCGTTCCTCGGTCCCCGTGACGAACGCGCCCAGGTCGTGCAACAACGTGAGGTCCCCGAGGAGAACGCGTGTCGTGCCGACGCCGGCGCTGGTCTGTTCGAGGGCGGCCGCGATCCCGAGCGCCGTGGACACCGTGCCGTCGATCCCAGCGAGCCCGCGGTTCGCGTGGACCCGGAGCTTCTTGCCGAGGACACGACCGTCCGCCACGCGGATGATCTGCGACGCGCCGAGGACCAGTCGGTCGTGTGGCCAGGTGGCTCCCCAGACGGCCTCGGCGAGCATGGCGCGGTCCACGGGACGGCGACGCAGCGCGACCTCGTCGCGGAGGAACCGGTTGCGCTCGGCGCGGTCCTCGGACCGCTTCGCCTGCAGGTCGGGCCCGGCGTCGCCCGCGCCGAGGAGAGCACGGCTCGCCACGACCCAGCGACCGACCCAGGCACGGTGCTCGGGCCGGGTCCGTCCCGCCACCCGGACGTCCGACACGACGGTCGTCGGCGCGTCGGGGTGCGCGGCTCGGGCCGGGTCGTAGACGTCCGCTCCGGCGCCGCGGACCACGATCGTCTCGACGTCGCCGCGCTGCAGCAGGGCCGGGATCTCGCGACTGAGGGTCGGGTGCCCGAGGACGACGGCCCGCCGGACGGCGCCACCGAACGCCGGGTCGCGCAGGAGCTCGCGGTAGGCGACGACGAGGTTGCGCCCGAAGCGCGCACCGCTCGACACCTCGGCCAGCAGTGGCGCACCGAGCTCCCAGGCGATGCGCTCGGCGTCGTCACCGGCGTCGTGTCCGGCGATCACGACGGTCGCGGGGT
The DNA here is from genome assembly GCF_018613895.1 of Curtobacterium sp. ISL-83. Lineage (GTDB taxonomy): Bacteria > Actinomycetota > Actinomycetes > Actinomycetales > Microbacteriaceae > Curtobacterium. Next base: position 10,062 of record NZ_JAGGPH010000013.1, read on the forward strand.
CGTCATCGGGCGCGAGTTCAGCGATCGGGAGCCCTGACCGTACCCGACGGGTGGCGAAGGCGAGGTCGACCTCGGCGTCCGGCACGCCGACGACCGCCGCGTCGCCGAGTCCGGCGGACAGGGGCTCGCGGAAGGCGGTGTTCAGCTGGACCGGGCCGGGCTGCCCCTCGTGCCCGGCGGCCGCGGCGACGGCCTGCCGCGCCAGGGTCCGGACGGCGTCGCGCGTGGTCGCGTCCGTGTTCCCCGCGGTCGGCGCCGGGACGTCGCGCACGAAGGACACCGCCGTCCCGAACATGCCCGGTTGCACGGTGGTCTGGTTGCTCCCGATGCCGCGGAGCTCCCTCGGACGGTCGGCGCTCAGCACGATCATCGGCACACCGGAGTGGTGCGCCTCGAGCACGGCCGGGTGGAGGTTCGCCACCGCGGTGCCCGACGTCGTCACGACGGCCGCGGGACGCCCGCTCTCGACGGCGAGCCCGAGGGCGAAGAAGCCCGCCGTCCGCTCGTCGAGTCGCACGTGCACGGTGACGCCACCGGCGCGCTCGAGTGCCACCGCGGCGAGCGCGAGGGCCTGCGACCGCGAACCCGGGCTGACGACCACGTCCGACACGCCTGCCCGCGCGAGTTCCTGCAGGAGCATGAGCGCGAAGTCCGTCGCGGGGCTGCCGGAACCGAGCACCGCGTCAGTGTTCGGCGTGGCCGTCGTCGTCGCGGTCGTGGAACTGGTCTTCGAGGTCTCGGAGGGTGGCGTCGTCCTGGTCCTTGTCCGTGCGGGGACCCCGCGGTCGGTCACCGCCGAGGAAGTCCGGGTCGTCTTCGGGTCCACGGTACCGGGACCGACCGTCACCGGCGGACGCAGGGGCCCGGCCGAGCAGGAACCACAGCACCGCGCCGAGGACGGGCAGCACGATCACGAGCAGCACCCACACCGCCCGCCGCAGCGAGCGGATGCGCTCCCGCGGCATGGTCGCGCAGTCGATGGCCGCGTACACCGTGAACGCCACGGCGGCGACGGCGACGACGAGCCAGAGGCGAACCATGCCGGGGAGTGTAGGACTCGCCCCTGTGACCGTCCTGCCGGTCACGGATCCGTAGACTTGCCGGGTGAAAGCGTGGCTGATCTACACCGCCGCCCGGCTCGGCATCTTCGCCGTGGCCCTGGCCGTCTTCCTGGTGATCGGGTTCCCGTGGTACTGGGCGACGATCGTCGCGGCCCTCGTCGGCCTGCTCGTGTCGTACATCGCGCTGCCGAAGCTCCGTGCCGACGTCGCGTCGAGCCTGGCGAACCGCCGGGTCGTCCCGGAGCGTGACGAGGACAGCGACTTCGAGGACGACTTCGTCGACGCGGCGGACACCCCGGCGCCGGGCACCGGTGGGTCCGTGGCGCCGCCGGTCTCGGACGCCGAGCGACACCGGTCCGCCGCCGAGCTGCGGCGCGACGAGGACTGAGCACGCGGGCGCTGCATTCGCTGGTGCTCCGTGCGGCCGCGCTGCGGCACAGGCCGTCCGGTCGCACAGGCCGTCCGGTCGCACTGGCCGTCCGGTCGCACTGGCCGTCCGGTCGCACTGGCCGTCCGGTCGCGCTGGTCGCTGGCCGTCCGGTCGCGCTGCGTCCTACGGTTCCAGGGCCAGCGTGACGGCCAGCACGACCCCGAACGCCAGCGAGGCGAACGACGACAGCTGGAGCGCGGTGATGAGCTCCCGCGGCTTCCGTGACGACACCCCGATCAGGAGCGCCGGCAGTGCGAGCAGCAGCGAGAAGTACGTGAACCCGGTGCGGAAGTAGAGCACCACGAACCACAGCAGCACCACGTACGGCAGCATCAGGAACAGGCCGAACAGGACGCGGGCCACCGGGCGACCGACCACGACGGCGAGGGTGCGCTTGCCGGCGAGCCGGTCCTCGTCGATGTCACGGATGTTGTTCACCATGAGCACCGCGCAGGCGAAGAAGCCCGCGGCGACGGCCGCCGCCCACCCGCTCGCGGTGACCTGCCCGATCTGGATGTACTCCGTGCCGAGCACCGCGACGAGCCCGAAGAAGACGAACACGAAGACCTCGCCTAGGGCGTTGTACCCGTAGGGGCGCTTGCCGCCGGTGTAGAACCACGCCGCGGCGATCGCGACGGCACCCACCAGGAGCAACCACCACAGCTGGGTGAGCACCACGATGACGATGCCGGCGACCGCGGCGAGACCGAAGAACGTCAGGGCGACGGTCAGGACCGTCCGGGGCTTCGCGAGCCCCGCACCGGTGAGCCGTGGCGGGCCGACGCGGAACTCGTCCGTCCCGCGGACCCCGTCCGAGTAGTCGTTGCTGTAGTTGACGCCGATCTGCAGGAACAGCGCGACCGCGAGCGCGAGCAGGGCCAGCGCGAGGTGGTGGTCCTTCCCGAGGTAGCCGCCGAAGTCGCCGGAGAACCGGCTGTCCACGAAGGCGACCGCGGTGCCCATGACCACGGGGACGACCCCGAGGGTCAGCGTGCGGAGTCGGGCCCCGCCGATCCAGTCACTCGCCGTCGCACGACGCTTCGCCGGTGCCGCAGCCGCGGCCTTCGCCGGGTTGCCGGATCGGCGCTTCGCCGGGGTCGTGTTCTTCGCTCGTGCCACGACCGCCAATCGTATCGGCGCCAGCCGTCGGTCGTGTGCGCGCCCCACTCGTGACAGTCGAGACGACGCACTCGTGACGTGCCGTGCCGTGCCGTCCCGTCCCGTCCCGTGGTTCGCGGCGTCAGGTCACGCGTCGGGGTCGGCGAGCGCGCGGATCGTCCGACGGTCCGGCTTGCCGGACGGGAGCATCGGCATCCGGTCCACCACGACGACCGCAGCGGGCCGGGCGGCTCGGCCCAGGGCAGCGCCGACGTGGTCCCGCACGGTGGTGAGTCCGACCGCGTGGTCGGTCACCACGACCGGCACCTCGCCCCACTCCCCCGACGCGCGACGCGTCACGACCGCGCCCTCCTGCCCCGGGAGCTCCCGCACCAGCCGCTCGACACCGCCGAGCGGCACCTTCTCGCCCCCGGAGATCACCACGTCGTCCAGTCGGCCGAGCACCCGCACGGTCCCGTGCTCGACCGTCGCGGCGTCACCCGTGCGGTACCAGCGGAGCCCGTCCCGGTCCGTGAAGGCCGCCGCGGTGCGCTCCGGGTCGCCGACGTACCCCTCCGCGAGCATCGGACCCGCCAGGTGGAGCTCACCCGCCACGACCTCCGCGCGGACCGTGCCGAACGGCATGCCGTCGTACACGCAGCCGCCGCTGGTCTCGCTCGCCCCGTAGGTCGTCACGACCCGGACGCCCGCGTCCAGGGCCCGCTGCCGGAGGGGCGCCGGGGTCGCCTGGCCACCGACGAGGACCGCGTCGAACCGCGCGAGGGCTGCCCGTGCACGCGCGTCGTCGAGGATCCGGGCGAGCTGCACCGGGACGAGCGACGTGTACCGGCGAGGCGCCCCCGGACCGGCGTCGAGCCGATCGACCGCGTCCGCGAAGGCCGCTGCCTCGAAGTGGCCGCCGGGGACGATCGACGGAGCGGTGCCGGCCGCGATCGACCGCGTCAGGACGTTGAGGCCCGCGATGTAGTGGGTCGGCAACGCCAGCACCCAGCCCCCCGGGCCGCCGAGGGCCGCGTCGGCGGCCGCCGCCCCGGCGAGGAGCGCGTCGGCCGACAGCGCGACGCGCTTGCCGGTGCCGGTCGACCCGCTCGTCTCGACCACCAGGGCGACCCGCTGCTCGACGTGGGACGGAGCGGGCGTCGGGAGGGCGGGAGCGTCATCCGCGACGGGGAGCAGCGCGTCGCCGCCGGCGAGTGCAACCTCCAGACCGCGGAGCACGACCATCGGGTCCGACGTGGCGGTGGTGACCAGCCGCCGGGTCATCGCGGTGTTCCGCCGCTCAGTAGTGCCACGGGAACGACGTCCACTCCGGCGGTCGCTTCTCGAGGAAGGCGTCGCGGCCCTCGACGGCTTCGTCCGAGGCGTACGCGAGCCGGGTGGCCTCGCCCGCGAAGACCTGCTGGCCGACCATGCCGTCGTCCACCGCGTTGAACGCGAACTTGAGCATCCGGATCGCCGTGGGCGACTTGCCGAGGATGATCTCGCCCCACCGGATCGCCTCCCGCTCGAGGTCCTCGTGCGGGATGACGGCGTTCACGGCGCCCATCTCGTACGCCCGCTGCGCCGAGTACTCCTGCGCCAGGAAGAAGACCTCGCGCGCGAGCTTCTGCCCGATCTGCCGGGCGTAGTACGCGCTCCCGTACCCGCCGTCGAAGGAGCCGACGTCGGCGTCGGTCTGCTTGAAACGCCCGTGCTCGGCGCTCGCGATCGTGAGGTCGCAGACCGCGTGCAGGGAGTGTCCGCCGCCGGCCGCCCAGCCGGGCACGACCGCGATGACGACCTTCGGCATCATCCGGATGAGGCGCTGCACCTCGAGGATGTGGAGGCGCCCCATCGACGCCTGCGCTGCGGCGGGGTCGACACCCTCGGGCGGGGCGCCCTCGTCACCGACGTACTGGTACCCGCTCCGGCCGCGGATCCGCTGGTCGCCGCCGGAGCAGAACGCCCAGCCGCCGTCCTTCGGGCTCGGGCCGTTGCCGGTGAGCAGGACGACGCCGACGCGGGGGTCCTGGCGGGCGTCGTCGAGTGCGCGGTACAGCTCGTCGACGGTCCGCGGGCGGAACGCGTTGCGGACCTCCGGACGGTCGAACGCGACGCGGACGATGCCCTTCGAGACGTGCTTGTGGTACGTGATGTCCGTGAAGTGCTCCGCGACGGGGGCCGCGGTCCAGACGTCGGGATCGAACAGGTCGGAGACGGGAGCGGGCATGTCCCCACGGTACCGCCAGGGTTGCGGTGGTCGTCGCTGCTCGTTGCTGGTCGTTGCTGGTCAGGGGCGCTGGTCGGCGGCGCTGGTGCGGTCGGCCGCGGTACTGCAGGCGCGGGGCTGAGTCAGCCGCCCATGTCGGTCAGGACCTCGGGCGCCACGAAGACGACCAGGACGATGAGGATCACCGGGTTCGCGACGAACGCCACGACGACACCGATCGCCCCGTACCAGCGACCGAACGACCCGACGGCCGCGATGAACCCGAGCACCGCCGCGATCAGGGTGAGGAACACGACGACGAAGCAGATGCCGAACGCGAACGTGGTGTCGCCGCCCATGTAGACGGCGAAGGCGCTCGCGTCCACCGCAGCCGACACGACGGCGAGGCCGAGCGCGATCTTGCCGACGATCGGGTTCCGACGCCGCGCGGCCTGCGACTGCTGCCGGGTGTCGACCGTGTTCCGCTGCATGAGCCGGGCGAACTCGTCGGTGTTCCGGGCGGCTGCGCCGGACGGGTTCCGCGCGGCTGCGCCGGACGGGTTCCGCGCCGCCGCGGCGCCCGGGTTCCGCGCGGTCGCCGAGGTCCGAGCGGCTGCACCCGCGGGCTTCCGCGCGGCTGCTCCCCCGGTCGGGGCCGAGCGTCGCGATGCGCGCTGCTGCGGTTCGGACGCCACCGGCCCTCCATCTCAAGGTCTCCGCCGACCGTTGCCGACCGGTGCATGCTAATGCCCCGCCCTGGCGGTCCCCTCCCAACGAACCGGGAGCCAGCCGGGCTCCGCTGGGAAGATGATCGGGTGCTCACCGACCTCTCCGAAGTCCTCGCCGACGCGCACGTCGTCGCACTGCCGATGCGGGTCCGGTTCCGCGGCATCACCGTCCGCGAGGCCGTCGTCCTGCGCGGTCCGCACGGGTGGACCGAGTTCTCGCCGTTCGTCGAGTACGACGACGCCGAGGCCGCCGCCTGGCTCCGCGCGACGATCGACTTCGGCTGGACGGCCCACGAACCCGCCGCCGACACGGTGCCCGTGAACGCCACCGTCCCGGCCGTCACCCCCGACGCCGTCGCCCCGCTGCTCGCGCGGTACGCGGGGTGCACCACCGCCAAGGTGAAGGTCGCCGAACCCGGCACCACGATCGACGACGACGTCGCCCGGGTCGCCGAGGTCCGGCGGGTGATGGGCCCGGACGCCGCCGTCCGGGTCGACGCGAACGGGCTGTGGTCCGTCGAGCAGGCCGCGCGCGCGCTCGAGCGCCTGGCACCGTTCGAGCTGCAGTACGCGGAACAGCCCGTCGCGACCGTCGACGAACTCGTCGCGCTCCGGTCGCGGATCGCCGGCCTCGGCGTGCCCATCGCGGCTGACGAGAGCGTCCGGAAGGCCGCCGACCCCCTCGCCGTCGCACGTGCCGGGGCGGCCGACGTGCTCGTCGTGAAGGCGCAGCCGCTCGGCGGGGTGACCGCGGCGGGGGCGATCATCGCCGAGGCGGGGTTGCCCTGCGTGGTGTCCAGCGCGCTCGACACGTCGGTCGGGCTGGGGATGGGGGCGTTCCTGGCGGCGCGGGCGATGTCGCCGGGGTACGCGGCGGGGCTCGGCACGGCGGCGATGTTCACGGCGGACGTGACGGAGGCGCCGCTCCTCCCCGTCGGTGGTCGGATCCCGGTGCGTCGGGTGTCCGTGTCCCGGGAGGCCCTGGTTCGGAACGCGGCTGCGCCGGAGCGGTCGGCCTGGTGGCTCGACCGGGTGCGCCGGGTGCACGCGCTGCTCGGCGTCTGACACGGCGCCCCGCGGGCGCCCGGGCCGTCGGGCACGCGGGGCCGTCGGGCAAGCGGGGCGTCCGCGCGAGCGGGTCGTCCGGGCGAGAGGGGAGACGTGCAGGCCGGGCGGCCGGGCGAGCGGGCAGGACACGCCGCTCGCGTTCGCCGAGTGTGCACGAACTGTCGCCTGACGGGGTCGAGCGCGACAGAATGTGCACCCTCGACGAACCACCCGGGGCGCGCCGAGACCTGCCCCGTCACTCCCAGCACGACCCAGGGGACGGACGCACCCCGCACGGACGGGAGGCGCGGTGCCAGCTGGCACCGCGCCTCCCGTCCGCCGTCGGTCGCGTCAGCGACCCACCAGCGTCGAACTCACAGCCCGGAGTAGCTGTGCAGCCCCTTGAAGAACACGTTCACGACGGAGAAGTTGAACATCACCGCACCGAAGCCGATGAGCGCCAGCCAGGACGACCGGGCTCCGCGCCAGCCGCGCGTGGCGCGGGCGTGGATGTACCCGGCGTAGACGACCCAGATGATGAAGGTCCAGACCTCCTTGGTGTCCCACCCCCAGTAGCGACCCCAGGCACGCTCGGCCCAGATCGCACCCGCGATGAGGGTGAACGTCCAGAGCACGAAGCCGACGAGGATCACGCGGTACGTCAGGACCTCGAGCCGGTCGGCGTCCGGCAGCGTCTCCATGAACCGGAGCTGCTTCGACGCCGGGCGACCCTGCCGGTAGGTCTGCACGAGCTGCGACACGGCCAGGCCTGCGCCGAGGGCGAAGAACCCGGTCCCGGAGATCGCGACGAACACGTGGATGACCAGCCAGTAGGACTGCAACGCGGGCTGCAGCGGCACGACGGGCACGTAGTAGTTCACCGTCGCGATGCCGAGCAGGATGATCGTCAGCCCGGTGATGAAGACCCCGAGGAACCGCAGGTTCTGCCAGAACTGCACGAGCAGGAAGATCAGGATGATCAGCGCGGTGCCGGTCAACGAGAACTCGAACATGTTGCCCCACGGCACACGGTCGGCTGCGATGCCCCTGAGGACGTCCGAACCGATGTGCAGCACGAGCCCGAGCACCGTCATCGCCATGCCCACGCGCTCGAACTTCGAGCCGCGTCGGCCGGGGCCCGGGGTCGTCGGGGCGTCGACGCGTTCGAGCACGACGGTGCCGCCGCGGACCGTCGCGACCGTCTTCGCCGCCGCGGCAGCGCCCGAGCCGGCGTTCGCCGAACCGGTGGTCGCCGCGGTCACGTCGCCCGCGCGCTTCGCCATGTCCAGCGCGAACGCGATGAACGCGACGACGTAGACCGCCATCGCGGAGTACGTCAGCACGACCGAGTAGGTCGCGAGGGTCGTCGTCATGTTCACTGGGGCATCCTAACTCCGAGGTCCGACGTGTGCCGTTGCGCGATCTCGGCGACGGCACGCTCGAGATTGGGGTCCTCGCCGCGGGCCAGACCCGCGTACTCGAGGTCGTACTCGTCGTGCGCCTGGTCCGTACGCCGGACAGCCTTGACCCACACACGCCGGCGCGGGACGAAGAGCGACGTCAGCAGGCCGAGCACCGACAGCGCCGCGAACCCGCCGACCCAGAGCTGCGACGGGTCGTGGTGCACGTCGAGCGAGACGTAGCGCTTGACGCCGTCGAACGTGATCGAGCCAGCACCGGCCGGCAGGGTCTTGGTCTGCCCCGGCTTGAGTTCGATGCTCGCGGCCTTCGCCTGTCGGCCCGCGATCTGCTTGAGCCCGCTCGTGTCGAGCGTGTAGACGCTCTGCGGCACGCCGGTGTCGAGCCCGAGGTCACCCGTGTAGACCTGCAGGCTCAGCAGCGGGTTCTCGGTGTCCGGGTACGCGCTGGTGAACGCGCCGGTCGACAGCTTCGACGCCGTCGGGTAGAAGAACCCCTGGATGCCGAGCTGGTCGGGCTGCGCGTCCGGCACCTTGATGACGCCGAGCGAGGTGTAGTTGGCGTCCTCCGGCAGGAACGGGACGACGTCCTGGAACGCCACCTTCCCCTGGCCGTCGCGGACCGTCACCTGCATGGCGTACCCGTTGCCGAGCAGGTACACGTTGGTACCGCCCACGGACAGCGGGTCGTTGACGCCGAGGCGCGTCGTCTTCGGTGCCGAGCCCTTCTCGGTGCTCGTCACGGTCGCCGAGTAGTCGAGTGCCTGCCCGAGCGCGTGGAGGTTCTTCTCCTCGTACGTGGTCTTGAACTTATCGAGCCGCAGGTTGTAACCCTTGAGGTCCGTCTGCCGGAACCAGCGACCCGGGTTGAACGAGTCGTACGACCCGAGCACGTTCGAGAACGTCTGGCCCTCGACGAGCAGGCGCTGACCGGTGTACCCGAACCCGCCCCCGATGCCGACGGCGACGAGGACGCCGACGAGCGCCGCGTGGAAGACCAGGTTGCCGGTCTCGCGCAGGTATCCGCGCTCCGCGCTGACGGAGTCGCCGAACCGTTCGACCCGGTAGCCGGACCGCTTGAGGATCGCCATGGCGCGCGTGACCGCGTGCTCCACGGACGGGAGGCCCGTGGCCGCGTCCGCCGCGGAGGCACCGTCCGCCAGGGCGTCGGGTCCCACGGTGACCTTCTGGTACCCGGCCAGTCGCGTCAGGCGAACGGGCGTCCTCGGCGGGCGGGTCCGGAGCGCCTGCCAGTGGTGCCGGGTGCGCGGGATGATGCAGCCGATCAGCGAGACGAACAGCAGCAGGTAGATCGCCGAGAACCACACCGAGGTGTAGGTGTCGAAGACCTGGAGCTTGTCGAGCACCGGGAACAGCTGCGGGTGGTCTGCCTTGTACTGGACGACGCCGTTGGGGTCGGCCGTGCGCTGCGGCACCAGCGACCCGGGGATCGCAGCGAGCGCGAGCAGCATGAGCAGGAACAGTGCGGTGCGCATGCTCGTGAGCTGCCGCCAGAAGAAGCGCAGGTAGCCGACGGCGCCGAGCTGGGGCTGGTTCACCGAGCCCTGGTCGTCGGTGCTCGGCGGGGCCGAGTCCATGTGGTCGGACGGGCGCTGCGGGTCGGACGCGGCGTTCGTGCCGCTGCTGTCATCGGGCGTGCGGTCGTCCGTGATGCGCTCGTCGTGCGCGCGGTCGTCAGGCGCGCGGTCGTCGGGCGCGCGGTCGTCGGGCGTGCGGTCACCGAGCGCTTCGCCGGTGCTCGTGTCGGGATCAGACTGCCGGGACATAGCTCTGGATCACCGCCCCGACGCTCGACATGACGGCCGACCAGATGCCGGTGACCATGAGCAGACCGATGACGATCAGGATCGCTCCTCCGATGATGTTGACGAGGCGCATGTGACGCTTCACGGCCCGGATCGCCCCGGCGGCCCAACGGGCCCCCAGTGCGACGAGCACGAACGGGATGCCGAGGCCCAGGCAGTACGCGACGCCGAGCCACATGCCCTGCCAGGCGCTGCCCGACTGGACGCTCAGCAGGTTGATCGCGGCGAGCGTCGGGCCGAGGCACGGCGTCCAGCCGAGGCCGAACACGATGCCCAGCAGCGGCGCGCCCACGAGTCCCGTCGCCGGGGTCCAGGACGGCTTGATCGTGCGCTGGAGGAACGTGAACTGCCCGACGAACACCAGGCCCATCAGGATCACGACGACGCCGAGCACCTGCGTGATGAGGTCACGCCACCGGACGAGCCAGAACCCCAGCGCACCGAAGACCGTCGTGTAGGCGACGAAGACCGCGGTGAACCCGAGGATGAAGAGCACGACGCCCAGGACCACGCGCCCCCGACGCTGCCCGCCCTCGGCGATGCCACCGACGTAGCCGAGGTAGCCCGGCACGAGGGGCAGCACGCACGGCGAGAGGAACGACACGAGTCCGGCGAGCGCCGCCACGGGCAGCGCGACGGCCATCTGGCCGCTCAGGATCGCGTCGGCGAAGGGGTTGCTGGTCACGGGTCAGGAGGCCTTGCCGGCCAACTCGTCGGAGACGAGCGTGCCCAGGATGCTCGGCCCGTCGACAGCACCGAGCACACGCGCGGCTACCCGACCCTGCTTGTCGAGGACGATCGTCGCGGGGACCGCGTTCGGCGCGATCTGCCCGGAGAGCGCGAGCTGCATGGTGCCGGTCCCGGAGTCGAGCACCGTCGGGTAGTCGACGTGGAACGTGCGCTCGAACGCCTTGGCGGTGCCGGCCTCGTCGCGGACGTTGACGCCGACGAACGCCACGTCCTTGCCGGCGTTGTCGTCGTGCACCTTGTTCAGGGACTTCGCCTCGGCACGGCACGGGGGGCACCCCGCGTACCAGAAGTTCAGCACGACGACTTTGCCGCGGAGCGCCTTGGACGACACCGCGTTCCCGTCGCTGTCCTTGACGTCGAACGACACCGGGTCGCTGCGCTTGTCGACGGCGACCTCGGTCACCGCGCCGTCGCCGGAGATGTAGTTCTGGGTCGTCCCACTGCCGTACTGCTTCGACAGCGAGTCGTTGCCCGAGGTGCAGCCCGTCAGTGCGAGCGCGGCCACGACCGCGGCCGCCCCGGCTGCGACGAGACGACGTCTGGTGGTTGCGGGGATCACACTGCTCCTTCGTCGACGGCGGACGCCCGGAGTTCCTGCGCGGGGTCCGCGTACCCGACTTCGGTGAAGCGACCGGACGGCGTGGCGGGGACGCGCTCGATGGTCGTGATGCTCGAGAGGTCGCACCGGCGCTTGCGCGGGTCGTGCCACAAGGGCTCTCCCGCGAGACGTCGGTGGACGGTCCAGATGGGCAGCTGGTGGCTGACGAGGACGACGTCGCCCTCGTCGACGCTGTTCCACGCGGTCGTGATCGCGGCGAGCATCCGGTTCGCGATCGACTCGTACGCCTCGCCCCAGCTCGGCCGGAGCGGGTTGGCGATCCAGGGCCACTCGGCCGGGCGGCCGAGCGACCGGCGGGTGAAGCCGGGGGGCTGCCCTTCGTAGCGGTTCGTCGGCTCGATCAGCCGTTCGTCGAGGACGACGTCGAGGCCGTACGCCGCCGCCCACGGCGCCGCGGACTCCTGCGTGCGCTGGAGCGGGGAGGCGATGATGCGGCGGACGTCGACGCCCGCGTCCTTCCACGCGGTGGCAGACGCGGCAGCCATGCGCTTGCCGAGGTCGCTCAGGCCGAAGCCCGGCAGACGCCCGTAGAGCACACGGTCCGGGTTGTACACCTCGCCGTGTCGCACGAGGTGAATTCGGGTCGCGGGCACGGGTTCCAGTGTAGGTCGCTCCGTGCTTCCCACCGGCCGCTCAGGGGATTCACCGGATGCAGACCCGCTCAGCCGAGCTCGCCCGAGAGCCGACCGTGGAGCGCCGTCGACGCGGTGTTGAGGTTCACCACCTCGACCGTGGACCCGTGTTGGGCGAACCGCTGCTCGACCCCGTCGAGGGCGGCGACCGTGCTCGCGTCGTAGACGTGCGCGTCCGACATGTCGATCACGACGTGCTCGGGGTCCTCCGCGTAGGAGAACCGCGTGACGAGGTCGTTCGACGACGCGAAGAACAGCGCACCCCGCACCCGGTACCGGACCGTGTGCTCGTCGATCGGCTCCCGCTCGACCGTCACCACGTGGGCGACCCGACGGGCGAACACCAGCGACGCGACGACCACGCCGATGATCACCCCCGTCGCGAGGTTGTTCGTCAGGACCACGACCAGGACCGTGACGACCATCACCGCGGTCTCCCCGAGCGGCATCCGGCGGAGCGTGCGCGGACGGATGCTGTGCCAGTCGAAGGTGGCCACGCACACCATGAGCATCACCGCGGTGAGCGCCGCCATCGGGATCGCGGCGACGACGTCGTGCAACAGGATGGTGAGCACCAGGATGGACGCGCCCGCGACGAACGTCGACACGCGGGTCCGGGCACCGGCGGTCTTCACGTTGATGACGGTCTGCCCGATCATCGCGCAGCCCCCGGTCCCGCCGAAGAACGCCGACACGACGTTCGCGATGCCCTGGCCCCACGACTCGCGCCACGCGCTCGACCGGGTCTCGGTCACCGCGTCGACGAGCTGCGCCGTCAGGAGCGTCTCGATCAGGCCGACGATCGCGACCCCGAACGCGTACGGCGCGATCAGCTGGAGCGTCGCGACGCTGAACGGGGTGGTCACACCGTTGAACCCGGGCAGCGCCGTCGGCAGCGCGCCCTCGTCCCCGACCGTCGGCACCGCGATGCTGAACACGACGGTGAGCACCGTGATCACGGCGACCGCGATGAGCGGCGCGGGGATCGCCTTCGTCACGAACGGGAACCCGACGATGATCGCGACGCCGAGCGCCGTGAGCGGCCACACGATGACGGGGACGTCGCGGCCGAACAGGTTCGGCAGTTGCGCGGTGAAGATCAGGATCGCGAGGGCGTTCACGAACGCGACGTTGACGCTCCGCGGGATGAACCGCATCAGGCGCGCGACGCCGAGGAAGCCGAGCACGATCTGGATCACGCCTCCGAGCAGGATGGTCGGCACGAGGTACGCGATGCCGTGCTCGCGGACGAGTGGGGCGATCACCAACGCCACCGAGCCGGCTGCCGCGGAGATCATCGCGGGCCGGCCACCGACGATCGAGATCACGATCGCGATGACGACGCTCGAGAACAGCCCGACTGCGGGGTCGACGCCGGCGACGACCGAGAACGAGATCGCCTCGGGGATCAGGGCGAGCGCCGTGACGATGCCCGCGAGGACCTCTCGCGTGAGGAGTCGAGGCGAGCGGAGGGCATCGAGGACCCGGGTCGGGGTCGGGGCATGCGTGATCACGGACATCGGAACGAGACTCTACCCTCACGTGAGGGTAGAGTCTCGTCGCGTGAGCACCACGGACACGATGCACATCGGCGAGCTGGCCGAGCGGGCCGGGATGTCCCTCCGCACCATCCGGCACTACGACGAGGTGGGCCTGCTCGTCCCGAGCGGCCGGACCGCCGGCGGGTTCCGGGTCTACACCGAGCAGGACCTCGAGCGCCTGCTCGTGATCCGGCGCATGAAGCCGCTCGGCTTCACGCTCGACGAGATGGCCGAGCTGCTCCGCGTGGTCGACGGCCTGCGGACCGCTGGCGCATCCGACTCGGCCGTGCTGGCGGCGCGGCTCGACGAGTTCGTGGACGACGCCCGTGCACGCCATGCCACGCTCGTCGAACGGGCCGGCATGGCCGAGGAGTTCATCGAGACGCTGGGCTCACTCGGCGCGACGCTCCCCTGACCGTGTGTCCGGCCCACCCGCAGCGAGGCGGGCGCGTTCACGGAAGGCCTCGTCCATCTCGCGCATCATCTCACGGAGGCGATCACGCTCAGCGATGATCCGACGAGCTCGCCACGGACGGAAGCGGTGCCGTCGCCGGACGTTCTCCTTCCACTCCTCGTGCCGGCGCGCGAACAGGGCCCGCACCGGATCCACTTCCGTCATGTCCGTTCCTCTCCCGTGATGAGTTCGAGGACGAGGGTGCCGATCTCCTCGTCGTCATCGCGAAGAATCTGCATGTTGTACATCGCCCGCGCCGCGACCCGCCCGATCTCCGCCCTGCCCACGTCCCCGTCCGCGACGTGGTCGACCGCCCACACGAACCGAGACCACGCCCGGTCGCGTTGCTCCCTGGACACGTCGCGTCTCCAGCGCACGATCGCCCAGAGCGTGCCGGCGCCGGCGGCCGCCAACGTGAGCGCGGCGGTCAGCAGTGCCGCGACGACCGTCGCCACCGCCGCAGGCGGCCACCCGCCGAACCCCTCCGTCCCCGTCGTCACCCGGGCCCCTTCCACTCGCACGCCGGCCACGGGAACGACGCTACGGATCCGCGGGAGGCGCCACGGGCCTCCCGTCCTGGTCGGTGGAGAACGCGGACCGGAGCGTCCCTGTGGAGGAGACGGTTAGACTCGACGACCGTGATCGAACGCACCCGCATCGCCGACCTCGCCGCACTCCCCGACGGCCCCGTGTCCGTCGCAGGATGGGTGGAGACCGTCCGAGACCAGAAGAAGGTGCAGTTCGTCGTCCTCCGCGACGAGACCGGCGCCACCCAGCTCGTGAACCCCGCCACGCGGGAGGCCGAGGACGGTGACGACGCCGCGCAGGCAGCCCTCGCCATCACCAACGAGATCTCCGGTCTCGCACACGGCACCTTCGTGCACGTCCGCGGCACCCTGAAGCACGACGAGCGCGTCAAGCTCGGTGGCCTCGAGGTCAAGGTCTCCTCGCTCGAGGTCGTCAGCGCCGCGATCCCCGAGACGCCGATCGCCGACGACTCCTCGCTGGACAAGCGGCTCGACTGGCGCTTCCTGGACCTCCGCAACCGCAAGCAGAACCTGATCTTCCGGATCCAGACGACGCTGGAGCACGCGTTCCGCACCTACTGGGTCGAGCGGGACTACATCGAGCTCCACACGCCGAAGCTGATGGCGTCGGCGTCCGAGTCGCGCGCCGAGCTGTTCCAGCTCGAGTACTTCGAGACGACCGCGTACCTGGCCCAGTCGCCGCAGAACTTCAAGCAGATGGCCCAGCCCGCCGGGTTCGGTGCCGTCTTCGAGATCGCGGACGCCTTCCGCGCCGACCCGTCCTTCACGAGCCGGCACGCCACGGAGTTCACGAGCATCGACGCCGAGTTCTCGTGGGTCGAGTCCCACGCGGACGTCATGGCCATGCACGAGGAACTCCTCGTCGCCGGGTTCACCGCGGTCAAGGAGAAGCACGGCAAGGACATCGAGGAGGTCTTCGGGTTCGAGTTCGTCGTCCCGACCGCCCCGTTCCCCCGGGTGACCCTCGCCGAAGCGCGGAAGATCGTGGCCGACAGCGGGTACGAGGTCGTCCGTGCCGACGGTGACCTGGACCCCGAGGGCGAGCGCCGGGTGAGCGCCTGGGCGAAGGAGCACCACGGTTCCGAGTTCGTGTTCGTCACCGACTACGACGCCTCGATCCGGCCGTACTACCACATGCGCCACGCCGACGACCCGACGCTCACGAACAGCTACGACCTGCTGTTCAACGGTGCCGAGATCTCGACCGGCGCGCAGCGCGAGCACCGCGTCGACGTCCTCGAGGCCCAGGCGGTCGAGAAGGGCCTCGACCCGGCGGAGCTCGGCTGGTACCTGGACTTCTTCCGGTACGGCGTCCCGCCGCACGGCGGCTTCGGCATGGGGCTCGCTCGCGTGCTGATGCTCGCGCTGCACGAGCCGTCCATCCGCGAGGTCACCTACCTGTTCCGCGGCCCCACGCGCCTCACGCCGTAGGCACGGTGTCCTCTCAACGCCGTAGGCACGGTATCCACTGACGACAGCGGCCCCCTTCCGTCCGGAAGGGGGCCGCTGTGCTCCAGCCTGGAGGCGCGACTCACGATTCCCAGTCGATGGCCGCCCGCCCCGTGACGAGTTCGCGGATCTGCGCTGCCGCAGCTTGGTGGTCGGGGTGGACGACGTACGCGTCGAGGCCGGCGAGGTCGTCGAAGGTCGCGACGACGGCGACGTCCTGGTTCTTCCCCGGGTACGCGACGTTGCCGACGACCTCGAGGGACCGGATCGTGTCGACCACGCCGACGAGCCCGACCAGCAGCTCGCGGATGCGGGAGATGGTCGCGGCGCGGTCGAGGTCCGCTCGGACCGTCCAGGAGACGACGTGGGTGATCATGCGCGGGCCTCGGCCTTCTCGAGAGCACGGAGGAGCCGGTCGGCGTCCACGTGCCAGTTGCTGTGGACTCGCCCGTCGACCAGGACGACCGGGATGTCCTCCGCGTACTCCTCGCGCAGGGCGTCGTCGTCGAGGATCGATCGTTCCTCGAACGTGACACCCGGGTGTTCTGCGACCACGCGCTCCACGATGGGGCGGGCGTCGTCGCAGAGGTGGCATCCGGGTTTCGTCAGGAGCGTCACGGCGGGCATACCCCCATGCTAGCCACGCCCGTACCGCCCCCGGAAACAGCGAAAGCCCCGGCGAACCGGGGCTTTGACGCTGAGGTCTGGGACCTACTTCTTGTTGCGGCGCTGGTGACGCGTCTTGCGAAGCAGCTTGCGGTGCTTCTTCTTCGCCATGCGCTTACGGCGCTTCTTGATGACAGAACCCATACGGACCTCACTCGGACTGATGTTGTGTGGACACCGGGCCAACGAGACCGCGGAAAAACAACCCCGCCGAGTCTAGCGGAGCCGGAACGCGATGTCGAACGGACCGGGACGAGCCGCGCGTGTCAGCCGACGTCCGCGATGCCGCCGCGCAGCACCTCGGCGACGGCGGACTCCGGCACGCGGAACGAGCGACCGAACCGGATCGCGGGCAGCTCTCCGGCGTGGACCATGCGGTAGACGGTCATCTTGGAGACCCGCATCATCTCGGCGACCTCAGCGACGGTGAGGAAGCGCACGTCGTCGAAACTGCCGGTCATGGTCCGCCTTCATGGCTCACTCGCGCCGGACCGGATCGGACCGGCCGCGCGGGATCGATGTGACCTGTGTGGTCACTGGACACTGTAGGGGCCGGTGGGATCGCTGTCCACAGGCCTGGGGTCTCGATCCGGTCAGTCCTCGTCGCCACGGCGCCCGAAGCGCTTCCGGCTCCGGTCGACGACGCGTTCCCAGCCCTGCTGCGCCCCGGAGAACGCACTCGTCGCGCGGTGGGACGCCTCGGCCATCACCCGGCCGAGCTCCGTACCGACCTCGACCGATGCCTTGCCCGACGCGCCCTTCCGACGGAAGGACACCGGCTGCCCGTCCAGGGTCCACGAGGTCGTCGCCGGGGTCCCGTCCGCGTCGACGGCGCTCGTGAAGGGCATGACCCAGTCCTCCACGCGCAGGAGGGGTTCCGGGTCGAGCCGGTAGTAGCGGTGCTGGCCCTCTTCACGAGTCGTCACGAGCCCGTTGTCGCGGAGGACCCGCAGGTGCTTCGACACGGTCGGCTGGCTGACGCCGAGCTTCTCGACGAGCTGCCCCACGCTGAGCTCCCCACCGGTCATGTCCGACCCGTACGCGGTGAGGAGTGCACCGAGCAACTCACGCCTGGTGGGATCCGCCACGACGGAGAAGATGTCGGCCATGGGGCAAGGCTAGCCGCGCCGTCGCCGATGTACCATGCGAACCGTCCCGCCCATGTCCTCGGAGGCATACGATGCTCGACAGCACGGAGCCGTTGACCACGTCGACCGGGTCGCGGCGTCGCCGGGGTGGCCAGATCGCAGGGATCCTGCGCTCCTCACCGTCGCGACTCGCGATCCTGGTGTTCATCGCACTGGTCTTCTTGTTCACGTCGCTGTTCATGACACCGTGGGCCGCCGCGGACGGGCGGACGACGCACTTCGCGGACGCGCTGTTCACCGCGGCGTCGGTGGTCTGCGTCACCGGGCTCGCGACCGTCGACATGGCGACGCACTGGTCGGTGTTCGGGAAGACGCTCGTCGTGATCGGCACCCAGATCGGTGCCGTCGGCGTCCTCACCTTCGCGTCGATCCTCGGGTTGTTCGTGACCCGCAAGCTCGGGCTCCGCGCGAAGCTGATGGCGGCGGGCGACTCGAACCCCTTGCGGACCCACCACGGTGCGGTCCCGGAGGGCCAGGCGGTCCGGCTGGGCGAGGTCGGCACGCTGCTCGCGACCGTCGCGGTGAGCACCCTGACGATCGAGATCGTGCTCGGCGTCCTGCTGCTGCCGAGCGTCCTGGTGCTCGGCATCCCGTTCTGGGACGCCGTCGGCGACTCGTTCTACTACGCGGCGATGGCCTTCACGAACACCGGCTTCGCCCCCAACGCCACCGGCCTCGAGCCCTTCGCCCACGACTACTGGTTCCTGACGCTCCTGATGATCGGCGTCATCGCCGGCTCCATCGGCTTCCCGGTCATCCGCGCGCTGACGAAGCAGCTCCGCGCCCCGCGCCGCTGGCCGATCCACGTGAAGCTCACCCTGACGACGAGCGCCGTCCTCCTGGTGGGCGGCGCCGTGGTGTACATCGCGCTCGAGGCCGCGAACCCGCGGACCTTCGGGGACGAGGGGGCCGGACGGACCGCGTTCCAGGCCCTGTTCCTGTCGGCGATGACCCGATCAGGAGGTTTCTCGCTCGTCGACTTCGACCAGCTGCACGGGTCGAGCCTGCTCCTGACCGACATGCTCATGTTCATCGGCGGCGGCTCGGCCTCGACGGCGGGCGGCATCAAGGTGACGACGCTCGCGGTGCTCTTCCTGGCGGCGGTCGCCGAGGCCAGGGGGCGGCAGAGCATGGAGGCGTTCGGCCGCCGCATCCCCGGGGACGTGCTCCGGGTCGCGGTCGCCGTGGTCCTGTGGGGCGCCACGATCGTCGCGGTCGCGACGATCGTGCTCCTGCAGATCACCGATGACTCGCTCGACCGGGTGCTCTTCGAGGTGATCTCGGCGTTCGCGACGTGCGGCCTGTCCTCCGGGGTGTCGGCGGACCTGCCGGAGTCGGGCAAGTACGTCCTGGCCGCCACCATGTTCCTCGGTCGGGTCGGTACAGTGACGATCGCCGCTGCCCTGGCCGCAAGCCAGAGCCGGCAGTTGTTCCGCCGTCCCGAGGAGAGGCCGATCGTTGGCTGACCGCACCCGTACGCCGCACCCGCTCGGCGCCGTCAGCCACGACGCGCCCGTGCTCGTCATCGGCCTCGGCCGCTTCGGCGCCGCCACCGCCGGGCAGCTCGAGCGACAGGACCGCGAGGTCCTGGTCGTCGACACCGACGCCGCCCTGGTGCAGAAGTGGTCGGACCGCGTGACCCACGCGGTGCAGGCCGACGCGACGGACATCGACGCCCTGCGCCAGATCGGGGCGCAGGACTTCCCGATCGCCGTCGTCGGGACGGGCAGCGACCTGGAGTCGAGCGTGCTGATCACCGCGAACCTGGTCGACCTCGGCATCCCGCAGATCTGGGCGAAGGCCATCAGCCGCTCGCACGGCACGATCCTGTCGCGGATCGGCGCGAACCACGTGGTCTACCCGGAGCGCGAGGCAGGTGAGCGGACGGCCCACCTGGTGTCCGGCCGGATGCTCGACTTCATCCAGTTCGACGACGACTTCGCCGTGGTCAAGATGTTCCCGCCGCGGTCGGTGCGCGGGAAGGACCTCGCGACGACCGTGATCCGCACCCGGTTCGGGCTGACGGTGCTCGGCGTGAAGACCCCCGGTCAGGTCTTCACCCCGGCGACCGCGGAGAGCGTGATCGGCGAGGACGACGTCATCATCGTGTCCGGAGCGACGGCCGACCTGGAGCGCTTCGCCGCCGTCGAGTGACGACGACCGCCACGCCCGGCACGGTCAGTCGGCGGGTCAGCCGGCAGCGAGCTCCTCGGCCCGGGCGATCGCGGCCGCCGACGCCGAGCGGAACACGCCGTCGAGGTCGGCGTCCTGCAGCACCGCGATCGCACGCTCGGTGGTCCCCCCGGGACTCGTGACGGCTCGTCGGAGGTCCGCGGGCTCCCGGCCCGATGCGGCGAGCAGCTCCACCGCGCCGCGTAGCGTGCCCTGCACCATCGCCTCGGCCTGCTCGTGCGTGAAACCGAGGGACTCCGCAGCCTGCTGCCACTGCTCGATGAGCAGGAAGACGTACGCCGGACCCGATCCGGACACGGCGGACAGCGCGTCGAGCTGCTGCTCGGGGACCTCGATCACCACGCCGGACACCGCGAACACCGACGACGCGAGGGCGACCGCGCCCGCGTCAGCCGAGTCCCCCGCGCTGATGCCGGTCACGCCACGCCCGACCCCGATCGGGGTGTTCGGCAGCGCCCGCACCACCCGGACGCCGGCCGGGACCACGGCCTCCATGCTGGCGATCGTCGTGCCGACGGCGACGCTCACGACCACCGCCCCGGGCTCGAGGTCGGCCGCGACCTCGGCGAGCAGGTCCCCGATCGCGTACGGCTTCACCCCCAGCACGACGAGCCCGGCGCCCCGGACGGCGACCCGGTTCGCGTCCGGTTCGGTGTCGCTCGCGTGCGCGTCGAGCCCGCGCTCGCGGTGTGCGGCGGCCGACGCCTCGGACTTCGTCGTCAGGGTCACGACGGCCGGGTCGAGGCCGGCGGCGAGCAGTCCGTCGAGGACCGCTCCGGACATGGAGCCGACGCCGAGCAGCGCGGTGCGGGGCAGTGCGATGGTCATGCCCCCGACCCTATCCACCGCCTAGGATCGGGGGTCAGGCCGACAGCAGTCCCGTGCCGTCGGCCAGGAGGAGGGGACCAGCAGTGAGCGCATCCGGAGGCACGAAGGCGATCTTCGCCGCACTCGGCGCGAACGTCGGCATCGCGATCGTGAAGTTCATCGCGGCCGCGATCAGCGGTTCCGCGTCGATGCTGGCCGAGGGCGTGCACTCCCTCGCCGACTCCGCGAACCAGCTGCTCCTGCTGCTCGGCGGTCGTCAGGCCCGTCGCGCCGCCGACGAGGAGCACCCGTTCGGCTACGGCCGCGAACGCTACGTCTACGCCTTCGTCGTGTCGATCATCCTGTTCTCGGTCGGCGGTGTGTTCTCGCTCTACGAGGGCATCGAGAAACTGTCCCACCCGCACCCGCTCGACAACTGGTGGTTGCCCGTCGTCGTGCTCCTCATCGCCATCGGGCTCGAGGGCTTCTCGCTCCGCACGGCGCTGAGGGAAGCCGCACCGCAGAAGGGCGGCCAGTCCTGGGTGCAGTTCGTCCGTCGCGCCAAGGCACCGGAGCTCCCCGTCGTGATGCTCGAGGACACGGCGGCGCTCCTGGGCCTCGTGTTCGCGCTGTTCGGCGTCGGGCTCACCGCCCTGACCGGCAACGGCCTGTTCGACGCGATCGGCACGATCCTGATCGCCGCGCTCCTGATCGCCGTGGCCGTCGTGCTCGGCATCGAGACGAAGAGCCTGCTCGTCGGCGAGGGCGCGACCGCCGCCGACGTGGAGCGGATCAAGCACGCGGTCCTCGACGGTCCCGAGGTCGACTCGATCATCCACATCAAGACCCTGTACCTCGGCCCGGACGAGCTCATGGTCGGGGTCAAGGTCGCGGTCGACGGCGACCGACGTCTCGGGGACGTCGCCGCGGGCATCGACACGCTCGAGCAGCGGGTCCGCACGGCGGTCCCGATCGCCCGCGTGATCTACGTCGAACCGGACGTGCTCCGGACCGGCCCCCGCCCGCCGACCGAGGCGATCGTCATCCGCGCCGCCGACTGACCCGCTCGGGCGCCCCCTCGGACGCCCCCGGGTGAGGCTCCCCTTGGTGGCAGCACGCCGAGCGGATGCTCCAGGATGGGCCCATGACCGTGCTCTTCGACGTCCTGCTCATCCTGCACTTCATCGGCCTCGCGGCGGTGATCGGCGCGTTCCTGGTGCAGATGCGGCGCAAGGAGCACTTCGACACCTTCTGGACCATCACCGGTCTGATCACGCAGCTCGTGACCGGCCTGGGGATGCTGGGGATCCTCGACGCCACGACGGAGACCGGCGCGAACCACGCGAAGCTCGGCGTGAAGCTCGTGATCGCCGTCGTCGCCCTGGTCCTCGCGCTGGTCGCACGCGCCCGGCAGCGGAAGGCCGACCGGGGCGAGGCGAAACCTGCGGCCGCCCTGCCGTTCTTCCACTCGGCGGGCGCGCTGGCCATCGTCAACGTCCTCATCGCGGTGCTCTGGCACTGAACCGCACCAGCACCGGACGGGAGGCACGTGGCGACGCCGCCACGTGCCTCCCGTCCGTCGGTCGGTCGCGTCAGCGACGCGCGGCGAAGAACGCGTCCAACAGCGCGGCGCTCTCCTGCTCCAGCACACCCCCGAGGACCTCGGACCGGTGGGGCAGCCGCCGGTCCCGGCTGATGTCGTAGACGCTCCCGGACGCCCCGGCCTTCGGGTCCCACGCCGCGAACACCACGCGCGGGACCCGGGCTGCGAGGATCGCGCCCGCGCACATGGGGCACGGCTCGAGCGTCACGACGAGCGTGTGCTCTGACAGGTGCCAGTCGCCCGTCACGGCGGCGGCCGCGCGGAGCGCCAGGACCTCCGCGTGCGCGGTCGGGTCCTGTCGTGCCTCACGCTCGTTCCGCCCCAGGGCGACGACGGCCCCCGACCGGTCGAGCACGACGGCGCCCACCGGCACGTCCCCGGTGTCCAGACACGCACGGGCCTCGTCGAGCGCGAGCCGCATCGCGGGGACGAACGGGCGGGCTGCTGGCTCTTCCACGGGACGGCTCCTCGCCGACCACGTCGGGGACGCCCGCGACCGCCGGTCGGCACGCGGCACGGTACGCTCGACCCTATGCGAGTCCACGTCGCCGACCACCCGCTCATCACCCACAAGCTCTCGGTGCTCCGCGACCGTACGACGCCCTCCCCCACGTTCCGTGCCCTCACCGAAGAACTGGTGACGCTGCTGGCGTACGAGGCGACCCGGAACGTGCGCGTGACGGCGACACCGATCGACACGCCAGTCGCACACACCATGGGCGTCTCGATCGCGAAGCCGCGGCCCCTCGTGGTGCCGATCCTCCGCGCCGGTCTCGGCATGCTCGAGGGGATGGTGAAGCTCGTCCCCACGGCAGAGGTCGGGTTCCTCGGCATGGCGCGCAACGAGCAGACGCTCGAACCGCAGACGTACGCGGAGCGCCTGCCGGACGACCTGTCCGGGCGGCAGTGCTTCGTGCTCGACCCGATGCTCGCGACCGGGGGCACGCTCGCGGCCGCGATCGACTTCCTGTTCGCCCGTGGGGCGCAGGAGGTCACGTGCGTGTGCATCCTCGGCGCGCCCGAGGGCCTCGCGATGGTGGAACGCGCCGTCGGTGACCGCAACGTCTCGATCGTCCTCGGGGCGCTCGACGAGAAGCTCGACGAGAACGGCTACATCGTGCCCGGCCTCGGCGACGCGGGCGACCGTCTCTACGGGCTGGCCGAGTAGACCCGTCCACCCGCCGGACGGGAGGCGCGTTGCGAGCCCGCAACGCGCCTCCCGTCCGTTGCGGGTCGCCCCGCATCCGGAACCGTCCGCCCGGACGGTTGACACACGCTTGGTATACCGCTGATACTCATGGCATGACTGCAACCGTGTCCGCCCGCGTCCTCGTCGAGGCCCAGGGGACCGTCGGCATGATGATGCCGGCCACCGCCGTCATGCGTTGTCGAATGTGTGCCTGATCGGCACCCGTTCCAGCTGGATCCCCCGCGACACCACCCCCGTCGCGCGCGAGTGATCCCCGGGTGACGGACACCGTCGGCGACGCGCACCACGCCACGAGGTCTGTCTCCTGTATCCCCCGGGTCGGCCCCGGTCCGCAGCAGGACCGCAGGGCACCACGGCTTCCGCCGTACCCGGGTCGACGCATTCGACACCGGCCGTCGCGCACCACACCGCGCAGCGGCCACACCGCCCGGAGAACCGCCATGTCGCTCACCATCGCCCAGCCCCGCACCGCGCTCCGCACCAGCACCCCCGTGCCGACCGACCTCGGCACCGTCACCCCCATCCGACCCCGTCGCCAGGCTCCGGCGACGCCCGTCGCCGGCACCGTCCCCACCAGCCCGGTCGTCGCCCCGCCGCGGAACCGTGCGCTCCCCGAGGGCACCGAGGCCCGCGGGTTCGCGCTGTACGTCGGCATCGACGAGGCGAAGGCCGCCGCCGCCGGGACGACCCTCGCGGCCGTGGTCGAGCAGTTGAAGGCCCTGACCGCGCAGCTGGTGCCGACGTCCGAGACCTACGCCGCGGTCGCCGTCGCCGCGGAGCACTCCGGTGGCCGTGACGTGGACGTGGTGCGCCTCGCGCTGCAGGACCGTTCGGCCGTCGCCGCGCGCAAGCAGGCCGAGAAGCCCGTGCCCGAGGAGACCGGTGTCGTCATCGACATCTCGCGGAAGCGCGTCACCCTCGACGGCGAGGCTGCTCCCCTGACGTACAAGGAGTTCGAGCTCCTGCAGTTCCTCGTGCTGCGGGAGGGCCAGACGGTCGACCGTGCGGCGATCATCGACGGACTGTGGTCGGACGGCGAGGACGAGACCCCGAACGAGCGCACCATCGACGTGCACGTGCGACGACTGCGCTCGAAGCTCGGCGCGTTCGAGGAGATCGTCCGCACCGTGCGCGGTGTGGGCTACCGGTTCGACCGGCACGCGGACGTCGCGGTCCGCTACGCGTCGACGCCGTCGCCCGACCTCTTCTGAGACACGCTCGGCCCGGATGCCGCACCGGCCGACCGCACTCCGGCAGCGCACCGGGTGCTCTTGGTGAACTTCCAGCGACCGAACTCGATCAGCGCTAGCGCGCCGTTACCTCTTCGTTATACAGTCATGCGTGCAGACGGTGTTTGCTGTGGCACCGGCTGCGGAATGTGATTGCAGGACACTCTTGGTGCAAGGGAGAAGGCCGGTCACCCAGTCGGGTGACCGGCCTTCGTCACGTCCGGCGTCCTCCCCGTGCGGACCGTTGCGAGCGGTGCGCGGCCAGAGCGCAGCCCGGTGTCGTCGGCCGTCGGTAGTGTGGTCGGACCGCTGACCGGAGGGAGCGCGTCCGTGAGCGAGTCACGCCGCAACGACCGAGCCGCCGCCGTGGCCGCCTGGGAAGCGCTGTTCCGCGCCCAGGTCACGGTGATGCGCAACCTGAACGCCGACTTCCCGGGCGGTGAGATCTCGTTCAACGAGTACGACGTCTGCTTCAACCTGTCGACCCAGCCCGGGCGGCGCTGCCGGATGCGCGAGCTCACCGGGCACCTGCTGCTCACCCAGCCGAGCGTGAGTCGACTGGTCGAACGGTTGGCGTCGCGCGGCATCGTCGAGAAGCAGCCCGACCCGACGGACGCCCGCGGGGTGATCGTCGCATTGACCGCGCACGGGTTCGACGTCTACCGGCAGGTCGCCGTGCAGCATGCCTCGACCATCGCCGAACAGGTCGGAGCCGGCCTCGACGATGCAGAGCTCCGCACCCTCGCCGAGCTCTGCACGAAGCTCCGGGTGGCCGCGGCCAGCACGACCTCGCACCACCGCCCGGCGCCCGTCGTCCCCGACACGGCGACGGCGTGACCGGCGCGCTCGTCTGGCTCCGCGACGACCTGCGGCTCGCGGACAACCCGGCACTCCGGGCCGGGATCGACCACGGCGGCCCCCTGACCGTGGTGTACGTGCTCGACGACGAGTCCGCCGGCATCCGACCGCTCGGAGCCGCGAGCCGGTGGTGGTTGCACCAGTCGCTCGTCGCGCTCGACGCCGACCTCCGCGAGCGCGGGTCGCACCTCGTCCTGCGACGCGGACCGGCAGCGGCGGCGATCGACCACCTCGTCGCCGACGCGGACGCGGACGCCGTGTTCTGGAACCGGCGCTACGGGCGTGCCGAGCGCGATCTCGACGCCGGCATCAAGACCGGGCTGACCGAACGCGGGATCGCGGCGCACAGCTTCGCCGCCAACCTGCTCTGGGAACCGTGGACGGTCCTCACCGGACAGGGCGAGCCGTACAAGGTGTTCACGCCGTTCTGGCGTGCGGTCCAGGCGATGCCCGAGCCCCGGCACCCGCTGCCGTCGCCGCGTGACCTGCCCGCCGCGCCCCGGGTCGCGAGCGACGACCTCGACGCCTGGGAACTCCTCCCGACGCACCCGGACTGGGCGGGCGGCCTGCGCGACGCGTGGCAGCCCGGCGAGCACGGCGCGCACGAGCGCCTCGAGCACTTCGTGGCCGAGGGCCTCGAGGACTACGACCGCCGCGACGAGCCGGCGATGGCAGCGACGAGCGACCTGTCCCCCCACCTGCGATGGGGAGAGGTCAGCCCGTACCAGGTGTGGCACCGGCTGCACGGACGACTCGAGCCCGAGCAACGGCAGCACGCCGCGGCGTTCCTCCGGCAGCTGGCGTGGCGCGAGTTCAACTGGAACGAGTACTTCCACTGCGAGGACATCACCACCGTGAACGTGCGCCGGGAGTTCGACGCCTTCCCGTGGGGTGACGCCTCCGACGCCGAGATCGACCGCTGGCGTACCGGCACGACCGGCTTCGACCTCGTCGACGCGGGCATGCGGGAACTCTGGCACTCCGGCGCGATGCACAACCGCGTCCGGCTGGCCACGGCGAGCTTCCTCGTGAAGAACATGCTCGTGGACTGGCGCGTGGGCGAGCAGTGGTTCTGGGACACCCTCGTCGACGCCGACTCCGCCAACAACGCGGCGAACTGGCAGTGGGTCGCAGGGTCCGGGTTCGACGCGGCACCGTACTTCCGCGTGTTCAACCCGGACCGGCAGCTCGAGCGCTTCGACCCGCACCGCGAGTACGTGCACCGCTGGGTGCCGTCGGACGAACTCCGGCCGGAGCCGATGCTCGACCTCAAGGTGACCCGGCAGCGCGCACTCGCCGCGTACGACCGGATGCGCAACTCGTGACCTCGGTCGATCCCGCCCTGCACGCGACGGTCGACGCGGTGTTCCGCGAGCGCGTGGAGCGCGGACTCGCCCCGAGCAGCGTGTGGGGCGTGTTCGACCGGTCGGGGCTGGTGGCCTCCGGCGGGCACGGTGACCGCGGGGACGGCCTCGCCCCCGACGCTGACACCGTCTACCGCATCGCGTCCTGCACGAAGAGCGTCACGGCTGCCGCCCTCCTCGGTCTGGTGTCCGCCGGCCGCGTCGCGCTCGACGCGCCCGTCACCGACTTTGTCCCGGCCTTCGCGGAGGTCGCCCTGCCGACGCCGGACTCCCCCGTCCCCACGCTCGGGATGCTGCTGACGATGGCCGCGGGATTCCCCACCGACGACCCGTGGGCCGACCGCCAGGAATCGATCACCGACGACGACCTCGACGCGGTGCTCCGGGCCGGTCTGCTGTTCGACTCCGTCCCCGGCACACGGTTCGCCTACTCGAACCTCGGCTACGCCCTGCTCGGGCGGGTCATCACCGCCGTCACCGGACGGCCGTACACCGCTGTGGCGACCGAGACGGTGCTGGAGCCGCTCGGGCTGGCGGACTCCGTCTTCAGCGCCGCCGAGGCGCGCGGCCACGTCGTCACCGGCTTCCGACCGGGTGATGACGGGTGGGAGCCACTGGCGCTCACCGGACCCGGCGCGTTCTCGCCGATCGGCGGGCTCTTCTCGACCGTGCGCGACCTGAGTCGCTGGGCGACCCACCTCGCCTCCGCCTCCGGACCGGCGCCGGAGCCCGGCCCGGTGTCCCCCGCCGACCGACGGTTGATGCAGCAGTCGATGCGGGTCGTGCCGTCGGCCGTGGTGCCGGGGTCGTCCCGCGCCACGGGCTACGGGTTCGGCCTGTTCGTCGAGCAGGACGACCGCTTCGGGGAGATCGTGTCGCACTCCGGTGGCTACCCGGGGTTCTCGGCGCACATGCGGTGGTCGGTGCAGGACGGCATCGGTGTCGTGGCGTTCGAGAACGCCACGCAGGCCAAGGTGTCGGCAGCGGCGGATCGCGCCCTGGACCTCGTGCTGGCGGGCTCGACGGCGAGCGGAGCGGGTCCGGCCGGCGGACGTCAGCAGGGTGGCGGCCCGGTGCGCGGACTCGCTCCGGCCGTCACGGCGACGCGCGCGGCGCAGGAATCAGTGGGACGACTGCTGGCGGCGTGGCAGGACGACCTGGCCGACCGGATCTGCACGCCGAACGTCGCCATGGACGTGCCGTACGAGCGACGTCGCCGCGCGATCGCGGCCGCGGTGGACGAGGTGGGTGCGGACCTGTCGGCAGCACCGATCGCCGAGGAGTCCCGGACCCCGACGCACCTGCGGTGGTGGCTGCCCGGGACGGCGGGACGGCTCCGCGTCGAGATCCGCCTCGCGCCGCTCGCCGCGGGCCTCGTCCAGACACTCTCGGTGGTCGCCGAACCCGTGGAGCGCTGACGCCACGCCACACCGGGCTGCCGAAGCGCTGACGCCCGGCCACAGCGGGCTGCCGAAGCGCTGCCGCCGGGCCGCCGCTGCACGCGGTGCGGGCTGCCCGGAGGCCGACCCGCTGGCATCAGACCGGCGGACGCCCTCCGACGAACCCGAGCGCACGGGCAGCGACCCGCGTCCCCTCGCGCGCGGCCGCGGCCACGCGCACCGGGTCCGTCGCCCACGCGCGGATGAACCCGGCAGCGAAGGCGTCACCGGCGCCGAGGGTGTCGACCACCGTCGCCGGGGTGGCGGGGACCCGCTGCGGACTCCGACCGGCACGCCCGACCACCACGCCGTCGGGTCCGGCCGTCGCGACCACGAGCGGCACGTGCTCGGTCAATGCGCGGACGGCACGGTGCAGATCCGTCGCGCCGGTCAGCGCGAGGGCCTCGTCGATGCCGGGGAACAGCACGTCCACCCCGTCGATCGCGGCCAGGAACGCGTCGGCCCCGATGTCGCGGACGACGGCGGCCGACGACGGGTCGAGGGTGATGCGACCCGGACCCGACCGTGCCCTCGCGACGAACTCGGTGATCCGTGCCGCTCCACCGCTGAGCATCGCCGCCCCGGTCAGGTGCACGATGTCGGCCCGCGCGACGAGGTCGAGCGGGACGTCGTCCGCGGTCAGGGATCCGCTCGCCGCGGGGTCGCTCATCGCGGTCCGGCCGGTGTCGTTGCGCACCGAGACGACGGCTCCCGTCGCCGTCCTGGCGTCGTAGCGGATGTGCGGACGCACCCCGGCGTCCTCGATGGCCCGCTCGTGGCGGTACAGGTCGTCCACACCGACGCGGGCGACGAGGTCGACCTCGGCCCCGAGCCAGCCGAGCCAGGTCGCGGTGTTGCCGGCCGCACCGACGGGCCGGTGCCGGATCACGGCAGCGGGGTCGTGGTCGCCCGGCTCCGCTGCGGTCGTCTGCACGAGCACGCCGTCGAGCACGTCCCCCACCACCAGGAAGCGCTTCCCGGCTCCGCGACGACGCCCCGCGACCGTCCGGTCAGCACGGGCACCCACGGGACGCGGGGCGGCTGCTGCGGGCTCTGCGGGTGCGGACATACCGGACAGTCTACCCGTAGCCGAGTAATGCTCCGGTTCTGCGACGCCCGCCCGCGGTGGCGTGGTCGGCTGGCGCGGCATACAGTGGGTAACATACTGCATGATCGCCGCACGATCCTCGTCCCCCTCGACCTGCTCGGAGACCGCCATGCCCCGCAAGCCCGACCCGACGCTCAAGCCGGCGATCCTGACGAAGGTCGCGGAGCACCTGCAGGAGACCAAGCTCGAGGACGTGTCCGTCCGGAGTCTCGGCCGGGTGCTCGGCACCAGTGCTTACCCGATCGTGTACCACTTCGGGAGCCGAGAGGCCCTCATCGACTCCGTCGTCGAGCACCTGACGACTCCCCTCGAGGCTTCCACGCTCGATCCCGACGGTGACGACCGCGCGCTGGCCGACCACCTGGTGCGGGTGTTCGGCGGCCTCGACGACCCACGACGAGCACTCGCGGCGCGGCTGACCTTCGAGCTCGGCTGCGTGGAGTCACTGGACGGCCACGATCGGGAGCGCACGTTCCAGCAGCGGCAGGTGGCCCTGCTCGCAGCCTGGTGTCGTGCGCACGGGTACTGCGCGTCCGACGCGCGGCGGGCTGCCCGCGCTGGCGTGCTTGCGGCGCGCGGGGTGCAGTGGGGCGCGATCGTCGAACCGGAGCGGACGGCCGTCGACCCCGCGCTCCGACGCATCGCCGACCGGCTCGCTGCGGGCGTCCAGGTCGCGTTGGTCTGAGCCGCTCGGTGGTGCAGGGATCGTCGCTCGGTGCGAAGTCGATCCCGCGCACGGACTCACCAACCTCGCACGAGCGGGAGCACCAGCACCAGCGGGAGCGGGAGCAGGAGCAGGAGCGCAGCCGCAGCACACACGGGAGGCGCGGTGCCAGCCGGCACCGCGCCTCCCGTGTGTCAGTGGTCAGCTCGTCAGTGGTCAGCTCAGAGCGTGACGAAGCTCTGCGAGCGCGCGTTCGCGAAGCGCGCCGCGACGTTCTCCCAGTCGACGATGTTCCACACGGCCTTGACGTAGTCCGCCTTGACGTTGAGGTAGTCGAGGTAGAAGGCGTGCTCCCACATGTCGAGCATGAAGATCGGGACGAGTCCGAACGGGATGTTGCCCTGCTGGTCGAACAGCTGGAACGTGCTGAGCTTCTGCCCGACGACGTCCCACGCCAGGACCGACCAGCCGGAGCCCTGGATGCCGTTGGCCACGGCGGCGAACTGCGCCTGGAACTTCTCGAACGAGCCGAAGAACTCGTCGATCGCGGCGGCGAGCTCGCCCTCGGGGACCTTCGTCTCCGGGCCGAGGTTGGTCCAGAAGATCGAGTGGTTCACGTGGCCACCGAGGTGGAACGCGAGGTCCTTCTCGAGCTTGTTGACGTTCGCGAAGTTGCCGGACTCGCGGGCTTCGCCGAGCTGCTGGAGCGCGGTGTTCGCACCGGTCACGTAGGCCTGGTGGTGCTTGTCGTGGTGCAGCTGCATGATCTTGCCGCTGATGTGCGGCTCGAGCGCTGCGTAGTCGTACGGCAGCTCCGGCAGGGTGTACTCAGCCATGTGAGTTTCCTTTCGATCGGTGGTCGGGACGGGCTCCGCGGCTCAGGAGAGCCGGGAACGATCGGTCAGGGAGTGGAACTCCCGGTTGTGGTAGACCAGCGGCTCCCCGTGGTCGAGGCCGACGACGATGTCGAGCACTTCAGCGACGACGACCGTCGACGAACCGATCGGCGTCGTGGAGAGCGGACGGCAGCGCAGGGCCGTCGCGGCACCGGGCAGGTAGTGGTCCCCGGAGGGCAGGGTCGACCAGATCGGGTCGTCGGCCGCCGGGCTACCGGTCGCGGCGAACCGTCGGGCGAGGGCGACGCCGAGGGAGTCGACCAGGTGCACGACGAACAGGGGCGCGCCGAGCACGACGCCCGCCGACCCGGACTGCGTCGACAGCGAGAACACCAGGACGGGCGGGTCGACCGCGACGCTGGCGACGCTGGAGGCGGTCAGGCCGGTGGGGCCGTCTGGGCCCTCGGCGGTGATGACGGCGACGCCGGCAGGGTGACCGCGGAAGGCGGCCTTGTACGCGTCGGCGAGGTTCACCGGTGCTTCGTCGGGCATGGGGATCTGGTCGTTCCTTCGGGAGAGGGGCGCCGCCGCTGTGCGGACATGTCCCAACGTAGGACTTCAACCCCGGTTCAGGTCAACGATTCCCAGGTTCACCCGATCCCGGGCGCGCCGTTCCGCGGATGGTGCGGCATTCCGCACACACGGGAGGCGCGGTGCCGGCTGGCACCGCGCCTCCCGTGTCGCGCTGGTCGCGCTGGACGCGCTGGTCGCGCTGGTCGCGCTGGTCGCGCTGGTCGCGCTGGTCGCGCTGCTCGCGCCCGGCCGACGGCCGACCGTCGCGGACCGGCGCGGCCGTCAGGACTCCGTGTGCCCGCTCGCGGACTCGTGGACCGACCGCCGAGGCGCACCGTCGGCACGCCGCGGCAGCATCACGAGCGCACCGACCGCCGTGATGACCATGACGATGGCCGCCACCCCGGACGTCACCGTGACTCCGGAGTCGAACGCCGCACGCGCGGACTCGAGGAGCGCCTGCCCCGCCGACCCACCGAGGTCCGCCGCGGCGGACACCGCACCACCGAGGGTCTCCTGCGCCGCGGTGTGCGCCGAGCCCGAGAGCCCGTCCGGCACGACCACGTGCGTCCGGTACGCGGTGGCCAGGATCGTCCCGAGCACTGCGGTGCCGAGCACGGCACCGATCTCGTACGCGGTCTCGGACAGCGCCGACGCCGCTCCGGCCTTGTCCGCCGGCGCCGTCGCGATGATGAGGTCGTTCGTGACCGTCTCCGAGGCGCCGATCCCGATGCCGAGCAGCGCGAACGCCACGGCGAGCGCCACGATCGTCGCGTCGTGCCCGAGCAGGGCCACCATCGCGTAGGCCGCGGCCGAGAACAGCAGCGCGACGGCGACGACCCACCGCGGCGCGACCCGGGTCACGATCGGCACGACGGCGAGCCCCGCGACGATGGTGAGCACCGACCCGGGGACCAGGACGACGCCCGACATGAACGGGTCGAGACCGGCGACGAGCTGCAGGTGCTGCGCGATGAAGAACAGGAACCCGGTGAGCGAGAACATCGCCGCGAGGTTCATGAGCACGCTGCCGGTGAACGCCCGCGTGCGGAACAACCGCAGGTCGAGCATCGGCGTGCGGGAACGCAGCTGCCGGCGGACGAACGCGATGCCGCACACGATGCCGACCGCGAGCATGGCGAGGGCCAGCCCACGCTCGTCGGGGTGCACGACGGACTTGATCGCCCACGCGATCGGGGCGAGCGTGCCGAGGGACAGCAGCATGCTCAGCACGTCGACGGGGCCGGGCGCGGGGTCGCGGGACTCCGGGACGCAGAACGGCACGCCGACGAGCATCAGGACCAGGATCGGGACGGCGACGAGGAACACGCTGCCCCAGTGGAAGTGCGCGAGCAGGGTCCCGCCGAGCAGCGGCCCGAGGGCGTTGCCCGCGGCGAACATCGTGGACCAGACGGCGAGTGCCATCCGCCGCTCCCGCGCGTCGGTGAAGACGTTCCGGATGATGGACAGGGTCGCTGGCATGAGCATCGCACCGAAGACCCCCATCGCGATGCGCGCGGCGACGAGCATCCAGGCGTCGGTGGCGAAGGCCGCGGCGACCGAGAAGACCGCGAAGCCGGTGGCGCCGATGACCAGGATGCGACGTCGGCCGATGCGGTCCCCCACGCTGCCCATCACGACGAGCAGGCCGGCCAGGACCAGCGGGTACGCGTCGACGATCCAGAGTTGCGTGGTGGCGTTCGGGTCGAGTGCCCGGGTGATCGACGGCAGCGCGAAGCTCAGGATGGTGTTGTCGACGGAGATGAGGAGCACGGGCAGCATCAGCACGGCGAGGGCCAGGAACCGTCGCGCGCGGCTGCCGATGGGGACGGAGCTGGTGGGGACGGGGCTGGTGAGCAGGGCGGACACGGTGACTCCCGGGGGTTCGGGCCGGACCAGGTCGACGGCGGACAGACGAGACGGGACGCGGTGTCGGCACGCGCCCCGTCAGGACTCCGTAAGTGTACCGTCTGGACGGTTATGGTTGCAAGTGCAACAGAATCGGCCGGGAGGCGCGTGGCGGGATCCGCCACGCGCCTCCCGGCCGGTGGGTGACGGCTACGCGGACTCGCGGAGCAGGAGCCGGTGGTGCACCGTCCGCTGGACGGTCGGGCCGGACCGCGGGAGCGCTCCCGACAGCATCCCGAGCGCGACGTCGAGCGCCTGACGGGCGACGTCGTCGAGGTCCACGGCGAGGGTCGACAGCGTCGGTGCGACGAGCGTGCCGAGCGACAGCCCGTCCACGCCCACCACACGGACTGCCCCCGGCACGTCGACGCCAGCGCGGCGGCACGCGGCCAGTACCCCGAGTGCCGTGACGTCGTTGAAGGCGAGCACCGCGTCGAGTCGGCGGAACCGCTCGAGCGCCCTGGTCGTCATGGCTGCGCCGTGCTCGGCGGTGGCGGACGGCGCGACGGCGATCTCCGGCAGGTAGCCGCGCCGACGGAGTGCATCGAGCATGAGCACGCCCCGCTGACTCGGGCGCCCGTCCCCCGACGCGTCGACGACCACGGGGTGCCGCACACCCACGGACACCAGGTGGTCGGCGAGGTCCTCGACCGCCGGACCCGGGTCGATCCGGACGGCTGCACGGAGGACCTCGCCGGACGGGTCGAGTTCCACCACGGGCACGGTCCCGAGCCGCTGGATCCACTCTGCCGCACGCGATCCGAGGTACCCGATGACGACGTCCGTCTGCGCACCCAGCGCCTGCACCGCGCGGTCGGAGTCCCCGGACAGCTCGACGTCGGCGAGCATCACGTTCCACCCCTTGGCCGCCGCGAGCCGCAGCACCGCGGCGGCGAGCTCGGGCGAGTACGGGTTGCGGAGGTCGCTGACGACGAGCCCGAGCTGGTGCTCGCCGCCCATCACGAGCCCCCGCCCGAACCGCGACGGGCGGTAGTCGAGCGCCGCTGCCGCCGCCAGGACCCGCCCCTTCGTGGCCACGCTGATGCCGTACATCCCGTTCATCGCGCGGGTCACGGTCTGCCGGGAGACCCCGGCCGCCGCGGCCACGTCGTGGATCGTGGCGCGGGTCGGTGCGGCCGTCGGCTCGGAGACCGACACAGGCCCCGCCCCCGGCTCCGCACACGTACCCGACTGGGCCGACACGGCGGTCAGCCGCGCAGGTCGAGCCACGCCACCTGCTCGGGCGTCAGGTCGACGGAGAGCCCGAGCATCGACGAGCGGGCCTCGGCGATGGTGCGAGGCCCGAACAGCGGGAACGTCGGGAACGGCTGGTGCAGGACGAACGCCAGGGCGATCGCCGTGGCCGGCACGTCGAACCGGTCGCCGAGTTCGCGGGCACGGCGGAGCCGCTCGAAGTTGTCGTCCGAGTAGTAGCAGCGCACGAGTTCGGCGTCGTTGGTGTCGTCCGGGGCGGCCCGTCCGGTGAAGAACCCGCGAGCCTGGGACGACCACGGCAGCAGCGGGACCTGACGCTCCTCCAACCACGCCTTCGATGCGGCATCGGTGACGTGCTCGCACCCGTCCCACGGCACGTCGTACGCCTCGGCGAGACCGAAGTGGTTGCTGAGGACCTCGAACCCGTACTTGCCGTTCGCGGCCGCCCACGCGTTCGCCTCGTCGAAGCGAGCAGGGGTCCAGTTCGAGCCGCCGAACACCCGGATCCGGCCGGCGCGACGGTGCTCGTCGAGGACGTCGACGAACTCCCCCACCGGGATGTCCGGGTTGTCGCGGTGCATCATGTAGATGTCCGCGTGGTCGGTGCCCTGGCGGTCCAGGCTCTCGAGCAGCTGCCGGGTCAGGGACTCCGGGTCGCAGTACGGGGTGTGTGCGCCCTTCGTGATGACGACCACGTCGTCGCGGATCCCGCGGTTCTGGATCCACTTGCCGAGCCGGCCCTCGAGCACCCCGCCGCCGTAGATGTAGCCGGTGTCGAAGACGTTGCCGCCCTGCTCGACGAACAGGTCGAAGATCGCGCTCGCGTGCGCCAGGTCCGGCTGGTTGTCGACGCCCATCACCAGGCGGGACAGGCGCTTGCCGACGCCGGGGATCTCGCCGAAGCGCATCGGGTTGTCCGGCTGCACGGTCAGCGGGCGTCGGCTGACCGTGGGGATGTCGGCGGTCTCGGCCTCGAAGGGGTACCGGAGACCGATCGCCGCGCGCCAGCGGTCGAGGGTCCGCGCGGTCGCGAGGGTCTCGTCCGTCGTCATGAGCGCGGCGTCGACCCGGCCGGAGCGGAGGGCTTCGGTGGTCGCGTCGGCCTCGCGGGCGTAGGGGTGCTCCCCGGCGAAGGAGAGCGTGCGCGGGTCGTCGTCCACCGTGCGGATCTCGATCGTCGGGTCGTCGCCGAGGGTCCAGGGATCCGTGACCAGGATGCGGCCACGCGAGCCGTACACGGTGACGGCGTTCTCGTCCTGCACGCGCACGCCGGTGCGGACGGCCGCGGTGATGCCGCCGCGGTACTCCAGGTGCGCGGTGGTCCACTCGTCGACCCCGGTCGGCCCCAGCGTCCCCGTCGCGGTGAGCGTCGTGGGTTCCGCGACCGCGACGCCGGTGGCCGCCTGCACGATCGCGGCGGCCATCGTGACCGGGTAGCCGCCGACGTCGAGGATCCCGCCGCCGGCCGTCTCGACGTCGAACAGCCGCCCGGTCCGCTCCCCCGAGCGGAAGGCGAACGAGGCGTCGACGTGGGTGACGTCCCCGATAGCGCGGTACCGGACCAGGTCGAGCAGCGCCGCGGTCTGCGGGTGGAAGCGGTACATGAAGGCCTCGACGAGCGGCAGGCCGGCCTGGCGTGCGGCGTCGACGAGGGCCATCGCGGTGCCGTGGTTCGGGGCGAGCGGCTTCTCGCAGAGGACGGCCTTGCCTGCTTCGAGCGCGGCGAGCACCAGCGCTGCGTGGCCGGTGTGGACCGTCGACACGTAGACGGCGTCGACGTCCGCGTCGGCGAGGACCTGGTCGTACGTCCCCGCGGTGACGTCCGGGAACCCGTGCTCGACCGCGTCGTCCGCGAACGCCTGCGCGCGCTCGGGCGACGAGCTGCCCGCCGCGACGAGCGTGCCTGCGCTCGACGGCAGCTGCGAGAGGAACCGGCGGGCGATCCCCCCGGGTCCGAGGACGGCCCACCCGGGCCGTTCGGTGCCGTCGGACGGGCTGGAGGAGGTGGTCGCGGTCTGCGCTGACATGCGGATCCTGTTCGTCTCGTGAACCTTCACGGTCACGGCGACGCTATCCGCGCACAGTCGTCGTGACAAGGACTTCGTGAACGTTCACGACCTCGTTGGTACACCAGCGGGTGCACGGTTCTCTAGACTCGGCGCATGGCAAGTGCCCGCGATCGCGTCCTGGACAGTTTCGTCGCCATCGTGTGCGAGGAGGGCGAGCGTCCGGCCACCCTCGACGCGGTCGCCGCGCGCGCCGGTGTCTCGAAGGGCGGTCTGCTCTACCACTTCGGGTCCAAGGCGGCCTTGGTCGAGGGGCTCTGCGAACGGCTGTCCGACCTCGCCGCGCTCGACGTCGACCGCATGCGCGACGCCGAGGACGGCGCGGCACGGTACTTCGTGCGGAACAGCCAGTACGTCGGCAGCGAGCTCGACCTGGCGCTCCTGGCCGCGAGCCGCCTGCAGCAGGCGGGCTACGACGAGGCCGGTCGCACCCTCGACGAGACCGAGGACGCGTGGCTCGTCACCCTCGTCGACGCCCTCGGTGACGTGCCGACGGCGCAGGCGGTCAAGCTGCTCGGCGACGGCCTGTACCACCAGGCGTCCCTCGGTGCGGCGAGTCAGACCAGCCCGAAGCCGAGCACCATCGACATGGAGGCACTGCTCACCGTCGTGGACCGCGTGATCGCGACGAAGCCCGGCCGGTGAACGACCGGCCCCGCTGCTGGGGATAGACTGTGCTCTGAACCACCCGCTGATTCCGGAGGTACCACCGTGGGCCGCATCTTCGCCGCTGTCTTCTCGATCTTGCTCCTGCTGGTGTCGATGTACCTGTTCGGTTTCGCGTTCCAGGTGAGCTCGGGCCAGGCCTTCATCTTCATGGCCGGCGTGCTCCTCATGAGCCTCTCGTTCTTCCTGCCGATCCACGTGTTCGGCAAGCGGTAGTCACCGAAGACCGATCGCAGGCGGCGAACAGCCACAGACGTCGAACGGCCCCGCACCCTCCGGTGCGGGGCCGTTCCTCGTTCCGGCTACCGGGCGGACGGGAGGCTCTGCTCGACCCCGGCACGCTCGCGCAGTCCGCGCAGGGTCACCGCGGTCGCGATGGCGGCGTGCGCCGCCTCGGCACCCTTGTCCTCCTTCGACCCCGGCAGCCCGGCGCGGTCGATGCCCTGCTGCTCGTCGTCCAGCGTGAGCACGCCGAACCCGACGGGCTTGCCGGTCTCGATCGCCACGCGGGTCAGTCCGCTCGTCGCGGCGTCGGACACGTACTCGAAGTGCGGCGTGCCCCCGCGGATGATCACCCCGAGCGCCACCGCGGCGTCGAAGCCCGTCTCGAGCGCGGTCCGCGCGACGACCGGGAGCTCGAAGCTGCCGGGAACGGGGATCACCTCGGCGGTCGCACCGAGCCGCTCGACCTCGCGCTGCGCACCGGCGAGCAAGCCGGATGCGATGACGTCGTGCCACTGTCCGGCGACGATCGCCACCCGGACGCCCGCGCCGTCGACGTGGTCGCGCTCCGCTGCACCAGCACCGCTCATCGTGTCGTTCCCTCCGTGGGCGCGGACGCTGCCGCCACCCGGTCAGCCGCGTCGAGCCAGTCGGCGAGCGCGGCGATGGTGATGACGGGCACGCCCTCGCGCGCCCCCAGTTCGACGAGGCGCGGCAGACGCATCATGCCGCCGTCCTCGTCGACGATCTCGCAGATCGCCGCCGCCGGGCGGAGTCCCGCCGCCGTGACGAGGTCGATCGCTGCTTCGGTGTGCCCCGCACGCTCCCGGACGCCACCGGGCTTCGCGCGGAGCGGCACGACGTGCCCGGGTCGGTGCAGGTCGGCGCGGACCGAGGCGGGGTCGGCGAGCACCCGGAGCGTCCGTGCACGGTCGTGCGCGCTGATCCCGGTGGTGACCCCGACGGCGGCGTCGACGGTCACCGTGTACGCGGTCCCGCGGACGTCCTCGTTGTGCTGCACCATCGGGGGCAGGTCGAGTGCGTCCGCGATGGCGGCGCTCACCGGTGCGCAGATGAACCCCGACGAGTGTGCGACGGTCCAGGCGATCCACTCGGGCGACGCGAGCTCCGCCGCGAGGATGACGTCACCCTCGTTCTCGCGGTGTTCGTCGTCCGCGACGATGACCGGGCGCCCCGCGGCGATCGCGGCGATGGCGTCCTCGACGCTCGACAACCCGGTGACGACGTCGCCGGGGTTGGCCACGTCGGTGGTGACCACGTCGGTGGCGGGGCGCGTCTCGGTGCCCATCACCGGGCCTCCTGTCCGACAGCGGCCTCGACGGACGCAGCCGCGGCGTCCAGCCGGAGCATCCGGCGGACGTGCCGCGCGAGCACGTCGGTCTCGATGTTGACGCGGTCGCCGGGGACCCGGTCGCCGAGCGTCGTGGCCTCGAGCGTCTCCGGGATCAGGCTGACCTCGAACCAGGCGTCCGCCGGGTCGGTGTCCTCGGTGGAGACGGCACTCACCGTCAGCGAGACACCGTCGATCGCGATCGAGCCCTTGTCGACCACGAGCGGGCTGAGGTCCGGTGTGAGCGCGAACCGCACCCGGCGCCAGCCGTCCCCGTCCGCGGTCGCGAGCACCGTCGCGGTGCCGTCGACGTGCCCCTGCACGATGTGGCCGCCGAGCCGGTCACCGACCGAGGCGGCGCGCTCCAGGTTCAGCCGGTCCCCCACCGTGAGCGTGCCGTGGGCGCTCATGTCGAGCGTCTGCTTCATGACGAAGGCGGTGAAGGTGTCGGGGGTCTGCTCGACGACGGTCAGGCAGACGCCGCTGGTCGCGATCGAGTCGCCGTGGCGGGCGTCGGCGACCACGAGGGGGCCGCGGACGGTGAGCGCGACGGAGTCGCCGTGCTGCTCGACGGCGGTGACGGTGCCGAGTTCCTCGATGATGCCGGTGAACACTGGTGTCCTCTCAACGGGACTCCGGGTGTGCTCGACGGACGTCGGCATCGGCGGACGGGTGCACGGAACGTGCCCTGCCCGCCAGCGCTTCCTCCCATCCGGACTCTCACCGTCGGTCCCGGAATCCCACCGGGTCAACCTCTGGCGGGTTCGCACCCGTCATCAGTTCGTGGACTGTCACCACCGGTTCGGAATTTCACCGACCCCGGAGCGCTTGCGTAGTCGGAACGATACCCCACGCCGACGGCGGTCGCGCCCGTCGAGCGCGGCCGACGACACGCCGCGTCACACCGACCGCCGACCGGCGGACTGGAGGCGCGGTGCGGGGCCGCCACGCGCCTCCCGTCCGGCCCCACGTGCTGCGCGCACCGCAGAGCCGCGGAGCATCGGGCCGTCGGCCGTCGGGTCAGCTGCGTCCGCGCGCCAGCGCGACCGCCTGCCGCAGCGAGAGGTCCGGCAGGTACGCCCGGACGACCGCGATGCCGATGGCGGGCAGTGCCACGGGATCCGGGTAGGCGAGGACCAGCGGGTGCAGATCGGGCCCGAACTTCAGCTTGAAGCGCAGGAGCGAGCGGAACCCGTAGACGGGCTCGAGCACGCCGCCGACGAGTTCGAGCAGGTTCTGCACGCCGTCGCTCGACGGTGCGGACTCGGCAGCCTGGGCGAGGGGCGCGGCGGACAGGCTCAGCCGCTCCGCGCCGTCCTCGCGCATCCGTTCGGCCGCGCTCGCGACCAGGAACTCCATGACGCCGTTCGGGGCCGCACCGGTCCGACGCATCACGTCGAGGGTCCACCCGACCACGCGGCCCTCGCGGTGGCTGGGCAACCAGCTGGTGACGGCCAGCACGGTGCCCGCGCCGTCCTCCGCGACGAGCGTCCGGACCGCCGGGTCGCGCATCTCGTCGACGCCGCCGAGTGTGAAGCCCATCTCGGGGAGTTCGCGTTCGGACACCCACTCTTCCGAGATCGCCTCGATCTGGCGGGTCGTCGAGGCCGGCAGGTCGTGCCAGGACGACCAGGTGGCGGTGATCCCCTCGCGCCGCGCCTTGTTCACCGACGTGCGGACGTCCTGCTTCTTCTTCCCGCTCGTCGTCCAGGTCCGCGGGTCGAAGTCGGCGTCCTCGGCGACGGGCAGCGTGGCCCACCCCTGAGCGGTCAGGTGCCGGGCGGTGTCGGCCTCGATGCCGTAGAAGGCCGCGGTCCAGCCGTTGTCGTCGCAGAACCGGGCGAAGTCGACCAGCGCCTGCTCGCGGGCGTCCGGGTAGCCGAACGGACCACCGACGGTGACGGCGACACCGCCGTTCCGCCGGTAGGCCACGCCGGCGCGACCGTCGGCGGCGAACCAGTAGGCGTTGCCCTGCCACGTGGTCATCCAGCCGAAGGTGTCGCCACCGGCGGCGACGAGGAGCGCCCGCGCGCGTTCCCGGGCCGAGCGGGAGCCGTCGGTGTCGGCGTCCGGCTCGACCGCACCGGTCGGGCGGACCGCGGCGAGTGCGATCACCAGCCACAGCGCCGGACCGGCGAGCCCCAGCACGAGCCTGAGGACCGGGTCGAGCGACGGCAGCCGGTCCCAGTACGTCACCGGGGACAGCGGACCGAGCGCTGCGACCGCCAGCCGGAGCGGGTCCTCGACGTGCCGCGGCGAGGACGCCGCGACGACCAGGATCACGGCGATGATGACCACGGCGGCGGACAGGGTGGTGACCGCGAACGAGACGACCCGACGACGGGACGGCACGACCGTGAAGGACCGGCGGAGCAGCACGAGGACGACCGCGGTCGCGAGCGGCACGACGATCGAGGCGCCGATCGACACGCTGACGACGAACTGGTCCTCCATGCCGTGCAGTCGCTCGACGCGGCCGGGGACCGCTCCGTACGTCACGGCGGCGGCGATCGCGGTGACCACGTCGACCGCCACGACGAGCCAGACGGCGAAGCGACTGCCGCGGAAGAGTCCGAGCCCACCGACGACCAGCACGAGGAGCGGTGCGGCGGCGAGGGCCAGGGTCCACGGGTCGGTCACCCGGTACGCCAGGAGCCCGTGCAGGCAGGCCCCGGTGGAGGCGTTCGTCCGGCAGCCGGACACCGAGCTGACGGGGCCCGTGCCCACCACGGCGGCGATCGGGGCGAGGATGCCGACCCGCGCGCGGGAGACGAGCGCGATGACCGGTCCGACCGCGGACACGAGCACGACCGTGCCGAGCAGCACCCGGGTCTCGCGGTGGGAGCTGCGGATCCAGCCGAGCCGCTTCGGCGTCCGTCGGAGCAGCTCGCCGAGCACCCACCCGGTGGCGGCTGCGAGCACGGCGTACAGGTCGGAGGCGTGACCGGCGTAGAGCAGGAGCGCTGCGACCACTGCGAGCGCGTTGACGCGGATGCGGCGACGCCAGAGCGGACCGGCGAACGCGCTCGCGGTGACGATCGTGCCGACGATCGCGGTCCACGGGTCGAAGCTCGTCGCGCGACCGAGCAGCAACCGTGAGACGTTGCTGCCGTCGCTGTCGAGGAACGCGCTGAACGCCCCGATGCCCGTGCCGACGACGGTCGTGACGACGAACGCGACGGCGGTGCGCCACGAGCCCATCAGCCGTTCGGCGGTCCCGACCAGCAGGATGACGCCCGCCACGGTGAAGAGCAGCGCGAGGACACCCGTCGACGCGGCGAACACCCGGAAGGGCCCGAACGTGCTCGGGCCGGTGCCGTGCACGACGCGGACCACGATGGCGAAGACGCTCGTCGCCAGCACGAGCAGCAGGATGGCGGTCGTGACGGGGCGGCGCCGGACGGTCCGCCCGAAGGACACCACGCGTTCGCCCAGCCGTGCCCCGAGACCGGGTCCGCGCGGGTCCTCGATCGACCGTGCCGCCGGCGGCGGGGATGCTTCGGTCATCGCGTGGCGCCCGTTCCGGGGAGTCCCATGTGGGTCAGGACGGCGGGCAGTCCGTTGCGCAGCACGTAGCGGACCGTGTTCCAGTCGTGGGCGGAACCGGGCGA
Source organism: Curtobacterium sp. ISL-83 (assembly GCF_018613895.1). Taxonomy (GTDB): domain Bacteria; phylum Actinomycetota; class Actinomycetes; order Actinomycetales; family Microbacteriaceae; genus Curtobacterium. Next base: position 52,609 of record NZ_JAGGPH010000013.1, read on the forward strand.
GACGACGAGGGCCGTCTGCATGCCCGCGTGCTCGGCCGCAGCCCGCAGCGTCGCGGTCGAGACCTTGTACGGAGCGTCGGCTCCACCGACCCCGAACACGGTGAGGTGGTCCTGGTACCGCCCGTGCCGCTGCATGATCGCGACCGGGGCGGCCGCGCGGTACGCCGCCGCCGAACCGCCGAAGCCGACCGCGATCGTGTGGTGCTCGTCGCCGTTCGTCGGCACGAGCTCGCTCGAGATCGCCAGGGCACTGCCGAAGACGTCCGGTCGAGCGGTCGAGAACTGCATCGCGCAGGTCGCACCCTCGGAGAAGCCGACGACCCCCCAGCCGTTCGGCCCCGATGCCACGCGGAAGTGCTGCTTCACCCAGTCCACGGTGTCGATCATGACGTACGAAGCCGCTCGACCGAGGCGCCGCGAGTCGACGCACATCGGATTCCGAGCGGGCGCTCCCAGCTGGTCCGGGGCGACGACGATCGGCCCGAGGCCGTCGTGCGCCGCCGCGTAGCGGTTCAGGACCTGGTCGAGCGCACCGGTCTGGAACAGGTCCGCCGGCTGACCGGGTTGACCGGACAGCGCCACGAGCACCGGGAGCGTCGGCGGGTTCGCGGTCCGCGCCGCCGGTGGCAGCCACACGACCGCCTTCCGGCCGTGGAAGTGCGACACGGTCCCCGGGATGCGGACGCTGACCGCCTCGCCCCGTGTCGGCATGCCGGCCGGGGCGTGCCAGCTCGCGGGCTCGACGACCGAGCCATCGGGCACCGTGGCCGGCTTCAACGGGAGCGTCCGCGACGGGTAGGGGTTCGTGGCGATCGCCTGCTGGATGTTCTTGTAGAACCCGAAGTCCACGTTGATGCCCAGCCCGACCGAGAGCGCGACCGCGCACACGGCGGTCAGGCCCACGATCCGGCGAGACCAGCCGCCCTGCACGAGCACGACCAGCCACATCGCGATCACGGCGCACCCGAACGCGAACCACCCGCGGGTCACCGGGGTGAAGGCGACGCCGAACGCGTCCTGCACGTCGCCGACCCACCACACCAGGAGCAGCCCGATCCCCGCGCCCGCCACGAGCGCTCCCAGCCGCACCAGGACGGCGAACAGGGCTGCTCGGTCCGCGGGACGGCGACGCAACGGTCCGGCGAGTGTCCACAGCGTCAGGAAGCCGGCGATGACGTACACCGGCACGAGGACGTCGCGGCCGGTGATGGTGAGGTGGAGCAGGTCGTGGAGCACAGTGTCATCGTGGTGCCGCGGCGCTGCCCTCCGCCCCCCGAACCGCTTCTGCTGTTCACAGGCTCGGCATCGCACGCTCCCAGGGATCGTTCGGCGTCATCTCAGCTGCGGTCTCGCCGGGCATGGTGAGGAGGGGCACCGCGAGCGGTGCCCCTCCGTCACGCGGTCGTCAGGCTCGACGACGCAGGACCAGCGTCCCCGCTCCGGCGAGGAGCAGGAGCAGTGCCATCCCCAGCGGGACCACCGGGGAGGTGGCACCCGTGTAGGCGAGCGTCGACTGCGTGGAACCGGCGACGGCCGTCTGGCCGCCGGTCGCGACCGTCGCGATGCCGGCAGTCGCCGTGACCGTGGCCGCCGGACGGGAGGCCGTGGTCACCGCCGCACCGCCGGTGCTGGTGGTCGGGGTGGTCACCACGACCGGGAGGCTGCCGTCACCCGAGCCGGACGGCGCGGTGCCGGGGTCGGTCGGGGTCGAGCCCGTGCCCGGGTCGGTCGGCGTGGTGCCCGTGCCGGGGTCGGTCGGCGTGGTGCCCGTGCCGGGGTCGGTCGGCGTGGTGCCCGTGCCGGGGTCGGTCGGGGTCGTGCCCGTGCCCGGGCCGGTCGGGGTCGTGCCCGTGCCGGGGTCGGCGGGGGTGGTGGTCGCACCGCTCCCGATCACTCCGACGCCGTTGCCACCGATGGTGACCGGGACGCTGACGACCGGGGTCACCTGCGTACCCGAACCGGTCCCGCCGGCACCGGACGTGGTGCCACCGGTCACCGGGACGGTGCCGGTCGAACCAGAACCAGTCGAACCGGTCGTGCCGGTGCTCGTGCCGTCACCGAGAACACCGATGCCGTTACCACCGACCGTCACCGGGACGCCGACGACCGGGGTCACCTGCGTGCCCGAACCCGTGCCGTTCGCACCCGACGTGGTCCCACCAGCCGCCGGGACCGAACCCGTCGAACCAGACCCAGTCGAACCAGAACCCGTCGACCCGGCCGTGCCGGCGCTCGCACCGTCACCGAGAACACCGATGCCGTTGCCGTTGCCACCGACCGTCACCGGGACGCTGACCACCGGGGTCACCTGCGTACCCGAGGCCGTACCGTTCGCACCCGACGTGGTCCCACCAGCCGCCGGGACCGAACCCGTCGAACCAGAACCAGTCGAACCAGAACCCGTCGACCCGGCCGTGCCGGTGCTCGCACCGTCACCGAGGACACCGATGCCGTTGCCACCGACCGTCACCGGGACGCTGACCACCGGGGTCACCTGCGTGCCCGAACCCGTGCCGTTCGCACCCGACGTGGTCCCACCAGCCGCCGGGACCGAACCCGTCGAACCAGAACCAGTCGAACCAGAGCCCGTCGTACCCGTGCTCGTGCCGTCACCGACGACACCGAGCCCGTTGCCCGACACGCTGACCGGGACCGACACCCCGCCGAGCACCTGCGTGCCCGCGAGCAGGCCGCCCGCACCGGAGGTGCTCCCCGACCCGGCAGCCGGGGTGGTGGGCGTCGCCGCCGGCGAGGACGAGGTCCCCGTCGCGGCACCGTCACCCAGGACGCCGATGCCGTTGCCGGCCACCGTCACGGGGACGGACACGACCGGCGCGACCTGCGTTCCCGACGCGGTGCCGTCCGTACCGGAGGTGCTCGGCGCGGCAGCCGCGGGGGTGGAGGTGGTGGGAGCAGCGGCGGACCCTGCACTGGAGGACGAGGTCGCGTCCCCGAGGGCCGCGATCGCGTTGCCGCTCGCGGTCACCGGTGCGCTGACGGCTCCGGCGACCTGCGTGCCGGAGGCGGTCCCACCGGTCCCGGAGGTCGACGGCGCCGTGGCCGCCGGGGCGGCGGCGGCCGGAGCAGCTGCCGCGGGGGCCGCTGCGCTGGTCGCGTCACCCGCGACGGCGACCGCGTTGCCCGCGACGCGGACCGGGGCGACGACGTCCGGGGCGACCTGCGTGCCGGATGCCGTGCCTCCCGTCCCGGACGTGGTCGGGACGGTCGTGCTCGTGGGCGAGGGAGCCGGGGCGGTGGCGGCCGGAGCCGTCGACGAGACGGCGTTGCCGACCACCCCGAGGGCGGTGCCCGCGACGGAGACCGGTGCAGTGACGGACGGGGCAACCTGTGTGCCCGAGGCGATGCCGTCCGCGCCGGAGGTGGTCGCCGCGTTCGCGACAGCCGTCCCTCCGAGCGTCAGCCCGCCGACGAAGAGGGCGAACCAGAGCCCTCTGCAGACGTTCTTGTTCATGGTCGTTCACTCCTGATCGAGATCGATGATCGGCCGAGGTCTCGGCCGGTGATGCGTGCCTGCCGTGACGGACAGGAGCATCGATCTCAGTCAGGTGCGACGTCGTGCTCGCCGACGACCGACGCGGGGACCGCGTCGTCGCCGACCGTGCCGCGAGACCCCGCGGCGAGGGAGAACTGGTCGTCGGCGCCACCGACGATGCCGACCGCGGCGGAGCCGCTCGTCCCGGCGCTCGCGGTCCCGCCGAGCGTTCCGGCGACCGGACCCTCGAGCGGGGCCGGCACGCCGTGCTGGCCGACGGGGACGGCGAGTGCGGGCCCGCCGAGCGTGGCCGTTCCACCGGCTCCGCCGGTCAGCCGGACGCCGAACGCGGTGGAGGCGGCGACCGCGCCGTCGACCCGCGCGCGGTCCGCAACGGGGCGGCCGCTGGCGGCCACGCCGAGAGCGGCGACGGTCGCAGTGCGCACCGCGCCGGGTCGCGACCCGGCCGGGTCGACTGCGACGGTCGACGGCCCGTCGGGGACGGAACCGAGCACCGGACCGACGGGGGGGCCGAGAACGGGCACCGAGCCTCCAGGCAGGATCCCGACCACCGGCGGCAGTGCGCCGTCCACGGTGCCGGGGAGGGATCCGACGACCGTGCCGACGTCACCGAGGACGTCGTCCACGACGCCGGCGACCGGCCCCGTCACGGTCCCGACGGTGTCGTTCCCGAGCACGGTGCCGACGATCGGCAGGCCGCCGACGACACCGTCGACCGTGCCGACGACGCTCGTGACGGGCCGCGCGCCAGCCACCGATCCGATGGTGCTGGAGACGGGTCGGACCACGGTCGAGACGGCGTGGGTCACCGGCCGGGAGGCACTGCTCACCACGTGCGCGACGGCCGCGGTCACCGGGCTGGTCACGCTGGGAGCGGGCGCTGCCGGACGAGCAGGGAGAGCGGGGACGTGCGGCGCAGCGGGCTTCGGCGCCGCGGGCTTCGGCGCCGGAGCAGGGCTCGACGGCGCCGGCGTGACGGGCGCGGGACGGGACGGAGCCGGGCGGCTCGGCACCGTGGGAGCCGGAGCGGCCGGCGACGGTGCGACGACCTCCCGGACCGGTGCGACCGCGGTGCCGACCGTCGAGCCGACGGCCGAGGACGTCGCGTGCACGGTGTCGCGCACCCCGCCGACGACGCTCCCGACCACGCCGTGCGTCGCCGGTGCGGACTCCGCGGCAGCGGCCGGGCGCGCGCCGAGCAGGAGGGCCATGACGACTAATGCGACCGCGATCCCGACGCCCGCGAGGGCGTACCGGAGGACCGCGCAGAAGGGTGCACGAAGCGTCGGTTCCATGCGCTCACCTCCTGATCTCGGTTGCGCACATAGAGTGGTTGACCGGCACGGTACGCCCGTCCGCGCGATTCCGCATCTGGTTCGTCGAAAAAACGTCAGGAAAGGCCGTCCGTGGCTTCGATCTTCAGCGCTCCGACCCGCAACCTGGACATCGTGACTCTGCACGAGATCCTCCGACTGCGGCAGGACGTCTTCGTCGTCGAGCAGGCGTGCGCCTACCCGGACATGGACGGGCGCGACCTCGAACCCGGGACGGTGCAGTACTGGATGGGGCAGGGCAGCGTGGACGCGACCCTCCGGTTCCTGCGCGAGCCGGACGGCACCGAGCGGATCGGCCGGGTCGCGACCGCCGAGCGGGCACGCGGCCAGGGGCTCGCCGGGCAGCTGATCGAGGCGGCGATCGCGGACTCGCGGACCGCGTCGATCGCGCTCGCGGCGCAGGCGCACCTCGAGCACTGGTACGGCCGGTTCGGCTTCGTGCGGTCCGGGGACGAGTTCTTCGAGGACGGCATCCGACACGTGCCGATGACGCGGCGGCGCTGAGCCCTCGGGCCGGGGCGGCGACGCGGGGCCGGCGGCGCGCAGACGGCTGCGCCCGGGTCAGGCGTGCTGCGCCGCGGTCGGGCGTGCTCCACCCTGGCGTGCTGCGCCGCGGTCGGGCGTGCGGCGGCTCGGTCAGGCGTGCCAGCGTCGGAGTTCGTCGAACGACCGGGCCTGGTCGGACCGCTGGGCGACCAGGCGCTCGAAGACGATGTTCGTCTGCGTCGTCGCGACCGACGGGTCCCCGCTGAGCTCGTCGGCCACGAAGTCGCGCAACTGCTCGGTCGAGGTGCACGCGATGTGCACCAGGAAGTCCTTGTCCCCGGCGAGGAAGGACACGTCCTGCACGACGGGCACCCGGAGGAGCCGCTTGGCGAACTCCCGGAGTTCGTGCCGCGCGGCGGCGTGCACGCGGACGGACACCATCGCCTCGATCGAGAAGCCCAGCCGGGCCACGTCGACGTCGGCCCGGTAGCCGCGGATCACGCCGGCGTCCTCGAGCGCACGGACCCGCGTCAGGCAGGTGGACGGCGCGATGCCGACCGCTGTGGCGAGTCGGTTGTTCGGGATCCTGGCGTCCGCGGCGAGCGTCCAGAGGATGCGCTCGTCGACCTCGTCGAGGCGCGGCGCGGGGTCGGAGAGACGAGCGGCACGGTCGGACACGCCTCGACGGTACCGCGTCGGTGCGTCCGCCACCGCGTCGGTACGTCCGCCACCGCGTCGGTACGTCTACATCGCCAGGGTCATGCCGACGATGGCGACCGTCATCGCGAAGACCTCGCCGCTCCGGACCGCACGCCGGTCCTCACGCGCCCACTCGAAGCGGAGCAGCCACCCGCTGAAGGCGCAGTAGCCGATCACACCGACCCCGAGGACCGCGGAGAGTGCGATGCCGTGCCCGGCGTGGCCGTCCGCGATCCCGGTGGCGTGGCCCATCAGGAGCATCCCCGCCATCACCACCGCCGAGAGGGCCCGGTGGACGTCCATCGGTTCCGCCCGACGACCGTCTGGCCGTCGACGCCGCATCACGGGCAGGGGCGCGAGGAGCAGCAGGAGCGTGGCAGCGAAAAGGGTCCACACCGCGCCCGCGTGCACGACCGGCAGCAGCATCGCGACGAGCATCACCGTCGCGGGGACGATCACACCGGGCCGCGGCCGGTACCGCTCCCCGACGATGCAACAGACCGACGCGAACTGCGGCACGACCAGCATCGCGTCGGCGACGGTCTCGTGCACGGCGGTCATGAGCGGGCGGCGTGGCGCGGAGGTCAGTCCTGCGCGGCTGCCTTCGCGGCGCGCTCCTGCTTCACCCGGGCGTTCTCGGCGTGCACCGCTGCCTGGGTGGCGCGCTCGCGGACCAGCCACTCGGGCTTCTCCTGCAGCAGCGACTTGATCTGCTCGGTGGTCAGCGCATCGTCGACGCCCGCGCGGAGGAGCCCGGAGATCGACACGCCGAGCTTCTGCGCCACGACGGGGCGCGGATGCGGGCCGTCGCGTCGGAGGTCCTCGAGCCACGCCGGCGGCTCCGTGCGGAGTTCGTCGAACGCGGTCCGGCTGATCGGCTCGTTCCGGAAGGACTCCGGTGCGGCCGCCAGCAGGATGCCGAGCTTCTTCGCGGCCGTCTCGGGCTTCATGGTCTGTTCCTGCGCCATACCGACAAGGGTACGGCCCGTATGCTCGTCTGCATGACCGCGGCACTCACCATCGCCTTCGTTCCGGGGGTGTCGCCCGCGAAGTGGGTGCGCGTGTGGCGCGACCGCCACCCCGACGTCGAGCTCCTCGTCCGTCCGATCGGCCACGACCAGGTCGACGAGGTCCTCGCGGGCGACGCCGACATGGTGTTCGCTCGGCTTCCCGTGTCGGACGCCCTGCACGCGATCCCGCTCTGGACCGAGACGGCCGTGGTCGCGATGCCGAAGGACGCCCCGCTCGCAGAACGCGACGACGTCACCGAGGCGGACCTCGCCGAACTCGACGTGCTCGACTCCGGCCCGGTGCCGGCCGACGTGGACGCGGTGCTCGACCTCGTCGAGGCCAACGTCGGGGTCGCCGTGCTCCCCCAGTCACTCTTCCGTGCGGCGAGCCGCAAGGACCTGGTCGCGCGCGCGCTCGTCGGCTCCCCCGGCACCCGGGTGGCGCTCGTGTGGCGGGACGACGACGCGACCGAGACCACCGAGGAGTTCATCGGTGTGGTCCGCGGGCGCACCGCGAACAGCTCGCGTCGACCGCAGGACCAGTCGGCCGACACGGAGGCGGAGGCCACCACCCGCCCCTCGCGGTCCGGTTCCGGGACCGGCGGCAAGGGAGCGAAGGCGGGCACTGCCGGCGGCAAGGCCACCGCCGCGAAGCAGGGCGGCGGCAAGAAGGGCGGCAACCGCCAGGCGAACGGCAAGGCGCCGTCCACCGGTCGTGGCCGGGGCCCGGGCATCGGGAAGACCAAGGGCAAGCCGTCGCGCGGGTCGAAGGGCAACCGCTGACCAGAGCGGTCCTCCTCCCGGGTCAGGGCACCACTTCCCGGGTCAGCGGATCACGGACGCAGCGGCACGCGCCACGCGTTCACCGCGGGCGTCCTCGGCGGCAGCACGCGCGGCGGTGACGACCCTGGTGTCCGCGCGGACGGCTGACCCGGCGTCGAACGGCGGGTGCGGGTCGTACTCGATCTGGAGCTGGATCGCCTCGGCCGCCGGCTGACCGACGAGTTCCGCCGCGAGCCACAGCGCCATGTCGATGCCGGCGCTCACCCCGGCTGCGGTGACGACCGACCCGTCGTCGACGATGCGGTCATCGACCGGGTCTGCTCCGAACGCGGCGAGCATCGGCCGGGACGCCCAGTGCGTGGTCGCCCGTTTGCCCGCGAGCAGCCCGGCCGCACCGAGCACGAACGCCCCGGTGCACACCGACGTGACCCACGTTGCCCGAGCAGCCTCGCGACGGACGAAGGCGATCACCTCCGGGTCGAGCATCGCGTCGAACGCCCCGTCTCCCCCGGGCACGACGAGCACGTCCGCCGGGGTCGCATCGGCGATCGTGGTGGTCGGGACGACGTCGAGCCCGCAGTCGTCCGGCACGGGGTCGAGCGTCGCGGCGACGTACTCCACCCGTGCTCCCGGCACCCGGGTGAGAACCTGCGCCGGACCGGTGAGGTCGAGCAGGGTCAGGTCGGGGAACAGCAGGAAGGCGATCCGGAACTCGCCCGGGTCGTGCTGCGGCAGCGCGGCATCCTCGACGCGTGCCTCAGGTTCCGGGCGGTCGCTCGTCACCGGGACCTCGACCACCTGCGCGTCCACGGGATGGACCGGCATGACCCGCGGGTTCTCCGTGCTCATGCCGCGACGATAGCCCCGGCGCCGCGGTCGCCGCGACACTTGCCGTGACCGCGGGCGGATGGCACCCACGGCGATCGGCCCGGATCGTCAGTTCCAGACGCCGGAGGTCCCGCGACGGTGACTGCCGACCAGGTGGGTGTCGACGATGCCGAGCGCCTCCATCAGAGCGTGCATCGTGGTCGGGCCCACGAACGCGAAGCCCCGCTTCCGGAGCGCCTTCGACAGCGCGATCGACTCGTCCGACGTCGTGGGCACGTCGGCCGCCGTCACCGGCGCCGGCGTCGCGGTCGGCCGGAACGACCACACGAAGGACGCCAGGCCGCCGTCCGCCCGGAGCGCGATCGTCGCGTTCGCGTTCGTGATCGTCGCAAGGATCTTGGCCCGGTTCCGGACGATCCCGGCGTCGGCCATCAGCCGCGCGACGTCGTCGTCGCCGAAGGCGGCGACCGTGTCCGGGTCGAAGTCCGCGAAGGCCGCACGGAACGCCGGCCGCTTGGCGAGGATCGTGCGCCAGGACAGCCCGGACTGGAACGCCTCGAGCGACAACCGTTCGAACACGCCGCGCTCGTCGCGGACCGGCATGCCCCACTCGGTGTCGTAGTAATCGCGGAGCATCGCGTCGGTCGAGGCCCACACCGGACGCGGCAGCCCGTCCTCCCCCACCACGAGGTCGGTCGGCGGTACGGCGGGCTCAGCGCTCATGTCTCCATCCTGCCGTCCGCGGCCGACACCGCTCCTTCCGACACCACTGCACGTGGCACCGTCGGGCACTACTCGGCCGGTGGCCCGTCCTGAGCAGCCTGCGGGTCCATCCACACGAGCTCCCAGCGGTGCCCGTCCGGGTCGTCGAAGGCGCGCTGGAACATGAACCCGAGGTCGACCGGCTCGCGGTCCTCGGTGGCGCCCGCGGCGACGGCGGCGTCCGCGAGACGGTGCACCTCGTCCTTCGACGCGACGCCCAGGGAGTTGATCACCTCGATCGTGCCGACGTCCGCGATCGCCTTGTCCGTGAACTCGGCGAACTTCGGTCGGGTCAGGATCATGAGGGAGATCGTGTCGCTGATCACGACGCACGCGGCGGTCTCGTCGGTGAACGCCGGGTTGATCGAGTAGCCGAGCGCCTCGTAGAACGCCTTCGACCGGTCGAGGTCGGTGACGGGCAGGTTGATGAAGACCATCGTGTCCATGAGCGGGGTCCTTTCGTCGTGACCAACCTGGCCGCTCCTGGGCGCGAGCGCAACCAGCGCTCGTTCCCGCGGCTGACACGCAATATGCTGACATGGTGCACCGCGCCTACATCGACGAGTCAGAACCCGGGGGCGGACGCGACACCACCGTCTACGTCCTGGCCGCCGTCGTGGTCCGCGATGCGGTTCGTGAATCCGCGCGTGACGAGATCCGATCCGCGACGCCCCGACGCATGCGGAAGCTCCACTGGTACGAAGCGCTGCCGAGTCAGCGGCTCTCCTGGCTCGACCTGCTCCGCCACGCGGCGTCCGTCCTCGTGATCCGCTACGAGGGCGCTCCCTGCCGATGCGAGCGGCGACGCCGCCGCTGCCTCGAACGACTCGTGCACGAACTCGAGCTGCGCGACGTCCACCACGTCGTCCTCGAGACCCGCGGCTCCGCCCGCGATCGCGATGACCGAGCGATGTTCAACGCGCTCCGCGACCGAGGGATCGGGCGCCTCGTCCGCTTCGAACACCATGCGGCGTCGGACGAACCGCTGCTCGCCCTCGCCGACATCGCTTGCGGTGCGCACGTCGCAGGCATCCCGACGACCTTCGGGCTCGATCACCCGGTCCTCGTCTCGTGAGAGTGGTCGAGACGCGCAAATCCCCGGGCCCGCGCTGGCTGCAGGACATCCGGGGATCACTTCCGACCAAGAGCACCTGATCGACATATCAATGTTAGACGGCTTCGGCAGCAGCGTCAACTGGCTCGACCCGTGCACTGACGGAAGCCATGCCCGCATGTTGCGGTCAACGCAGAACGGACGGGAGGCTCCCCAGCCGGAGCCTCCCGTCCATCAGCACGATTCAGGCGAGGTCGCGGCCCTCACCGGCTGCGCGCTGCTGCTCCTGCGCCTCGGCCTGGCCGATGATGTCCTCGGCCGGGACCGGGTTGAGCCGGTCCCAGAGGAAGAACAGCAGGCCCGCGGCGAGCATCGAGAGCCCCACCCACAGGTTGATGTGGATGCCGCCGGTCTTCTGCGGGTCGGTGTCCCAGTGCACGATCCCGACGATCGTCGTGATGATGCCGTAGACCACGAACAGGCCACCGAGGATCCGGCGCAGGTCGAGTCGGCGGGTGGACCGGACGAGTGCTGCCTTCTGCTCCTCGGTCATCGTGCCGGAGGTCGTGGGGCCGGAGGCCGTGCGGCCGGAGGCCGTGGGGCCGGAGGTCGTGGGGCCGGAGTCCGTCGAGCCCGGGTTGGTGATGTCACGCATGGTTCTTCTCCTTCTCAGGTGCTCGATCAGAGGAACGGCAGGTACAGGGCGACGCACAGCACGAGGGCCACCGTCCCGAGCAGCGCCGGCGAGCGGTACCAGGCGGTGTCCGTGGCGACGGCTCCGGCGTGCATGTCGATCTTGCCGACGCCGTAGACCAGGCCGCCGAGCTCCTTCACGTCCTTCGGCGTGGTGAACATCGACACGACGACGCCCACGACGAGCACGGTGACGAACGAGATGATCGCGCCGTACATCGTCTCGGCCGTGGCGGTCGAGAACAGCTTCGGGTTGACGAGGTAGCTGATCCAGGTCACCGTCGGCGCGATGATGCCGAGGACGTACCCCCAGAGCGCACCCTGGGTGGTCATCCGCTTCCAGAGCAGTCCGAGGATGAACACGGCGAACAGCGGCGCGTTGAAGAACGAGAACAGCGTCTGCATGTAGGTCATGATGTTGCCGGCCTGGGCGGCGAGGAACGCCGTGCCGACGCCGATCACGACGCCGACGACGGTGACCCACCGGCCGGTCTTCAGGTAGTGCAGGTCGGGCATGTTCGGCTTCACGTAGCGCTGCCAGATGTCGTACGTGAAGACGGTGTTGAAGCTCGAGACGTTGGCCGCCATGCCCGCCATGAACGAGGCGAGGAGCCCGGTGACCGCGACGCCGAGCACACCGGTCGGCAGGTACATCTGGATGAGCTTCGGGATGGCGTCGTTGTAGTCGAGCGCACCCGAGGCGAACTGGTTGCCCACCACGGCCGCGGCGATCAGACCGGGGATGACGACGATGAACGGGATGAAGAGCTTCGGGATCGCGGCGATGAGCGGGGTGCGGCGGGCGGCGGACATGTTCTTGGCCGAGAACGCGCGCTGCACCTCGGTGAAGTTGGTCGTCCAGTAGCCGAACGAGAGCACGAAGCCGAGGCCGAGCACGATGGCCAGCCAGTTCGCGCCGATCGGGTTCGTGACGTGGCCGATCCCGGTGCCGGCCCAGGCCTGCAGGTGCTGCACGCCCTGGGTCTTCTTGATCGCGTCGGTGAGTCCGCCCCAGCCGCCGACGCGGTGGAGCCCGACGATGGTCAGCGGGACGAGGCCGGCGATGATCACGAAGAACTGCATGACCTCGTTGTAGATGGCGCTGGAGAGGCCGCCGAGGGTGATGTAGGCGAGCACGAAGCCGGCGGAGACGATGATCGCGAGCCACTCCGGCCAGCCGAGCATCGCCTCGATGACGATGGCCATCGCGTAGAGGTTGATGCCCGCGATGAGCACGTTCGACACCGCGAACGCCAGGGAGTTCACCAGGTGCGGCGCCTTCCCGAACCGACGGAGCATGAACTCTGGGACGCTCCGGACCTTCGCCCCGTAGTAGAAGGGCATCATCACGAGGCCGAGGAACACCATCGCCGGCACGGCACCGATGAGGTAGTAGTGCAGCGTCGCCATGCCGATCTGGGCACCGTTCGCCGCCATGCCGAGGATCTCGGTCGCGCCGAGGTTCGCGGACACGAACGCCAGGCCCGTGATCCACGCCGGCATCGACCGGCCGGACAGGAAGAAGTCCATGCTCGTCCGGACCTGCCGTCGGGCGGTGAACCCGATGCCGATGACCACCGCGAAGTACACGATGATCATCAAGTAGTCGACCCAGCCCAGATCGAGCCGGATCCCGTTGTTCGCTGCCGCGAGAACCATGTCAACTCCACGTCGGTGTGATGCGCGTGCGGGGCATCGCTGCCCCGCACAGGGCGCGGCCGATCGTGTCGGACCGGACCCTGCGTGTCGGGTTGCTCCGGGCATCGGTGCCCGGTCCAACGGGGGACACTACACCTCAGCGTGCATTCTGCAACTTTTGCGCTGATCGGCAGGTTCGCCTATTGTGACCGTTCACATAGCGTCGACATGCATCGTCGTCGGCGGGGACCCGGACGGCCCCGTCGGCGGTGGTCGTCGTCACCGCCGATAGGCTCTGGCGCATGACCGAGCAGCCGCGCATCCTCGTCCTCAACGGCCCGAACCTGGACATCCTCGGCCGTCGCGACCCGGCCCAGTACGGCACCGTGACGCTGGCCGGTGTCGAGGAGGTCGTCCGTGCCGAGGCGGCGGTGCACGGGCTCGGCGTCGACTTCCGGCAGACGAACCGCGAGGGCGAGCTCGTCGAGTGGCTGCACGAGGCGCTCGACGACTTCGCGGCAGTCGTGATCAACCCCGCGGCCTACGCGCACACCTCCGTCGCGCTGCACGACGCCGTCGAGGCGCTGACGGTCCCCGTGGTCGAGGTGCACCTCTCGAACACGTGGAAGCGCGAACCGTTCCGCCACGTCGACCACGTCGCCACGGCCGCCACCGCGGTGATCGCCGGCGCGGGCGCCGACGGCTACCGACTCGCCGTCGCACACGTCGCGACCCTGGTCGCCTGACCCACCAGCACCAGCGCCCGCACCGTCCAGCGTCAGCCGCAGCGCCAGCACCCGGCCCGACACGGACGGGAGGCGCGGGGCGGACTCGCACCGCGCCTCCCGTCCGCCGTGTGGTCGGCTCAGAAGTCCGCAGGACGGCGGACGTCGGCCGCATCGGCCGTCGCGAACCCGCCGCGGATGAGCGGGATGGCGCGTCGGACCGCCTGGTCGATGCGGAGTTCGAGGTCGACGCTGGCGATGTCGTACCCGCCGTCGTGCTTGGTGAAGTCGCGCTCGTTCCCGAAGACGCCGAGGGGCAGCGTGGTCGACTGGAAGAACCCGAACAGCGGCCGCATCTGGTGCTCGACGAGCAGCGCGTGCCGGTCGCTCCCCCCGGTCGCCGTCAGCAGCACCGGGGTGTCGACGAGGTCGTACTGCCCGACCCAGTCGAAGAAGAGCTTGAAGGCACCGGAGTACGCGGCACGGAACGCGGGGCTCCCGACGACGAGCACGTCCGCGGCCTCGACGGTCTCGAGGGCGCGTCGGGTGCGGTCGGACATCTGCTCGCGGGTCGGTGCGGCACCGAGGTCGGCCAAGAGCGGCCCGATCTCGACCGTCTCGGTGCGCGCGCCGGGCAGGTCCTCCGCCAGCCGGGCGACGGTCGCGGCGACGAGGGTGGACGTCCGCGACGGGTCGGACGGGCTGCCACTGACACCGACGACGAGTTCTCCGCTCATGCCGACGATGCTCACACGCGGCTCGGACCGGCCGCCGGGTTGTGACGACTTGTGTCGGGCGCTCCGTGCGCGTGGAGGGGCCGGTGTCCGCCGTCCAGCGCTTCCGGGTACCGTCCGGCGCATGCAGACGTTCCTGCCGTACGCGGACTTCCGCGCCTCCGCCGAGGTCCTCGACGACCGGCGACTCGGGAAGCAACGTGTCGAGACGCTCCAGGTGATGCGCGCCCTGACCCTGCCCGACTACGGCTGGCAGCACCATCCGGTGGTCGCGATGTGGCGCGGCTACCGGGCGGCGCTGATGGCGTACCAGGACGCGACCTGTCGGGCGTGGACCGCCCGCGGGTACGCGGACACGTGCCTGGCGAAGACCCTGCTCGACCTCGGCCGGGTCCCCGAGGACCTCGCGGCCTACGAGCGCGGTGACTTCCCGGTGCCCGCGTGGAACCACGACGAGGCGGTGCACCGCTCGCACCGGTCGAAGCTCGTGCAGAAGGCACCAGAGCACTACCGGCCGCTCTTCCCGGACGTCCCCGACGACCTGGACTACGTCTGGCCCGGCACCGCCGCCCCGTCCGCCGCTCCCGCGGGGTCGGCCGGATGACCGCCGGTCCCCGGACCTTCGGGGTCGAGGAGGAGTACTTCTTCCTGCACGGTGATGCCCTGACACCGGCTCCCGTCGGCGCGCGCGTCCGTGACGAGTTCGCCGGGGTCGGGCGGACCAGCGCGTTCGTCGCGCACGAGTTCCTCGAGGCGCAGATCGAGCGTTCGACGCCGGTGTTCCGCCGCCTGTCCGAAGCGGCGGCGGACCTCGCCACCTTCCGGTCGCGGTTGGCACGGGCGGCCGAGGCGCACGGCGTGGTCGTGGCGTCCGTGGGGACACCGTTCATGACCGACGGCTGGCCCGCGATCACGTCCGATCCCCGGTACCACCGGGTGCAGGACGACTTCCGCGGGCTGGTGACCGACCACCTGATCAGCGGGACCCACGTGCATGTCGGCATCGACTCCCCCGACGAGGGGATCATCGCGTTGAACGGCCTCCGGGCATGGTTGCCGCCGCTGCTCGCACTCCTCGGGAACTCGCCGTACTGGCGCGGTGCCGACACCGGGTTCGCCTCGTGGCGGGCCGTGCACATGCGTCGGTGGACGACGGTGGGTGCACCGCCGGTCTTCCGGGACGCCGGCGACTACCGCGACCGGATCGACCGGCTCGTCGGGATCGGGGGCATCTCCGACACGAAGATGGTGTGGTGGGTCGCGCGCCTGGCGGAGTTCCACCCGACCGTCGAGGTGCGCCTGGCCGACGCGCAGCTCGACGTCGACTCGACGCTCCTGTACGCCGCACTCGTCCGCGCGCTGGTGGACACGGCGGTGCAGGACGCCCGGGACGGACGGGCACCGCTCGAGGTCCCGCCCGAACTGCTCGACGCCGCGCTCTGGCACGCGGCCCGGGACGGGGTCGGCGGGACGCTGCTCGACCCGCGCGACGGACTGATGCACCCCGCCGACGACGTGGTGGACGCGCTCCTCGCCGCGGTCGACGACGCCCTCACCGCGAACGGTGACCGGGAGGCCGTGCACCGGGTGGTCGCGCGGATCCGGCTCGAGGGCACGGGCGCGCAACGACAGCGGCAGGCCGTCCGGACCGGCGGGCGGGGCGCACTCCGCGAGCTCTACCGGTCCGCGCTCGTGGAACGCCGGGCCACCGGAGAGTGACGCAGCTCACCGTCCGCGGGTGACACAGGCCGCGGTCCAGGGGTCACGCAGGCCGCGGTCCGTCGTGGGCACCAGGGGTTGGACACCGCTCAGGGGTAGCGGGGTCCGCGCCCACGACGGATCGCGGGTTCTGCGGAACACGACGACAGGGGAACATCGTGTCCCGCAGCCGGATGCCGATTCAGGGAGGCATCCGGCTGAGCGCACCGCGTCTCCGTGGGGTCGGAGTCGGCGGTGCTGGTCCTCAAGGGTGTTCGGTGTCCTCTCGGTACCGGTCCGATTCAGCCGGCGCGGGCATCGACGGGGAGTCGGTGGCGCGCAACGGTGCTCGGTCGGCCGCCGGGTGGACCATCGGGAGCAGGGCGCTCCCGATCGTCGCGAGTGCTCCGACGACGGCGATCAGCCCGAGGGGGGCGGAGCCGAGGTCGTGCTGCGCGGCCAGGACGAGCGCGAGGACGGTCGCGGGGGCCGGCAGGAGCTGGACCGCACGGAACCGGTCCTCCTGTCGGATCCGGGTCGTCATCACGTTTGCCATGTGGACACTCTTCCGGACGACGCTGGTCCGCAAAAGGGGGGACACGCCCCCACTCATGGAGTAGAACGTCTAGTACACCCCGTCCCCCGGGAAACAGTCGTGTCAGGCGCTCCCGAGCCGCACGACCGTCGCCACCGCGTCCGCCACGGAGCGGACGACGAGGGGCACGTCCGCGGGCTCCAACGAGGCGTCGAAGGTCAGGCGCACCGCGGACGCAGCGACCTCCGGCGACAGTCCGAGCGCGGTGAGGACGTGCGATGCCTCGGTGCTCCCCGCCGCGCACGCGCTCCCCGACGAGGACACGACGTCCCGCTGTTCGAGTTCGAGCAGCACGGTCTCGCCGTGCACGCCCGGGAAGCAGAACGACGCGTGCCCGGGCAGCCGGTGGGCGCGGGACCCCGTCACGACCGCGCCGGGGACCGCCGCGAGCACCCCGTCGAGCACGGCGTCGCGCGTCGCCGTCGCGGCCGCCGCGGCAGCAGGACGGTCCCGGGCCGACAGCACCAGGGCCGTCGCGACCGCCACCGCTCCGGCGACGTCCTCGGTCCCCGATCGCCGACCGCGTTCCTGCCCGCCGCCGTGGACCAGTGGTTCGAGCGGCACACCTGAGCGGACGGCCAGCACGCCGGTCCCCTTCGGGGCGCCGGCCTTGTGCCCGGACAACGACACCGCGTCGACCCCGAGCACGTCGAGCCCGACGGGCAGCCACGGAGCCGACTGCACCGCGTCGGTGTGGAACCGTGCGCCGACCGCGTGCGCGACGGCCGCGAGCGCGGGGATGTCCTGCACGGTCCCGATCTCGTTGTCCGCGTGCGCGATCGACACCAGGGTCGTGTCCGGCCGGAGCGCGTCCGCGAGGACCTCGGGCGCGATCCGTCCTTCGGCGTCGACCGGGAGCACCGTGACCGTGAACCCGTGGAACCGCTCGAGGTACCGGCAGCTCTCGAGCACGGCCTCGTGCTCGATCGCGCTCGTCACGACGTGGCGACCGCGGGGTGCGGCGAGCGCGATGCCCTTGACGGCGGTGTTCGCGCCCTCGGTGCCCCCGGCGGTGAACACGACCTCACCCGGGCGGCACCCGAGCGCCCGCGCCACGTCGGCCCGTGCAGCGGTGAGGCCCCGCGCGGCCGCGTCCCCCACCCCGTGCGTCGACGAGGGGTTGCCGAACGTGCCGGTCAGGTACGGCCACATCGCCTCGAGAACCTCGCGGCGGACCGGCGTCGTCGCCGCGCGGTCGAGGTAGAACACGGGCTCAGACCGCGACGTCGATGTCGAGTCCGAGGTCGAGGGCCCGGGCCGAGTGGGTCAGCGCCCCGACGGAGATGACGTCCACGCCCGTCGCGGCGATCGCGGCCACGGTCTCGAGGGACACGCCGCCCGAGGCCTCGACCAGCGCCCGGCCGGCCACCACGCGGACCCCTTCGACCAGCTGCTCCGGGGTGAAGTTGTCGAGCATGATCGTGTCGACGCCGGCGGACACGACCGGTTCGATCTGGTCGATGCGGTCCACCTCGACCTCGACGTGCACGGTGTGACCGAGTCGGTCACGGGCGTCGCGGATCGCGGTGCCGATCGGGACCCCGGCCGCGAGGAGGACCGCGAGGTGGTTGTCCTTGGCGAGGACCGCGTCGGACAACGAGTTCCGGTGGTTGTGACCGCCGCCGCACCGCACGGCGTACCGCTCGAGCGCACGGAGACCCGGGGTGGTCTTCCGCGTGTCGACGATGCGGGCCGCGGTGCCGTCGACCGCGGCGACGTAGCGGGCGGCGGCCGTCGCGATGCCCGACAGGCGCTGCACGAGGTTGAGGCCGACGCGCTCGGCACGGAGCACCGACCGGGCGGGGCCGGTCACCGTCGCGAGGACCTCGCCCGGCTCGAACCGGCTGCCGTCGGCGACGTGCACGACGGCGCCGATCGACGCGTCCACGGCGTGCATGGCCGCGACGAAGACGTCGACGCCGCTGAGCACACCGGCCTCGCGGGCGGTCAGCGTGGCGGTGGCCGTCGCCTCGGCGGGGATGAGCGTCTCGCTCGTGACGTCGCCCCAGGGCGCGTCCTCCTCGAGCGCGGTCTCGATCACGCGGCGGAGGGCGTGCGGCGGGATGGTTCCGGGATCGGTGGTCATGCGGGTACCTCCTGGGAGACGGGGGCGTGCTGGGCGACCCACGCGTAGGAGGCGGGTGCTCCGGGGTCGGTGGTCGGGTGGTCGGTGCGAGCGTGGGCGCCACGGGACTCCGTGCGGGTGTCGGCGGCGAGGACGACCAGCCGGGCCAGGTCGAACAGGGCGCGGTCCTCGTGGTCGTGCACGGTGTGCGGCTCGGGCACGGCGAGTGCGTCGAGGGCCCGTCGGGCGTCCGCCAGGCCCGTGGCGTCGCGCAGCAGGCCCACCCGGTCGGTCATGACGGACTGGACCGCCTGGCGGACGGGCGAGGTCCGGGTGCGGTGATCCGCGCCTCCCGGCCGGTCCGCCTGGTGGGTCGCGTTCGTCGCGACGGGCGGCCTGGAGGCACGACCCGGCTCCCCGGGGACCGGCACCGCCGTCACGGCGAGGTCCACGTCACCGCGCAGCCGCAGGCGGGCCGGCCGGGGCGTGTCCAGCGCGTCCGCTGCGCGGATCGCGAAGACGAGCCCCTCGAGCAGCGAGTTCGACGCCAGCCGGTTCGCGCCGTGGACGCCGGTGCACGCGGCCTCCCCGATGGCGAACAGCCCGGGCAGGCTGGCCCGCCCCTCCGCGTCGGTCGCGACCCCACCCATCGTGTAGTGCGCGGCCGGGGCGACGGGGACGCCCTCACGGGTCCAGTCGAAGCCGGCGGCCCGCGTCGCCCGGGTCAGCCCCGGAAACCGGCCGACCAGGAACGCCGGGTCGAGTCCGGTGGCGTCGAGGAGCACCGGCTCGCCGTCCTGTTCCCGCATCGCGCGCGCGATCCCCCGGGCGACGACGTCCCGCGGTGCGAGCTCGGCGTCGGGGTGTACGGCCGGCATGAACCGGCGGCCGAGTCGGTCACGGAGCACGGCTCCCTCGCCGCGGACCGCCTCGGACAGCAGCCCGCCACCGGGGACGGCCAGACGCGTCGGGTGGAACTGCACGAACTCCAGGTCGGCCAGGACGGCACCCGCTCGCCAGGCCGCGGCCGCACCGTCACCGGTCGCGACCAGGGGGTTCGTCGTCTCGCGGTACAAGTGTCCGGCGCCCCCCGATGCGAGGAGCACCGCGTCCGCGTCGATGCGCTGCGGTTCGCCGAGCAGGTCGAGCACGTCGACCCCCACGACCGCCCCGTCCCGGACGACGAGGTCGGTCAGGCAGGTGCGCTCGAGGATCGTCACGTGCCGGCGGTGCAGGGCGTCGACGAGGGTGCGCTCGATCGCGGCTCCCGTGGCGTCCCCCGCGGCGTGCACGACACGCCACCGGCTGTGCGCGGCCTCGCGACCACGGGCGAGGTCGTCGCCGTACTGGTCGATGCTGCGCGGGTCGGTGGTGCGGTCGAACGGGACGCCGAGCGCGAGCAGGTCCCGCACCCGCGCCGGGCCGTCCGTGCAGAGGAGCTCCACCGCTCGGGCGTCGGCGCTCCCGGCCCCGGCGACGTGGGTGTCGGCGACGTGCAGTGCGGCGCTGTCGTCGGCCCCGAGCGCGACGGCGATCCCGCCCTGGGCGTACCGGGTCGCCCCGTCGGCGAGCGCCCCCTTCGTCACCAGCGTGACGTCGTGCCGGGCGCTCGCGCGGATGGCGGCGGTCAGCCCGGCGATCCCGGACCCCACGACGACGACGTGCATCAGCGGCCGGTGGCTGCGAGCGGCCGGGGCTTCGCGGCGAGCATGCGCTCGAGGGCGACCTTGGCGTCGGCCTGCACGTCGGCGGGCACGACGATCTCGTTGAGGACCTCCCCCTGCACCAGGGCCTCGAGCACCCACGCGAGGTAGCCCGGGTGGATCCGGTACATCGTGGAGCACGGGCAGACGACGGGGTCCAGGCAGAAGATCGTGTGCTGCGGGTACTCGGCGGCGAGCCGGTTGACCATGTTGATCTCGGTGCCGATCGCGAAGGTCGTCGGTTCGGTCGCGGCGGCGATGGTCTTCCGGATCAGGTCGGTGCTCCCCGCCACGTCAGCGGCGTCCACCACGGCCATCGGGCACTCGGGGTGCACGATGACCTGCACGCCGGGGTGCTCGCGGCGGGCCTGCTCGATCTGGTCGACGGTGAAGCGGCGGTGCACCGAGCAGAACCCGTTCCACAGGATGACCTTGGCAGCGCCGAGTTCCGCGGCGGTGTTGCCGCCCCCGGCCAGCCGCGGGTTCCACATCGGCATCAGGTCCGTGCTGATGCCCATGGCCTTCGCGGTGTTCCGACCGAGGTGCTGGTCGGGGAAGAACAGCACGCGCTGCCCGCGCTCGAACGCCCACTCGAGGACGGTGGCCGCGTTCGACGACGTGCAGACGATCCCGCCGTTCCGCCCGCAGAACGCCTTGAGGTCGGCGGCGGAGTTCATGTAGGTCACGGGGATGACCGGGACGCGGCCGTCGGCGTCCGGCTCGGTGCCGTAGAGCGCGGCGAGTTCGGCCCAGGCCGCCTCGACGCTGTCGATGTCCGCCATGTCGGCCATCGAGCACCCGGCGGCCAGGTTCGGCAGGATGACCCGTTGCTCGTCACGCGCCAGGATGTCAGCGGTCTCGGCCATGAAGTGGACGCCGCAGAACACGATCGCCTCGGCGTCGGGCTTCGTGAGGGCGGCGTTGGCGAGCTGGAACGAGTCGCCGAGGAAGTCGGCGTGCCGGACGACCTCGTCGCGCTGGTAGAAGTGCCCGAGGACGACCACGCGGTCCCCCAGCGTCGCCTTCGCCCGTTCGATGCGCGCGTGGAGCTCGTCCACCGAAGCCGTCTTGTACTCGTCGGGGAGCACGCCCTGCCGCGGGGCACTCGTCGGGATGACGTCCGACATGGACGAGCCGGGGCCGTAGCCGGGGCGGGCGTCGAAGTCCCAGGTGGGCACGGCGAGGTCCGGCGTGCAGGTGCTGCCGGCGGCAGCGCCGTTGGAGATGAGCTCGATGGTCGTCGCGATGGACACGGTGGTTCCTATCGGGTGGGCAGGCCCGCGCCGGACGCGGGGTGGGCGGGGGTGAGCGGGCCGTTGTCGGCGTACGCCAGGTCGGGGTTCGAGCGGTAGAGCCGGGCCGGCCGGTGGCGGTCCCCGCTCGTGGTCTCGTCGGTGGGCAGGACGGCGTCGGACTGTGCGATCTGCCGTCGGAAGTTCGCCGGGTCGAGCGTGCGGCCCAGCACGGCCTCGTACACGCCGCGGAGTTCGGCGAGGGTGAAGCGGTCCCCCAGGAACGCCTGGGCGATGCGGGAGTACGACATCTTGTTGCGCAGGCGCCAGAGCGCGTACTCGACGATGCGGTCGTGGTCGAAGGCCAGGGGCGGGTGCTCGTCGGCGAGGAACCAGCGGACGTTCCAGTCGTCGGGGACCGAGCTGGCTTCGTCCGGGTGAACGAGGGCCCAGTAGACGATCGAGACGACCCGGGTCGAGGAGCGGTCGACGTCCCCGAACGCGTACAACTGCTCGAGGTAGCGCGGCTGGACGTTCGTCGTCTCGAGCAGTCGGGCGGCCGCCGAGTCCTCGAGCCCCTCGTCCGGGCGGACCCACCCGCCGGGCAGCGCCCACGATCCCTCGTACGGCTCGGCGACCCGTCGGACCAGGGGCATCCACAGCGCGGGCGCACCGGTGTCCGGGTGCGGGCGCAGCGCGACGATCACGGTGGAGACCGCGACGCGGATGGGGAGTTCGTCAGTAAGTGTCATGGTGACTCGAAGTGTTCGGGTTGGGATGACACTATCACCGGGTTTCACGAGACGGAAACAGCGCCGAAAACTGGCCGGTGCGGGCCGCGCCTACATTGAGCGACATGACAACGGTGACGAGGATGCACGCCGTCGTGTCGGGAACGGTCCAGGGGGTCGGCTTCCGGTACTGGACCGCCAGGAAGGCCGACGGGCTGGAGCTCACGGGGTACGCACGCAACCTGTTCGACGGCACCGTCGAGGTGGAGGCCGAGGGCCCCTCCGCCGCGGTCGACGCGCTCATGGAGTTCATCCGCACGGGGCCGCCCTCGGCGACGGTCACGGACGTCTCGATGCGACCGGTCGTGCCGCACGGGGACGTCGAGGGGTTCGCGATCCTGCACTGAGCCGACTCTGGCGCGTTGTCCGGGCGGGGCGGAATAATCGAATCCACTCAGGCCGTTGCCCTGGATGCGCTCCGCACACCTCAGTGTCCGCGGGTCCCGCGCACCAGACCTCCGAGCACGTCGCCACCTCCCGGGAGCCCCCATGACCCAGTCCGTCGCCGCCGCACCCCGGACCGGGAGCGCGACCCAGCCCTCCCCCGCCGAGACACGACTGGTGATCGGGCTCCTGCTCGTCTCCGCGTTCGTCGTGATCCTCAACGAGACGATCATGGGCGTCGCGCTGCCCCGGCTGATGGACGACCTGCACATCAGCGCGGCCACCGGGCAGTGGCTCACCACCGGCTTCCTGCTGACCATGGCCGTGGTCATCCCGATCACCGGGTTCCTGCTGCAGCGGTTCAACACCCGGCCGGTGTTCGTCTGGGCCATGAGCCTGTTCTCCGCCGGCACACTGATCGCCGTGCTCGCGCCGGGCTTCATCGTGCTGCTCGTCGGCCGGATCGTGCAGGCCAGCGGCACGGCGATCATGATGCCGCTGCTGATGACCACCGTCCTGACGCTGATCGAGCCCGCGCACCGCGGCCGCATCATGGGCAACATCTCGATCGTCATCTCGGTCGCACCCGCGATCGGCCCGACGATCTCAGGTCTCATCCTCAACGCGTTCTCGTGGCGCTGGTTGTTCGGGTTCGTGCTGCCCATCGCACTGGCCGCGCTGGTGCTCGGCATGGTGAAGGTCCGCAACGTCTCGACGCCGCGGAAGGCGCCGATCGACGTGCTGTCCGTGGTGCTCTCCGCCTTCGCGTTCGGCGGGATCGTCTACGGCCTGTCGAGCATCGCCGAGATCGCCACGACCGGACCGGCCGTCCCGGTGACCTCGCTCGTCGTCGGCGTGGTCGCCCTCGCCGTGTTCATCGTCCGGCAGACCCGACTGCAGCGGGGCGATCGGGCACTGCTCGACCTCCGCACGTTCCAGACCCGCGGCTTCACGATCCCGATCGTCGCCATGGGCATCAGCTTCATGGCCATGTTCGGCACGCTCATCCTGTTGCCGATCTACCTGGAGCGGGTCCTCGGGCTGGAAGTCCTGAACGTCGGGCTGCTGTTGCTGCCCGGTGGCCTGATCATGGGCCTGCTGTCCCCGGTCGTCGGCCGGATCTACGACCGCCGCGGGCCACGCCTGCTGCTCATCCCGGGCTCGATCCTCGTCAGCGCCGTGCTCTGGGCGCTCTCCACGATCACCGTCCACACGAGCGTGTGGTTCGTACTCGTCGCCCACGTCGTGCTGAGCATCGGGCTCGCGCTCACCTTCACCCCGCTGTTCACCGCGGCACTCGGCGGCCTGCCACCTCGGCTGTACTCGCACGGCAGCGCGGTCCTCGGGACGGCGCAGCAGCTCGCCGGCGCTGCCGGCACCGCCCTGTTCGTCACGCTCCTGACGATCGGCGCGACCGCCGCTGCCACCGGTGGGCGCGCCTCCAGTGTGGCCGCCGCGACCGCAGCCGGCGTGCACTCGGCGTTCCTGTGGGGCGCGGTGATCTCGCTCTTCGGGATCGTCGCGTCGTCGATGGTGCGCCGCCCCGACGCACCAGAGGGCGCGGCCGCGCCCTCGATGCACTGACGCACCACGGCTGGACCCCTCGGCGGCACGACTCCTCGGGCGGTAGACAAGGGCATGCCCGCATCCCCTGACGTCCCGCGTCTGCTGCAGACCGTCCTGGACACACCAGCGCCGCGAGCGCTCGCGGAGTTCTACCGGAGGCTCCTGGGCCTCCGGTACCGGGACGGCGATGCGCCCGATCCGACCGAGGTGGCGGAACCCGACTGGCTGGTCCTCACCGATGACGACGGCACCCGGCGCCTGGCGTTCCAGCTCGCACCCGACATGCCGGAACCGCGGTGGCCGACCGGTACCCCGCCGCAGATGCTCCACCTTGACCTGACCGTCGAGTCCGCCGCTGCGCTCGAGCGGCAGCGAGCGCGCGCCCGGGATCTCGGCGCGGAGGAGCTGCTGGACCGCTCGGACGACGAGGACGAACCGCTCGTCGTCTTCCGGGACCCTGCAGGGCACCCGTTCTGCATCTTCGTCGCGCCGACTGGTCCCGCTCGGTAGGGAGATCCGCGAGACCTCTCGCGTTACCTACCAAACGGTAGGTAGACTGCCTCTCGACCGACGATCGCAGGAGGCACGGAATGACGCAGCGAGGGACCGCAACACGGGAGCGCGTCCAACAGGTCGCACTCGACCTGTTCACCAGGCAGGGGTACGAGGCGACGTCGCTGCGCGAGATCGCGGAAGCGGTCGGCATCAACAAGGCCTCGCTCTACTACTACTTCCCGAGCAAGGAAGCGATCCTGCAGTCGTTGTTCGACGACCGTGGGACCGAGGTCGAGCACCTGCTCGCCTGGCTCCGGGAGCAACCGCAGACGCCGGAGCTGCTCGAGGACGCGGTGCTGCGGTGGGTCGGGACCTTCACCGTCGAGAAGCTCCGAGCAACGCGCTTCATGAACGCCAACCCCCTGCTCACCCGGACGCTCTCCGACGCGAACGGGAACCGGATCGGTGGCTCGCTGCGGGCGTTCGCGGACGAGCTCGTGGGACTGCCGCCGGCCCTCGGCCCCGAGGACGCACTGCTGGTGCGGATGGCGATCCTGAGCATCAACGCCGCGGTCCAGGCCGCTGCGCACGCCCCGGACGCCGGGGACTCCGGGGACGCCGCGGACGCCCACATCGTCGCCGCTGCCCACCGCGCGGCCCGCGCGCTCGTCCGCGAAGTCCGAGCCGCGCGATGAACGTGTTGCTCGTCGTCCAGCTTGTCCTGGTCGGGCTGCTGGCAGGCGAGGAGTTCATCGTCCGGTGGGGCGTCCAGCGGGCCATCTCGAGACTGCCCGACGACGTGCACGTCCGGACGCGGATCGCGCTGGTCAAGACCCTCAAGGTCGTCGTCCCGATCCTCATCGTCTCCGCCGTCCTGGCCTCGATCGCGGTCGTCGTGGCCGACTGGTCGCCGTGGCGGATCGGGGGGATGGTCTCCCTGGTGGTGTTCGTCCTGGCGTCGTTCCTCGGGACGGTGCCGATCAACATCGGCGTCAACGACTGGGACCCGGCCGCGCCGCCGGCGAACTGGAAGCAGACCGTCCGGAAGTGGGAACGGATCGACGTGCTCCGCTCCACGGCGGCCGGTGTCGGGTTCGTGCTCTTCACCGTCGCCCTCGTCGCACAGCTCGGCTGACCCGCCCCCGGTCGGGACGGCAAGGCTCGGCACCGGACGACTCGGCTCGGCTCGTGCCAGGCCGCGACGGTTCAGGGGGCCGTGGGCGTTCAGACGGGAATGACCACGCGCTCTCCCGGTGCGATCACGCGGACGGGGACCTCCGGGACGAGCCGCCGAGCCGCCTCGACGTAGATCGTCGGGTCCCGGTCGCTCTTCAGGATGAAGCGGTCACCGATCGGACCGGCCGTGAACGCGTAGTGCTGCGGGATCGCCAGCTTCGGGCGGAGGACCGCCGTGAGCTCCGCGGCCTCCTCGGCGTTCATGACGACCTGCTTGTTCCCCGCCACGCGGATGTGGAGGCCGTTCACCGGCAGCAGTGTCAGGTCGAGGGGACCGAATCGATCGGTCAGCGTTCGCAGCTCCGGGGTGAGGAGCGTGTCGCCGGCGAAGTACACGCTGCGACCGCCGCCCGCGATGACGTACGTGACCTCGTGCACGCCGTGTTCACCGGGGGCAGCGTGGAACGTAAGGTCTCCGACACGCGTGGCCTCCCACGCCTCGAGCGGGGTTACGTTCGTGAAGCCGGCCTTCCGCGCCTTCTCGACGACGGGGCCCGCGACGATCATCGGGACGTCCTTGTCGGGGTACCGCTGGAACGCATCGAGGTCGCAGTGGTCGTAGTGCTCGTGGCTGATCACGACGGCGTCGAGGTGTGGCAGGTCCTCTGGTCGGAAGGCGATCGGTTCACCTGGGTGGTAGAAGGCCTTCTCCGAGAACCACGGGTCGGTGAGGACCATGAGTCCTCCGATCTCGATCAGGTGACAGCTGTGCGTGACGCGGGTGACGGCGAGTGCCTCGGTCATGACGGTTCCGTTCCTCGGTGGGCAGTCAGCGTGGGCGTCGACGAGGTCACCGGTGGTCCACCGCTCCGGCTGTGGGCACTCCGAGTGGCGTGATGACCCGACGACCGATGCGCCACCGCCCGTCACGGCGTCGAAGCTCGTCATCGTGGGACACGGCCTGGATCGAGCCGTCGGCCATGATCATCAGCCCTCGGGACTGTGCCGTCGCACGAGCGTCACCGTCGCTCGTCGCGATGATGTTCGTGACGAAGTGGGCAAGTGGTGCGTGCTCACTTGCCGCCAGCCGCCCCGCTGCGGCGCGGATCGCCTCGATCCCCTCGATGGCTCCGATGCCGCTCGCGGTGGCGGTCATGTCGTAGACCGCATCCGCTTCGAACAGGTCGTCCAGCCGATCGAGCTGGTTCGTGTCCACGATGGCAGCGTAGAGCGCAAGAGTCTCGCTGATGTCGAGACGGTCCTGGGTGGTGAGCATGCGCTGTCCCTCTCGGTTTTGGTACTCGGTACCGTAACACACTCAGTACCAGTCGGGGCGGAGTTCCGACAGCGGTAGGCTCAGTCCGTGTCGCAGAGCATTCCGGATGGTGAGACGCTCCGAGAGCGGAAGCGACGTCTCGTCCAGCAGCGCATCATCGACGCCGCTGACGAGCTGTTCGCCGCGAAGGGCTACGACGACGTCTCCGTCACGGACATCGCCGCTCGAGCTGACGTTGGGCGCACCACGTTCTTCCGGTACTTCGGCGACAAGGCCGAGGTCGTCTTCGCCCACGAGGAGGAGATGCTCGACCGGATCACCCGAGTGGCGGCGGACGAGCCCGTCGGCGCGGCCGGTACCGCAGCCGAGGCCGTCGCGCAGCTCCGAACCATCGTCGTCGCCCTTTGCGACCACGCGGCTGCCGACATCGCCGGTTACGCCCTCCACTACGAGTTGGTGGACAAGCACCCCGAACTGCGCGCCCACGATGCCTTCAAGACGCAGCTGATCGCCGAGCGGTTCACGATGCTCCTCGTGGAACGGGGAACGACAGCGTCCACGGCCGTGTTCGCCAGCCAGGTCGCGCTGGCCTGCTACCAGACAGCCCGACGTCGGGCGACGAGTCCCGAGCATCTCGGCGCCGAGACTCGTGCGGCGTTCGACGAGCTCGCGTCGCTCTGACCGCTCCTCGTGGTCGCCGACGAGGGAAGTGCAGCGGCACAGAGCACGCGAGAGGCCGACCATCGGCCCGACCGTCGCGCCTTGCGCGCGAAACCATGTGCGAGACTTCCGACGGCACTGGGAGGGGCAATGACACAGCAACGGGGCGGGGCCATCGTGCCGAGCAGGGCGGTGCACACGGACGTCGTGTTCGTGGTGCTCGCGGTGACCGGGGTGGCTGCATTGCTGGCAGGAGCGTGGGGCGCATTCACCGGACCAGGCCCGAACGACATCCCGGACTGGGCTGTGATCTGCCTGATGTACGGCATCACCGCTGGAGTCGCAGGGTGCATCGGAGCGCCGCTGATCATCGGCATCGCCCGCCGTGACCGAGCAACGCTCGCGCTCGTCCAGACGCACCGACCACGCGCACTTGCACTCCCTGGCGCGGTCAGCAACCACACGCTCCTGCGGAGCCTTCGTGCGCTCAGCCCGTCCGCCCCGACACCACGATCAGTCGTCTGGGCAGTCGACGAGCACGGCATGGAGTTGTGGCAGCCGCAATCGGTCGTCCCGGTGCTCACCGTTCCGTGGGAGCGAGTGGTCTCGACCTCCACCGACCTGATGCCGCAAGGACGAGCAGTCATCGCCGTGGCGGTCCTCAACCTCGGGGAGGGACATCAACTTCGGTTTGCGCTCCGGAGGCGATTCGGCGGGATCACGCTCATGGGCCGGGATCGGCTGGACGATGTCCTCCGCGACTTCGCAGAAGTAGCGCAACCCACGGCCGGCACGCACCGCTGAACACAAGGACATGCTCGCTCCCGGCGCATCGCTGTGCAGGGGCGATCGCCTCCAGGAGCGGCCCTCAGGACCTCCGGCGCGCACCCTGTCGATACCCGAGCCAACCCGCCAGCAAGAGCAATCCGACGACGACCACTCCTGCGCCGACGAGGCTCGCGGTCGAGAGGACGTGCACACCCGCTGCCGTGAAGGTCGTGCCGGAAAGAGGCGCGTAGGCGAACCATCCGGAGGACACAGGTCGTGACGCAGCAACAGCGAGGATGACGATGCCGACGACCATCACTGCCAGGGCAGCGGCCAGCACGAGTCGAGAGGTCAGATGGTCACGCCGGGTCATGACTGGACCCTAACGGGACGAGCCACGGACGAGAACGCCCCTGAGCTCTGAGCTCTGGGCGCTGGTCGGGGTCGGGCTCGTCGAGGTGGTCTTCTCGGCCTGGTACGTGTCCAAGGAGCATCTGTATGGCCTATCGCTCTCCGGGACGCCGATGCGACTTGGAGATGCCGTATCGGCGCAGCTCAACGCCCCCGCGGAGCTCGGTCGACAGGAGGGTGGCGTCGTAGTGCTCCAACGTCGCGATCGAGGGGGCGTTGTCATCGCGGCAGACAACCAGGACCGGGTCGATGCCGACGCGGGATGCGTGCGCAAGCACCTGGCCGAGCGCCCACGTCGCCACGCCACGACCGCGTGCGGATGGACGAATCCCGTACCCGACGTGACCAAACCGCTGCACGCTCGCATCGCCCGGCGCGCGAAGTGCGATCCCACCGAGGACGCGCCCGTCCTCGACGACCCACCAGAGCGCCCCCGGCCGGGCGTTCAGCCGGCCCACCCAGATTCGGAAATCGTCCTCGTTGCCGAGGTCGTCGTTTTCGGTGATCCCGAACCCGTCCTCGTGCGGGCCCGGCCCCCACTCTTCGTGGGCTTCGGACCACGCCTCGTACATCCCGACCTGCGGTCTCACCAACTCGAGCATGTCCAAGTATCACAGCGAAGCATCGCGATCGGCGATCCACTCTCGACCAGACACGAGCTTGCTGCGTGAGTTCGCGATCGGGTCAGTCCTCGCGCACGGAGCGGCGTTCGAGTTCATCGCGGAGCGCGTGGATCTCGGCAGTGAGTTCTCGGAGCTCGCGTCGTGTCGCGGTCTGCGCGTCGTCCTCACGGCGACCGACCTGGTCGATGATCCAACTCGCGATCGTCGCCGTCACCACACCGAGCAGCGCGATCCCGCTGATCATCACGCCCGCGGCGATGAATCGCCCCTCCACACTGACGGGTGTGAGGTCGCCGTAGCCGACGGTGGTGATCGTGACGAGCGCCCACCAGAGGGCGTCCCCGAAGGACACGATCGTCGCTCCCGGCGCGTGCCGTTCGACGTCGTACATCGCAAGCGCCGACACGAACACCAGCAACACCGTCGTGACCACCACGTACACCGACACCCGACCACGCACCGCGGCGCCGCCACTGCGATGCAAGGCCTGGAACAGCTGCACGAGACGAAGCAACCGCAACGGACGGAGGAACGGCAGCGCGATCGCGGCGAGGTCCAAGAGGTGCCGCACGAACCACCGCCCACGCTGCTCCGCGAGCATGAGCATGACGACGTAGTCGACGATGAACATCACCCACGTGATGTTGATCACCAACTCACACACCAGCAGCAACCCACCCCGTGGATCTGCGAGCACCTCGACCGCGTACGCGGCGAGGAACGCCGTCGCGGCGACAGCAAGCGGCCACTGCGTCCGACCCGACCAACGCTCCTGCGTCCAATTCATGCCGGAACGCTAACGCTCCCGCCCCGCCACCTCGAGCACCAATCGCCGCTGTGGAGTCGCTCGTCTCCGGTGGACGATCGGTCATCGGGACAGCGTTCCCTCTGCGTCGGGCCGAGGTGCCGTGACGCTTCGTTCCCCCGCCCGGTAACCTGCGCCAGATGAGCATTTCGGACTTCGACGTGGAGCCCGTCGTCGGGCCGCGCGTGTGGATGGTGCTGCTCGGAGTCGTGGGTGCGGTAGCCGGTCTCCTCGCCGTCATCGGGTGGCCGTTGCCGATCATCTCCTCGACGCACAACAGCTCGGGGCGCCACGCGTGGGCACGGACTGTTCGCGGGGTCCAGGACTGGTTCGCGCATGACGGCTGGAGGATGTCGGGCTCGTCATGGATCTACGGCGCGTTGGCGGTCGCAGCCGTGGCCGGGATCGTCGTGTTGCTGCACCCCACCTGGAGCGCTTCGCGGGCACTGCTGGTCGTGGCCGGCCCGGCCGGCGTGCTTCTCGTCCTCGGCCCCGTGGCCCAGTGGGCGCTGGGCTTGCCGTGGTCGAACTACGGGGCGGGCTCGACCAGCGGGATGGCGCTCGGGGTGGTCACCACGCTCGCCGGAGGCGCTGCGATCACCGTGCTGCGCCGAGCTGCGCGGCGGAGCACCGCCCCGAAGGACGGCGCAACAGCGCCGCCCCAGGGCCTGCGGTAGAGCGGCCGGGCGCAAGCAGCGCAACAGGCCGGTGGCCGATCTGCCAAGGGACGGTCCCGGCACCCGGCGCTGCTCGATACCCCGCCTGCCTCCCGAACGCGGCCGCTGAGATGTGCGTGCTGCTGCTCCGTCCTGCATGGTTGTCTCCGTGACCGATGTCCCGCGTCCCCAGATCATCCTGGTTCCGCCCCGTGCTCGGCTCCTGCTGCAGGTCGCCTCGGCGGTCGCAGTTGCGGTCGCTGTCACAGTGCTCCTCGCGGCCCGAACCCTCTGGCCAGTGAGTGCGGCGTTGGTGGCCACCGCGGTGCTCGTCTTGGTTCGCGGGGTGCGTGCGCGCATCGAGCTGTGGGGCGATGCCTTGGTCGTGCGGGACTACCTCTTCTCGACGCGGATCCCGCGCCACCGCATCATGACGGTCCACCGATTCCCGTCGATCGACTGGCGGGACTCGGACGGGATCCCTCGTGAGACGCTCGTCAACGCCTTCGATCCGCAGCAGTCGCCGTTGATCGGCCCCACCAATGCGGACCTCAGCCGGATCCGCGAACAGCTCCAGACCTGGCTCGACACGTGATCTGACCCCGACGCTGCATCGGACGGTCACGTCCGCTGCGCCCGCTTCGCGTCGCAGCGGTCCCGCGGAAGGTTGGTCGACCATGGCAGGCTGCGGAGATGACTGCATCGCCGATCACGCGTTCGACGCTTCTCGATCAACCGCTCGGTGGCGGCATGGACGTCGCACACGTCGAGGTGCGACGAATCTCGATCGCGGCCGGCACCACGGGCGGCGCGCACATCCACAACGGGCCGGTCTTCGGGACGATCGAGAAGGGATCGGTCACGTTCCAGATCGGCGACGGGACAGCGACCACGCTCCGCGCAGGCGACGTGTTCTACGAGCCCGCCGGGGTCGTCGTGTCGAAGTTCGACACCTCGGCTGAGGACGTCGTGTTCCTGGGCTACTTCCTCCTCGCCGATGGTGCACCTCCTGAGATCGAGTTCACCTCGCAGGCCTGACCGGGCTGTCTCGGTCCGCGTCCGACCGGGGCTGGGGGCAACCGGTCCTCCTGCGGACATCTGTGTGCCCTGGGTTCGCCGAGTGTGTATGAACCTCTCATGCGGACAAAACGACTCCGGCCCGGCCGAGCGTGCCGAACCACGGGTGACCGGTCGTGAGCACCACGACACCAGCGCGCGCGGGCGGGAACGGCCCCGGCGACGACGGCGCGGTCGAGAGCCCGACCGACCTCAAACGCCCCACCTGGCGGTACACGCTCGGGAAGGCGTGGAAGGAGTTCATCTGGGACACGTGCACCGACCTCGCGGCCGTCCTGACGTACCACGCGGTGTTGTCGGTGTTCCCCGCGCTGCTGGCCCTCGTCGCGCTCCTGGGCCTGGTCGGGCAGGCGAAGAGCACGACCTCGGCGCTCCTCAACATCGCCGACACGGTGGCGCCCGGGGCCGACGCGACGCTGAAGGGTCCGATCGAGACACTCGTCGCGTCGCCGAGCGCGGGGATCGCCCTGATCGTGGGGCTCGCCGTCGCGGTGTGGTCGGCGTCGGGGTACGTGCGCGCGCTCTCCCGGGCGATGAACCGGATCTACGAGGTCGAAGAGGGCCGCCCGATCTGGACCTACTTCCCGATCATGCTCATCACCACGGTGTGCCTCCTGGTCCTCGTCGCGCTCATGGGCCTGCTCCTCGTCGTGGCGGGACCCATCGCAGAGACGATCGGCGGTGCGATCGGCCTCGGCCACCAGGCGGTGACGGTGTGGAACATCGCCCGCTGGCCCGTCCTCGTCGTGCTGGCCGTCGTGATGCTCGCGCTGCTGTACTACGCGACGCCCAACGTGAAGCTGCCGAAGTTCAGTTGGATCAGCCTCGGCGCGGTCATCGCCCTGGTCCTGATGGCACTCGCCTCGCTCGCGTTCAGCTTCTACGTGGCGAACTTCTCGCACTACAACAAGACGTACGGTGCGATCGGTGGGGTGATCGTCGGCCTCCTGTGGTTGTGGATCATCAACCTGGCCGTCCTGTTCGGTGCGGAGTTCGACTCCGAGGCCGAGCGGGGACGAGAGCTGCAGTCGGGCATCGCTGCCGAGGAGCAACTCCAGCTGCCCGTGCGCGACGACCGTGCCACGGTGAAGCGACACGAGCAGGAACGGGCCGCCGTGCAGAAGGGCCGTGCCCTCCGCCTCCGGTTCGGGAAACCAGACGCCCAGCCGAGCGACACCCCGACGAGCGACGCCCGATCCACGCGTCACTGATCCGCGGTGCGCCCCACCGATCGTGAAACCGCGGAGCACACGTCCTCGGCGCCTCCGCGCCACAGCCAGCGTCGCCGGTTGGCGGTCGTGCTCGCCATGAACCTCGCCCTGATCGGGGGCCTCGTCACCGTCGGGATCACTGCCGACTCGGTGGGCGTCCTGGCAGCGGCCGGGGACACCCTCGCCGACTCGGTCGCCCTGGTCCTCGGGCTGATCGCGGTGAGCCTCCGTGACCGCGACCCTCACCGGCCGGGCGCGAAGCGCCCGATCGCGGTCGTCGCCCTGCTCAACGCCACCCTGCTCATCGCCGTGGCCGTCACCGTCGCGGTCGAAGCGTTCCTGCGGCTCCGACGCGGCGCTCCAGCGGTGCTCGGACTGCCGATGGCCGTGATCGCGCTGATCACCGTGGTCGTGATGGTCGCTGGCGCCCTCGTGCTCGGGCTGTCGGCGCATCGCGAGGACCTCCACATGAAGTCCGTCCTCGTCGACACCCTCGGAGACGCCGCGGCGGCAGCTGGGGTGCTCGTCGCCGGGATCCTCATCTGCGTCACGGGCGGCACCTTCTGGCTTGACCCGGCCCTCGCGCTCGTCCTCGCCGCGGTCATCGGCGTCGCCGGCACACGACTCGCGATCCAAGCCGTCGCTGGGCTCCGAGGAGCAGACCTCCACACCGACGACTAGCGGTCACCCGAACGTGGCATCGTGGGCCCCATGCGATCGACGGAGAGCGAACTGAACTGGTCCGGCACCGTCACGTACACCGCCGAGCAGGTCGTCCGCCCCCGGTCGATCGACGAGGCCGCCGACCTCGTCGCCCATTCCCCCCGCGTGCACGGCCTCGGCACCCGGCACTCCTTCAACGACGTCGCCGACACCCCCGGCGTCCTGCTCGACCTGACGGGGATCCCCACGGACCTCGTGGTGGCCGATGACCGGCGCACCGCGACCATGGGCGCGGGGACCCGCTACGGCCTGGTGGCCCCGGACCTCGACGCCGCCGGGGTCGCCCTGCACAACACGGGCTCCCTGCCGCACATCTCCATCGGTGGTGCGATCGCCACGGGGACCCACGGCTCCGGCACGGCCCTGGGCTCGTTGAGCACCGCCGTCACCGCGCTCGAGGTACTCGGCCCGGACGGCGAGACGTCCACGATCCGGCGTGGCGATGCCGACCACCTCGGGGCGGTCCTGCACCTCGGGCTGCTCGGCATCGTCACCCGGGTCACGGTCGACGTCCAGCCGTCGTACCGGATGCGGCAGGACAGCTACGGGCCGATCCCGTGGCGCAGGTTCGCTGACGACGCGGCGACGGCCTTCGCCGCCGGGTACTCCGTGGGGGCCTTCACCGACTTCGGCGACACCGTCCGCGAGGTCCTCGTCAAGTCGCGCGTCCCGGACGGAGCTGCGGACGTGGACGTGCCGGACGACGTGCTCGGGGCACCGCGGCTCCCCGGCGTCCCGGGAGACCACCACCACACCGCGCGTGACGGCTCGGTCGGGCCGTGGTGGGACCGGCTGCCGCACTTCCCCATCGGTGGCACGCCCTCCGTCGGCTCCGAGGTGCAGAGCGAGCACTTCGTCCCGCTCCGGCACGCTGCGGCGGCGCTCGACGCGCTCCGCGGGATGGCCGACCGGATCCAGCCGCACCTGCACGTGTCCGAGCTCCGGACCATGGCCGCGGACCCGTTCTGGCTCAGCCCCACCCAGGGCGAGGACGTCCTCTGCATCGCCTTCACGTGGCGGAAGCACCCGGTCGAGGTCGCGGCACTCCTGCCCGACCTCGAAGCCCGACTCGCTCCCTTCGGCGGCCGCCCCCACTGGGGCAAGATGAGCTCGCTCGACGTCGGGGCGATCGACGCGCTCTACCCGGAGCTGCCCGCGTTCCGCGCGCTGGTCGCACGCCGCGACCCGGAGCGGAAGTTCGCGTCCGCCTTCGGCGAGCGCGTCCTCGGCGTCTGACCAGGACCGGTGCGGGCCGACGGAGCCAGACGGACGGTCCGGATTGGAGGCACGCCTCCCCTCCCACAGACCGGTCACGCGAGCGCAGTGACGGTCTTCGTCTCCCCGTCCCAGTGGCGCACCCCGCCGACGGCGAGCAGTTCGGGCAGCGGTGCGACGGCGAGCGCCGCGAGCGCTCGGGGCAGGTCCTCGTCGCGGACCCGGCGGGCGAGCGTCACGTGCGGTGACCACCGGCCGGGCAGCGAGGTCTCGAGTCCTCCCGGAGCCACCGCGTGCACGGCCTCGTGGAAGGCGGCGAGCGCCCGGTCGACGACCACGGCGCGGACCAGGACGTGCCGCCCGGCTCCGGCGTCGAACAGCAGGACCCCGCCGAGCCGGATGGTCGACGGCAACAGCACCGGGGTCGCCGCCGGCACGGGCAGCTCCGGCCCGGCGGCGAGCGTCACGTGCGGGCTGTTCGTCCCCGATCGGCCGAGACTCGGCAGGTCCGCGTCGACCAGGGCGGACCAGGCCGACCGGACCGCGGCGTCCGACGCTGGGTCGAGGACGAGTTCGATGCTGCGCACCACCCGAGTCAACCAAGCGGTGCCGTGCGACCGATGTAACACGGCGGAACGCAACTCGCACCGTGTCGGGTGGCCCGACACACTCGACTCCACGCCGCGGACGACCGCGGTGCCCCACAGCACAGCACGGTCCCGAGGAGTTCCACCATGTCCGCAGCACCCGCACTGCCCGAGAAGCCGAAGGGCAAGCGTCCGATCGGCTGGATCATCGCCGCCGCGGTCGTCGTCGTGGCGATCGTCGTCGCCGTCATCGTCGGGGCGGTCCGCTCCGGCAGCTCGGACGGCGCTGCTCCCGGCGCCGGCAGCGGCAGCCCGAAGACGGTCACGATCGGCGTCGCGGACAAGTCCCTGTCGTACTGGGCCACGTACACGAAGCTCGCGAAGGAGAAGCTCAACGTCACCGTCAAGCTGACGAACTTCTCGGACTACTCGCTGCCGAACCCGGCACTCAAGGACGGCACGCTGGACATCAACCAGTTCCAGCACATCCAGTACCTCGCCGACTACAACGTCACCGCGGGTGACTCCCTGCAGCCGATCGGGTCGACGGCGGTCTACCCGCTGCCGCTCTACTCGACGAAGTACCACAAGACCTCCGCGCTGCCGAGCGGCGCGAAGGTCGCGGTCCCGAACGACGCGATCAACGAGGCCCGCGCGCTGCTCATCCTGCAGGCGGCGAAGCTGGTCACCCTGAAGGACGGTGGCTCGGCGTTCGCCACGACGGACGACATCGTCACGCACAAGGTCGACGTCCAGCCGCTCGACGCCTCCCAGACCGCGAACGCCCTGCAGCAGGGCTCGGTCGACGCCGCCGTCGTGAACAACAACTTCGCCACCGCCGCCGGCCTGCCGATCTCGGACGCGATCTACCAGGACGACCCCGCGAGCGCGAGCGCAGCCCCCTACGTCAATGTGTTCGCCGTCCGCAAGGCGGACAAGGACAACACGACGTACCTGGCCCTCGCCAAGCTCTTCCAGGACTCCTCGGTCCAGAAGGTCTTCAAGAAGGACCTCCCGCAGGCGGTGTCCCGCAACGTGAGCGCGTCGACGCTGCAGAGCGAGCTCGCGAAGGTCGAGCAGGACGCGAAGGCGGCCAAGAAGGCGTGAGCGCCCTCGTCGAACTCCGCGGCGTCTCGAAGCACTACCGCCGCGCCGACACCGGCGAGACCGTGGTGGCCGTCGAGGACGTCTCCCTGGACGTGCACCGTGGCGAGGTCCTCGGGGTCATCGGGTACTCCGGTGCCGGCAAGTCCACCCTGGTCCGGCTCGTCAACGCCCTGGAGCTCCCGAGCTCCGGCAACGTGACGGTCGCCGGCCAGGACCTGACGGCGATCCCCGAGCGGGATCGCCGTCAGGCGCGTCGGAAGATCGGCATGATCTTCCAGCAGTTCAACCTGTTCCGGTCGCGGACGATCGCCGGCAACGTGGCGTACCCGCTCAAGGTCGCTGGTGTCCCGAAGGACGAACGGGACCGCCGCGTGGCGGAACTCCTGGACTTCGTCGGCCTGCTCGAGCGTGCCCACGCCTACCCGGAGCAGCTCTCCGGTGGCCAGAAGCAGCGCGTCGGGATCGCGCGTGCCCTCGCGACGAACCCGGAGCTGCTGCTCGCCGACGAGGCGACCAGTGCGCTCGACCCGGACACGACCGCCGAGGTGCTCGCGCTCCTCCGCCGCGTCAACCGCGAACTCGGCGTCACCATCGTCGTGATCACCCACGAGATGGACGCCGTCCGGCAGATCGCCGACCGTGTGGCCGTGATGGAGCAGGGCCGGGTCGTCGAGGTGGGTGGCGTCTACGAGGTCTTCTCCGCCCCGCAGACCGACGCCGCCCAACGCTTCGTCCGGACCGCGCTGCACGATCGCCCGTCCGCCGAACAGCTCTCCCGACTCCGTGAGCACCACCCCGGACGGATCGTCACCGTGCAGATCACCGACGAGCAGGGCCTGCAGAACCGCATCGACCGGGTCTGGCGAGATCACGACATCGCCGCCGAGCTGGTGTTCGGCGGTGTCGGCGAGATCCGGGAACGCCGCATCGGTTCGCTCACCTACGAGCTCACGGCCGCGGACGGTCCGTCGATCGACCGCGCGCTCGTGGCGCTCCGGACCGCCGGCATCACCGTGGACGAGGAGGCCGCCGCGTGAACAACACCTTCCAGAGCGTGATCGACACGTTCGACGTCTTCGTCTCCTCGATCCGCGACACCATCGTGATGTCGCTCGTCTCCCTCGTGATCGCAGGGGTCATCGGGCTCGCGCTCGGCCTCGCGCTCTACGCGACCCGTCCGGGCAACCTGCTCGGCAGCCGGACCGGGTACACGATCCTGAACGTCGTCGTGAACCTTGTCCGCCCGATCCCGTTCGTGATCTTCCTGGCCGCGATCGCCCCGCTGTCACGGGTGGTCGTGCAGACGACGATCGGCGTCCCGGCGGTGACGTTCGCGATCTCGCTGGCCGCGTCCTTCGCGGTCGCGAGGATCGTCGAGCAGAACCTGCTCTCGGTCGACCCCGGTGTGGTCGAGGCGGCACGGGCGTCGGGTGCGCACCCGATGGGCATCCTGCTCACGGTGCTCATCCCCGAGGGCCTCGGTCCGCTCATCCTCGGCTACACGTTCATCTACGTCGGCATCGTCGACATGACCGCACAGGGCGCGCTGATCGGTGGCGGCGGCCTGGGCGAGTACGCGATCACCTACGGGTCGCAGCGCTACGACTGGTGGATCGTGTACGTCTCGGTCGCCGTGATCGTCGTCATCGTGCAGCTCGGCCAGTTCATCGGCAACCGACTCGCCAGGGCGACGCTCCGTCGCTGACGCACGTGGTGCAGTCTGCGACGCACGGGAGGCCCGGTGCCGGTCCACGGGACCGGCACCGGGCCTCCAGTCGGTCGCCCTGGCGCGTCGGGGACGCGAGGTCAGGCGGCGGGCACGTCCACGGTCTCGACGGCGCCGGTCGCGCCCGGGTGCTCGTAGTGCGCGCGCACCAGGATCGGCCGGTGGTCGGAGATGCCCGCGGGCAGGGTCTCGACGCCGGCGATGTGCAGTCCGACGCTCGTCGCGAAGTCGAAGTGCCCGGTGAACTTCCGGTACCGCAGGTAGGTGGGCTGGTCGGAGAGCGACAGCGCGAAGCCGTGCTGCTCGATCTTCCGCCGCAGGTTCGTCTGGAACCAGGGGTAGTTGAAGTCGCCGACCATGATCGCGGGGGCCTCGGTCGACAGGTCGCGGACGAACTGGTGCGCGGCCTCGATCTGCTTGCGACGCAGGGAGTTGGTGGCGGTCAGCGGGGAGGCGTGGAACGAGGCGACGATGACCTCGGCGTCGGCCTGGTGGTCATGGAGGTGCATCGCGATGAGGCGCTCGTGCGCGGGCGCCAGCACACGGTCGTGCAGCGACTTCTGCAGCGAGTGGATGCTGAAGTCCTGCACGTCGAAGCGGTCGTCGCGCTTGTAGATCGCGAGCCCGAGTCGGTTCGCCTTCGTCGAGGCGGCCAGGGACAACCCGGCGATCGACTGCGCGAGGTCGTTGCTGTCGCACTCCTGGACGCACAGGACGTCCGCGTCGCTCGCTTCGACCAGCGCGGCGAGCTCGCTGTTCGCGGCGTGTTCACGCAGGTTGTAGCTGACGACGCGGAGGGGGATCGGTGGTGCAGCGGTGTCCGCTGCGGAGGTCTCGTGCTGCTCTGGCACCGCCATGCTGCCTTCCGTCCTGGTCTGCTGCTCACCCTGCCGCGGTAACCGTACTCGGGCACGGCAAGCAGTTGCTGAGACTGTAGCGTCCGCCGGGTTTCGGGCGCGTGACGGGCGCGGGAACGGTCTGCCGTGCTGCGGTCAGGCGCGGACGCGTCGGGCGGGTCTGACGGTCTCCCCCGCGGTGCGGCTCATCAGGAGACCTTCCAGGCAGGCGACGGCGAGCAGCACGGCGATCACCCAGAACGTCACCTGGTACGGCCCGCTCGCCCCGAGCCCGGCGGCTGCACGCAGGACGACGGCGGCGACCGCGACGCCGAACCCCGCGGCCGTCTGCTGCAGCGTCGACGAGAGCGTGTTCGCCGGGGTCATGTCCTGCTGCTCGACGTCGGCGAAGGCGATCGTGTTGTAGGCCGTGAACCCCACCGAGCGTGCGGCGCCGCTGACCACGAGCAGCACGGCGAGCAGCCAGAACGGGGTGTCCTCGGTCATGAACGCCATCGCGACCACCGTCAGTGCCGCGACGGACGTGGCGACGATGATGACCGCGCGGTACCCGAACCACCGCAGGAACGGCGTGGTCATCGGCTTGATGCCGAGGTTGCCGACGAAGACCCAGAGCACCGCCGAGCCAGCGAGCACGGCGCTCCACCCCCAGGCGTCCTGGAAGAGCAGCGGCAGGACGAAGGGCACCGCGGAGACGGCGAGCCGGAACAGGCTGCCCCCGGCGTGCGAGATCCGGAAGGTCTCGAGCCGGAACGCGTCGAGCCCCATGATCGGGTGTGCGGCTCGCCGGAAGTGCCGGACGGCCGACCAGCAGCACACCGCGCCGACGACCCCGGCGACGACGACCGCGACGATCGGGACGCGGTCGAGCGCCAGCAGTGACGCCATCACCACGAGCGCGCCGAGGCCGAGGCACGCGAGCACCGAGCCGAACCAGTCGAACGGCACGCGCTCCGGTGCCCGCTCCTGCGGGACGAGCACGAGCGCGGCGACGAAGGCGACGACCCCGAGCGGGAGGTTGATCAGGAAGATCCAGTGCCAGCCGACGGTGTCGACGAGCACCCCGCCGACGAAGGGCGCGATGATCGGCGCCGCGAGGGCCGGCCAGGTGAGGATCGCGATGGCGGTCACGAGCTGGTCGCGCCCGGCGCTCCGGAGGACGACGAGGCGGCCGACGGGCACCATCAACGCCCCGCCGAGCCCCTGCACGATGCGCCAGATCGTCAGGTCGACGAGCCCGGTGGAGAGCGCGCACAGCGCGGACGCCACGGTGAACAGCGCGATCGCGGATGCGAACACGGTCCGCGAACCGATGCGGTCGGTCAGCCAGCCGCTGACCGGGATGAACACGGCCAGGGTGACGAGGTACGCGGTGATCGTGACGCCGACGGCCGCCGGGTCGACGCCGAGGTCCCGTCCCATCGCGGGGGCGGCGGTCGCCAGGATCGTGCCGTCCAGGAGCTCCATGAAGTAGGTGCCCGCGACGAGCACGGCCACCGCGGTGCTGCTCCGTCGTCTCGTCGTCATCGTCGCCGTCATCAGCGGAGATGCTATGCCCGCCCGACGACGGAGGCTGGCGCGTGACGACGACTGTCCGCGCAGCGCTTCTGCAGTGCAGAATGACCGCCACCGTGGCATTGCCCCGCGACACCCCGGGCGGGGAACGTGGGGGCACCGCGACGACGACTGGAGGATCGATGACGACCACCCGCACGAGCGCGGCTGCCCCTGTGCCCGCGTCTGGCGCTGTGCCCGCTGCGGTTCCCGGCACGGTGACGACGAAGGGTGCCTGGGACCCGTCCGCGCCGACGCCGCACCACGTGCTCGACCACGCGCACCTGCCGGTGATGACGCTGCGGCAGTCCGCGCTCGAGAACAACACGGCGGTCATGCAGGCCTACGTCGACCGCCAGGGCTTCCTGTTCGCGCCGCACATGAAGACGCACATGGCCCCCGCGCTCGCCCGACGCCAGATCGACGCCGGTGCGTGGGGTGTGACCGTCGCCTCGGTCCAGCAGGCGATGGTCGCGTGGGAGCACGGCATGCACCGGATCATCGTCGCGAACGAGCTCCTCGACCCCGCCGGACTCGCGTGGCTCGCCACCCGCCGCGGTCTCGACCCGGACGCCGACGTGGTGTGCTGGATCGACTCCGTGGCCGGGGTCGAGGCCGCCGTCGCCGCACAGCAGGCGGTGGGCGGCGCCCTGCACGTGCTCGTCGAGGTCGGGTTCCCCGGCGGGCGCACCGGGGTCCGCACGCCCGAGCAGGCCGAAGCCCTCGCCCGGGCCGCGTCCGACGCGGGCCTCGTGCTCCGCGGGGTGTCCGGGTACGAGGGCGGGCTGCCCGGCGTGGACGCCGCACGGGACTACGTGGCCGGCGTGCTCCGGGTCGCCGTGGCCGTCCGGCCGCTCGTGCCCGGGCCGCGTGCACTCCTCAGCATGGGCGGCAGCGCGTGGTTCGACGCCGTGGCCGACGCCGTCTCCGCCCGCACCGACGACCTGGACGTCGTGCTGCGGTCCGGCGCCTCCCTCACCCACGACGACGGCTTCTACGCGGAACGGACGCCCTTCGGCCGACGACCGGCCGAAGGCGCACTGCTGCCCGCGATCGAGGTCTGGGGGCGCGTCACCTCCTGCCCGGAACCCGGACTCGCCCTGGTCGCGGTCGGCAAGCGGGACATCTCCTTCGACGAGGGACTCCCCGTCGTGCGCTCGATCCGCCGGGCGGCGCACACGCCGGACCCGGGGCCGGGAGGCT
Source organism: Curtobacterium sp. ISL-83 (assembly GCF_018613895.1). GTDB lineage: Bacteria > Actinomycetota > Actinomycetes > Actinomycetales > Microbacteriaceae > Curtobacterium. The sequence continues at coordinate 95,033 of NZ_JAGGPH010000013.1, forward strand.
CGGCACCGGTCCCCGGGTCCGTCCCACCGCCCGGGGCGGTCACCGTCACCCGGTTGGACGACCAGCACTGCTACCTGGCGGTCGACGAGGAACGGGTCGGTCTGACGCCCGGAGACGTCGTCGTGTTCGGGATCTCGCACCCCTGCACGGTGTTCGACAAGTGGCGGGCGGTCCACGTCATCGACGACGACGACACCGTCCTCGAGACGATCGCGACGTGGTTCTGATGCGCGCGACGCTGCCGGCCTCCGAACCCGGGGACATGCCGGCACGCAACGCCGCGCTGTCCCTCCGCCGCGGGCTCCGGTTGCTCGACCGCATCGCCGACCGCACGCGCAACGGCGAGCCCTCGGTGTCCCTCGGCGAGCTGGCGGCGGACCTCGGCACGTCGAAGTCGACGGTCCTGCGACTCACCGCCCCGATGGTCGAGAACGACCTGCTGCGCCGGACCCCGGACGCGGGCTTCACGCTCGGGCTCGGCGCGCTCCTGCTCGGACAGAGCTACCTCGAGGGCATCGACCTCCGCTCGGCCGCCGCACCGTTCCTCCGCCGCACCGCCGAACGCACCGGCCTGACGTGCCACCTCGTGGTGCCGGACGGCACCGACATCGTGTACGTCGACAAGGTCGAGACCCGCGGTACGGTCCGGATGGGGTCGCGGATCGGCAACCGCCTGCCGATGCGGAACACCGCGTCGGGCAAAGCGATCGTGGCGTTCGGGGAACCCGAGCTCCTCGACCGCGTGCTCGCCGAACCGGCCACCGCGATGACGGAGCACTCGATCACCGACGACGACCGCTGGCGGGACGAGGTCGAACGGACCCACGGCCGCGGGTACGGCATCGACGACCGTGAGAACGAGCCTGACATCCGGTGCGTCGCCGCGCCCGTCCTCGACCACGCCAACCAGGTCGTCGGCGCGATGAGCATCTCCGGCCTGGCGACACGGTTCCCCGCGGCTGCGGTGCGGGAACTCGGGCTCGGGGTCGTCCGGACCGCCCAGGAGATCTCCGTCGCCCTCGGGTCGTCCTCGGCGCAGCTCGCCCTCGCCAGGAGCGTCCGGTGACGGGGCGGGTCCTGACGATCGGTGAGACCATGCTGCTCCTCACCGGGCAGGGGGTCGGCGCGGTCTCCGACCTCGAGGCCGTGACGGTCGACACCGGCGGCGCCGAGAGCAACGTCGCGATCGGCCTGGCCCGCGCCGGGGTCCCCGTCACCTGGGTGGGCCGCGTCGGGACGGACCCGGCAGGCGACCGGGTGCTCGACGACGTCGCGCGGGAGGGCGTGGACGTCATCGCCGTGCGCGATGCGGAGCGGTCGACCGGGATCATGATGAAGGAGCGGCTCGACGACGGCCGGACCCGGGTGACGTACCACCGGCGGGGATCGGCGGCCTCGGCGTTCACCCCCGAGGACGTCCCGGCGAGCGTCGTCGAGACGGCGGCCCTCGTGCACGTCACCGGCATCACGCTCGCCCTGTCCGACAGCGCCGCCGACACCGTGACCGCCGTGCTCGACCGCGCCGAGCAGTCGGGTGTCCCGGTGTCCTTCGACGTGAACCACCGGCCGAAGCTCATCGACGCGGAGACCGCACGCGCGCGGTACCGCGACGTGGTCCGGCGTTCCGACATCGTGTTCGCCGGCGACGACGAGGCGCGTCTGGTGCTCGGCCGCGACGAACCGGGCGACGACGAGGACGACGCCGACGTCCTCGCACACGCGTTGGCGGCGATGGCCCGGGGCCGCGCGGTCGTGAAGCTCGGCTCGCGGGGGGCGGTCGCCTCCATCGACGGCGTCCTGTTCCGTCGGTCAGCCACCCCCGTCCGGGTCGTCGACCCCGTGGGGGCCGGGGACGCCTTCGTCGCCGGCTGGCTCGCCGCCGCGCTGGCGGGGGCGGCGCCGACGCTGGCACTGGACCGGGCCGCCGATGCCGGGGCCCTCGCCTGCACGGTCCCGAGCGACTGGCACCGCCCCGACCCCGCGGGGCTGTCCGGCACCGACAGCCCGGAGCGGGTCGACCACGCGGAACGGGTCGACCACGCGGTGCACGACCGCGTCGACCGCTGACCGCCCTCCCGATCACGAGCACGAGCACGAGGAAGCGCACGATGACGAACCACACGATCTCGACCGACCCGGCGTCTCCTGGCACGACCGACGCATCCGAGCGGACGTCCGGCCCGTCGTCGACCCCGGGGGCCATCCGCCACCGGCACGCGGCCGGTCCCGCGATCGCGATCCTCCGCGGCGGGACGGGGGCGCACGTCGAGGACGTCATCGCGACCCTGGTGGACGCCGGTGTCCGTGCCATCGAGATCACCACGAACACGCCGAGGTGGCGGGAGGGCATCGCGTGGGCGACGGAACGGTACGGGACCGCCGCCACCGTGGGTGTCGGCACGGTGCTCGAACCGCGGCAGCTCGACGAGGCCGCCGCGGCGGGAGCGACGTTCGCGGTGAGTCCGCACCTCGACCCCGAGATCGGCGAACGTGCGCACGAACGCAGTCTCGGTTGGTACCCGGGTGCGGCGACCCCGACCGAGATCGTGCACGCGTGGCGACTCGGTGCCCGCGCCGTGAAGGTGTTCCCCGCCGCGCAGCTCGGCGGCCCGGGGTTCCTCCGACAGGTCCTCGCCCCGCTCGACTTCGTGGACGTGATCCCGACCGGCGGCATCGGGATCGACGACGCCACCGACTACCTCGCGGCCGGAGCGATCGCGGTGGGACTCGGGTCACCACTCGTCGGGGACGCGCTCACCTCGGGCGACCTCGATGCCCTGCGGTCCCGGGCTGCGCGCCTCGTCACCGCACTCTCGTGACCACCGTCCCGACGCACGGAACCGGGACTCCCCCGGTGGTGCTCCGCGGTGGCTCGGTCATCGGTGCGGACGGTGAGCCGGTCCGGGCCGACGTCCTGGTCGGCCAGGGGACGATCCTGGCGGTCGGACGGGTGACTGACCGCCCGGCGGACGCGCTCGTGGTCGACTGCGGCGAGCGCCTCGTCCTGCCCGGGTTCGTCGACGCGCACTCGCACGCCGGGTCACTCGTGTTCGACGAGGACGTCCAGCTCGCCCTCCTGCGGCAGGGCGTCACGACGATCATCACCGGGCAGGACGGCGTCGGGCCTGCGCCCGGCGACGGATCCTCCGCGGCGACGGGGTTCGCGGCGATCGACGGCCCGCACCCGACGTTCCGGGGCGGTGGCATCGCCGCACTGCTGGCGACCTACGACGGCACGACACCCCTCAACGTCGCGACGCTGGTCCCCGCGGGAACGGTGCGCCACGAGGTGATGGGCGACGGACCCGGGCCCGCGACCGTCGAGCAGCTCGCCGCGATGCGGGCCCTCGTCCGGCAGGGGCTCGACGACGGAGCAGTCGGGCTCGCGACCGGGCTCGACTACGTCCCGGGACTGCACGCGGACACCGCTGAACTCGCGGCCCTCTGCGCCGAGGTGGCCGCGGCCGGCGGCTGGTACGTCTCGCACATGCGCGGCGGCTACGAGACGAACATCGCCGAGGGCATCGACGAGATCATCCGGATCAGTCGCGCGACCGGTGTCCGAGCCCATGTGTCCCACCTGCACGCCCCGGTCGACCTGGCGCTCGCCGAACTCGACCGGGCGCGGGACGCCGGTGTGCCGCTGTCGTTCGACGCGTACCCGTACTCCCGCGGGTGCACCGTCCTGTCGATGCTGCTGCTGCCCGCCGCCCTCGCGCGCCCAGGTACCCGCGACCTCGCGCGGGCGGTGCAGGACGACGAGGGTCGAGCGCGGGTCCGGGGTGCCGTCCTCGACCGGGTGCTCGCGCGCGCCGACCTCGGGACGGGCTGGGCGGACCAGATCACGCTGTCACACGTGCCGGCGCCGGAGTTCCACGCGCTGCAGGGCCGGACCCTCGCCGACGCTGCCGCCGCGACCGGCACCGACCCGGTCGACCTGGCGCTGGACGTCCTGCTCGACTCGGACCTGCAGGTCACGGCGATCATGCGGGTCCCACGGCCCCGGACGGCCGACGAGCTCGCCCCGCTGTTCCGCCACCCGGGGCACACGGCGGGGTCGGACGGCATCTTCGTCGGCACCCACCCGCACCCTCGTGCGTTCGGGACCTTCGCGCGGTACCTGGAGGAGTACGTGCGGGGCGGCCGGTTGTCCTGGCTGGAGGCGCAGGAGCACCTGGCGACGAACGCCGCCGAGCGCTTCGCTCTGGGCGCCCGTGGCACCGTGCTCGACGGGCGGGGAGCCGTCGCGGACCTCGTGGTGGTCGACCCGGAGGCGGTCGCCGCCCGATCGACGTACCGCGCGCCCATGCGCCTGGCGGTGGGGATCGACGACGTCCTGGTCGCCGGTGTCCCGGTCCTGCGTGACGGCGCCCTGACGGGTGCGACGCCGGGCACCGGACTCCGGCGCGAGCGTCGGCCGACCAGTCGGTCGGTCCGGTTGGACTGAGGGAGCACTCAGACGCGCGGGCGGTGTGTGCGAGTGGTCAGGACGCGCTGGGGAGGACCGCGACCACGTCGATCTCGACGAGGATCCCCGCCAGGTGCGACTGCACGGTGGTGCGGACCGGGTACGGCTCCGAGAAGTGCTTCGCGTACTCGGCGTTGAACGCGGCGAAGTCGCGGTCCGAGTGCTCGAGGTGCACGGTCGACTTGACCACGTCGTCCAGCGTCGCGCCGTGCTCAGCGAGGACGGCCGCGACGTTCGCCAGGACCTGCGCTGTCTGCCCGGCGACGTCCGCGGCCATGGCGCCGGTCGCGGGGTCCTGCGGGCCGAACCCCGCCGTGTAGAGGAAGCCGTTCGCGACGATGCCCTGGCTGTACGGGCCCGCGGGCTTCGGGGCGTGGTCGGTGACGATCGCGGTCTTCGGCACGAGATGGCTCCTCGGGGTGGTGGTGGTCGCGGCGGTGGTCGGTTCCCAGGCTAGGCGGGGTCCGGAGGACGGAACCGGCCACGATGCGGACCGGTGGTGCACTGCAGAACGCGGCACGCGCCTCCCGTCCGGTCGTCCTCGCCCGTTTCCAGGCGCGCTCGTCTACCCTCGGGATGTGCCGTCTGCCCAACCCGAACTGCGCGGAGCGCTCACGTGACCCGTCTCGACGGCACGCTGACCGAGTCGCTCGCGACCGGGCGTCGGCGTGTCCTCGACACCGTCACGACCCTGCCCGCTTGGGCTGCCGTCCTGCTCATCTGGACCGGCGGTCGCGTCGTCTCGACGTTCTGGCTCGCCCTGGCCTACCCGCTGGTCGGTCGCACCCAGCCCGCCAACGCGATCTGGGGGAACGGCCACGGCTTCTTCGACTTCCTGACGGCGTGGGACGGCCAGTACTACGAGCAGATCTCGCTGCACGGCTACCCGTCGGTCCTGCCCCTCGACGCCGCTGGGCACGTCGCGCAGAACGCCTGGGCGTTCCTGCCGGCGTTCCCGTTCACGATCCGGATGCTCACCGTCTCCACGGGCTTGCCGTTCGACATCGGCGCGCCGGTCGTCGCACTGCTCGCCGGCCTGGTCGCCGCGTTCCTCCTGCACCGGCTCGTCCGCGACCACGCCGGCAACGCCGCGGCGATGTGGGCCGTGTTCTTCTTCACGTGCGGGCCGCTGTCGTTCCTGCTCGAGGTCGGGTACGCCGAGAGCATGTTCCTGGCGCTGACGTTCGGCGCACTCCTCGCCCTCGAGCGGCGGCGCTACGGCCTGCTGACGCTGCTCGGGGTGGCAGCGGCCTTCACCCGCCCCGGGGCGCTCGCGATCCCCCTCGTGCTCGGTGTGGTGGCCGCGGTCCGCTGGGTCCGGGCCCGACGCGGCAACGAGCGGACGCTGGACGTCTTCCCGCTCCGGGAACAGCTCGTCGTCCTCGGCGCCGGCGCGGTGATGACCCTGGCGGGTGTCGCGTGGCCGCTGATCGCCGCGCACACGACCGGGGACGCCAACGCGTACCTCGAGACCGAGATGTCCTGGTGGGTGAACTTCATCGGACGGGTCGACTTCATGCCCCTGACGCCGTGGTTCCTCATCGCCAGCCGCTGGCTCGGCATCGGCGGCGTGCTCATCGTCCTGTTCATGCTCGTGGCCTTCCCGGTGTGGCTGCTCCGGCGATCCACGAAGCGGCTCGGGTTCACCACCGTCGTGTTCTCTGCCGCGTACGCGCTCTACGTCTTCGCGGTGTCCCTGCCGATGGCGTCCACCCCGCGCCTGCTCATGCCGTTGGCGCCGCTGTTCGGGTCGCCGGAACTCGTGGCACGACCGCGGGTGCGGTGGGTCTTCGTGACCGCCGCCGTGCTCGGGCAGCCGGTGCTCGTCGCGGTGCTGTGGCTGCTCGGGCCTCCGTGACCTGACGCCCCTACCGGGCCCCTGGTCGCACGCGCGCCCGGGTCCCGCCGATCGCGGCGGTCCCCGGGCGCGGTGTCGTCCGGTGGTGTCCCTACAGCTGCAGCGTCCCGTGGTCGCCGGTGTCCGGCTGGCTCTGCTTGCCGATCGCGGCCTTCAGCGTCTGCACGAGGCTGCCGACCGGGCCGGTGTCCTGCGTCCAGTACTCGACCGACTCCCCCTCGACGGTGAGCAGGCGGATCGACGGGTCACTGCGGCCCTCGGGGAACCACGCTTCGGCGAACGGGGACCACAGCTCGTCGATGACGCTGTCGTCCTTCGACACCGTGGCGGTGCCCGCGATCGACAGGTAACCGCCCTGCGACTCGATCGCGACGTTCACGTGCGGGTTGCGCGCGATGTCGTCGACCTTCTCGCTACCGTCCTGCACCAGGAACCGGAGGGTCCCGTGGAACGCCTTGTCCTGCACCGCGAGCGGCCGGGCGTGCAGGTGCCCGTCTTCGCTCACCGTGGTGAGCAGTGCCGTGTGTGCGCCGTGGACGATGTCCGAGATGGCGGCGCGCTGGTCGGCGAGTGTGTCGGTCATGATGCTCCTTTGCGTCCTGCGCCCCCGAGCAGCGACGTGCGGTCCACGGGGACCGACGAGCGGTCCGGTACCGACGCGCGGCCCGCGGGGCCGTACCGTTCGCGCCAGTCTGCCCTTCCAGCCTGGGCGCGTCCAGCAGCCTGGGCACGTCCGGCAGCCTCGGCACGTCCGGGCCGCTCGACCGGCGTGGACGAACGGACCTGCGCCGGACGGGCTCGCGGGGCTGGCGAGTCCGGGTCAGCGGGTCGGGCGGGTTCGCGGGCGGGGTGGGTCAGCGGGTCAGGCGGGTGAGCGGCTCAGGCGGGTTCGCGGATCGTGGTCTCGACGTCGACCACCTGCGGGATGCGCGGCATCGACGCGAAGCCGAACGCGACCGGCGGGTCGAGCGGCGCGATCGACCCGAGCGACTCCCCCGCCCAGGTGCCACTGACGCCCGTGACGTCGTGCGCCCCGGTCACGCCGTAGTACTCGCGGCGTCCGTTCCCGGCCGAACCGGCCGTCCCCGACCCGGGTGCCAGGATCCGCGCGACCGGGTCGATGGCGGCCAACCAGCGCGGGTCCCGGGCGATGGGCTTCGGGACGATGCGCAGGATGCGCCCGAGGGGCGAGATGTCGCCGACCGCGATGGAGGCACGCAGCGGTCCGGCGTCGAGCTCCAGTCCGCGGGCGGTGCGTCGGGCATGCACGTCGACGACCGCCACGGAGTCGAACCGGTAGGTGCCGGACACGTACGCGGCGACGAGTTCGTCGGGTGCGAGCAGGACACTAGTGCCGTCCGGCTGCTCGAGGAACACGTCGGTGAACGGGCCGAAGGGCGATCGTTCCCACATGCCGACGACGATCCGCACCCCGGAGGTCGTGCCGACGCCGAGGATCTTGCCGCGGAAGCGTCGTTCCGTCGTCGAGGTCGGTCGGAGCATGGCGTCGACCGTACCCGGGACACCCGTGAGCCGACGGCAGGAAGGCGAGTCGCGCCTCCCGGCCGACCGGGTCACGGCGTCGGGACCCGCTCCGCCACGAGCTCGCGCACGCGCGGCGCGACCTCGGTGCCGTACAGCTCGATCGACCGCATCATGTCCTCGTGCGGCAGTCGGCCGGTGGCGTAGCGCATGTCGAACCGCGAGACGCCGAGGATCCGCATGTTGCGCGCGATCTTCCGTGCGACGGTCTCCGGCGAGCCGACGTAGAGCGAGCCGCCGGCGGAGAGCCCGGCGCGGTACCCCGCCTGGTCCAGGGGCGGCCACCCGCGCTCACGGCCGAGCTGGTCGGTGACGGCCTTGTGGTACGGCCAGTAGCGCTCGGCCGCTTCCTCGTCGGTAGCGGCGACGAAGCCGGGCGAGTGCATGGCGATCGGCTGCTGCGGGAGGTCGAGCTGCGTCAGCGCCTGGCGGTAGAGCCGCGAGAACGGCGCGAACTGGGCCGGCTGGCCACCGATGATCGCCAGGAAGAGCGGCAGCCCGTAGGACGCGGCGCGGATGACCGACTGCGGGGAGCCGCCGACGCCGATCCACGTCGGGATCGCGCCGTGTTCGAGCTTCGGGAAGACGTCCTGGCCGATGAGCGACGCGCGCTTCGTGCCCGACCAGGTCACGGCGTCACCGGCGCGCAGGGCGTTCCAGAGCTGGAGCTTCTCCTCGAACAGGACCTCGTAGTCGGCGAGGTCGTAGCCGAAGAGCGGGAAGGACTCGGTGAACGAGCCGCGACCGAGGATGACCTCGGCGCGCCCGTTCGAGATGGCGTCGACGCTGGCGAACCGCTCGTACACGCGGACCGGGTCGTCGGAGGACAGCACGGTCACCGCGGAGCCCATCCGGATGCGCTCGGTGCGGGCGGCGATGGCGGCGAGCACCACCTCGGGAGCAGTGACGGCGTAGTCGGCGCGGTGGTGCTCGCCGATGCCGATGAAGTCGATGCCCACCTGGTCGGCCAGCACGGCTTCGTCGATGATGTCGCGGATGCTCTGCGCCTGGGTGCGGAGCGACCCGTCGGCGCGCTCGGTGACGTCGCCGAACGTGTCGAGTCCGAGCTGCACCGGCCCGATGCGCTCGGGTGCGGGCGGCGGGACGTCCGAGGGACGGTCGGTGCCGAATGCGTTGCTCATCCTGTGCCTCCAGCTCATCGCATTTCCATGCGTTTGCATCAATATAGCACGACCAGACGGATCGTGTACGGTCCGTCGCATGCCGAAGATCCCCGACCAGACCGGACGCCGCATCGTCGTCACGGGAGCCAACAGCGGGACCGGGAAAGAGGCGGCGACGCGCCTGGCCGCCGCCGGCGCCTCCGTGGTCCTCGCCGTCCGCACGCCCGCCAAGGGCGAGGACGCCGCAGCCGAGATCCGAGCAGCCCACCCGGGTGCCGACGTCGAGGTCCGCACGCTCGACCTCGCCGACCTGTCGAGCGTCCACCGCTTCGCCGACGGCGTGCTCGCGGACGACCGGCCGCTCGACGTGCTCGTGAACAACGCGGGCGTCATGGTGCCACCGAAGCGCTTCGAGACCGCTGACGGCTTCGAGCTGCAGTTCGGCACGAACTTCCTCGGCCCGTTCGCCCTGACGAACCTGCTGCTGCCCGCGCTCCTGAAGGCGCCGACGCCGCGCGTCGCGACGATGTCGAGCATCGCGGCTGTCCCCGGTCGGATCCGCTTCGACGACCTGCAGTGGGAGCACGGCTACAACCCATGGCGCGCCTACTCGCAGTCGAAGCTCGCCGACCTGCTGTTCGCCCTGCACCTGCACCGCCTGACCGTCGAGCTCGACCTGCCGCTCATGAGCACGGCTGCGCACCCGGGGTACACGCGGACGAACCTGCAGTCGGCCGGACGCTCACTCGGCCGGTCGACGCCGGTCGCGGCGAACCAGCGGGCGATGCCGTGGACCCAGGCGGTCGAACAGGGCACGGAGCCGCTGCTGTACGCGGCCGTGGGTCCGAACGCGCAGGGCGGGGCCTACTACGGGCCGTCCGGGTTGTTCGGGCTGACCGGCCCGACGACGCTCACCTCGATCCCGCGGTCGGCACGCAGCGCGGACCTGGCGCGGTCGCTCTGGGCGGTCGCGGAGGACCTGACGGGGACGCAGCTCCCGGCCTGACCGGCTGCGCCGCCGGGCACGGCCGTCGGCCTGGAGGCACGGCGGGCGTCCGGCACGAGCGGCCCGTCGCGACGTGGTCGCGTCAGCACGGGACGCGTGTGCGTGCGCGGGACGCGCCGCGTCAGAACGTGACGTCGTCGCGCGCGAACGCCGCAGCCACGGACGTCTCGATCGCACGCTGCCCGCGTGCGGTCGGGTGCACGTCGTCCGCCTGCATCCAGGTCGGGTGATCGCGCAGGGGCTCCCCGATGTCCACGTAGGTGCCGCCGATCTGGCGGACGGCCGAGCGCAGGTCGCTGGAGATCCGCGCGAGCTGCGCGGGCGGTGCGCTCTCGTTCCAGATCGCACTGAGCCCGATGATCCGGGCGTGCGGCAGCTGCCGGTGGAGCGTGACCACCAGCTGCTCGACCGCGCCGGGCAGGGCGTCGTCGTCCTGTCCGAGGTCGTTCGAGCTCGCCTGCACGATGATCACCCGGGGGTGCAACGCGACCGTGCGATCGGCCAGGTCGTCGTAGGTGCCGGCACAGTCGTCGGCGTCTCCCTGGGTCAGGACCCCGGCGCCGTTGCACGACAGGTTCGACAGCTGCCAGTGCTGGGCGTCGGCGAGCAGGGACGGCCACGCCTGCTGGATCGTCAGGCCGTGCCCGCCGGTGATCGAGTCGCCGATCAGGGCGACGCGTGCTCCCCGGGCGTGGTCCCAGGGGCGTGCCGTGGCGGTGGGCCTCGGCGCTGATCCGGTCCCCGCAGCGGAGGCTGCGCTGGCGTCGGTGCCGGCGCACGACGCGACGGCGAGCGCCGTGCACACGGCCAGGGCCGAGGCCAGCAGGGTCCGCGCGGTCGTCCTCACACGCCGAACGTACGTCCGGGGTCTATGACCCCGCTGTCAGCTCGGGGTGCAAAGCGGACAGTCAGGCCCGGTGGAGTTCGACGGAGCCGTCGAGGCGCCCGGGTTCGGTGAGTCGCGCGTGCTGCAGGACCGTGCGGTCCGGGCCGATCGCCGCGGCGACGATCGACAGCGTCGCGACGTGTCCCTCGGCCTCCTGGGCGTCGCGGAGGATCGCGTCCGGGTGATCGGAGGGCAGCGCGGCCGACTCGGCGAGCAGCCCGAACCACCCGCTCCACCCGTCGCCGGTGTCGTCCCCCGCGTCCGCGGCCCGGAGTTCGTCGAAGGGGCCGAGCTCGGGCGGTCCGGTCGGGGCGTCCACGGCGCGGAAGGCCCCGAGCCACCGGTCGACACGGGGCGCAGCGGGGTCGTCCGGCTCACCGTGCGTGACCATGTGCACGCCGGGACCGAGCGGTGTCGTCCGGACCTCTGTTCCATCCCACGTCACGACCGTCGCGCCCTCGGCCGTCGCACGCACGAGGTTGAACCCCCGGGTGGTCGGCCGGGCGGCATCGTTCGGCAGGACACCGTCGGCCACCGCGTCGAGGGGCAGCACGCCCCGCGTGGTCCAGGTCCCGTCCGGTGCGGCCACCGGCTCGCTCCGGTTCAGCACGACGGCGAGCCCAGCACGATCCGACGCGGCCAGCCACGCACCCCCGGCCGAGCGGTCACGCACCCCGCGGAGCGTCGGGTCCCGGTCGGGCCACCACGCGGCCGGCGGGTCCCACGGACGCTCGGGCGACTCGTCGCGGAGGGCCAGGACGGTGACGGGCCACTCGGCCCCGGGGTCGACGCGGACCACGACGGTGCACATGCGTCGATCCTCGCACGGCGCCACGGGTAGCGTGACCGGCGTGAACCGAGCACCAGAACGCCGTCTGACCATCGTCGTCGGGATCACCGGGGGCATCGCCGCGTACAAGGCGGTGGGGGTCGTCCGTGACCTCGTCAAGCGCGGCCACGACGTGCACGTCGTCCCGACCGAGGGCGCCCTGCGCTTCGTGGGGCTGCCAACGCTCGAGGCGCTCAGCCGGAACCCGGTCACGACGAGCGTGTTCGAGGACGTCGCCGAGGTCCGGCACGTCGCGCTCGGACGGCGCGCGGACCTGGTGGTCGTCGCCCCGGCCACCGCAGACTCGATCGCGAAGATGGCCGCGGGCCTCGCCGGTGACCTGCTCGGCACGACCCTGCTCGCGACCGAGGCGCCCGTGGTCGTGGCGCCCGCGATGCACCCGCAGATGTGGGAGCACCCGGCCACCCGCGCCAACGTCGCGACGCTCCGGCAGCGGGGCGTCCGGTTCGTCGGCCCCGTGGTCGGTGCGCTGACGGGCGACGACGCCGGGATCGGACGGATGGCGGAGCCCGAGGAGATCGTCGAAGCAGCCCTGTCGGTCCTGGACTCGCCGGGCCACCAGCCCGGGTCCGCCGGAGCCGACCCGACGGCGGGCCGTGACCGGCGCGCAGCAGGTGAGCAGCGCCTCCCGTCCGGATCCGGCGCACGGGGGGAGCAGGGCGACCTGGCGGGGGTGCATGTCGTCGTGAGCACCGGCGGGACCCGCGAACCGGTGGACCCCGTCCGGTTCGTCGGGAACCGCTCGAGCGGACGGCAGGGGCTCGCGATCGCCGCTGACGCGGTGCGCCGCGGTGCCCGGGTCACCGTCGTCGCGGCGAACCTCGACGCCGCGAGCACCGCCGGACTCGACGCGACCGTCGTGCCGGTGGGGTCGGCCCTCGAACTCGCCGAGGCCGTGCACGCGGCCGCCGTCGACGCCGACGTGGTCGTGATGACCGCCGCCATCGCCGACTACCGGCCGGCGGAGGTGCACGCCGAGAAGCTGAAGAAGGATGCGCAGGGCGAGACGATGACGCTCGAACTCGTCCGCAACCCGGACGTGCTCGCCGAGCTCGTCGCCGCCCGACGCACCGGGCAGATCATCGTCGGGTTCGCCGCCGAGACCGAGCCGGACCGGGATGCCCGGATCGAGCTCGGTCGCGCGAAGATCGCCCGGAAGCCAGCGGACCTGCTGGTCGTGAACCACGTCGGCTGGACGCACGGCTTCGAGCGCGAGGAGAACGCCATCGAGGTCCTGGTCCCCGGTGGCGAGGTGGTGCGGGAGACCTCGGGCAGCAAGGCCGAGGTGGCGGCGGCGGTCCTCGACCTGGTCGCGACCGCGCTCACCTGAGTTCGCGCTGACGCGAGCGCACCGGCCGGAGTCGACGGTCCGGGTCCCGCGTCCTGGGCGTGCTCCGTGCACAGCCGGGCGACGGCGGGCACGATGGGAGCATGCGACGACGTGAACGTGCCCGACGCGCCAACCGCACTGCTGCCCTGCTCGCGGTGGTGCTCGGCGGGGCCGGGGTCACCCACTTCCTGCGACCGCGCGGGTACGACCGCATCGTGCCGGGGTCGCTGCCACCCCGGTTGACGACGCTCGTGTCCGGCGCTGCCGAGCTCGGCATCGCGGCGGCCCTGACCGTCCCGGCGACACGACGTGCGGCCGGGTGGGCCGCGGCGCTGCTGTTCCTCGCCGTGTTCCCCGCGAACGTGAAGATGGCCGGTGACCTGCTCGACAGTCCCCGGGCCGGTCGCGCCGCGCGTCTGGTGTCCGTGCTCCGGCTGCCGCTGCAGGCGCCCCTCGTCGGGTGGGCCGTGCGCGTCGGTCGGCACGCTCCGAGGCCGTGACCACGTCGGCCGCCGACCGGGCAGCCGTACCGCTGCTGCACCGTCCGGTCACCGTGCACGCCTGGGAGGACGTCGTCTTCGCCCACTGGCGGCATGAACCGGCTTCGCTCGAACGGCTCGTCCCCCGCGGCACGCGACCGGACGTCGTGGACGGCAGCGCGTGGGCGGGGTTGTCCGCCTACGTCTTCCGCGAGACACGCGTCCCGCCGTTCCCGTCCGCGGGTCGGCTCGGGACGATGACCGAGGTCACCATCGAGGTCCTCACCGTCGACGCGCGCGGCCGTCACGGAGTCGCGTACCGCACGATCGACACGGCGAACGTGCCGGCGATCGTCGCCGCCCACGCGCTCCTCGGCGTGCCGTACACGTTCGCGTACGCCCGCTCGCGACGTCGAGGGGACTCGGTCGCGCACCGTTCGGTACGACGGCCGAGTCGCGCGCTGCACCCGGTCCGGTGGGCCCGGACACGCCCGGCATCGGGATCGGTGGGCCGGACGGGAGGCGCGGTGCGGCCCCGCCACGACGCCACGGTCCGCGTCGTCGCGGGCGAGGCGGTCGACTCCCCGCTCGCGACCGAGCTCACGACCCGCGCCGGCATCCACGCCCGTCACCTGGCGCAGACCGTGTTCTGGCAGCGCCAACACGAGGCCCTCGCGATCCGGAGTGCCCGCCTCGAGCGACTCGGGGGCGACCTGCCGGACGCAGTGGGCATGCCGGGGCTCTTCGACCGGGAACCCGACTCGCTGCTCGTCGTGGACGGCACCACGGTCCGGTACGGCTGGGGGGACGTGGTCCGGTGACCGACGACCTGGAACGGTTCGTGCGGGCGCAGCGCCGCGTGCACGAGGACGCGCTCGCCGAGCTCCGGCGCGGGCGGAAGACGTCGCACTGGATGTGGTTCGTGTTCCCGCAGGTAGCCGGCCTCGGTCGGAGCGCCACCGCGGTCCGGTACGCCCTCGACGGACTCGACGAGGCGCGCGCCTACCTGGCCCACCCGGTGCTCGGACCCCGGCTGCTCGAGGCAGCGGGCGTCGTCCGGGATGCCCCGGCCCGCTCCGTCGAGGAGCTGCTCGGCGGCATCGACGCCGTGAAGCTCCGCTCCTCGATGACGCTGTTCGCCCACGCCGCCGACGATCCCGGTCCGTTCGCCTCGGTGCTGGACCGCTGGTTCGACGCCGCCGAGGACCCGGCGACCCTGCGGCTGCTCGGTCTCGAGCGCTGAGGACCACCGCCCCCGGCTGACCCGTACCCGGCGCGGTACCGGTCGACCGGTAGCGCGCGCGGTCTGGCGGCGGACCGCAGCGGGCGGAACGCCGCTCGTATATCAGGTACGGTGAACCATGCACCGGCGCTGATCGGTGCCGATCCGCCCGCTCCCGTCACCCCGTCCGCGACGATCCCGGAGGAACCCGCATGCCGGTCCCCAGCACCGCACCGACCGAGCACCAGCTGCTCCGCGACACCGTCCGTCACAAGATCCACGACGCGATCATGGACGGCACCCTCGAACCCGGCGAGCGCCTGAACGACGACGAGCTCATCGCGTGGCTCGGCGTCTCCCGCACCCCGATCCGCGAGGCACTCAGTCAGCTCGCCCGTGCCGGCCTGATCGAGATGGCCCCGAACCGGTACACCCGGGTGACCACCCCGAACCCGGACGAGGTCATCGAGGCGATGCAGACCCTCGGTGTCCTGTTCGGCGGTGTGGTCCGTCTCGCGGTCCCGCGGCTCGGGACGGCCACGCGCAAGAAGATCCTCGCGCAGCTCGACAAGACGATCGCGGACTTCGAGGCCCACGACGTCCAGGCCGTCAACCACGACTCGCTCGACGTCTTCGCGCTGTACGTCGCGGAGTGCGGCAACGAGAACCTGCAGCGGGTCTGCCGGGACACCATGGACGGCCTGGCCTTCCGCCTCCGCCTGCCGAACCTCGACGAGCTCGTCGACTGGGACCGGATGACCGCCGACTTCCGCCGACTGCGCGCGGCCACGGAGTCCGGCGACAACATCGCCGCGGAGCTCGCGACCGAGGCCATCCACCTGCTGCCGGGCGAGAAGTCCTGAACCCTGCTGTACATCAACACAGGAAGCCGTCCGGAACCCGCCTCGGGGCCGGGCGGCTCCGTCGTCGGGCGGGCGCGTCCCCCGGGTCCCTCCCCCGTGCCAGCGCCGTCATGGGGTGAGCCGATAGCATCGCGGGCGACCGTCCCCGAGTGACCCGGAGCACCGCATGACCACTCCCCCGCCGGACCGCGCCGAGATCGCCGCGAGGTTGGCCGCGGCCGTCGGCCGGATCAACCGTCGTGCCCGCTCCGACTCCGCCTCGCTCGGGTACGGGATCGTCTCAGCCCTGGCGACGATCCAACGGCACGGACCCCTGCGCCCGGGCGACGTGTCGCGGCTCGAGGTGGTCACGAAGCCGACGATGACCCGCATCCTGACGGAGCTCGAACAGCGCGGCTTCATCGAGCGCGAGGCCGACCCCCGTGACGGCCGCGCGTTCATGGTGACGGCCACCCCGGCCGGCATCGACGCGGTCGAACAGGCCCGGTCGGCGCGCACCGGGATCGTCGCAGAACTCATCGCCGAGCTGCCCGGGCCGGACGTCGACGCGATCGCCGCAGCACTCGACGCGCTGGAGCGTGTGGCGCAGGGTGACCGTCCTCAGGAACCCCACACCTTCTGACCCGGGCCGGTCCGTTACCGGACCGTTACCACGGGGTGGACGGAAGGTTCTGCCAGCGAGCCTGAACGCCGTACCCAGCAACCCGGGTCAGGGTGTCGACTTCGCCCGGCGGCGGCCTCCCCACGGCCACCGACACGGCGGACGGACGGGCCCCACACCACCGTCCGGTCCTCCCCCGGCTCGCGGATCCACTCCTCGGGTGCCTCGGCACCGGATCACACCGGCACGCGCCACCCGCGTGCCCGTTGATCGAGCGGACCGCCACACGAGCCGGCCGACCACCGGAACCGATGACACACCGCACCACCTCCCCCACCCCCACCCCCGCACCTGCTCCCGCCTCCCCCGCCACACGACGGCAGGCCCTCGACAGCCCCTCCCGGCGGTTCCGCCGGATGATCCGCACGCGGACGACGGCCGTCGTCGGCGGAGCGGCGCTCCTCGCCGTCGCCGGCGGTGCCCTCGCGGTCGGCACGCAGCCCACGATCGCCGAGGCCCTCGGCGTCCCGACCGCGGCTGCGACCGCCACCCCGGGCCTCGCCGGGACGGCGCTCGCCCGGGCGCAGGCCCAGGCGACGGCGACGACCGCGCAGACGGTCCTCGCCACGGCGAACCACAAGACCGACACGGCCGTCCTCGAACGGCGCCTCGACCAGCTCGACCACACCGGGGACCTCTCCAGTGCGGCGATCACCTCGCGGATCTCCTCGACCGTCGACGCCGCCCAGGCCGTCGCGACCGCGAGTGCCGTGCAGGACAAGCGTGACGCCGACACCGCTGCCGCCGCGGCAGCAGCCGCGAAGCAGGCGGCCGCCGCTGCCCAGCGCGCTGCCGCCGAGCAGGCCGCGGCCGCGGCGGCAGCGCGCGCCCTCGCCGCAGGTAACACCGTTGCGGGAGCGAAGGCGACTGCGAGTGCACTCGCGGCGTCCCGGTACGGGTGGGGCTCCGCGCAGTTCCAGTGCCTCGACAGCCTGTGGACCAAGGAGTCCGGCTGGAACTACCAGGCCGTGAACGCGAACGGCGGCGCGACCGGGATCCCGCAGGCACTGCCCGGTTCGAAGATGGCGACCATCGCCGCGGACTGGCGGACGAACGCCACCACCCAGATCACCTGGGGACTGCAGTACATCAGCGCCTCCTACGGCACGCCGTGTGCCGCGTGGGCGCACTCGCAGGCCAGCAACTTCTACTGATCGACCGGTCATCCGACCGACGACGCACGACCCCGGGTTCCCCACCCGGGGTCGTCGTCGTGTAGGCATACCGGGTGACCACCATCGGACTCCGCCGGATGGCGCCCAGGGACCCCGCCGAGGGTCACCGCGCCGCGAGCCCCCTCGAGCTGCTCTTCGACCTGGTCTTCGTCGTCGCGGTCGGCTTCGCCGCGACGAACCTGCACCAGATCGAGGCGGCCGGGCACATCACGTCTGCGGTGCTGTCGTACGCCTTCCTGTTCTTCGCGATCTGGTGGGCGTGGATCAACTTCACGTGGTTCGGCACGTCGTTCGACACCGATGACTGGCTCTACCGGGTCATGACGTTCGTGCAGATGGCGGGCGTCCTCGTGCTGGCCGCCGGGGTCCGGGCCGCGATGGTCGACGGGACCGTGACCATCGTGGTCATCGGGTACGTCGTGATGCGCCTGGCCCTCGTCGCACAGTGGATCCGGGCAGGGGTGTCGGCGCCCGAGTACCGGCGCACGGCCGTCCGGTACGCCAGCAGCATCATCGTCGTGCAGGCGCTCTGGGTCGGGTTGGTCTTCGTGCCGCCCACCGTGGCACCGTTCATCACGCCCGTGCTCATCCTGCTCGAGGTCCTGGTCCCGCCCTTCGCTGAAGCCGGCGCGCAGACCACGCCGTGGCACACACGGCACATCGCGGAGCGGTACTCGTTGTTCACGCTCATCGTGCTCGGCGAGGGACTGGTCGCGTCCGCCAACGCCGTCATCGACGGGCTGGCCCACGCTGACCACCTCGGCCCGCTGCTCGTGCTCGCCGCCTGCGGCCTCGTCATCGTGGCGGGGCTGTGGTGGATCTACTTCTCGCGCGAGCAGCACGCACACATCCGGTCGCTGCCCACAGCGCTGGTGTTCGGCTACGGGCACTACTTCGTGTTCGCCGCGGCCGGAGCGCTGCCCGCCGGCATCGAGGTCGCCGTGAGCGCGGACGCCGGCGAGGCGGAGCTCTCCCGCACCGCCGTCGCCGCCGCGATCGCGGTCCCGGTGGCGCTGTTCGTGCTGGCGATCTGGGCGCTCGCGCTCCGGCCGACGCTGTCCACCCGGTGGAACGTCGTCGTGGTCGTGCTGGCGCTCGCAGTCCTGGCGGTGATCGCCGTCCCGTCGGTGACCCTCGTGGCGACCGCACTGCTCGTCGCGGCCATCGTGGTCGTCCTGGACATCGCTGAACACCGCGAGACGTGACGTCCGCCAATCCCACATGCGGACAGGCGATCCGGTGGGCTGGAGGCGCCCCTGCTGCCATCAGGACCCCGCAGCGAGGCGGATACCTTGCGGCCGATCAGGGGCAGCCCCGAACAGCCCGAAACCGGTCCAACCGTTCGTGAACCGCTCACAGTTTCGGTCATGCGTTCCGGACAGCTACAGCTCCGGCGTGTCGGCCTCGCTCCGGCGGTGCCCGGAAACGGTCGTTACCGGGCAGCCACAGTGCCTCCCGCTTGGCGCGGACACCGCCAAGTCTGAGGCGATAGTGACAGATCCGTCGCGAAGGCCCCAACCGAAGGGGGCCCACCGATGCCGATGGCGGCGATAGCGTGGGTTAGTGAACCCCGGCGTCGCACCCGACACGCGACGTCGATTCCAAGCGATTCGCAAACCGCTTAGGACCAACCACGTTCACTAGCTACTCGGCTTCTTCTAACCAGATGCGCCGCGAACTCGGCAAGCAACGCAGCCAGCCGCGAGGGTTTCTGTGGGACGCAGCTGTCTGGCGCCGAAGCTGCCCACCCTGCCACTGAACGCCCACTGAGAGAGGCTGGGTCCGCCCGACAGTGAGTCGTCGGACTAGACGGCTTCCCCTGGGTTCAGGTGCTCCGACGTGAATTCGATGTCGCCGCGCTGGATCAACGGCAGTAGCAAGGCGCTGCCGAAAACCCGTCGACTCAAGTCGGCGGTCGCTTCTCGCAGGTACGGCAGCAGCACCATCATCGCGACGTTGTTGATGAAGTCGAGGAGGGTCGACTGTTCGATCCCTTTGGCACTGCCCCCTCCGTACGACCACTCACCGTTCAACCCGACGACGATCTCGCCCTGCCCGGGAGCCTTGACTGTCGTACGGACGCGGACACGGAACGCCGCGTCATCCTCTCGGAAGCCGTACCCCATCTCCTGCGAGAGCTGCAGCTCGGTCAACCCCTCTGGCGTCGTCGATGCTCCCTCGTCACGGAGTGCGCTCAGCTCGAAGTAGCTGATGCCGACCAGATCGGCGGCTTGAACGAGGGCGCGCAGTTCCGGTGACGGGGATACGTCAGACACGCGTCACCTGGTACTCCGTCGAGTACGACATCGTGCTCACTTCGCGGGCACGAGACCATGTGCCGAGCGCGTTCATGTTGACGACCTGCGAGATGCGGTCGGGGCTGACCTGCTCGTCCTCGCAGTCATCGATGATCTCCACCTTGATTCGCGCGCCAACGGCCATCGCGTACCGCTGGATGGTCGTCTGGGTGGGGTTGGCGTCGTACCGCTCAAACTTGGCAACGGCCGGCTGGCTGACCCCCATGCGCTCAGCGACCTCAGCCTGCGTCAAGCGGTGCTTGTGCCGAAGCTCAACCAGGCCTCTCAGGAGGGAGCTGGTCGTGTCGAGAAGAGCGTCTGCGCGCGCGTCGAGACGTGCACTAGCGTCGTTCATAACTTAAACTCTATAGCCCTGGGGGTGTGGCGTCCACTCAGGGAAGCCCCCACCTCACGGGTCGTCCCTCGTGGAAGCGACCAATCGCGATGTTGATCTGAGCGTCCTGCAGGTCGCGCGTCGCACGCTTGTCACCCTCAACGATCTGCTTCTCGTGGAGGTGCAGACCCACGAACGCGTCCGTGATCGTGGCGGGCTCTGCATGGTAGAGCCGGACTTCAACCGACCGGTTCACTCGCTTGCCATCCGGAAGCTGCTCGAGCACCTTGATCTTCCAACGGATCTCAAACAGGTACTCGTGGGCGCCACGGTCGATGTCCTTGACGTGCTCGACCGGGACCAGAGAGCCGGCACACGCGTCCTCGAGGCGCTTCGTGAAGCGGCGCTTCTCAAGCGGCCAGTTGTACGGCGACCACAGCCGTCCGGCCCGGTGCATCAGATCGTGAAACTCGTCCGCGGCAGCAGCGATAGCGGCTGCCGTCGGCTCCGGAGCATCTGGGTAAAAGACGAACTCCAACGGATCTCCTCCACTGCAGCGTGAAGGCCTATCGGACATACTGGCGAGTCTACTGACGACGCACGACAGGACGAGGAGATCCCCTTCGCCATGCGTCTGTGGGCTCAGGTGGACCCTGTCGCTGAACGGGCTCCGGTCACCGCCGCAGTAGCTATGGCTCCTCCGCTGGCCCCGCCGACCGCGAAAATGCGACGTTGAGCGCCGAAGCAGCCGCCCGCACGAAGGGTGCGGCGGCGATACCGACTCCGCTCGCCGTTGCGAAGGGCCTGGTCGCGCCCACGACGGGGCACGCGAGTCCTAAACCTCGAGGAAGAGTGGTCCCTCCGGCCGCGTTGCTGCTGTTGATGGAGCCATCGCCCGCGTACGCGTGGCGGTCGGCGTTGGTAGGGCTGAGTGCCGCATCGACAGAGTCACGCTGCAGTGGTCACGCCCCAAACGGTCGTGTTCGGTCACAGCTTGCGGCTCGGGCTCGGGCTCGGGCTCGGGCTCGGGCTCGGCTAGCATGCTGCCGTGCGTCAAGCGACGGTTCCTCACAGCAAGCCCGTTGGTGGCCTGCAAATCGGAGCGACCGTGCTTGCCGCATTCAGCTTCGCCACCTTCGTGGTGCTCTTTCTCGTGCTCTGGTTGCCGGTTTGGCTGACGGGATCTGAGTCGTCACTGCTCTTGTGGCCCCTTGTGTTCCTGCTCAGTGCTCTCCCGTGGTCCGCCGCGCTCCTCGCCGTGATCCTCAGCGCGACTGCGCAGAACGCGGACCGCAACCGCCTGTCCGGGACCGTCTGCGGGGTGAGCGCCGCCTTGCTCACGCTCGCCCCTGTTGCCCTCTGGTTCGGCGGACCGTAACCCGGACGGGCGCCCGTCTCGACGAGCGCGTGCGGCGGTTTCCGCTCGCGGGGTCGAGAGGGTCGTCGAGGGTGTCTTTCAGCGCCGAGGCGTTGTACCAGCGTTGCCCGGACTCGACCAGGCGGTGAAGAGGTTCGAAAGGTGATGCGGCTCTTTTGACTGATCATCCACTCGGGAGAGCCAGAAGCAGTCCGTGATCACGGGCGCCGTTTCTCCGATCGCCCGAACAGGATGAGTAGATCGCGATTGCGAGCAATGGCCACGCCACCCATGGCCCCCAGAGAGTATCCCCGGCCGCCCCGAAGAGAAGCGCAATGGTCACGTGCAACACCGTAACGACAGAAGCCGTGGTTCGGGCCGACCCGTCACCGCTCCACGTACAACGTCTCCCAGTACCGCAGGATGATCGTGTCGCCAGGCCCGAGTTCTCCGGCGATCAGGGACACCAGGCGATCCGCCTGGTGTCTGTGGGCGACCGCAGCGCTCTTCGTCTGCCAGCCGGAGTCGGGCATGTACCCGTCGTTGAACGTCGCAGCCCATTCGCAGATCTCGGCCTGCAGACCCTCGCTGAGTGCCGGTTCGCCGGGTGGGCAACTGCCTTCCTCGTCGGTGCCCAGGGGCCAGTCGATCGTGTACTCGTTGCCCAGGATGTACTGGGTCATGTCGTGGCCTCGACGTGCCTCCTGTCCGCCTCGGCCCCGTCAGCCGACGCGCGCGACCCGGACGTCGGCGCGGGCGACGACGAGACCGCCTGCGGTCGCCGCGGCGAGCGCGGCCAGGTGGGCCGCTCGAGCCGTCTCCGGAGCGGGAAGGACACCGTCCGTGCCGATGACGACCCGCAGGACGTCGTCATCGAGGACGACCCGCGGGGCCCCTGCACCGCGGACCAGGCCGCGTGCGGCCGTGATCGCGCTCTCGACCGTGGGGCGTGCGCGGTAGAGCTCGGCCACCCCGGGGACCGCGAGGACGGCCGCGTCCACGGTGGCAAGGGTCTCTGCGTCGGTGCTCATGCGTCCTCCTCGGGGGTCTCGATGCCCGTGGTGCTGTCGGTGCGACCGGGGTCACCGGGGTCACCGGGGTCACCGGGGATCGTCGCGGCTTCGGGGGTGTCCCGGTCCTCCGGGAGGGGCGGCAGGAGGTCCCGGACCACGATGTCCACGGCGTCGATCACCAGGTCGGTCTGCTCGGCGAGCACGGCGACCACGGTCGATCGCACCTGTGTCGCGGTCACCTGCACCGGGTACCCCTGCCGGATCGCGATCTCGACCACGACGCGGACGGGGGCGCCGAGTTCCGTCACGTCCCCGTCGAGGGAGCACCGCGCCACGACGACGCCCGACACACCGTCGCCGGCGGTGCGGACGAGCGACCGGATCGCTCCCTCGGTCATCACCGGGCGTTCGGTGACGGCCTCGGGTCGCAGCGGGACGTCACGACCAGCTCGTGCCTCCAGCGAGATGTTCGCGAGGACGCCGCTGATCCAGGATTCGTCCGCCGGCGGCTCGTCCGCCGCCGCCTCCTCCAGCGCGCGCAGGGACGACTGCCGTAGCCGGACGATCGCGGCGAGGGCGTTCTGACAGGACGGCGAGTCGTCGATGGTCGGGTCCGCGGGCACCATCCCCGCGTCGAGGTAGTCCGCGAGTTCGTCGATCGTGTGACCGTCGAGGTCACCGGGGACGTCGGGCAGTGTTCGGTCCGGCTCCGTCATCGCCATCCCTCCATCAGTCGGATCATGTTCTTCCGCGCCCGTGCGAGCAACCCACGCACGGTCGATGCCGGGAGGCCGAGCTCCTCCGCGATGTCCTCGTAGCGGTACTCGAGCACTTCCTTCATGATCCAGCACCGCCGCTGTTCGTCCGGCAGGGACGCGAGTGCCACCTCCACCGCCTCCTCGCGCGAACGCGCCTCGGCCACGCGGTCGGGAGCATCGTGGGACGGCGCGGCGACCTCGAGTTCGGTGACGTCGTCGTGGTCACGGCGGGCGCGGATCCGGTCGATGCACTTCCGGCTGAGGATGCGCATGAGCCAGGACTTGACGCGGGCACGGTCCTCGAGCGCGTCGAGTCGGCTCCACGCGGTGATGAACGTCTCCTGCACGACGTCGTCGAGTTCGTCGGTGGAATCGAGTGTCCGACGCGCGTAGGCCCGGAGCAGCGGTGTGTACCGCCGGATGAGGACCTCGAACGCCCGGACGTCGCCGTCGGACGCGCGACCGGCGAGGACGGCGTCGTCGAGGTCCACGAGGGGCTGGTGCTGCACGGTTTCCTTCTACTGGTCATGGGTGGATGTCTCCTGCGGGTGGTGTGCCCTGCCGGTGGTGGCGCGGCCGGCGGAGCGCCCGCTCCGCGGTGCAGCTCCGGTGCTCCCCCGTTCCGCTCAGCGCTTCAGCCGACGTGGTCCCCGGCGAAGCCCTTGGGGAGTCCGCCCCGGAGACCGCGGGTGGAGACGACCTTCGTGACGCCGACTCGTCGGGCGCTGAGCGCGTGAACACGCGCCTGCGCGAGCAGGTGCGCCGGAGCGGTCCGACGGTGGACCGCCCCGGCTCCGCACCCGGTCCTGCTGGTCGTCATGCCACCCGGGACGGCGTCTCGTCCTCGTCACCGGGGATGAAGACGTCCTGGACCGTGACGTTGACCTCGGCGACGTCCATGCCGACGATCTGCTGGAGCGCGCGGGCGACCCCGGTTCGGACGCCGTCGGCGACGTCCTGCAGGGCGACGGGGTACTCGGCGACGATGACGATGTCGGCGGCGACCTGCTTCTCGCCGACCTCGACCTTCACGCCCTGGGCGAGGTCGCGCTGTCCGATCGCGTCGCGGATCGCGCCGATGGCACGGGCCGCGCCGGTGCCGAGGGAGTGCACGCCGGCGACGTCGCGGGCGGCGATGCCGGCGACCTTCGCGACGACGGTGTCGTCGATCACGGTCGTGCCCGTCGTGCCCGTCGTGCCCGTCGAGCCGGTCGAGCCGGACGTCCCTGTGTGCGCGGCGGTCCGGGTGGCGTCGGTGGGCGTCGCTGCGGTCGTGGTGGGCGTCGTCGTGTCGGCCATGGGGGTCCTCCTCGTCAGGCGACCGGATCTCGGCCGCTGTCGGTAGGACGGACCGGACCGCGCGATCGTCACACCCGATCTCGGATCCGTTCCGGTTCCCCACACCCGGCGTCGGGATGCGGCAGAGTGTCGACATGGCCACCGTCACCGCCGTCTGTCGCGTCGCGCAGCTCCTGCCAGACTCCGGCACGATCGGCGTCACCGCGATCGACAAGCGTCCCGTCGACGGGGCCGTGCGTGTCCGCCCCCTCGGCCTGCACGCAGACGTGCAGGCCGACCGGAAGCACCACGGGGGCGAGGACCAGGCCGTGTACGCCTACGCCGACGAGGACGCGGCCCACTTCGCGGAGATGCTCGACCGCGACATCCCTCCGGGACTGTTCGGCGAGAACCTCCGAACGACCGGCATCGACGTCACCGGTGCCGTGACGGGCGAACGATGGCGGATCGGCGAGACCCTGGAACTCGAGGTCACCATCCCGCGCATCCCGTGCGGCACGTTCGCCCGGCGGATGCGTCTCGACAAGTGGGTGAAGCGGTTCGCGGCCGAGGGGCGCCCCGGTGCGTACCTCCGGGTCGTGCGCTCGGGTCCGGTCGCGGCCGGTGATCCGGTCGTCATCACCCACCGTCCGGAGCACGGCGTCACGATCGGTGACCTGTTCGCCGGACTCTCGACGGAGCAGGCACGGGCGGTCCTGGCGTCGAGCAGTCGGCTCGCGCCGAAGGTGGAGCGCGAGGTCACGAAGGTGTTGACCCGGGTCCGGGCCTAGTCGCTCGCACTCCGGACGAGCCGGTCCCTCAGGCCCGGTCTCGGTCTCCCGACGGTCGTCGGTACGTGCTCGGGTCGCACGTGTGCACTGCGCGCTCGTCCTGGACCGTGCGGAGGTTGTAGGCGGCGCAGTCCACGAACGTCCCGATGCTGATGGCCGACGGTGACCGGTACAGCTCGCCCTTCGACGGACCGTCGGAGCCGATGCCGGCGCGGTGCACCATCCACTCGATGTCCCGTGCTTCCTCGTCCAGGTACCGCATCACGGCCTCGTTGTCCTCGTGCTGCCCGATGTACCCGCGGGCGATGGTGCTGCGGACCAGCCGGAGCGCTGGTGCGAGGCGCTTCCCCGGTGCCGCGCTGAGGCCACCCGCCTGGTACAGGAACCGCCTGACCCCCTGCCGTCGCATGGCGGGCACGAGCGCCCGGACGAACTCGGTGTTCACCTGTCGCTCCCGCTGCGCCGCGACGTCGCCGAGCATGGCCACGACCGCGTCCGTTCCGGTGAGGAGTGCGTCGAGGTCGAGTTCCGAGGTGATCGACCCCGGCACGACCTGCAGGTCCTCGTGCTCCATCGCGAGCTTGCTGGGCGTGCGCGCGAGCACGCGCACCGCATGCCCCTGTTGCAGTGCGAGACGGACGAAGTGCCGCCCCGTCTGCCCGGTTCCACCGAACACCAGGAAGGTCTTCTGCTCGTTCATGTCGTCATCCTGTCCACCCCGTTGGGCACGGGCACCGCGGAGCACTGGTTGCTCGTCGCCCAATGTAGGCGATGTCTAGATAATAGGCAATGCCTAGATCACGTACGATGGCCACATGACCGAGCGGCCCTTCCACCACGGGAACCTGCGCTCGGCGCTGCTCGACGAGGCGACGACGATGCTCCGGGAGACCGGGCTCGACGGACTCTCCCTGCGCGAGCTCGCCCGACGCGCCGGGGTCAGCCACGGCGCTCCGCGGAGCCACTTCCGCGACCGGCAGGCACTGCTCGACGCCCTGGCCGAGGTCGGATTCGACCGCCTGACGGACGATGTGCGGACCGCACTCGCGGCCGGTGGCGCCCTGGAACACCGGTTCCGACGGGTCGCACGGGCGTACGTCGACTTCGCGATCGATGACGCGGCCTTGATGGACCTCATGTTCCAGGCGAAGACGGACGGCCAGGTGGGCGCGGTGCGAGACGCCGCCGCACGGCTCTTCGGGGTGCTCGACGACGCGATGGGAGCGAGCCCCTCGACGCACGGCACGGAACCGCGGGAGACCTTCAAGCTGCTGTTCGCGGCGACCCTGCAGGGCATCGCGAGGCTCGTCGCGTCACGCCGGATCTCGCGTGCACAGGGGAACCGGCTGGTCGACGAAGCGGTGGCCGTCCTGCTCGGCTCCGCGTTGCTGCGGAGCGCCGTCGCATCCGAACGAGGCTGACCGACGACGAGGGCCGGGTTCCGGGCCGTCAGTCGGCCTGCGCCCGACGCGCCGGGTCGATCGGGCGTCGCGCCCGGGGCAGCCCCGAGACGACCAGCTCGTAGGCGTTCGCCACCAGGTCCTCGACCAACTCCTCGTCGATCCCGGGACCCGGTGCGAGCGTGATCCAGTGCTGCTTGTTCATGTGCCAGCCGGGCGTGATCTCGTCGTGGTCCCGCACGAGGGACGCCCCGTGCGGCGGCGCGCACTTGAGGTTCACGATCGGCACGCCGCGCAGCTCGGTCGTCATCGCGAACATCTTCCCGACGACCTTGTACACGAACGTGCCCTCACTGAAGGGCTGCGTCTCGTCGACCGCCGGCAGCGCCATCGCCGTGCGGATCGCGATCTCGTGCAGCGCTTCCCCGTCCATCGCACCAGCATGCCCGCCACGACCGACACGCACCCGCCACCGACCCACCTGCATCGACCCACCTGATCGGGGGTCATCGTGAGGTTCGATCAGGTCGTACGATCGAGGGACCGCGTACCCGACGCGGCGGCCGGAACCGGTCTCCATGATCCCCGGGGGAACCCATGCGCACCACCCGCACGCTCGGCGTCACCGCCGCGGCCATCGTCCTGGCCGCCTCCTCGATCGTCGGTGGCGCCTCGGCAGCCCAGGCGGCCCCCACGGTCTACAAGAACTGCACGGCGATCCACAAGGTGTACTCCGGCGGGATCGCGAAGAAGTCGGTGACGCAGAACCGCGTCAACTCGGGCGGCAAGATCACCTACCGCGCGCTCAAGGGCACGGTGAAGAAGGACGACGCCCTCTACAACGCGAACAAGAAGAGCGACGCGGACGGCGACGGGATCGCCTGCGAGCTCAGCTGACCTGGTCGGGCCCGAGCGGGGGCACACCCTCGTGCCCCGAGCGAGGCCGAGCGGTGCCGGCGACGCCGGTGACGACCGACCCCGCCGGCACGTCCTTCGTGACGACGGTGTTCGCTCCGATGACACTGTCGGCTGCGACGGTGATCGCGCCGATCAGTGAGGACCCCGCGCCGAGCACGACGCGGTCCCCCACCCGTGGATGCCGCCGGGCACCCTGGCCGTGGGCACCGCCCCTGCCGCCGAGCGTGACGCCGTGGAAGACCACGACGTCGTCACCGATGACCGCGGTCTCACCGATCACCACGCCCATGCCGTGGTCGATGAAGCACCGACGGCCGATCCGGGCACCCGGGTGGATCTCGATCCCCGTGACGGACCGGGCGATCTGCGAGAGCACCCGCGCCGTGAAGCGTGCGCCCGGCAGGTTGCGGGCGTTCCACAGCCGATGGGTCACCCGGTAGGTCCAGATCGCGTGCAGACCTGAGTAGACGATCGCGTTCTCCAGGTCGCCCCGGGCAGCCGGATCGTCACGGCGTGCGGCGGCCAGGTCCTCCCGGATGGCCCGCCACACCCCGAGTGGGGCGGGTCGCGTCACGCAGAGAGTCCCTCGAAGAGCATCGTCGACAGGTACCGCTCGCCGGTGTCGCAGACGATCGCCACGACGCGCTTCCCGGCGTTCTCCGGGCGAGCGGCGATCTCGAGCGCGGCGTGGATGATGGCGCCCGAGCTGATCCCGGCCAGGATCCCCTCCTGGGTGCCGAGCGCGCGTGCCACACGGAGCGCGTCGTCCAGCTCGACGTCGAAGACCTCGTCGATGACGCTCCGGTCGAGCACCTCGGGCACGAAGTTCGCTCCGAGACCCTGGATCTTGTGCGGCCCGGCCTTGCCCTCGGACAGCAGCGGAGAGTCCTTCGGTTCGACGGCGACGATCTGCACGCCAGGCACGCGCTCCTTGAGCACCTGCCCGACGCCGGTGATCGTGCCGCCGGTGCCGACACCCGCGACGAACACGTCCACGTGTTCCTCGGTGTCGCGGAGGATCTCCTCCGCCGTGGTGCGACGGTGGATGGCCGCGTTCGCCGCCGTCTCGAACTGGTGGGCGAGGATCGCCCCGGGCGTCTCGGCGACGATCTGCTCGGCCTGCGCGACTGCGCCCTTCATGCCGACGGGCCCGGGGGTCAGAACGACCTCGGCCCCGTACGCCCGGATGAGGGCGCGACGCTCGACGCTCATGGTCTCGGGCATCGTGATGACGACCCGGTAGCCGCGGGCGGCACCGACCAGTGCGAGCGCGATGCCGGTGTTGCCGGAGGAGCCCTCGACGATGGTGCCGCCGGGCTTCAGGTCGCCGGACTGCTCGGCTGCGTCGATGATCGCGACACCGAGGCGGTCCTTGACGCTCGCGCCGGGGTTGTAGAACTCGAGCTTCGCCAGGACCTCGGCCCCGCCTGCCTGCGGCAGCCGGTTGAGCCGGACGAGCGGGGTGTTCCCGAACGCCTGCGAGATGTTGTCGTAGATCGTGCCGCTCATCCGGTCCGTCCTTCTTCGGGTCGCGACGCGCTCCAGCACTGGAGGCGCGGTGTGCGCCCGATCCTAGCGACCGGACCCGACGCACCCCTGTTCCGTGACGCGCGCTCCCCACCGGACGCACCGCTGCCTCCGCCCCGTCAATGCGTCCCGAGCAGCGCACGCTGCAACTGCTCCTCGGTCGGGAGCGAACGCTGGAGCTCCGGAGGGAGCAGCTCGTCGGCAGCGACGCCCACGGGGGCGTTGGTCGAGGCGAGCGAATAGTGAACGACCGCGTCGCTTTTTCCGCGGACCAGTAGGAGGCCGACGGTGTCGGCATGGGTCGCGAGCCGGAGCCGGTCGTCGACGAGGGCGACGTAGAAGGAGAGTTGCCCGACGTGCTCCGGCTTGAAGTCACCCCACTTGAGTTCCACCACGATGTAGCGCAACTGTTCGACGTGGAAGAAGAGCAGGTCGACGAAGAAGTCGTTGCCGTCGACATCGAAGTGCACCTGCCGTCCGACGAACGCGAACCCTGATCCGAGTTCTCTGAGGGTGTCGGTGATGCGTTCGACCATCGCGCCCTCGAGCGCCCGCTCGTTCTGGTCGCCGTCGACCGCCAAGAAGTCGAGGACGTAGGGGTCACGCGTGACGTCCTGCGCACGGTCTGCGCCGTCGTCGTCCAGCAGGCGGTGGAAGTTCGTCTGCGCGGCACCTTGTCGCGTCGCGAGCCCCTGTCTGACGTTGTGTCGGAGGACGCTTCTCGACCAGGCACCGTCGACTGCACTTCGCACGTACCACGCTCGCTCGCTCGCATCCGCGACGCTGAGCAGCACGGTGATGTGACCCCACGGCAATTGGTCAACGGCTTGTTGACCGATTGATGACTCGTCAGGCCAGGCAGCTGCGAACTGGCGCATGTACTTGAGGTTCGTCGCTGAGAACCCCCGCATCGACGGGAACTCCGCCCGGAGGTCATCGGCGAGCTGAGCGAGCACACCGCTCCCCCAGCGACCCGTTCGGGAGCGCTGGAGCAACGCCGCACCGATCGACCAGTAGAGGTGCACGAGTTCGGTGTTGGCTGCCAACTGGGCGCGAGCCCTGGCGGTCGCCACCCGGTCGCGGATCGATCGGAGCATCTCGGCGTACTCCCCGGGGAGCGTGTCGGCGTCGGTCATCCCGCGATACTGGAACTGCGGCTCCCCGCCAGTCCACCAATCCGTATGCACGGCAGCCGCGATGTGATCAGCGCACGAACGCCGTCCGTGCGAACCGGTCATCAGTCGCCTCGAGCACCCGCAGCACGTTCCCCCCGGCGAGCGCCCGCAGGTCCTCCGCGCCCCACCCCCGACGCTGCAGCTCCCCCGCGAGCACCGGGTACCGCGACACGTCCCCGAGGTCCGGCACGAGCACCGGCGTCCCGTCGTGGTCCCCGCCCAGTCCGACGTGCTCGACCCCGGCGAGGTCCCGGGCGTGCTCGACGTGGTCGGCGACGTCGGACACGGTCACGACGGGCGGGTCCCCGAGCGACCCCGAGGCCTCCCAGTCGGCCCATGCCCGCGACACGAACGCGGGCACGAAGGTGATCATCACGACCCCGCCGTTCGCCGACAGCCGGGTGAGCACGTCGTCCGGCACGTTCCTCGGGTGGTCCGCGACCGCGACGGTGGACGAGTGGCTGAACAGGACGGGCCGCGTCGCGACGTCGAGCGTGTCGTGCATCGTCGCCGGCGCGGTGTGCGACAGGTCGACGAGCATCCCGATGCGCTCCATCTCGGCGACCACCTGACGCCCGCGGTCGGTCAACCCGCCGTGTGGTCGCTGCCCGGTGGCCGAGTCCGCCCACGGGGTGTCGTCGTTGTGCGTGAGCGTCATGTAGCGCACGCCGAGTCGGGCGAGGTCGCGGAGCACCGCCAGGTCGTCCGCGATCGCGTGCCCGCCCTCGGCGCCGAGCAGCGAGGCGATCCGTCCGGCGTCGACAGCTGCCCGGACCTCCGCCGCTGTCCGGGCGAGTGCGAGGTCGTCGGGGTACCGCTCGATGATGCGGTGCGCCAGGTCGATCTGCTGCAGCGTGGTCCGCACGGGATCCGGGTCGTCCGCCGGCACGAAGACCGACCAGAACTGCCCGACCACGCCCCCGGCGCGGAGCTTCGGCAGGTCGGTGTGCAGCGTCCCGTGCTCGGTGTCGATGCCCTCGACGCTGGAGTCGTGGGTCTCGCGACGCTCCCACGGCAGGTCGTTGTGTCCGTCGATGACCGGGAAGGTGAAGGCGTCGAGCGTCATCTCCGAGACGGTACCGGAGCGCTCGGTACCCTCGGTGCATGCAGCCCGTCACCCTCCGGACCGCGCGCTCGGTCCTGTCCGTCCCGGTGCCCGCAGACGTCCCCGACGTGGTGGCGTACGCGAACGATCCCGACGTCATCGCCTACACGCCGGTGCCCGTTCCGTACGGCCGGGCCGAGGCCGCGCAGTGGATCACCACCGTCGTGCAGGGCTGGGAGTCCGGCTCCCGGTGCGAGTTCGGGATCCGCGTCGGCGACGACCCCCGCCTGCTCGGCACGGTCGGGTTGTTCGGCTTCGCCGACGGCACGGCCGAGATCGGCTACGCCATGCACCCCGACGGCCGGGGCCACGGCTTCGTCACGGAGGCCGTGCGGCGCGTGTTGGACTGGGCGTTCGCATCGGAGCCCGGCGGTCTCGGGCTCCTCCGGGTGCAGTGGCGCGCGATCGCCTCGAACACCCCGTCGGCGGCGGTGGCGCAACGGCTCGGTCTGCGGTTCGAGGGGCGCCGACGGCTCGGCGTGACGCACCGCGGGCGACGCCACGATGAACTGATCGCCGCCGTCCTGCGCGACGACGACCGTTCCGTCCCGCAGGTCTGGCCGGCCGCACCGTGACCGCGTCCTTCCGGATCGTCACCGAGCTCGACGCACCACCGGAGCGTGTGTTCGCGATCTCGCTCGACATCGGTGCGCACGAGCGCTCCCTCGCGGGGACGGGCGAACGCGCCGTGGCCGGCACGACGAACGGCGCGATCGGCCTGGGCGAGACCGTCACGTTCCGGGCGCGACACCTGGGCGTCGTCTGGCAGCTCACGAGTCGCATCACCGCCCTGGAGGCCCCGCACCGGTTCGTCGATGAACAGGTGCGTGGTCCGTTCGCCCGGTTCCGACACGAGCACCGCTTCGAGCCGTCGGCACGCGGCACGGGCATGCACCCAGCCCGCGGCGCGCGCATGCCCCCAGCCCGCGGCGCGCGCATGCCCCCAGCCCGCGGCACGCGCATGATCGACGAGATCGAGTTCCGTGCGCCCTTCGGGCCGCTCGGCCGGCTGGCCGAGGTCCTGGTGCTCCGCCGCTACCTCGAGCGCCTCATCACGGAGCGGAACGCTGCCCTCGCCGCGGAGCTGGGACCCGCGGACGGGTTCACCGCGGGCCGGTGACGAAGGTCTGCGTCTCGACCCCGGACAGGGCGTGCGGGAAGGGCACGCCGACGGGCCGGAACCCGGCGGCGGCGTAGAGCCGGACCGCCCGGGCGTTGTCCGTGAGCACGTGCAACGCGACCGACCGATGCCCCCGCGCGACCGCAGCGTCGACCGCGGCCGTCAGCAGCGCACGACCGACGCCGTGGGCCTGCAGGTCGGGTCGGACGGCGAGCAGTGACAGGTAGGCGGCGTCCGCCGGGTCGTCGGGCCGCCCCGTACCCGGCGCCGTCACCAGGGCGAACCCGTCCAGCGGCATCGGCCGGTCGACGCCGTCCTGCCGGTGCGCGGAGCCGCGGAGCACGACGAGCGCGACACGCTCCACCCGGAACTTCTCGGCAGCGCGAGCACGGACCGCCGCGGACTCCTGCACGCCGTCGCGGGTGGCGACCGCCGCCGTCCAGAGCGCGATGCACTCGGCCACGTCGGCGTCCGACCCCACCTGGACGTGGGGGACGGAACCGGTGATCACCGATCCACCCTACGACTGCCCTCAGCGCGCCGTCGCAGCCTCGCGCTCCCCGACCCGGAACCCGGCGCCCCGGTGCTCGTCCGGCAGCCGGTCGCCGCGCCCGTGCAGCTTGTGGCGCAGCGAGCCCTCCCGGTACCCGTCCGGGTAGGCCCCGCGGGCGCGCAGCTCGGGGACGACGAACTCGATGACGTCTTCCCACGTGCCGGGGGTCACCGCGTACGCCAGGTTGAAGCCGTCGACGTCGGTCTGCTCCTGGATCGCGATGAGGCGCTCGGCGATGGTCGCACCACTGCCGACCTCGACCGGACCGAGTCCGCCGATCGCGGTGTGCCGAGCGATGTCGCGCACCGTCCAGTTCGCGCCGTCCTCTCCCGTCGCCGCCGACAGGTTCGCGGCCGCCGACTGGATCGCGTTCGACTCGATGTTCCCGAGCGGCTCGTCCAGGTCGTACTGGGACAGGTCGACGCCCATCCACCCGGAGTTGAGCACGAGGGCACCCTCCGCCGACGCGTACGAGGCGTAGTCGGCGTACTTCGCCCGCGCCAGCTCGTCGGTCTCGTCGGTGATGACGGTGAGCAGCGTGTAGACGCGGGCGGCGTACCGGTCGCGACCAGCGGCCTCCAGGGCGTCCCGGATCTTGCGGACCGTCTCCGCGAGTTGCGGGATGGTCGGTGCACCGACGAAGACGGCTTCGGCGTTCTCCGCCGCGAACCGGATGCCGCGGGGCGACGCCCCCGCCTGGTAGATCACCGGCGAGCGCTGGATCGACGGCTCGGACAGGTGGATGCCGGGGACGTCGAAGTGCGTGCCGTGGTGCTCGATCGGGTGCACCTTCGACGGGTCCGTGAAGACGCCGGTCTCCCGGTCCTCGATGACGGCGTCGTCCTCCCACGAGCCCTCCCAAAGCTTGTAGAGGACCTCGAGGTACTCGTCGGCGACGTCGTACCGGTCGTCGTGCGACAGCTGGTCGGTCTGCCCCATGTTCCGAGCGGCGCTCGGCAGGTAGCCGGTGACGACGTTCCACCCGACGCGCCCCTTCGTCAGGTGGTCGAGGGTCGAGATCCGCCGGGCGAAGGGGTACGGGTGCTCGTACGCCGTGCCCGCGGTGATCCCGAACCCGAGGTGTTCGGTCACGGCGGCCATCGCCGACACGAGCAGGATCGGGTCGTTCACCGGGACCTGAGAGCCGGTGCGGAGCGCTGCCTCGTTCGTGCCCCCGTAGACGTCGTACGTCCCGAGCACGTCGGCGATGAAGATCCCGTCGAAGTGCCCGCGCTCGAGCAGCTGCGCCAGGTTCGTCCAGTAGGACAGGTCGTTGTAGTGCCGGGAACGGTCACGGGGATGGCGCCACAGTCCTGACGACTGGTGCGCGACGCAGTTCATGTCGAACGCGTTGAAGCGGATCTGCCGGGGCTCGGGGTTCGTGGTCACGGGCAGGACGCTACGGCCGGTGGTCGCGTCCGTCACGCATCGTGACGATCAATGACGGCGGACGGGAGGCGCGGTGCGGGTCCGCAGGGGCGCGCGGCTGGTCAGTGCGCACGACCGGCGATCGGCACGCCAAGGCGCTGGGGGCCGGTGGCGACGTCACGGACCGGGGTGTCGGTCCCGGTACAGGTGATCCACCGCATCTGCGTACTGTTCGAGCTGATCGAGCACGAAGCGCGTCATGGGTTCCGGGCCGTCCTCCGCGACCCACACGGCGTACCCCGCGTAGTACGCGCGCATCCCGACGTCGGCCAGGATGCCCGCAGGCGCGGGATCCACGTGTCGCTTGATGAGTGCCGTCTCCAACGCTGCGGTGATCACGAATCGCTTCTGGACAGCGCGTTCGTTGAGCTCGGCGCTCGTCAGCAGCAGGGAGTCGAGGATGCGGCCGGTACCGCGCTGTTCCTCGGTGTGTGCGGAAGAAAGGCGCCGAAGGCCGTCGGACAGGAGCATCCACGGGCTGGCATCGGCCGGTGCCTCCGCAACGCCTTCCTGGACCAGCGCCACGAGGGCACCCTGGGCCTGGAACACGATCTCCCGCTTGTCGGCGAACAGGCGGAACAACGTGGTCTTGGTCAGGCCGGCACGTTCGGCGATCTGCGCCGTCGTGGTCGCTTCGTACCCTCGCTCGCCGAACAGCTCGAACGCGGCACGCAGGAGCCGACCCTGCGCATCCGGCTCCCATCTGCCCATGACAGCAGTCTAGGTGATGTGACTCGGTCACATCGTGTGTATTGTGATGTTACTCAGTCACATCGGTTGCGGATCGAACACGATCCCATGTGGCTGCGACGAGAAGAGGATCACCATGCGCGTCTTCATCACCGGGGCGTCCGGCTGGATCGGTACTGCACTGACACGCGAGCTGATCGCGGTCGGCCACGACGTCGTCGGGCTCGCCCGGTCCGACGCCTCCGCCGACAAGATCCGTGCCCTCGGCGGGACAGCGATCCTGGGCGACATGTCGGATCACGACCTCATCGTCGCCGCAGCCGTGCGGGCCGATGCGACCGCCCACCTCGCCTTCACCCTCGACTTCACCGAGTTCGACGAGACCGTCGACAACGAAGTGGCACTCGTGGGGAAGATCGGAACGGCGCTCGCGGGAAGCGGGAAGGCGTTCATCGCTGCATCCGGCACCCCGATCCTCCTCGGCCGAGTCGCCACCGAGGACGACCCTCTCGACCCCGCCGGCCCCGCCGGTGCCCGAGCAAGGACAGCCGACGCGGTCCTGGCCCTGGCCGAACAGGGCATCCGCGCTGCGCTCGTGCGGATGCCTCGCACCGTCCACGGCGAAGGAGACCGCAACGGGCTCATCGCCGCCCTCGTCGGACTGGATCGCCAGCTCGGCGTGGCAGCGTACGTCGGCGACGGTTCGAACCGCTGGCCGGCGGTGCACATCACCGACGCTGCACGGTTGTTCTTCCTCGCGATCGAGCGAGCACCCGCAGGGTCCGTCCTGCACGCGGTCGGAGAAGAAGGCGTCGCGATGCGGGACGTCGCCGCTGTCGTCTCGGCCAAGACGGGCCTCCGAGCGGCAGCCGTCGACGCTGAGCAGCTGGGTGTGTTCGGAGCGCTCCTCGGAGGTGACCAGCCCGCTTCCGCGACACTGACCCGCGGACTCGTCGGCTGGGACCCGATCGGCCCCAGCCTCGTCGAGGACCTCGAAGCCGGCTACTACACCGACTGACGTCACGGACCGAGGCGGCGTCCCCGGACGTCGTCTTCGCTCCGGCTGGCGCGTAGGCCGTGGTCCAGGAACGCGATCAGCCAGGCGAAGCTGGCGTCCACGTCCGTCGCCATCTGGAAGCCGTCCGAGGCCTCCAGGGTCGCGAAGCCGTGGACCGTGCTCCGGATGACGCGGAGCGCGTGGACCTCGTCGGCCGGGTCGAGTGCGTACCCGCGGAGCGCGGCGGCGAAGGACGCCAGCGTGCGGTCCATCGCCGCGGTGAGCGGGTCGTCGTCAGCCCCCCGGCGGACACCGAGCGTGGCGGAGTAGCGGCCGGGGTGCTCCTGCACGTACCGCCGGACCATCAGCGCCATCGCCTCGAGGGCGTCCCGGCCGGCCCTCCCCTGCATCGCGTCGCGCAACGCGTCGCCGAGTTCCGTGGCGGCGAGGACCGCGACCCGCCGGACGAGGTCGGGGAGTCCGTCGACGTGCTTGTACAGCGACGGCGCCTTCACCCCGAGCCGCTCGGCGACGACGCTCATGCTCAGCTGGGCGAGCCCGATCTCGTCGGCGAGCGCCGCGGCGGCTTCGGTCACGGACGCGGCCGTCAACCCGGCCCTAGGCACGGTGGCCCTCGGCGGACTGCGGCAGGGTCCGGCGGAGGAACGGCAGGACCAGCTCGACGACTTCGTGCGGCGTCTCGGTGTGCGGGTAGTGGCCGGCGCCGTCGATGACCGCGACCTCGCCGATGCCCTCGGGGAGGTCGCGCAGGATCCGCTCCGCCTCGGCCCGCGGGTCCGCCCAGTCCGGGTCGGCACTGCCCTCGATGATGAGGACGGGGCAGCGCACCTCGGCCAGGCTCACCCCCGCATCGGCCGGCGAGGTCCTGGTCATCGACCGGAGGACGGCCATGCGTTCCGGCTGGCCCAGGGTCGTCGCGAAGCGGTTCCGCTCCGTTTCCCAGTCGGAGGGCTTCGTCGGGATGGCGAGGTCCAGGTACGCCAGCCAACCGGCGAGGCTGCCGGCGAGCATGACCTTCGCGAGCTGGAAGGTGCCGGCACGGTGGCGGGCGTTCCGCACCAGACCGACGAGGTCGACGTCCTGCTTGCGGGTGAACGGTGCGAGCTCGACGATGCCGGTGACGACGTCGGGAGCCGAAGCAGCTGCGATCGTCGCCGCACCCCCGCTCATCGACTGGCCGACGATCACCGCGGGACCGCCGAGGTGCCGGACGAGCGCGACGAGGTCACTCGCGATGTCGCCGCGCGTGTAGCTCGGCCACCCGGTGCTCGAGTCCCCGCAGCCGCGGACGTCGACGTTGGCGACGCGGTACCCGGCGGCGACGAGTTCAGGGACGACGAACCGGTAGGAGTGGCGGCTGTCGCCCATCCCGTGTGCCAGGACGACGAGCGGGCCGTCCCCGGTGAGGTCGTAGGCGAGCGTTCCCTCGTCGAGTTGCAGGTGTTCCAGCATGGTCGCCTCCGTGGCTATTGGTGTTAGCCATAAGCTAATCCCAATAGCCACGCCCTGTCAACAGGTTCTCGGACGCGGGTCATGCGATCCGGACGAAGGAGCGGAGTGGCTGCGGTGCGACGTCGTGCGTCTCGGTGAAGCCACGGGACTCGTAGAAAGCCCGCTGGGCCGGTTCCGCATCGGTGAGCAGGACGACCTGGCGGATGTCCGCCGTCCGCCGCAGGACCTCGTCCAGCAGCGCTCCGCCCACACCGGTCCTCTGGACGGCCGGGTCCACGAGGACGTCCTGGACGTAGGCGATCGTCAGGCCGTCGGAGATCGCGCGCGCGAGACCGACCAGGGCACCCTCGTCGGTCCTGGCGACGAGCACGAGCTGGGACGCCGCCACCGCAGCGACGAGCCGGTCCGGGTCACGGGTGTACGCGGTCCACCCGACGGAGGCGTACAACCGGAGCAGTTCATCGCGCGCGGGGCGCTCGGCCGTCACGGAGCAGGGCATGCGGCCAGTCTCGCAGCCCCGTCGCGCGGGGGTGACTAGTCGGTCTCGGGGTCGAGGTCCGGGTCGAGCGGCACCGGACGCTCGTCGTCGGGGAACACCTCGTCGTCGCCGTCGTCGTCGATGGGCAGGTCGTCCGGGTCGTGGACGACCGGGGCCGGTTCGTAGTCCGTGTCCTGCGCCTCGCGGAAGTCGTCGAGGTCGCCGTCGTTCGTCGCGTTGCTCATGGGCCGGACCCTAGGCCGCAACCGCCCGGAGGGCACGGGTGATCAGGATCTCCGGAGGGTCCTCGCCGCGGCGACCCAGCCCGTACATTGAGCAGCATGCGCATCGCCATCACCGGGGGAACCGGGTTCGTCGGACGTCACCTCGCCGAGCGGTACGCCGCGGAGGACGTGGTCGTCGTCTCGCGGAGCACCGGGGTGGAGATCGACGACGTGGACGCCCTCACCGCGGCCTTCGCCGGGGTCGAGGTCGTCGCGCACTGCGCCGGCATCAACCGCGAGATCGGCGAGCAGACGTTCGACCGGGTGCACGTCCAGGGCACCGCTGCGGTGCTCGAGGCAGCGCGCCTCGCGGGTGTCCGGAAGGTGGTACTCCTCAGCTTCCTCCGCGCCCGTCCCGGCTCCGGCTCGCCGTACCACGAGACGAAGTGGCAGGCGGAGGAGATGGTCCGCTCCTCCGGCCTCGACTACACGATCCTCAAGGCCGGCATGATCTACGGGCACGGGGACCACCTCGTCGACCACCTCAGCCACACGGTGCAGACCGTGCCCGTGTTCGCCTCGGTCGGGCTCCGCGAGAAGACCATCAGCCCCATCCCGGTCGCCGAGCTCGTCGACGTGCTCGTCGCGGCACTCGACGGTCGGCTCAGCCGGCAGACCGTCGCCGTCCGCGGCGGCGAGACCCTGCTGCTCAGCGATGCCGTCCGCCGGGTCGCGCGTGTGGTGGACCGGCGCGTGGTCGTCTTCCCCGCGCCGGTGTGCGCGCACCGGGCCCTCGGGCAGGTGACGGAGTGGACCATGAAGGTGCCCCTCGTCACGAAGGCACAGGTCCGGATGCTCGCCGAGGGCGTCACGGAGGCCGTGCAACCGGCCGGCGAGTTGCCCGCGGACCTCGCACCCCGGCTCCGGTTCGACGAGGACCAGATCCGCGCGGCGCTCCCGCCCCGTGGGGGCTTCACCTGGCGGGACCTCCGGCTCAGCCGCTGACCGCTCCTGACCGGCGGACCGATCCGTCGCGGGCCAGCCAGCCGTCCGCGAACGGACGGCCGACGCGCGGACGTGCGCCGGGCCTCCCGTCAGCGCGCAGCGGCGACCGCCTGCCGGACGGCCGTCTCGGCGGCGACCCAGGCGAGCATCGCGCACTTCACGCGCATCACGAACTTCGAGACCCCGTGGAAGGCGACCAGGTCCTCGAGGACGTCCTCGTCCGGCTCGCCGACACCGCGCGAGCGCATCATCTCGCGGAAGGACTCGCTGACGGCGAGGAGTTCGGGGACCGTCCGGCCCGGCGCCATGTCGGTCAGCACCGACGCGGACGCCATCGAGATCGAGCACCCGTCGCCCTGCCAGCCGAGTTCCGCGATCCGGTCGGTGCCCGGCTCGAGCCGCACCCGCACGGTGATCTCGTCGCCGCACGTCGGGTTCCGTTCGAAGTGCTCCGCGTCGGCGTGCGCGAGCGGGCCGTCACCGTGGCGGGCCTTGGCGTGGTCGAGGATCACCTGCTGGTACAGGCTGTCGAGGGAGTTCACGCGTCCGCTCCGAAGTAGGCGCGGATCTCGCTGACGGCCTGCACGAACCGGTCCACGTCCTGCTCGGTCGTGTACACGTACGTGCTCGCGCGGGTCGACGCCGTCAACCCGAGCCGGCGGTGCAGGGGCTGGGCGCAGTGGTGGCCGGACCGGACCGCGATGCCCTGGGCGTCGAGGTACTGGGCGACGTCGTGCGCGTGCACGCCGTCGACGTCGAAGGACGCGAGCCCGGACCGAGGCACGTCGGCTGGCGGGCCGACGACCCGGATGCCGGGGACGGCGGCGAGACCGACGAGCATCCGCCGGGCGAGGGACTCCTCGTGGGCGCGCACCCGCTCCATGCCGATCGCCTGCAGGTACCGGACGGCCTCGGCGAGGGCGATCGCCTGGGACACCGGCTGCGTGCCGGCCTCGAACCGCTCGGGTGCCGGCATGAACTCCGACGACTCCATCGTCACGGTCGTGATCATCGAGCCGCCGGTGCGGAACGGCGGCAGCGCGTTGAGGAGCTCCGAGCGGCCCCAGAGGACGCCGATGCCGTTCGGGCCGAGCATCTTGTGCCCCGAGAACGCCGCGAAGTCGACCCCGAGCTGCTCGACGTCGAGAGGGCGGTGCGGTGCCGACTGACAGGCGTCGAGGACGGTCAGGGCGCCGTGGGCCCTGGCTGCCGCGACGACCGCGGCCACCGGCGCGACCATGCCGGTGACGTTGCTCACGTGGGCGAACGCGACGATCCGCGTCCGGGGGCCGATGACCGCTTCGGCGTCCGCTGCGGTCCAGGTGCCGTCGTCCGCGACGGGGACCCACCGCAGGACCGCGCCCGTGAGCGCCGCCAGCTCCTGCCAGGGGACGAGGTTCGCGTGGTGCTCGGCCTCGGTGACGACGATCTCGTCGCCGGGCTCCAGTCGGAAGCGTGCCGCGTCGACGCCGCCCCGCCCACGACTGGCGTTCGCGATGCCGTAAGCGACGAGGTTGAGGGCGTCCGTGGCGTTCGCGGTCCAGACCACCTCGGCCGGGTCGGCGGCACCGATGAACTGCGCCACCGTCGCGCGCGCTTCCTCGTAGGCGTCGGTGCTCAGGGCGGCCAGCGTGTGGGCGCCGCGGTGGACGGCAGCGTTGTCGTGCTCGAGGAACCGGCGCTCGGCGTCGAGGACCTGCACGGGCCGCTGCGCGGTCGCCCCGGAGTCGAGGTAGGCCAGCGGCTGCCCGTTCACGTCCTGCTGGAGGATCGGGAAGTCCGCCCGGATGCGCTCGACCTCGGTCTCGGTGAGCGGCTGGTTCGGTGCCACGACGGTCACGGTCTGTCCTCCTGGTGTCGCCGTCGGGGCGACCAGTCCATGGTGGTCGTTGTTCCCGGGAACGTCCAGTCGGTGCCGGTCCGGGCGCGGCCACGGGCGCCGGTCACGGCCTGGGTCCGGGACTCAGTCCTTGTGGTGGCCCAGGCGCTCGTCCGCGGCCTTCCGGGCCTGCTCGACCTTGTCGGCGTGCTTGCCGCCGGTCGCCTTGTTCACCGCGTCCGCGACGCCGCCGAGGATCTTGTCGCTGATGTTCGCGGCCTGCTCGCTCTGCAGGACGTCCTGGACCTTCGCGCTCTTCAGCAGGTCCTGTGCCTTCTTGGTGATGTCGTCGAATCCGGCCACGGTGCGGCTCCTCGTCGTCGTGCGGCGCCGGGTGCGCCGCGTGTGGCGCCGATGCTAGGCGGGTCGACGTCGGGTCACCCGTGAGTCGGACCGGGAGGCGCGGCGGACGGTCCGGGGGAAGCCCCGGTCACGCCATCTGGGCACTCCGCCGACGGGCCAGCACGTACGACACCGCGACGGAACCCGAGACGGCGAGCAACGACGGGATGAGGATCTCGGTCCCCTGTTGCGTGAACTCGACGACGAGCACGAGCGCGGTGAACGGCGCTCGCATCGTCGTCGCGAGGAACGCGGCGGCCCCGACGAACGCGAAGGCCGCCAGGCTCGGTCCGTCCGCGGGCCAGAGGAGCAGCCAGGCACCACCGAGGGCTCCCCCGGCGGCCGACCCGATGGCGATCGACGGGGTCAGCGTGCCACCGACCGCCCCGGCACCGATCGTCGCCGAGGTCGTGATCGTCCGGATCACGGCCAGCAGCAGGAGCAGGACGACGGGCGAGAGACCGGCGATCGCGGAGTCGTCCAACGAGGTGTTCATCGCGACCAGCCCGAGGGCGCGTCCGTTGCCGAGCACCTGCGGGAACGGCACCGCGATCAGCCCGACCATCGCGAACACGACGGGCAGCACGACGAGCAGCCGCCACCCCTTGGGCGCCAGGCTCTGCAGCCGGTTCGTGAGCTTGACGAAACCCACCCCCGCGAACCCCAGCACCGGCCCGACCAGGACCGCCCAGACGAGCAGCGAGTTCGACATGTGCATGGCCGGCACGTCGTAGAGCACCTCGTCCGGGATGACCAGGCGCGCGGTGAACGCGGCGATCGCACTCGTGGCGAACGCCGGTAGGGCGGTGGCGAAGGTGAGCTCGCCGAGCAGGACCTCGACGGCGAACAGCGCCCCGCCGAGCGGGACGTCGTAGACCGCGGCGAGACCGGCTGCGGCTCCGCACGCGACGAGGATCCGCGTCTCCCGGACGGACAGTCCTGCCCGGGCGGTCACGAGCTGGGCGAGCCACGCCCCGACCTCGCGAGGAGCGACCTCCTTACCGATCGACGCCCCGAGCCCGACGGCCAGGATCTGCACGCCGGCGTTCGCGACGGTCGCGACAGCGGGCATCCGCTTGCCGCCGACCGCCGCCGGGACCGAGACGACGGGGCGGCCCCACCGGCGGAGGGCCCACCAGGCGAGCCCGGTCAGGACACCGGCCGCGACGAGCGCCAGGAACCGGTTCCACCCGGACGGCGCGTCGGCGGCCTCGATGTGGCCACCGAACGGTGACCCGAAGGCGACGAACTGGATGAGCTGCAGGGCGAGCCAGACGGCGATCCCGGCGACGCCGCCGGCGACGCCGACCAGCCCGGTGACGACGGCGAGCCGCAGTGCCCACACGGGCGTGGCGTGACCGGAGCGCTGCACGGGACCAACCCTAGCGAGCGCGCCGGGGCCGTCACGTGCCTCCCGTCCTGCGGTGGGACCGCCGCTGCCGTCAGCGCTCCGTCAGATCGCCGTCAGCCGGAACGGCAC
Organism: Curtobacterium sp. ISL-83; assembly: GCF_018613895.1. Taxonomy (GTDB): domain Bacteria; phylum Actinomycetota; class Actinomycetes; order Actinomycetales; family Microbacteriaceae; genus Curtobacterium. Next base: position 138,119 of record NZ_JAGGPH010000013.1, read on the forward strand.
GACGCACTCGGCCGGCATGTCGGGCGGCTGGACGCCGACCGTGCCGAGCACACGACCCGAGAACACCCGGTCGCCCGACCACCACGCCGGACCACGGAGCCCGTGGACCTCGCCGATCACGATCGGGTCCACGCGGTACCGCGTGTCCGGGTCGAGGTCGCGGAAGCGCACCCGGCCCGTGTGCGACACCTCGGAACGACCGACGCTGGCCACGAAGAAGACCGCGCGCTGCCGGTCCGGCGACACCGTCCCGGACACGAGCCGGGTGTCGTCGACCTCGTCCATCCGGACGAGGTCGCCGCCGTGCAGCACGCTCCGGAGCTCCTTGTACAGGGCGGTCCACGCCGTCAGGTCCTGTTCCTGCTGCGGGCTCGCCTGCACGAGGTCCCACTCGATGCCGAGGTGCCCGACCAGCGCGGTCCCGGCGCGGAACGCCAGGTCGTGGTTCCGCCCGGTGGTGTGGTTCGTGCCACTCGCGATGTGCGCGCCGAGCAGTTCCGGCGGGAGCAGCTGCTGCGTCCAGCGGTGCATCTGCTGCCGCTCGAGCGGGTCGATGTCGTCGGACACCCACACGCGGTCCGTGTGCTCGATGACCCCGAGGTCGACGCGGCCCCCACCCGACGAGCACGACTCGATCTCGAGCGCCGGGAACCGCTCCTTCAGCAAGGCCATCAGTCGGTAGGTCGCGAGGGTCTGTTCGTGCACGGCGGCACCGCCACCGGGGTGCCCCGCCTCGACCAGGTCGCGGTTGTGGTCCCACTTGACGGAGTCGACGCCGTACTCGCCGATGATCGCCGTCATGCGCTCCGCGACGTGGTCGAACGCCTCGGGGATCGCCAGGTCGAGCACCTGCTGGTCCCGTGACCGGACCGGGAGTCGCCCGTCGGCCTGCATGATCCACTCCGGGTGGGCGCGGGCGAGGCCACTGTCCTCGTTCACCATCTCCGGCTCGAACCACAGGCCGAACTGCATCCCGAGTGCTCGGACCCGGTCCACGATGGGCCCGAGGCCGTCCGGCCAGACGTCCTCGTCGACGTACCAGTCGCCGAGCCCGGCGTGGTCGTCGCGGCGGTGCCGGAACCACCCGTCGTCGAGGACGTACCGCTCGACACCGATGCGCGCGGCACGCTCGGCGAGGTCGATCAGCCGCGCCAGGTCGTGGTCGAAGTAGACCGCCTCCCAGACGTTGATCGTCGTCGGGCGTGGGGTGCGCGGGTGCTGCGGACGGCTCCGGAGCCACCGGTGGAAGCGCCGTGCCTGGTCGTCCAGGCCGTCCCCGTAGGCGAAGTACACCCACGGCCCCTCGTAGGTGGCGTCCTCGGCGAGCCGGACCTCGCCGGGCAGCAGCAGTTCGCCGCCGCCGATGACCTGCGATCCGGTGGACAGGCGCTCGGCGTGGTGCCGGTGGTCCCCGCTCCACGCCGTGTGCACGCCCCACACCTCGCCGCGGGCGAAGCCGAACCCGGGCTCGCCGGCGGTCAACACGGTGGCGGCATCCGTGCCCGTGCGCCCCTTGCGGTTGTCACGGGCGTGCGTGCCGACCACGAGCTCGCGACGCTGCGGGGTGCGTTCCTTGCCCCAGCGGCCCGCGAAGTCGAGGAGTTCGCGGGCACGTTCGGGGACCGGGAACGCGATCGTCAGGTCGTCGACGGTGTAGGCGCCGGGGGCCCGGTTCGTCACGGCGGCGCGCGCACGGACGAGCCCGGACGGCAGGAGCTCGACGGTCACCCGGACCGCCAGTCCCGCCGTCTCGTCGATCCCCTCGGCCACGACCGTGCCGCCCTGGTCCGATCCCGCACCCGTGACGTCGAGTGCGGTCACCCGGAACGCTGGTGACCAGTCACGGCCGTCACGGTGTCCGGAGAGGCCCGGTCGTCCGGACCACCCGCGGTGGGGCTCGGGCAGCACGGCGAGTCGGACGGGGGCGTCCACCTCGTTCGGCATGACGAGTGCGACGTCCCCCTCGGCGAGCGCTCGGAGGGCGGCGACGTCGAGCGGCCCCAGCGCGGCGCCCCAGTGCAGGACGGCGGGGAGTCGGTCCTCGGAGCAGTCGAGCACGAGGGACACACCCCCGGCGGTGAGGTGGACGAGGTCAGCCTGCGTGGTCGGTTCGGTCGGCATCATTGCTCCAGTCGGCGGCGTTGCACGCTCGAGCCTCCCCGGTCTGGGAGCGCTCCCGCAACTCGACGCGCCAGCCGGATCAGAACCAGCGCTTCACCTTGAACACGATGTACAGGACGACGGCGAACAGCACCATCGCCACGATCGACAGCGGGTAGCCCCACTTCCAGCTGAGCTCCGGCATGTTCGTGAAGTTCATGCCGTAGATCGCGGCGATGAGCGTCGGCGCGAACAGGATCGCCGCCCAGCCGGAGATGCGCTTGGTGTCGTCGTTCTGCTTCTGCGCGGCGAGGGTCGAGTCGACCGTCAGCGCGTTCTGCAGCAGCTGGCGGAAGGTGTCGAGTCGCTCGACCGTGCGGATGGCGTGGTCCAGGACGTCACGGAACCGACGCTGCATCTCGATCGGCAGGTGGTACTTGTCCGCGCCACGGTGGATGTTCTCGATCATGTACACGAGCGGCCGGGCGGCACGCTGGAAGTCGACGACCTCGCCGAACAGCTCGTAGACGCGGCGAGAGACTCCCGCTTCCCCGGCGAACAGCTGCTCCTCGATCTGGTTGATGTCCTCTTCCAGACCGTCGATCACGGGCACGTACCCGTCGACCACCGCGTCCATCAGCGCCCACAACTGCGCCTGCGGTCCGACGGTCACGAGCCCGGGCTTGCCGCTCATGCGCTGCAGTGCCCTGGGGACGTTGTCTCGGCCCCGCGGGTCCTCCTTGACGACGACCAGGAAGAAGTTGTCGCCGACGAAGGCGTGCACCTCGCCGAACGCGACCTCCTCCTGCTGGTCCCGGTACAGCGCCGGCTTGAGGACCACGAACAACGTCGACCCGTAGCGCTCGAGCTTCGGTCGCTGGTGGCCTTCCGCCGAGTCCTCGACCGCCAGTTCGTGCAGGCCGAGCGCGACCGCGACGTCACCGAGCTCCTCGGCGTCCGGCTGGTGGAGCACGATGCACGCGCTCGCCCCCTGGTCCGCGATCATCCGGAAGGTGTCGTCGAGGGACGGACTGGCCATCGGCGCGATCCGGTCGACGTAGACGGTGTTCAGCACGACACTCACCCCGCCACCGTACGCAGTGCGCACTGCAGTGGTGCACCCCGCGGTCCGCGACGGGCGTGGCGGAGGCGGGTCGGGCCTCCCGGCCGCGTCCCCCCGCTCGCTGGGCGAGCGCTGCGCGCTCGGTGCCGATCCGGCCTAGCCTGCAGGTCATCAGCATGCTGACGAAAGGGGCTGACATGAAGACGATCTGGAGGATCGTGGTCGCGGTGAGCGCGGTCGTCGCGGTGGTCGGGGCCTTCGTCGGTTCCGGTGCGGCGGGTGGGACGCCCATCCAGGACGCAGCAGGCGGCGCACTGTCGGCATCCTCGACCGCCATCGCACCGGCGGGTCCCGCGTTCTCGATCTGGAGCGTCGTCTACGTCGGGTTGCTGGCGTACGCCGTCCGGCAGTGCTTCCGGACCGCTGACGACGCACGGCATGCACGGCTCGCACTGCCGGCGACCCTGTCGCTGCTGCTCAACGCGGCGTGGATCCTGTCCGTGCAGTTCGGGTTCCTGTGGCTCAGCGAACCCGTCATCGTCGCGCTGCTGGTCGTGCTGGTCTGGACGTTCGCGATCCTGCGCGGGACCCGTCCGGCCGGCGTGGTCGGTGCGATCGTGACGGACGGGACGTTCGGGCTCTACCTCGGGTGGGTCTGCGTCGCGACGGCGGCGAACACCGCGGCGGTGCTGACGGCGGCCGGGTTCCGGGGCGTCGGCCTCGGGCAGGACGTCTGGGGTGTGCTCGTGGCGGCGGTGGCCGGGCTCGTGGGGGTCCTGCTCGCAGTGTGGGATCGTGGGCGGCTGTCCCCGACGGTCGCACTCGGCTGGGGGTTGGCGTGGGTCGCCGTGGCGCGGCTCGACGGCCCGCTCGTGTCCGTGCCGACCGCGGTGACCGCGGTGGTGGCCGTCGTCGTGGTGGTCGTCGTGACGGTGGCGACGCGCGCCCGGGCCGGGTGGCGGGCGGCTCCGGCGGCGCGGACCGCGTAGGCGGGGCACCGCCGCCCGGCCCGGCCGGTCAGCGCGCGGCGGCCACCAGCCCGTGCGCTGCCGCGACGGCAGCGTTCGTGACCCGCCCCGCGTGCACGTTCAACCCCGCGGCGAGCGCCGGGTCGGCCGCGAGCGCGTCCTCCCACCCGCGGTCCGCGATCGCCACGGCGTAGGGCAGCGTCGCGTTCGTCAGCGAGATCGTCGAGGTCCGCGGCACGGCCCCGGGCATGTTCGCGACGCAGTAGTACACGGTGTCGTGCACGGCGAACGTCGGCTCGTCGTGCGTGGTCGGCCGGGAGCCCTCGAAGCACCCGCCCTGGTCGATCGCGATGTCGACGAGCACCGAGCCGGGCTGCATGTCGGCGACCATCGCGTCGGTCACGAGCTTCGGCGCCGACGCCCCGGGGATGAGCACCGAACCGATCACCAGGTCGGCCGTGGTCAGTGCCGACGCGATCGCGTGTGCCGAGGACCGCAGCGTCGTGATCCGTCCGTCGAACCGGGCCTCGAGCGCCCGCAGCCGCGGCAGGCTGATGTCGAACACCGTGACCTCCGCCCCGAGCCCGAGCGCCATCGCCGCCGCGTGCTCCCCCGCCACGCCGCCACCGATCACGACCACGCGGCCCTTCGGCGTCCCGGGCACGCCGCCGAGCAGCAGCCCGCGACCGCCGTTCGTGCGCATCAGGTGGTACGCCCCGACCTGCGCGGACAGGCGCCCGGCGATCTCGGACATCGGCGAGAGCAGGGGCAGGGAGCGGTCGGGCAGCTGCACGGTCTCGTACGCGATCGCGGTCGCGCCGGAGTCCATGAGCGCGGACGTCAGCGGCCGGTCGGCAGCGAGGTGCAGGTAGGTGAAGAGCACCTGGCCCTCGCGGATGTGCGGGTACTCCGAGGCGACGGGCTCCTTCACCTTGAGGATCAGTTCGGCGCGCGACCAGACCTCGTCGGCGGTGTCGACGACGGTCGCTCCGGCGGCGCGGTACTCGTCATCGGGGAACGACGAGCCGGCGCCGGCGCCCGCCTGCACCAGCACCTGGTGGCCGTGGCCCGCCAGCTCGGCGACGCCCGCGGGCGTGACGGCAACGCGGAACTCGTTGTTCTTGATCTCGGTGGGAACGCCGACGAGCATCTCGGACTCCTTCGTGGGGGACGACTTCGGTTTCCCCCATTGAGCGCCGAGATTCGTTGCGGTCGTGTTACCGCCGAACATCCGGGCAACGATCGGCCGATCGGTGCGACGGAATTCGGTGTCAGAAGACCTTGCCCGGGTTGAGGATGCCCGCGGGATCGAACACCCGCCGGATGGAGCGCTGCAGTTCGAGCACGTCGTCCCCGAGCTCGTCACCGATCCACCGCCGCTTCAGCACCCCGACGCCGTGCTCCCCGGTGAGCGTCCCGCCCAGCTCGATCGCCGCCCGGAACATCGCGTCGGCCGCATCCCACACGTGCGGGGGCACCTCGTCACCCTCGAAGACGAAGTTGGGGTGCAGGTTGCCGTCACCCGCGTGCGCGACGGTGGGGATCGCGACCCCGTACCGTCGCCCGATCTCCTCGACCCGGTCGAACATCTCGGCCAGGCGACTGCGCGGCACCGCGACGTCCTCGATGAGGACGCGACCACGCGCCTCCATGGCCGGGTGGAAGGACCGACGGATCGTGAGCAGGCGGTCGCGTTCCGCCGCCGACGCGGCCAGGTGGACGGTGCCGCCTTCGGCCTGGAGGACCGGGACGGCTCCCAGCGCAGCCCCGGTCGCGGTCGGGCCGTCGAACTCGACGAGCAGGAACACCGCACCCGCCGAGGTGCTCCCCACCGTCTCCGCGATCACCGACGGACCGAGGTACGCGGCGATCCCCTCGAGGGCCGCCGCGTCGAGGAGCTCCACCGTCGACGGTCGTTCCGGTCCGGTGACGACGAGCGCGGCTGCCCGTGCGGCGGCCTCGACCGTCGGGAAGACCGCGCCGAGCGTCGCCGGGTCGCCCGCCGGGATCGGGACGAGCCGCACCGTAGCGCCGACGATGACGCCGAGCGTGCCCTCCGAACCGACCAGCAGCGCCGTCAGGTCGAGGCCCGTCACGCCCTTGACCGTGCGGTGCCCCGTGGAGATGAGGCGTCCGTCCGCGAGCACGACGTCGAGCCCCAGCACGGCGTCCCGCGTCACGCCGTACTTCACACAGCGGAGGCCCCCGGCGTTCGTGGCGATGTTGCCACCGACGCTCGCGATCGCGGCGCTGGCCGGATCGGGCGCGAACCGCAACCCGTGGGCGGCGACCGCCTCGTTCAGGGCGCCGTTGAGCACACCGGGTTCGACGACCGCGTACTCGTCCTCGACGGAGACCGTGAGGATCCGGTCCATCCGCGCGACACTGAGCACGACGCTGCCCGCGGTGCCGTTCGCGCCGCCGGCCAGGCCCGTGCCGGCGCCGCGCGGGACGACCGGGACGCCGTGCGCCGAGCACGTGCGGAGCGTCGCGCGGACGTGCTCCACGGTGCAGGCGGCCACGAACGCGACCGGCCCACCGGGTGCGGTCCAGCCGGACTTGTCGGTCCGCGCCGCGTCGAGGACCGCGGCGTCGGTCGACACGACGGTCCCCTCCGGATCGTCGAGGGCGGCCCGGAGTGCGACGACGATGTCCATGCGGACACGCTACCGAGCGCGCGCCAGCTGCGGGTGCGGTTGCGGCTGCGGGCTCAGCGGCTGCGGAGCGTCTCGCTCGGCAGGTCCCCGAACCGCGCTCGGTACGTGGCCGAGAAGCGTCCGAGGTGCCCGAAGCCCCACGACCGAGCGACGTCCGCCACCGAGGTCTCGTCGCGGTCGGCGCGGAGCAGCTCGGCCCGGGCGCCGTCCAGCCGGACGCTCCGGAGCAGGTCGCCGGGCGTCTGGTCCAGGTGTCGACGGAGGGACTGCTGCAGGCCGCGCGGGCTGAGCCCCGCGGCCGCCGCGATCTCGGGCGTCCCGATGGCTTCGTGGGCGTGCTCGTGCACGAACTCGAGCGCCAGGCGGAGCCGCTCGTGCTCCGGCCCGCTGCCGGTGACCGAGGCGCGCCACCGGCTGCGCTGCGGGAACGCCTGGAGCGCCGCGTTGACGAACGACTCGGCGATGTCCCGCTGTGCGACGGGCGAAAGGCCGCTGTCCATGTCGAGCCACGTCGACGAGTGCGCCCGGACGACCGACTGCCAGGCGCGGATGCCCTCGGCACTGGGCCGGCGGAGTGCTTCGAACACGAAGTCGTCGTCGCCCACCACGCTCCGCACGAAGTCGCGGTCCAGGTGCACCATGTTGAGCGCGATGTCGCGGTCGTGCAGCTGGAAGGTGTCGGCGAACGGGAGGACGACGGGGACACCGACCTCGAGGTCGAGGGATTCGCCGGCGTAGGTGAACGTGGCGGTGCCGTCGCGGACCCAGGCGATGACGAACTCGTCGTCGGTGCGGCTGTCGGTGCGCAGGTCGACCATGAACCGGGTCGACCGCAGCGACATCCGCTGGTCCCCGACGCCCGCGAAGTCCCAGTGGCTCTCGCGGCGCGTGCGTCGGACCGCGGGTGCTCGGAAGTCGTAGTCGCTCCCGAAGAACGCGAGCGCGTGGTCGACGTCGCTGCCGACCACGCGACGGAAGTACCGCTGGCCCGAACGGCAGCCGTCGACGACCGTGCCGCCCACTGCGGACGACGTGTCCTGCGGTGCGGCCGACGTGTCGGTCTTGCTCTGAGGCGACATGCACCAGAACGTACATCGCACCACCGACAAAAGTAGGTGGCTTCCTGAATCACATAGGTCAGACGCTGACGCAGGAGTCGCGCGAGCAGCGGCATCGACCCGTCGTCAGGGCTGCAGGATCGCCTGCCCGACGCTCTCGTCGATGATCAGGTCCGTCACGAGTCCGGCGGCGAGCGCACCGCGCAACGACGCTGCCTTCGAGCGACCCGCGACGACGCAGACCCGACGAGGCGCCCGCTTGATCGTGTCGAGGTCCGGACCGCCGGCCCGCGCGTTCACCCCGATGTCCCGCCACGATCCGTCCGCCCGGTAGAAGACCGTCGACACGTCGCCGACGACCCCGGCGCGGGAGAGCTCGTCGCGGTCCGCCGGGTCGAGGTACCCGCCGGAGTAGACGTGCGAGGGGACCGGGGCCTGGGGCGCGCCGACCCCGAAGACCACCAGGTCCATCCGCTCGTGCAGGTCGAGCACGCGGCGGATCGAGCGTTCGCGGAACAGGGCCTCCTTCGTCGCGGGGTCGTCGAAGAACGCCGGCACCGGGAACTGCTGCACGAACGCCCCGTAGGCCTCGCCGAAGCGACGGAGGATCTCGGACGCGTAGACGATGCCGGTCGTCCGGGTGTTCGCGGCGCCGTTGATCTGCACGACCGTCGAGCCGTGGGTGGTCTTCGGCACGAGGAACCGGCTCACGGCGCTCACCGTGGAGCCCCACGAGATGCCGATCACCATGTTCGAGTCGACGTACTGGGTGAGGATCCGGGCCGCCGACAGGGCGACCCGTTCGAGCCGGTCGACGTCGCTCGTGTGGTCCGGCACGGGGACCACGTGTGCGTGCACCCCGAAGCGCGCGCGGATGTTCCGGCTGAGCGCGGCGGCCTGGTCGAGGGGCGAGCGGATCTGGATGTCCACCAGCCCGGTGTCCCGGGCGTACTTGAGCAGGCGCGAGACCGAGGACCGCGACGTCCCGAGCTCGTCCGCGATGGCGTCCATCGTCAGGTCCTGCAGGTAGTACAGGTGCGCGGCGCGCAGCGCCTGCTGCGTGCGCATCGGTTGCGCGGCGTCACTCATGAGAACTGAGCATGCACGGACGTGCACGGCCTCTGCAACCCCTGTCGCGCCTCCCGGCAGTGGCATCCGGGTCGCACCACAGGTGTGCTGCACGTTCGTGCAGGCGAGTTGCCCGGCTTTCCACGGAGGCGGACGATCGTAAGCGACCCACGGAACAGACCAAGGAAGCGATGCACATGTCGAAGAAGACGCAGCCCCGGAACACGGTGACGGCCCTGACCGAGCGCCCCCACGCACAGGTCCTCGTCGTCGGTGGTGGCATCAACGGCATCGCCACCTTCCGCGACCTCGCCCTGCAGGGCGTCGACGTCGCCCTCGTCGAGCGCGGCGACTACGCCTCCGGCGCCTCCGCGGCGTCGAGCCACATGATCCACGGTGGGATCCGCTACCTGGAGAACGGCGAGTTCCGGCTCGTGCGCGAGAGCGTGCAGGAGCGCAACGGCCTGATCCGCATCGCCCCGCACTACGTCAAGCCGCTGCAGACCACGATGCCGATCTTCTCGACGTTCTCCGGCATCATGAACGCCCCCTTGCGCATGCTCACGCACAAGCAGCGCTCCACGAAGGAGCGCGGCGCGATGCTCATCAAGATCGGCATGACGATCTACGACTCGTTCTCGCGTGACGGCGGCTCGGTGCCGAAGCACGTCTTCCGCACCAAGAAGGCGGCGCTCGAGGACATGCCGGCGCTCAACAAGGACCTGAAGTACACGGGGACGTACTACGACGCCAGCGTGCACGAGCCCGAGCGGCTCGCCCTCGACGTGCTCAAGGACGGCATCGCCGCAGGAGCCGACCATGCACGTGCAGTCAACTACGTCGAGGCCGCCGGCACCCGCGACGGCGGCGTCCTGCTCCGCGACCGCGAGACGGGTTCGGAGTTCGTGTTCACCGCCGAGGTCGTCATCAACGCCTCCGGCCCCTGGACCGACCTGACCAACGAGGCCCTCGGTGGCGAGACGAAGTTCATGGGTGGCACGAAGGGCTCCCACATCGTCGTCGACAACCCGGAGCTGCTCGAAGCGACGAAGGGCCGCGAGCTGTTCTTCGAGAACAACGACGGCCGCATCGTCCTCATCTACCCGCTCAAGGGCCGGGTGCTCATCGGGACGACCGACATCGACGCCGACCCCGCGAAGCCCGTCGTCACGACCGACGAGGAGATCGACTACTTCTTCGGGCTCGTGAAGCACGTGTTCCCGCAGATCGAGGTCACGCGCGACCACATCGTCTACAGCTACTCGGGCATCCGGCCGCTCCCCCGCCACGAGGACACCGCCCCCGGGTTCGTGTCACGTGACTACCGGATCGTCGACACCACGATCGCCGGACTCCCGAACAGCACGGTGCTGTCGCTGGTCGGCGGCAAGTGGACGACCTTCCGCGCCCTCGCCGCGCACCTGTCCACCGAGGCGACCCAGAAGCTCGGCATCGCCCGGAAGGTCGACACGACGGGCATGCCGATCGGCGGCGGCCGCGAGTTCCCGACGACGGACGCCCAGCGCGCGCTGTGGATCAAGTCGCACCGGGACGGTCTGGACGCCGGACTCGTCGAGGGGCTGCTCGAGCGCTACGGCACCCGTGCCGCCGAGGTCGTGGACGTCCTGACCGACGGCCCGGTCGAGCCGCTCGAGTCCGACCCCGCACTCACCCGCGCCGAGGTCCGGTACTTCGCCGAGCACGAGCACGCCGTGCACCTGATCGACGTGGTCCTGCGCCGCACGAACCTGGCGTTCGTCGGCGGGGTGACGATCGACCTGCTCGACGAGCTGGCGGACGTGCTGGCCGAGGCGCTCGACTGGAACGCCGAGGAGCGTGCGGACGAGGTCCAGCACACGCTCGACGTCCTGCGCGAGTCGCACGGGGTCATCGTGCCGCTGACGAGCGCGCAGCAGCTGGCGTAGCGCGCGGCCCGCGGCGGGACGGGCCCGTCTCGCCGAGACGCCGCCGTCCCGCCCAGACGCCCCCGTCCCGCCGAGGCGCCGCCGAGTGCGCGAGACGCCGCCACTTCCGGCGGCGTCTCGTGCGTCCGGAGGTGTCTCGGGTCTCCGGCGGCGTCTTGCGTCCCCGGAGGCGTTTCGCCCAAACGCCCCCGTCTCGCCGAGACGCCGCCAACCCCACGAGACGCCGCCACTTCCGGCGGCGTCTCGTGCGTCCGGAGGTGTCTCGGGTCTCCGGCGGCGTCTCGCGTCCCCGGAGGCGTTTCGCGCAAACGCCCCCGTCCCGCCGAGACGCCGCCGAGTGCGCGAGACGCCGCCACTTCCGGCGGCGTCTCGTGCGTCCGGGGGCGTCTCACAGCGACGCCGGCGTCTGGCACAGGCGCCGCCGTCTCGCGCAAACGCCGCCGTCGCGCAGCGGACGGGAGGCATGGTGCCGGCTGGCACCGCCCCTCCCGCCCGGCGCGCGCCCGCTAGAACCGCTCGCCCGTCGGGTCCTGCGCACTCCGGTCGACGAGGTCGTCTCCCCCGACCGGCTCCCCGGCCCAGTCCACGAGCCGCCACCCGTCGTCGAACGATCCCTCGAGTTCGACGATCCCGGTGTTCTCCAGGTTCCGCCGCGTCCCGAACTCGTCCGGCGTGTTCTGCGCGGCAGCACTCGCCCACGTCCGGATCGCGGCTCCGTGGCTGACCGCCGCCGCGACCTCGGCGCCCGTGGCGATGATCTGCCGCACGGCGTCCGCGTAGCGGGCGAAGAACTCGTCGCCGCTCTCCGCGCCCGGCATCCGGGTGCTCCGATCGCCCTGCGACCACCCGTGCACCGTCGCGATGTACGTCTGCACGGAGACCTTGTCGCTCTTGCCCTGGGTGTCGCCGGCCTCGATCTCGCGAAGGCCCGGCAGCACCACCGGCTCGATCCCGAGCGCAGCGGCCAGTGGCGCGGCGGTGACCTGCGTTCGGACCATCGTGGAGGTGAAGAGCCGTTCGATCCCCCGGTCGGCCAGGGCTGCGGGGAGGGCGTCGGCCTGGCGCTGCCCGAGCTCGGTGAGCCCCGGGCCGGGCACCGCGGCATCGAGGATCCCGTGGACGTTCGCGGGGGTCTGGCCGTGGCGGATCAGCAGCAGTCGCATGCCGCCACCCTACGGAGCGCCGCCGACCCCGTGCGCCCCGGAACCCTCATCCGGCACGCACCCGCGCCGCGTGCGTCGCGCTCATGCACGCGCATGCGCCGGCAATCCACCTGTCGATCGACGCGTGCCCGGTCGACTCATGCACCCACATCCGGTGCGTGCGCATCGAGCGACGATCGACCTGTCGATCGACGCGCGTCTCGTCGGAACATGCGCACGCATGTCGAGCGAGCCCGGCGTGCTGGTAGCTTCCCGCTCATGGCGATCGAACCCGAGACGAAGAACTGGACCTGGGTCATCGACTCCCCGTGCCCCGAGTGCGGCTACGACGGCAGCACGGTGTCGATCCGGGACGTGCCCGGCATCATGGACGCGAACACCTCCGCCTGGCCCGCCGAGCTGGCCCGAGCAGACGTGCACGAGCGCCCGGACGACCACACGTGGTCCCCGCTGGAGTACGGCGCCCACGTGCGGGACGTGCACCGCAGGATGCTCGGGCGGCTCCAGCTGATGCTCGCCGAGGACGCCCCGACCTTCGCGAACTGGGACCAGGACGCCACCGCGGTGGAGGACCGGTACGACGAGCAGGACCCGACCGTCGTGGCACGCGAACTCGGCGAGGCCGCACACCGGGCTGCCCGCGCGTTCGACGAGGTCCGGGACGACCAGCTCGAGCGGACCGGCCTCCGGTCCGACGGCAGCACGTTCACGGTCGCGTCGCTCGCGGTCTACTACGCGCACGACCCGGTGCACCACCTGTGGGACGTGCGGCGCACGCGGTAGGCGATCCGGGCCTCCCGGCCTGGAGGCGCGACCCACCACCCGACGCGCGTCGCGTCGATCAGGCGAGTGCGTCGAGCAGTGCGCGCGCCGTCGCGGCGTCCGTCACGAGTTCGTTCACCAGGCCTCCGCGGACCGCGCCGAGGATGCTCGGCACCTTGTGCTCGCCGACGGCGACACCGACGGCGTGCGGGACGGCCGCGAGGACCTCACGCGAGGTCCGGACCATCCGGTCGCTCCCGGGGAACTCGATCGGGGAGCCGTCGGCGGCGTAGAAGTCGAGGCAGACGTCGCCCGCTGCCCGGTCGAACACGTCGTCGTCGACGGGGAGTCCCCGGGCCAGCGCATGCCGGGTGACGACGGGGGCGCCGATGCCGAGGATCGCTCCCTTCGCCCGACCCCACAGGCCGACGACGTGCTGGAACGCGGGGTCCGCGTCGAGGGAGGTCCGGAGCGCCTCGGTCGGCAGCGCCGGCGCGAAGAGGAACGCCGGGATCGCCCCGGACCGCTCGGCGGCGGCCCGGGTGATCTCGTTCGTCTGGAACCACCGGTTCGGGTCGGCCTGCCCACCCACCGTCGGGACGAGCTGCACGCCCGGCATCGGCGGCATCGCGGTGTGTGCGATGTCGTGCACGGTGCTGCCGGAGGAGACCAGGACGGCGTCCCCGGGCTGGAGGCGCATCCCCTCGACCGCGGCGGCGACGGGGAGCGCGAGGTCGACCCCGAGCGTCGCGGCGTGCGTGACGGCTGCCAGGTGCACCGCCTGCAGGCCGAGCACCAGCTGCAGGCGTTCGGCGAGCGCGACGGTCTCGTCCTGGAACGGGTCGACGACCTCGATGCGGACGAGCCCGGCCTTCCGGGCCTCGGACACCAGGCGGCTGACGGTCGGCCGGGAGACGCCCAGGCGGTCCGCGATCTCCGCCTGGGTGGCGTCTTCGAGGTAGTACATCCGCGCAGCCTGGTAGACGGTGTCGAGCGGGAAGCGGGTCCGGGTGCCCTCGGGGCCCGCAGGGGTGCCGGCGCCGGTCGGGATCTCGGAGGACATGGTGCGGACCTTTCGACGCGGGGGCCCGATGATCGTAGCGCCGGGCCCCGACGCCCAGCGGACTGTCGGTTGGCGGACGTACCGTGCTCACGACTCCAGCGCATCGCTGCCGTCGCTCGTTCCCGAGGGGATCCGATGAAGAAGTCAGCTTGGTTGCCCGCCGTCCTCGCACCCGTGGTCGTCGCCGGAGCCGTCGCCGCCCCGATGATGGCGAACGCCGCGAACACCCCGATCGCCGGGAACCACCCGACGGCCGCGCAGGTCATCGCGAGCGTCGCGAAGTCCTCCGACGCCCAGTACTCCGGCAAGCTCGAGCAGACCAGCGCGCTCGGCCTCCCGCAACTCCCGTCGGGCTCCGGCGGCTCGTCCGCTGAGGGCAGCGCGGCCGACACGCTGAGCCTCCTCACCTCGTCGCACACCGCCCGGCTCTACGTCGACGGCCCGGACAAGCAGCGGGTGCAGCTGACCCAGCAGCTCGCCGAACAGGACGTCGTCCGCAACGGGACGACCGTCTGGACCTGGGACTCCAAGAAGCGCGCCGCGACCCACGTGACCCTGCCGAAGGACACCGCGGGCTCCGGCACCGACGCCGCCGGCACGGCGACCCCGGCGCAGCTCGCCGACCGCGCAATCGCGGCCATCACGCCGAGCACGCAGGTGTCCACGCCGTCCGAGGTGCAGGTCGCGGGGCACGACGCCTGGCAGATCACCCTGACCCCGAAGTCGTCGGACACCCTCGTCGGCTCGGTCCGGATCGCGGTCGACCAGCAGACCGGCCTGCCGCTCCGCGCGACGATCACCGCCAAGGGCCAGCAGGACCCGGCGTTCTCGGTCGGGTTCAGCAGCCTGGACTACGGCGCACCGGCGGCGCGGCTCTTCGACTTCACCCCGCCGAGCGGCGCGAAGGTGACCACGAAGGACCTCTCCGACGCGGCCGCTCGTGACCACGCACACGGCGCACGACACGGCGACGCGGTCCGTCCGGGCCAGGGCGTCGACCCGACGGTCCACGGCACCGGGTGGGACACCATCGCGGAGCTCCCCGCCGGGACCGTCGACAGCTCCAAGCTCGGGAAGGACGGCTCCGGCCTCCTCGACCAGCTGACCACCGCGGTCGCCGGCGGGCGTGCGGTGCAGACCTCGCTCGTTTCCGTCTACCTGACCGACGACGGTCGCGTGCTGGCCGGTGCCGTTCCGGTGTCCGCCCTGGTCGCCGCCGCGAAGTGAGCCAGACCGACCAGGCCGGATCGGCGGCAGTGACACCTGCCGGCGCCGGGGTCGAGCTGGCGATCCGGACGACCGGGCTCGCCAAGGTCTTCCGGAAGCAGCGTGCGGTCGACGGCATCGACCTGGCCGTCCCGCGTGGAGCCGTGTTCGGGTTCCTCGGTCCGAACGGCTCCGGCAAGACCACCACCATCCGGATGCTGCTCGGGCTCTCGAGCGCCACCAGCGGCACGATCGACGTCCTGGGCCGACCGATGCCCACGGCCCTGCACGAGGTCCTGCCCCGCGTCGGCGCCCTGGTCGAGGGACCGGCGTTCTACCCCTACCTGTCCGGGCGCGCCAACCTGCACCGGTTCGACGCCGCTGATCCGACCACGGACCCGGCGACCCGGAAGGACCGTGTGGCGGCCGCCCTCGACCGGGTGGGGCTCACGCACGCAGCGGACAAGAAGGCGCACGCGTACTCGCTCGGCATGAAGCAGCGGCTCGGGCTCGCGAACGCACTGCTCGCACCCCGCGACCTGCTCGTGCTCGACGAGCCGACGAACGGCCTCGACCCCCAGGGAACGCGCGAGGTCCGGAACCTCATCCGCTCCCTCGCCGACGACGGCACCACGGTGTTCGTGTCGAGCCACCTGCTCGCCGAGATCGAACAGGTGTGCACGCACGCCGCCGTGATGCGCACCGGCCGGATCGTCGCGCAGGGATCGCTCGACGACCTCCGCTCGACCGGCGCCCGGACCGTGACGGTCCGCACGCCCGACCTCGGCCAGGCCGGATCGGTCCTGACCCGCCTGGGCCTGGTGCCACGGCACGAGGGCGGTGCGGACGTCCTCGTCGCCGACCTGCCGAACGAGGTCCTGCCCGAGAGCATCACGACAGAACTCGTGCGCGCGGACGTCCGGGTGCGCGGACTGACCGTGGGCGGTGGCACGCTCGAGGACCTGTTCGTCGCGCTCACCGGAGAGGGATTCGATGTCGCAGCCTGACCAGCACACGGCCCCCGGGACCAGGACCGACACTGACGCGGCCGTCGTCGGCGGAGGCGACCGGGAGGACCGTGTCGGGACGGCGACCGCTGTGTCCCCATCTGGCCGCCGGCCCCGGACCTTCGCGCTCCTGGGCTCCGAGCTCGCACTCGTCTTCCGTCGACGGCGGACCTGGGCGATGCTCGGCGCGCTCGCACTCGTGCCGATCCTGATCGCGATCGCGGTCCGGCTGACGACGGGCCGGGACTCCGGCGGTCCGGCGTTCCTCGGCGACATCACGAACAACGGGCTCTTCGTCTCCTTCACCGCGCTGACGGTGTCGATCCCCCTGTTCCTCCCCCTGACCGTCGGGGTCGTGGCCGGTGACACCGTCGCGGGCGAGGCCAGCCACGGCACGATCCGGTACCTGCTGGTCGCGCCGACCGGCCGGTTGCGGTTCATCCTCGTCAAGTACGTCGGGGTGATCGCGTTCTGTCTCGCCGCCACCGTGCTCGTCGTGCTCGTCGGAGCGGCGATCGGCGCGGTGCTCTTCCCGATCGGACCCGTCACGCTGCTCTCGGGCACGCAGGTCGACGGCTGGTCGTACGCGGGGCGGGCCCTGCTGCTCGCGCTGTACGTGACCCTGTCGATGCTGGGGTTGTCCGCGATCGGGCTCTTCGCGTCGACCCTGACGACCGTCCCGGTGGGGGCGATGGCCGCGACGGTGGTGCTCGCGGGCGCGTCCCAGGTCCTCGACCAACTCCCGCAGCTGGACTGGCTGCACCCGTTCCTGTTCTCCGACCAGTGGCTGGGGTTCGGCGACCTGCTGCGCGATCCGATCTCGTTCGACTCGTTCGGGTCCAACGCGCTGCTGCAGCTCGGCTACGTCGTCGTGTTCGGAGCACTCGCGTACAGCCGGTTCGCGACGAAGGACATCCTCAGCTAGGCACCGGCCGACCGATGGTCAACGGCACGCGCGGCCGGTCTGCTCGTCGAACGACGTCGTCCCGGCAGCGGTCCCCCCGAAGTCCGGGGTGCCGTCAGGGCGCCAGTGCACCGGCGCAGCGAACAGCGCGCGGTCGTCCCAACCGTCCTGGGTCCCGGTCTTCGCGTGGTAGATGTTCCACAGCACTCCGCCCGGGCCGCGCACCGGCGCCGACTCCCCACCCGGACCGGTCACGTGGCCGCCGGAGGTCAGTACCGGTCCGCGCTTCCCCCACGACGACGGGTCGGTGAGGTTCGCGCTGCCGTCGTGGACGAGTTCGCCCAGCGCGTAGTGGGACGTCCAGGACGCATCCGCGTTGTAGACGATCGTGAGGGTGCCGTCCGGGCCGACCCACGGCTCCGGGCCCTCCTCGATCGCCTGCACCGCGTGCTCCCACGCGCGGGTCGGGCGGCCGATCGTCGTCGTCGTGCTCGCGTCGACGTGGAGCGGGTCGGTCATGCGCGCGATCGTGATCTGCTGCGGGGCGTCTCCCCCGTTGCCGGCCGGGGTGCCGGACCACGTCATCCACCAGGACCCGCGGTACCGGAACACGCTGGGGTCGATCGC
This sequence comes from Curtobacterium sp. ISL-83, assembly GCF_018613895.1. Classification (GTDB taxonomy): domain Bacteria; phylum Actinomycetota; class Actinomycetes; order Actinomycetales; family Microbacteriaceae; genus Curtobacterium. Next base: position 155,690 of record NZ_JAGGPH010000013.1, read on the forward strand.
CCAGTGGGTCGCGTCGCCGACGATGCCTCCGGCGAACGACCAGTGCCCCGTCGCGTCGGCGGTGTCCGCGGTCAGGGCGAACACACGGTGCGTCGCGTTCGTCGCCGGGTCGCCACCGCGGTCGGTCGCGGCCGCGAAGTAGACCACCCACCGGCCGCGCAGGTACTCGATCTCCGGCGCCCAGGTCTCCGCGCTGTGGTCGGTGCCCGCGGGCGCCGTCCAGATGACGGTCGGGGTGGCGGTCCCGAGGCCGGCGATGGTGCGCGACCGCGTGATCGTGATCGACCGCTGGCCGTCGGACTGCGCCAGGTAGTAGTGACCGTCGTGTCGGACGACGGAGGGATCGGCACCGACGCCGATCGGGTTGTCGAGCGTGCAGGCGGCGGCATCCCGCGCCGCAGCGGCGTGCAACTCGACGGGGACGGCGATCCCGGCGGCGACCGCGACGGCCGCCGCCGCGATGAGCAGCCGGGGTCGCCGGGCCAGCCGGGGTCGCCGGACGGTCATCCCTTCACACCGGCGCTCGCCACGGAGTCGACGATCTGCCGCTGTGCCACCGTGAAGAGCACCAGGACCGGGATGCTCGCGATGACCGCACCGGCCATCACGATGCCGAAGTGGGTCGAGTAGGCGCCGGACAGGACGTTGAGTCCCGGCTGCAGGGTCAGGTGCTCCGGGCTGAGGAGCACGTACACCGGCCACAGGAAGTCGTTCCAGTTGTTCAGGAACGACAGGACCGCGAGCGTCGCCAGCGCCGGCCGCGACAGCGGGAGGACCAGCTGCAGGAAGATCCGCCAGTCGCCCGCACCGTCGAGACGCGCGGCTTCCTCGAGCTCGACCGGGAGCCCGGAGAAGAACTGCCGGAGGAAGAAGATGCCGAACGCACCGGCCGCCCCGGGGACGGTGATCGCCCAGATGGTGTCGAGCCAGCCGAGCTGCTGCACGATCAGGTAGTTCGGGATCAGGAAGATGACCGGGGGCACCAGCAGCGTGGCGATGATGGCGCCGAACACCAGGCGCTTGCCGACGAAGTCGAGTCGGGCGAGCGCGTAGGCCCCCATCGACGCGGTCACGAGGATGAGCACCGTCTGCAGCGCCCCGGCCGCGAGGCTGTTGAGGAACCAGCGGAAGATCGGCTGCTGCCCGTTCGACAGCGTGCGGTACGCGTCCAGGGTCCACGGACTCGGGAACGGCTGCGCGGCGTTCTTGATCGCGTCGAAGTCGCTCTTGAACGACGTCAGGAAGATCCAGAGCAGCGGCAGCACGATGAGCAGCGACAGCACGACGAGCACCGTGTACAGCGCGGTCCGGGCACCGTTCGGTCGTCCAGGCCGACCGCGCCGGTTCGTCGGCCGTGGAGCTCGCTCGACCCGCCGTCCGTTCGGCTCGGCGGCGGCGGTCGGCTCACTGGTGACGGCGGTCATGCCTTCTCCCTCTGCAGTCGGAAGTTCACGATGCTGATGATCGCGAGCACGGCGAACAGGACGTAGCTCATCGCGCTGGCCGCGCCCATGTTCCCCTGGGCGAGCCCCTGGTCGGCGATGTACATGATCACCGTGCGGGTCTGCGTCCCGGGGTGCCCGTTCGTCAGGATGTACGACTGCCCGAACATGTTCGCCGAGGCGAGGATCGTGGTCGTCGAGATGAAGAGCATCACCGGCCGGAGACCCGGCAGGGTGACGCTGAAGAACTTGCGGAACGGGCCCGCACCGTCGAGCGACGCCGCTTCGTACAGGTCGGCGCTGATGCCCTTGAGGCCCGCGAGGACGATGACGGTGTTCAGCCCGGAGGTCCACCAGACGGTCACGCCCACGAGCGAGATCCAGGCCCACGGCACGTCGACGGTCCACGGGGTGTCGTTCGGCAGCCCGACGAGCCCGAGCAGGTGGTTGAGGACACCGGACTGCGGGTCGAGGAGGTACTTCCAGATCACACCGATGACGGCCACGCCGAGCACGTACGGCGCGAAGAAGACCGCGCGGAACACGTTGGTGCCGCGGAGCTTCTGGTTGAGCAGGACGCCAGCCACCAGGGGGACCGCCAGCAGGAAGGGCACGCTCAGCACCGTGAAGATGCCCGTCGCGCGCATGCTCTGCCAGAAGTCGCCCGAGGTGGTCGACCCCGGCGTGAACAGGTCGAGGTAGTTCTGGAGGCCCGCGAACGGGTGCAGCGGGACCATCGAGTTCCAGCGGTGCAGCGAGATCCAGAGCCCCATCACCGCGGGCACGATCACGAACGCGATGAAGACGACGAGGAAGGGCGCGAGGAAGACGTAGGCGGTCGCGGTCCGCCGGGAGGCCCCCCGGCGGGCGGGCCGTGCGGCCCGCCCGACGGGGGTGGTGGGGAGACTAGCCACCGTAGGTCGCCTTGTTCTGCGCGAGCAGCTTGGTGGCCTGGGCGGCACTGGCGTCGAGCGCCTGCTTCGGCGTCATCTTGCCGAGCACGGCGTTGTTCACCGCGGTCGTGATCTCGGCCTCGGCGTTGGTGATGCCGGGCGCGACCGTCTCGTAGTGGGCGTACGGCAGTTCCGCGAGGAACGGCTTGAGGTGCGGGTACTTCGCGACGAGCGACGGGTCGTTGCGGACCTTGTTGTTCGCCGGGAGCTCACCGGTCGCGGCCCAGCCGGACGAGTGGTCGTTCATCCACTTGACGAACACCGCGGCGGCAGCGGTCTTGTTCGTGTCCTGGCCCTTGTTGGCGAGGAACTCCCAGTCGGTCGAGCTCGCCCAGACGCCCTTCTGCGTCCCGATCTGCGGGACCTCGGTGGCCTCCCAGTTCGTCTTGGACAGCGCGTCGTTCGTGGTCTGCCAGACGCCGTTCCAGTTGTAGGCGGTGTCACCCTTGACGAGGGCGTTGATGTTGCCGTCCTGCGCGACGTTCTTCGGGCTGTAGCCCTTCTTGATCGCGTCCGTCATGTAGGTGAGCGCCTTCACGCCGGCGGGCGAGTCGAAGGTCGCCTTCGAGACGTCACCGTTGAACAGGTCGCCGCCGTACTGGTACAGGAGCGACTCGAACTCGAACGTGCCGGTGAACACGTAGCCGTCGACCCACTCCCCCTGGACACCCTTCGCCTTCAGCGCGTCCAGGTTGGCGATGTACTTCGCGCCGTCGGTCGTGGTCGGGTCGGTGATGCCCGCCTTCGTGGTGACGTCCTTGTTGACGTAGAGCCCGAGCGGCGTGACGCTCCACGGGATGCCGTACTGGTCGCCCTTGTACTGGTTGCCGGCGAACAGGCCCTTCGGGAAGTCCGACGCGGTGTAGCCGAGGGACTTCACGATCTTGTCCGACTTCAGCAGCAGGCCCTGCGCGGCGTAGGTGGCGATGTCGTCACCGTGCCCGACGGCGACGTCCGGGCCCTTGCCGGCCTTGACGGCGAGCGGGAGCTTCGACGAGATGTCGCCCCACTGCATCGGGACGTCCTTGACCTGGATGTTCTTGTGACTGGCGTTGAACTGCGAGACGAGCTTGGGCACGAGCACCGGGGCTGCGCCGCCGGTCCAGCCGTTCCAGAACGTCACCGTGACCTTCGGGCCCTTGTAGGCCCCTCCGGACACGGAGGCCGTGGTGCCGCCGCCGCCCGAGCTGCAGGCGGTGAGGGCGACGCCGAGTCCGACCGTGAGCGCTGCCGCGACGACGCGCTTCGCGAGGTGTTTCCGCATTGAGTTGCTCTCCTTTGAGTGACGCCCACGACGAGCCGGGTCCGAGGCGGACACACCAGCGTCGATGGGACCGACTGCCGAAAGTTACAGCGCTGGAATCGCGAAAGTCAAACGCTAGGCTCTGCGGCGTCCGTTTCGTGCGGGACGACGGCGAATGGAGACGCAGATGGCGAAGGTCCGGCTACAGGACGTGGCAGAGGTGGCCGGGGTCTCGATGAAGACCGTCTCGAACGTCGTCCGCAACCGTCCGATCGTGCGGCCCGAGACCCGCGAACGCGTCGAACGGGTCATCAAGGACCTCGGGTACCGTCCGAACCTGCGCGGCCGCAGCCTGGCGACGGGGCGGACCGGCATGATCGCGCTGGCCTTCCCCGACCTGCGGGTCCCGTACTTCGCCGAGCTCGCGCACGTGGTGTCCGACGTCGCGGCGGAGCGGGGCTACCGCCTGCTCATCGAGGAGACCGGCGGGACGGTCGAGGGGGAACGAGCCATCGCCTCCGCGGCCGAGGCGGGCATCGTCGACGGCGTCCTGTTCCAGCCGGCACGGCTCTCGGGCACGGAGATCGCGATGCACCGGCTCGACGTGCCGATGGTCCTGCTCGGCGAGGGCCCGGCGCCCCTGAGCGTCGACCGCGTGATGGCCGACAACGTGGCCGGAGCGACCCTCGTGACGCAGCACCTCGCGGCGCTCGGGCGCCGCCGGATCGGCTTCCTGGGGCACGAGGAGCGGGAACGGTCGAGCACGTCCGACATCCGCCTGCTCGGCTACCAGGCGGGACTGGAGGCATCGGGTCTCGCACTCGACATGTCGCTCCTGATTTCATCGGAGTCGGTCAGCCCCCTGCACGCGGCGAACGCGCTCCGCGCCGCGCTCGACGCGGGCCTGCAGATCGACGGCCTGGTCTGTCGTGACGACCAGGCCGCGGTCGGCGCCCTGCGGGCGCTCGCCGACCACGGGATCAGCGTGCCCGACCAGGTCGCGGTCACGGGCTGGGACGACATCGACATGGCCGCGTTCACGCTGCCGAGCCTGACGAGCCTCCGCGTCGACACGCGCCAGCTGGCGGCCCGGGCGCTCGACCTGCTGGCCGAGCGCATCGGCGGGTTCGACGGCCTGGGCCGGCACGAACTCGTGGACTTCTCGCTCGTGGTCCGCGAGAGCGCACCGACGAGCTGAGCCCGGACACCAGTTTTACAGCGCTGGAATGCTCTGACACACTGGCGGCATGAACACGCCGCGCGGTGACGGAGCCGCACCCTCCGAGACCCCATCTGCCGACAGCCCCGGACATGACGGTGCCGCGCTCCCGACGGCCAGTCACCAGGACGGCGAGTACCCCCGCCCGCAGCTCGTGCGTGCTGCCTGGGCCGACCTCGACGGCACGTGGTCGTTCCGCCACGACGACGACGACGCCGGACGCGATGCCGGGTGGTCCGACGGCTTCACCCCGACGCACGAGATCGTCGTCCCCTTCCCGCCGGAGTCGAGCGCCTCGGGCGTGGCCGCATCCGGCTACCACCCCGTCGTCTGGTACGCGCGTTCCATCACCGAGGACGACCTGGCGGCGGCCGGCCGGAGTGACGACGCACCACGCGTCCTGGTGCACTTCGGTGCGGTCGACCACCGCGCCGACGTCTGGTTGAACGGGGAGTTCCTCGGCACCCACGAGGGCGGGCACACCCCCTTCACCCTCGACGCCACGCGGGCGCTCACACGCTCCTCGGACGGAGCACACACGCTCGTCGTGCGCGCCGAGGACGACCCGCACGACGCGACCCTGCCGCGCGGCAAGCAGGACTGGCACGAGCAGCCGCACGTCATCTGGTACCACCGCACCACCGGCATCTGGCAGACGGTGTGGCTCGAGGCCGTCCCCGCGACGAGCATCGCCGCGCTCCGGTGGACCGCCGACATCCGCACGGCGACCGCGGAACTCGACGTCCGGCTCAGGGGGCGCGTGCCGGAGGGTGCACGGGTCCGCGCTGCGCTGCGGTACGACGACGAAGCGCTCGGCACCGTCGTCGTCGACGTCCACCCCGACGCGAACACGGTCCGGGCCACTGTCCCGATCGCCCGTCAGCGCAACGGTCAGGCGTACGAGGAACTCGTCTGGTCCCCGGAGACGCCGCGCCTCATCGATGCGGTCGTCACGCTCCTGGACGCCTCGGGCGCACCGATCGACGCGGTGAGCTCGTACCTCGGGATCCGGTCGGTCGGGACGGATGGTGGGGCGTTCCTCCTGAACGACCGCCCGTACGACGTCCGCAGCGTCCTGAACCAGGGCTACTGGCCGGAGTCCCACCTCGCCGCTCCGTCGCGCGCGGCGCTCCGCCGCGAGGTCGAGCTGATCAAGGAGCTCGGGTTCACGGCGACCCGGCTGCACCAGAAGATCGAGGACCCGCGGTTCCTGTTCTGGGCCGACCGCCTCGGCCTGCTCGTGTGGGGCGAGGCGCCCGGCGCCTACGCGTTCGAGCCGCTCGCGGTCCAGCGCCTCGTGCGGGAGTGGATGGACGCCGTCGAGCGTGACGCCTCGCACCCGTCGATCGTGACGTGGGTCCCGGCGAACGAGAGCTGGGGCGTCCAGCACATCGCCGCCGACCCCGCGCAGCAGGCCTACGCCAGGGCCCTCGCCGACGTGACCCGTGCGCTCGACCCGACGCGCCCCGTGATCTCCAACGACGGCTGGGAGCACCAGAACTCGGACATCCTGTCGGTGCACGACTACGAGGCTTCCGGGGAGGTGCTCGCCGAAACGTACGCCGACGACGACGCGCGCTCCCGCCTGCTCTCGGGGTTCGGGCCGTCCGGACGGCGGATGCTCGTCGGCGGCGCCGTCGACCGCGGGCAGCCCGTGATGCTCACCGAGTTCGGCGGCGTGAACCACCAGCCCGGTGTCGAACGCGTGGACGCCTGGGGCTACAGCGCCGCACGCGACGGCGCGGACTGGCTCGAGCGGATCACCGCGCTCTACGACGCGATCCGAGCGAGTCAGTTCCTCGCCGGCAGCTGCTACACGCAGTTCACCGACACGCTGCAGGAGACCAACGGCCTGCTCACCGAGGACCGCGAACCGAAGATGCCGATCGAGGCGATCCGACGAGCCGTCACCGGGTCCGAGCCCCGCGGTTCGTGAGCGCCTGACGCCCGCGCGGGGCGTACGACGGGGATGACGGCAACCCCGCGGGACCGCGGATCGGTCCCGTCACCACAGCGGCCGCGTGGCCGTGGCCGTCACAGAGCACTCCTCGCCGGAGCACCGGCGTCGACCGTACCGAGCAGAACAGGACGATGATGACCTCGCTTGTCACAGAGAACCGGCCCCACGAGTTCCCGATCCCGGCAGGAGCCTCCGAGGAGGCCGTGCGCTGGATCGAGGGCATCTACGGTGACGGGACCATCGCGAAGAAGGGCGCGTTCTCGCGCGAGTGGACCGTCGACATGGCGGAGGACGTCTACAAGGCCTTCCACCAGGCCCTCCGGTACCCCAGGGGCGCGGTCGGTCGCGGCCGCCGGCGCTTCTACGTCGAGATCCACCCGGAGCAGCTCCGCGGGTTCGTCGACCTGGTGGACCACCCGTGGGTGCGCGGGGTGAGCGAAGCCGTGCTCGGGCCGGACTACCAGATCGTGGAGCTCGGCTTCGACATCCCGTTCCCCGGCGCGCTCGACCAGCCGTGGCACCGCGACTTCCGGATGCCGGACGAGACCAAGCGCACGGGTCGACTCACGTCACTCGCGTTCAACCTCACGGCGGTCGACACCGTCGATGCCATGGGACCGTTCGAGATCGCGCCGGGCACGCAGTTCGACCAGTCGGACGCCTTCGACCACGAGATGTTCCCCGCGAAGGACCTGTGGCCCCGGTACGAGGAGCGCGCGGTCCGGAAGTACCCCGAGATGGGCGACATCTCGGCCCGCTCCGCACTGACCATCCACCACGGCACCAAGAACACGTCGTCCGAGCCCCGGCCGGTCCTCGTGCTCGGGATCGACGCTCCGGGTGCCGGGAACGCCGACCACCACGACATGGCGGTCACCCGCGCGTTCTACGATGCACTGCCCGAACGGGTGCGGGCACACCTGTCGTGCCCGATCGTCCCGGAACTGCAGCAGATCGAGCAGAAGCACGACATCGAGGGCCTGATGATGGGCGACGCCTGACCGACGAGCGACGCCGGGGCGCCGCTGGTGCGATCAGTCGGGCTGGGAGGCCGGCGAGCCGCTCGCGAGCGTGCCCGCCGCCTGCTCGTCGGCGTACCGGTCGCGCAGGTCCCGTGCCTTCTCGGAGCGGTACCAGTCGAGCCGCGCCCCGGTCTCGACCGTCTGCATGCCGATGACCACCTTGCCGCGGGACCGCATCTGGGCGAGGTCCTCGTACGCCTCGACGATGTACTCGAACGGGTAGAAGCCCGAGATGAGGATCTGGACCCGGTGCTCCTGCACCGCCTTCCCGAGCATGGTCAGCAGCGCCCGGGCTTCCTCGTCCTCGGCCGGCGCGCGGAGGAACCGGATCTCGATGTCCCGACGCTCCTCGGACGACACGAAGCGGTCGTCGGCGACGCCGAGCCGTGACGCGAGCCCGCGCGCGTCACCGGCCCCGTGGTTGTCGATGAAGGCGGTGATCGGGCGACCCTTCGCGATCGACCGGATCCGGTCCTCCTCGCCGTCCCCGTAGGCGACGGGCAGGGTGCCGATCTGCCGCAGGTAGTCGTGGTTCCGGGGGCTGCCGAGCGCGATCACCGTCGCGCCGGCGTCGTGGGCGAGCTGGCACTCGATGTGCCCGACGCCACCCGCGGCCGCGCTGATCACGACGGTGTCGTCGGGGCCGAGCCGGAGGGACCGGACGACGGACACCGCGGTGCAGCCCGCCAGGTACAGACCCCCGGCGACCTCCCACCCGACGTGTTCCGGCTTCTTGACGACGGCTCCACGGGGAACACGGATCCACGTCGCGTGGGAGCCGCCCTCCGGTGCGTGGCCCATGACCTCGTCCCCGACCTTGAGGTCACGGACCCCGTCGCCCCGGGCCCGGACGATGCCGGCGAAGTCCACGCCCTGGTGGGCCGGGAACTCGAGCTCGACGTGGTCGCGGAGCTTCCCCTCGCGGAGGAACCGCTCGATGTGGTTGAGTCCGGCGGCCACGATCTCGACGACGACGTCGCCGGGGCCGGCCTGGGGGCGTTCCTGGGGCACGAGTTCGACGACGTCGAAGCTGCCGTAGTGGTCGTACTGCACTGCGTTCCCGATGCGCATGGGGTCCTCCTCACGGGCCGTACGCGTCCGGCTTACTCGCAGGTTCCGAGCGCTGTCCGCGAGCCCGGGGTACTTCTCGACGCCGTGGCCCGCGCCGTCACCCGATCGCCGGGCGAACGGCGCGGGCGGCCGCGCGGCCGATGCAGGCGCGCCCGCCGCGTTCAGGCTCGGTCGTGGAGCGTGATCTGGTACCCGTCCGGGTCAGCGAAGGTGAAGGTCCGCCCGAAGGGTCCGTCGATCGGCGCGCTGACGATGGTCTGGCCGTCGGCGACGAGTGCGTCGTGGATGGCCTGCACGTCGGTCGCGTGGAGCCACACGGCCACGCCGACCCCGGGCTGCGGGACGGCCTCGAGGTCGACGCCGGCGACGAGGTCGCGGAGGGCGAAGGCGATCGGCTCGGTCTGGAACACCACGGCGTGCGGTGGGCCGGCCGGGGATCGGACCAGCCCGAGGTACTGCTGGTAGAACGCGGCAGAGCGTTCGAGGTCGCGCGTCTGGAGGGAGATGAAGTCGGGGCCGGTGACCGCCATGGTGATGCTCCGTTTCGTTGTCAGGAAGTTGACAACGAGCAGTCTATGTCAACACTCTGACACTTGACGCGCGACAGGGCCGCTGCAGCCACGAGCCGCCCCGGCGCTCGCCTCACCGCCGCCCGGCAGCCTCGATGATCCGCCGCACGGTGTCCGCATCGTGGTGGAACGCCCGGCGGTCGACCCCGACCACCGGCACGCGGACCGGCGTCGACCAGACCGAGCCGTCCGCCGCCAGGTCGACGACGAGGGCCCCGGACTGGACGAACGCCGATTCCTCCTCGTACGGCCCGGCGACGTCGGTGTCGTTCGCGACCCCGGGAGCGACCAGGACCGGGACGCCGGCCAGCGCCCCGGCGAAGTGGTGATGGTAGTGACCGGCGAGGACGACCCGGACGTCCGACCCGCGGAGGACCTCCGCCAGGGCCTCCGGGTTCTGCAACCGGAGCGCGTCGTGCAGCTCCGTGGGCGCCGGCAGCGGCGGGTGGTGCAGGACGACCACGCTGCCGAACGGCGTCGACTCGTCGGCGAGCGCCGCGCGCAGTCGCTCGAGTGCGAGGTCGCTGACCTCGCCGTACCCGGCTCCCGGCACGCTCGTGTCCACGGTGACGATCCGGCGCCCGGCGACGATCGACCGTCCGGACACGGGCACCGTCAGCGGCACGTGCTCCATGGTGTGCACGACCGCCTGCGCCCCCGCACCCAGGACGTGTCCGTTCGCCAGCACCTGCCGGAACCCCTCGCGCTGGTCGTGGTTGCCCGGCACCGCGACGAACGCCGCTCCGTGCCGTCGAGCGAAGTCGCCGACACGCTCGAGCACGACACGGTAGGAGTCCGCACTGCCGTCCTCGGAGACGTCCCCCGAGACGACGACGAGCCCGATGCCGGGCAGGGCGTCGACGTGGTCGAGCACCGACTCGAGCGCACGGGTCGTGTCCACCGACCCCTGGTGCAGGGCGCCGTCCCCGGTCAGGTGCGTGTCGGACAGGTGGAGGATGCGGAGGGTGTCCGGTGCGGGCGGCTGCATGCACCCACGCTAGCCGCGCACCCCGGCGACCTGCCCGACCGCTCGTCAGCCCGTCAGCTCGTCAGCCCGTCACAGGCGGGCCTCCCGTCCGACCGGCGTCACCGACTGCGGACGGGAGGCGCGACGCGGCTCCGCCAGGCACGCTCACCGTCGCGTCCGCTCGCCTCGGGTGCGCAGCGCACCCAGCCGGACCCGCGCCCACCCAACGGAACCGCGCGTACCCAACGGAATCGCGCGTACCTGGTTCGGCGGAACGGGCGGGTACGCGCGATTCCGCCTTCCATCGCACCCGTTATGGGAAGAACCGCGCAGCCGACCGCCACCGCATTTCGCCCGCTCACGGCCCCGGCCACACCGAATCCGCGCGCCCGATGCCAGGATGAGCGCATGACGGTGAGCGTGCGGGAGGTGGCAGCCCTCGCGGGCGTGTCCCTCGGCACGGTGTCGAACGTGCTGAACCGGCCCGACAAGGTCGCTCCCGGCACGGTCGAGCGGGTGCAGTCGGCGATCGCGCAACTCGGCTTCGTCCGCAACGACTCCGCCCGACAGCTGCGGGCCGGCCGGAGCTCCACGGTCGGCCTCGTCGTGCTGGACGGCGGGAACCCCTTCTTCACCGACGTCGCCCGCGGTGCCGAGGACGCCGCCATGGCGAAGGGCTTCGCCGTCCTCATCGGGAACTCGGACGAGTCCGTCGAGCGGGAGCGCACCTACGTCGACCTCTTCGAGGAGCGGCGCGTCGCCGGCCTGCTGATCTCCCCCGCCGGCGACGACCTGTCACGGCTCGCACGACTCCGCGACCAGGGCACCGCCGTCGTCCTGGTCGACCGTCGCGCGGACGAGGAGCCGTTCGCCTCCGTCTCCGTCGACGACGTCGCGGGCGGCCGCCTCGCCGTCGAGCACCTCGTGTCCATCGGCCGCCGGAGGATCGCCTTCGTCGGCGGCCCGTTCGGCATCCGCCAGGTCGCCGACCGGCACGCGGGAGCCGCAGCAGCAGCGCAGGCCGCCGGCGCCGAGGTCGAGGTCCTCACCACCAAGTCGCTGTCCGTCCTGGAGGGTCGCCGCATCGGCGAGGAGATCCAGGCACGACCGGCCTCGGCACGTCCGGACGCGGTGTTCGCCGCGAACGACCTGCTGGCCGTCGGACTCGAGCAGGCGTTCATCATGCGCGGGTCGATCGCGGTGCCGGAGGAGATCGCGATCGTGGGCTACGACGACATCGCGTTCGCCGAGTCCGCGGTCGTGCCGCTCACCTCGGTCCGGCAGCCGGCGCAGGACCTCGGGCGTCGCGCGTTCGAGCTGCTGACCGCGCAGGTCGAGCAGGGCCAGGAGATCGAGCTCGAGCGGGTGGAGTTCACGCCCGAGCTCGTCGTCCGACAGTCCACCGTCGCCGAGAGCTGACGCACCCGGCAACGGCGGCCTGCCCGCCTTCCCCGACAGTCGGTCGGCCCCGCGGGGTGGCCTGCGGGACCACCCGCCGGACGGGAGGCACGGTGCAGGCCCGCACCGCGCCTCCCGTCCCGTGGACCCACCGGTCCACCACCGCGACCTACGATCGTCTGCATGGCGCACCTCCCCCAGCGCGACGGACCGCCGAGCGTGCACCACGTCGCCGAGCGTGCCGGCGTGTCCCTCGCCACCGTCTCGAACGTCCTGAACCACCCCGAGCGGGTGGCCGACGGGACGGCGACCCGGGTGCGCGACGCGATCGCGGAACTCGGGTACACGCCGAACCGGAACGCCCGGGCACTGGCCTCGGGCAGCTCGCGGTCGATCGGCCTCGTGGTGATGTCGCTGCGGAACTCGCTGTTCAGCGACATCGTGAACGGGGCGCAGCGGGCCTCGCGTGAGCACGGCCGGACCCTGCTCATCGCGAGCAGCGAGGACGATCTGCAGGCGCAGGGCGACCACCTGGCGTACCTCGAGAGCACCCGCGTCGGGGGGATCCTGCTCGCGACGATGTCGGAGTCCCGCGACCAGGTCGAGCTCACCCGACGGCACGGGCGGCCCGTGGTCTACGTGAACTACGAGCCGTCGGACGTCGACGCCTGCTCGGTCGTCGTGGACAACGAGCAGGCGGCGTACATCGCGACCGCGCACCTGATCGAGCGCGGGTGTCGGCGGATCGGGTTCGTGAGCGCCCGTCCGGAGTTGCAGCCCGTGCACCGACGGCGAGCGGGGGTCCTCCGGGCGATCGCGGAGCACCCGGGTGTCAGCCTGGTCGAGATCGACGCCGGGGACATCGACCCTCCCGGCGGGACGGACGCGGGCGACCGGATCGCGCGGATGCCCGCGGCGGAGCGTCCCGACGGGGTCCTCGGGGTGACCGACCTGCTCGCGATGGCGGTCGTCACCGAGCTGCGCGCCGCCGGACTCCGGGTGCCCGAGGACATCCCGGTGTCCGGGTGCGACCACAACTCGATCGCGTGGGGTGGGGCGGTGCCGCTCACTTCGGTGACGATGCACGGTGTCGAGATGGGTGCGGCGGCGGTGGACCTGCTGCTCGCGGAGCTGACCGACCCGCCCGGGACGCATCGGCACCGCACCGTCGTGATCGGCAGCGAGTTGGTCGCGCGGGAGAGCACCGTCGGGCGTGCGGGGGCTGCGGCGGCGGCCCGGTTGCGGGCGCCGAGCGACCCGCGGTTGCGCGAGGTCTGACGCCCGCGGGCGGCGCGGCGGTGCGCGGGCGGCCGCGCACTTCCGCGTGGTGCGAGGTTGGTTGCCCCGTGCGGGCGAACAACTTCGCACGACGCCACCAACCTCGCACCACGCCGGCCGCCGCCCCGGCGCGCGGCACCGGCCGCCGCACCGACGCGCCGTTCGGTAACGAAACCAGATCGGTGATTGACACGCTTCAATCCTCGTGGTTCCATTCCGGTTGAAACGTTCTAAACAGCACCACCGGGACCCGCAGCGGAGCGGGCCCCGGAGCCGTTTCCTCCGGGGTACCCCGCCCCGGCCCTTACGAGGAGGTAAGGAATGTCAGCTCGTTCCCTGACCACCAGGTCGCTCGTCACCCGGCTCATCGCCATCGGTGGCGCGACGGTCCTGATCGGCGGCCTGACCGCGTGCTCGTCGGGCGGCTCCGCCGACACCGGCAGCAGCGGTGGCAAGGTCCAGATCAGCTACCTGGTCGACAACTCGACCGCCACCGCCGTCACCACGAAGGCCCTCGTCAGCGCCTTCGAGAAGGCGAACCCGAAGATCACCGTCAAGGTCGACACGAAGCCGCAGGGCACCGACGGCGACAACCTCATCAAGACCCGGCTCTCGACCGGCGAGATGGACGACGTCTTCAACTACAACTCCGGCTCGCTCATGCAGGCGCTCAACCCGGACAACACCCTCGTCGACCTGTCGAAGGAGAGCTGGGCGAAGGACGTCGACAAGCAGTTCGTCAAGGTCGTCAGCACGAGCAAGGGCATGTACGGCGCCCCGTTCGGCACGAGCTTCGGCGGCGGCGTGATGTACAACAAGAAGGTCTACAAGGACCTCGGGCTGAGCGTCCCGACCACGTGGGACCAGTTCATCAGCAACAGCCAGAAGATCAAGGCCGCCGGCAAGGTCGCCCCGATCATCCAGACGTACGGCGACACCTGGACCAGCCAGCTCTTCGTCCTCGGTGACTTCGCGAACATCACCGCCCAGCAGAAGAACTGGGCGACCCAGTACACGAAGCACAAGGAGTCCTACGCCGATCAGCCGGCGTTCGCCGGCTTCGACCACCTCGCCGAGGTGCAGCAGAAGGGCCTGGTCAACAAGGACTACGCCTCGGCGACGCAGGCGAACGGACTGAAGATGCTGGCGGACGGCACCGGCGCCCAGTACCCGATGCTGACCAACGCGATCTCGACCCTCCAGCAGGACAGCCCGAGCGCGGTCAACGACATCGGCGCCTTCGCGCTGCCGGCGTCCAACGCCTCGGACACGAACCTGACGATCTGGGAGCCGAACGGCCTGTACATCCCGAAGACGACCTCGGGTGACAAGCTCACGGCGGCCAAGAAGTTCATCGCCTTCGCCAACTCGTCCGACGGCTGCAAGGTCCAGAACGACACCGGGACCCCCGGTGGCCCGTACGTCATCTCGACCTGCAAGCTCCCCAGCTCGGTGCCCCCGATGCTGACCGACCTGCAGAAGTACATCGACAGCGGCAAGGCCACCCCGGCACTCGAGTTCCTCTCGCCGATCAAGGGCCCGAACCTCGAGAAGATCTGCGTGCAGGTCGGCTCGGGCATCTCGACGGCCTCGGTGGGTGCGAAGCAGTACGACCAGGACGTCGTGCAGCAGGCGCAGCAGCTCGGCCTGAAGGGCTGGTGACGTCGGTGACCGCGACCCTCACGACGGCGCTGCCGCCGCAGACCACGAAGGACGGGCCCGGCCCGGTGCGCACCAAGATGCGTTCCTTCTACCCGGCCTGGTTCTTCATCCCGGCGATCGCGCTGTACGTCGTGTTCTTCGCGGTCCCGACCTTCGCGGGGTTCTACTTCGCGCTCACCCGCTGGACGCTGTTCGACCAGACCTTCATCGGCTTCGACAACTTCGTCCGGTTCTTCCAGGACCCGCAGCTCGTCTCGGGCTTCATCCACACGTTCGAGTACGGGTTCGTGACGAGCGCGGCGAAGGTGGTCCTCGGACTCGCCCTCGCCCTGCTCCTCACGAGCCCCGTGCTCGGGCGCGGGTACCTGCGAGCGGTGGTGTTCTTCCCCGTGCTGGTGTCGACCATCGGCATCGGCATCACCTTCAAGGCGCTGCTCGACCCGTTCCACGGCATCGTGAACGGCCTGCTGGGTTCGGTCGGCCTGCCCACCCCCGGCTGGCTGACCGACCCGTCCCTCGCGCTCTGGAGCGTCGCCGCGGTCGACATCTGGAAAGGCGTCGGCATCGCGACGCTCATCTTCATCGCCGGAATCGTCGCCATCCCGCAGGAGTACTTCGAGGCCGCCCGCGTCGACGGTGCGAGCAGCTGGACGATCTTCCGGAACATCACCCTGCCGCTGTCCCGACCGGCGATGGGCACCGTCATCATCCTGTCGCTCATCGGCGGACTGCGGTCGTTCGACCTCATCTGGGCGATGACCGGTGGTGGGCCCGGCTTCACCAGCGACGTCATCGCGAGCGTGATCTACAAGCAGTACCAGGCCGGGTTCTACGGCCTGTCCACCGCGGGGAACGTGGTCCTGTTCGTCGTCGTCACGGCGATCATGGTCCCGGTCTCCTGGCTCCTCAACCGCAAGGAGGCGGACCTGTGAGCACCGCAACCGCTCGTCCCGGGACAGCCGTCACCAGTTCCGGCCGCACGCCGCGCCCCGCCCGCGGGCGCCGCCCCGGCACGGTCCGCAAGTGGGTGATCGGGACGGTCGCGATCGTCGTCAGCTTCGTGGTGTTCCTGGTGCCGTTCGTCTTCGTCCTGCTGCAGGCCGCGAAGTCGCCGGCCGACGCGAACCAGCTCGGCTTCACCCTGCCGGCGAAGTGGCAGCTGTGGCAGAACCTGCAGACGGTCTTCCAGACGGGTGAGACCGGCATCGTCCGGGCGTTCCTGAACAGCGCGGTCCTGACGGTCGGCAGCGTGGCGATCATGGTGGTCTTCTCGGCCATGGTCGGCTACGTGCTCCAGCGCCGCCCGGGCCGCTGGAACGGCCTGATCAGCTTCTTCGTGCTGGCGGGGCTCATCGTCCCGCCGGCGATCGTCCCGACGATCTGGGTGCTCCAGGGGCTGAACCTGTTCAAGACGATGGGCGGGATGATCCTCATCGAGGCCACCTTCGGTCTGTCGTTCTGCATCCTGCTGTTCCGGGCGTTCGTCGCGACGATCCCGAAGGAACTCGACGAGGCCGCGGTCCTCGACGGTGCCGGCCCGATCCGACTGTTCTTCGGGGTCGTGCTGCCGCTGCTCAAACCCGTGATCATCACGGTCGTGCTGGTGCAGTCCGTCGCGGTGTTCAACGACTTCGCGAACCCGCTGTACTTCCTGCCCGGCTCCGAGAACGCCACCGTGCAGCAGACGCTGTACACGTTCCAGAGCCAGTCGGTCAGTCAGCTGAACCTGCTGTTCACGGACGTCCTGCTCATCACGATCCCGCCGCTGATCCTCTACATCTTCTTCAACCGTCAGATCGTCGCCGGCATGACCAGCGGCGCCGTCAAGGGCTGACGCCCGACCCGGCCTGGAGGCACGCCCGCCTCCGCACGGTCGGCTCGCGACGCCTCGACCCACCTCCGACAACCGCATCGGCCGACGACGACGTCAGCCGGGAAGGACTGCACACATGACCGCCTGGACCGCACCGTTCATCGCGAGCGACGCCGACCTCGGGAGCGCACCGATCCTGCGCCGGGAGTTCACCCTCGACGCCGGCCACGGCGCCGTCACGAGCGCGACCCTCGACCTCAGCGCCCTCGGCGTCGTCGAGGGCTGGCTCGGCGGCCGCCGCGTCTCCGACCACCTGCTCGAACCCGGGTGGACGAGCTACGAGTGGCGCCTCCGCGTGGTGTCCCACGACGTCACCGCCCACCTCGACGGCCTCGGGTCGGGCGACGCCGCCGTGCTCGCGCTCGTCCTCGGCAACGGCTGGGCGGCCGGTCGCCTGGCGTGGGGCGGTGGTGGCGGCTGGTACACGGACGAACGCGCCGGGTTCGCCGAGCTCCGCGTCACGTTCGCGGACGGACACGAACAGGTCGTCGCGACGGACACGGACTGGCAGGCGCTGCCGAGCGCGATCACCGCGGACCAGCTCTACGACGGTGAGGACATCGACGCCCGACGCCGCGACGACCGCGTCCTGCAGCCGGGCACCGTCGACGGCGGAGCCGTGCACGTGGTCGACGTCCCCCGCGAGAAGCTCGTCGCCGACGTCGCTCCCCCGGTCCGGCCGCTCGCCGAGATCGCCCCGGTGTCCATCTGGACGAGCCCGGCCGGCACGACCCTGATCGACTTCGGTGTCAACCTGGTCGGGTGGATCCGCGTCACGGCGAGCGGTCCGGCCGGCACCGTCCTGACGCTCAAGCACGCCGAGGTGCTCGAGCACGACGAGCTCGGGGTGCGCCCGCTGCGCTCCGCGAAGGCGACCGACCACTTCACGCTGAGCGGCGGCACCGAGCCCGACGTGTTCGAGCCCCGCTTCACCTTCCACGGTTTCCGGTACGCCTCGGTCGACGGGTGGCCGGGGACGCACGACGAACTCCGCGCGGCGATCACCGCCGTGCAGGTCGGCTCGGACCTCGCCCGCACCGGCACGTTCGCGTCGAGCCACGAGCTGCTCACCACCTTCCACGACAACGTGGTGCGCGGGATGCAGGGCAACTTCCTGAGCGTCCCGACCGACTGCCCGCAACGTGACGAGCGCCTCGGCTGGACGGGTGACATCGCCGCGTTCGCCCCGACGGCCTCGTACCTGTTCGACACCCGTGCGTTCCTCGGCGACTGGCTGCGGGACGTGTGGCTCGAGCAGCAGCACGCCGACGGGGTCATCCCCTTCGTCGTGCCGGACGTGCTGAAGTACTCCCCCGCCGAGGACTTCGGCAAGCCCGACGCGACCGCCCTGTGGTCGGACGCCGGGGTCTGGGTGCCGTGGACGCTGTACCAGGCGTACGGCGACACCGCGGTCCTGGCGGAGCAGTTCGACTCGATGGTCGCGCACGTCCGCCGCGTCCGTGACCACCTGTCGCCCCAGGGTCTCTGGGACACCGTCTTCCAGTTCGGCGACTGGCTCGACCCGGACGCCCCGCCGGAGGCCCCCGCCGACGCGAAGGCGGACAAGGGCGTCGTCGCGACGATCTGCGCCTTCCGCTCCGCGACGATCGTCGCCGAGACGGCGGAGCTGCTCGGCCGGGACGCGAGCGAGTTCCGGGAACTCGCCACGGGCCTCCAGGCCGCGTTCTCGGAGCACTACCTGCAGCCGGGCGGGCGGATCCTGTCGGACGCGACCACCGTCTACACGCTCGCGATCGTGTTCGGCATCCTGTCCCCGGAGGACGAGGCCGCTGCCGGCGACCGCCTGGCCGAACTCGCCGCAGAGGCCGGGTACCGGATCTCGACCGGCTTCGCGGGGACGCCGTTCATCACCGATGCGCTGACGCGGACCGGGCACCTCGACGACGCGTACCAGCTGCTGCTGCAGACGGAGTGCCCGTCGTGGCTGTACCCGGTGACGATGGGTGCGACGACGGTGTGGGAGCGGTGGGACTCGATGCTGCCGGACGGCACGATCAACCCGGGCGAGATGACGTCGTTCAACCACTACGCCCTCGGTGCGGTGGCGGACTGGATGCACCGCGTGGTCGGGGGGCTGGCGCCGCTCGAGCCCGGGTACGCCGTTGTGCGGATCGCGCCACAGCCGGGTGGTGGGCTGACGTGGGCATCGACGTCACTCGAAAGCGTGCACGGCAGGATCGCGGTGCGGTGGGAGCTCGTCGACGGCGAGCTCGTCGTGCACGCCGAGGTGCCCGAGGGCGTGTCGGCGGTCGTCGTGCTGCCGGGGGCGGACGAGCAGCGGGTCTCGGGCGGCACGCACGAGTTCCGCGCTCCCGCGGCGGTCCCGGTGCCGTAGCCGCGCGGCGGCGGCGGCGCGCGTTGCCGGGCGCCGCACGCCGCCGCCGGGCGGGATCGAACCACGGGAACGACATCGAACCAGCCGACGCGCCTGGTTCGACGTCGGATCCGTGGTTCGATCCGGCTCCCCGGTCCCACCTCGCCGCTCCGGAACCTGGTTCCGGCAGTCGGACACCGGGAAACGGACACGACACCGCGGAACGACACGGTGCTGTGTCCGGAACCTGGTTCCGCCCCGGCCGCCGCCACCGCAGCCGCCACCGGCCACCGCCGCCTCCGCCGCCGCCACGACGACGACGGCCGAAACGAACGACCGGTTGCGCGAACCGCGCGCAGCACGTACCGTATGAAACGATTCAATCGCACACGAGGAAGTGACACGATGACATCGACCCCGAGCTTCGCCGGCATCGCCGACCAGCTGGCAGCCCAACAGATCGAGCTGCCCAGCTGGGCCTTCGGCAACTCCGGCACCCGCTTCAAGGTGTTCAGCACGCCCGGCACCCCGCGGGACCCCTACGAGAAGATCGCCGACGCCGCGCAGGTGCACCGGTACACCGGACTCGCCCCCACCGTGGCGCTGCACATCCCGTGGGACCTCGTGGACGACTTCGCCGACCTCAAGCGCCACGCCGAGGAGCACGGCGTCCGCCTCGGCACGATCAACTCGAACACGTTCCAGGACGACGACTTCAAGTTCGGCGCACTCACCCACACCGACGCAGCCGTCCGGCAGAAGGCCATCGACCACCACTTCCGGTGCATCGAGGTCATGCACGCCACCGGCAGCCGCGACCTGAAGATCTGGCTCGCCGAGGGGTCGAACTACCCCGGACAAGAGGACATGCGCAGCCGCCAGGACCGTCTGCACGAGAGCCTGTCGAGGATCTACGACCGCCTCGGCACCGACCAGCGCCTGGTGCTCGAGTACAAGTTCTTCGAGCCGGCGTTCTACCACACAGACGTCCCGGACTGGGGCACCAGCTACGTGCAGACGGCCGCGCTCGGCGACAAGGCGATGGTCTGCCTGGACACCGGCCACCACGCCCCCGGCACGAACATCGAGTTCATCGTGATGCAGCTCCTGCGGCTCGGCAAGCTCGGCAGCTTCGACTTCAACTCGCGCTTCTACGCCGACGACGACCTGATCGTGGGCGCCGCCGACCCGTACCAGCTGTTCCGGATCCTGGTCGAGGTCATCCGCGGCGGCGGGTACGACAACCCCGACGTGGCGTTCATGCTCGACCAGTGCCACAACGTCGAGGACAAGATCCCCGGCCAGATCCGCTCCGTGCTGAACGTGCAGGAGATGACGGCGCGCGCGCTGCTCCTCGACCGGGTCGCGCTGACCGCAGCCCAGGAGGCGCACGACGTACTCGGCGCGAACGAGGTGTTCATGGACGCGTTCCAGACGGACGTCCGGAAGGACCTCGCCGCCTGGCGCGAATCGCGCGGCCTCCCCGCCAACCCGATGCGCGCCTACCTCGACTCCGGGTACCAGCAGTCCATCGCCGAGTCCCGCGTCGGCGGCGTGCAGGCCGGTTGGGGCGCGTAGACACATGACGATCGACGGACTGGAGGCTCGGGTGGACCCGGCAACGCAGGAGACGGCAGAACAGGTGGTCGCGGACCTCATCGCGCGCTCGAACGCGCTCGGTTCCGATCCGCGGATCACGAACTACGCCGGTGGGAACACGTCGGCGAAGGGCACGGCCACCGACCCGGTGACGGGCGAACCGGTGGAGCTGCTCTGGGTGAAGGGCTCCGGGGGCGACCTCGGGACCCTCACCCCGGCCGGCCTCGCGGTGCTGCGGCTCGACCGGCTCCGGGCTCTGCAGGGCGTGTACCCGGGTGTCGAGCGCGAGGACGAGATGGTCGCCGCGTTCGACTACTGCCTGCACGGCAAGGGCGGAGCAGCGCCGTCGATCGACACCGCGATGCACGCCCTCGTCGACGCCCTCCACGTCGACCACCTGCACCCGGACGCCGGCATCGCGATCGCCACCGCGGCGGACGGCCCGGCACTGACCGAGCGGATCTTCGGCGCGAAGGTCGTCTGGGTGCCGTGGCGCCGCCCCGGGTTCCAGCTCGGCCTCGACATCGCCGCCGTCCAGCGCGATCACCCCGAGGCGATCGGCACGATCCTCGGCGGCCACGGGATCACCGCGTGGGGCTCGTCGTCGGAGGAAGCGGAAGCGAACTCGCGCTGGATCATCGACACCGCCGAGCAGTACATCGCAGCTCACGGGAAGGACCAGCCGTTCGGCGCGGTCCGCGCGGGGTTCGAGGCACTCCCCGAGGAGGAACGACGATCCCGCGCCGCCTCCCTCGCACCGACCATCCGCGGGATCGCCGGTCACGACAAGCCGGTCGTCGGACGGTTCACCGACAGCGAGGTCGTGCTCGACTTCCTCGCCGCTCAGAAAGCACCGCCGCTCGCTGCCCTCGGCACGAGCTGCCCGGACCACTTCCTCCGCACCAAGGTCACGCCGCTCCTGCTCGACCTGCCCGCGACCGCGAGCATCGAGGACCAGATCGCCCGCCTCCACGAGCTGCACGAGCAGTACCGCGCCGACTACCAGGCGTACTACGACCGCCACGCGACCCCGGACTCCCCCGCGATCCGCGGCGCCGACCCGCTCATCGTGCTCGTCCCCGGCGTCGGCATGTTCTCGTTCGGCAAGGACGCGCAGACCGCCCGGGTCGCGGGCGAGTTCTACACCAACGCCATCACCGTGATGCGCGGCGCCGAGTCGCTCAGCACCTACGCCCCGATCGACGAGGCCGAGAAGTTCCGCATCGAGTACTGGTCCCTGGAAGAAGCGAAGCTGCAGCGGATGCCCGCGCCGAAGCGACTCGCGACCCGCATCGCGCTCGTCACGGGGGCCGCGTCCGGGATCGGCAAGGCCATCGCGAAGCGCCTCGCGGCGGACGGCGCCGCGGTCGTCATCGCTGACCTGGACCTCGGGACGGCGCAGGAGACCGCGGCCGAGATCGGTGGACCGGACCAGGCGATCGGCGTGGCCGCGAACGTCACCAGTGCCTCCGACATCGACCAGGCCATCCAGCAGACGCTGCTGCACTTCGGCGGCCTCGACCTCGTCGTGAACAACGCCGGCCTGTCCCTGAGCAAGAGCCTGCTCGAGACCACGGAACAGGACTGGGACCTGCAGCACGACGTGATGGCGAAGGGTTCGTTCCTGGTCTCGAAGGCCGCGGCGAAGGTCCTCATCGAGCAGGGCCTCGGCGGCGACGTCGTCTACATCTCCTCGAAGAACTCCGTCTTCGCGGGGCCGAACAACATCGCGTACTCCGCGACCAAGGCCGACCAGGCGCACCAGGTCCGGCTGCTCGCGGCCGAACTCGGTGAGCACGGCG
The DNA here is from genome assembly GCF_018613895.1 of Curtobacterium sp. ISL-83. GTDB lineage: Bacteria > Actinomycetota > Actinomycetes > Actinomycetales > Microbacteriaceae > Curtobacterium. The sequence continues at coordinate 178,083 of NZ_JAGGPH010000013.1, forward strand.
TCCGCGTCAACGGCATCAACCCCGACGGCGTCGTCCGGGGGTCCGGCATCTTCGCGAGCGGTTGGGGTGCGAACCGGGCGAAGACCTACGGCATCGACGAGCAGGACCTCGGGAAGTTCTACGCGCAGCGCACGATCCTGAAGCGCGAGGTCGTGCCCGAGAACGTCGCGAACGCGGTCGCCGCGATCTGCACCGACGACTTCTCCCACACCACAGGCCTGCACATCCCGGTGGACGCGGGCGTGGCCGCCGCGTTCCTGCGCTGACCGCCGATGGACGACAGGACGGTCCGATGACGAGGAGCGGCAGCCGCCGGGTGCTCGACCCGGCGCGCACGACCGGCAGCGTGGCGGCGGTCGACCTCGGCGCCACCAGCGGCCGCGTGATCGTCGGGCACGTCAGCCCGGACGGCGTGCGGATGGAGCACGTCGCCCGGTTCCCGAACGGCCCCGTCACCCTGCACGAGGGTGACCGATCCGCGCTGCACTGGGACGTGGTCGAGCTGTACCGGCAGGTCGTCGCCGGGCTGCGGGACGCCTTCCGCCAGGGTTCGGACATCGCGAGCATCGGCATCGACTCGTGGGCGGTCGACTACGGTCTCCTCCGCGACGGCCGCCTGCTCGGGCTGCCGTACCACTACCGCGACGAGCGGCACGAACACGGCGTCCCGATCGTGCGCGACCGCATCGACGCCCGAGCGCTGTACGCCCGGAACGGGCTGCAGCACCTGCCGTTCAACACGCTCTTCCAGTTCGCGGCCGATCCCTCCGTGGCGCTGGCCGACCGTGCGCTGCTGATCCCCGACCTGCTCGGCTACTGGCTCACGGGGGTCGTGGCCGCGGAACGCACGAACGCCTCGACCACCGGCGTGCTCAGCCCGACCACCCGCGGGTGGGACCCGTTCCTGGGGGCCGTGTCGCGCCTCCCGTCCGGCCTGCTGCCCGCGCTCCGCGACCCGGGGGACCGACTCGGCCCCCTGCTCCCCGCCGTCGCCGACGCCGTCGGCGGACGCTCGGTGGTCACCCTGGTCGGTTCGCACGACACGGCGAGCGCCGTCGTCGCCGTGCCCGCGACCGATCCCGACTTCGCCTACATCTCGAGCGGGACGTGGTCGCTGGTCGGCGTCGAGCTCGACGCCCCGGTCCTGACGGACGCGGCCCGCCGCGCGAACTGCACGAACGAGGGCGGCGTCGACGGCCGGGTCCGGTTCCTGAAGAACGTGTCCGGTCTGTGGTTGCTCAGCGAGAGCGTCCGGACCTGGGAGCGTGCGGGCACGGGCATCGACCTGGAGGCACTGCTCACCGCCGCCGCGGCCGTCACCGCCCCGGTTCCCGTCTTCGACGTCGCCGACGAGTCGTTCACGCCCCCCGGCGACATGCCCGCCCGCATCGCCGCCTGGTGCACCGCGCACGGCCTGTCCGCGCCCGCGAGCCCCGCCGAGTTCGTGCGGAGCATCCTCGAATCGCTCGCCCGCGCGTACGCTTCGACGCTCGCGACGATCGGCGAGGTCACCGGGAAGGACATCCGGGTCGTGCACATCGTGGGCGGTGGCTCGCAGAACCGACTGCTCTGTCAACTCACCGCCGACCGCACTGGACTGCCGGTCCTGGCGGGGCCCGTCGAGGCGACCGCGCTCGGCAACGTGCTCGTCCAGGCGCGGAGTGCCGGTCTCGCGGGCCTCGCGGGATGTTCACTGGAGGAACTCCGCAGCATCGTCGCGCGGACCGTCGAGCCCACGCGGTACCTGCCCACGGCGCCGACGAGCACCGACACCGACCGAACCACCGTCAGGAGCCACGCATGACCACCACCGATGACGGCGAGCGCATCGACAGCGAGCGCGTCGACGGCGCGCGCGTCGACCCCGCGACCGGAGCGCCCTTCCCGGGGCCCGGGGCCGCGTCCACTGCCCGGACGAAGGTCAGGCGTCAGCTGCCCACCGTGCGCGACCTGGCGCCGCTCATGCAGTTCAAGAAGCCCGACCTGAACGCACGGCGCCGTCGGCTCGACCAGGCACTGACGATCTGGGACCTCCGCGCCATCGCCGCGCGACGCACCCCGAAGGCCGCGTTCGACTACACCGAGGGTGCGGCCGAGGCGGAGATCTCGCTGCAGCGCGCGCGGCAGGCGTTCGAGGACATCGAGTTCACGCCGGCGATCCTGCGCGACGTGTCGCGGGTGTCGACCTCGCGGGAGGTCCTGGGCGCCCCGGTGGCGTACCCGTTCGGCATCGCTCCGACCGGCTTCACGCGGATGATGCAGACCGAGGGTGAGCGTGCCGGGGCCCGTGCCGCCGGTCGCGCGGGCATCCCGTTCTCCCTGTCGACGATGGGTACCACCGCGATCGAGGACGTCCGCGACGCGAACCCGCACGGGCGCAACTGGTTCCAGCTGTACATGTGGAAGGACCGCGAGAAGTCGATGGCGCTGGTCTCCCGAGCGGAAGCCGCCGGGTTCGACACGCTCCTCGTCACGGTCGACGTCCCGGTCGCGGGTGCCCGGTTGCGGGACAAGCGGAACGGGTTCTCGATCCCGCCGCAGCTCGGGGTGAAGACCGTCCTGAACGCGATCCCCCGGCCGTGGTGGTGGTTCGACTTCCTGACCACGGAGCCGTTGGCGTTCGCGTCGCTCGACCGGTGGTCGGGCACCGTCGGGGAACTCCTCGACCACATGTTCGACCCGACCGTCACGTACGAGGACCTGGAGTGGATCCGGTCGCAGTGGAAGGGCAAGGTCGTCGTCAAGGGTGTGCAGTCGTTGGCGGACGCGAAGCGACTGGCATCCATGGGGGTGGACGGCATCACGCTGTCGAACCACGGAGGGCGCCAGCTCGACCGTGCTCCGGTCCCGTTCCACCTGCTGCCCTCCGTGGTCAAGGAGGTCGGCATGGACACCGAGGTGCACCTGGACACGGGCATCATGTCCGGTGCCGACATCGTCGCCGCGGTGGCGCTCGGGGCTCGGTTCACGATGGTCGGCCGTGCGTACCTCTACGGGCTGATGGCGGGCGGCGAGGCCGGGGTCGACCGGATGATCCAGATCCTGTCGGAGCAGATCGAGCGGACGATGCGCCTGCTCGGGGTGGCGTCGCTCGACGAACTCGAGCCCGGACACGTCACGCAGCTGCAGCGGCTGACCCCGATCGCGCGCACCTGAGGAGTCGTTCGACGCGGACCGGACCGGGTCCCTAGTTTGTCTAGCGAAAGTGGGCTAGCTTGCTGGGGTGCGACCCATCGAACTCCACCACGACATCGACGCCGATCTGGCGTGGGTGACGGAGGGGTTCCTGGACGACGACGAGATCGCGGCGCCCGCTGAACCCGAGCGTCACCTCGTGCCGGTGCCGCGACGGGCCGTCGGGCGTCCGGTCCTCACCCTCGTCCGGTGAGGACGCCGAGCAGCCGGAGCAATGCCGCGCGCTGATCCTCGTCGAGTGGGGCGAAGAGCTCCTGCAGGACATCCACCGACAGTCGTCGCCCGTCCTCGAGCGCCGCTCGGCCGTCGTTCGTCAACGTGTACTCGAACCGTCGCCCGACGCCCGCCGCACGCGTGACCAGTCCCCGTTCCACGAGTCGCCCGGCGAGCGTGCCGAACGCCTGATCGCTCTGGAACGTCGCCACGGCGAGGTCGTGCCCTGACGCGCCGGGCATCCGGTCCACCGCACGCAGCGCGTCCCACTGCACGAGGGTCACGCCGACGTCGCGGAGGGCGGCGTCCATCGTGCGGTGGTTCCGGTACTGGGCGCGCTTGATCGCCTGTCCCAGGACTTCCAAGTTCGTCGTCACGGTGTTACCGTATCAACACTCGTACATAAACATGTTGATTCAGGAGCACCGTGCACACCTCACTCCCCGCAGACCTCCCCGTCCTCCGCGCCGGCGACCCGCAGTCCCGCGTCGCTCTCGTCCTGCACGGCGGCGGTGGGCCACGCACCGTCGCGCCCATCGTCGGGCACCTCGCCGAGACCATGCACGCCGTCGCCCCGACGCACCCGGGGTGGGACGGCACCGACCGTCCAGAGACGATCGCCTCGGTGCGGGACCTCGCCGCCGCGTACCTCGAGGGGCTGCTCGCACGGCCCGAGCGCGACGTCGTGCTCGTCGGTTCCTCGATCGGGGGCTGGATCGCCCTCGAGATGGCGATCCAGGCAGCGGCCGACGAGCGGTTCGCGGGCGTCATCGGCGCGGTCGTCGACATCGACGGCGTCGGCGTGGTCGTCGACGGGCACCCGATGGCCGACTTCTTCGCGCTCGACGCCCGTGGCCTCGCTGAAGCGGCCTGGCACGACCCGGCGCGCGGGTTCCTCGACCCGGCGCTCATGACCGACGAACAGCGTGCCGTCCAGCAGAGCAACGGCCGCACGATGGCTGCCATCGCCGGTCCCGGGATGAGCGACCCCGGGTTGCTCGAGCGCCTCGGATCGATCGCCGCGCCGACGCTCGTCGTCTGGGGCGCCAGCGACCGGATCGCCACGCCCGCCTACGGTCGCGTCGTCGCCGAGGCCATCCCCGGTGGGCGGTTCGTCGAGATCCCCGCCGCCGGGCACCTGCCGCACCTCGAAGCGCCGGACGCGACCTGGGCCGCGATCGACGGGTTCCTCGCCGGGCGCTGAGCGGGGTGCCTGCTCACCCGACCGGAGGAAGATCCCCGGGCAGGTCCGACAGGTCCCGGGCCCAGGCGACCTCGCGCTCGAGCTGACCGGTCTCGGTGAACAGGCGCACCTGCTCCGTCCCGGCCAGCACCGACGCGAGCTCACCACGATCGGCGGCCACGAACCCGAGCCGCTGCCAGAACGGGCCCGAGCGGCGCGAGAACAGCCACGCCCGTCGCGCCCCTGACCGTGCTGCCTGTTCGAGTGCGAACCGGGCCAGCCGTGTCCCCGCACCCGCAGCACGGCGATCACTCGGAACCGCGACGCTCCGGATCAACGCATGGCGACCGTCGGCGCTCAGCTCGAACCCGGTGCTGCCGACGATCGCGCCGCCGGCATCGCGGTCGATCCACAACCGCGTCGTCGGAGCGTCGAGCCCGGCGATCGTCAGGTCAGCAGCCTGGAGGAACGCGCGGACGTCGTCGACGTCGGCGCCGGTCACGGGGCGCGGGCTCATCAGGCCACAGTACGTGACCGGCAGTTGGCACCGGACGCCCGGGCCGTCACGATGCTCCCAGCAGTCGTCCCTGGGTCGCGACGTCCGTCACGACCACGGCGACGGCGAACAGGAGCAGCACTGCACCGAGCGTCCCGACCGTCATCCCACCCGTTCATCGGCGGCGCGGCTCGGGGTGGTAGTAGATCGTCATCGTCAGGTCATCCTCGCCGTCGCTCACATCGCTCGCGAACGTGATGTCCTGCACGTTGACGTCGCCGAGGGCCTCGAGGTTGTCCGCCAGCCGCCGCAGCAGTGCCGGGACGTCGCCCTGCCCGTCCCCGGCCGGATTGCTCAGCGAGAAGTGGTTGATGGTCCAGTCCCGGCGGGTCATCCCCGAACCCTAGCGACGGCGCCACCAGACCGCCGACGTCAACCACCGGTCGACGACTGCGCCGGGGAATCGGTGGGCATCGGGTGCTCGCTCTGCCAGACGTCGTCGACGTCCTCGAACTCGCGCGGGTAGCACTGCGTGTCGAACACCTCGGTGGCCGCGGACGAGGTCGAGTAGACGTACCACGGGCCGGATCCCGGGGGTCGTTGCGTCCAGACCCCGTTCGAGAACCACGAGAGCGGGACGGTACCGATCGGGTGTCCCGCCTGCGCCAGGCATCCCTCGAGCCGGTTGAACGCGGCCGTGTACTCGTCGCGGGTGACCACGTGGTCGGCGGTCGCAGCGTGCTGCTGCACGGAAGGACGCGCGATCGTCGCCGCCTTCGCCCAGGAGGCCCAGACCGCGTACCGGGTCGCACCGGAGCCCGAGACCGACACGGCAGCCTGCCCGGAAGCCGGTGCCGGGTACATGCCCCACTGCGAACCGACCGAGGTCGCGCGCCCGGTCCGCGACGACGGAGCGCACGACGTCGGACCGTCGATCGCGCTCCCGCCGAGCTCGACCGTGACGGTGCCGCGGTCGAGGCACTCCCACGTCAGGGTCACCCGGTCGGCCCCGGCGGGTGGCGCTCCGAGGTCGAGCGTTGCGTGCCCCGAAGCAACGGTGAAGCGGGGCGTCCCGAGGAGTCGCCCGTGGTTGCCCTCCTCGACCTGGTACCGCGTCGACGTCGCGAGGGAACTCTCCAGCGCAGCGTCGGGATCGGCACCGGGGAGTGCGGCAGCGGTGATCCCGCCGGTCACCGCCGACCCGACGAGGAACGCGCCGACCACCGCGGCGACCGTCCCGCGGGAAGCCCACAGCCGACGAGGGGGTCGGGTCCCGCCGGATCGGACGGCGTCGACATCGGCCACGAGCGCGTCACGCATCGCTGCGAGACGGGGAGAGATGTCGCTGTCGTTCACAATGCGCCTCCGAGGGGTTCCGCTGTCACCGAGTACTGCTGCTGGAGCCGCGCCTTCGCGCGGTGGAGTCGTGACTTGACCGTGCCGGGTGGCACGCCGAGGGCGGCTGCGGCCTCCCGCTCGCTGAGCCCCTCGACCACGCAGAGGGTCAGGACTCGCTGGTCCGCCAGTGCGAGCCCGCGGAGCGCCGAGACCGCCGCACCGTCCGTGAAGGAGTCGGCCGGGTCCGGAGCGAACTCGTCGACCGGGAACCGGCCGAGGAAGAGTCGGTGTCGTCGGGACGTCCGCGTCAGGTTGTGGGCTGCGTTGGTCGCCGTGACGAGCAGCCACGGCAGGAGCGAGTCCCCGACGAACCGGACTCGGTCCCCTCGCCGCCACGCTTCGAGGAACGCGATCGCGACGACGTCGTCGGCATCGTGCGGGGTCGGGACGAGCCCGACCGCGTGCCGTCGCAACCGTGGCGCGTGCCGGTCGAAGACGCGACCGAACGCACGCCCGTCCCCTGCGAGGCCCAGCGCCCAGTCGGCGCGGTCCCCCGTCGTCTCGCTCATGTCTGTATTGTCCGGTCGGCCGGGATCGGTTCCACCGGCACGCCGTCCCGTTCGGGATCACCGATGTGGACGAGCGTCATCCGAGGCGACAGCGCCGACGCGAACGGGCGGCCTCCGTGCTGCGGAGCACGGACGCCGCCCGTGGCGGTCGGGGTCGGTTCGGCGTCAGCCGACGGTGAAGGGGGCTCGGCGGCCCGCTCCCCATGCCCAGTGCAGCAGGTCGACGCCGGACTGGTTCGTCACGCGGAGCGAGACGTGCGTGCCGGAGCCCTGTAGTGCCTCCAGGCTGTAGGTGTCGTCGGTCCGCAGACCGGGCCAGTAGACGGCGCCCAGGTGTCGCTGCCGCACGATCGTCGTGACCGTCTGCAGGAACGCGACCGAGTTGTCCGCGTCGGCGTTCCCAGTGGTGGCGGAACCCTGGTAGTCGATGCCGGTGGTCATCGGGACACCGAACTCGTCGAGCACGGTGCGGGCCGAGCACGCCTGGTCGCCGAGCCGGCTGGTGAAGTCAGCCGCCCAGTCGGCCGCCGAGTGCGTGCCCCAGAAGCCGTAGTAGTGCTGCGACACGTACGTCCCGGCGAGCGCCGGTGCTGCGCAGACGGCGTCGACGTGGTCGTTGTAGCCGGTGCCGCTGACGAAGATCCGGTTCCGCGGGAGGCCCTGGGCGGTGTAGCGGTCGACCCACGTGGTCGCGACCTGGATCCAATCGGCGGGGGCGTAGCCGAACGGCTCGTTCATCGGCTCGAAGTACACGCCCGGGTCGTGGGCGTACGTCCGCGTGAGGGTGTCCCACATGGCGGTCCAGGCGGCCGGGTCGTCGACCTTGCCGTCCTTGCTGGCGTCGTTGCCCTCCCAGTAGCCGAGCACGACCTTGACCCCGTCGTGGCGTGCGGCGTCGATGGCGGCGCGGTAGGAGCGCCACCAGTCGGTGCCGACGGAGTACGGGTTGACGGGCAGCCGCACGGTGTCCGCGCCGAGGTCGTGGCGGAACTCCCGGATGATCCGGTCGGACTTGCGGTAGGTGGTGGCGTAGCCGTCAGCGGTGGAGAGTCCCGACGGGATCACCGGCCCGTTGGCGTAGTTGTCGCGCGGGTCGGCCCAGTTCACGCCGTGGAACTGGGTGGGGTCGAGCGCCGACGACGGGTGGTGCCGGTCCGCGGAGGCGGTGGTCGCGACGTGCGCGCTGGTCGCGGTGGTCGTTCCGGGTGCTGCTGTGGCCGTCGCCGGTGCGGCCAGCGCCATCGCGGTGGCTCCGGCGCAGAGCACCGCCAGCAGGCCGGTCACCCGTGCGGTCTTCCCCCGTCGCGCGTGTCCCCTCGCGGTTCCGGGCGTTCTGGATCGGTCGATCATGGTCGTCCCTCTCTGCTCCTCCGTTGGAGCTCCTCGACGTCGTCGTCGAGTCGTGGTCGGCGCCCACCGGGCCCTGTCCCCGGTGATGGCAACGTCAACATGCAGCAGGGTCGCACTGGTGAGGGCTCAGTGTCAACGACTTGCTCGGGGTCGGCCCCCACGTCCTCGCCGTGTGGACCGTCCTCCCCCATCGACAGGACGAGCGCGATGCCCCACGATCGAGGATGCGTGGGATCACCACCACGACCGCCCCACCCGGAAGGACCACCACGACCATGACCGACGTCGTCGAGACCCCCGCACCCGCACGCACCACCACCGACGAGACCTGGTGGCGCCAGGCGAGCGTCTACCAGATCTACCCGCGGTCCTTCGCGGACGCCAACGGTGACGGCATCGGGGACCTGCGAGGCATCACCGACCGCGTCCCGTACCTGGCGTCGCTCGGGGTCGAGGCAGTGTGGCTCAGCCCGTTCTACCCGTCCGCCCTCGCCGACGGGGGCTACGACGTGGACGACTACCGCGACGTCGACCCCCGGCTCGGGACCCTCGCCGACTTCGACGCGATGGTCGCGGCCCTGCACGGTGCCGGGATGCGGGTGATCGTGGACATCGTGCCGAACCACACGAGTGACCGGCACGCGTGGTTCCGTGAGGCGCTGGCGTCGCCCGCGGGCTCCGCGGCCCGCGACCGGTACGTCTTCCGCGACGGCACCGGACCGGACCGCGCGGAGCCGCCCGCGGACTGGGTGTCGATCTTCGGCGGCCCTGCCTGGACCGCCGTCGGCGACGGGCAGTGGTACCTGCACAACTTCGCCAAGGAACAGCCCGACCTGAACTGGGCGAACCGCGAGGTCCGGGACGACTTCCTCACCACGCTCCGCTTCTGGTCCGACCGCGGCGTCGACGGGTTCCGCATCGACGTCGCCCACGGTCTCGCCAAGGACCTGCCCGCCGAGCTCCCCGCCTGGGCCGAGGTCCTCGCGGCGCCGAAGGACGGTTCGCACATCCTCTGGGACCGCGACGACGTCCACGAGATCTACGCCGAGTGGCGGACGGTGTTCGACGAGTACACGCCCGCCCGAACCGCGGTCGCCGAGGCCTGGGTCGCCGCCGACCGTCGCGCCCGGTACGCGAGTGCCGAGGGGCTCGGGCAGGCGTTCAACTTCGACCTGCTCGAGTCGGACTTCGACGCGGCGTCGTTCAAGCAGATCATCGAGTTCAACCTCGGGCTCGCCGAGCAGTCCGGGTCGTCGACCACGTGGGTGTTCTCGAACCACGACGTCGTCCGGCACGCCACGCGGTACGCGCTCCCGCCGCGAAGCGGGGACGCGGACCACGCACCCACGACCGACAAGCAGGGCGCGGCGTGGCTGTTGGCGGGCGGCTCGCAGGACGCCCTCGACCGCCCGCTCGGCCTGCGTCGCGCTCGGGCGGCCACCCTGCTCGAGCTCGCGCTGCCCGGGTCCGCGTACCTGTACCAGGGCGAGGAACTGGGTCTCCACGAGGTCGGCGACATCCCCGACGCCGACCGCCAGGACCCCGCGTTCTTCCGGAACCCGGGCGTCGACGTCGGCCGCGACGGCTGCCGTGTGCCGCTCCCGTGGACCCGGACGGGCGAGAGCTTCGGGTTCGGCTCCGGCGGATCGCACCTGCCGCAGCCGGCGTGGTTCGCGGAGTCGAGCGTCAAGGCCGAGGAGGCCGACCCCGACTCGACGCTGCACCTGTACCGGACGGCTCTGGGCCTCCGCGGGCAGCTGCAGTCCGAGGAGCGGCTCGAGTGGATCGAGACGGGCCGCGACGACGTGCTCGCGTTCCGGCGGCCGAGCGGCTGGACGAGCGTGACGGTCTTCGGCGACGAGCCCTACGCGCTGCCGGCCGGCGAACTGCTGCTCGCCTCGGCACCGGTGGTGGACGGCGCGCTGGCCGGGGTGGGGACCGCCTGGTTGCGGTCCTGACGGACGCACGATGCGGACGGGAGGCGCGGTGCCGGCTGGCACCGTCCTCTCTCGCAGGCTCGGTCGGCGCGCCCGGCGCAACGCTTCGCGTTGCCGCTGAGCCGGGCGCGCCCGTCCGTCAGCCGGTGACGGTAGGTTCGGCGCATGGCCGGAGCGAGCATCAGCGTGCAGGACTTCGTGATGCGGTTCGGCGAGCGGACGGTGGTGGACGGGCTGTCGTTCGACATCGCCCCCGGTGAGACCTTCGGGCTGCTCGGCAGCAACGGCTCCGGCAAGACCACGACCATCCGCGCCCTGCTCGGCATCACCACCCCGACGGCCGGCACCCTGACGATCGACGGCCACCCGTACCGTCCGGCCGCGGGCGGCATCGGGTACCTGCCCGAGGAACGCGGGCTGTACCGCAAGGAATCCGTGATCGACGTCATGACGTACTTCGGCGTCCTGCGCGGGCTGCCCCGGGCGGCCGCCACGGGCTGGAGCATGGACTACCTGGCGCGGGTCGGGCTCGCGGACCGGGCGAAGCTCCGGATCGACAAGCTGTCCGGCGGCCAGCAGCAGAAGGTGCAGCTCGGCATCACGATCATGGACCGCCCGCGCCTGCTGATCCTCGACGAGCCGACGAAGGGCCTGGACCCGGTGAACCGTCGGCTCCTGCTCGACCTGGTCGACGAGCGCAAGGCGGACGGCGCCACGGTCGTCCTGGTCACCCACCACATGGACGAGGTCGAACGGCTCTGCGACCGGATCCTGCTGCTGAAGGACGGCGGGGCCGCCGCGTACGGCACCGTCGCCGAGGTGCAGGACGCCTTCGGCGGGGCCGTCGCCAAGGTCTCGCTCTCCGGAGCGGTGCCGCCGTCCGACCGCTACCGTCTCGCCCGGCACGAGGGCCACGTCGCCTACCTGGTCCCCCGGCCCGACGCCGCAGCCGACGGCTCGGACATCCTCGCCGAACTCGTCACCGCGGGTGTGCACGTCACCGGGTTCGAGATGCGCCGGATCCCGCTGGACGAGATCTTCGTGCAGCTCTACGGCCACGACGCCGGCACCGACGCCCCGGTGCCGGCCCGGATGATGTCCAGCATGACCGGATCCGGGGCAGCCGCGTGAGCCGCCTCGGCACGGTGGTGCGCTTCGAGTTCGTCCGCGCCGTCAAGAAGCCCGCGTTCTGGATCGGCACCCTCGCGCTGCCCGTGGTCATCGTGGTCGTGTCGTTGCTCGTCGGGATCGGCCAGTCCGCGGGCACCGACTCCGTCGTCTCGAGCGCCTCGGCGACCCGGACGCCGTTCCACTACGTCGACCGCTCCGGGCTGGTGTCCGCGTCGGTCGCGGCCAAGTGGGGCGGGTCGCCGTCCACCGATCCCGGCGCCGACCGGGCCGCCGTGCGCGCCGGCAAGTTGGACGCCTTCATCGAGTTCCCGGCCTCGCCCTCGAGCGCGTCGATCCGTGTCGACGCACGTGACCGAGGGCTCTTCGAGAACAACGGGTACTCGTCGCTGGCGCAGCGGGTCCTCGAGCAGAGCGTCGCCGAGCACGTGGACGACCCCACCGCGGTGCACCTGTTGCGCAACCCGCCGAACGCCGACGTCACCACGTACGCCGACGGTGCCGTCGCGCCCGGGTGGCTGTCCGTCCTGCCACCGTTCGTGTTCGTCGCGGCGTTCTTCGGGCTCGTCATCCTGCTCGCGGCCCGCATGGTGACCGTCGTCGTCGAGGAGAAGGAGAACCGCATCTCCGAGATGATCCTCACCACGGTGACGGCGGGCGACCTCATCCGCGGCAAGGTCATCGCCATGCTGCTGGTCGGCTTCGTGCAGGTCGGCATCTTCGTCGTGCCGGGGCTCGCGGGGTTCCTGGTCGCCCTGCCGCTCATCGCGTCGAAGCTCGGCGGCCTGGGGGTCGACCCGTGGCGCATGGTCGTCGGGGCGCTGCTGCTGATCGGCGGGGTGCTCCTGGCCTCCGGGCTGTTCGTCTCGGTCGGCGCGGCCGTGCCGTCGATCAAGGACGCCTCCGCCCTGCAGTCCGCGTCGATCTTCGCGCTGATCATCCCGCTCTACGCAGCGTTCTTCGTCGTGACGACGCCGTCGTCGCCCGTGACCGCGTTCTTCACGTACTTCCCGACGTTCACGCCGATCACCGCGATGGTCCGGAACGCGGTGGGCTCGTTGAGCGTGACGCAGTCCGTGCTCTGCATCGTCGAGGTGTTCGTCGTCGCCGGCTTGCTGCTGTGGTTCGCGGAGTACCTCTTTCGGCACTCCGTCGCGCAGTACGGGTCGAAGGTCACGCTGCGCCAGATCGCCGGGTGGCGTCGCGGTCGCGTCCGCTGACCCACGGCCGGGCGGTCGCCCCTAGCTCGTGAGGACGACCTCGTCGAGGTCCCAGGCGGTCACGTCGGTCTGCCGCCACCCCTGCCGGAGCGTCCGAGCGGCGCGGTCGTACTCGACGATCACGTCGAGGTGCGGGCGCACGAGCATCTGGATCTGCAGGCCCTGGTACATCGCCGCGAGCTGCGTCGCCGCCTGGTACGCGGGGATCGAGGACTGCTCGACGGCGGCGTCCAGGTCCCGCTGCAGCCCCACGGTGAGCTGCGCGACGTAGTCCTCGAAGCGCTTCCGGAACAGCTCGGCGAAGCCGCCGTCGGAGGCCGCGATCGTGATGACACCGGCGAGGACCCGCACCAGGCCCGGGTCGGCCAGGTCCTCGGCCAGGGTCATCCGGACCTGGTCGATCGTGCACGTCGGCGGGGTGTTGCGTCGCGAGCCGCGCAGCTGGGCCCACCGGTCGTAGGTCACGAGCAGCAGGGCGTCCCACGTCGGGAACAGGCGCACCACGGTCTCGACCGGGACGCTGGCGACCTCGGCGACGACCGCGGCGTCGACGGATTCGAACGGGTGCAGGCGGTAGGCACGGATCGCTCCGCGGACGATGCGCTCGGCGAGGGACTGCTCATCCTCGAAGCGCTCGTCGTGCACGTGGTTCATTCAGCCATCCCACAGGACGAGGACCCCTCGCGTCTGCTCCCCGGACTGGGGGTTGTCGGCTCCGGCCGGAACCGACAGGGGTCAGCCGACGACGACGGGCGCGACGGACGGCCGCACGCGCTGGTGCATCCAGACGAAGAAGCCGGTCAGGGTGAACACCCCGTAGAACACGTACATGAACCCGGAGGCGTAGTAGCCGGCCGAGAACAGCAGCGGCACGCCGACCAGGTCCACCGCGACCCAGATCAGCCAGAACTCCACCCAGCCCTTCGCCATGCCCCAGGTGGCGAGCAGGGAGCCGACGAAGATCCACGCGTCGCTCCAGACCGGCTCGTACGAACCGAGTGCGCGGAAGACCGGCGTCAGGACCGCAGTACCGCCCACCAGGGCGAGCACCAGCAGTCCGCGGGTCCGCCAGGAGGCCCAGTGCGGCTCGACGACGGTCGTCGCGTCGTCCGCGCGGTGCGTCCAGCGGTACCAGCCGTAGACGCTCACGATGATGAACATCACCTGGCGTCCCGCCTGGCCGAGCAGGTTGACCGGGTTCGGCGTGTCGAACAGGGCACCCATGAAGACCGTGAAGAGCAGGGCGTTGCCCACGATCCCGACCGGCCACGCCCACGCCTTCCGGCGCATGCCGCCGAGTGCGCTGAGCAGGCCGAACACGTTGCCGATCACCTCGCGCCACAGCACCGTCTGGTCGCCGATGACGAGCTGCGCGTCGAACAACCACCGCACGATGCCCATGGGGCCCTCCTCGTTTCCGGTCGATGCAACCGTATGGGTCTCTCGGGCATTCCGACGAGGTGGTCCGTAAGGTGACGTCATGACCGGACGGGTGCGACTGCTCCTCGCGTCGTCCCACCCGGGGCCGACCGTCGTGGTCACCGTGCTCGCGACCGTGATCGCAGCGGCCGTGGGGCACCCGGTGTGGCTGGTCGTCCTGGTCGCGCTCACGGTGTTCGCCGGCCAGCTGTCGATCGGACTGGCGAACGACTGGATCGACGCCGACCGCGACCGAGTGGTCGGTCGCTCGGACAAACCCGTGGCGCAGGGCCTGATCCCGGTGACGACCGTGCGGGCGGCGGCCTACGGCACTGCCGGCGTCGCCGTGCTGCTCTCGATCACCCTCGGGCCGGTCGCGGCCGTCGCACACCTCGTGCTCGTCGCGGCCGGCTGGGCCTACGACGCCGGACTCAAGCGCACGGCGTGGTCGGTGGCGCCGTTCGTCGTCGCCTTCGGGTTGTTGCCCGTCGTCGCGGTCTCGGCCGGGCCCGACCCGCAGCTGCCCGCGTGGTGGGCCGTGGCGACCGGGGCGGTGTTCGGCGTTGCCATCCACTGCACGAACGTCCTGCCGGACCTGGTCGACGATGCCGCGACCGGTGTGCGCGGCTTCCCGCACCGGCTCGGTCTGCACCGGGCCGGGGTGCTCGCGTTCGTGTCGCTCGTCGTCGCGGCGGGACTCGTCCTCGGCGGCCAGCTCGTCGGCACGGCGGTCCACCCGGGGTCAGCGGTCGTCGGCGGGGTGCCGGTCGGTGTGGTGCTCGCCGTCGTCGGGGCGGTCGTCGTGCTCGTGCTCGCCGGGGTCGGCATCCGCCTCGTCCTGACCGGGCCGCCGACACGGACGCTCTTCCGGCTCGTCATCGCGTCATCGCTCGTGCTCGTGGTCGAACTCGGGTTCGCCGGAGCGCGACTCGTCGCCTGACCGCGGCCGTGCGGTACTCGGTCCGCGGCTGCTCGCGGACGATCTCCTCCAGCCCATCCCACCAGCTCCCTCCGGCCTCGGTGGCCGGACCAGATGCGTGATCGCCCAGTTACCGGGCGGCGGTGAGACCGAAGAACTGGTCGCTCGCGGCCCGGAGGCGCCGCTGCACGGCGCGGTCGTTCGTCGTGGCTGGGGTGGGGGTTTCCTCGTGGCGGACGAAGTAGCGGCCGGTGACGTCGTCCAGGGCGGGGTCGGTCGCGAGCCGCAGCGAGGCGGAGGCGCCCTGTTCCGGGGTGAGCATGGTTCGGCGCACGAGTCCGCCGAAGGGGCGCAGAACAGCGGGGATGAGATCGTCGATGATGTCTGTTGCGACGATCCCCGGGTGGACGGCGTTCACCGTGACGTCGCCTGCCAGGGACCGGGCCAGGTCGTAGCCGGCGGTGACGGTCAGCAGCTTCGCCCGCGCGTACGCCTCGAAGGGCACGAAGCGATCGACCGGGTTCAAGCGGGTGAGGTCGTCGAGGTCCTCTGGGTCGACGGTGGCGGGCTTGGGGGGTCCGACGAGTTTGAGTCGTCGGGTGTCGCGCAGCGTGTCGGAGGCCACGTTCACGACCCGTGCGTGGCCGGCACGGAGCTGCGGTTCGAGGAGGACCGTGAGCCCGAAACCAGCGAGGTAGTCGATGGCGATGTGCCTCTCGACACCGTCAGCGGTGAGCTCGTGGTCCGGGAAGTGCGCGCCCGCGTTGTTGATGAGGACACTCACCGCCTGATGGCGTTCCGCGATGGTGCTGGCGGCTGCGATGATGCCGCGCCTGGTGGAGAGTTCGCCGGTGATGACCTCGACCGTCCCACGCGGCGCGGTGCGGCCGACCTGGTCGCGGAGTGCGGCCGCGCCCTGGGGGTTCCGGGCGATCGTGACGACGTGCATTCCTCGTTGGGCGAGGCCGAGCGCGATGGCGCTCCCCATCCCGCGGGTTGCTCCGGTGACGACGGCAACCCGGCGGGCGGAGTCGTTCATCGGTGGATGCGAGGGTAGCGGTGCACGAACTGCGCCTGTTCGGCTTCCTGGACGAGGAACGCGGCGAGGTCGGCGCGGCCGATCGAGTGCCAGAGCCGGATCGGGATCTCCTCGCCCACGACGTACTTCCCCGTCGCGGGGGTGTCTCTCAGGGCTGGCGGACGGACGATCGTCCAGTCCAGGCCAGAGTCGACGATCAGGGGTTCCATCGTCTCTTTGTCCTGCATCTTCTCACCCACCCCGGACCACACGGCGCGGCAGTACAGCGACCCGTCGTGCGATTCCAGGACCCCGTGCGCACTGACCACGATCAGCCGGGCGATCCCGTCTGCGACCATCGCGGGCACAGCGGTTCGGATGGCGTCCGTGCACACGGTTGTCGGCCCGCTTCCAGCCCCTCCCAGCGCACTGATCACGATGTCGGCGCCCGCAAGGGCTGGAGCGAGGGCGTCCCCATCGTGCACATCACTCCAGATGCGTTCCTGGAGCCCGGCAGTGGGCGTGAACGAGCCCGCGCGGCGGACGACGGCGACCACGTCATGTCCCGCCTCCAGGGCATTGGCGACGACCAGGCGGCCCGTCGCGCCGGACGCCCCGAGGACGGCCACGGTCGACTTCGATACAATTTGTCTCATAGGACGGAGCATCGCATGTCCGCTACTTATGAGTCAAGCCATCTCATAGAATGGCGACGTGGAAACAACCGGCGACCCGAGGTTCCTCCGGAGCCAGGAGGCGATCATCACCGCTGCCCGTCAGCTCCTCCTCCGCGAGGGTCCCCCTGCGATCACCCACAATCGCGTCGCGGAGGAGGCGGGGATCGGGAGAGCTACCGTCTACCGGCACTGGCCGCGCACCGACCAGCTCCTGGCCGAAGCCATGGCGACCGTTCCCCTGCCGTTCTTCGACACTCCCTCGTCTCCGTACATCGCTTGGCTCCGCCGCGAACTCACCGCGATAGCACGGCAACTCGAACAGGATGACGTGCTGGCGGTCACCACGACCCTCGCCAGCACCTCGCTCTGGGACCCCGCCATGGACACGAGACGAGCTGGATTCGCTCAGATCGTCGCGGACAAACTGGCGGACGGCCTTCGTGAAGCGGAGCAGTGCGGGGAACTCGTGACGACATCTGCACTCTCTGACGCGGCAGCCCTCGCGGTGGGCCCCATCTACTACCGCGCCACGATCGAGCGAGCATCGATCGACGGCGAAACGATAGAACGATGCGTCCAGGCCGTCGGGCATTGGAAGTAGCGTGACGCCGTGCCCGACCTCGAGGCGGCATTCCCCTCGATCGAACGCTTCGGCGTCACGGCAACGTCGGCACGACGGTCCGCCCGGTGTCAGCGGTCGTCAGCGGAGTGCCGGTCGGTGTGGTGCTCGCCGTCGTCGACGGGAGGAGTCACGGACCGAAGGGAACCGCGGTCGCTTCCGCTGCCGTCGGCGACTCGGGTGTGCCGAGGGTGCGGACGAGGTCGTACTTCGACGCGTCCTCGGACCCGGGCTCCGCGGTGTACGTGATGATGCGGAGGTCGGTCCCGACTGCCGTGTACACATCGCAGTCGACTGTGATCGGACCGACCACCGGGTGGTTGAAGGTCTTCGGTTCGGACCGTTGCTCGACGGATGAGCCCTCCAGCCAGATCTCCTCGAAACGGGGCAGGGCCCTGAGTCGAGCCAGCCGCTGCTGCACGGTGCTGTCGTTCGGGTAGCGCAGGCCCGCGTTGCGCATGTCGGTCACGAGCGCGCGTTCGAACCGTTCGATGTAGGCGCGACTCATGAGGACCTCGGGAGCGGTCCCGGCGAAGTGCGCCTCGATGAGGTTGTGGTCCCTCGGCGGCTGGCCGAGCAGTGCCTGCCACGACTGGTTCACCGACAGGAGTGTCCAGTCGACGGTGTAGACCCCGATCGCCGTCTCGGGCGCCCGCAGCAGCAGTCGTTGCACGCTGGGCGGGATGTGCGTCGGCATCTCAGCCGGCAGCGGGATCGGCAGGTCTGCTGCCCGGAACAGCTGATCGCGCTCGGTCGCCGAGAGCTGCAGCGCGCGGGCGAGCGCGCGCGCGACCTGGACGGACGGGTGCCGTGCGCGGCCTTGCTCGAGGCGGACGAGGTAGTCCACGGAGACCCCCGCGAGCATCGCGACCTCTTCCCGTCGGAGTCCCGGGATCCGGGAGGAAACGGCCGGCAGGCCGACCATCGCGGGGCGCAGTCGCGCTCGCCAGGTCGTGAGGAGCCTGCTCAGGTCGCCGCGATCATCCACGTACCCCATCATCCGCCCACCGGCGGCGCTCCTCGGTGGTATCCGGAGTCCTACCCGACCGGTGTCCGTCGGGGCGAAGGTTGGTCTCGGCAACCACGAAAGGAACCACCATGAGCGAGATCTTCACCGTCGAGTACGCCTACCCTGACGACACCACCCTGCAGGACGAGCACCGTCCGGCGCACCTGGCCTACCTCCGCGAGCGACTCGAGCAGGGCGAGCTCCTCCTCTCCGGTCCGTGGGGCGACGACGAGGCACCCGGTGGGCTGCTCGTCTACCGGGTCGCCGACCGCGCCCGCATCGACGAGATCGTCGGGAACGATCCGTTCGTCGTCAACGAGGTCGTCGCCAGGAAGGTCGTGCACCGCTGGCGCCCCATCGTGGGCCCGGCGTCCGCGGCCTTCGCCGACTGACCCCGCTTCGACGAGCACGACCATGACGATCCCGACCCCCGGTGCGCGTGCACGACGCTGCTAGCGTCGTCGGGTGATCGGTGATGCTCCTCCCGGATCGGTGAGAGCGGTCGGCCGCGTGCAGGTTCGACCGTTCTCGGAAGCGGACGTCGCTGACTTCCTCGCCTACCAGGGGCTTCCGGCCGTCCGTCGGTACCAGCCCGGCGAAGCGATGACAGCGGAGCAGGCCTCGGCCTTCGTGGCCGAGCAAGCGCGGCAGGACGCCACCCGGCGCGGAGTGTGGCACGGCCGGGCCGTCGAGCTCGTCGCGGAGCGCCGGGTGATCGGAGACGTCGGCCTCTGGGTTCCTGCGAGTCGACGCCGTCCCGCCGTCGCTGACCTCGGGTTCCAGATCGATCCGCAGTACCAGGGCCGGGGATACGCCCTCGAGGCACTGGAGGCCTTCCTACCGGTCGCTGTTCGAGACTTCACACTCGACCGCATCACGGCGTCGTGCCACGACGACAACCGCTCCTCCTGGCGACTCATGGAGCGCTTGGGGATGCGTCTGTGTCGCCGGTCGAACGGAGAACGGGAGTACACCCTCGACCTCCATTGACCCCGGATGGCTGACTCGTGCGGTCGGCGTGGTGCTCGCCATCGTCGGCGCGGACGTCTGCGGTGCCGACAGCCTGGCGACCTCGTCTGTGCGCTCGTCGCGACCGTCGTCGATCACGCAAACGCCTCGGTTGCGCGGGCCACGGACGGGACGATCAGGACCAGCGCATCGCGTAGAGCGAAGCCAGCCCACCGGCGGACGGGAGTGCCAGGGCGGACCGGAGCAGTGCCTCCCGGGCGGCCAACGCAACGCCCACTGCCGGGCGCCCGAGCGCCGTGTTCACCTCGGCCTGCGTTGCTGCGCGACGGGCCGCGCCCTGTCGCTGCCGGGCGTAGGCCGGCCACGGGCCGGACGCTCCGCTGCGGACCGCGTCGACGAGGATCGGGGCCAGCGCCGCGGCGTCGAGCCATCCCAGGTTCATGCCCTGCCCGCCGATCGGGCTGACCTCGTGCGCGGCGTCTCCGACCAGGACGACCCGACCGATGCCGACCCGCTCGGCGAACTGCCGCCGCGCACGGAACGCGCTGAGCATGGAGCACGACCCGGGGTCGGGTTGCGCTCCGGTCCGGTCGCGCACGATCGCCGCGAGCTCGGATGCGTCAACGTGGTCGCCGTGCGCGCTGCGGTCGGGATGATCCGACATCCCGACCAGGGCGACGTACCGACGGCGTCCGCCCGGCAGCGGGAACGACTCCACCACGCCGGACGGCCCGACGTCGACCAGGGCCGACCCGCGGCGGGCGGCGTCCTCCGGGTCCGCGAAGTCGCCCATCGCGTAGCGCCCCGGGTACTCGCGACCGCCCCGGGCGATGCCGAGCAGGTCCCGCACGGTGCTTCGTGCCCCGTCCGCCCCGACGACGAACCGTGCGCGGAGGGCGATCGGAACGCCGGACGGGTCCGACCCGGCCGCGTCGACGCCGCCGTCCACGGCGGTGATGCCGGTGATGGTGACGCCGACGCGCAGCGCCGACGGGTTCAGGGCCCCGAGCCGAGCACGCAGCAGGGACTCGGTCCGGTGCTGGTCGAGCGTCGCCACGTAGGGGTGCGTCCGTGACGCGTGCGCGAACGACAGCGTGCCGAGGGTCCGGCCACGACTCGTCGCGACGCCCGTCCGCACGAGCGCTGCCTCGGCGAGCACCGGCGCGAGCACGTCGATCGTCGCGAAGGCGTCGAGGGAGGGCGGGTGGATGCCGATCGCCCGAGACCCCTCGGGAGGGCCGCTCCGCCGCTCCCACACCAAGACGTCGACACCGGCCGACGCGAGGAGCGCGGCCAGGAACACCCCGACCGGGCCGCCGCCGACGACCAGCACGTCCGTGCGCTCTGAGGGCATGTCCTGGAGCCTACGGAGGCGCTCCCGACGTGTCCGCAGGTCGGGGTACAACGGTGTCCGCACTTGGGTGGACTGAAAATGACCCCCGAAGTGGGTACATGCATATGCATGTTTCAACTTGTCCGCCATTTGGGGGACAGCTATCGTCGTCAGCAGAGCGAGTCCAGCCCGCACGAGCAGCTTTCCTGTTCCGGAGCCCGGCGACCGTTCCCGGCAAAGGTCAGCCGCGACCTCCGGGAACCCGAGGTCGATGACACCGTCCCGTCGCACGCCAGCCCGAATCGTGTGCGCCGGCCACAGCGCTGCCACAGCGCAGAACGGACCCCCTCGTGCACAAGATCCTCACCGGAACCATCGCCGGAGCAGCCGGCGTCGCCCTCCTGCTCGGCGGAGCCGGCACCTTCGCGCTCTGGAACGCCAACGCCTCGAGCGCTGCGTCCTCGGTCGCCTCCGGCACCCTCACCCTCAGCGCGAACAACGACGGCGCATGGACCGACATCACGAACGGTCACTCGACGCCCATCAACCCCTCGACGGCCCTCATGGTCCCGGGCAACACGTACCAGGTCACGCAGACGCTCACGATCGGCGCCACCGGGCAGGACCTCAAGGCCAACCTGACCTACGCGAACCAGAGCATCACCGGCGATGCCGCGCTGCTCGCCGCGACGACGAAGACGCTCGCCGTGACGTCGACCAGCGCCTCGGTCGTGCAGTCCCCCTCGACCGCCAACACCTTCGTCGTGTCGCCGTCGTCGGCGACCTCGACGGTCAAGGTCGTCTTCACGATCGCCCTGCCGTCCTCCGCCACCACGGGCCAGGGCGGATCGATCAACGTCGGCGCCCTCGCGTTCACGCTGACGCAGACCGCGATCGGTTCCTGATCGCGCGCCGGGCCGCGGAGGGTCCCTGATCCACCGTCCGCGACCCGGCAGCAGCAGAACCAGCAGCGGAACCAGCACGAGCACGTCGATCGACCGAGGGGACGGACATGCGGACACCACGCAGCACGGCGCGACACCGCGCCGTGCGCCGGGTCCGCTGGTTCTGGCCCACCGTCCTGACCCTGGTCGTCGCCGTGGCCACCACACTCCTCGGCACCAGCGGCACGTACGCGCTGTGGAACGGTTCCGCGAGCACGAGCGGGTCGACCGTCCGGTCCGGCACCGCGGCGATCGCCGTCGGACCACTGTCCGCGATGAACACGTCGGCGCTCGGGCCGGGGACCTCGGCCACCGGGACCTTCACGGTCCGGAACACGGGCACCATCCCCCTGACGATGCGCGTCACGACGACCGCCACGACGGCGTCCAACCCGGCCGTGCTCGGTGAGCTGACCCTCCGCCTGTCGGTCGTGGCGTCCGCGGCCGACTGCACCGCGAGCAGCGGTGGCGCGAGCGGTCGACTCGCGAGCTTCGACACCGGGAGCAGCTCGTACACCCTCCCCGCCGGCGCGGGCGGGACGGGCTGCGCCGTGCTCACGCTCGACACCGACGCCCCGCAGTCCGTCGCGGGTGCCGTGGCGAACTTCACGCTCACCGTGACCGGGACGCAGGTGACCCCGTGACCCGCCGACTGCGCGTGCTGCTCGCCGTCCTCCTCACGGTCGTCTTCGTGGGTGCGGGCTCGTCGGCCGCCTGGGCGCTCTGGAGCACGACCGGGACCGTCGCCTCCAGCGTGTCCGTCGGCACGGTGTCCGCGTCGATCGGCAACACGACCGCCGCGACCACGACGTTCTCGTCCTCGGTCCCGACCGTGACCGCCCCGCTGACCCTGTCGAACCCGGGCACGCTCGGCGGGACGACCTCGACGAGCGTCGCCGTCACCGGCGGGAGCTCCGCGCTGGCCGCCGCGATCACCGTCGTCGCATGGCCGGTTGCGAGCGCCACGGCGTGCACGACCACGACGACCACCGGCGCGGGAGCGGTCTCCGGCACCTGGGCCTCCCTGCCGAGCCTGCGCTCCACACTCTCCCCCGGCGCCGCCGCCGTGTGGTGCGTCCGCAGCACACCGACGTCATCGGCACCTGCCTCGAGCACCACCACCATCACGCTGTCGCTCGCGGTCACGACCGGGTCGTGGACGAGCACCACGGTCCGGAGCACCTTCTCGATGGCGACCGCGGCGGCGGCACCGGCAGCGACCTGCACCGACCACAGCGGCAACTACGTCGACATCGCCTGGCCCACGTCGTCCCGCCCCGCCGACACCTGGTACGCCGCGTACGTCAACGGCACGATGGTCGGTGACCGGCAACAGTCCTACTACGGCCGCGTCACCCTCGCACCGAGCCAGATCCCGGCCACGGTCGCGTCGAGCGGGACCATCACCGTCGTCGTGAAGGTGCTCGACAGCGCGGGCAACCCGACCAGCACCGTCGCGGGCACGACGCCCGTCACCCTCTTCACCCAGAACAACGGGCCCGCCATCCGGTGCGGCGCATGACCCGGGCACACCGAGCGGAGACCGCCACGAACCCGACCCGCACCACGCGGCGGCCACGCCCCGAACGCACCGGGTGGCGGGCGGTCGTGTCCGCGATCACGCTCGGGATCAGCACCGGATTGCTCCTGCTGGTCAGCGCACTCGCGGTCGTGCTCATCGTCATCCCGAAGGCGACCGGGTCGATGCCGCTCACCGTCCTGACGCAGTCCATGGAGCCGTCGCTGCCCCCGGGGACCCTGGTGGTCGTCCGACCGACGCCGGTGGACCAGATCCGGGTCGGGGACGTCGTCACCTACCAGATCGTGTCCGGCCAGCCGGCCGTCATCAGCCACCGGGTCGTCTCGATCGCGTCGTCCACGACGGGAGCGCGGACCTTCGTGCTCAAGGGTGACAACAACGCCCACGCCGACCCCGCGCCGGTCACCGCCGCGCAGATCCGAGGGGTCGTCTGGTACAGCCTGCCGGACCTCGGGTACGTCAACCAGCTGGTGAACGGCTCCCGGAGCTGGCTCATCCCGACGGTGGCCGGTGTGCTGCTGACGTACGGCGGGGTGATGATCACGGTCGGGCTCGTCGGGGCGGCGCGGAAGCGGAAGCGGGACCGCCGGGGCGGCGGTCGGCGTGGAGGCGCGCACATCGCCGACGACGCACGGTCGGCCTGAGGGGTCCAGACGTCGCGCGTCGGGGCGCGGCCGCGGTGTCGGGGGATCCTGTCTCGGCGGGTCCCGTCTCGGCGGGTCCCGTCTCGGCGGGTCCCGTCTCGGCGGGTCCCGTCTAGGCTCTGGGGACGTGATGGACGGTGTGCAGCGAGCGCGCGAGCTGCTCGACGACGCAGCAGGACGCCTCCGTGCCGCCGGCGTCCGTGACGAGGCCCTCGCCGAGTACGTCGAACCACGATCGGTGCTCGGCATCCGCCGCGAGCCGACCATGCGGTCACTCGGCCGGGTCTGGCGGATCGGAGCCCTGCTCGTCGGCGCGTCCGACGACAGCGTCGGCTGCGTCTGGGCGACGGGCTCGATCACGCGTGTCACCGACCCCGGGCGATCGCAGTTCCAGTCCGTCTCCGCCGAGGTCCGCCGCGCGTACCGTGCGGCCGCCGCGAAGGGACACTTCGCGGACGGCGACACCGTCAACCACGGCGCGACGCCGATCCCGCTCGACGACACGCTCGTCGGCTCCCCCGGCGCGCTCTTCGTCGAGGACGGCGTCCCCCTCGTCCGGTGGTCCGCGACCGCCGGTGCCGCCGTGCCGCTCGCCGACTACCTCCGCGACCGGGTCGGGCTCCTCGTCAACCCGCCGCGCGGCGCGACCGACTGATCGCCGCGCGGCGCGACCGGCTGATCGCGGCGCGACGGCACGCCGGAGCAGGGCCGGTGCGCTGCTGCGGGTCCGCTGCGCTGCCGCGGGCCGGCTGTCCGACCGATGGTCCGCCGGACGCGACCCGGGGTACGCGAGGCGAGCCGCGCCTCCAGGCCGGTGCCCCGTCCCGCCGGGTACCGTCCCCGGCATGACCGAGCAGCGGCGACGCCTGATCCTGCCCGGGCAGTACGGACCGCAGTTCGACGACGGCGGGCCCACCGTCGTGGTCGAGGCCCTCGAGTTCCTCACCACCCGTCCCGTGCACCGGGCGAAGGCCCACCTGTGGCTCAGCGCGCTGCGACACCGCGTCCGGGAACTCGGCGAGCGGGCGGAACACGTCCGCGTCGACACGGTCCGACAGGCGCTCGTCGGGCGGGACGACCTGGAGGTCATCGACCCGCCGTCCCGCGTCCTCCGCGCCCAGGTCCGCCACTGGGGTCACGGCACCCGGGTCCTGCCGAGCCGCGGGTTCGTCACCGACGAGGCCGAGTTCGCGGAGTGGGCGGCCGAGGGCACCGGCCGCTTCCTGATGGAGGCGCACTACGAGCGGGTCCGGCGGCGCGAGGGGTGGCTCATGCACGGCGACCAGCCCGTCGGTGGGACCTTCAGCACGGACGAGCAGAACCGCGAACCACCACCGCGCGGTGCGACGACCCTGGGGCTGCCGGAGCCGTGGTGGCCCGTCGAGGACGACGTCGACGAGCAGGTCCGTCACGACCTCGACCGGCTCGAACGGGACGGCACGGTGCGGTTCGTCGGACGCGACGACCGGCGGCGGTTCGCCGTCACCGCGGACGAGGCCGAGCAGGCACTCGAGGACTTCGTGGCCGTGCGGCTCGGGGACTTCGGGCCGTTCGAGGACGCCGTGCTCACGAACGACTGGACGATGGCGCACTCGCTGCTCAGCGTGCCGATGAACCTCGGCGTGCTCGATCCGCGGCGGGCGATCACCGCGGCGCTCGACGCCCATGCCTCCGGAGGCGCGCCGCTGTCCAGCGTGGAGGGGTTCGTCCGGCAGGTCGCCGGCTGGCGCGACTATGTGTGGCACCTCTACTGGTGGCTCGGTGACGACTACGGTACGTCCGAGAACGCCCTCGGTGCCACGCAGCCGTTGCCCCGGTGGTGGCAGGAGCTCGATCCCACCGAGGTCGACGCGGTCTGCATCAGCACCGCGGTGGAGGGGCTCCGCGACCACGGGTGGCTGCATCACATCCAGCGACTCATGGTCCTCGGCAACTGGGCGCTGCAGCGCGGGTACGACCCGCTGGCGCTCACCGAGTGGTTCACGGACGTGTTCGTCGACGGCACGGACTGGGTGATGCCGGCGAACATCATCGGGATGTCGCAGCACGCTGACGGCGGGGTCGTCGCCACGAAGCCGTACGCGTCCGGCGGGCGGTACATCGACCGGATGTCGGACCACTGCGGTGGGTGCCGGTACGACCCGACGAAGCGGCTCGGGGAGGACGCCTGCCCGTTCACCGCCGGGTACTGGGCCTTCCTGGAGCGGGCCGAACCGGCGTTGCGGGGGAACCGGCGGATGGTCCGGCCGTTGCAGCAGATGCGGGGACTGGCGGACCTGGAGGCCGTGGTGGCGCAGGAGGCCCGGCGCAGCATGCCGTGACCCCTGTCACGTCCAACCCCGGCACCGATAGTGTCGAACCGTGAGCAACGAGGCATTCGACGACCGCTACGAGCTGCGCGAGTTCGCGCCCGGGACGGACGACCAGGGGGCACCGAACGCCGAGACCGAGGGCTGGATGCAGGCCGTCGGCCTCGGGTTCCACGAGCCACACCCCGGCGACGAGCACGCCGCGCGCATGGTCGGGCACTTCGTCGAGGACGACAACACCTGGCTCGGCGCCTACGTCCGGCACCCGCAGCCCGGTTCCGTGGACGAGACCTGGCCCGCCGGCACCTTCGCCTGGTTCCACAAGGCACTCAGCTGGGGCGACGGCTCGTCCATCGACACGCAGGCGATCTCCGCCGTGACGGTCCGGCCCACCGAGCGCCGACGCGGGATCCTCCGTCGCATGATGACGCACGCGCTCGAGCGCGGTGTGGCCGACGGGTACGCGATGGCCTCCCTCACCGCGTCAGAGGGCACGATCTACCGCCGCTTCGGCTTCGGCAGCGCGATCCGCGAGCGGGCCGTCCGCGTCCGGCGCGACCGCGCCCTGCCGTTCCTCGCGCCGACGAGCGGCACCGTCGCCGTGGTCACCCCCGAGTGGCTCGCGGGCGGCGTCGGCCGCTCGGTGTTCGACCGGTTCAACGCCCGCACGCCCGGCTCGATGGTCCGGAACGCCGGCACGTGGCCGGTCGCCCTCGGTCTGCTCGGCCTGGACGGCGAACCCGCGAAGGGCGTCCGCGCCGCCGTGCACCGTCCCGACGGGTCCGACGAGGTCGACGGCTACGTCACCTGGCGCGTCGCCGAGGGAGCGACCCGGGACAGCGACACGGTCCTCACCATCGTCGACCTGGTCTACGCGACCGACGAGGCGTACCTGTCGCTGTGGGAGTTCCTGCTCTCGATCGACCTGAACGACGTCGTCAAGTACAGCCGCTCGCGGCTCGACGACCCGATCGTCGCCGCGCTCGGGGACAACCGTGCGTACGACGTCGAGCACGAGGAGGACCACGTCTGGCTCCGAGTCCTCGACGTGCCGCGGGTGCTCGCGTCGCGTCCGTACGCGGTCGACGGGTCGCTGACGCTCGCCGTGACCGACGCGCTCGGCTTCACGACGGGGACGTACCGTCTCGACGTCCTGGAGGGCCGGGGCAGCGTCACACGGGTCACGAACGACGTCGACGCGGCCGGGTCTGACCTCCAGCTCGACGTCGCCGACCTCGGTGCGCTGCTGATCGGCTCGGTCTCGCCGCGGACCCTCGCGTCCGCGGGGCTCCTCCGCGCGGTGGACCCGGCCGCACCGGCACTCCTCGCGGCGATGTTGACGCCGCTCCGGACCCCGCACGGCATCACGTACTTCTGACGTGGGGTCGACCGTCCCGGCGTCTGACACCGGGACGGCCGAACCGCCCGATGGGCTCCTCCTGCCCGCCACGCGTCGCGCGGTGACGGCGTAGCCTGACTCGCCATGGACGACACGGTGGTCGACTGGCTCCTCGACGCGGACCCGGCGCTCCGGTGGCAGACCGAACGGGACCTGCTCGACGCCCCCGCCACCACGTGGCAGGCCACGCGGGCACGGGTCGCGACCGAGGGGTTCGGTGCGGCGCTCCTCGCCCGTCAGGACCCGGACGGCCAGTGGGCGGGCGGGGCCTACTTCCCCGGCGACTTCGCGTTCGACGGCCCTGAAGCACGGCAACCCGGCCAGCCCTACACGGCGACGACCTGGTCGCTCAACGCGCTGCGCGACTGGGGGCTCGATGCCGCCGTGCTCGGGGACACCGCGGCGCGGCTCGCGGCGAACAGTCGGTGGGAGTACGACCAGCTGCCCTACTGGGGTGGCGAGGTCGACTGCTGCATCAACGCCTTCACCCTGGCGAACGGTGCGTGGCTCGGCGCCGACGTCGACGGGATCGCCGACTGGCTGCTCGAGCACCAGCAGGCCGACGGCGGCTGGAACTGCGAGTGGGTGGAGGGCTCGACGGTGTCGTCCTTCCACTCGACCCTGAATGTGCTGGACGGGCTGCTCGACCACGAGCGGCGGACGGGCGGCCGGCACCCGCGCGCTGCTGAGCTCCGCGCAGCGCGACACCGTGGCGCCGAGTACCTGCTCGAACGGCGACTGCTGTACCGGAAGTCGGACGGCACGGTCGTAGGTCCCTGGGTGCACGAGTTCGCGTACCCGTTCCGGTGGATCTACACGGCGCTCCGCGTCACCGACCACCTGCGGGCTGCGGCGCTCCAGGACGGGACCGCTCCCGATCCGCGCGCGGCGGACGCCGTCGACGTCGTGCGACGGGCCCGCACCGACGACGGTCGCTGGCTCCAGGGCGAGCGGCCACCGGGACGGCAGTGGTTCGAGGTCGACGTGCCCACGGGCGAGCCGTCCCGGTGGTTGACGCTCTCCGGCACCCGCGTGTTGCGGTGGTGGGAAGCGACGACGTGAGGTGCGCGCCCGGGTGAGCCGCGCCTCCAGGCCGGACCCGGGGACCTACGCGCGCCGGCGCACCCGCGGGTCGACGAATGCGTAGACCACGTCGACGATCACGTTCGCGGTGACGATCAGCAGCGCCGAGAACAGCGTGAAGCCGACGACCACCTGCAGGTCGAGCGTGTGCACGGCGTCGATGAGGAGCGCGCCGAGCCCCTGCATCGAGAACACCTTCTCGGTGATGACGGCACCGCCGAGCAGCGACCCGAGGTCGAGCCCGAACAGGGTCACCACGGGCAGGATCGCGGTCCGCAGCCCGTGCCGCACGACGACCTGCCGCTCACGGAGGCCCTTCGCGCGGGCGGTGCGGACGAAGTCCTGCGACATCGACTCGAGCATCTCGCCGCGCGTCAAGCGTGCGTAGATCGCCGCGCTGATGAACGCGAGCACGCACCACGGCAGGATCAGGTGCGTGAACCACCCGACGGGGTCGTCCCCGAACGCGACGTACCCGCTCGTGGGCAGGATCCCGAGGACGAACCCGAACAGCAGGATCGCGAGCAGGCCGACCAGGTACGACGGCGAGGACACCCCGGCGACCGCGACGGTCATCACCGCACGGTCGACGAACGTCCCCCGCCGGAGCGCGGACAGTGCGCCCCCGGCGACCCCGGCCACGAGCCAGAGCACCGCGGCACCGATCGCGATGGAGGCGGTGACGGGCAGACGAGACAGGATCAGGTCGGTGACGCTCTGGTGCAGCTGGAACGAGTACCCGAAGCACGGGGCCGCGCAGTGGATGACGGATGCGCCGCTGCCGAACGTGCGTCCGGTGAAGATGCCCGCCAGGTAGGCGCCGAACTGCGCCAGCCAGGGCTTGTTCGTGCCGAGGAACGCCTGCACCTCGCGCAACCGGTCGGGCGTGCAGGGCTTGTCGCAGATCGCACGGGCGGGGTTCGTCGGCAGGAGCATGAACAGGGCGTAGGTGATCGCCGCGACCACGAGCAGGACGACGACGGCCCCGAGCACCCGGATCCCGATGAACTTCAGGGCGTTCACCGGGTGCCTCCGCGGGGGTCGAGGGCGTCGCGCAGGGCGTCGCCGAGCACGTTGAACGCCAGGGTGACGAGGAACAGTGCCACGCCGGGGAACACCAGGTACATCGGGTCGGTCTGCACCCAGCCGATGGCGTCGCCGATGCTGCGCCCCCACGACGGCGTCGGCGGGTTCACGCCGACGGCCAGGAAGGACAGCGCGGCCTCGGCACCGATCATCGACGGGATCGAGATGGTGGCGTAGACCGTGATGGTCGCCGCCAGGTTCGGGAGCAGCTGCGTGCGGATGACGTGCCACCGTCCGGCGCCCATCGCCGTCGAGGCGACGACGTAGTTGCGGCTGACCAGCGACAGCGTCTGCCCGCGGACGACGCGGGCGACCGACGGCCAGCCGAAGAAGCCGATCACCAGCACGACCAGGACGGGCTTCGGGAACGACGTCGGCACGATCGCGGTCAGCGCGATCATGAACACCAGCGACGGGAACCCGAAGATGACGTCGACGATCCGCGACAGCACCCGGTCGTACCAGCCGCCGAAGAACCCGGTGGTGACGCCGACCAGCACGCCGATGACGATCGACACCAGGGTCGCGGCCAGGCCGATGCCGAGCGAGGTCCGCGCGCCGTAGGTCACGATCGCGAACAGGTCCCGGCCGGTGAGGGGCTCGACGCCGAACCAGTGTTGTGCGCTGATCCCGCCGGCCGGGCCGCTCGGCGCCCCGAACGAGTTGAGGGCGTCGATGTTGTAGCCGTACGGGTCGTGCCCGGTGATCGCGGCGATGAGCGGAGCGGCGACCGCGACCACGATGAACACGGCGATGACGATCGCGGAGGCGACGGCCCAGCGGTCCTGCCGCACCCGACGGACAACCGAGCGGAACCCGGTGCTCCGTCCCGCGGCCGCGGCGACCGGCCGGTCGACGACGTTGACGGTCACGAGGCCATCCCTTCCCACTCGCGCCACGCTTCGCGCCGCGCCGCCTGTCGCACGGGGTCGGCCACGGGTGCGGCGGCGAGGAGCATGCGCGTGTAGTCCTGTTGCGGTTCGTCGAGCACCGCGTCGGTGGTGCCACGCTCGACGACTCGACCGTCGCGGAGCACGACGACCTCGTCGGCGAGCTGGCGGACGACCGCGAGGTCGTGGCTGATGAGCAGCATGCCGAACCCGAACTCGACCTGGAGCACGGACAGCAGGTCGAGCACCGCCGCCTGCACGGTGACGTCGAGGGCCGACGTGGGTTCGTCGGCGATCACCAGGGCGGGCCGGAGCGCGAGGGCCCGGGCGACCGCGACGCGCTGCCGCTGTCCGCCGGAGAGCTGGTGCGGGAACCGCTCGGCCCAGGTCGGGTCGAGCTGCACGGCGATGAGCAACTCGCGGACCCGGGCGCGTCGTTCGTCCGCGGACTCGGTGCCGTGCACGAGCAGGGGTTCGGCGATGCTCCACCCGATGGTCTGGCGGGGGTTCAGCGACGAGGCCGGGTCCTGGAACACGATGCCGACGCGGCTGCGGAGCTCGCGGAGCCGCTTGCCGCGCGCCGTCCGCAGGTCGCTGCCGTCCACCTCGACGGAACCGGCGACGACCGGCACGAGGCCGGCCAGCGCGCGCCCGATCGTGGACTTGCCGGAGCCCGACTCCCCGACGAGGCCGAGGGTCTCGCCAGCGCGGAGTTCGAAGCTGATCCCGGACACCGTGGGCTCGCCGCGGCGGGTGTAGCGGACGGCCACGTCGCGCAGCTGCGCGACCACCGGCCGGGAGGCGCGGCTCGCGCCCGGCGCGCCGCTCGCGCCCGGCGTCGCGTCCGGTGCCGTGTCCGGTGCCCCGGGACTCGGGCTGGGCGACACCGCTCGCGCTGCCGAGCCCGAGAACGGTCGCTCAGGCCGAGACTCGGCGTCCGCAGTGCGACCGGGCCGCGCCTCCAGGCCGGGGACGGCGGCGAGGAGCTCGCGGGTGTAGTCGGCAGTCGGGTGGGCGAAGACGTCGGCGACGCTGCCGTGCTCGACGGGGTCGCCGCGGCGCATCACGAGCACCTCGTCGGCGACGTCCGCGACCACGCCCATGTCGTGTGTGATGAGCAGCACGGCCAGGGAGCGCTCGCGTCCCAGGGTGCGGAGCAGGTCGAGGATCCCGGCCTGCACGGTGACGTCCAGCGCGGTGGTCGGCTCGTCCGCGATGAGCGCCACCGGGTCACCGGCGAGGGCCATCGCGATCATGGCGCGCTGCAACTGCCCGCCGGACAGCTCGTGCGGGTACGCCTTCCGGATGCGTTCGGGGTCACGGAGTCCGGCGGACCGCAGCAGCTCGTCCACGCGGGCCGACACCGCCGCACGGTCCAGGTCGGTCGGGTGCGCCCGGACGGCCTCGGTGATCTGGGTCCCGATCGACAGGACCGGGGTGAACGAGTTCATCGGCTCCTGGAACACGACGCCGATGCCGGCACCGCGCACCGCACGGAGGGCGTCGTCGGACGCCCCGACGAGCTCGGTGCCGCGGAACCGGATGCTGCCGGAGACGCGGGCCTCGGGCGGCAGCAGTCCGAGGATGCTCATCGCGCTGACCGACTTGCCCGAGCCGGACTCCCCGACCAGGGCGAGGACCCGGCCGGGGGTCAGCGTGAAGGAGACGTCACGGACGACGGGCTCCGCGTCGCCGAACGCGACGCGGAGCCCCTCGACCTCGAGCAGCGGTGCACTCACTTGGCGAGCGTCACCTTGAGGTAGTTCGGGTAGGCCGGGAAGTCCGCGACGTGGAAGTCCTGGACGTTCGAGCCGGCGAGGAACGACTGCTTCGCGTAGATCAGCGGCACGACCGGGGCGTCCGCCATGATCTTCTTGTCGGCCTCGGCCCAGAGCTTCTCGGCGGCCGAGCGGTCGGCGGTGCCCGTGGCCTTGGCGATCAACGCGTCGACGGCGGGATTGCTGTAGTGCGAGACGTTGTAGCCACCCGAACCGATCTGCGACGACGCGTAGAGCGGCTGGATGTTGGCGTTCGCGCTCGGGAAGTCGGGCTGCCAGCTGAACAGGACCAGGTCGTAGTCGCTGCCGTTCGTCGCATCGGTGTAGAACGAGTCGCTGTCCGCCTGCTTCAGCGTGACCGTGACACCGGCGCGCTTGAGGCCGGCCTGCAGGGCCTGCGACTCGGCGAGCGACGACGGGTCGTTCGGCGTGAGCAGGGTGAGCTTGAGGTTCCCGGCGCCCGCGTCCTTCAGGAGCGACTTCGCCTTCGCGACGTCACCGGTGTCGCTCGCCTTGTACAGGTCGTAGTCCTTGCGGCCCTCGATGCCCGGCGTGATGAGCGTCGACGCGTAGGTGCCGGCGAGGGCGCCACCGGCAGCGATCCGGTACGACTTCCGGTCCACCGCGTACTGCAGCGCCTGGCGGACCTTGAGGTCCTTCAACTGACCCTTCTGGGTGTTGATCGCCATGTACTGGATCGGGCCGGCCTTCGACGTCGCCAGGCGACCCTGCGCGGACGGGTTGCTCCGCACCTGGTTCAGCTCGGCGGCACCGAGGTACGTGGCACCGAAGGAGTTCTTCGCGTCACCGTTGTCCGCGATGAGCGTCTGCGTCACGGTCGACGGGTCCTGGCTCTCTTTGAAGACCACCTTCGACGGACCGGCGGTGCGGACGTCGTCGGTCTTCGCGGACCAGTTCTTGTTCCGCACGAGCGTGATCTGCGTGCCCTGCGTGTTCGACTGCACCTGGTACGGGCCCGAGGCGACGGGCTTGGCGTCGTAGGCACCGGTGTCGGTGCCCTGCCCTTGTGGAACCGGAGCGAACGCGGGCATCGACGCGAGCCACGGCCAGTCGCCGTACGCCGCGTTGAGCTTGAAGACGATCGTCGAGGCGTCGGGCGTCTCGATGCTGTTCAGCGTCTTGCCGTCGAACGGCCCCTTGTACGCGTCACCGCCGACGAGCAACGACTTGTGGTAGCTCAGCCCGCCGGTCAGGGTCGGGGCGAACGAGCGCTCGATCCCCCACTTGATGTCCTTCGTGGTGATCGCGGAGCCGTCCTGGAACTTCAGCCCCTTCTTCAGGTGGTACGTCCAGGTCTTGCCGCCGTCGCTCGAGTCGCCGGTCGTCGTGGCGAGGTCCGGCACGACCTTCGCGGTCTTGCCGGGCTCGACATCCCACGCGGTCAGGCGGCGGAGCACCAGACCGAGCGTCGTGATGTTGAGGTTCTGGCTCGTCGCCGGGTCGAGGTGCACCGCGGTCGACGTCGTGAGGATGTTGAGCGTGCCGCCCTTGGACGTGCCGCCCGACGCGGTGCCGGAAGCGCCCCCGCCCGAGCAGCCGGCGAGTGCCAGGGCTGCTGCAGCGGCCACCGCCGCGGTGATGGTCAGGCGCTTCGGTCGTCTCATGACGATGACTCCTCGTGGGGTGTGGTGGCGCGGGCGGGGCCGCGGCGGGAGGCTCGGCATCGGGTTCCCGGGCGGCGTCCATCCTGACACCGCCGGTCGAGCCCGACCGAATCCCGCGTGCGACGGACGTCGCACGACGTAACGGTCCAAGTGCCGACGCCCTGCCCGCTATTCCCGATGCGTTCGCAACGAGTTCCCCCCGCGCGAAGCGGCCCAGGGCGTCAGGAGAGGGCGCGGGCCAGGAACGGGTTGCGGAAGCGCCCGGTCGGGTCGAGGTCACGCGCGAGTGCCGCGAAGTCGGACAACCGCGGGTACGCCGCCTGCAGCCGCTCGACGCTGACCGCCGACACCTTCCCCCAGTGCGGCCGCGGGTCGAACGGCGCGAGCACCTCCTCGATCCGGAGCACGGCGGCCTCGACGGCTGCCGGGTGCCGCCGGAACGTGAAGTGGATGCCCACCGATGCCCGCTCGGACGACGGCGCGAGCCACGCGGTGTCCGCGGCGATCGTCCGGACCTCCGCGGCGATGAGTAGCGGCGCGAACAGCCCGGCGAGGGGACGGAGCGCCCGCAGCGCGTCGACCGCCAGCGCCGCGGGGACGAGGTACTCCGCCTGGATCTCGGCACCGGTCGACGGGGTGAACTCCGACCGGAAGTGCGGCAGCCGCTCGGACCACGGTCCGGGGACGCCGCCCTGCTCCGTGACGCCGGCCGGGTCGTTGTCACCCGGGTGGATCGGCCCGGTCGCCGGCACGGCCCCGAGCGCGACCAGGTCGACGCTGGGTTCCGGCTGGTCGAGACGGCGCTTGACCCACACCTGGCGAGCGCCCCGGTCGTCGAACGACGTGAAGAGCGAGACCGAGTAGGCGTCGGACACGATCTCGGTGAAGTGGGACTCGACGGCCTCCCACGGCAGGTCCAGGTGCACGGTCGTGGCGACCTGGAACGACGGCTCGATCGCGAGCTCCACCGCGGTCACGACGCCGAGGGCACCCAGCGCGACCCGGTGCGCGTCGAGTGCGCCGTCCGGCGAACCGGCGTCGACGTGGTCGAGTTCGCCGGAGGCCCGGACGACCTCCAGCCCGACGACCGCCTGCGCGAGCGAGGGGTTGCGCACCCCCGATCCGTGCGTACCGGTGGCAACCGCCCCGGCGACGGAGATGTGCGGCAGGGACGCGAGGTTCGCGAGGGCCCAGCCACGTGCCTCCAGGCCGGCCGCGACCTGCGCGTGCGTCATGCCGGCGGCGACCCGCACGACCTGGCGGGACGCGTCGATGTCGAGGACGGGTGGCAACCCGGCCAGCGCCAGCTGGGCGCCGTCGGTGTCGGCGATCCGGTTGAAGGAGTGCCGTGAGCCGAGCGCCGTCAGGCGCGGCGTGGTCGCGACGAGCTGCTGGACCTCGGCGACCGAGGTCGGCTCCAGCAGGATCGGAGCGGTGTAGGCGATGTTCCCCGCCCAGTTCGTTCGCGTCGTCGCGACCACGTCGGTCATGGCAGCAGTCCTCAGAACCCGCGGTCCAGGCGGTGCCAGGTCTGCTGCAGCCGCAGCTCGTCGCGGAAGCCGCGCGCCGTGGTGTGCTCGTCGATGACCAGGAACTCGGTGCCGACCATCGTCGCGAAGTCCTCGACGACCTGCAGGCCGACGGCGGTGGTCATCACGGTGTGGTGGGCGGCCCCGGCGGTGAGCCAGGCCTCGGCGGCGACGGGGAACGACGGTCGCGGTTCCCAGACGGCACGACCGACCGGCAGGTTCGGCAGGGCCTCGGTCGGGGGCACCACGTCGACGACGTTCGCGGTCAGGCGGAACCCGTCGCGGGTGTCGGAGAGCGCGACCACGACCGCTTCGCCGGCGTCGGCGGTGAAGACCAGGCGCACCGGGTCGTCCTTGCCACCGATGCCGAGCGGGTGGATCTCGAGCGTCGGGGTGGTCGACGTCAGGGTCGGCGAGACCTCGAGCATGTGCGCACCGAGGATCTTCTCGGCACCCGGGGTGAGGTCGTAGGTGTAGTCCTCCATGAGCGACGCACCACCGGACAGCCCGGCACCGGCGACGTTCATCGCTCGGACCAGGACCGCGGTCTTCCAGTCGCCCTCTGCGCCGAAGCCGTACCCGTCGGCCATCAGCCGCTGCACCGCGAGGCCGGGCAGCTGCTTGAGCGTGCCGAGGTCCTCGAAGTTGGTGGTGAAGGCCGCGGAGTCGTTCTGCGCGAGCAGGGCGCGGAGCCCGATCTCGATCGCGGCACCGTCGCGGAGGGCCTGGCGGCGCTCCCCGTCGGCGCGCAGCGCGGGGACGAGGTCGTACGACTCGTCGTAGACGGCCACGAGCGCGTCGACCTGTTCGTCGGTCGCGGCGTCCACCGCCGCCGCGAGCTCGTTCACGGCCCAGGTGTTGACCTGCACGCCGAGCTCGATCTCGGCCTCGGTCTTGTCACCCTCGGTGACCGCGACGTACCGCATGTTGTCGCCGAAGCGCGTCAGCTTGAGCTCCCGAACCGCAGCAGCGGCGGCGGCGGCACGGGTCCAGTTCGCGACGCGCTGCTGCACGCGCTCGTCGGACACGTGTCCGATGGCGGTGGCGTGCCGGACACCGAGCCGCGCCAGCATGTACCCGAACTCGCGGTCGCCGTGCGCCGCCTGGTTCAGGTTCATGAAGTCGAAGTCGATGTCCGCCCACGGCAGGGTGACGTTCGCCTGGGTGTGCAGGTGCAGGAGCGGCTTCGTGAGGGCCTGCAGGCCGCCGATCCACATCTTGGCGGGGCTGAAGGTGTGCATCCACGTGGTGACGCCGATGACCTTGTCGTCCGCGCTCGCCTCGATGAGCGCGCGGCGGATGCCGTCGGCGTCCTTCAGGACGGGCTTCCAGACGAGCTTCACGGGCAGGGCAGCCGCGAGCACTTCGTGCACGGCGCGGGACTGCTGCTCGACCTGGCGGAGGGTCTCCTCGCCGTAGAGGCCCTGGCTGCCGGTGAGGAACCAGACCTCGTAGCCGTCCAGTGTTGCTTGCGGGTCGACCTGCGTCATCGCATGGCTCCTTCGGGGTTCTGTCCGTAGACGTTCTGGTAGCGATCGAAGAGTCGATCGATGTCCTCGGGGGCGATCGGCACGAGGTCGCCGCCCTGCTTCGCGATGTGCACGGTGCGTGCGACGTCCTCGCACATCACCGCGGCCTTCACGGCGTCCTTCGCGTCCTTGCCGATCGTGAACACGCCGTGGTTCTGCATGAGGACGGCTCGGGAGCGGTGGCCGCTCAGCGTCTCGACGATGCCGTGGCCGATCGAGTCGTCGCCGATGATCGCGAAGGGGCCGACCGGGATCGGTCCGCCGAACTCGTCCGCCATCGCCGTGATCACGCAGGGGATCTCCTCGGCGCGGGCGGCCCAGGCGGTGGCGTAGGTGGAGTGCGTGTGCACGACGCCACCGACCTCGGGCATGTTCCGGTAGACGTAGGCGTGCGCGGCGGTGTCCGAGCTCGGCCCGTGCGCGTTGCCCCAGCCCTCGGCCGGAACGCCGTCGAGCGTGCAGACCACCTGGTTCTCGGGCGTCAGGTCGTCGCTCGAGACGCCGGACGGCTTGATGACGAACAGGTCGGTGCCGGGGACGCGCTCGGAGACGTTGCCGCCGGTCCAGATCACCAGGCCGTAGCGGACCAGTTCGCCGTGCAGGCGGGCGACGCGCTCGCGGGTGCGGGCGACGGCCTCCTGGGTGGTCGCGTCGTGCTGGTCCGGTGCGTCGGTCATCGGGTCGTTCCTTCGTTCTGGAGGGCCGGCTCGGCCCCGTCGTGCGCGTCGCCGCCGTCGGTGGTCGCGCTCGCGCCGGTCGTGGCGGCCGCGGTGGCCTGGACGGGCAGGGCCCTGCGGTACCGCTCGAGGTACGACGTGAACCCTTCCACGTCGCGCGGCTGCGGCTCGGCGACCTGTCCGGCCGTCCCGCCGAACACGGTGTCGGCCAGGAAGTCGGCGAGCGCGTGCTCGGTGTGCTCGAGGTACGCCGCGAGGACGGCGATGCCCCACGCACCGCCCTCCCCCGCGGTCTCCTCGAGCGCGACCGGCACCCGCAGGGCCGCGGCGAGCAGCTGCTGCGGCGCGCCGGGGGTGCGGAAGAGCCCGCCGTGCGCCGTCATCCGGTCGACCGTGACGCCCTCGGCGTGCAGGACCTCCATGCCGATCGCGAGCGTGGCGAACGCGCCGTGCACCTCTGAGCGGATCAGGTTGCCCAGGGTGAAGCGGCTGTCCGGGGTGCGGAGCAGCAGGGGTCGGCCGTGTTCGACGTGCGTGACGGGTTCGCCGGCCAGGTAGTTGAACGACAGGAGACCGCCGGCGTCGGGGTCGGCGTGCTCGGCCTCGTCGAGGAGCGTCCGGTACACCGCATCGGCGTCGAGCGGGGTACCGGCAGCCTCGGCGAAGCGTCCGAAGACCCGTGCCCAGCTCGCGATCTCGCTCGCGCCGTTGTTGCAGTGCACCATGGCGACGGCATCACCGGACGGCGTCGTGACAATGTCGAGTTCCTCGTGCGCGGTACCGAGGGGCTGCTCGAGCACGACCATCGCGAAGATGCTGGTGCCGACGCTGACGTTACCGGTGCGGGGTGCGACCGCGTTCGTCGCGACCATGCCCGTGCCGGCGTCGCCCTCGGGCGGGCAGAGCGGCACCCCGGGCTGGAGCGCCCCGGTCGGGTCCAGCCACGCCGCACCCTCGGGTGTCAACGCTCCGGCGTCCATGCCCGCCACGAGCACCTCGGGCAGGAGCGCGCGGAGGTCCGGCACACCGATCAGGTCCTGCGCGGTCGTGAGCATCGCCGCGTCGTAGTCGCGGGTGCCCGGGTCACCGGGGCCGCTGTCGGCGGGCGTCGAGTCGATCGGGAACAGCCCGGACGCGTCACCGACCCCGAGGACGTCGCGACCCGTCAGGCGGCGGTGGACGTACCCGGCGAGCGTGGTGATGCCGGCGATCCGGGCGACGTGTGCTTCGTCGTCGAGGACGGCCTGGTACAGGTGCGCGATCGACCAGCGGAGCGGGATGTTGAACCCGAGCGCGGCGCTGAGGCGTTCCGCGGCGGGGCCCGTCGAGGTGTTGCGCCAGGTGCGGAACGGCACCAGGAGCACCCCGTCGGCGTCGAACGCCAGGTAGCCGTGCATCATCGCGGAGACGCCGGCGGCGCGGAAGGTCGTGGGTCGGACGTCGTACTGCGCCTCGACGTCGGCGACGAGGGCGGCGTACGCGGCACGGAGGCCGGTCTCGACCGCCTCGAGCGAGTACGTCCAGCGGCCGTCGACGAACTCGTTCTCCCACTCGTGGAAACCGGCGGCGATCGGGACGAGGTCCTCGTCCACCAGGCACGCCTTGATGCGGGTCGAACCGAGTTCGATGCCGAGCGTCGTGCGGCCGTCCAGGACCTGTTGCCTGCGGTCGTGGCTCATGCAGTCCTCCCAGACCTCGTCGTCCCTCGTGAGCGCTCACATCCTGGCACGTGAGCGCTCACTCTCGCAACGCCGCCGCGCCGCCCGGCCCTCGCAGTTGTTGCGCAGGGGATACCGCGCCAGTCCCGTGCCACCCCGACCTCGAGCGGGCCGTTTTCGTCACCCCCGAGCCGCCCCCGCGACGACTTCCGCCCGCCCGGCGAACACGAGCGGCACGTCCAGCCCACTCACGGCGCACTCGTGGCGCCGGTGTGGCGCAGGAGGGGCCGCGCGAGTCTCGCGTCGCCCCGCCCCCGAGCGGGCCTTTTTCGTCACCGTCGGGCCGCCCCCGCGACGACTTCCGCCCGCTCGACGAACGCCGGCGGCACGTCCTACCCACTCGTGGCGCGCTCGTGGCGCAGGGGATACCGCGC
Source organism: Curtobacterium sp. ISL-83 (assembly GCF_018613895.1). Lineage (GTDB taxonomy): Bacteria > Actinomycetota > Actinomycetes > Actinomycetales > Microbacteriaceae > Curtobacterium. The sequence continues at coordinate 217,800 of NZ_JAGGPH010000013.1, forward strand.
CAGTCCCGTGCCGCCCCGACGCCGAGCGGGCACTCTTCGTCACCCTCGGCCCGTCCCCGCGACGACTTCCGCCCGGTCGACGAACGCGAGCGGCGCGTCCTGCCCGCTCGACAGCTCCGACCTCGGAGGCAGCGGCAGCGGACCGCCTACGCGCCGACGGTGGACTCGCGGATGACCAGGGACGGGGTGACCGTCGCCGACGCTGGCGCCCCACCCTCGATCAGGTCGAGCAACGCCCGCCCCGCCACCCGACCGAGCTCCTCGAGCCGCAGGTCGACCGTGGTGAGCGGCGGCCGGCTCGCGAGCGCCATGACGTCCCAGTCGTCGAACCCGGTGACCGCGACGTCCTCCGGCACCCGCTTCCCGAGCTCCCGCAGCCGGTCGCAGACCCCGCGCGCGACCTGGTCGCTCCCGCAGACGATCGCGTCGACGTCCGGCGTCGTCCGCGCGAGCACGTCGACCGCCTGGCGCCCCCAGCGCTCCGACCACTCGCCGTACAGCGGCGGTGCGACGAGCCGGTCACCGAGCACCCCGGACGCACCCGCGACGCGGCGGACGGCCGACCGGTGTCGTTCGGGGCCGGTGACCAGGGCGACCCGGCTCCGCCCGAGCGACACCACGTGCTGCGCGACGAGCGCCGCACCAGCAGCGTCGTCGAGCGTGACCGACACGTCCGCGTCCGAGGTCGACGGAGTGAACGCGTACACGACGGGGATGGACACGTCGATCGGCGGGCGGGCATCGGCGGACCGCCCGGTGACGATGATCCCGTCGACCCCGCGGGCGACGAGGGACCGGAGGTAGTGGGCCTCGCGCACGTGGTCGTCGCGGGTGTCGCAGAGCAGCACCGCCATCTGCCCGGCGGACAGGGCGTCCTCGGCGCCGAGGAGCACCGGGATCGAGAACCGCCCGAACGAGTCCGTGGTGATCATCCCGACCGTGTAGGTCCGGCCGGAGGACAGCGCACGAGCCCGGGCGTCGCCGACGAACCCGAGCTTCTCGGCGGCTTCCTTGACCCGGAGCCGGGTGGAGTCGCGGAGCTGCCCCGTGCCGTTCAGTGCCTTCGACGCGGTCCCGATCGACACCCCGGCGAGCGCCGCCACGTCGGTGATCCGGACGGGCTGTCGCGTGCGCTCGAGGGTCACGGCAACTCCTTTCCGGGTCAGGATGTGGAGGAGATCATACGTGACTCCGAGCAATCAGCCCTTGCGCGCCTCCCGATCGTGTCGTAACGTCCCCCGCAGAAACCGTTTTCCGAAGCTTGGTCCTCCACCGACGGAGGCTTCGGCAAGGGGACAGTCACATCGCAAGGAGGCGACATGACCACCACGCTCGCGACGGACAGCCGCGCACAGACCGCGACCCCGGTCCTCCCGACCGCCGACGCGCACCTCACGCTCCGTCCCCTGCCCACCGGGGATGCCCGCATCACCGGCGGCTTCTGGGCGCTCCGACAGGAGCGCAACGGCCGCGACGCGATCCGCGGCGCCCACGAGCTGCTCGAGACGGCGGGCAACTTCCGGAACCTCCGGATCGCCGCGGGGCTCGAAACGGGCGAGGCCACCGGCCCGATCTTCATGGACTCCGACGTGACCAAGTGGCTCGAGGCGGTGGCGTGGGAGTACGGACGCGCTCCGTCCGAGGACCTGCTCGAGCTCCAGCGCGAGGTCACCGCCCTGTACGCCCAGGCGCAGGCAGACGACGGCTACCTCGACTCCGTGCAGCAGGTCCGCGGGAAGGGCGAGCGGTACACGGACCTGAAGTGGAGCCACGAGCTGTACTGCGCCGGGCACCTGTACCAGGCCGCCGTGGCGCAGCACCGTGCGACCGGCGACACCGGACTGCTCGACGTCGCGATCAAGAACGCGGACCACCTGGTGCGGACGTTCGGCGACGGCGACGGCAAGAAGACCGACATCGACGGCCACCCCGTCGTCGAGATGGGGCTCGTGGAGCTCTACCGCGAGACCGGCAACCGCGACTACCTCGACCTGGCGCACTGGTTCGTCGACGCCCGCGGGCACGGCATCATCGAGCGGGCCGGCGGCGAACCGACGTACTTCTCCGACCGGGTGCCGAGCCGCGAGGCCACGACCGTCGAAGGCCACGCCGTCCGTGCCGTGTACCTGGCGTCGGGAGCGGTGGACGTCGCGATCGAGACAGGCGACACCGAGCTCCTGGCAGCCAGCGAGCGGCAGTTCGCCGACATGATGGCGACGAAGGCGTTCATCACCGGTGGCCTCGGGGCCCGCTGGGACTGGGAGGCCTTCGGCGACCCGTACGAGCTCCCGACGGACCGCGGCTACGCCGAGACCTGCGCCGCGATCGGTGGGATCCAGTGGGCATGGCGTCTGCTGCTCGCCACCGGGAAGCCCGTGTACGCGGACGCCATCGAGCGGCTGCTGTACAACGCGTTCCTCGCGGGCGTCAGCCTGGGCGGCACCGAGTACTTCTACGTGAACCCCCTGCAGCAGCGCGACCACGCCCACCAGGACGAGAACCGCTCCCCCGCCCACGGGCGCCGCGGGTGGTTCGACTGCGCCTGCTGCCCGCCGAACATCATGCGGACCTTCGCCAGCCTGGACGGCTACCTGGCGACCGCGACCGACGGCGGCCTGCAGGTCCACCAGTACGCGACGGCATCGCTCGGAGCGGTCGACGTCCAGACCGGGTACCCGCACGACGGCCGCGTGGTCGTCACGGTCACCGAGGACGGCCCGCTCGCCCTGGGCCTGCGGATCCCGGCGTGGTCGGACGTCACGACCGTGGACGGTCCGGACGGGCAGGAGCACCCCGCTGCCGGCACGGTGCACGTCATCGACCGGGAGTGGTCGGCGGGCGACACCGTCGAGCTCACCTTCGACACGACGCCGCACCGCTTCGTCGCGGACAGCAGGATCGACGCTGCGCGCGGCCAGGTCGCGATCGAGCGCGGTCCGTTGGTCTACGCGGTCGAGCAGGCGGACCAGCAGGGCTTCACGGTCGACGACCTGGTGGTCGACGTGGACGCGCCGATCACCGAGGAGCGTCGCGACGACCTGCTCGACGGCATCGTCACGCTGCGGATCCAGGGCCGCGCCCCCGCCGAGCACGAGCAGCCAGCATGGCCGTACCGCCGGATCGACGGTGGGCGGCCGGGAGGCACGACCAACGCTGGTACCGCGACCAGCGTCGACGACGCGGCCGGCCCCGGCGACGCAAGTACGGGCCTCCAGACCGTCACCGCGACCGCGGTGCCGTACTACGCCTGGGCGAACCGCGGAGCCGCGCCGATGCGCGTCTGGCTCCCGCTGGCGCGGTGACGTCATGGACCGCAGAGCGTTCCTCGCCGGCGGGCTCGCCGGCGGTGCGGCCCTCGCCCTGGCGGGGTGCGCCGGCACCCTGCCCAAGGTCGACGCGAAGGCGGCGAGCTTCGGCCGCAGTGCGACCGGCACCGTGCACGTCTGGTGCCGCGCGGCGACGCAGGCCGGACTCACCGCCGCGGTCGCCGGGTTCAACAAGGCGAACCCGAAGCTGCAGGTCGAACTGACGCCGGTGCCCGACGGCCAGTACGTCACGAAGCTCGCGACCGCGATCCGCGGTGGGGAGCCGCCGGACGTGGTGGACATCGACGACATCAACTCGCAGCTGTTCATCTTCCGCGAGGCGTTCGCCGACCTGACCGACGTCGTGAAGGGGCTGGACTACTTCGACCAGATCTCCTCTGGCCACCTCCGGCTGCTCGAGTACCGGAACCGGTACTACGGGTTGCCGTACCTGGCGGACAACTCGCAGCTCTTCGTCAACACCGAGTTGTTCGAGCGGGCGGGCCTGGACGTCGACGAGTCCACGAAGGACCTGTCGACCCTGCTGCACGCGGCGAAGGCGATCCGGAAGACCGGCGACGACGTCTACGGCTGGTCACTCCCCGGCAACTCGGCGGGGATCATCGGGTTCGTCACCCAGCCGCACGTCTGGGCCACGGGGACGGACATGATGAGCGGCGGGGTCGGCTCGCAGCACGCGAACATCACCGGGAACGACGCCCTCGAACGGATGCTCGAGTTCTACCGGCAGCTGTGGAAGGACGGGGTCCTCGCGAAGGGGTCCTTCGCGGACGCCGGCACGACGTGGGGCGCCGACTTCCGGGCCGGCAAGGTCGGCATCTTCCCGACGTCATACGGTGCGACCGTGCCCGCGGCGACGAAGGCGATGCGGGCGAGGATGCGGACGGTGCTCATCCCGTCGTGGGACGGCAAGCGGTCGTTCTTCGACGGCGGCGACAACATGTGCATCCCGAACGGGGCGGCGAACCCGTCCGGCGGCTGGGCGTTCATGCAGTACGCGAACGGGCTCCAGCAGCAGCAGGCGCTGCCGGACGGGGGCTACTTCCCCACCCGGTCCGACGCGGCCACGCCGGCATACCGGAAGAAGTACCCGCTCGCGTTCGGTCCCCTCGACGCGCTCGACAAGGGCTACGCGCCGCAGACCCTGGCGTACAACCTGCTCGTCAACCAGCCCTCGTCGCCGTACTTCGCGATGTTCCGCGAGGCCGTGTACGGCTCGGGCACGAAGGCCGCGATGCAGACCGCCCAGGCGGACTACGCGCGCATCCTCGACCAGGTCCAGGCCTGATCCTCCCGCTCCACCGTCGTCCGTCCGCAGCGCCGTCGCGACGCAGACCATCGCCCGGCTCGTCGCCAGGCTCGTCGCCCAGCCCGTTGCCCGGCTCGTTGCCCGGCTCGTCTCCCAACCCGTTGCCCAACTCGTTGCCCAGCTCGTTGCACAGAGAGGTGCACGCATGTCGACCATCTCCACCCGGCGCCCGGCCCCCAGCCGGACCGGCGCAGGACGGCGGCCCCTCGGCCGCTCGGCCCCGCCCCGCAACTCGCTCACGCACCCACCCCGCACGGGCGCGCTGCTCGTCACCCCGGCGATCCTGTTCGTCGCGGTGTTCGTCCTGGCCCCGCTGGTGTTCGCGCTCTACATCTCGTTCACGAACTGGCCCCTGATCGGCCCGTACCGGTTCATCGGGCTGCAGAACTACCTGACCCTGTTCCAGGACCCGACGTTCGTGCACGCCATCGGGTACACGCTGCTGTACACGGCGATCGTGACGCTGCCGATCCTGGTGCTCGGGTACTTCCTGGCGGTGCTCGTCCGGGCCCGTCGGCGTGGGAGCACCCTGCTGCGGACGGTGTTCTTCCTGCCGTACGTCGTCGGGCTGACGACGCTGTCGTTCATGCTGGTGCTCGAAGCGCAGCCGAACTCCGGCGCCGTGAACATCCTCCTCAAGGGGCTCGGCATCACCGACGGCAGCACGGCGTGGCTCGTCAACGGGCCGCTCGCGACGTTGCTGATCTGCGTCCTGGTGGTCTGGGCCGTGTCCGGTCTGACGATGGTGCTGCTCATGTCCGCGATGCAGGGCGTGCCGGACGAGGTCTACGAGTCCGCGCAGCTCGAGGGTGCCTCGTGGTGGCAGACGGAGCGGATGATCACGTTCCCGATGATCCGGTCGACGGTGGCGCTGAGCGTGATCATCTCGGTGATCGGGTCCCTGCTGGCGTTCAACCAGTTCTACATCCTGACCCAGGGTGGCCCGGGTACCGAGACCACCACCATCGTCAACGCCATCTACAACCGCGGGTTCGTGAACCTGCAGCTCGGCGCCGCCACCGCGGAGTCGATCGCCCTCGTCATCGTCATCGCCGCCGTCACGGTGTTCCAGTTCTGGGCACTGCGAGAGAAGGACTGAGCATGAGCACCACGACGACCCGCGCGGGCCTCGCGCCGGACCTGACCACCCGCGCCGTGACGACCGGCGGCGGGAAGCGCCGCCACCACCAGGGCAGCGTCCGGCATCCGCGCGACACCGCCGTCAAGCGCACCCTGTACGTGGTCGCCGGCGTCGGCGGGGTGGTCGTGTTCGCGGTCCCGCTGATCTGGTCGATCCTGCGGGCGTTCCAGTCCGAGGCCGTGATCACCGCGGCGCCCGACCCCGCGACGTTCTTCCAGCTCGGGTGGCAGAACTTCGCCGCGGTGTTCAGCCAGTCGTCGCACCTGCTCACCGGTCTGTTCAACTCGATCATCGTGTCGGTGTCCACCGCCGTCCTCACCGCGGTGATCGCCACGATGGCCGGCTACGGGTTCGCCCGGTTCCGGTTCCGTGGTTCCGGGCTGGTGTTCGGCTTGGTGCTGCTGACGATGATGGTGCCGTTCCAGGCGATCCTGACGCCGCTGTACCTCGAGATGAACGCCATGAAGCTCACGAACTCGCTCGTCGGGCTCGTGCTGTTCTACACGACGGTCAACCTGCCGTTCGGGGTGTTCGTGATGCGGAACGCGTTCGAGTCGATCCCCACCGAGCTCGAGGACTCCGCGTTCGTCGACGGCGCCTCGCGCTTCCGGGTCGTCGTGTCGGTGCTCCGCCCGCTGCTCCTGCCGGGGGTCGCGACCGCGGCGCTCTACGCGTTCCTGGCGTCGTGGACGGAGTTCCTCGGGGCGCTGACGTTCCTCACGAAGGACTCGCTGTACACGCTGCCGGTGGCACTGCTCAACCTGCAGACCGGTGCGTACGGGCAGGTGTCGTACGGCAACCTCGTCGCGGGGTCCGTCGTGGCGATGATCCCGTGCATCGCGCTCTACGTCGGGCTGCAGCGGTTCTACGTGGCCGGGCTCTCGTCGGGCGCGCTGAAGGGCTGACCCGCCGCGGCGCACGCGACGCACGGTGCGGGGTCCTCCAGCCCGTGCGGGGTTGATCGCTCGGTGCGCGGTCACGGACCCGCACCAGCCGATCAACCTCGCACCAGGCACCCGCGGCCGACAGGCCGCAGCGCGGCGGGCGCCGCGCGGCCGGGGCGCGCGGCGCAGCGCGGCTCACGCGGAGCGGCGGACCACCAGCTCGGGCTGCAGGAGCGAGTCGTCGAGCGGAGCACCCTCGACCAACGCCCGCGCCGACGCGAGCACCCGCTCCCCCATCGCCATGAAGTCCTGCCGCACGGTGGTGAGCGGCGGCGTGAAGTGCGCGGCCTCCGGGATGTCGTCGAAGCCCACGACCGCGATGTCGTCCGGTACCCGGAGCCCTTCGTCGGTGAACGCGTGCAGCACCCCGAGCGCCATCTGGTCGTTCCCGGCGAACACGGCGTCCACCACCGAGACGTCGATGGAGCGCGCCGCCGCGAACCCGCTCGACGGGGTCCAGTCGCCCTCGAGCACGACCGGTTCGAGACCGGCCTCGTGCATGAGTCGCACGTAGGTGGCACGGCGCACCTCGGACTCCTGCGACACGTGCGGTCCGGCGATGTGCACGATCCGTCGGTGCCCGCGGTCGAACAGGTGCCGCATCGCCAGCGTGGCACCGGCGGCCTGGTCGATCGCGACGGCCGCGACCTTCGGCGCGACGGGCGCCCGCGCGGCGTCGCGCTGCACGGCGTTCGACACGACCACGGGCACGGTGACGGGGACGGTCAAGGACGCGAGGGCGTCGAGGACCCGGTTGTCGGCAGCCACCAGGACGACCGCGGCGACGTCCTGCGCGAGCAGCGACGTGAGGCCGCTCGACAGGTCAGCCGGGCTCGGGTCGTCGGGAAGCGTCGACAGCAGCACGTGGTAGCCGGCGGTCCGGGCGGCGCGTTCGAACCCGATCGCAGTGCTCGACGGGCCGTACAGCGCATCGCCGGTGGTGACCAGGCCGAGGGCCTTGCTGCGGCCACCAGCGAGTGCCCGGGCGGCGGCGCGCGGCCGGTACCCGAGCGCCGCGACGGCGTCGGTCACCTGCGCGCGGTACTGCTCCCGCACCGTCGGGTCGCCGTTGATCACCCGCGACACGGTCTGGTGCGAGACCCCCGCGCGTTCGGCCACGTCGAAGATCGTGGGTGCCTTGCGGCCCTTGCCCCCGCGGGCCGTCGTGGTCGTCACGTCGCAACCGTACCTCCCACGCGCGATCCCGCAGCAACATCCCGATTCGGTCACGACGAGTTGACACGCCGTCATGGAACCCACAAGATGTGAGCGCTCACTTGAGCACCATCCCCCCGGGGCACAGCAGCCCCAGCACCCCAGCGCGTCGGTGTCGACGCGCGAGGAACAAGAGGAACTTCGATGATGAAGCGCAAGATCGTCGTGGGCGTCGCCGCCCTCGGCCTCGCCATCTCCCTCGCCGCCTGCTCCGGCGGTGGCCGCGCCTCCACCAGCGGTGGCGGCAGCAGCACGGACAACAAGGGCGCCCTGATCGGCGTCGCGATGCCGACCAAGGTCTCCGAGCGGTGGATCAAGGACGGCAACGCCGTCAAGAGCGACCTGGAGGCCAAGGGCTACAAGGTCGACCTCGAGTACGCCGACAACAAGATCCCGCAGCAGGTCCAGCAGGTCAGCAACATGATCACGAAGGGCGCGAAGGTCCTCATCGTCGCGTCCATCGACGGTGGTTCGCTGTCCGACCAGCTCGACTCCGCCGCGAAGGCCGGCATCAAGGTCATCTCGTACGACCGTCTGCTCACGGGCAACAAGAACGTCGACTACTACGTGTCGTTCGACAACTACAAGGTGGGCGTCGACCAGGCGAACTCCCTGCTGACCGGCCTCGGCATCCTCGACGCGAACGGCAAGAAGACCGGCAAGAAGGGTCCGTTCAACATCGAGGTGTTCGCCGGCTCGCCCGACGACAACAACGCCACGTTCTTCTTCAACGGCGCGATGGACACCCTGAAGCCGTACCTGGCCGACGGCACCATCAAGATCGGCTCCGGCCAGAACGGCTTCACGCAGGCCGCCACGCTGCAGTGGGACCCGGCGACCGCCAAGGCCCGCATGCAGAACCTCGTCGCGAAGTCGTACTCCGGTGGCACCACGCTGAACGGCGTGCTCTCCCCGTACGACGGCATGTCGATCGGCATCATCTCGGCCCTGCAGGGCGCCGGCTACGGCACCTCGTCGCGTCCGCTCCCGACCGTGACCGGTCAGGACGCCGAGGCCGCGTCGGTCAAGTCGATCATCGCGGGCCAGCAGTACTCGACCATCTACAAGGACACGCGCCAGCTCGCGACCGAGTCCGTCACGATGGCCGATGACCTGCTGACGGGCAAGAAGCCGTCGGTCAACGACACGAAGAGCTACAACAACAAGGTCAAGGTCGTCCCGACCTACCTGTTCCAGCCGACGGTCGTGACGAAGGACAACTACAAGAAGGTCCTCGTCGACTCCGGCTACTACAAGGAGTCCGACCTCAAGTAGGTCGCAACCCCCTGACGGACTGGAGGCGCGGTGCCACCCCGCACCGCGCCTCCAGTCCGTCAGTCCCCTGATCACCCATTCGCTGGCGACGCTCTCGCGTCGCCCGCCATCAGCGCGCCGTTCCGGCGCCCAACGGAAGGCGGTCCCGTGGCGGACACCATCCTCGAGATGCGCGACATCACGAAGACGTTCCCCGGCGTCAAGGCGCTGCAGGACGTCACGATCGAGGTCGAACGCGGTCAGGTCCACGCGATCTGCGGCGAGAACGGCGCGGGCAAGTCCACGCTCATGAAGGTGCTGTCGGGCGTGTACCCGCACGGCACCTTCGAGGGCGAGATCCTGCTCGACGGCACGCCCGTGAAGTTCTCGGACATCAACGACTCCGAGGCCTCGGGCGTCGTCATCATCCACCAGGAGCTGGCCCTCAGCCCGTTCCTGTCGATCGCCGAGAACATCTTCCTCGGCAACGAGCGCGCCAAGGGCGGCTTGATCGACTGGAACCAGACGAACCTCGAGGCGGCGGCGCTGCTCAAGCGCGTCGGGCTCAAGGACAACCCGATCACGAAGATCGTGGACATCGGCGTCGGCAAGCAGCAGCTCGTCGAGATCGCGAAGGCGCTCTCGAAGGAGGTCAAGCTCCTCATCCTCGACGAGCCGACCGCCGCGCTGAACGACGACGACTCGGCGCACCTGCTCGAGCTGATCCGCACGCTGCAAGCCGAGGGCATGACGGCGATCATCATCAGCCACAAGCTCAACGAGATCAAGGCGATCGCCGACAAGGTCACGATCATCCGCGACGGCCAGACCATCGAGACCCTCGACATGCATGCCGGCGAGGTCACCGAGGACCGGATCATCCGCGGCATGGTCGGCCGCGACCTGTCCAACCGGTACCCGGAACACGAGTCGAACATCGGCGAGGAACTCCTCCGCATCGAGGACTGGACCGTCCACCACCCGCTCGACGCGTCTCGCGAGATCATCCACCAGGCCAACCTGAACGTCCGCGCCGGCGAGATCGTCGGCATCGCGGGTCTGATGGGCGCTGGTCGCACCGAGCTGGCGATGAGCGTCTTCGGGCACTCGTACGGCACGGGCATCAGCGGCACCGTGTACAAGCGCGGCGTGCCGATCAAGACGAACACGGTCTCGGCCGCGATCGACAACGGCATCGCCTACGCCACCGAGGACCGGAAGCGCTACGGCCTGAACCTGATCGACGACATCAAGCGGAACATCTCCGGGTCGGCGCTCGGCAAGCTCGCCAACTGGGGCTTCGTGAACAGCTCCGAGGAGACGACGGTCGCCCGCCAGTTCCTCAAGAACATGAACATCAAGGCCCCGACGGTCAACGCCATCACGGGCAAGCTCTCCGGCGGCAACCAGCAGAAGGTCGTCCTGTCGAAGTGGATGTACGCCGACCCCGACGTGCTCATCCTCGACGAGCCGACCCGTGGCATCGACGTCGGTGCGAAGTACGAGATCTACACGATCATCAACGCGCTCGCAGACCAGGGGAAAGCGATCATCGTGATCTCCTCCGAGCTGCCCGAGCTGCTCGGCATCTGCGACCGCATCTACACCCTCTCCGAGGGCCGCATCACCGCGGACGTCCCCCGCTCCGAGGCGACGCCCGAGGTCCTCATGCAGTACATGACCCAGGAACGGGAGACACCAGTCAATGAACGCGCTTAAGTCCGCCGCCAGCTACCTCACCGGGCAGCTCCGACAGATCGGCCTGTTTATCGCGCTGATCGTCATCGTGATCTTCTTCCAGGCCACGACCGGCGGGATCACCCTCGCGCCGATCAACGTCTCGAACCTGATCGTCCAGAACAGCTACATCCTGATCCTCGCCATCGGCATGGTCATGGTCATCATCGCCGGCCACATCGACCTGTCCGTCGGGTCGGTCGTCGCCTTCACCGGCGCCATGGCCGGCGTGATGATCACCCAGTGGCACGTGCCGTGGCCGATCGCCGTGCTGCTCTGCCTGGTCATCGGCGCCCTCGTCGGTGCGTGGCAGGGCTTCTGGATCGCGTACTTCGGGATCCCGGCGTTCATCGTCACCCTGGCGGGCATGCTCGCCTTCCGTGGTGCAGCCCAGATCGCCCTGCAGAACCAGCAGATCTCGCCGTTCCCGGACGGGTTCCGCTCGCTCGGTTCGGGCTTCCTGCCGACCTTCGGGTCCTCGGGCTACGAGCCGCTGACGATGATCCTCGGGTTCGCCGCGGCCGCCGTGATGGCCGTCGTCGCGTTCCGTGGTCGTGCCACGCGTCGCAAGTACCAGCTCGAGAGCGAGCCCTTCGCCTGGTTCATCGTGAAGCTGGCGTTCGGCGTCGCGCTCGTGATCTACGTCGCGCTGCTGCTGGCGAGCTACAACGGCACGCCGATCGTCCTCGTGATCCTCGGTCTGCTCGTCGTCGTCTACTCGGTGATCATGCGGAGCGCCGTGTTCGGTCGGCACATCTACGCCATCGGTGGCAACGCCCTCGCGGCGCAGCTCTCCGGCGTCAAGACGAAGCGCGTCACGTTCCTGCTCTTCGTCAACATGGGCGTCATCTCCGCCCTCGCCGGCGTGGTGTTCACCGGCCAGCTCAACCTCGCCTCGCCGAGCGCGGGCAACGGCTTCGAGCTCGACGCCATCGCGGCCGTGTTCATCGGTGGCGCTGCCGTCACCGGCGGCATCGGGACGGTCCCCGGCGCCATCGTCGGTGGTCTCATCATCGGTCTGCTGAACAACGGCATGTCGATCCTCGGTGTCGGCACCGAGTTCCAGTCCCTGATCAAGGGCCTGGTGCTGCTCGCCGCCGTCGCGTTCGACGTGTTCAACAAGCGCCGAGCGGCTTCCGCCCGCAAGTAGCCGGCCCGGCCGGCCCCGCCCGGCTCGCCCCCGAAGCCCGAGACTCGGGCTGAGCGACGTACCACGTGCCTCCAGGCCCGAGGGCAGTCGCCCAGCCCGAGTCTCGTTGCGTTCGGCGCGGGTCTCAGGCCGTCAGGACGGCCCACCCGCCGGCCGGGAGGCGCAGGGTCCCGTCCCGCAGGTCGGCTCCGCCCGCCTCCACCCGCGTCGCGTCGGCCGCGGGCAGGTCGACCGGATCCGGTCCGAGGTTCAGGGCGGTCACCACGGCGGCGGAGTCCGTCGCCGTCCGCAGGACGATCGCGGTGTTCTCCAGGTGCACGACGTCGGTGTGGGCCCGGTGCAGCCAGGGGTGCCGGCGGCGCAGGGCGACGAGCGCCTCGTGCGCGTGGAACAGGTCGTCATCGGCGCCAGCACGCGCAGACGCCGGGTCCTCCGGGAACTCCGGACGGACCGCGTCGTCGCCGCCCTCCCGCGCCTCCTTCACACCCAGCCACCCGAACTCGTCGCCCGCCCACACCGACGGAGTGCCGGCGACCGTGAACAGGACGGCGGCGGCGTGACCGACGAACTCCGTGCCGACCGCACTGGCGATCCGGGTGACGTCGTGGTTGCCGATGAAGGTGCTCGGCACGAAGGTGGCGAGCAACTCGTCGTGGCGCTCGATCGCGTGGGCCAGCTCGTGGCAGTTCCGGTCGGCGATCCCGTGCCAGATGCCCTGCCAGAGCTCGTACTGCGTCAGCGAGTCCATCGTCGAGGCGCGCACGATCGCCGCGCCGTCACCGTGGATGACCTCGCCGCTGAACCACGCGTCCGGGAACCGTTCCCGCACCCGCGGGAGCACCCGCGCCCAGAACGCCGGGGGCACCGCGTAGGCGGCGTCGAGTCGCCACCCGTCCACTCCCCTGCCGAGCCAGTACGTCATCACCTCGACGACCAGGTCCTCCACCGCGGGACGGGTGTGGTCGAGGGCGACCAGGATGTCGTGCCCCTCGAACAGCTCGGACCGCACTCGCTCGCCCGGGTGCCAGCCGTCCCAGTCGACCCGGAACAGTTCCGCCGTCGGTGCATCGGGGCCCTCGGCGCCGAGCGCGCGGAACGCCGGGTGCTCCCGCCCGACGTGGTTGAACACCCCGTCGAGCAGGACCTGGACGCCCCGGTCGTGCGCGGCGGAGACCAGCCGGTCGAAGTCCGCTTCGTCGCCGAGTCGCGGGTCGATCCGGAAGTGGTCGGTGGTGTCGTACCCGTGCGACGACGACTCGAACACCGGACCGAGCATGAGTCCGTTCAGCCCGAGGGCCACGACGTGGTCGAGCCATCCGGCGATGCGGTCGAGGCGGTGTTCGACGGGTCGCTCCCCCACGGGAGTGCTCGGACGGACCTCGGCGCCGACGAAGCCGAGCGGGTAGACGTGCCACCACATGACGTGGGTGACCCACTCGGGCTCGTTCGGACGGGAGACAGCGGCTTCAGGAGTCACCGGTCCGATCGTGCCACCTGCACCTCCGCTGTGCGTGCACGTCCACGGTCGGCGGAGGATGGATGACATGGGACGAGCCATCCGCACCGAGGACGACGCCCGCCGACTCGAGGCGGAGCAGGCCGAGCGCACGTGCGCGTCGTGCGGTCGACGGATGCCGGACGCCGCCGGCCCGGACACCAAGTGGTGCTCGGCTGCGTGCCGCCGCCATGGTCTCGACGACACCGACCGCGCGCTCGAGCAGCGGATCGACGAGCTCCTGGACGCGCGCGCCCGCACGTCGAGCATCTGCCCGTCCGAGGTCGCGCGGTCGCTCGAGCCCGACGACTGGCGGCCGCTGATGGAGCCTGCTCGTCGCGCTGCCCGCCGGATGATGGCGCGCGGTGAGGTCGAGATCACGCAGGGCGGCAGTGTCGTCGACCCCTCGACCGCCAAGGGCCCCATCCGGATCCGTCGACCGCGCTGACCGACGACGGCCCCCGCGGGTCACAGCAGTTCGTCGAGCGTTCCGAGCAATCGCTCCAGAGCCCTCACGAGTCGGCGGGCCTGCTCCTGGGTGACGCGTGACGACGAGTACTGGAAGTTGGTCTTCTCGTCAGTCAGTCGCTTGAGGTGCAAGCCAGGTCGCCGGTCCGGCGCGCACGCCGTGTCGAGGAGCCTCCGTGCAGCAGCATGGTCCTCACCGACGTGGTGGTGGCCCAACACTGCTCCGCAGATCGCGTCCGAGGCCGCGATGCCACCCAGGACCGCGTTCGCCCCGGCCGCCTTCCACTCGGCGTGTTCGGTGGAATCCGTGCACATCTTCGCGAGTTCGAGGTACGACCGTGCCTCCTCGCCGCGCCGACGAACAGCGACGGAGTCCATGGCGCGGACTCGCGCTGGCATCAGAGCAGGGTCCTGATGTCCGAACCGTAGACAGTGCGCGCTTCCTCGCGCCAGGAACCCACGAGCGGATCGCCTTCACGGACGAACCGCAGGAGGTCCGCTCGCGTCACGTCGAACACCTGACACTCATTGCCGGTCCACCGTTCGACGAGCTCGCCGAGTTGCGTCACCGCATCGACGTCGACCGCTTCAGCGAACACGACCAGCAGATCGACGTCGGACGTCTCGGTGGCGTCGCCTCGGGCAACGGACCCGAAGAGCGATGCGGACAGGACGTCGAGGTCCTCGCGCTGTACGAACTCGGCGATCCTGCGCTCGAGTTCGTTGCCGGCGCCGAGTCCGAGCTCGACGGCCGGCCACAGGACATGCTCGCGATTTGCCCGGTAGGAGGAGTGCTGGAGTCCGCGTTCGACGCAGACGAGGCCGACCTGCTCCAACTTGTCGAGCGCACGCTTGATGCCCGTGTGCTGGTTGGCGCCCGCCACCCGGGCGACCTGTCGGCCGGTCATCCCGGTGTCCGTCCGCGCGAGCACGCGGAGCGCGTCGGCTTGGGTGGACCCCAGCAGGGTCGCAAGTGGTTGAGCGAGTTGCACGAGTACCTCCGCAAGGAGTGTACCGATTTCCGGTACACGTGTACTGCTTTTGTGCACACCGGTTACTCGTCGAGGCAAGACAGCGCGGGCCAGCCGACACGACCTGGCAGACTCGCACCATGCCTGCTGGGGAACCCGACGACCACTTCTTCGTGGTCGACGGCCGGCGTTGGCGCCGCACGGACCCGGCGCTGCCCGAGGACCTCGCGGCGGCGCTCCGGTCGCACCTCGGACGCGGTCGGAACGGGGTGAAGCAGGCGAAGCGGAACGGCGACGACACGGCCCTCGCGGCTGCCCGACACCGGAACGGTCTCGCGAAGCACGGTCTGGGTGAGCGCGGGCCGGAGTGGTGGACCCGCCCCGAGGCCGACCGCATCGCCGATGCACGACAGGCCTTGTCCGACCTCGACGCGCTCGACACCGCGCCGTGAGGACGATCCGTGCGCCCCGTTGGCAGCGCCGTCTCGAGCTGGGGGTCTCCGCGCTGCTCACCGTCATGGGGATCGGCCTCGGGCTCGCTGGTCGCTCGGAGGACGGGGGCGCAGGGGCCGTCATGGTGACGGTGGGTGCCCTCGTCGGCCTGCCGGGGATCGCCATGGTCCTCCGGTGGCGCGGAGTCGCCGTGCGGTTGTCGGACACGACGCTCCGGTACGACGGCTACTTGCTGTCGTGGCAGGCGCCCCGCGACGGCATCACGGTCGTCCTCGACGACGCGACCGTCGAGTGGCGGGACGGGTCCGGCGTGGAGCACCGTCGACAGCTGTGGCTGCTGACGCAGGCGTGGGAGGACGACGGCACCAGGTTCGCCCCGATCTGGCGCTGGCGACGGGAGGCGCTGCTCGCAGTGCGCGAGTGGGCGGGCGCACGCGCGGTCTGACCGCGGTACGCCTCGGCGGCGGCGGGCTGACGAGGACGCCCGCGTCCGCGCTCGACGCCCTGTCCGCCCGCGTGCCTACGATGGACGGGTGACCATCCCCGAGGACGCCCCGATCCGCTACGTCGCCCTGGGCGACAGCTTCTCCGAGGGCGTCGGCGACGAGGGGCCGGCGGCGCTGCTCGGGTGGACCGGGCGACTCGCCTCGGCACTGGCCGCGACCTCGGGGCGCCCGGTCTCGTTCGCGAACCTCGCCATCCGCGGACGGTTGCTCGACGGGGTGCTCGGCGAGCAGGTGGACCAGGCACTCGCCCTCGATCCGGAGCCCACGCTCGCCACCTTCTGCGCGGGCGGCAACGACCTGCTCCGGCCGTCCTTCGACATCCCGACCCTCATCGGGCGCCTCGGCGCCGCCGCGGATCGGTTCCGGGACCGCGGGATCCGCCTCGCGCTGGTGAGCCCCGCCGACCCGAGTGCACGACTCCCCCTGGGTCGCCTGATCAACCGTCGCGGGGACGCCTGGGCGACCGCGCTGGCCGAGCTCGCCACGGACCGGGGTCTGCCCTTCGTGGACGTCTCGCGCGACACGCAGCTCGGGCAGGCCGAGTTCTGGTCCACCGACCGCCTGCACATGAACGCGCTCGGACACCGACGGGTCGCGGCCCTGGCGCTCCGCGCGATCGCGGACGGTCCCGGCCCGGACGAGGCAGCGGCGCCCGGTGCCGCGCGCACGCGGCTCGCGGACGAGCTCCGGTACTACCGGGAGTACGTCGTGCCGTGGCTCGGGCGACGGATCACCCGCCGGTCCTCCGGCGACGGACGGACTGCCCCGTACCCGACGTGGACGCCCGTGTCCTGAGGCCCACCGAGCCGGGAGCCCCGGTCAGCCCTCGGTGTGCCCGAGGTCCGGCCGGGTGCGCAGGCACGCCGTGCGCGATGCCGACGCGTGCAGCTCGAACACGACGAGTTCGTTCTGCCCGACGCGCAGCACGGGGCCGGGGATCGCCAGGGTCTCCTGCGGCCCCCGGGACCAGTACCGGCCGAGGCAGAACCCGTTCACCCACGCGACGCCCTTCCGGAAGCCGTCCAGCGACAGGAAGCGGTCGTCGGTCGAGGTCAGCCCGAACGTCCCGGCCGCGAAGGCGGGGCCGGCCAGGGTGTCACCCGGCACGGGCTCGATCGCGCCGAGCACCTCGAGCGCACCGGTCGACACCGGGTCGAGGGCGAGCGGCGAGGCGCTCCAACGGCCCAGGGGCACACCGTCGATGGACACGCCGCCGA
This sequence comes from Curtobacterium sp. ISL-83, assembly GCF_018613895.1. Classification (GTDB taxonomy): domain Bacteria; phylum Actinomycetota; class Actinomycetes; order Actinomycetales; family Microbacteriaceae; genus Curtobacterium. Next base: position 234,986 of record NZ_JAGGPH010000013.1, read on the forward strand.
TCAGCCCCTTCGGCTCGCCGATGCGTGGCCCGTAGTCGACCCGTCCCTGGTCTTCGACGAGCAGCTCGAGCGCGCCGGAGCCGGCCGGGAGAGTGATGGCGCGGTCGTGGTGTTCCCGTTCGAGCACCCCGACGACGACGCCGTCGAACGACACGACCGCACGGTCCCGGACCTCGGTGCCGATCGTGAGCACGCCGCCCGACGGCAACGCGACCTCGGTGCGGTAGAGCACGAAGCCCGAGGCCGCCCCGAGGGCGTCGAAGGTCGGAGGCTCGTGGTGCGTGGTCCAGTCCGTCACCGCTGGTAACAGGGCGGCCAGCGACGCGACGCGGTCGAGACGGACCGGGAGGTCCGTGGCGGGCGCCAGGGGCGCCTCCAGGCCGTCACCGAAATAGGCATACCCTTCAAGCGTTCCCGACCCACCCGGCTCCATGGGTGCCGGCAGCGGCGGCACGGCCGCGTAGCGGGCGATGACCGACCGGAAGGCGTGGAACTTCGCGGTGGGCCGCCCCGCCTCGTCCAGCGGTGCGTCGTAGTCGTACGACGTCGCGATCGGCCGGTACACGCCCTTGTCGTTCGCGCCGTTCGTGAAGCCGAAGTTCGTGCCGCCGTGGAACATGTAGACGTTCACGGAGCCACCAGCTGCGAGCAGGTCGTCGAGGTCCGACGCGCTGTCCGCTGCGGACGTCGTGTGGTGGTGCTCACCCCAGCTGTCGAACCAGCCGTCCCAGAACTCCGAGCACATCAGTGGCCCGGTCGGCTGCGCCTCGCGCAGGCGGGCCAGCCGTGCGACCGACCGGGATCCGAACGAGCCGGTCTTGTGCAGGGACGGCAGCGAACCGTCCTCGAGCATGGTGCCCATCGGCTGGTCGACGCTCGTGAAGGGCACCGTGAGACCGATGTCCCGGTGCATCTGCTCGAGCGCACGCAGGTACTCCGGGTCCGAGCCGTACGCGCCGTACTCGTTCTCGACCTGGACGAGCACGATCGGGCCGCCGTGGTCGATCTGCCGCGGCACGAGCACGGGCGCGAGCTGGTCGAGGTACCGCGACACCGCGCCCAGGAACTGGGGCTCGTTCCGCCGGACCCCCACGGCGCCGTCGGCGAAGAGCCAGTACGGCAGGCCGCCGTTGCTCCACTCGGCACAGATGTAGGGGCCGGGGCGGACGATGGCGTGCATGCCCTCCGCGGCGACGAGGTCGAGGAACCGTCCGAGGTCCAGGCCCCCGGTCAGGTCGAAGACGTCGGGAGCCGGCGCGTGCGCGTTCCAGGCGACGTAGGTCTCGATCGTGTTCAGGCCCATGAGCTTGGCCTTGCGGATGCGGTCCGCCCACAGGTCGGGGTGCACACGGAAGTAGTGGATCGCACCGGACAGGATCCGGTGCGGCTCGCCGTCGAGCAGGAAGTCGGTGTCGCCGATCGCGAAGCGCATGGGGTGACTCTTTCAGGGAGCGGGGCCGTGCGGAGGGTGTCCGCACGGCCCCGGGTTCAGGCAGGAGGCAGGGAACTACTTGGTCGAGACCGTGAAGCCCTGCTGCTTGCCGTACTTGACCAGGGCGTCCTGCCAGGCCTTGAGACCGGACTCGAGCGACGTGCCCTTCTCGTAGGACTGCCCGACGGTGTCCGCGTAGACGCTGTTCGCGTAGACCTGGTACGGCAGGTACGTGAAGCCGTTGTCCGAGGACTTCGACGCGTCGACCAGGACCTTGTTGATCTGCTGGCCGCCGAAGTAGGCCGGCTTCTGCTCCTGGAACGCCGAGGAGTTCAGGTCAGCGGTGGCCGACGGGAACCCGCCGGACTGCATGAAGACCTTCGTGGACTCCTTCGACGAGTTGAGCCACTTCAGGAAGCCCGCGGCGAGTGCCTGGTTCTTCGACTGCTTCATGACGACCTCGGAGCTGCCCCCGTTGTTCGCGGTCTGCGCGGTGCTGCCGTCGTACGTCGGCATCGGCGCGACGCGCCAGTCGCCCTCGGCGGCGGCGACGCTCGCCTCGAGGTTCCCGGGCATCCAGGCGCCGGTGATCAGCGTGGCGATCTGGCCGTTGCCGAGCTGCTTGTACCAGTCGTCGGTCCACCCGACGGTCTTCGACAGCAGGCCCTGCTCGACGAGCTGGTTCCAGGTGCTCGTCCACTTCTTGGTGCCGGCGTCGGCGAGGTTGACCGTCACCTTGTCGCCCTTGGTGGTGAACGGCGTGCCACCGGCCTGGGCGATCATGCTCGTGGTGAAGCCGGCGTCGCCGGAGTCCGCCGCGATGTAGCTGTTCGGGTCGGCCTGGTGCAGCTTCTTGGCGGCGGCGACGTACTCGTCCCACGTCTTCGGCACCGCGATGCCGTCCTTGTCGAACACCTTCTTGTTGTAGAACAGCGCCATGGGGCCGGAGTCCTGCGGCAGACCGTAGATCTTGCCGTTCATCGCGACCGAGTTCCACGTGCTGGCGGCGAACTTGCTCTTCAGGTCACCGAAGCCGTACGACGACAGGTCGAGCAGGGAGTCGGACAGGGCGAACTGCGGCAGCGCGTAGTACTCGACCTGGGCGACGTCGGGAGCCCCCGAGCCGGCCTTCACGGTGTTCTGCAGCTTCGTGTACTGGTCCGACCCGGTGCCGGCGTTGACCAGCTTGACGGTGACCTTCGGGTACTGCTTCTCGAACGCGGCGACCTGGTCCTTCGCGGACGGCGTCCACGACCAGTACGTGAGCGTGCCGCCCTTGGCGAGGGCCTTGTCGATGTCGGACGACGACCCGCCCGAGGACGATCCGCCGGACGCGCAGGCGGCGAGGGCGATGGTGGCGGTGACGCCGATGGCCAGGGCGCTGAGGCCCCGCCGGAGACGCTGGTGCATGGGTGTGCCTTTCACTTCTTCGTGTTGGGTTCGTGCTGCTGCGGGTGGTCAGGCCTTGACGGACCCGGCCGCGAGGCCGGACTGCCAGAAGCGCTGGAGGAAGAGGAACGCGACCACGATCGGGATGATCGTGAGGAGCGATCCGGTGACGACGAGGTTGTAGATCGGCTGCGCCCCGGAACCGGTGGCCTGCGCGTTCCACTGGTTGAGCCCGACGGTGAGCGGGTACCACTTCGGGTCGCTCAGCATGATGAGCGGCAGGAAGTAGTTGTTCCAGGTGGCGACGACGGCGAACAGCAGGACCGTGACGACACCGGGGGCGAGCAGGCGGAGCGCGATGGTGAAGAAGATCCGGAACTCCCCCGCGCCGTCCATGCGGGCGGCCTCGAGGAGCTCCGCCGGGATCGCGTCCACCGCGTAGGTCCAGATCAGGTACATCCCGAACGGGCTGATGAGCGACGGCAGGATGATCGCCCACGGGGTGTTCGTCAGCCCGACCTGCGAGAAGAGCAGGAACGTCGGGACGGCGAGGGCGGTCCCGGGTACCGCGATCGCACCGAGCACGACGGCGAAGACGGCGCGACGGCCGGGGAACTGGAACTTCGCCATGCCGTACCCCGCGACCGTGGCGAGCAGGGTCGCACCGCCCGCGCCGACCACGACGTAGAGCAGCGTGTTCCCGAACCACTGCAGGAAGATGCCGTCGTTGTAGGTCAGCGTGTCGACGATGTTCTGCCACAGGTTGAAGTGGCCGCCGAACCACAGACCGAAGGTCGACAGCAACGACGACTGCGTCTTCGTGCTGTTCACGAGCAGGTAGAACAGCGGTGCGAACGAGTACACGACGAACACGACCATGACCGCCGTCAGCAGTCCGGACCGCTTGATCCGGCGTCCGCCCTCGGCGTTGCGGACGCGTCGGGTCGGCCGGGAGGCGCGGCCCGAGCGGGTGCGCGCGTCGCCGAACGTCGTGGTCGCCTCCGTCACGGTGGCGCGTGCGGGGGTCTGCAGGGCGCTCATCGGTTCTCCTGGCGGGTTCCGCGGACCTGGACGACGTAGGCGATCACGGCGGTGATGACACCCATGACGATCGCGACCGTGGCGGAGTAGTTGAACTGCTGCCCGCTGAAGGACAGCGAGTAGGCGTACATGTTCGGGGTGAAGGCGCTGCCGATGACGTTCGGGGCGAGGGTCTTCAGCAGGTTCGGCTCGTTGAAGAGCTGGAAGCTGCCGATGATCGAGAAGATCGTCGCGATCACCATCGGGCCGCGGAGGGCGGGGAGCTTGATCGAGAAGACGGTGCGCATCGGGCCGGCGCCGTCGAGCTCGGCGGCCTCGTACAGGTCACCGGGCACGGTGCGGAGTGCGGCGTAGAAGATCAGCATGTTGTAGCCGAGGAACTCCCACGTGACCACGTTCCCGATCGAGGTCAGGACCCACGTCGGGCTGAACGGCTGCAGCAGGTCGATGCCGAGCGCGTGGTTCGCCGCCCCGGTCAGGCCGAACTGGTTGCCGTAGATGAAGCCCCAGATCAGCGCGGCCACGACACCGGGGACCGCGTACGGCAGGAACACCGCGATGCGGAAGAAGCTCGTTCCCCACAGCCGAGCGCTGTCCAGCGCGAGGGCGGCCACCAGGGCGAGGCCGAGCATGATCGGCACCTGGATGAGCAGGAACACCGCCACCCGGCCGAACCCGGCCCAGAACTTGGTGTCCTGGAAGAGCTGCACGTAGTTGGCGAACCAGACGAACTGGTTGCCGCCGATGAGCTGGTCGCGGAACAGGCTGAGCCACAGGGCGTAGCCGATCGGCACGATGAGCATCGCGACGAGGACGACGACGAACGGGCCGACGAAGAGCCAGCCGGTCCAGCGCCCCCGCGCTCTCAGGCGTCGGCGGGCGGGGCTCGGGGCGGGGGTGGCCGCCTCGGCCGGGCGCGCTGCGAGCGTGCTCATGTGACTCCTTCGTCGGGCTGCGTGCTGCTGCTTCGGGTCGTGCTGGGTTCGAGTCGTCCGCGTCAGCGGTGTTGCGGCCTGGAGAGGCATCGAGATGTTGACGTCAACATCGAACGTCGCGACGATAGCATGGCAACGTCAACATGCGCTAGCGTTCGGGCGGTGGGGGCGTTCCTGCTCCGCTGGACCCGAAGGAGCCGTCGTGACGACCGAGCTGTCGCCCGCCGCACGTCGGGCCCCCTCGATGGCCGCCGTGGCCGAAGCCGCCGGCGTCTCGATGCAGACGGTCTCCCGCGTGGCGCGGGGCTTCGACAACGTCAGCCCCGACACCCGCGACCGCGTGCAGCGTGCGATGGACGCCCTCGGGTACCGCCCGAACCGGGCGGCCAGGGCCCTGCGCTCCGGACGGTTCCGGACCATCGGCGTGATCATGTTCACGCTCGCGTCGTTCGGCAACATGCGGACGCTCGAGGCCATCGCCGAGGCCGCCGGAGCCGCGGACTTCACGATCACGCTGCTGCCGATGGCGTCCCGCACCGAAGAGGGCGTGCGCTCCGCCTTCTCGCGACTGAACGAACAGGCCGTCGACGGCGTGGTCATCATCATCGAGTCACACATCATCGACACGGCCGAGGTCGTGCTGCCGGACGGCGTCCCGATGATCATCGTCGACTCGACGGGCACCACCGACCACCCGGCGATCGACACCGACCAGGCCGACGGCGCCCGTCAGGCCACGCAGCACCTGCTCGACCTCGGGCACGAGACGGTGTGGCACGTCGCCGGCCCCGCGTCGTCGTACTCGGCGGCTCGGCGCCTGGCGGCCTGGCAGGCGACGCTCGAACGCGCCGGCCGCCCGGTGCCGCCGGTGTTCCACGGCGAGTGGAGCAGCGAGTCGGGCTACCAGGCGGGGCTCGAGATCGCCGGCCGCCCGGACATCACCGCGGTGTTCGCCGCGAACGACCAGACGGCGCTCGGTGTCCTGCGTGCGGCGCACGAACTCGGCCGGCCGGTCCCCGAGACACTGAGCGTGGTGGGGTTCGACGACTCCCCCGAGTCCGACTCGTTCTGGCCGCCGCTGACGACCGTGCACCAGTCCTTCGACGAGGTCGGACGGCTGGCGGTGGCGAACCTGCTCGCGCAGATCGACGGCGAGACGCCGCCGTCCGCGCCGGACCTGGTGCCGGTGCGCCTGGTCGTGCGTGCGAGCACGGGGCCCGCGCCGACGCGGGGCTGACCCGCGAGCAGGCCCAGCCCAGTCCGGACGACCTCAGCGCAGCCCGAACAGGCTCAGTGCAGCCGCATCGACGTGACCATCGGGCAGGCGAACGGGTCCCGCGCGGCGAGGCCGACCTTGTTGAGGTGCGCGACCACGATCCCGTACGACCGCAGCAGCGTCGTCTCGGTGTAGGGCACTCCGAGCGTCTCGCAGTGCGCCTTCACGAGGGGCTTCACGAGACGCAGGTTCGGCCGCGCCATGCTCGGGAACAGGTGGTGCTCGGCCTGGTGGTTCAGCCCACCGAGCAGGTGGTCGACCCACTTGCCGCCGACGATGTTCCGCGACGTGCGGACCTGCCGCGAGAAGAAATCGATGCGGGCGTTCTCGGCGATGACCGGCATGCCCTTGTGGTTCGGCGCGAACGAGGCGCCCATCATCACACCGAAGACCGCGAGCTGCACGCCGACGAACGCGAACCCGATGCCGACGGGCAGGAACGTGAACACGGCCCAGAAGTAGAGCGCGAACCGGGCGACGAACAGCACGGCCTCGACCGCACGGTCGCGTGAGGTCCCCTTCACGTGCTCGCCCGTCACGACGGCGCGGATCGACAGCCAGTGCAGGTTGAAGCCCTCCATCGTCAGCAGCGGGAAGAACGCCCACCCCTGCACCCGGGTCAGGAGCCGCAGCAGGCCGGTGCGGCGCGCGGCGTCCTCTTCCAGGAACGACACCGTGTCCTGCGCGATGTCCGGGTCCTTGCCGATGGTGTTCGGGTTGCCGTGGTGCCGGGTGTGCTTGTTCATCCACCACGAGTACGACATGCCGACGAGGAAGACCCCGACGAAGCGGCCCGCGTGGTCGTTCCAGCGGTGCGAGGCGAAGATCTGCCGGTGCGCGGCCTCGTGCGACAGGAACGCGAACTGGGTGAAGACGACGCCGAGGACAGCGGCCGGGATGAGCGCGAACCAGCTGTGCCCGAGGAACGCTGTCGCCGTGAAGGCGAGGGCGCCGACGGCGATCAGCACCGCGAAGACGGTCCAGTAGAAGCCCGTCCGGCGCTGGAGCAGGCCGGCGTCCTTGACCTGCTGCAACAGGTCCTTGTAGGTCGAGGTGCCGGAGCGGACACCCGGCTGGCGGGCGACCGTCGGGCGGTACAGGGTGGACGAATTCGCCATGCGGCTGCTTCCGTGCGGAACAGCCCTTCGGCCGAACGTCGAGTTCCCGCATTCGCGATTGTGGCGAGCGTACGCGAGGGCGTCCCGCGCGACGAACGGCCCGGCGAGCGCACGGCTGACTGTGGGCGGGTTGGCAGATCCGGCCGCGCGGAGCGCGGATCTCGGCATCCCGAACACGTGGCCGGGGGACAACACCCGGTCCACCGTCCACCGGACGGGAGGCGCGGGACGGGTCCGCACCGTGCCTCCCGTCCGACCGCTGGTCGCGTCGGCTGCTGGTGCGGTCTGGCGGGACGGCAGAGGACGCCGGGGCGCGAGCGCCCCGACGTCCTCTGTGCTCACTCGACACCCACCGGAGTGTGCGCCGAGGCGTCTCATCTTCCCATCAGCCGATCGAGACCGCGGTCCAGGAGACCGGCGGGAGCTCGATGGTGATGGTGTCACCCTCGCGGCGGACCGTGTCGTTGACCCGCAGGCCGACGCGCTCGGTGCCGGACAGGTCGTTCACCAGGTGGATGTCGTCCTCCCACACGCCCTCGGCACGGACGTCCCCGTCGACGGTCAGGCCGGCGAGGTCGATCGTGACGGTGGTGCTCTCGGTGGTGTGGCGGTTCACCAGGAACACGGCTGCACCGTCGTCGGAGACCGTGGCCGCCGAGTCCACGACCGGGACCTCGCCGTACTTGCCGCCGTCGACGGTGTCACCGCTCGACTTGACCTGCAGCGACGTGCCGTGCGCGAGCTTCGACGTGAGCGAGAAGGGGAAGAAGGTGGTCTGGCGCCAGGCCGGCCCACCGGGCTCGGTCATGATCGGGCCGATCACGTTGACGAGCTGCGCGAGCGACGCCGAGGCGACCCGGTCCGCGTGGCGGAGCAGCGAGATGAGGAGTCCCCCGACGACGACCGCGTCGGCGACTGTGTAGACGTCCTCGAGCAGGCGCGGGGCGACCGGCCACTCGTCGAGCGTGAAGGTCTTCGCCTGGGCCTCCCACTTCGTGATGGACCAGACGTTCCACTCGTCGAACGAGATGTCGATCCGCTTGTCCGACCCCTTGTGCGCCTGCACGTGGTCGGCCGCGGTGGTGACGGTCTTGATGAAGTGGTCCATGTTCACGCCGGCCGCGAGGAAGGAGGCGAGGTCGTCGCCCTCCTCGTAGTAGGCGTGGGCCGAGATGTAGTCCACGTCCTCGTAGGCGTGCTCGAGGACGGTGCGCTCCCACTCGCCGAACGTCGGCATCGACGCCCCCGAGGAGCCGCAGGCCACGAGCTCGAGGTCGGGCTGGATCTGCCGCATGGCCTTGGCGGTCATCGCGGCGAGCTTGCCGTAGTCCTCGGCGTTCTTGTGGCCGAGCTGCCACGGGCCGTCCATCTCGTTGCCGAGGCACCACATCGTGACGCCGAAGGGCTCGTCTCGACCGTTCGTCTTGCGCGCATCGGACAGGGCGGTGCCGCCGCTGATGTTCGCGTACTCGAGCAGTTCGATGGCCTCGGCGGTGCCGCGGGTGCCGAGGTTCACGGCGAGCATGAGCTCGGAGCCGACCTGGTCGAGCCACTGCTGGAACTCGTGCAGGCCGACCTCGTTCGTCTCGGTGGAGTGCCACGCGAGGTCGAGCCGACGCGGGCGCTCCTCGACCGGGCCGACACCGTCTTCCCACTTGTACCCGGAGACGAAGTTGCCGCCGGGGTAGCGGATGGTGGTGACGCCGAGCTCCTTGACGAGGTCGATGACGTCCTTGCGGAAACCGTTCTCGTCGGCGGTCTCGTGGGCGGGCTCGTGGATGCCGTCGTAGACGTGGCGTCCGAGGTGCTCGACGAACCCGCCGAACAGGCGACGTCGCACCGGCCCCACGGTGAACGCGGCGTCGAGGACCAGGTGTGTGCGGGGCATGGATCTCCTTCGATCGTGCTTGGGCAGGTGCCGCGGGCGAGTGTCGCGTCACGCAAAGTGAGCGCTCACCCATCAGAAACGCTACCGGCTTTCGAACCGGCGCGGAAGGGGTGGCGGATGATGGGGGCGAGCGCTAATGTGAGCGCTCACGGAGCACCGACCCTGCCCCGAAACTCGGCCGTCCCGATGGAGTGATGCCATGCCGATCCGATCAGCCCTACCCGCTTCGACCCCCCGAGGCGGTGCCTTCACCCGGCGGAGTCTGCTCGCCGCCGGAGCCGCGGCCGCCACGGTCCTGCCCCTCGCAGCCTGCTCGAGTCCGGTTGCCGCCGGGCTCGCCGGGGCCGCCCTCAACCCGGAGACCCTGGTCTTCTGGAACCTGTTCGGCGGTGGTGACGGTGCCCGCATGCAGGCGATGGAGGCCGGCTACGCGAAGCAGCACGGCGGCTCCAGTTCCCTGCAGGCCACCACGTTCGCGTGGGGCAACCCGTACTACTCGAAGCTGACACTGGCCACCGTCGGGAACAAGCCGCCGGACGTCGCCATCGCACACCTGACCCGGGCGAAGCCGCTCTGGGACGGCGACCTGCTCGACCCGATCACGTCCGAAGACCTGGCGAGCGTCGGGTTGAGCGCGGCGGACTTCAACCAGAAGGCCTGGGCGGCGCAGAAGACGAGCGGGAAGAACATCGCGATCCCGCTCGACACCCACCCCTTCGTCCTCTTCTACAACGTTGACGTCTGCCAGAAGGCGGGCTTGCTCGACAGCGACGGCCAGCTCAAGGACCTGTCCGGCATGGACAACTTCGAACGGGCCCTCGCCGCGGTGTCGAAGGTCACCGGCGGGAACGCCATCAACGTCGCGAACGTCGTGCCGGAGACCGCGACCCCCTGGCGCTTCTTCTGGACGCTGTACAACCAGATCAACGGTGCGACGCCGTTCATCAGTGGCGGCGGCGGCAAGCTCACCGTCAACGAGGACGCCTACAACGAGGTCACGAACCGCACGCAGAAGTGGGTGAAGCAGGGCTGGCTCAACAAGGCCCTCGACTACGCCACGGCGGAGTCGCTGATGTTCACCGGCAAGGTCGGCTTCTTCATGCAGGGCGAGTGGGAGATCAGCACGGCGCAGTCGATCAAGGGGCTGAAGTTCGGCATGGCGCCGATCCCGCAGCTCTACGACAAGCCCGCCACCCAGGCCGACTCGCACACGTTCGTGCTCCCCCGCAAGGACCGGACGCCGGCGCAGCGCAAGCAGGCGATGCTCTTCATCAAGCAGATGCTCGAGCAGAGCATGACGTGGGCGGAGGGCGGCCACGTGCCGGCCTACATGCCGACGTTCCACAGCACCGCGTACAAGAACCTCAAGCCGCAGTCGAACTACGCGGCCGCTGCCGAGACGGCGGTGTTCGACGACGCGGCCTGGTACGGCGGTTCCGGCTCGACCTTCGAGGGCATCGTGGGCGCGCAACTCGCCCTCGTGCAGCAGGGCAGTTCCACCCCCGCCCAGGCGCTCAACTCGATGAAGAGTCAATTGGCGACCTACCTCAACACCCCGAGCCCACTGTGAGCGGGCTGAACGTGAACACCGCGCGAAAGGCACGATGACGTGACCGCTTCACCAGTCCTGACCCGTCCGACGGACGCCACCCTGGCGCCGCGTCGGCTCCGCTCCTCCTCGGGTGCACTCGGCCGCAGCCAGGGCCGCAGCGGCTGGCTGTTCCTCGCCCCGTTCGGCCTGTTCTACGTGGCCTTCCTGCTCGGCCCGACCATCTGGATGCTGGTCACGAGCTTCTTCAACACCTCGACCGTCCGCACCGGGCTCGGCAGCTTCGCCGGGTTCGCGAACTACGCGGAGATGCTGGGGCGGCCCGACTTCTGGTCGTCGCTCTGGCACACCCTGCAGTTCACGCTGTACACGACGCCGCCGCTCGTCATCCTGGCGTTCTTCTTCGCCGTGCTGACGAACCGGATGAACAAGGGCCAGTGGTTCTTCCGTCTGGCGTTCTTCCTGCCGTTCATCCTGCCGTCGGCGACGATCTCGCTGATCTGGGTGTTCATCTTCACCCCGGCGACGGGGCTCTGGGCCAGCCTGCAGTCCCTGCTCGGCATGACCCCGGGTTCCGGCATGCTGTCGAGCCCGAACACCGCGATGATCGGTGTCGCGATCGCCACCGTGTGGTGGACGCTCGGCTTCAACTTCGTGCTCTACCTGGCCGGCCTGCAGGAGATCCCGCGCGAACTGTACGAAGCAGCCGCCGTCGACGGGGCGTCGAGCTGGCAGCAGATCAAGTCGATCACGCTCCCGCTGCTCGGCCGGACCACCACCCTGGTGATCCTGCTGCAGATCATCGCGAGCCTGAAGATCTTCGACCAGGTCTACCTGATGACGAACGGCGGCCCGGGCATCTCCACCCAGGTCTCGCTGCAGCTCATCACGGGCGTCGGCTTCACCGACAACCGACTCGGCGCCGCATCGGCCGCGTCGGTGCTCCTGTTCATCGTGATCGTCGCGATCGCAGTCATCCGGCAGCTCGTCGAGCGCGCTGCCGCCAAGCGAGAGATCGGTGCCTGACATGACCGCCACCGAGAGCATCACCACCGGCCGCGGCAAGCTCCGCACCGGCGTCTCGTCGGCCGCCCCCACGAGCGCTGCGAAGATCGGCGTCTCCGGCAGGGGCTTCAACACGGTCGCCGCGATCATCCTGACGGTGTTCGCGATCATCTGGCTCATCCCGAGCCTGTTCGCCCTGAAGACCTCGCTGTCCGACAACGGCGTCGCGGCCCTGGGCGCGAACGCCATCCTGTCGAACTGGAACCCGACGCTGCACTCCTACGCGTCCCTGTTCCAGTCCGGCGACATCTGGAACTGGTACCTCGCGAGCGGCATCACCAGCGTGGTCACGGCCATCCTGACGGTGTTCTTCGCGTCGATGGCGGCGTTCGCGCTGTCCCGGCTGGTGTTCCGCGGCCGGAACATCGCGTTCCTGCTCATCATCCTGGGCATCATGATCCCGACGCAGGTCCTGATCATCCCGATCTTCCAGGAGCTCAACTCCGTCAACCTGCTGAACACCTACTGGTCGGTGATCTTCCCGCAGGTCCCCGCGGTGATCGCGGTGTTCATCTTCAAGCAGTTCTTCGACGGCATCCCGAAGGAACTCGAGGAGGCCGCGCGCATCGACGGCGCCGGCATCTGGCGGGTGTACTGGTCGGTCATCCTTCCGCTGTCGCGTCCCGTGATCGCGGCAGTGACGATCCTGACGTTCGTCGGGGTGTGGAACAACCTGCTGCTGCCGCTGTTCGTGCTGTCGAACCCGGACCTCATGACGATCCCGGTCGGGCTCGCCACGGTCCAGGGCAGCTTCGGCCAGCGCTACGCGGACATCCAGGCCGGGGCGATCCTGGCGGCGCTGCCGCTGATCATCCTGTACCTGATCTTCCAGCGGCAGATCGTCGAGGGTGTGACCGGCTCCGGCCTCAAGGGCTGATGCCACCACACCCCGGACGGGAGGCGCGGTGCCAGCGGGCTCCGCGCCTCCCGTGTGTGTGTGTGTGTGTGGCGGGGCGGCGGGCGGGGCGGCCGGCTGCGGGCGGCCGCGGGACGGCGAATCCGCGCGTACTCACCCAATTCGCGCGTACCGCTCGAAACCACCGCACCAGCTACGCGCGAAAATGCTTTGCATCGCACCGGCCATGGGATGAAACGCGCACGGGAGGCGCCCCGCGCGTTGGCAGCGCGCCGTCCGTCCGTTGCCGCCCGACCCCGCGGACCGGGATCGCGCGTACCTGACGGGATCGCGCGTAGCCGACGGGTCTGGCAGGGCAAGCACGCGCGGAAACGCTTTGCCTCGCACCCGTTATGGGAAGAAACGCGCACTGGAGGCTCGGTGCGCGTTTCAGCGCACCTCCTGTCCGGCACCCGGTCGCCTCCGCATCGTCGTCCCGAAGGGATCCGGCGTGGCGCTCCGACCATCCACCACGGAGCGGTCCGGCCGGGCGAAGTGGGACAGCATGAGCGTCCGCCCCGGTTGGAAGGTCGGCACGGTCGACTGACGGACCACCAGCAGCCCGACACCCGTCGTCGAACGCCCGTCGTCGACCACCCGTCGTCGACCACCCCTGGTGAGTGACAGGTCGTCCGATTAGCCTCTCCCGACGTGCCCCCTCCCCGCCCCGGCTCCCTGCGCGCCGCCATCGTGACGACCATCGCCGCCTCGGCACTGCTGCTCACCGGCTGCTCGGGCGGCGGAACGACCGACGACAAGGCCGCCACGGGGACGACCGCGACCAACGGCCCGTGGTCGTACCAGGACGCCACCGGCACGACCGTCCGGGTCGACCACACCCCGAAGCGCGTCGTCGTCCTGAACGACATCGCGATCTCGTTCATCGAGTACGGCCTCAAGCCGGTCGGCACGTTCGGCCAGCTGCCGATGGCCAAGGACGCGCGCTTCCGGGGCCTCGACACGAACGGCATCACCCAGTTGGGGCAGTCCTACGGCGAGATCGACCTCGAGCGCCTCGCCGCCCTGCGCCCCGACCTCGTCGTGACGTCGATCTACCCGAAGGACGCCCAGGGAACCCTCGACACGAAGCAGCCGGGCTACGGCTTCAAGGACCTCGAGCAGGAGCGGCAGATCGAGGCGATCGCCCCCGTCGCCCAGGTCAAGTGGGGCGGCAAGGGCGAGGACGTCATCGAGCACATCGCGGACCTCGCCGAGTCGCTCGGCGCGAAGGAGTCGACGGTCGAGGCCGCCGAGCACCGCTTCGACACCGCGCACGCCACCCTGACGAAGGCCGCGAAGCGGAACGACCTGTCCGTGGTGTCGATGTACGCCGACGGCGACGGCGTGTACGTCACGCGACCGAGCGACGAGCCCACGCTGCAGATGTACTCGTCCTTCGGGGTCGACTTCGTGGACCCGAAGCCGAAGGGCTTCTACTGGGGCATCTCCTCGTGGGAGAACGCCGGCCAGGTCACCGGTGACGTGATCCTGCTCTCGCAGCAGGGGTACCAGGTCGCCGACCTCGAGCAGCAGCCGACCTTCGCGGACAACCCGGCCCTCACGGCCGGGCAGGTGCACAGCTGGACGTTCCCCGCGCTCGACTACGCGTCACAGGCCGCGTACATGACGAAGCTGGCGGGCTGGCTCGACGACAGCAAGAAGCTGTCCTAGGACGGACCGGACGTCGGACGGGAGGCGCGTGGCGGGTCCGCCACGCGCCTCCCGTCCGACACCGGGTCGCGACGCACGCGAGCGCCGCCGGACAGGCGCGACGGATACGCTCGGGTGATGGCGGACGCGGGGTGGCGTGAGGACGTGCTCGGGGCACCCTTCGAGCAGCTGACCCTGCCACTCGGGTCGGATGCCGAGGGACCGATCGTCGCGACACTGGTCCGCCGACGGCACACGCCGACCGACCTGCTCCTGCAGGGCCGGGGACCGTTGCACAACGTCGACGTCCTGTACGTGCACGGGTGGTCCGACTACTTCTTCCAGGTGGAACTCGCCGAGCGCATCGAGCGGTTGGGCGCCCGGTTCCACGCCCTCGACCTCCGGAAGTACGGGCGGAGCCTGCTCCCCCACCAGACGCCGGGCAACATCGACGACCTCGCGACCTACGACGAGGACATCGCCGCCGCACTCGACGCGATGTCGACCGAGCACCACGCCGGCGGCCGCCTGCTCGTGCCGATGGGGCACTCCACGGGCGGGCTGACCCTGTCCCTCTGGGCAGCGCGCCACCCCGAGCTGGTGCACGGCCTCATCCTGAACAGCCCCTGGCTGGAGTTCCAGGCGAGCGCTGTCGGCCGCGCGCTCGTCGCGCCGGTGATCAAGCTCGGTGCACGGCGGAACCCGCTGGCCCCGATGCCCGCCGTCGACCCCGGCTTCTACACGCGGACCGTCTCGGCCGCGGGCGAGGGGTCGTGGACCTACGACCAGCGCTGGCGGCCCGAGCGCGGGTTCCCGCTGCACCCCGGTTGGCTCGCCGCGGTGTTCGACGGCCAGGCCCGTGTCGAGCGGGGCCTCGACATCGAGGTGCCGACGCTCGTGATGCTGAGCGACAAGAGCATGCTGCAGCCCCGGTGGGACGACGGCATGACACGGGCGGACGTCGCGCTCAACGTCGACGTGGTCGCGCACCGGGCGCTGTCGCTCGGCGACGAGGTCACCGTCCGGCGGTTGCACGGTGCGTTGCACGACGTGGTGCTGTCGGTCCCGGAGGTGCGCGACCAGGCGTACGACGCGATCGGGCGGTGGGCGGCGACGCTGCCGCGCTGATCCCGACGGGGCGTGCGGTGCGGCCCGGTGCGGGCGGTGCCCGCGGTCAGGACCCCGTGGGGTCAGGGCTTCGCGCCGTTCCCGAACGAGCCGTGGAGGGTCGTGTGGGCGAAGACCGTGCGGTCGATGACGGCGCGCACACCCGCGAGGACGCCCTCGTCTCGACTGTCGACGCCGATCGTGAGCGAGCCGTAGTCCACGCGCATGGTCATCGGGATCTCGGCGTTCAGCCCGGCGACGTGCGGGGTGGCCGCGAGCGTGGCCAGCCCACGCGCGACGGCGGTGGACGTCGCCTCGGGGATCTGCTGGTCGAACGTGCCCCGGTACGCCACGGAGGTCGCGACGTGCCCTTCCCCCGCCGGGACGGTCAGGGTCAGGTCGACACCGGTCCAGGACAGGTGCTCGGACATGGTAGCGGGGACGGCACCGGCCTGCTCGGGCGTGGCCTGCGGTGTGGTGGTGACCACGAACGCCGAGGCGAAGTGGTTCGCGGTCACGAGGCGGGTGGGGCACGCCGGGTCGGGCACCGCGCTCGTCCCGTTCGTGGTCGTCTCGTCCGCGTGCTCGACACCCGGAAGGCTGCGCACCGCCCGCAGTGCATCGCGGACCTCGCCCGCGACGGTCGGGTCGAGGGACGGCGCCGGGTGCGAGGTGGGCGACTCCGACGTGCTCTCGGGATCGGCAGGGCACGGTGCGCTCTCGCTCGCGCCGTCCTGGTGCGCGAGGCTCCGCGCCAGGCCCTCCGCCGGAGCGCAGCCCGTGAGCAGTCCGGTGCAGAGCGCGGCGAGCACGACGATCGATCCCCGGATGCGCATGCCGCCCAGTCTCGTGGTGGTCACCGGGCGCAACGACCGGACGAGCGGCGCTGTGTCCCGGGACACATCCGCCCGCCGACGCACGGACATCGATGGTGGCGGGTTCGGCGGACGTCATGGGTGGTGGTGGCATGATCGACGGGGAGCTCGGTCAGGGGGCATGGATGGACTTCGATGGTGCGCGGGCGGCTCGGGCCGCCCTGGTCGCTGCGCTCGACGTGGTCGTCGCCGCGCCCTCGGAACGGTTCCAGCGGATCGTGCGCATCGCTCGCGAGCTCTTCAACGTGCCGTTCTCGTACGTCAACGTGCTCGACGACACGCTGCTGCACACGCTGACGCAGAACGTGCCCAACGAGCCGACCTCGGGTCCGATCGAGTGGTCGTTCTGCCAGTTGACGATCGAGCAGGCCGAGCCGACCATCGTCCCTGACACCCTCCTGGACCCGCGCACGGCCGAGCTCCCCGGCGTGAGCCACCGGGGGATCCGCTTCTACGCGGGCGTGCCGCTGACCATGCCGGGCGGGATCCGCATCGGGAGCCTCTGCCTGATCGACACCGAGCCGCGCGAGTTCACCTTGCAGGACGAGGCCGCGCTCATGGACCTCGGGCGGTGGGCCGAGGTCGTGCTGGCCCACGGCCTCCAGCAGGACCGGCTGCTCGAGGTCGTCGCCGCCCTCACACCACAGCCGCTGGACGCCGCCGGGTACCGGATCACGGGCCTGAGCGTGCCGTACGGCGACCTGAGCGGGGACGTCTACGACTGGACCGCGGACGAGACCGGCATCACGGTGAGCCTCGCGGACATCATGGGCAAGGAACAGCCGGCAGCGCTGCTGGCGGCCGGGCTCCGTGCGGCGCTCCGGCAGCACGATCGGCTCGAGCCGGTCGACGCGGTCGCCGCGATGGAGCCCCGCATCTGCGAAGACCTGCTCCGGGCGTCAGCGTTCGGCACCCTCTTCCACGGCCGACTCGACCGGGCCAACGGCCGCGTGGAGTACGTCGACGCCGGTCACGGGCTCGTCCTGCACCTCCGTGCCAGCGGAGGCGGTGGCGTCCTCCGATCCCACGACCTCCCCATCGGCCTGCGACCGCCCGAGAGCGGTCCGCGCCGCGGGAGCTCGGTCGTCCTCGAACCGGGCGATGCGCTCATCCTGACGAGCGACGGCGCGCTCGACCTCGGCGACGGGACCATCGACACCCTCGCCGACCTCGGCGAGACGCTGCGGCGCGCGTCGAGCATCGAGGCCTTCCTGGAGACCGTGCGGCTCCGGGCGGCGGAGCGCGCGGAGGACGACGTCACCGTCGTGGTCCTGGCGCGGGCCGATTCGCCGATGAACTCGGCCTGAGCGATCCGGCCGGAC
The DNA here is from genome assembly GCF_018613895.1 of Curtobacterium sp. ISL-83. Lineage (GTDB taxonomy): Bacteria > Actinomycetota > Actinomycetes > Actinomycetales > Microbacteriaceae > Curtobacterium. The sequence continues at coordinate 252,528 of NZ_JAGGPH010000013.1, forward strand.
TGCTACGCGTCGAACATCACGTCGTCGCCGCCCCCGGCGTGGACGACCGCCGGGGGCACCTCGGCATCCGGCAGGAACTCACCGCCGGGCGCGATGGCGACACCGGGCACGTCGGCGTCGAAGGCCGCGGCAGTCGCTGGGGTGAGGCCGCTCGGCTCGTCGTGCCCCTGCGGGTCGGTCTGGTCCACGGGACGAGAGTAGGACACGAGCTGCGCGTCGCACCAGCGTTCGCGCGCGCTGGCCACCCCGCCCCCGCGATCAGCGGGCAGTCCACCCCCCGTCGATCGGCAGCGCCGTCCCGGTGATCAACGACGCCCCCGGCCCGGCCAGGAAGGTGACGGCAGCCGCGACCTCCTGCGGCTCGCCGATGCGGTGCAGGGCGGCGATCCGCTCCACGGTGTCCTCGCGGAACGCCCGGTCGGACAGGGCGGGCGCGGTGCCCTCCGTCTCGATGAACGTCGGTGCAACGGCGTTGACCCGGATGCCGTCCTGCCCCCACTCGACGGCGAGGCACTTCGTGAGGTGGATCACGGCGGCCTTGCTCGTGCAGTACGAGACCTCGCCGGGGAGCGCGACCAGGCCGGCCTGGGAGGCGATGTTCACGATCGACCCCCCACCGGCGGTCCGCATGTGGCGGGCGACGTGCTGTGATATGAAGAACGTCGACTTCGTGTTCAGGGCCCACACCGCGTCGAAGTGCTCCTCCGTCACGTCGAACGCAGGCTCGTCGATGCCCCCGCCGGCGTTGTTCACCAGGACGTCGATCGTGCCGAGTTCCTCGATGACCGCGTCGACCGCCCGCCGGCACGCCGCCAGGTCCGTGACGTCCATCGCGACGGTCGTCACGCGGCGCCCGAGCGCACGGATCTCGTCGGCGAGCGCTCCGGCCGCCTCCGGGTCCCGCACCCCGAGCGCGACGTCGGCGCCGTTGGCAGCCAGGTCGAGCGCGATCGATCGGCCGATCCCCCGCGACGCCGCAGTGACGAGTGCGACCGAGCCGGTCAGTGGCGTGGTGTCCATGGCATGTCCTGTCGTGTGTGTGTGGAACGGCGCCCGCCGGGCGGCGAGGCGCTTGTCGGACCGGCACCGTGCCTCCAGGCCGTCACCGTCCCGGTGATACCAGCTGGACCCGTTCCTCGGGTCCAGCGACGGCGAACGCCGTCGTGGCGCCCGCGACCGTCGCAGCGTACTGACCACGGAACCCACGCACCCGGACCTGCCCCTGGTCGTCCGTGGCCACCGTCGTCGGCGCGATCCACCACGCTTCCTTGACCAGGCGACGGAGTGCGTCGTACGCGGGCTTCGGCGAGCCGTCGGCGCGGACCAGCCCGATCGGCGCCCCGAGCCACGCGCCCGCGTCGGTGATGCCCCAGTAGGTGATCGCCTCGATCGCCGGGTGGCCCACCAGGCTCCGGTAGTGCCGCTCGAGTTCGTCGGCCTGGCGTGCCTCCCCCTCGGGCGTCGAGGGCCAGGACGTGACCTGGTAGTCGTTCAGGTCGACGATCTCCGGCGGCATGAGGTCCCCGGACACCAGGGAGGTCTCCGTCATGTGCAGCGGCAGACCGAACCGCGCGAAGCGGTCGACCATCGCGAGCATCGTGTCCTCGCCCCAGTAGCCCTGGTGCATGTGCGTCTGCAGGCCGATCGCGTCGAGTTGGATGCCGGCCTCGAGCACCTGCTCGATGAGCCGCTCGTAGTCGCTCGACAGGTCGAAGTCGTTCAGCAGCAGGCGTGCTCGGGGGTTCGTGGCGCGGGCCTCCTCGAAGGCCAACCGGATCATGTGCAGTCGGCCGCGGTCGGCCGCCAGCCGTGTGATGCCGTTGTCGCCGTTCGCGAACACCGGCATGATGACGACCTCGTTGATCGCGTCCCACGTGTCGATGAGCCCCGCGAAGTCGGCGACCTCCCGGCGGATGCGTTCGCGCTGCAGGCGCTCGATCTCGTCGAGCGGCAGGTCGAGCAGCCAGTCCGGCTGCACGGTGTGCCAGACGAGTGGGTGGCCCTTCAGGTCGATCCCGCGTGCGCGGAGCCACCGGGCGGTGGCCTGGAGGCGCGTGGTGTCGGGAGCGCCGCGCTGCGGCTCGAAGCGTCCCCAGTAGAACGGGAGGGTCGCGGTGGTGAAGACGTCGGCGTACAGGTCGGCGAGCGCCTCGGTCCCGATCGGGTCGGGTTCGCCGTCTGCGCCTGCTTCGCCGTTCGCGAGCGGGATGAAGTCGAAGCCGATGTTCCCGAACGTGAAGGCGTGCCGGGTCTGTTCGACGGTGACCGGCACGCCTGGAATGGGTGCGCCGGCCTCGTCGACGACCGTGAGGACGGCCTCACCGAGACGATGGGCGGGAGCGGCGGGACTGGTGGAGATCGTGTGCACGGGTGGCTCGGCTTTCCGGACGGCGTTGTCGGGGTGGGCGGCGCTATTTGTTGCTGCGCCGAACATAACACCATCGCGACGGGCGGCGTGGATGCGTGTCCGATCTCGCACGTGGAGTGCCTTCGCCGACGGAAGACCGTCACTTCGCGGTGCCGAGCAACTGTCCAACGGCTGCCTTCGCCGTCGCAGCGACCAGTGCGTCCGACCCTTCGGCGCCCTGCACGTCCCGCCGCGTCATCACGACGACGACGATCGGCTCCCGACCGGGCGGGTACACCACGGCGATGTCGTTCCGGACACCGTACGACCCCGTGCCGGTCTTGTCGGCGACGGGCCAGCCAGCGTCGACCCCGGCCCGGATCGTCGCTCCGCCGGTCGTGTTCTGCAGCATCGCGCCCCGCAGCACCTGCCGGTTAGCGGGGTCGAGAGCAGTCCCCAGCACCACCGCGCGCAGATCGGCCGCGAACTGCGCCGGTGTCGAGGTGTCGCGCGGGTCGCCCGGGGTCGACTGGTTGAGATCGGGCTCGACACGGTCGACGTTCGTCGTCCGATCACCGATGCTCCGCAGGTACCGCTCGACCGCGCTGACGCCGCCGAGCCGCACGACCAGGAGATTCGCCGCGGTGTTGTCGCTGTACCGGAGTGCGGCATCGATGAGCGCTCGGACGGTCATCCCGCTGTCGACGTGCTGGCTCGTGATCGGTGCGTACTCGAGCAGGTCGCTCCGGCCGAAGTGGACGACCGTGTCGAGGTCTGCCGCGCTCGAGGCGCGCAGGACCGCTGCGGCGATGAACACCTTGTTGGTGGACGCGAACGGGAACCGCTCCCCCGCTCGGTACTCGATGGTGTTGCCGCTGCCCGTGTCCACCGCTGTGACGCCGAGGCGCGCGCCGTAGTGCTGTTCGAGCGCGGCGAAGCGCCGGGTGGCAGCAACGTCAGCCGACGGGGTCGGCTGACCGGTCGCGGGCGCAGCGCTCGCCGCGTGCCCGCTCGGGGACCCGACGTGACCGGGGGACGCGGTGCCCGACGGCGCCGTCCCGCTGCAGCCGGTCACCCCGAGCACGACGGCCGTCACCACTGCCCCCACCACGATCACCCCGCGCATGGTTCAAGCATGCACCGCGTCACTCCGGAGCCGGGCGGCTGAACAGGTTCACCAGGTTGCCGTCCGGGTCGCGCAGGATCGTCGACCGGTTCCCCCACGGCATCGTCGTCGGCGGCAGGACGACCGCCTCCGCCGCCGGCTGGAGCCGCTCGAACTCGGCATCGACGTCGTCGACCAGGAACTCGACGATCGCACTGCCCGCGGCGCGGGGACTCGGGGCGCCGTCACCCAGGGACGCCACGGTCACCGGCGCCGCGAGGGCCAGGACGATCCCGCCGGTCACGATCTCGGCGAACACGGGCGCCGGTCGCCGGGCTTCAGTGCGGGTGAGCCGCTCGTAGAACGCGGTCATGCCGTCGAGGTCGTCGGTGATGACGCGGACGGATGCGAACTGCATGGTGATCCTCTCTCGCCGACCGCCGTGGCCGACCCGATCAGGATCGCCCGTCCGCGCGACAGCCCTGTGTCGGGGTTTCGCCGAGATCGACCAGGCGGGGGGGTTCAGTCGCCACCGAGGACCGGCCGGAGCACCCCGTGCGGGATGTCCAGCTCGTCGAGGTGCACCACGCGCTGCGGTGCGACCTCGTCCGTCTCCTCGACCGCGATCACCCGGTCGCCCCGGAACGCCCGCACCCCGTCACGCAGCCGGCACCACGCGACGAGGTACCAGTCCTCGCCCTTGCCGATGTACCCGAGCGGCTCCACGGTGCGGTCCGTGTCGCGACCGGCGGCATCGCGGTACCGCATCCGCACGACCCGTCCGTGGGTGAGCGCCTGCGCGAGCGCGGTCGGCCCCGGCGGCCGGTCGCCCGACTCCAGCAGGTGCACGCGGCTCGCCAGCCGTGCCGCGCGTCGGGCGTCGTCGTCGTGCAGCACCGCCGTCACCTTGCGGGCCGCCGTGTGCGCCGCGCCGCGGAACGGGCTCCGTCCCAGCATGGCCAGCCCGATCGCGACGGCGAGCGCCTCGTCCACCGAGAACCCGAGCGGTGGCAGCGTCGCCCGGGCGTCGATCGTGTACCCGCCGGTGCGTCCGGGCTCCGCCCAGATCGGGACGCCGGCCTCCTGCAGGGAGCGCAGGTCGCGTTCCGCGGTGCGGACGCTGACGCCGAAGTGCTCGGCGAGCCGTCGCGCGCTCCGCCGAGCGGGCGCGACGGCGCGAAGCTCCTCGACGAGCGCGTACAGCCGATCGGTCCGGTTCACGAGGTGACCATACGGCAGACGGGAGGCGCGGGGCGGCCCCACACCGCGCCTCCCGTCCGCCGACGGGGGACGAACCTGAACATGCTCTCCTAGTCGTTGCACCGAGTGCATCGATGCACCTAGTGTCCTGTTCGTGACCCTGTCCGTCGATCGACGCGCCGCCCTCAAGGCGAAGCACCGTGCTGCGATCCTGCAGGCGGCACGCGACCTGATCCAGGACCGCGGTCGCGGGTTCAGCGTCGACGACCTCGCCGCACGGGCCGACGTCGCGCGACGAACCGTGTTCAACCACTTCGCGTCGCTGGACGAGGTCCTGCTGGCCGTCTGCGACGAGGAACTGTCGGTGATCATCGACCGGTTCCTCGCCGACATGGCCCGGACGCCGGTGGGCGACGGCAGCCGCTCGTCGATGTTCGACGAGCTCGAGTCCGCGGCCCGCGGAGCCGACCTGGCGCCGGCGATCGCCGGCATGTACCGGATCCTCGGCGCCCCCGGCAAGGACGACCCGAAGGCGGCGGTGCTCACGCAGACCGCATTCGGCCGGGTCACGGAACGGCTGCGTGCCGAGGTCGCTCGTCGACACCCCGCCGCGGACGCCCTCGACGCCGCGCTCCTGGTCGAGTCGCTCATGAGCGGCATCGTCGTGATCGCCGAGTACTGGCTCGACCAGCACGGCTCGAGCCTCGACCAGGCCGCCTTGGACGACTGGGATGCGCTGCTGAGCAGACTCGTGCACAGCGTCCGCTCCGGCTACCTGCCGACCGACTGATCTTCCCTCCCCAGGGGTCCACCGGCGCACCCCGCACCTCTCCACTGCACTGACGACGAAAGGAACGGGGCAACCGCATGGCCGGCCTCCTCTACCGACTCGGGCGATTCTCCGCCCGGCGCCACTGGCTCGTGATCATCGCCTGGATCGTGATCATGGGCATCGCCGGGCTGACGTACAGCCTGTTCGCGGGCACGATCTCGTCGTCGATCAGCATCCCCGGCACCAAGACCAGCCAGGTGCAGGACCAGCTCGCGAAGAAGTTCCCGTCGGCGAACGGCGGCAACGGGACGATCGTGTTCCGGACGAGCGACGGCAAGGTGTTCACCGACGCCCAGAAGTCCGAGGTCAAGACGTTCCTCAAGAACACCGAGGACCTGCAGGGCGTCAAGGGCTCCACCGACGGGTTCACCACGCAGGCCACGCTGGACGCCCAGCGGCAGAAGGTGGTCGACGGCCGCAAGCAGCTCAGCGACGCCCGCGCGAAGATCGCGAGCGGACAGCAGCAGCTCGACGCGCAGAAGGCGAAGCTGACCGCGGGCAAGGCCCAGATCGCCGCCGCCCAGCAGCAGCTCGACGCCAAGAAGGCCCAGGTGCAGTCCGCCGGTCCCGCCGCGGCAGCCGCAGCCCAGGCGCAACTCGCCGCGGCCCAGGCGCAGATCGATGCGCAGCAGCAGCCGATCACCGCTGCGGAGGCCCAGCTCGCAGCGGCGCAGCAGACGATCACCGCGAACACCGCGAAGATCGACGACCAGGCGCGACAGCTCGAACAGGGCTCGAAGCTCCTCGACCTGTCGAAGGACATCCGCTTCGTCTCGTCGAACGGGGCCGCCGCGATCGGCACCGTGCAGTTCACGAAGTCCACGTACGAGGTCCCGCAGTCCACGAAGCAGGCGATCTCGGACCGGGCCGACCACGCCGACATCTCGGGCGTCGACGTCTACGTGTCGAACGACATCGCGCAGGGTGTGCCGTCGATCCTCGGCCCCGGCGAGATCATCGGTGTCATCGTCGCCGCGCTCGTGCTGTTCCTGATGCTCCGCACCGTCATCGGCGCCGCGATCCCGCTCCTCTCGGCAGTCCTCGGCGTCGGCGTCGCCACCCTGGCGTCCCTGTCGTTCTCGAGCCTGGTCGAGTTCATCTCGGTCACGCCCGTGCTGGGGGTGATGCTCGGGTTGGCGGTCGGCATCGACTACTCGCTGTTCATCCTGAACCGACACCGGACACAGCTGCGCCAAGGCATGAGCGTGCACGAGTCCATCGGGCTCGCGAACGGCACGTCCGGCAACGCGGTGGTCTTCGCGGGCACGACGGTCATCGTCGCCCTGCTCGCGCTGAACATCACGGGCATCCCGTTCCTCGGCCTGATGGGCACCGTCGGCGCCGTCGCGGTCCTGTTCGCGATCCTCATCGCCACGTCGTTCACCCCGGCGCTGCTGTCCGTGATCGGCATGCGGATCCTGCGCCGCAAGGAGCGCGAGCGCATCGGCAACACCGGCTCCACCCGGGTGCCGAACAAGCCGATGTCGACCCTCCGTGCGGTCGTGACGCTCGTGCTCGGTGTCGCCGTCCTCGGCACCATCGCGCTGCCGGCGACGCAGATGCGTCTCGGCCTGCCGAGCGGCTCGTCCGAGGCCACCGACTCCGCGCAGTACAAGGCGTACAAGACGCTCGACAAGGACTTCGGCGCCGGTCAGAACGGTCCGCTCCTGGTCGTCGCCGACCTGCCGAAGTCGATCAGCAAGGACGACGTCCTCGCGAGGGAGGTCACGATCGGCCAGGCCTTGGCGAAGAACCACGACGTCAAGGCCGTGCTGCCCATCGGCGCCTCGAACGACCGCAGCATCATCGCGTTCCAGATCAAGCCCTCGGGCGGGCCGGACAGCATCTCCACCGAGACCCTCGTCCGGGACCTGCGTGCGCAGACCGTGACCACCTCGGACGGCACGGTGACGCTCGGCGTCGCGGGCAACGCGAGCGCGAACATCGACGTGTCCGAGAAGCTCTCGAACGTGCTGCCGCTCTACCTGGCGGTGGTGGTCGGACTGTCGCTCATCATCCTGATCATCGTGTTCCGCTCGTTCCTCGTCCCGATCACCGCGACGGCGGGCTTCATCCTGTCGGTGCTCGCCTCGTTCGGTGGCCTGACGGCGATCTACCAGTGGGGCTGGTTCGGCTCCGTGTTCGGCGTGCACGACCCGGCGCCGATCCTGAGCTTCCTGCCCATCATCGAGATCGGCATCCTGTTCGGCCTCGCGATGGACTACCAGCTGTTCCTGGTGTCCGGCATGCGGGAGGCCTACGCCCACGGCGCCTCGGCCAAGGTCGCGGTCCAGCGCGGTCTGCACGCCGGTCGAGCGGTGGTCACGGCGGCCGCGATCATCATGATCTCGGTGTTCGCCGGGTTCATCTTCTCGGACTCGTCCACGATCAAGCCGATCGGGTTCGGGCTGGCGTTCGGCGTCCTGCTCGACGCGTTCGTCGTCCGCATGCTGCTCATCCCCGCGGTGATGCACCTGCTCGGCCGGAGCGCCTGGTGGATCCCGAAGTGGCTCGACCGGATCCTGCCGGACGTCGACGTCGAGGGCGCCCAGCTCGAGCGGACGCACCCGGCCGGCCACGGGGACGAGCACCACGGTTCGCACGCCGCTCCCGTGGAGCCGGACGCGCACCCGCACGAGGGGCACGCGCCGGCGCACCGCGCGTAGCGGGCGCGCTGCTCGGTCGCGTGGCCGGGAGGCCCGGTGCTGGTCCCTGGGACCGGCACCGGGCCTCCCGGCCGTCGCGGCGCGCCGCGTCGCTCGCCACTCGCTCGACCCGCAGTCCGCCGGCCGGAACATTGCCCCGCATCCTCCGACGAACCACGTGTCGATCGACTCGTGGTTCGTCGGAACATGCCCACGCAGCGGATGCGGGTGCATGTTCCGACGACGCACTCGCCGAACGACGGGTGATCGGTCGATGCATGCGCACGCAAGCACCGCGACCGGCGCCGGCCAGCCGAAGCCCGCGGTGCCCACCGCACTCCTCCCCACACCCTTCGTGCACGAACGGTATGATGGGCGGATGCACGAGACCGACCTCGACCCCCTGGCCCTCGACCGGCAGCTCTGCTTTGCGCTCGCGGCGACGAGCCGGAGCGTCATCGGGCTCTACCGCGACCTGCTCGACCCCCTCGGCCTCACACACCCGCAGTACCTCGTGATGCTCGCGCTGTGGGAGCAGGACCCTCGATCGGTCCGCGAGATCGCCCGCGAACTCCGGCTCGACTCGGCGACCCTCAGCCCGCTGCTCAAACGACTCGAGGCCTCCGGGTACGTCCGACGCACCCGCAGCACCGCGGACGAACGCCAACTCGAGGTCTCACTCACCACCGCGGGCCGAGCACTCCGCGAGCGGGCCCGGGCCGTCCCCCTCGCCGTTGCCGATCGCCTGGGGTGGCCGCTGGCGCGACTCGAAGCCCTGAAGGACGAGCTCACGGCCCTGCTCGAACTCGTCGACGAGGTGTGAGGACGCCGGTGTCCTCGTGAGACACCACCATCTCCGCGAGACGCCGCTGCGATCGGGGCCGTCTCGCGGCTGAGCCGGCGTCTCGCACTCACGCCGCCGTCTCGCACCGACGCCGCCGTGTCACGCCGGGGACATGCGCGACCGTCCCGCACGAACGCCGCCGTCTCGCACTCACGCCGCCGTCTCGCACCTGCACCGGGTGCGCTCCGCAGTCATTCGTGCCATAATCATTGGTGCACGAACGAAAGGACGAATCATGCGACGCTCCGGCAGTTGGTACGAGCGGTGGAACAACACCCTCATCGCCAAGATGGGCCCGTCCCAGATCGGCGCCGGCCACCCCGAGGGGATCGACGACCGCTCCGTCGACCGCGGCTGCCCGATCTGCGGCAAGCCCCTCTCGCTGCACACCGTCATCCGCCCCGAGGGCCAGGTCCGCTCCTCGACGCTGGTGTGCCCGCGCGACTGAAGATCTCCTCCAGATCGACACCACGGCGGAATTGCACCGAGCAACACGGTGTTCGATCGAAGCGTGAAGCTCTTCGAACCCGCCGACCTCGGCGCACTCCACCTTCGTAACCGCATCGTCATGGCGCCGCTCACCCGCACGCGCGCCGGCGAACGCGGGATCCCGAACGACCTGCTCGTCGAGCACTACGCCCAGCGTGCCTCCCTCGGCATGATCATCACCGAGGGCACCTGGCCCGTGCAGGAAGGCCGCTCCTACCCCGGGCAACCCGGCATCGAGACCGACGAGCAGATCGCCGGCTGGCGCCGCGTCACCGACGCCGTGCACGAGCGCGGCGGCACCATCGTGATGCAGCTCATGCACGGCGGTCGCGTCTCGCACACCGACATCTCGCAGACCCCGCGCATCGTCGCCCCCTCCGCCATCGCGGCCCCCGGCGAGACCCACACCGCGACCGGCAAGGCAGCCATGCCCGTCCCGCACGCGCTCACCACGGACGAGGTCCGCGACACCGTGCAGGGGTTCGTCCAGGCCGCCCGGAACGCGATCGCCGCCGGGCTCGACGGAGTCGAGATCCACGGCGCCAACGGCTACCTAGTACACGAGTTCCTCTCCCCCGTGTCGAACGTCCGCGATGACGTCTACGGCGGCACCCCGGAGAACCGCGCACGCTTCGCGATCGAGGTCGCGACCGCCGTCGCCGAGGCCATCGGTGCCGACCGCACGGGCATCCGCCTGTCCCCGCAGCACAACATCCAGGGCGTCCTGGAAGAGGACGACGCCGACGTCCTCGCGACCTACACCGCGCTCGCCGAGGGACTCGCACCGCTCGGACTCGCGTTCGTCGACGTCCTCAACGCCGACGTCGCGGGCGACCTCGTGCAGCACATCCGCCGCACGGCCGGCGCACCGTTCGTGGTGAACTCCGGCTTCGCGTCGATGACCACGCGTGACGAGGCCATCGCTCTGCTCGACGCCGGTCACGCGGACGCCGTCGCCGTCGGTCGACCGGTGATCGCGAACCCGGACCTCGCCGAGCGATGGGAGCAGGACGCCGAGCTCAACGAGCCGCGTCCGGAGCTGTTCTACGGCAACACCGGTGAGGGCTACGTCGACTACCCCACGCTCTCCGAGTCGCGCGCCGCGTAAGCGGTCGCGCCGGTCGCATTCCGCGACCACCACGCGGACGGGAGGCCCGGTGCCAGCTGGCACCGGGCCTCCCGTCCGTCTGCGCTACAGCAGGGTGCGGAGCGGGACGGCCGCCTCCGGCGTCACCACCCGGAACGTGAGCGATTCCTCGACGTAGAGGTGCACGTCCTGGGCGTCGTGGGCCGTGTAGCCGAGGGCCAGGTCCTGCCCGACGGTGAGCGAGAAGTCGCCGCCGCGAGCACTGAGGACCACCGAGCCACTGATGCCGGGCGTCCACTCGACGCGGCCGCCGAGGATCGCCTCGAGTTGCCCGAGGAGCGACGAGCCCGCGTCCTCGGTCTGCACGATGTCGACCCAGTCCTCCGGGCCCGCCGCCAACACGTAGGGCCCGGCGACGCCCGCGCTGCGGAGGGAGGCGACCGCAGCCGTGACCGCCATCCGGAACGACGCCGGCGTGCCGTCGTGGTCCTGGCCCTGGTGCGTGGAGGACGGCACGACGCCGACGATGCCCGCGGCGTCCCAGCCCTCGAAGACGACGCGGTTCTCGAACGCCGCCACCGTGAGGGCTGCGGCGTCGAGGGTGCTGACGTCGACGTCGTCCGCGCCGCGGGAGAAGTCGACGAGTTCGGCCAGCGGGATCGTGAAGTCCGCGCGGACCTCGGCGAGCGGGAGCACCCGGCGACGGCGCGCGGCGATGCCGGTCACGGTCGCGCTGACGGGTTCGGTGCGCCCGAGGTCGACGGACGATCGCTGCCAGCCGAGGGGGCCGTCGAAGTCGACGATCCGACGGGCACTGAGCGCGGTCGTGAGGCGCGCGCGGGCCTCCTGGTCGAGCATCTCCCAGGCGGCGGGGTCGAACGGGGCGAGGTGGCGGAGCAGGTGGTCCATGGCGTCATGCCCTTCCGGGTCGGAGGGACCCGAGGCCGAGGCCGGTCCCGTCAGTGCTGGGTGTGGGGGTGGTGGTGTCCGAGGGGGCGGTGTTGTTCGCGGTGTCGGGAGTGTGTTCTGTCTCGGACGAGTCGGGGGTCGGCGGCGCATCGGCGAGGGCGGCGAGCTGGGAACGGGACGGTGCGAAGAACGTGGTTCCGGTCGTCGCGGTCGAGAAGTCGAGCATCCGGTCGTAGCGGCCGGGAGGATCCCCGACGAACATCCGCTCGAGCATCCGCTCCAGCACCCAGAGGTGCCCCGTGTAGCCGATGAAGTACGTGCCGTACTCACCGTGACCCGGGCGACCGAACGGCATGTTGTCGCGGAGGATGTCGTGCTCGACCCCGGCGTCGTCGACGACGGTCGCGAGGCTCTTGTGCGACGGCCGGGCCTCGGTCTCGCTGTCACGTTCGACGTTGTCGGCCTTCGAGCGACCGATGATCGCCTCCTGCTGGTCGGTCGTCAGGGTTCCCCACGCGCCGAGGTCGTGCAGGTACTTCTGCACGACGACGTAGCTGCCGCCGGCCCAGTCCGGGTCGTCGTCACCGATGAGCGCTGCGCCCGCGAGCTCCTGCTCGACGGGGTTCGCGGTGCCGTCGACGAACCCGAGCAGGTCACGCGTGTCGAAGTACCGGAAGCCGGCGACCTCGTCGACGACGGCTGCGTTGGTCCCGAGCGCGTCGAGGAGCAGCCGCTCGAACTCGAAGCAGAGGTCCTCGCGGTCCGCACGGATGTGGAACAGCAGGTCGCCGGGGGTGGACGGCGCGGTGTGCGCGGGCCCGACCACGGGGGTGAACGGGTGGAGTTCCGCGGGGCGGGCCGACGGGGAGATCCGGGCCCACGCCTCCGCGCCGATCCCGACCACGCACGTCAGGTGACCGGCGAGGAACCGGAAGCCGACCGTCTTGATGAGGTCGTCGATCTCGGTGACGACGTCGAGGACGGTCGCGAGGTCCTCCGGGTCCGGGCCGATCGTCATCGTGAGGAACACGGCGGAGCGGGTGAGCGGGGCGAGGACGCTCTGGGCGTCGATGGGGACGCGGTCCCCGGTCGTCGGGCGCATCGGTGTCCTTCCGGGTGGTGGGTCCGCGGTGCGGCGGGGTGGGTGCCCCTGTCGCTGCGTGTGTCCAGGATGCCCTGGCAGTGGCGTGCCGTGGGAGACCCCCGCACAGACCCTCAGGGTCCCGGGGCGGAGGTGGGGGCTCGGGACGCCGGGACGCCCCCGTGCGCTCGAGACGCCCCCGTCTCACGAAGACGCCCGCGTCTCGCGGCCGGTCCGCCGCCCGACGCCTGACGTCGAGACGGGCCCGTCTCCGGGAGACACCGCGGTATCAGCGAGACGGAGCCGTATCCGGCGGCGTCTCTACGACCTCGCGGCGTCCCACGCAGACGCCGCCGTCTCACGCAGACGCGGCCGTGTCGCGGCGGGCCCGACGCCGAGACGGGCCCGTCTCCGGGAGACGCCGCGGTATCAGCGAGACGGAGCCGTATCCGGCGGCGCCTCGACGACCTGGCGGCGTCTCACGAAGACGCCGTCGTCTCACGCAGACGCCGGCGTCTCGCAGCCGACCCGCCGCCCGACGCCGAGACGGGCCCGCCTCCGGGAGACGCCGCGGTGTCAGCGAGACGGAGCCGTGTCCGGCGGCGTCTCGGCGACTTGGCGGCGTCTCACGAAGACGCCGGCGTCTCGCGGCCTGCCCGCGGCCCGACGCCGAGACGGGCCCGTCCACGGGCGACGCCGCGGTGTCAGCGAGACGGTGCCCTATTCGGCGGCGTCTCGACGACCTGGCGGCGTCCCACGCAGACGCGGGCGTCTCGCGGCCGGCCTGCCCGCACGCCCCCGTTCCGCCCGACCCACCGCTCCCCACGCACGACGAAGGCCCCGCTGCACTGCAGCGGGGCCTTCGTCTGTTCGGTGTTCTGCGACGGGCTCCGGTGACCCGGGACCGACACTGTGCGCTCGAAGGGACTCGAACCCCCAACCTTCTGATCCGTAGTCAGATGCTCTATCCATTGAGCTACGAGCGCGTGGCCTTGCGAGCCGTGGAAGACTCTACAGCAGGTCGCGCCCGCAATGCCAATCGAGCCGCCCGACCCGCCCGACCCGGCGTGTCGCCGAGCGGGCGGAGGGCCGAGCCGAGCGGGCGGAGGGCGAAGTGACCCAGGTGTCAGGCCGCGAAGACCTCGTCCAGGAACGCCTCGAGCGCCCGCCACGACCGACGGTCCGCCCGCTCCTGGTACTGCGCCCCGTGGTCGGGCGAGTCAGTCCCCGGCACCGCGAACGCGTGCATCGCGCCCGAGTAGGTCACGACCTCCCAGTCGATCGAGGGCACGGTGCGCATCTCGTCCTGCCACGCCTGCACCGCGGAGTCCGGCACGACGGGGTCCGCGCCGCCGGTGAGCACGAGGAGCTTCGCGGTGATCGACGAGACGTCGGCCGGCTCGTGCGCGATGAGGCCACCGTGGAAGGAGACCGCACCGACGAGCTCGGCGCCGGTCCGGGCGAGCTCGAGCGCGGTCGACCCGCCGAAGCAGTAGCCCATCACGACGATCCGCGCGGGGTCGACGTCCGGGTCGGCCCGGAGCCGGTCGAGGCCCGCCGTCGCGCGCGCACGCAGCAGGGGCAGGTCCTGGTAGAAACCGCCGGCGACCTGGCCGGCGGTGTCGTCGCCGGGTCGGATGCCGGCGCCGTAGATGTCCGCACCGAACGCGACGTAGCCGAGTCGGGCGAGCATCGTGACGCGGGCCTCGACGTGCTCGTTCACGCCGTGCCAGTCGTGCACGACGAGCACCGCCGGGCGGGGTCCGCTGATGGCGGCGTCCTTCGCGAGGACGCCTTCGAGGGCGGTGCCCTCGTGGTCGTAGGTGACGGTGTCGACGCGGATGTCGGCGCCGGCGGGTTCGGGAACGGTCTGGAGGACGTCGTCGATCGTGTTCACGTCATCGGACGCTACGCCGCGACGACGCTCATGCCTCGATGTTGTCCCAGTTCTCAGGCCCTTCCGACCCGGCGGGGTACTCGTCGAGCGGCGCGTCCCCCGATCGCCAGGCAGTGAGGAAGGGCTCGACGATCTTCCAGCCCTGCACGGCGCTGTCACCGCGGACCGAGAGCGTCGCGTCGCCCTCGAGCACGCCGGCCAGCACCTCCCCGTACGCACTGAGCCGCCCGGGGTTGAGCGTGGTCGACAGGGTGGTGTGGTCGATCGTGTACGGGTCGCCCGCGCCGTTCACGTTGATCTCGAGCTGCATCTCGTCGGGCGCGATCCAGATGCGGAGGCGGTCGGGGCGCTCGGCGCCGCTCAGCCCGACCGGCAGGTGCGGCGAGTCCTTGAACGTGATGAGGATCTCCCGACGCTGCTTCCCGAGGGCCTTGCCGGAGCGCAGGGTGAACGGCACGCCCGCCCAGCGCCAGTTCGCGATCTCGAGGGTCAGCTGCGCGAGGGTCTCGGTGCCGAGCGAGGGGTCGACCCCGTCCTCGTCGACGTAGGACGGCAGCGATCGGCCGTCGATCGTGCCGGCCGTGTACCGCGCACGCTTGCCCGAGGCGATGACGTCGCCCTTCCAGGGACGGACGGCCCGCAGCACGAGTTCCTTCTGCGAGCGCAGGTCGTCGGCCTCGATCGACGCCGGGGCCTCCATCGCGACGACCGCGAGCACCTGCAGCAGGTGGCTCTGGATCATGTCGGTGAGCGCGCCGGCCTTGTCGTAGTAGCGCGCGCGGTTCTCGAGCCCGAGGGTCTCGTCGTAGACGATGTCGACGCGCTCGACGTGCTGGGAGGACAGCAGCGGTTCGATGACCCGATTGGCGAAGCGGAGGCCGAGCAGGTTGAGCACCGTCGAGCGGCCGAGGAAGTGGTCGACGCGGTGGATGCGCTCCTCGGGGATGAACGAGTGCAGCAGGTCGTTGAGGTGCTCGGCGCTGGCGGCGTCGGTGCCGAACGGCTTCTCGAGCGCGAGGCGGGTGGTCGCCGGCAGGTCCAGGTGGGCGAGCTGTTCGCAGCTCTTCTCGGTGACGGCCGGCGGCAGGGCGAAGTAGATCGCCGGGTCGTGGTCGCACTCGCCGAGCAGGGTCGTCAGGTCGTCGGCGCTCGTGACGTCGGCCTTCCGGTAGTGCGACGCGTCGACGACGCGCTGCAGCCGCTCACTGAGCGTCGCGTGGCCGGACGCGCCCTCGTCCTCCTCGTTCTTCGACGCCTGCGCGTCTTCGAAGGCATCGTGCACGAGCTGCTTCCACGCGGCGTCGTCGAGGTCCTCGGCGCCGGCTCCGACGAGCTGGATGTCCCAGTCCGCCTTGACCTCGAGGAGGGTCGCGAGGCCGGGCAGGAGCAGGCGCTTGGACAGGTCGCCACTGGCTCCGAGGATGAGCAGGGTGGTCTGGAGGCTCGACATGCCCCAGAACGTACTCAGCCGTTCCGACACGTGGCCGGGTCTCGCCACTACGGTGGTGGCAGTCCGGCGCGAGGGAGCACCATGAGCAGTGGGTACGAGGGACGACGTCTGCGCGTCGCCGTGGTCGGGACCGGCATGATCGCCGGCGTCCACGTCCGTGCAGCGCGGGCCGCGGGAGCGGACGTCCTCGGCATCCTCGGTCGGACCCCGGAGCGCTCCCGGCAGGTCGCGGCCCAGCTCGACGTCCCGCGCGGCTACGGCTCGCTCGACGAGGTCATCGCGGACGCCCCGGACGTCGTGCACATCTGCACCCCGAACGGCCAGCACCACCCCCAGGCGATGGCGGTGATCGCGGCCGGCATCCACGTCGTCTGCGAGAAGCCCCTCGCGCTCGACCCGGCGCAGGCGGACGAGCTCGTCGAGGCGGCAGCGCGCGCGGGCGTCGTCGCGACCGTCCCCTTCGTGTACCGGTACCACCCGGTCGTCCGCGAGATCCGGGCCCGCATCGCCGAGGGCGACCTGGGCCGCGTGCTCGCCGTGCACGGCCACTACCTGCAGGACTGGATGCTCGACGAGGACGCCTCGTCGTGGCGGGTCGACCCGACCGCGAGCGGCCTGTCGCGCGCGTTCGCCGACATCGGCTCGCACTGGTGCGACCTGGTCGAGTTCGTGACGGGCGACCGGTTCGCGTCCGTCTCCGCCGTGACCGACATCGTGTACCCGACGCGACCGGCAGCGTCCGGCCCCTCGTTCTCCGGCTCTCCCGACCCCGATCCCCTCGCCGACGCGGCCGAGCGGGCGGCGGTGACGACCGAGGACACCGCGGTCGCGACCTTCCGCACCAGCACCGGCCGGATCGGGAACGTCGTCATCTCGCAGGTCTCGGCCGGCCGGAAGAACCGACTCTGGTTCGAGGTCGACGGCAGCCTGGGGTCCGCCGCGTTCGACCAAGAGCAGCCGGAGTCCGCGTGGTTCGGGAACGAACGTGGGGCGCAGATCATCGTGCGGGACCCGTCGCAGGGCAGCCCGGACCAGCGACGTCTGGCGATCGTGCCGGCGGGACACCCGCAGGGGTACCTCGACGCCTTCGTCGCGTTCGTCGCGGACACCCACGCGGCCGTCCGCATCGGTGGCGACCCGTCGGGCTGGCCGGACGGGCTGCCGACCTTCGCGGACGGCGCCCGGGCCGCGAACATCATCGACGCCGTGATCGGCAGCGCCGCCGACGGCGCGTGGAGGGGTATCCGATGAAGTTGGGGATGCTGACGGCGTGCCTGCCCGGGTGGGACCTGGCGCGGATCGCGGAGTTCGCGGCCGGTCAGGGCTACGAGCGGCTCGAGGTCGCGGTGTGGCCCGGCACCGGCGGTCGGGACTTCGAGGCGGCGCACCTGCCGGTCGCCACCTTCACCGATGGGGACGCCCAGGCGACCCGGGCGCTCCTCGACGAGCACGGCCTGGAGATCAGCGCGCTGGCGTACTACGAGAACAACCTGCACCAGGACCTCGACCGCCGCGCCGAGGTCCGCACGCACCTGTTCCACGCCGTCGACGCCGCTCAGCGACTCGGCGTGCCGTACGTCGGCACCTTCATCGGCCGCGACAACACCAAGTCGGTGCGCGACAACATGCGCGAGGGTGACCGGGTGCTGCCGGAACTCGTCGACTACGCCGGCGAGCGCGGCGTGCAGCTGATCATCGAGAACTGCGTGATGGAGGGCTGGCACCCCGACGGCTACCCGGGCAACATCGCGTACTCGCCCGAACTCTGGGACTGGGTGACCGGGCTCGGCTTCGGCCTGAACTGGGACCCGTCGCACCTGACGTGGATCGGGATCGACCCGCTCGAGACGATCCTGCCGTTCGCGGAGCACATCGTGCACGCGCAGGCGAAGGACCTGGAGCTGTTCCCCCGGGACCGGAACCGGTACGGCTTCTTCGGCAAGGTCGACAAGGGCGACGACCCGTGGGACATGGGCTGGTGGCGCTTCCGGGTGCCCGGTCGCGGTGTCGTGGACTGGCCGCACGTGGTCGACCGGCTGTACGAAGCTGGATTCGACGGCACGCTGAGCGTCGAGCACGAGGACCCGCTCTGGGGCGGTACGGACGAGAAGGTCCTGGAGGGCCTGCGGATCGCGCACCGGACGCTCCGACCGCTCATCGCGATCGAGCCCTGATCTGCTCGCCACCCGCAGGCTGATCGCCGGCCGGCGCATCGCCGGACTGGAGGCGCGGATCACGTCACCGACGTCGGTCGCGTGATCCGGGCCTCCAGTCTGGGAGACCGCACCTGCGGGCGGGGCACGCTGGACGCATGAGCAGGACCGTGAGCGACTTCGTCATCGACCGCATCCAGGCGTGGGGCGTCTCCCGCGTGTTCGGCTACCCGGGGGACGGCATCGGCGCGTTCGACGGCGCCCTGGGCAAGGCAGAGCGGAAGGGCGAGGGGTTGGAGTACGTCCGTCCCACGCACGAGGAGATCGCGGCGCTGATGGCGACCGCGCACGCGAAGTTCACCGGCGAGGTCGGCGTCTGCATCGCGACCTCCAGCCCGGGCGCCTTCCACATGCTCAACGGTCTGTACGACGCGCAGATGGACAACCAGCCCGTCGTGGCGATCCTCGGGCAGCAGGGCCTGGCCGCGATGGGGTCGTTCACGCAGCAGGAGTCGAACCTCGAGCGGGTGTTCGCGGACGTCGCCTGCTACGTCGAGACGGTGGCGTCCCCGGACGCAGTCGGCGTCGTGATCGACACGGCGTTCCGCACGGCGATGCTCCACAAGCAGCCCGCGGTCGTGATCTTGCCCCACGACGTGCAGTCCCTGAAGTACGAGGAGCCCGGTGCCGAGCACTGGGTCTCGCGCTCGAGCGCGGTCGCCGCGTCGACCCGCATCACACCGCCCGCCGACGAGATCGCACGCATGGCGGAGATCATCAACGCCGGTGAGCGCGTGACGTTCCTGGTCGGCGCCGGCGCCCGCGGTGCCACCGACCAGGTGCTCGCGGCCGCCGAGAAGTCCGGCGCCGGCATCATCACGGCGCTCCGTGGCAAGGACGTCATCCCCTCGGACGTGCCGTACCACACCCAGCAGGTCGGGCTCCTGGGGTCCCGCGCGAGCCTCACGCAGATGAAGCACTGCGACACGATCGTGCTCCTCGGGACGAACTACCCGTACGGCGAGTACTTGCCCGCCACCGGTCAGGCCCGCGGCGTCCAGGTGGACATCCGTCCGGAGCAGCTCGGGCTGCGGTACCCGAACGAACTGAACCTGTGGGGTGACGTCGGCGCGACGCTCGACGCTCTGCTGCCCCTGCTCGAGCAGACGACCGACACGAGCTGGCAGGAGAAGCTCGCGGGCGAGATGCGCGAGTGGGAAGCCGAGATGGCCCGCCAGGCAGCGGTCCGGTACGACGACGGCGTGAACCCGCGCCGGGTGATCCACGCGGTGAACCAGCACCTGCCCGAGGGCGTCACGGTGACGTGCGACGCGGGCACCACCGCGGACTGGTACGGCCACCACATCCGGCTGCGTCGCGGGATGCGCGGCGACATGTCCGGGCGCCTGGCGACGATGCTCGCGGCGATGCCGTACGCCGTCACCGCGAAGTTCGCCTTCCCGGACCGGCCCGCCGTCTGCACCATCGGCGATGGGGCGTTCCAGATGCTCGGGATGAACGAGCTCATCACCGTGAAGAAGTACATGGGCGGGTGGGAGAACAAGCAGCTCGTCATCGTGATCATGCACAACGACGACCTCGGCCAGGTCTCCTGGGAGATGCGGACCGAGGACGGCAACCCGATGTGGCGCGGGTCGCAGGACGTCGAGACGATGGACTACGCCGGGTACGCGGAGCTGCTCGGGTTCACCGGCATCGCGGTGCACGGGGACGACGAGGTCGAAGCGGCCGTCGAGCGGGCGTTCGCGAACCCGGGCGTCACCGTCATCGACGCGTACGTCAGCCGGAACGTGCCGCCGCTGCCGCCGCACATCAGTGCCGAGTACGCGATCAACACCGCGAAGAGCCTGTTGAAGGGCGACCCGGTCGAGGCCGGCGTGGTCAAGGACTCCGCGAAGGCGATGGCCGCCGAGGCCGTCGAGCGCGTGCGGGGAGCGTTCGGTCGCGACTGACCGGAGGCAGGCCCGCGGGCGACGTCGGGGTCGTGCGACCCGGACTCCGTGTGAACAGCGCGTGACGTGTTGCGGCGCACACTGGCGTGGCACCTGTGGGTCTGCATAGGTTCGAGCGTGATGAACGCGCACACCACCACACGCTCACGACGGTTCACCGGCGCCGCGGCCCTCGCCACGGCCGGGGTCCTGGTCGCCCTGTCCGTCCCGTCCGCCGCCTTCGCGGCCGACGGCGACACCACGATCGACATCCTCGACGTCAACGACTTCCACGGTCGCATCGAGTCCGAGGGGACGGCTGCCGACAAGGCCGCCGGTGCCGCGAAGCTCGCCGCCGTGGTGCAGTCCTACCGCGAGGCCAACCCGAACACGATCTTCGCCAGCGCCGGTGACAACGTCGGGGCCTCGACGTTCACCTCGTTGATCCAGCAGGACGCCCCGACGATCGACGCGTTGAACGCGATGCACCTCGACGTCAGCGCGATCGGCAACCACGAGCTCGACAAGGGCCAGGCGGACCTGACCGGCCGCATCGACCAGCGTGCGGACTGGCCGTACATCTCAGCGAACATCGTGCGGAAGGGCACGACCGACCCCGCGTTCACCCCGTACTCGATCGTCGAGAAGGGTGGCGTGAAGGTCGGCTTCATCGGCGCGACCACCGAGGACCTCATCCCCGGACTCGTCAGCCCCGGCGGCGTCGAGGGCCTCGCGATGGCCCCGATCGTCAGCCAGGTGAACCGGTACGCGGACCAGCTGACCGACGGCAACGCCGCGAACGGCGAGGCCGACGTCCTGGTCCTGCTCGTGCACGAGGGCGCGACCACCGGCGCCATCGCCGACGCGACCGGCACCGGCGCCTTCGGGAAGATCACCGCGGGTGTCTCGTCGAAGGTCTCGGCGATCGTCTCCGCACACACGCACGCCACGTACAACCACTCGATCGCGGGCCCGGACGGGACCAGGCGTCCGGTCATCCAGACCGGCTCCTACGGCGTCAACTTCGGGCACCTGCAGCTCACGGTCGGGGCCGACAAGCGCCTGACGGGCATCACGAGCGAGGTGAAGTCGGTCAACGCCGAGACCCGGGTGCCCGTCGACCGGTCGTCCGTCCAGGCCGTCACCGGCATCGTGACCGCCGCCAAGGCCGTCGCCGACGTCGAGGGCAGCAAGAAGCTCGGGCAGATCACCGGTGACCTCCGTCGCGCCGTGCAGTCCGACCGCAAGGCCGAGAACCGCGGTGGCGAGTCCGTGCTCGGGAACGACATCGCCGAGGTGCAGCGCTGGGCGACGGCACGCAAGGGGTCGCAGGTCGCCTTCATGAACCCGGGCGGACTCCGGACCGACCTGCTCTACGCGTCGAGCGGCCCCGGCGACCCGGACGGCTCCGTCTCCTACAAGGAAGCCGCGCTCGTCCAGCCGTTCGCGAACACCCTGGTCACCGAGGACATGACCGGCAAGCAGATCAAGGACGCCCTCGAACAGCAGTGGCAGCCCGACGGCCTGGAGCGTCCGTTCCTGAAGCTCGGCGTCTCCGACGGCTTCGCCTACACGTACGACCCGACCCGCGGGCGTGGCGAGCGCATCACGTCGATGTCCCTCGACGGCAAGCCGATCGCACTCACGGACAGCCTGACCGTCACGGTGAACTCGTTCCTGTCGACCGGTGGGGACAACTTCGCCGCCTTCGCCACCGGGACGAACAAGGCCGACTCCGGCGTGGTCGACCTGCAGGCGCAGGTGGACTCGTTCCTCGCGCACCCGACCGTGACGCCGCCGACCGACCAGCGCGCGGTGGGGGTCACGATCACACCGACCCCCGCGGGCGGGTTCCAGCCGGGCGACGAGGTGTCGATCGGACTCTCCTCGCTCGTGTTCAGCAGTGCCGACCCCGCTGCGGCCGGGACCGTCTCGGTGCGTGCCGGCGACCGGGTGCTCGCGACGGCCGACGTCGACCCGACGATCATCGACAAGACCGACGAGCAGGGGCGGGCGACGCTGCGGTTCACGGTGCCGAGCGCGACGGTTGCTCCGGGCGCCCCCACCGCACGGGCCGCTGCGGTCTCGGCGGTCGCTCCCGCTGCCGTGACGAACGAGCCGCTCGTCCTCACGCTGTCCAACGGGCAGACCATCACCCTCGGCGTGACGATCCCGGTGGCGGCCGCGGTCGACCCGGGGAACGGGCCGGGCACCGGACCGGGGAACGGCCCGGGTACCGACCCCGGGACCAACCCGACACCGGGCGTCGGGGGCACGGGGCCGGGCACCGGGAACGGTTCGGATGTCCCCGGAGCCGCCGGTGACCCCGCCGACACGGCTCCGACCGGTGCGCTCGCGTTCACGGGCGCAGACCTGGTCGCCCCCGGCATCGCCGCCGGGCTCCTGCTGCTCGCCGGGTTCACCACGCTGCTCCTCGTGCGCCGGAAGCGCGCCGCGCGTGACGCGACGGTCCTGACGGACTGATGCGTGCCTCCCGGCCCGTCGACACGGTGCCGGGACACCATGACGGGCCGCCCCGACCGGATGGGGCGGCCCGTCACCGGTTCAGCATGGTGTGCGACGAGCCTTCCGGCAGCTCGTGCCGGCGCGTAGCCTGCCGCCATGACGGAGACGCAGCGCACGGAGGACACCTGGCGGTTCCTGGTCGGGCGCCCGTACCGGTGGCAGGGCGTCGGCATGATCGGCCTCGGGCTGGTCTGGCTCGTGCTCGCCGTCACGGGTGACGGGCACCTTTGGCGCTGGATCGCCGGGGTGGCGTGGCTCGCCCTCGGTCTGGCGTCGCTGCTGGTGGCACGGTGGGATCACCGACACGGCCGCGGGCGGTACGCCGGGCGTGCACCGGAGAGCGAGCGAACGGATCCTGCGCTGCCCGTGGGCGATCGCTGACGCCGGCGGTTCGCGAATCCCTTCCGAGGGGGCAGGGGCAGAAGCGGTGCTCGGTGATGTCGCGTGCGGGACGCGCGCACGCGTCCCCTCGTTCTGCGGTCAGCTCGCGGACAGCGAGGTCGGGCCGGTGCCAGGCTGACGGCATGGACACGAGGGAGAAGCAGCGTCTGGTCACCATCGTCGGCGGGGGCATCGCGGCTGTGGTCGGCGTCGGGCTCGTCGTCGCTGCGCTCCTCGGTGCGATCTGACGACCCCCACCCAGACGTCGACGCCCTCGTCGACGACGGAGAACGGCTCGGCGATCAGGCGTCGAGCCGTGCGAGCAACGCGGCCAGGGTGGCACGTTCCGCGTCGTCGAGCGGCGCCAGCAGACGGCGTTCGGCTGCGAGGTGCTCGGGGAGGACGCGGTCAACGAGGGTCATCCCGGCCGCGGTCAGCTCGACGAGCTTGCCACGGCCGTCATCCGGGTTCGGCAATCGGCGGATCAAGCCCGCGAGTTCGAGTCGGTTGAGTCGCTGTGCGACAGCGCCGGACGTGATCATCGCGTCGACGGCGAGTCCCGCGGGTGTGAGCCGGTACGGGCGACCCTGTCGACGGAGTGTTGCGAGCACGTCGAAGGCCGAAGCGTCCACACCGTGCCGGGCGAACGTGCTCGCCAGGACCGCGTCGGTCTTGGCGGCCACTCGGCTGAGCCGGCCGATCACCGCCATCGGCGCCGGGTCGACGTCCGGCCGCTCGGCCCGCCACTGTTCGAGGATGCGATCGACGTGGTCCATGCGATCAGCATAATCGCTTAGCGCTAAGGTATCTTGGCGTCGTGCCAGACAACCTCCGCATCGTCGCCGTGACCGCGCTCGCTCCCGCGCTGTGGGGGACGACCTACATCACCTCGACGGCATTCCTCCCGACGGGACACCCGCTCCTCATCGCGACGCTGCGGGCACTCCCGGCCGGCATCGTCCTCCTCGCGCTGGGTCGCCGCCTTCCGCGGGGGTCGTGGTGGTGGCGCTCCGCCGTGCTCGGCTCCCTCAACATCGCCGCGTTCTTCGCGTTCCTGTTCATCGCGGCCGATCGACTTCCGGGCGGCGTCGCGGCAGTGACCGGCGGGATCCAGCCGCTCTTGGTCGCGGTCCTCGCGTCCAAGCTCATCCGCGAGGAACTGACGACGCGAACGATCGTCAGCGGCACGGTCGGCGTCGTCGGGGTGGCACTCGTGGTCCTGCGCGCCTCCGCGGCGCTCGATCCGGTGGGCGTCGGTGCTGCGCTCCTCGGTGCGATGTCGATGGCCATCGGGATCGTGCTCTCGAAGCGCTGGGCCGACGAGGTCCCTCCGCTCGTGACCACGTCGTGGCAGCTCATCGCGGGCGGCATCCTCCTCGCCGTCCTCACACTCGTCGCAGAGCCGTTGCCACGAGCGCACCCAGACGTGACCGAGGTCGTTGGCTTCGTCTACCTCGCCGTCGCGGGAACTGCCTTCGCCTACTTCGTCTGGTTCCGCGGGCTGGCGGTCCTGCCCGCCCGCATCCCGGCGTTCCTGGGGCTCCTGAGTCCGGTCGTCGCCTTGACCATCGGGCTCGTCGCCGCCGGTGAGCACCTGACGGCGATCCAAGGTCTCGGCGTCACGTTGGTCGTCGGGGCCGTCGGCTCCACCGTCCTCCGCCGTGCTGAACCTGCGCCGGGCGATCACCGTCCGGGGTGACGTCTGGTCTTCGGCACTCGGGAGCGGGAGGAACGACGTCGTCCCGCCGCGCAACCGCGGCGGGACGACGTCGTTGCTCCGTCAGCTCGTGCTCACCGCACGGGCAGCGTGCTCACGTGCTGCTCTCGGACGGCGCGGAGCTCCGACGGGTTGATGCCGAGCTCGTGCAGGATCGTCGGGGCGATCTGCGTCGTCTGGACCGTCGTCTTCACGACCTGCGCGTGACGATCGCGCAGCGAGGCGACCACGAGCGGCACGTTGCGGTCCGCCACGGACGCGCCCCCGTGCTCGGCGATCTTCTTCACGCCACCCGTGAAGACCACACCGGACTGCGCGACACCGATGAGGTCCGGCACCCGGTCGTCGGAGCCGGCGGCACCGACGTACGCCTTCGCGGCGCCCCCGGTGTACACGGCGCTCAGGCCGGAGTGACCCACCGTCGTGGAGAACACGCCCTTGGGGTCCTGCGCGGTGTTCGCCGGTGCGGTGTGACCGAGCAACCAGGAGCGCGCGAAGGACTCGGCGGCGGCGCTGCGGTCGCTCAGCCAGAGGAGCATGCCGTCGTCGTCCGTCGAGAACGTGACCAGTGCCGGTGCCTGCGGGTGCGTCTTCTTCCACGCATCGTTGATCGAGCCGATGATCGCGCTGTCGTCCACGCGGCGGAGCGTGGCCGGGTCGATCGGCGACTGCCCGTGCTTGGCGGACAGGATGATCGTCGTGTTCCCGGCGAGACCGTCGGCGACGACCTCGTGCACGATCGCGCCGAGCTGGGCGTCGACGGAGTCGAGCGCGCGGGACACCAGCGGGCCGGGCGTGCCGTTGCTCTGGTAGCCGCCGCTGAGCCCGTCGGACGTCGGGAGCTTCTGCGCGGTGCTGAGCGTCTGGAAGTTCATGCCGAAGACCGCCGGCGTCCCCACGTGGTGGGTCCGCGAGTGGTCGTACCCGTCGATCTCGTTGAGGACGGCGGCGACCTTCGTGGCGTCGTAGACCTGCGTCAGGGCGTTGTCGGTGCTCCAGTCGTCACCGGCGTTGTCGGCGACCGAGTTGATCTCGGGGGTGAACAGGTCCTGGACACCGGTCCCGGACTTGCCGTCGAGGATCGCGTACGCCGGGTGCTTGTCGGACCACGCGGTGCGCAGACCGTGCGACCGGGCCACCTCGAAGACGGTGTTCGTCTTCAGGTACTGACCGGGCTGGATCGGCAGGCACGTGGCCGGGTCGACGGGCAGCGCGTCCTGGTTGATGAGCGTCTGCGGGGTCGGCGTCATCTTCAGGATGGCCTTGGTGATCGCGTCGGCGCTCGCGAGGGTCTGCGCCTTCGTGTTCGTCGCCAGCGCCGTCAGGGCCGGGTCCGTCAGACCCTGGCCGGCGTCGAGCTGGATCGGCGACTGCGACCGGTCGATCGCCTCGGTCAGTGCGACCTCGGTACCCGGCGTCGCCGTGGTGCAGTCGCGCGTGCCGGGTGCGAGCAGGTCGCGGTTGTAGGTGTCGTCGTACCAGACGCCGCTCGCGGCCGGGGTCGCGCCGGTGAACTGCGCCACCAGGCCCGGGAACGAGTCCGACGGGAACGTCGTCTGGGCGTTCGTGTACTGGGTGCCGTGGCCGGCGAGCTGGGCCATGGTCGAGTGCGGGTGGCTCCGCACGAACGCGCTGAGGTCGCTCCGGTGCATGCCGTCCACCGAGATGACGATGACGTGCTTCGCGGTGCCCCGGTCGCCACCGCGCGAAGGCGTGGCGGAAGCCGGGGTGACCAGGAACGCGCCACAGAGCGCGGCTGCGCTGAGGGCGGCACCGGCGATGATGATCGGTCGTTTCACTGAGATCCTCCTTGGCGCTTGCCCCTGTGCAAGCGGTGGTCTGATTCAGCGCGATCTACGTTGCGCGTCGGTGGCCACCCCGTGAACGAGGGGCAACGATCCCGATCCTGCGGATGAGGGATCTGGCAGGAATGCCCCCAGGCGCCGCGCCGCTCACCCCGCCAGGTGGTCCAGCTCGCGGAGGTCGTCGGACGACAGGGTGAGCGCTGCGCCAGCGATGTTCTCCCGGAGGTGCGCGACGGATTTGGTGCCCGGGATCAGCAGGATGTTCGGCGACCGGTGCAGGAGCCACGCGAGCGCGACCGACATCGGTGTGGCGTCGAGCCGCTCGGCGACGGCGGAGAGCACGCCCGACTGGAGCGGGGTGAACCCGCCGAGGGGGAAGAACGGGATGTAGGCGATCCCCGCGTCAGCGAGGTCGTCGATGAGCCCGTCGTCCGACCGGTTGGCGAGGTTGTACCCGTTCTGCACCGACACGATCGGCGCGATCGCCCGCGCTTCGGCAACCTGGTCGGCGGTGGCGTTGCTCACGCCGAGGTGACGGATGAGTCCCTGCTCCTGCAACGCCGCGAGCGTCGCGAACGCTTCGCCGACGGGTTCCGGGACCGGCCCGTTCGTGTCGCCGAGGCGGAGGTGCACGAGGTCGAGCACGTCGACGCCGAGCGTCTCGAGGTTGTCGTCGATCTGCGCGCGGAGCTCGTCGGGCTTGCGGGCACGAGGCCACCCACCCTCCGCGTCTCGACGACCGCCCGCCTTCGTCGCGATGAACAGTTCCGGGGGGAACGGGTGCAGCGCCTCCCGGATCAGTTCGTTGACGACCCGCGGCCCGTACGTCTCGGCGGTGTCGATGTGTGTGATGCCGCTCGCGACGACGTCGCGGAGGACGGCGATCGCCGCGTCGTGGTCCTTCGGTGGGCCGATCACCCAGGGACCGGCGAGCTGCATCGCGCCGTACCCGAAACGGGAGACGGTGTGGTCGCCGAGGGTCCAGGTGCCGCCGGGCAGTGCGGTGGTGGTGCTCATGGGGGTGCCTTCCGGTTGTTGCGGATCAACGTGCCGTGGTCCACCCTGGACGTGCCGATACCCTTTCGGAAGGAGTTACCCAGAAGTGCGTTGATACCCGGAGGCGAGCATGGCGACCACCACGGCGGCGGAGAAGAAGGCAGCGGCGAAGACCGAGTACAACGCGTTCCTCGCAGCGTGCCCGAGCCAGAAGTTGCTCGCGCAGGTGTCCGGCAAGTGGGTGACCCTGGTGCTGTCCGCTCTCGGGAGTGGCCCGGACTGCGACGGCGAACCACGACCCATGCGGTACTCCGAGCTCGCGAGGGTCCTCGCGGGGGTCAGCCCCAAGATGCTGTCGCAGACGCTGAAGTCGCTCGAGCGCGACGGCCTGGTCGACCGGACCGCGGCCGCGACCGTCCCCGTGACCGTCACCTACGAGCTCACCGACCTCGGGCTCTCCCTGCACGAGACGGTCCGACAGCTCAAGCGCTGGTCCGAAGCGCACCGTGACGACGTGGCGGCGCATCAGGAGCGGTTCGACGCGGGCCGGTAGGACTGCCTGGAGGCACGACTCGCCTCCGCCCCACCGGGCGCGATCACAGATGGCCTGTCCCATCACCGATCGGCTCCCCGGAACCGCGAGCCGCGGCGTATCCTCAGCGTGTCGCATCGCGACGCGTCGCGCCGGGTTGCCTCTCATCCGCCGGCGGTGGTTCCGTTCGACGAGACCCCGCGGCGCGGGTGCCCTCCGTCTCCAGGGAAACGACGGAGGGCACCCCTCTCCCGCGTGCTCAGCGGAAGAGCGGCTCGCCGATGTACGAGCCCTTGCGCGGAGCCGGCGGGATCGCGAACACCGCGGAGCCGATGTGCGAGATGTACTCGTTCAACCGGTCGGACGCCCCGAGCTTCCGCTGCAACCGCGTGAAGTGGTCCGGGTCGTTCATGTACGCGGCGAACAGCAGTCCGGCGTCGAGCTGCCCGTACTGGTTCAACCCGTCGGTGTAGTTGTACGGGCGTCGGAGGATCTTCACGCCGCCGTTCGCCTCGTGCGCCGCCAGGGCGATGTGCGAGCGCGGGTCGATCTTCGGATCACCGCCGGACGCCGTGGCGTGGAAGTCCGGCGTGCTGAGCTCGCTGCCGCCGGACAGCGGCGCGCCCTCGATCTTCGTGCGCCCGAACACTCGCTGCTGGTCACTGACGACGTCGGCGTCCCAGATCTCGATGTTCATCCGGATCTTCCGGACCACCTGGTAGGTGCCGCCAGCCATCCAGCCGGCGTCGTTCCCGAGCCACACGAAGCGGCGGTACTCGTCGTCGGTGCTGACGTTCCGGGTGCCGTCCTTGAACCCCATCAGGTTGCGCGGTGTGGTCTGCGCCGGGCCGGCCGACGCACGTCCGAACCCGAGCACCGTCCACCGCACGGTCGCGGTGCCCCGTGCCATCCGCGCGAGGTCCCGCACCGCGTGGTACGCGACCTGCGGGTCGTCGGCGCACGCCTGCAGGGACAGGTCCCCGCCGGACAACGCCGCGTCGAGGTTGTCGCTCGGCAACGTCGGGATCGTCGCCAGGTGCTCGGGACGCTTGCCGGCGAGACCGAAGCGCTCGTCGAAGATCCCCGGGCCGAGCCCGACCGTCACCGTGAGGGACGCGGGACCGAGGTCGAGTGCCTCACCCGTGTCCGCACCGACGCCGTCGCCGTGCGCCGGTTCGACGCTGCCCACCGTCCTGCCGGCCTGCAACTGGGCGATCGCGGCGGACCAGCGGGCGAGCAGCACCTGCAGGTCGGTCGTCACGGTCGACGACATGTCGAACGTCATGAACACGCAGTACCGCTGCGGCGTCGTCTGCACGCCGCCCTGCGGTTGCCGTGCCCCGGTCGCGTAGAACGGGTGCTGCTGCGACGGGTCGATGGACTCGTCGCCGTTCGCCGCCGCCGCGAACGGGTTCACGCCCGTCGCCGCGGTGGCTCCGGCGACGCCCGCGACCGCGCCGACGCCGGCCCCCGCTGCTGCCAGGCCGGCGCCGATCAGGCCGCGCCGGGAGACGCGGGAACGTGCCGGCGTCTCCTCGTGCTCGTTCGTCACGCCGTGGCGACCTTCTCGGCCAGGCGCGACAGCGGGTCCTGCAGCGCCTGCACCTGCTGCGAGATCGCGTTCGCGTGCGCCGCCTTCGTCGCGGCGTCCCACGTGCGGAACCCGCCGAGCCCGCTGGCGTCGCGGAACCCGTCCATCATCGTGTTCGTCGCGTCGAACTGCTTCGCGATCTGCTTCGTCAGCGTCGGGTCGAGCTTGGTCAGGCCGGGCTTCAGGTACGCGAAGGCCTGGCGGGAGCCCTCGACGTTCGCGGCGAGGTCGACGAGGTCGATGTGGCTGTACGCCTCTTCCTCGCCGGTGATCTTGTTCGACTGGACCTCTTCGAGCAGGCTGGCGGCGCCGTTCGCCAGGTCCTCCGGCTTGTAGTCGAGCGTCGGGACGAGCTTCGCCAGCAGCTCGACGTTCTCGGTGAGGTCCGCGGCGGTCTGCTTGGTCGACGCGGTGATCGCGCCGGCCTGGAACAGGTCCTTCTCGACGGCGTGGAACCCGCTCCACCCGACCGCGGTGTCCAGGTTGGAGGCACGCATGTCGAGCAGGTAGTCCAGGTTGCCGGCGTTGTCCGTCGCCTTGTGGCCCTTCTTGACGAAGCCGTCGACGTCGCTCTCGATGTGCTCGTAGAACGGGCGCGCGTTCGCGTAGTCGGTCCGCGCTGCCGCGAGGTCGCCCTTGTCGACGTCCGCCTGCAGCTGCTTGACGGCCGCGACCATGTCCGTGACCTGGCCGTCGACGTACTGGGCGTAGCCCTTCGTGCCGTCCTGCAGCAGGGTGGCCGCGCTGCTGTTCGCCGTGGAGGCGACCTTGCCGGTGACGGTGAGGTCGGTCAACTCGGTCTCCGCCCCGGGGCAGTACACCTGGTACTTCCCGCCGGTGAGCGTCGCGGTGAAGGTCACCGCGCCGAGGCCGGGGGCGAGGTTCTCCTTCTCGCCCAGGATGCGCTGGTCCTGCAGCAGCTCGACCTCGGTGATCGCGGTCGACGACTCGTTCTTGACGGTGAACGTCACGGGGCCCGCGGGCACCTTCGACTCGGAGACGGCGCACTTGTCGGAACCGTCGTTCGTCAGGGTCACCGACACCCGGGACACCTTGCCGGCGTCCTTCGTGTCCCCGCCCGCCGACGGCGATGCTCCCGCACAGCCGGTCAGGGCGAGCGCGGTGACGACGCCGAGGGCGCCGAGGGTGATCAGGGGTCGAACGGTGCTACCGAACGGCATAGTCGTTGCTCCTTGCAGGGTCCGCCGCGACCGAGGCGCGCGACGGGTCGGTTCCGGGGACGGTCGGTTCGGGGTTCGGCACGCGCGCCGCGAGACGTCGGCGGTCGCGCAGCGCGAGCAGCAGCTGGGCGGCGGCAGCGATGCCGAGGGCGATCGGCAGCCACACCCGCCAGAGCTGCAGCTCAGCGGCCCGGGTCTGTCCAGCCGCCACCGCGGTGGCGGTCTGCTGGACGTGGGCAGCGGGGACACCCCAGACCGTGCGCTCGAGCGCGGTGGTGCGTCCGGACGGGAGGCCCCCATCGCGCAACGTGAGGACGGTGCGTTCTGAGCGGGTCGCGTCCAGGACGCCGCCACGGACGGCCCAGACCGTCACGGTGTCGCGGACCGACCAGGTCGCGGTGAACGGGCCCGGGTTGGTGCTCGGCGATATGCCGACGGGGATGCGTCCGAACATGCTGACGAGGTCGTCGAGGCTCAGCCGTGCCGGCCGGTCGCCCGGGAGCGCACCGGTGGTGACCCGCCACCGGTCGGCGGTCACGCCTGCGCGCTCCACGCGCTGGTGGGCCGACGCTGGCAGGGTGACCCGAGCCTCCCGGCCCGTGCCCGTCACGCGGAGGACGCCGGACGCTCCGTCGACGTCCGCCGTGACGGACGACGCGCCGCCCGTCACCGCGGTGGTCCGCGACGGGCTGACGGCGCCGGCGGGGACCGCCACCGCGAGGGCCACCGCGACGAGCGCGAACCCTACGGCGAACGCGACGCGGAACACGGGGACACGAGCGGGCGTCGGGCGCCACGCGCGCGGCCAGAGCGACAGGGCGAGGACCGGGACGACGTAGAGGACCCAGCCGAGCACCTCGATCACGCGGGGGTCCGGCGGGATGCCGAGCACGCCCGTGACCAGGGCGCCCTGGACGGACCCGTTCGGGGCGAGCCAGCTGAGGTCGACCGTGCGCTGCTGCCCGATGACGATCCACCCGGCCTCGTGCGCACGACGGAGGACCGTCAACACGAGCCCGCCGGCGACGAACACCAGGAAGATGCCCGTGCCAGTGAAGAACCCGCGGAGGTCGAGTCGGACGCCGCCCGTGTAGATGCCGTAGCCGATGACGACTGCACCGGCGATCCCCACGACGGCGCCGAGGGCGGCGAGGCCGGTGTCCGTGGACGCCTGGAACGTCGCGAGCAGGAACACCGAGGTCTCGAAGCCCTCCTTGAGGACGGCGAGGAACGCCATGCCGGCCAGGGCCCACGCGGTCCCCCGGCCGAGTGCGGCGGTGGCGCTCGCCTCGATCTCCTTCGTCAGGTTGCGCGCGTGGGTACGCATCCAGACGATCATCCCGGTGACGAAGACGACGGCGACGATGCCGATGACCGCCTCCATGCCCTCCTGCTGGGCCTGCGGCAACCCCTGCTCGACGACCTGCAGGCCGAAGCCGACGGCGATGCTCAGGACGACGGCCACGCCCACGCCGAGCCACATCGGCGCGAGCGGGACGCGGTTGCGGCGGAGGAAGGCGGCGATGATGCCGAC
The DNA here is from genome assembly GCF_018613895.1 of Curtobacterium sp. ISL-83. Classification (GTDB taxonomy): domain Bacteria; phylum Actinomycetota; class Actinomycetes; order Actinomycetales; family Microbacteriaceae; genus Curtobacterium. Next base: position 284,782 of record NZ_JAGGPH010000013.1, read on the forward strand.
GATGAGCGTGGCTTCGAGGCCTTCGCGGAGACCGATGACGAGTGTGGCGAGCATGACGTAGGTGAGGCTAACCTAAGTACCGTCGGACTCGCCAGTCCACGGCGGTGCGGTTGGATGGTGGTCATGAACCTGCTGTCGCCAGAAGGCCTCGCGGTGGTCACGAACGTGCTCGACCTCGCCGGGGTGTTCGCGTCCGCGCTGCTCGGCGGATCCCTCGCACGGACGATGGACTTCGACCTGTTCGGGTTCCTGGTCGTCGGGTTCGTCTCGGGGCTCGGGGGCGGCATCCTCCGCGACACCCTGCTGCAGGACGGGCCACCCGTCGCACTGGTCGACCCGCTCTACGTCCCGGTCGCCATCGCCGGCGCGCTCGTGGCCTTCCTCGTGTCGTTCTCCGAGCGGACCTGGGACCGCGTCTTCACCGTGCTCGACGCCGCGGTCATCGGGATCTGGTCCGTGGTCGGCGTGCAGCGCACCTTCGACGCCGGACTGGACTGGCCGGCCGCGATCATCATGGGCACCGTCACGGCCGTCGGCGGTGGGGCGACGCGCGACATGATGCTCCGCCGGGTGCCGGCGGTGTTCGGCGGGAACGCGCTGTACGCGACCGTGGCCGTCGCAGCCTCCGCGGCCATGGTGCTCGCGTCACGCCTCGGGTCCCCCACCACGGGCATCGTCGTCGCGATCGTGCTGTCACTCGGGCTCCGCTGGGGCGCCGTCCGACGAGGGTGGGGCCTGCCGAACGGCCGCGACTGGCAGCCGAAGTCGGCGCTGGGGTCGATCCTCCGCCGTGGGCGTGTGCTCCGGCCCGACGCCGTGCGGCTGCTCCGGCGCTCGGGGCGTCGATCGGGTGCCGGCAGCGTGCACAGCGACCACGAGCCGCGCGAGGACAGCTGACCGGACCGGCTTCGTCCCGTTTGCGCTCGACCCGGCGCTTCCGCACCTCGCGCTGTCATCCGTCGGAGGGCAGGCGTACCATCAGTACCGCCGGGTATCGACCGGTGCGCAACGCCGGTCCCGAACCGACGCGACCCGAACGTGGCGGTCGGACAGGCGTGCACAGCGGGGGCTGCGATCGTTCCGCGCGCTTGATCAGACGCGCGGAACGACAGGTCTCGTCCGAGGTCTCACGACGACACGACGCGACCCACCAGAACGGAACTGGACACCACCACGCCAGCGCGTCGACGCCGACACCACCAGGTCACGGCGGGCTGCAGTCGAATCAGGACCAGATGAGCGACGACGCCTCCACCCCCGCCCCACGCACCCCCCGCGCTGAGGTCCGTGAGCGGCTGCTCCTGGCCGGCGCGGCCGTCTTCGCGGAACAGGGCGTGCACGAGGCTCGTCTCGACGACGTCGCCGCCCGCGCCGGGTTCAGCAAGGGCGCGGTGTACTCGAACTTCACCTCGAAACAGGACCTGCTCGGCCAGGTCATGCAGCGCGCGACGAACGTCGTGCTCGGGGCCCTGCAGGAGCTGGTGAGCCCGGACATCGCCGCGGTCGAGATCGCGGACGTCGTGCGGGCCGCGTTCGGCCAGCACGACCAGACGGCGCAGTTCGCGCTGCTCGCGGAGTTCCGGGCGTACGCGTTGCGCCACCCCGAGTTCATGCCCGAGTTCGTCCAGCACCGGCGCGCGCTCGAGGACGGCGTGAACGACCTCGTGCACCTGTGGTTCGGCGCGCACCCGGAGGTCGACCCCGGCATGCCGCTCGACCACCTGTCCGTGGCGCTCATCGCCGCGAACGTCGGGCTCCTGTTCGACGCGCCGGCGATGCCCGGCGTGGACCCGGGGGAACTCGTCGCCACCCTGGTGGAGGCCATCGTCCGGCCGCGGTAGGGCCAGCCGCAGCTTCCCCGCTACGTCGGACTGCGGCGCGTGCGACGACCCGCGTGCGACCACGCCGACGACGGCAACAGGCTCGGCGGCAGCAGACGCGACCGCGCCGCCCGCGCACCGGACACCGACGCGTCCAGGGCGACACGGGCCTCCCGGACCGCCTGCAGGAGGGCGGCGGTGTCGACGCCACCGACCCCGTCGGCGGCGAAGCGCTCCCGGTCGACGGCGTCCACCACGGTGTCCAGGTGCGGCAGCACCGACGCCGGCAGTGTCGGTCGGAGCCGGCCGAGGACAGCCCGAGCAGTCCGCGCCGCCGCACCCGCGTCGCCCGGTGGCGCGACCCCCGGCGCGTACCCGTGGTCTGCGACGTCGTCCAGGACCTCTCGCCAGGCGTGCAACGCTGGCGAGCGACCGGCAGCGACCGCCGCCAGACGCGACCGGCGGCGACCCGCTCGGACGAGGGCCGGCGCAGCGAGCAGGGCCAGCGCGAGGACCAGGCCCACGACGAGCCCGAGCCCACCGTCGCCGTTCCCACCGGTGGCGGCCGCGGCTGCCGGAGCGGCCGACGCGGACGGTGTCGCCGACGCCTGCGGTGCCGCCGGAGCCGACTGCGCCGGTGCAGGCAGCGGGGTGTTCTTCGTGCCCGGGGTCGGGGTGGCGCTCGCCTGGGACTGCGGCTGGGCGGCCTGGTCGGAGTCCGGCGTCGGTTCGAAGGCCACCCACCCGGCACCCTTGATGTACAGCTCCGGCCACGAGTGCAGCTGCCGGTTCGACACCGTGTACTCGCCGTCCGACCGAGCCGACCCGGCGCGGTACCCGACCGCGATGCGCGACGGGATGCCGAGGGTGCGGGCCATCACCGCCATCGCGGACGCGAAGTGCACGCAGTAGCCCTCGCGCACCTGCAGGAACTTCGCCACGACGGCCATGCTGTCGCCGTCGTAACCCTGTTCAACCGGTGCGGTCTCCGAGTACGTGAACAGGTCACTCCGGAACCACTGCTCGATCGCGCGGGCCTCGTCGTAGGGGGTCGATGCGCCCCCGGCCACCCGTCCCGCGGTCGCGCCGATGCTCGCCGGCAGGTTCTTCGGCAGCGTCAGGTCGGTCCGGAGCTGCGCCGCGGACGGCTTGGCGAACCCCCGGCCGTCCGCATTGGCGAGGAGTCCTGACGCCGAGATCGTGTCGAGGTACTCCCCCGCGAAGGTCGAGGCGCCGTACACCTCGTACGTGGCACCGCGGGGCGTCGCCGGCCCCGTCGACCGCACGGTGCTCGAGTCCCCCATCCAGCGCCAGTCGGCCAGGTTGAGGTTCGTCGACCGCGACTGGACCGTCACGGCTCCGGACGGCACCGGCAGGTAGTTGCTCGAGAGCCCCGTGATGCGGATCGTCACGTCGCCGCGGGTGGCGAGCCGCGGGTTCACGCCGACCGCCCACTGCTGCTGGTCGGCGGTCTCGGACTTGCTCGCGTCGGTCACGGTCGGGACCCAGTCCCCCGTGCCGAACTCGTCCAGGTCGGCCAGCTTGAGGTACTCCGGCTGCCCGTCCGACGACCGGTACCGGAAGACCTCGAGGTCGTTCGGCCGGCGGAGGTCCTGCCCGAGGTTGAGCAGTGTCCCGGGGCGCCCGGGCTGGATCGGCGACTGGATCGCCCCGGTGACCCCGGACAGCCAGCTGGCGTTCAACGGGATCACCGAGGGCAGACCGATCGCCACGACCAGCCCGACGGCACCGACGACCGCCGCGGGGAGCACCCGTTGCACGGGACGGACCGACAGCCAGAGCAGGGCCAGGAACGCGACCGCGGTGCCGATGACGAGCCCCGAGCCCGCCGGAGCGCCGGTGATCAGCCCGGGCACGATGAGGATCACGAGGGCGGGGACCGCGGCGAGCGCTGCCGTCGGCGCCACGGCGGCCAGGAACAACGACACCGCCACGACCCAGGCGATGGCCACCGTGACGACCAGCCGGATCGAGTCGGTCTGCGGCAACGGGGCGGGGTTGAGGCGGATCGCGGCGATCGTCTCGCCGAGCGCCCCGTTCTTGTCGAGCCACCCGAGCGGTTGCAGGTCGTTCACGAGTGCGGCGGCGCAGGAGCACGCCAGGAGCGCGGCGACGAGGGCGACGAACCGGATGCCCGGTGCGCGGCGTCGGACCGCGAGCAGGGTCCCCACGAGCACCACGGCGATCAGGAGCCCGGACACCCACCAGGCGATGCCCTGGACGAGCGGACGCATGGCCAGCGAGGCGATGAGCACCGGCACCGGCGCCAGGACGACGACCCAGACGCTGGGGACGTCGCGGCGTTCGTCGTCACGGTCGAGGATCTCGTGGACGTCGGCGCGTGGGCGGGGCCGGGTCGCGGTGCTGCTCATCGTGCGCCTCCCGACGCGGTCACCCCGGCGACGGGCACGACCAGGGTGCGCCAGCCGCCGCGGTCGAGGATGCCGCGCACCACGGGGTCCGGCGGGACGATCGTCGCGAGGATGCCGCGGCTCGACCCGGTCGTCGCCGACACGAGCTCGGCCGCCTCCTCCGCGGTGCAGCGCCCGGTGACCACGGCGGTCATCCCGTGCACGTCGCGGCCGCGGACCTCGGGCAGGACCTCGGTGACCGCGCGGGCGTCGCTGCGGACGCGGACGTCCGCGAGTCCCACCAGGACGTCGGTCAGGCCGCCGGCGTCCCCGGCGTGGCGGGTGCTCCCGCCGGGAGCATCGCTGACGAGCACCACGCGCGAGGTGCGTGCCGCGAGGGCCCGGGCAACGCTCGCCGCCACGACGACGGCGTGCTCGAACGCCGCGTCCCCGCCGAGGTCCGACAGTTCGGCGAGGTCGTCGCGCCCGAGGGTCTGGTACGACTCACGCCGGACGTCGAGCGCGATGACGGCCTCCGGGGGCTGTGCCTGGGTGGTCTGCCGCACGTGCAGCTCGCCGCGGCGGGCACTCTGCGCCCAGTGCACCCGGCGGATGGGGTCGCCCGGTCGGTACGGGCGCAGCTCGCTGTCGTCCGCGGAGCCCCCCTGCCCGACCCGACCCTCGTCGGCGGACACCGCACCGGCGAGCGCTCCCGTGTCGATGGCGGACAGCGGCGTCGACGCCGGGACCACCACGACTTCCTCGGCCGCGACGACCGGTCGGTCGATGCGCAGCAACCCGAAGGGGTCCTCGACCCGGATCGTGACCGGTCCGACCAGCGACCGTCCGCGGTGCATCGCGAGCGCCTCGACGTCGAGGACGGCGGGCGGCACGTTCGGCCCGACCACCGCGTACGTCTCCGCCTCGGACACGCTCGCGAAGGTGTCGTCGAGCTGTTCCCGCACGAGCAGGGTCGACCGCGGGCCGATGGGCAGGGTGGTGCTGCCGAGGGTGATCCGCTCGCGGTAGACCTCGCCGACCTGCACGATCGCGCGTGCGGTGGACCGGGTGCCCCGGAGCGGCGCGGCGACGACGTACGCCATCACCATGCCGAGCACCACGAGCACCACCAGCAGGAGCCCTGCCGACACGGCCACGCTCGTGGTCCCGACCAGTCCCCCGCCGATCAGTCCGATCCCGACCGCGATGACGGTCCACCCCCGCACCGTGGGACGGGGGAACGGCGTCCGTCGGAGCAACGTCAGCGCTCGCCGTCCGTACCGCGACGCGACGGACCGGGCAGCACCGGCCCGTCGTGCGAGCGGCGACGGCGCCGACGAGCCGGACATCAGGAGCGGACGGGTGTCGCGGTGAACGGCACGGCGGTGTCGGACACGATGCGGACCACGATGTCGCGGACGGTGTCGTCGCCGGATCCGCCGAGGCCACGTGCGACGGGCACGAGACGGTGGGCCAGGACGATCGGCGCGAGCGCGGCGACGTCGTCCGGGGTGACGAACGGTCGACCGAGCAGGGCGGCGTACGCGCGGGCGGCCTGCGCGAGGTGCAGGGTCGCACGGGGGCTCGCCCCGAGCACGAGGTCCGGGTGCGTCCGGGTGGCGCGGACGATCGCGACGATGTACGCCTCGACGTCGGGCGCGAGGTGGACCGTGCGGACCGCGTGGATGATCCCGCGCAGGGTCGCGACGTCGACGATCGGGCGCAGACGGGACAACGGGTCGCCGCCGCCGCGGTTCGACAGCATCTGCCGTTCCGCGTCGACGCCCGGGTACCCCATCGCGATGCGGGCCATGAACCGGTCGCGCTGCGCCTCGGGCAACGGGTAGGTGCCCTCCATGTCGATCGGGTTCTGCGTCGCGACGATCATGAACGGGCTCTCGAGCTGCCGGGTCACGCCGTCGACCGTGACCTGGGCCTCGGCCATCGCCTCGAGCAGCGCCGACTGGGTCTTCGGGCTCGTCCGGTTGATCTCGTCACCGATGACCACGTTCGCGAACACCGGTCCCGGGGAGAACCGGAAGGTGGCGGAGGACTGGTCGAAGATGTTCACGCCCGTGACGTCGGACGGCAGCATGTCGGACGTGAACTGGATTCGGGTGACCGTCCCGCCGACCGTCGCACCGAGGGCCTTCGCGAGCACGGTCTTGCCGACGCCGGGCACGTCCTCGACCAGCAGGTGCCCCTCGGCGAGCATCACCGTCAGGGCTGTCCGGATCGCGTCGGTCTTGCCGTCGATCACCGTCGACACCGCGTCGATGATGGCCGCTCCGGCGTCCCGGACGCGTTCGAGCGGGAAGGCGGGGTCGATCGGTTCCGGCACGCAGGCCTCCTCGTCGCGGGACAGGTGTCGTGCATGCTACAGCGGCCGGGTGACAGGGACCCGCCAGGGGCGGAGCGGTGGCGGCGTCCGGGCCGGACTGCGTCCGACGGCCCCGTCAGCGCCAGACGTCGCTCTGACGCCGAGACGCCGCCGAAAACCACGGCGTCTCGTCCGGGAGGCGGCGTCTCCCGTCAAC
>NZ_JAGGPH010000013.1:291578-317477 GCF_018613895.1 Curtobacterium sp. ISL-83
GCGTCTCACCGAAACGGGGGCGCCACCTCGCAACACCCCGGGCTACGGGCGGCGTCTCGCGTCGACGGGCGCGTCTCGTATCGACGGGGGCGTCGCGCACGGAGGGCCGCCGGCGGCGAAGGGGTGGTCAGGCCGGCAAGGGCATCAGGTTGAGCGACCAGAGCGCGACGCCGTGCAGCCCGAGCGTCCGCGCGAGTGCCACGCGCTCCCGGTAGGAGCGGGCGTCGGACCAGTGCAGCTCGCGCCCGTCGGCCAACTTCGCCCACCACTCACCCGAGGGGGCAGACCACCTCGCGGCGGCACCGGCCGCTTTCTGCGCCGCGGTCGGAGTGAGTTGCGCATCGCCGTGACCGCCCCACACGTAGCCGTACCCCGCGATCCCCAGGTCGATCCGGCTCGCGGGGAGACCCTGGCCCTCGGCGGCGGCGATGACGCGCTTCGTCCAGGGCAGCGACCCGATCGTTCCCGGGTCGCTCCACGGGCCGTGCTCGTCGTAGGTCATCAGCACGAACCGGTCCACGTTCGCGGTGAGCGCGCGGAGGTCGTACCCGGTGTCCCGGTAGCCGGCGGCGTCCGTGGAGGCCATCACCGCCATCGACACCGGCGCACGCTTGCCGAGGCGGTCGTGCACGGCGGTCCGGACCTCGGCCGCGAAGGCGACGAGCCCCGCCCGGTCGTCCTCGCGGAGTGATTCCAGGTCGATCTGCACGCCCGACGTGTGCTGCGTCGCTGCGAGCGCTGCGAGGTCCGTCGCCACGCGCTTCCGGTGGGCAGCGCTGCCGAGCAGCGCGGTCCCGATCTCGGGCGAGAAGTCGCCGAGCACATCGGAGTAGTTGCTGACGAGCAGCTCCGGGGTCGCTCCCCCGGTCGACGCACGGCGGGCGAGCGCACTGACCCCGGACGGCACGGGGTTGAGCGATGCGCCGTCCTCGGCGATGGTCACACCATCGATCCCGATGGTCGTCGAACGGTGGGCAGCATCGGTGACCCGGGCCGTCGCGTCGCCGCCGGGTTCGACGTAGGCCTCCACCGCGAGCCGCGCGGGTCGGGCCTCCGCAGGCGACGATCCGGAGGCGCATCCACTGAGGACTGCGGCGATCGCGAGCGTGGCGGTCACGAGGGAGAGGACCGGACGCACCATGCGGTCACGGTACCGTGCGGCGGAGGCGGGTCGCGCCTCCAGTCCGGGTGGTGCGCGTCAGACGCGCGCTTCCTCGAGTCGTTCGACGGCGACGGCGAGGTCTTCGAGTTCCGGGACAGCCCGTGCTTCGGCGAGGGCGGCTTCGAGCGCGCGGGCGTGCACCGGGGTCGCCCGGTCGAGCAGCGCCTGACCGGCGTGCGTGAGCTCCGTGTAGAGGCCGCGTCGGTCGTCCGCGCAGAGCACCCGGGTCAGGAGCGCCCGTTCCTCGAGCCGGTTGACGAGACGGGTCGTCGCGCTCGGGCTGAGCGCCGCCGCCCGCGCGAGTTGCTGCATGCGCATGTGGAAGCCGTCCTGTCGGCGGAGGGCATCGAGCACCGTGTACTCCACGACGGACAGGTCGACCGCACGGAGCGCGCGCTCGAGCTGCGTCTCGATCAGGCCGTGCAGTGCGGCGAGCGTCCGCCACCCGTGGGCGCGGACGGCGACGGACGTGTCGTCGACGGACATGCTTCCTCCATTCGGTGCGCAGGCGTACCCGAGAGGCGTTGGTTGCTTGCGCGGATATCCCGCGTGTGCAACTATCGATACCCGGCGTGTGCAACTACCAGCGTACGTCGCCCACCACATCTCGGACAACCGCGCAGACAGCCCGGTCAGACCGACGACCACGCAGAAGGGACCACCATGCCAGCGGGACTCATCGCCCTCGCACTCGGGGGGTTCGGGATCGGGCTCACGGAGTTCGTCATCACCGGACTCCTCCCCGAGATCGCAGCCGACTACGGCGTGACCGAGACGACCGCGGGCTGGCTCGTCACCGGGTACGCACTCGCCGTCATCGTCGGCGCGCTCGGACTCACCGCCGCCACGACACGACTCCCCCGGAAGCCGGTGCTCGTCGGCCTCCTGGTCCTGTTCGTGATCGGGAACACGTTGTCGGCCATCGCGCCCGAGTACGGCGTCATGATGCTGGGTCGAGTGATCGCCGCGTTGTGCCACGGGGCATTCTTCGGCATCGGGTCTGTCGTGGCGTCGAACATGGTCGAGCGGTCGAAGCGCGCGTCTGCCGTTGCGCTCATGTTCACCGGGCTCACCGCCTCCAACGTGCTGGGCGTGCCGTTCGGTACGTTCCTCGGGCAGGCGCTCGGGTGGCGCTCCACCTTCTGGGCGATCGTGGTGATCGGGATCATCGCGCTCGTGGGCGTCCTCGTCCTGGTGCCCGCTGTCGACGGCCCGGGAAGCGCCGACTGTGCACCGGTCGAGCAGCCGTCGCTGCGTCGGGAGCTGACCGCGTTCCGTTCCGGGCAGGTGTGGTTGTCGCTCGGCGTGACGGTGCTCGGGTACGGCGGCATGTTCGGCGCCTTCACGTACATCGCGTACACCCTGACCTCGGTGTCGGGGTTCGACGCCAGCGCCGTGCCGTGGTTGCTCGTGGTCTTCGGCGTCGGACTCTTCGTCGGGAACTTCGTGGGCGGCAAGGCAGCCTCCCGTTCGATCGACGGCACCCTGCTCGTGGTGCTCTCGGTGCTCACGGTGGTGCTCGGCGCGTTCGCCCTCGTGGCCACCTCTCCCGTGCTGACCGTGATCGCGCTCGTCCTCATGGGCGCGTTCGGATTCGGGACCGTGCCGGCACTGCAGACCCGTGTGATGCAGTACGCCGATCACGCGCCGACCCTGGCCAGTGGCGCGAACATCGCCGCGTTCAACCTCGGCAATGCCCTCGGGGCGTGGATCGGTGGGCTGACGATCGCCGCCGGGCTGGGCTACACGTCACCGATCTGGGCCGGCGCGGGCATCACGCTCGCCGCGGTCGTGTTGACGCTCGTGGCCGCTCGTGGTGCCCGGCGCGCTCGATCGGTGCGCGGCGGAGCAGGGACGACTGGCGGCATCGCGGCGGTGTGACGTGGCGAGGTGGGACGGGGGCGTCGTCGGCGCGTGACGGCGTCTCGCCCACACGCCGCCGTCGGCGCCCACACGCCCCGAAGATGCCGAGACGCCGCCGAACACTGCGGCGTCTCGACGACAACGAGGCGTCCCGAGTAGACGGGGGCGTTCTCGGCACGTCACGGCGTCTCACCCAGACGCCGCCGTCGGCACCCACACGCCGCGAACACGCCGAGACGCCGCCGAACAGCGCGGCGTCTCGACGACAATGAGGCGTCCGGCGCAGACGGGGGCGTTCTCGGCAGGTCACGGCGTCTCGCCGACACGCCGCCGTCGGCACCCACACGCCGCGAAGACGCCGAGACGCCGCCGTCGGCACCCACACGCCGCGAAGACGCCGAGACGCCGCCGAACACTGCGGCGTCTCGACGACAACGAGGCGTCCCGAGCAGACGGGGGCGTTCTCGGCAGGTCACGGCGTCTCGACGCACACGCGGCGTCCCGACCGGACGGGGGCGTCCTGACCAGACGGGGGCGTGCTGGACAGGCGGGACACCTCGAGCAGCCGCCCCGACCGCCCGCCCGGCAACCAACCCCCGGAACGACGAAACCCCGGTCCATCAGGACCGGGGTTTCGACCAGTGCGGAGACGGAGGGATTTGAACCCTCGGTCCCCTAAAGGGGACTCCACCTTAGCAGGGTGGTGCACTCGGCCGGACTATGCGACGTCTCCAAGCACTCTCGCGAGCGCTGCGACCACCATACAGGAGGACGGCCCCGCTCTCGACCTGCGCCGCCCGCCCGACACACTTCGCCGACCACTATCCGGTCCGCACAAGTGGGGACACTTGGGGGTTGTCGACGCGTACCCCGATCCGTAGCATCATCGGGACGCGGCGATCACATTCCGGGGCTCATCCCCCGTCAGTCGCGACACAGCACCCGACGTCGTTCCCCGGCTGGCGGGCTCGGCGCGCCCGATCGTGCGGCGCCCGCCCCGGGGAACGGCCCGTGCGAAATCGGCCCGACGACCGCGACGCAGCGCGACCGGAGCGTGCCCGACCACCGCGACGCAGCGCGACCGGAGCGTGCCCGACCACCGCGACGCAGCGCGACCGGAGGGGGCCCGACCTCCGCGACGCAGCGCGACCGGAGGGGGCCCGACCTCCGCGACGCGACCCGCCGCGGACCAGCTCAGGCCGAGGCCGCGACCCGGAACCGATCCGGCAGCGTGATGAGCGCCGTCGCCAACTCGCTCAACGCCGCCGCACACCCGTCGAGCTCGTCACGCTCCGCCGCAGCGCACGCCCGTGCCACCATCGCCGTTCGCCCGCGGCGGTCCACCACCGCATCGATGCCGTTCGCGATCGCGACGTCGTCCGTGAAGAACATGTCGAGCACCGCACGCTGCGCCACCAACCAGTCCGCACTGATGACCGCACCACGCCGCCGCAGGTACCAGGCCCCGAGTTCCACGAAGGCACCGGCCTCGGTCGCGCAGTCCTGCAGCCAGAACCCCTCGAACCGGTCAGCGGACGGAGAGCCGGTGGACGGCGGGTCGTCGAGCATGCGCTTCGCGATCCGCAGTCGCTCGGTCATCTGCTCCACCGACCACTGCGAGACGACGACCCCGACGTACCGCTGGACCGACACGAGCTTGAGCGTCTCGAGCGGCACCAGGGCTTCACGGACCGGTGTGCGCGAGACCCCCATGTCCTCGGCCAGGCCGTCGAGCCGGAGCCGCTGACCGCGACGGTAGTCCCCGCGCAGGACGTTCTCGAGCAGACGGAGGAACACGGCGTCACGAAGCAGACTGCGCCGGACGACGAGGGGCTCGATGCGGCTCGCGCGGCCGCCGCCGGGCCGGTTCGGGGTCGCAGTGCGTTGCATGGCGACAGACTCACGCACGAGCTGGTCCCGATCGGTCGGCGGCGGACCGCCCGTGGGTTTCTGGCGCGATCGACGCGCTGTGGAGGAGTGCCATGCCAGGACGATGACACCCCCGCCCGGTCGGCGCTAAACACTCCGAATACGAAATACTACTTCGCGACCGGGTCCTTCTGTCCGGTGATCACCGAGAGTGGTTGCGTCACGTCCTCCAACCCCTTCCGCGCCGCATCGACGCCGAAGATCAGCGCGACGACGCCACCCCCGATCATCACGGCGGAGCCGAGCAGGTACCCCCAGAACAGCGGTTCCCGCGAGGTCCCGTGCCCGATCAGCGCACCGTAGATGAGCGGCGCGATCGCACCGAAGATCTGCGCCAGCGCGAAGAAGTACGAGATCGCCTGCGACCGGAGCTCGAGCGGGAAGATCTCGCTCACCGTCAGGTACGCGCTCGACGCCCCGGCGGATGCGAAGAAGAACGACACGCACCAGAAGACGACCTGCACCGTGGCGTTGATCGCGTCGGCGCGGAACAGGAACGCCGAGGTCGCGAGCACCAGCCCCGACACCAGGTACGTCAGGAAGATCATCTGCCGTCGGCCCCACGTGTCGAAGAACCGACCGAGGATCAACGGGCCGAGCAGGTTGCCGATCGCGAACGGGAAGAAGTACACGGACGTCTGCGCGGTCTTCAGCCCGAAGAAGTTCGTGAGCACCAGCGCGTAGGTGAAGAAGATCGCGTTGTAGAGGAACGCCTGCGTGATCATCATCGTGGCACCCACGAGCGTGCGCGTGGGGTACTGCTTGATCAGCACGCCCGCGATCTCCCGGAAGCCGATCTTGTCGGTCGGCGTGATCGACATCGCCTTCGACGGATCGACCTCGGGCAGGCGCTTCCCGGTCGACTTCTCGACCTGCTGCTCGATGCGGGTGACCGTGGCGTCGGCCTCCTCCTCGCGTCCGTGCGTCATCAGCCATCGAGGACTCTCGGGGATGTGCCGTCGCAGGAAGATGATCGCGATGCCGAGCACCGGCCCGAGGAAGAACCCGATGCGCCACCCGATGTTCTCCGCGAAGTGCGCGGTGTCGAGCAGGTAGATGTTCGCGAAGGCGCCGATCGCGGCACCGCCCCAGTAGGTGCCGTTGATGGCGATGTCCACGTGCCCGCGGTACTTCGCGGGGATGAGCTCGTCGATCGCCGAGTTGATCGCCGCGTACTCGCCGCCGATGCCGAGACCCGCGACGAACCGGAACGCGGCCAGGAACCAGAAGTCCTGCGCGAGACCGGCGATGCCGGAACCGACCAGGTAGATGGCGAGCGTCAGGATGAAGAGCTTCCGGCGACCGAGCCGGTCGGACATCCGCCCGAAGACCAGGGCGCCGATGACCTGGCCGAACAGGTAGATGCTGCCGAGCGAGGCCACGTCCTGGTTGCTCAGCCCGAGGTCTGCCTTGAAGCCGGCGTTGGACACGATCTGGATCTCGAGACCGTCGAGCACCCAGGACACCCCGAGGCCGACGACGACGCTCCAGTGGAATCGTGTCCACGGTAATCGGTCCATCCTCGCCGGGACGAGGCTCTTCACGGTTCCGCTGGCGCTCGACATCACGCATCGCTCCTCACTCGGCCAGCCCCGCTGCCGGCCCCACGCGCAGAACGTACGCCCGCGTCACCCGACCGGTTCCCGGAATGCGCTCATCGCCCTGCTCCGGGTCCACGACCCGGCCTGGAGGCGCGTGGCGGCGCCGCCCCGCGCCTCCCGTCCGCAGCATGGTCGGCCACCGTCACCGGTGAGGCGTACCGTTGCGCCCGTGACCCGCCCTTCGATCCGAACGGTCGGTGAGCTCCGCGCCTCCGGCCACGTCCAGAAGTCGATCCGTACCGAGATCCGGGACAACCTGCTCGGTGCCCTCCGCGAGGGCCGTGACCCGTGGCCCGGCCTGCACGGCTTCGCCACCACCGTGATCCCGCAGCTGGAGCGCGCACTGATCGCCGGTCACGACGTCGTCCTGCTCGGCGAGCGCGGCCAGGGCAAGACGCGCATCCTCCGCACGCTGCAGGGCCTGCTCGACGAGTGGACGCCGGTGATCGAGGGGTCCGAACTCGGCGAGCACCCGTACGAGCCCATCACGAGTGCCAGCATCCGACGGGCCGAAGAGCTCGGGGATGCCCTGCCCATCGCGTGGCGCCACCGCGACGACCGGTACGTCGAGAAGCTCGCCACCCCGGACACGAGCGTCGCCGACCTGATCGGCGACGTCGACCCGATGAAGGTCGCGGAAGGACGGAGCCTCGGTGACCCCGAGACGATCCACTTCGGCCTGGTCCCCCGCGGGCACCGCGGCATCGTCGCGATCAACGAGCTCCCCGACCTGGCCGAGCGCATCCAGGTGGCGATGCTGAACGTGATGGAGGAGCGCGACGTCCAGATCCGCGGGTACGTCCTCCGGCTCCCGCTCGACGTCCTGATCGTGGCGAGCGCGAACCCCGAGGACTACACGAACCGTGGCCGGATCATCACGCCGCTGAAGGACCGCTTCGGCGCCGAGATCCGCACCCACTACCCCATCGAGCTCGACGACGAGATCGCCGTCATCCGACAGGAGGCCCATCTCACCGCCGACGTGCCGGATGCGCTCATCGAGATCCTCGCGCGGTTCACGCGGGCCCTCCGCGCCTCGAGCGCCGTCGACCAGCGGAGCGGCGTCAGCGCACGCTTCGCGATCGCCGGCGCCGAGACGGTGTCGGCCGCGGCCGTGCACCGAGCAGCCCGCCAGGGCGAGACCGACGCGGTCGCGCGGCCGATCGACCTCGAGACCGCGGTCGACGTGCTCGGCGGCAAGATCGAGTTCGAGAACGGGGAGGAAGACCGCGCCGACGAGGTCCTCGAGCACCTGCTCCGGACAGCCACGGCGGAGACCGTCCGCTCCCGGTTCCGCGGCCTCGACTTCGGTGTGCTCGTGGAGGCGCTCGACGGCGGCACGATGGTGACGACGGGCGAGCAGGTGAGCGCCCGTGCCTTCCTCGAGGGCCTGCCGTCCATCGGCGAGTCCGACCTGTACGACCAGGTGTGCGAGCGGCTCGGCGCGACGAACGACGGCGAGCGCGCGGGCGCGATCGAACTCGCGCTCGAGGGCCTGTTCCTGGCTCGGCGCATCAGCAAGGAGTCGGGTGGCGGTGAGGCCGTCTATGGCTAGGCAGAACCGGCGGCTGGCGCGGGACGCCCGCTACGGGCGCTACACCGACGGCCCGGACCCGCTCGCTCCCCCGGTCGACCTGTCCGAGGCGCTCGACGCCATCGGCGAGGACGTCATGGGCGGTACCTCCCCCGAGCGTGCGCTCCGCGAGTTCCTCCGCCGCGGTGGCCAGACGCAGCGTGGCCTCGACGACCTGATGCGTCGGGTCGCCGAACGACGGCGCGAGCTGACGAGCCGGAACAACCTCGACGGCACCCTGCAGCAGGTCAAGGAGCTCCTCGACGAAGCCGTCCTCGCCGAACGCGGTCAACTCGCGCGGGACACCGAGCTCGACGACGGCGACCGCGCCCTGGCGGAGATGCAGCTCGACAGCCTCCCCCCGTCGCCGGCGGCGGCCGTGCAGGAGCTCGCCGGCTACGACTGGAAGAGCCCGACCGCGCGAGCGAAGTACGACGAGATCAAGGACCTGCTCGGGCGCGAGGTACTCGACCAGCGCTTCGCGGGCATGAAGCAGGCGCTCGAGGGCGCGACCGACGAAGACCGCCAGCAGGTCGCGGACATGATGCGGGACCTGAACGCCCTGCTCGACGCCCACCGACGCGGCGAGGACACCCCCGAACAGTTCGACGCGTTCATGCAGCAGCACGGGCAGTACTTCCCGTCGAACCCCGCGAACGTCGAGGAACTGCTCGACGACCTGGCCGCCCGTGCCGCGGCGGCCCAGCGGATGCGGAACTCGATGACCCAGGAGCAGCGGGACGAGCTGGACGCGCTCGCGCAGCAGGCGTTCGGGTCCCCGGACCTGATGGGCCAGCTCGGTCAGCTCGACGCGAACCTCCGTGCGATGCGTCCCGGCGAGGACTGGGGCGGCTCCGAGCGGATGGAGGGCGAGCAGGGGCTCGGCCTCGGGGACGGCACCGGCGTGTTCCAGGACATCGCCGACCTCGACTCGCTGGCGGAACAGCTCGCCCAGACCGGACCCGGCTCCGACCTCGACGACCTCGATCTCGACGCACTCGCCCGGCAGCTCGGCGACGAGGCGGCCGTGGACGCGAAGACCCTGCAGCAGCTCGAGAAGGCGCTGCGGAGCTCCGGCACGGTGCGACGCGGGTCGGACGGCCAGCTCCGGTTGACCCCGCGCGCCATGCGGCAGCTCGGCAAGAGCCTGCTGCGGGACGTCGCCGAGCGGATGTCCGGCAGGCAGGGCGCACGCGACCTCCGTCGTGCGGGGGCCGCCGGTGACCTGTCGGGATCGACCCGACCGTGGGAGTACGGCGACACCGAGCCGTGGGACGTCACGCGGTCGATCACGAACGCCCTGACGCGCAGGGCTGCGTCCGGACGGAGCGGCCCCGGCGTGCGGCTCACGATCGAGGACGTCGAGGTCCAGGAGACCGAGGACCGGACGCAGGCGTGCGTCGCGCTGCTCGTCGACACGTCGTTCTCGATGGCGATGGAGGACCGCTGGGTCCCGATGAAGCGCACGGCCCTCGCCCTGCACACCCTGGTGTCGACCCGGTTCCGCGGGGATGACCTGCAGCTCATCGCCTTCGGCCGGGAAGCCGAGGTCATGGACATCGAGCAGCTCGTCGGCCTGGATGCAATGTGGGACAAGGGCACGAACCTGCACCACGCGCTGCTGCTGGCGAACCGGCACTTCCGGAAGCACCCGAACGCACAGCCGGTGCTGCTCATCGTGACCGACGGCGAACCGACGTCCCACCTCGAGGCGAACGGGCAGGTGTGGTTCAACTACCCGCCGGATCCGATCACGATCGCGCTCTCGGTCCGGGAACTCGAGAACGCCGGTCGACTCGGTGCCCAGACGACCTTCTTCCGATTGGGCGACGACCCCGGGCTCGCCCGGTTCGTGGACGCGATGGCGAAGCGCGTGGACGGCACGGTGGTCGCGCCGGAGAACGACGACCTCGGTGTCGCCGTCGTGGGCTCGTACCTCGGCTCGCGTCGGGGGACCCTGTTCCGCGACGACTGGACGACCTAGCCGGACCCGAGCGAACAGCCGTGCTGGCTGCCTGACCGCCCGGCCCTCCGACCGCTCGGACCTCCGACCGCTCGGCCCGACCCACGGACCACGCTCGCCGGTGCGGCGGGCGTGGGACGCGCCTCCCGTCAGAAGAGCGGCCAGGGGACGGCCGGGCCGTTCCCCGGCGGCGGCGGGAAGATGCCGACGGCGCGCAGCGCGGTGCACCGCGCCCGCAGCGTGGCGATCTCGTCGACGGTGAGGTGCTCGTCGAGGGCGGCACCCAGCTCGCCGTCGAGCGCCTCGGTGACCCGGTCGATCCCCTCGAGTTCGTCGGGCGTCAGCGGTTCACCGATCCAGCCCCACAAGACGGTGCGGAGCTTGTGCTCGACGTGGAACGTCAGACCGTGGTCGACCCCGTACCGGTGCCCGTCGGGCATCGCCAGCACGTGCCCGCCCTTGCGGTCCGCGTTGTTCACCACCACGTCGAAGACGGCCATCCGGCGGAGCGCTTCGGTGTCCTCGTGGACGAGCGTCACGGGCCGGTCCCGCTCGTCGATCGCGTCGAGGACCGGGAGCATCCCGTCCGCACGCCCCTCGTCGCCGGACGCGGTGTCGTCGTCGTCCGCGGGCACCACGTCGACGGCGTCCTGGTCCGGGTCGACGTCCTGCCACCGTTGGAGCATGCCCGGTCCGAACGGGCCGTCGCCCAGCCAGGTCGGCGGCACGACGTTCCAGCCGAAGGCCTCGGACACCAGGTAGGCAGCGACCTCGCGGCCGGCCAGGGTGCCGTCCGGGAAGTCCCACAGCGGGCGCTCCCCCTCGACCGGCTTGTAGACGACGCTCTCACCGTCCAGGTCCGCCAGGAAGGTCGCGTTGGACGCCTCGCGGATCCGCGCCGTGATGCTGAGGTTCATCGGCACCCGTGCGTCAGTCGAACTCGGGCGGCTGGTCGCAGTCGTGCCCGTCCGGGTCGATCGCGCGACCGCAGTTCGGGCACGTCGGTCGGCCGGCTCCGACGATCTCGCGGGTGCGCTCCACGAACGCGCGCGCGGTGCCGACGGGGATCTTGACCTGGAAGAGCTCCGCGGGTTCGGGGATCTCGACGACGGCTTCGAGCTCGCCGTCGTCGCCGGTCTCCTCCGCGATGATCTCGAGGTCGTCCTCGATGGGGTAGGCCTCGATGACCACCTGCGCGGTGGCGGGGTCGAACCCCAGGCTCAGGGCGCCGGCGCGGAACTCGGGCTCGACCGGCTGGTCGAGCGGGTCGCCGTCGCGCAGTTCCTTCGGCACGGTCGGCGGGACGCTGAACCGGTTGTCGTCGACGGTCGCGACCTCGTCCAGGAGCTCGTCGATCTTGTCCGCCAGGACCGCCGTCTGTTCCTTCTCGAGCGCGACGCTCGTGACGCGCTTGCCGTCACGAGCTTGGATGTAGAAGGCGCGATCGCCCGGACGGCCGATGGTGCCGACGACGAGGCGATCCGGCCAGTCGAAGCCGTGGACGATGCTGGGCATACCGGCAGTCTAGGAGCGGGCGGCTCCGACCGCTCAGGGCCGGTCCTCAGCCGGGCCGCCGGACTGCGTCTCCGGGACGATGTGCCCGGCACCGCCGCCGACCACTGCGTCCGCCGAGGGGGCCGACGCGGCTGCCAACCACGAGAGGTCCCCGGACTCGGTGTTCGTGGCGACGACCTCGGGACGGTGTTCGCCGTACCGGACGATCGACACCGAGGCCGGGCCCACTCCGATGCGCTGGAACAGGTCGAGGTGCATGCCGAGGGCGTCCGCGAGCACGGACTTGATGACGTCCCCGTGGCTCACCGCGACCCACACTGCCGTCGGTCCGTGCGCGGCTTCGATCTCGGCGTCGATGCGGCGGATCGCGGCGACCGCGCGGGACTGCATGCCATGCATCGACTCGCCGCCGGGGAACACGACCGCACTCGGGTTGGCCTGCACGGTGCGCCAGAGGGGTTCCTTCGACAGGTCGGCGAGCTTCCGCCCCTGCCATTCGCCGTAGTCGCACTCGGTGATGGCGCGCTCGATGCTCATGGCGGGGTCGCCCGTCTGGCGCTCGGTGATCGCGCGGGAGGTCTGCCGGCACCGCTCGAGCGGGCTGGAGACGACCGCGACGAGCGGCACCGCGGCGATGCGCTCGGCGGTCCGGGCGGCTTGGTCGCGCCCGACCTGGTCGAGAGCGACCCCGGCGGTGCGCCCGGCGAGGACACCGGTCGCGTTCGCGGTGGTGCGCCCGTGCCGGACGAGGAGGACGGTCGCCATGCGCTCGATCCTAGGCGCACCCTTGACGGGATCGCGTTGAAACGTTCTGATGGGGACATGTTCCGGCGCCACCGAGCGGCTCTGTTCGCGACCTCGACCATCACCGGGTTCGGGATCGCGTCCTGGATCACCCGCACGCCGGCGGTCCGGTCGGAGCTCGGCGCGTCCATCGAGGTGATGGGCATCGTGCTGCTCGGACTCTCCGTCGGGTCGATGCTCGGCATCCTCGGTGCCGGAGCCCTCGTCCGACGCATCGGAACGCGACCGCTGGTCGTCCTGGGCGGCGTGCTCCCGGTCGTCGGGATGCTCCTCGTCGCCCTCCTCGCGCCCGCGCAACTGGGTGCGGGGGTCTGGGCCGGACTCTTCCTGATCGGCTTCGGGGCGGGAGCGGCCGAGATCGGGTTGAACGTCGAGGCCGCGGCCGTCGAACGAGCGATCTCGCGCCCGGTGGTGCCCGTCCTGCACGCCTGCTTCAGCCTCGGCAGCGTCGTGGGCGGCGCGGCGGGCATCGCGATGACCGGTCTCGGGGTGCCGGTGATGGTGCACCTGCTCGTCGCGGCCGGCGTCATGGCAGCGCTGGCGTCCGCCGCCGCCGTCATGCTGCGGCCGTTGCACCGCGCCGGAGCCGGGGCCGCGGCCGGGGCCGGGGCCCCGGTGACGCCTCCCGAACGCGAGGAGCGCCGTGCACCGCGCGCGCGATCGGTGCTCACCGTGCAGGTGCTGCTCATCGCCCTGATCACGCTCGCGATGGCCTTCGCCGAGGGCGCGGCGAGCGACTGGCTCCCGCTGCTCATGACGACCGGACACGACGCTCCGGAGGTCACCGGCTCCCTGGTGTTCACCGGCTTCGCCCTGGCGATGCTCGTCGGGCGGTCGATCGGCACGCCGTTCGTCGCCCGGTTCGGTCGCGCTCCGGTGATCCGCGTGTGCGCGGCGGTCGGGCTGGTCGGCGTGCTGCTCGTCGTGGTCGCGCCGACGCCGACGCTCACCGCGGTGGCGGCCGGGGTGTGGGGCCTCGGCATCGCGCTCGGGTTCCCCCTGGCGATCTCGGCGGCCGGCGACCACCCCACGGACGGGGACCGACGGGTCTCCACCGTGGCGACCGCCGGGTACATCGCGTTCCTGGCCGGTCCCCCGTTGCTCGGGTTCCTCGGCGAGCACCTCGGACTGCAGCTGGCGATGCTCGTACCCGCAGCCCTGCTCGTCCTCGCGTTCCTCGCGGCTCCCGCGACGCGTGCACCGGCCGCCGCGTCGGAGGGACAGCAGTTCGCCCCCGCGACGTCGTGAGGCAGGATGGTCTCGTGCTCGTCTCCATCGTCTACATGAGTCGCGCGACGCAGCCGTTCGACGCCGACGACCTCGCGGAACTCCTGCGCGGGTCGCGACTGCGGAACGAGGCGCTCGGCGTCTCCGGTCTGCTGCTCGTCAAGGGCGACCGGTTCATGCAGCTCCTCGAGGGACCGGCGTTCAGCGTCGACGACCGCTTCGCCGCGATCTCCCGCGACCCCCGGCACGGCGAGGTGAAGTCGCTCATCCGCGAGGACATCGAGCGCCGGCGGTTCGACGCCTGGTCGATGGCCTACCGCACGCTGGACGACGCCGATGTCGAGCAGGAGCCCGGGTTCAGCCCGTTCCTGGGTCCTGACGTCGCCTTCCCGCCGTCGTTCGACGGCACGAGTGCGGGCTGGCTCCTGAAGTGGTTCCGGGACCGCGAGCTGCACGAGCGCTGACGCCTGCCGGCACCTGCTCGGACCCGGAGCAGAGGGGTCACGAGCGTGCCAGCGTCACCCACTCCTCGTCGCGTTCGTACCCGAGCGCGGCACTCGCGCCGATGCTCGCGGCGTTCTCCGAGGACCCACCGGTGCGGAAGCGCCGCGCGCCCTCGTCCGCCAATGCCAGCACGGACGCCGCCTTGACCGCACTCCCGACCCCTCGGCCGCGCCACGCGGCAGCGACGACGGTGAAGTCGGTCTCGACGTCGTCTCCGCTCCGGTCCACGAAGGTCATCCCGATGAGCGTTCCGTCCGGCGTCCACGCGCCGAACGCTCGGCGGCCCGGGTGCAGGGAAGCAGTGTCCACGGTGAGTGCGGAGTGTCGCGTGGCGATGCTGCCCGGGTAGTCGCCGACCGTCGCTGCGTCGAGCGCCAGGACAGCCCGCAGGTCCCCTGACTCCAGTTCGCGGACCACCAACGCGGGACCCACCCGTGCCACCATCGCCCCGAGGCGCGCCCGGTCGATCCGATCGGCGTCGAGCTGCGCAGCCCACGACCGCGCGATGACGCGCCAGCCGGCTGCCGTCAGGGCTCGGACGTCCTGGTGCTCAGCGGGGAGCACCCGCAGCCGGTCCCCGAGGTCGTCGCGCTCAGCTGCCATCGGGGGCAGTCCGTTCGTCGAAGGTGCTCGCCACCACGGCGAACAGTCGTGCTCGGTGCGCGGGATCGGCGATCGCCGTCAACAGGACGTGCCACATCGTGGTGAGGGCGGCGTACAGGTCCTGCCGTCCGGTGCGGACGTCCGACACGAGCTGCACGCCCGTGAAGTACGGCACGACCGTCGCTCCGAGCTGCTCGGCGGTCAGGTCGGTGCGGAGCTCACCACTCGCGAGTGCGAGGCGGAAGACGTCGACGATGCCCGCGATCCACCGGTCGTACGACGCCGAGGTCGTCCCCGCGAACTCCCCGTGCTCGAGCGACAGCCGGATGCCGGCACGGACGACGGGGTCGGTGAGCAGCAGGTCGCCGAAGTGCCCGGTCGCGGCGATCAGTGCGGCGGTCGGGGAGCTGTCGGCGAGGTTGACGACGCGGAAGGTCCGGACGTTCTGCTCGTCGATGACGCCGAGCGCGATGGCGACCTTGGTGCGGAAGTGGAAGTGCAGGGACCCCTGCGAGATCCCCGCTCCGCGAGCGATCGCCGCGATCGTGGCGGAGGCGAACCCCACCCGCTCGAACTCGCGGGCTGCTGCAGCGAGGATCGCGTCACGCCGCCCGAGTTGCTGATCGATGCTCACCAGACCATTGTGGTCGACCCGCGCGTGCATGACCGAATCGCGCGTACCCGGTCGAATCGCGCGTACCCGGCCTTCCCGCGCGTACCCGGTGCTTCTGGATGGCCCACTACGCGCGGAACCACTCAGCATCGCAAGCGGTATGGGCGACAACGCGCCGACCGAACCGAATCGCGCGTAGCCAGTCGAATCGCGCGTGCCTCGTCGGACCGCGCGTACCCGGTGCTCCTGGATGGCCCACTACGCGCGGAACCACTCAGCATCGCGAGCGGTATGGGTAAAAACGTGCGTACTCGGTTCGGGTGCGCGTACCGCGTCGTACCGCGCGTCCCCGACGCACCCACCCGTCGGACGGGAGGCACGGTGCGGGCCCGCAGCGCGCCTCCCGTCCGTCAGGCCCGCACGGCGGCGCCCGTCAGCCCAGCGACGCGACCCCCCGCCGGGCGACCAACCGCTCGCGCGGGACGACCCGGTCGGTCCCGGCCACGACCGCCGCGGCCTCGACGAGTTCGCCGCTCTCACCGTCCACGATCAGCAGGTCGGACAGCCGCTCCGACGGACGGTGCCGATCGGCCCATCCCCCGAGCGCGAGCAGGACGAGCGACAGGTCGCGGCCGGCCTCGGTCAGGACGTACTCCTCGCGGGCTCGACCCCCGTCGGGCTTGTAGGTCGTGCGCTCGAGGACCCCTCCGTCGACCAGGGACGTCAGGCGCGCGGTCAGCACCTCACGTGGGATGCCGAGGCTGTCCCGGAACTGGCTGAAGCGGGTCGATCCGGCGAGCGCGTCCCGCACGATCATCAGCGTCCACTTCTCGCCGAGGACGTCGAGGGACCGCGCGATGGGGCAGCGGTCGTCGCCGCCGAGGATGCCGAGCATGCTCGCAGCCTAGCTGAGTTCGGAATCCAGACACAACGTGCTAGGTTCGCTTTCCGTACCCAACACGCGATCAACCCTCGATCGACACTCGACCAACAGGAGCACCCCATGACCGACCTCACCGGATCCACCGTCCTCGTCACCGGAGCGAACGGCGGCCTCGGCGCCGCGTTCGTGCAGCAGGCCCTCGACCGCGGTGCGGCGAAGGTCTACGCGACCGCCCGCACCCCGCGCACCTGGGACGACGACCGGATCGTGCCCCTCGCGCTCGACGTGACCGACCAGGCGAGCGTCGACGCCGCGGTCGCAGCGGCCGCGGACGCGACGATCGTCGTGAACAACGCGGGCATCGGCGGGGCCGGACCGGTCCTCGAGACCAGCATCGAGGACATCGAGCGCGTCTTCGCGACGAACGTGTTCGGTGCACTGCGAGTGGCGAAGGGCTTCGCCCCGGTGCTCGGCGGCAACGGGGGCGGCGCGCTCGTCGACGTGCACTCCGTCCTGAGCTGGATCGCGCTCGGCGGCGGCTACTCGGCGTCGAAGGCGGCGTTCTGGTCACTCACGAACTCCCTCCGCCTGGAGCTCGCGCCGCAAGGCACGCAGGTCGTCGGCGCGCACCTCGGCTACACGGACACCGGGATGACCGCCGACCTGGACGTCGACAAGGCCGACCCGGCGGACATCGTGCGCGCGATCTGGGACGCGGTCGAAGCGGGCGAACACGAGGTGCTGGCCGACGAGATCAGCCGCAACGTCCGTGCCGGCCTGAGCGCCCCGCTCGAGGCGCTCTACCCGTCGCTCGCCTCCGCCTGACCGGTCGCGTCGAGCGCGCGAGCAGATCGACGGACGGGAGGCGCGGTGCCAGCTGGCACCGCAGCCCACGCTGGCAGGTTCCGGGCAGACGCGCCAGCGGCTGGTCGGCCGTGCCTGGTGGGGCGGGCCTCCCGTCCGTCGCCGGCCGGCCGGCGGCGTGCTGTGTCAGCTGACCGCTGTGTTCCCGATCCCTGGTCGCCGAACCGCTGTGTCAGGCTGGCCGGCATGACATCGCCCTCCGCTGCCGACCGGTCTCACGCCCCCGCACTGAGTCCGGGCTCGAACGGCATCTGGTGCTCCACGACCGACCCTGTCGTGCTCGCAGCGCTCGGCCGATCGTCAGCGGACTGGATCGCCCTGGACGCGCAGCACGGCCCCCACACCCGCGCCACCCTGGCCGAAGCGGGACGAGAACTCGCCCGTGCCGGGCGGCCGTTCGCCGTGCGGGTCGGCGCGGTCGACGCCGCGGCGATCGGGTACGCGCTCGACATCGGTGCGAGCACGGTCATCGTCCCGCAGGTCGAGACGGCGGCGCAGGCCGAACTCGTGGTGCGGGCCGCGCACTACCCGCCCCGGGGTGAGCGGAGCTGGGGCCCGCTCGCGCCGCTCTGGGGCGCTGCTCCCCCGGACCCCACGTCGGCCCGCCCGCAGGTCGCCGTGATGATCGAGACCGCGCGGGGACTCGACGCCGTCGAGGCGATCGCGTCCGTCCCCGGTGTCGACCTGCTGTTCGTCGGGCCGTTCGACCTGGCGCTCTCCCTCGGGCGCGATGTCGACGAGCTGCTCCGCGACGCCGATGGGCCGTTGGAGCGGATCCGTCACGCGGGCGTCGCTGCGGGCGTCATGCTCGGAGGCTTCGCCGGGACCGGGGAGCGTGCGGAGCACCTGCGGGCGCGCGGGTTCGACTGCGTGGCAGTGGCGACGGACCTCGGGGTCATCGCGGCGGGGGTCAACACGATCCTCGGCGGTGATTGAGGGCTCCGCGCCGCCGACCAGGTCGCTCCCCCGACACGCACCGCAGGCGAACTCCTCCTGCGCTGGAGCGTCCACGGCTTCGCGGGATCGTTGGCGGAGGGTGTGGGATTCGAACCCACGAGACATTGCTGCCCACCTGTTTTCAAGACAGGCTCCATCGGCCGCTCGGACAACCCTCCCGACCCGGCCACGCTCGAGACGCACCGGATCGACGGCAGTCTAGCGGGAGACCCTTGGGGCATCACGGTCCAGCTGACGCCCGCGCAGGACACCGATGAACATGTATATGTTCCTATAAGCCTTGCTCTTATACGAACTGATATAGCCTGATGCGTGTGGGAGCCATGGTCACGAACCCGTTCAAGCCCGGTGCTGGTCGCGTTCCTCCTGTCCTCGCGGGCCGAGACCCGCTCCTCGCGAGCATCGACCAGACCCTCGCCGAGACCCTCGCTTCCGCCGAGGGAGGACGACCCGTCGTCATCTCCGGACTGCGGGGGGTCGGAAAGACAGTCCTCCTGAACGAGATCGCCCGTCGGGCGACGGACTCCCGGCGCTGGTCGGTGGTCAAACTCGAAGCGACTCGCAACCGGAACCTGCAGCACGGCATGGTCAGACAGCTGCACGCAGCGCTTCGCGGAACGCTCTCGCTCGGTGCTGCCGTGACGGAGAAGTTCAAAGGTGCTCTGGGCGCGTTCCGCTCGTTCCAGGTGAGCGTCGATCCGAGCGGAACGTACAACTTCGGCTTCGCGGTGGAACCGACGCCGGGGGTCGCCGACAGCGGCGACCTCGAGCGTGATCTCGAGGATCTCCTCCGCGAGACCGGGCTCGCGTTCCGCGAGATCGGTCAGGGCCTCCTCATCGCCATCGACGAGCTGCAAGAGGCACCGAAGGACGATCTCAACGCGCTCAATCTCGCCTTGCACGCGCTCGGCCAGGAAGCTTGGCCGGTTCCGGTCTTCCTGGTCGGAACGGGGCTGCCGTCCCTCCCGTCCGTGCTCGCGGACGCGACCAGCTACGCCGAACGGCTCTACGACTACCGCCGACTGGATCTCCTGACCGACGAGGAGACCCGACTCGCGTTGACGGATCCCACTGAGCGAGCGGGGGTGCGCTGGACCGCGGACGCCCTGGAGCTCGCGGTCCAGGCGATCCAGGGCTACCCCTACTTCGCCCAGGCATGCGGCAAGCACGTGTGGGATGCGCGAGCAGTCGAGGACTCCATCGACGCCCAGTCCGCCGCAGCAGGAGTCCTCGCCGCCCGGGACGAGGTCGACCAGGGCCTCTACCAGTCACGGTGGGACCGGGCGACTCCGAAGCAGCGCGAACTGATGCAAGCGATGGCGAGCGACGATGGGAAGCCCTCGGCGATCCAGGACCTCGTCGCGCGGACCGGGAAGTCCCGGACGAGCGACCTCTCGGTCTCCCGGAACGAACTGATCAAGAACGGCCACATCTACGCCCCGGACCGCGGCTACCTCGCGTTCACCGTGCCCGGCATGGCCGACTTCATCCACCGGAACGTGCGCCCGTGAGCTGTGTCACACGCAGCGGCCGCGCCCTCCCGCGTCGCCGAAGTCGTCAGCGCGGCAGCGAATCCAGCGCCGCAGCCAACCCGTCCTCCGCGATGCTCCCGGTGACCTCGTTGCCCGCGTCGATCACGTCGTCGGGAGCCTGCCCCATCACGACACCCCGCCCCGAGGTCGACGCCCACCGCAGCATGTCGATGTCGTTGCGCCCGTCGCCCGCGGCGAACACCCGGGACCGCGGGATGTCGAGCCACTCACGCACCCGCTCCATCGCGGTCGCCTTCGTGACGCCCTCCGGAGCGATGTCGAGCCAGGCGGTCCAGCCGACCGTGTAGGAGACCTTGTGCAGCCCCATGTCCTCGACGATCTGCAGGAACTCCTCGAGGCCGTGCTCCGGCGAGATCACGACGACCCGGGTGGCCTCGACCTGCAGCAGGCGCTCGAACGGGACGTGCTCGCCGGTGGTCGTCATGGCGTCGTCCGGGAAGTTGCCGGAGAGCAGGAAGTGCCCGGTCTCGTCCTCCACCCCGAAGGCCGCGTTGGTGAGCGACCCGTGGATCGTGCCGAGGACCTCGGTCGGGTCGAACGTCTCGACGTGCACGCGCTCGTAGGAGCCGTCCGGCCGACGCCACAGGGTGAGCGCGCCGTTCGCGCAGACGAGGTACTTCGGCGCGATGCCGAGCCCGTCGAGCAGGGGCACGGTCATGCCCTCGCTCCGCCCGGTGGAGAGCATGACCTCGTGCCCGGCTGCCTCGGCAGCGCGGACGGCAGCCAGGACCGGCTCGGTGACGACGCCGTCCTCGCGCATGGTGGTGCCGTCGATGTCGAGCGCCACGAGCCACCGCTTCGTCCGGGCCGCCGGTGCGCCCTCGGCTCCGCCGTCGGACGTCGAGCCGTCGACGAACCGCTCCTGCGTGCTCATCGGGGCTCGATCACCTCGGCGCCGCCGAGGTACGGCCGCAGGACCTCGGGGATGACGACCGAGCCGTCGGCCTGCTGGTGCGTCTCGAGGATCGCGACGATCCAGCGGGTGGTGGCGAGGGTGCCGTTCAGTGTCGCGACGGGCGCGGTCTTGCCGCTCTCCGTGCGGTAGCGGATGTCGAGACGGCGAGCCTGGAACGTGGTGCAGTTCGACGTCGAGGTGAGTTCGCGGAAGGTGCCCTGCGTCGGGACCCAGGCCTCCACGTCGTACTTCTTCGCGGCGCTCGTGCCGAGGTCCCCCGCGGCGGTCTCGATCACGCGGTAGTGCAGCCCGAGGTCCTGCAGCATCTGCTCCTGGTACGACAGCAGCCGCTCGTGCTCCGCTTCGGCCTGGTCCGGGTGCACGTACGCGAACATCTCGAGCTTGTTGAACTGGTGCACGCGGAGGATCCCGCGGTTGTCCTTGCCCGCCGACCCGGCTTCGCGCCGGTAGCAGGTGGACCAGCCAGCGTAGCGGTACGCGTCGGCTCCGAAGTCGAGGATCTCGTCGGAGTGGTACCCGGCGAGCGCGACCTCGCTCGTGCCGGTCAGGTACAGGTCGTCCGCTTCGAGCCGGTAGACCTCGGCCGCGTGCTCGCCGAGGAAGCCGGTGCCGGCCATCGTCTCGGGGCGCACGAGCGTTGGGGTGATCATCGGCTCGAACCCGGCCGCGACGGCGCGGTCGAGGCCGAGCGACATCAGCGCGATCTCGAGCCGGGCGCCCATGCCACGCAGGAAGTAGAAGCGCGAGCCGGAGACCTTCACGCCGCGCGGGATGTCGATGATGCCGAGGTGCTCGCCGAGGTCGGCGTGGTCCTTCGGCTCGAAGTCGAACTCGGGCTTGGTGCCCACGGTGCGCAGGGTGACGAAGTCGTCCTCGCCGCCTTCCGGTACGCCGGGCAGGACCACGTTGGGGATCGCGCGGACGATGGTGTTGAAGGTCTCCTCGGCCGCGGTGACGGTGGCCTGGGCTTCCTTGACCTTCGCGGCGAGCGCCTGGGCCTGCTGCACGAGCGCGGCCTTCTCGTCCTTCGGGGCCTTCGCGACGGTCTTGCCGAACGCGTTCTGCTCGGCGCGGAGCGCCTCGAACGCGGTGATCGCGCTGCGCCGGGCCGCATCCGCGGCCACGGCCTCGTCGACGACGGCGACGGAGGCGCGTCGCGCCTCCTGCGAGGCCTTGATGACGTCCGGGTTGTCGCGCAGGAGCTGGGGGTCGATCACCGCGCCATCCTAGCCAACGCCGGTTGCGTGCCAGGCGCCGGACGGACGGGAGGCGCGGTGCGGGGCCGCCACGCGCCTCCCGTCCGACACGGCGGTGGCCGCTGACGCGTCGTCTCCGTCCCGGTGGCGAGGGTCCAGACCGACAGATGCGCGGACTCGCGCCCACTCGCAGCGCGAGATCGGTACCGTTGTGGGCATGTCGACCCCCTCGGAGACCGCGCCCACGCCGGAGGACGCCCTCGTGACCGAGCAGCGCACCGCCGCCGTGGTCTACAACCCCATCAAGGTGGACCTGCCCACGCTGCAGGCGACCGTCGCCGAGCACCAGCGTGCCGCCGGCTGGTCGGACACCCTCTGGTTCGCCACGACGGAGGAAGACCCGGGCGGGGGCATGACGCGCGAGGCCATCGCCGCCGGGGCCGACGTCGTCGCCGCGGCCGGTGGTGACGGGACGGTCCGTGCGGTCGCGGAGGTCGTCCACGAAGCCGGCGTCTCCCTCGCGCTCCTGCCGAGCGGCACAGGCAACCTGCTCGCCCGCAACATGAAGCTGCCGCTCGACGACCTCGGCGCGAGCGTGCGCACGATCTTCGCGGGGCAGGACCGGAAGATCGACTTCGGCACGCTGAAGATCGAGCGCCCGGACGGCGAGCGCGAGCGCTTCGGGTTCCTCGTGATGGCGGGCCTCGGGCTCGACGCACGGATGCTCGTCAACACGAAGCCCGAGCTGAAGAAGCGCGTCGGGTGGCTCGCCTACGTCGACTCGCTGTTCCGTTCGGTCCGCGACGCCGACGCGTTCGACTTCCGGTACCGCCTCGACGCCCAGGACAACCGCTCGCTGCGGGCGCACTCGCTCATCGTCGGCAACTGCGGGATGCTGCAGGCCGGCGCGATCCTGCTGCCCGACGCCGAGATCGACGACGGACTGTTCGACATCGTGGTGATGCGGCCGAAGGGCTTCTTCGGCTGGGCCCGCATCGGTGCTCGCGTCTTCTACGAGAACGGGATCCTGCGCTGGTTCCGCCGCTCAACCCTCGGCAAGACCGCGGTCGGCCAGAAGATCGTCTCCGCGACCCGCGAAGAGCGGCCGCTGCGGTACATGCGCGGGGAGGAGTTCACCGCTCGGCTCGAGCGGCCCGACGAGTTCGAGATCGACGGTGACCCGATCGGCCAGGTCCTGGCCTTCCGGTCGCGCATCGACCCGATGTCGCTGTCCGTCCGGGAGCCGCGGCCCGAGGACGACAAGCACGGAGCGCGCTCCGTCCCGTGATCGGGCACGGCGGCCGTCCCGTGATCGGGCGCGGCAGCCGCTGAGCCCGCTCGCCCGTGCGCGTGTGCGTCAGGCCGGCGCGGGCTCACCCGCGACGATCGCGCGCAGCCAGTCGCGTGCCTCGACGAAGGCCTCGTCCGAGTAGCGCGACGGCACCTCCGGCCGCACCCCGTCAGCCCGCGGGTACGAACCGAGGAACGTCACGCGCGGGCTGAACCGTCGCAGCCCGAGCAGCGCGTCGGCGACCCGCTCGTCGCGCACGTGCCCGTCCAGGTCGATGACGAACCGGTACCGTCCGAGCTCGTCACCGATCGGGCGCGAGGACAGCAGCCCCATGTTGATGCCGCGGGTGGCGAACTGCTCGAGCATGTCGACCAGGGCGCCCGGGTGCTCGCTCGGCAGCTCGACGATGACGCTCGTCTTGTCCGCGCCGGTGCGTTCCGGGATCGAGAGGGTCTTCGAGACGAGCACGAACCGCGTGACCGCCGAGGCGTTGTCGCCGATCGACGATGCCAGGACCTCGAGGTCGTGGTGGTCGGTGATGCCGGGCGGGGCGACGGCCGCGTCGGCGGCCGGGTGCTCGTCGAGCAGCGCGACGGCCGCGGCGACGTTCGACGACGCCGGGATGTGGCCGTGCCCGCGGACGTTGGCCTCGAGCCACCGGTGGGTCTGGGCGTAGGCGACCGGGTGCGCGTTCACGGTCCGGACGTCGGCGAGCTTCGTCCCGGGGCGGGCGACGAGCACGAAGTCGACGGGGACGAGGTACTCCCCCACGATCCGGACGCCGGGGATCCGGGCGAGGGCGTCCTGCGTGGCGCTGACCCCGCCGTCGACGCTGTTCTCGATCGCGATCACCGCACCGACCGACCGACCGCTCATGACGTCGTCGAGCGCCTCACCGACGTTGTTCACACTCCGCCAGGGCTTGCCGGCGGCGGCCTCGACGAGCTTCAGTGCCGCCTCGGTGAACGTGCCGGCCGGTCCGAGGTAGGAGTACGTGTCGGACGGCGCGACGGGCTGGTTCATGCCGCGAGCCTATTGCAGCGGGAACGCTGCCCACCGGTCCGGGTCAGTCGGTGGCGGTCCCCGTCAACCGTGCCTCGCAGATGGCGGTGTCGTCGTCGGCAGGTGGGTAGGTCAGCGCCGCGAACCGGCGTTCCGGGTCCAGCCGGGTGAGGAGCGCCGCAGTGATGTCATCGAGCTGCGCGACCTGCTCGTCGGTCAGCGCGTCGATGACCATGCGACGCGCGGTCCGGACGTGGTCGGGCGCGGCATCGACGATGGTGGCGTAGCCGGCGTCGGTGAGCCGCACGTCGGTCGCGCGCCGATCGTCGACCGACGGACACCGCGACACCAACCCGCGCTTCTCGAGCCGGGACACCACGTGGGACAGCCGCGGGAGCGAGGCGTTCGTCGCGGAGGCCAGTGCCGACATCCGCAGGGTGCGGGAGTCGGTCTCGGAGAGCATCGCGATGACCATGTA
Source organism: Curtobacterium sp. ISL-83 (assembly GCF_018613895.1). Classification (GTDB taxonomy): domain Bacteria; phylum Actinomycetota; class Actinomycetes; order Actinomycetales; family Microbacteriaceae; genus Curtobacterium. The sequence continues at coordinate 316,076 of NZ_JAGGPH010000013.1, forward strand.
GTCGAAGTGCGTCAGGTCCGAGTCGCGCTGCAGCTGCTGGTCGAGCGCCGCGGGCAGCAGTTCCATGACGGCGACGAGCTTCATCCAGGCACGCAGCTGCTCGCGCGTGAGCCAGGGCGTCTCGTCGGTCATCTGCACACCCTACCGAATGGTTGTCTCTTTAACCAGTGTGCGCGAGCGCGGATGTCCGGGAACGGTCCCGGCGACCGAGCACGACCCCCGCGAGCAGGACGCCCACCACGACGATCGCGAGCACCCCCTCCACCGCGAGCAGACGGGTGCCGTAGTCGAACGGCAGCACCGTCGGGTTCTTCTGCCCGTGCGCCTTCGCGGCGATCTCCGGCAGCACGACGAGTGCGAGCACGCTCCCGAGCACGATCGCGGTCTGCACGACGACGAGCACCCACGTCCGCAGCGAGCGCCCGGCCCGGCGCAGGAGCAGTCCCGCTCCCACGACGAACGGCGACAGGATCGCGTCGTGCAGCACCACCGCGGCGAGCAGCCACGTCGCGAGACCGCCGAAGTGGGACGGTCGGACGGTCGTCACGAGGACGTACGCCCCGAACGCGATGACCAGGACACCGGCCACGACGAGGACGATGCGTGCGGCCCTCATGCGATCACCTCGATCTTCTCGATCCACTTGGTCTGCAGGACACCGGGGCGACCGGGCGCGATGATCCGCGCCGGGAAGCCGTGGTCCAGGTCGAGCGTCGCGCCGTTCAGCTCGAGCGCGACGAGGGTCGTCGGGTCCTGCGCGTACTCGGGCCCCATGTCCATCACGCGGTACCCACCGTGCTGCTCGAGGCTCGTCACCCGCACGTGCGAACCCGGCGCGGCCTGCACGGCCCGCAGCAGGTCCCGCATCCGGACGCCCTTCCACGTGGCCACCTGGCTCCAGCCCTCGACACAGGCGATCGGCAGGTCGGCCTCCGTCGTGCCCAGCGCGACGAGTTCGGCGCGCGAGAACGAGCGGGTCTCGGACCGGTTGATGACGGTGAGCGACCAGTCGGCTGCGGTCGCCGTCGCGAGGACACCGGCCGCGCGTGCGGTGCGGTTGACCGGCAGGCTGTTCGGCCCCCGGTGGCGGGCGCGCGCGCCGAAGACGTTGAACGGTTCGGCGAGCGACGACGACTGCCCAGCCGTCAGCGCGATCACCCCGACGGTCGCTGCGGTCACCCCCGCGAAGAACCCGCGACGTGCGATCCGCTCGCGGCCGCCCTGCCGGGAGGCATCGCGCACGTCCGGCACGTCGGCTGCGGCGTCCCCGAGAACCGGCTCGGGCGACACCGCTCGGGCCGCGTGCCCCGCGTCCTGTCGGTCAGGGCGAGACTCGGCCACACGCGCCGCCGCGGCGGCCGCGGCGGGCGCCGGCGCAGCCGAGCGCGGCGCGCCGTCGACC
>NZ_JAGGPH010000014.1 GCF_018613895.1 Curtobacterium sp. ISL-83
CCGGACGGGAGGCACGGGTCGGCTTGGCACCGCGCCTCCCGTCCGCAGGCGGGCCGCCGCGCCCGGGCGCAGGCGCCGAGCGCGCGCAACACGCCGCAGGCGCGGCGCAGAGAGCGCAGAAACCGTCGCCCGGAAGCGCCGACAGCGACGAAACGTGCGACCTCGGCGGACGGCCTCGGGCGTGTCCGCGCGCCGCCGCCGCCGACGCCCACGCCCGCCGACCCGACCCGACCCGCCCCGCCTACGCCCGGAACAACCCCCGCCGGTTCCGCCGCCCGCCCCGGAGCCGCAACCGCATCGTCACCGTCCCGAGCCACCGGTCGTACTTGTAGCCGACGCGTCCCATGCGCCCGATCTCCTCGAACCCGAGCCGCTCGTGCAACCGGATCGACGCCTCGGCCTGCCGGTCGGCGATGACCGCGACGACCTCCCGGACCCCGGCGGCCTGGCACGCGTCGAGCAACGCCTCCATGAGCGCACGCCCCAGCCCCTTCCCGCCGGACGCAGCACCGAGGTAGATCGAGTCCTCGACCACGTGGTTCGACCGGTCCCGCGGGTTCCACGGCTCGACCAGGGCGTACCCGAGGATCTGCCCGCTCGGGTTCTCGGCGACGAGGAACGGCAGCTTCCGCTTCCGGATGTCGTCGAACCGCCGTTTCCAGGCCGCGTACGTGAAGGCCGCCGGGTCGAACGTGACGGACGAGTTCCGCACGTAGTGCGTGTGGATCTCGCGGATGTGCGGCAGATCGTGCGACTCGGCCGGGCGGATCGTGTACGCGAACCCGGTCTCCGGTGGCGCGGGCGCACGCAGGTGGCGTGGCAGCACGCGCCGTCGCTGGTATTCCTCCTCGAGCACGGGTCCGAGCCTAGAGGTCGGGCCCCCGCCTCGCGCGCGACCGGCGGGCGCGCGCCCGACGGACCGTCGTCACGGCCTGGAGGCTCGACTCGCCTCCGCGGGCAGGTTCCAGTCGACGGGCTCCGCACCCTGGGCGACGAGCAGCTCGTTGACCTGCGAGAACGGACGGCTGCCGAAGAACCCGCGGGAGGCGCTCAACGGACTCGGGTGCGCGGACGCGACGACGGGGGTGTCCCCGAGGAGCGGCCGGACGGACGCGGCCTGCGCGCCCCACAGCACCGCGACGAGCGGCGTGCCCCGAGCGACGAGCGCCCGGACGGCCTGGTCGGTGACGGCTTCCCACCCCTTGCCGCGGTGGCTGCCGGCCGCGCCCGCCTCGACGGTGAGCACCCGGTTGAGCAGCAGGACGCCGCGGTCGGACCACGTCCGGAGGTCACCGTGCACCGGTGGCGTGATCCCGAGGTCCGAGGCGAGCTCCCGGTAGATGTTCGCCAGGCTGCGGGGCACGGGCCGGACCTCCGGGTCGACGGCGAACGACAGCCCGATCGGGTGGCCGGGCGTCGGGTACGGGTCCTGGCCGATCACCAGGACGCGCACGGCCTCGAACGGCTGGGTGAACGCGCGGAGGACCACGTCACCGGCGGGCAGGTAGTGGCGACCGGCGGCGACCTCGTCGCGGAGCCAGGCGCCCATCCGGTGGACCTCGGACTCGACGGGCGCGAGGGCGCTGGCCCAACCCGGGTCGACGAGGTCGGCGAGGGGCTTCGGCACGGTGGCTAGGCGCCCATCGTCGCGACGGACACGGAGTCCTCGCCGGCGACGACGCGCCAGACGCTGCCGGTTCCCCGGACCTCGAGCGGCCCGTCGCCGACGACGAGGGTCGTGTCCTCGTCGATGGCCAGGCCCGCGGCGACGAACTCCGCCTCGGCGCTGGCGATGAGCCGCGCGAGGGTCCCGGCCTGCACGGCGTGGACGTCGATCGTCAGGTCGACCAGGCCGAGTCCCTCGCGGAGCTCGACCTCGTCGAGGCCCTCGGAGGCGTCCTCCGGGCAGACCTCGACCCGGCCGATCAGCCAGCCGCCGACCAGGGCCCGGTCGGCCGCGATCATCGCGCCGGCCGAGTAGCCGAGGTACGGCAGCCCGTCGGCGACGAGCAGGCGGATCTGGTCGACCAGGGGTGCGACGGCATCGAGGTAGTGCGGCGTGACCCCGCCACCGACCACGAGGGCGTCGACGTCGCTCAGGACGGTCGTGGCGAACGGGTCGCCCGGCGTCGTCTCGGTGACCAGGACCTCGGCCGCGCGGGCACCGCCCAGGACCTCGGCGATGTCAGCCGTCGACCCGGGGCTCGCGCCGTCGGCACCGGCGACGGACAGGAGGCCGATGCGCGGGACGGCGCGACCGACAGCGGCCGCGCGGGCGGTCGCCTCGGCCAGGAACGGCGCGGCGGCGTCCGAGGCGACGAACGCTCCGCCGCCGACCAGGTGGATGCTCACGACTCGGCCGTCACCGGGGCGAGGGCGCTCCAGGGGAACGTGATCCAGCCGTCGACCCGGCGCCAGACGTGGTCCGGTTCGAGCACGGTGCCGGGCTTGGAGTACAGGCAGGCACTCCGCACGTCGGCGCCGGCGTTCTGCACGATGTCGACGACCAGGCGCAGGGTGCGACCGCTGTCCGAGACGTCGTCGACGACCAGCACCCGCTTGCCGGCGAGGCTCGGCGCGTCGAGCGCCGGCGACAGGATGACCGGTTCCTCGAGGCGCTGTTCGACGTCGGTGTAGAACGCGACGTTGATCGAGCCGCACTCCTTCGTCCCGAGCGCGTAGGCCACGGCACCGGCGATGATGAGCCCTCCGCGGGCGACGGCCACGACGACCTCGGGTTCGAAGCCGGAGGACAGCACGTCCTTCGCCAGCAGGCGAGCGGCATCGCCGAACTCGAGCCAGCCGAGCACCTCGGGTCCGCTCGTCACGGTCACGGTCGACGGAGCCTGCGACGCGGGCTCGGGTTCGCTGCTGATCGGCATCCGCCCACGGTACCGGCAGGGGCACCGCCGCCGCGACCCGTCCCGACGGCCCGGGCGCGTGGACCCACGCGTCGAGCGGCCCGAGACTCGCGCCGCTACACCCGCGGCGTGAGGGGCCCGCGCGCGAGCTTGTGCTGCGCCGACTGCGCGACCGGCCGGATCGTGATGAGGTCGAGGTTCACGTGCCCGGGCAACTCGACCGCGTGCACGATCGCCTCGGCGACGTCCTCGGCGACGAGTGGTTCCGGCACGTTGTCGTACACCGCAGCGGCCTTCTCCGCGTCACCCCGGAACCGGGTCAGCGCGAACTCGTCGGTCTTCACGAGCCCCGGCGCGATCTCGACCACCCGGATCGGCTCGCCGTTCAGCTCGAGCCGGAGCGCGCCGACCAGGGCGTGCTCGGCGGCCTTCGCGGCGTTGTAGCCCCCGCCGTTCTCGTAGGACACGAACCCGGCGGTACTCGTCACCGTGACGATGTCCGCGTTCCCGGCCACCGCCGCACGCTGACGGAGGTGCGGGAGGAGCGCCGCGATGACCCGCTTCGTGCCGATCACGTTGACCTCGAACATGGTGCGCCAGTCCTCGACGTCGGACTCCTCGACGGTCGCCGACCCCAGGGCACCACCCGCGTTGTTCACCAGTACGTCCGCACCGCCGAGCGCCGCGACCCGTGCCGCGAGCGCCTGGACGTCATCGGCGTCGGTGATGTCCGCGACGAGCGTGTCCGTGCCGGTCTCCTCGGCGAGCGCCGCGAGCCGGTCGGCTCGCCGGGCGACGGCGAGCACCTCCCAGCCGTGTTCGCGGAACCGGCGGACGGTGGCCGCGCCGATCCCGGAGCTCGCGCCGGTGACGACTGCGCGTCGGACCTCGGTGTCGGTGGATGCCATGCGTGGTGCCTTCCCGTGGTGGACAGCGTCGGTCCACCGTACCGATCGCGCCCCGGTGCTCCGCACCGTCGCCGTCCGCTGGTGCGCGGTCCGCAGGTCGGTGCGAGGGTGTTCCTCCGCACGGAGCCGCCGACCTCGCACCAGGACGGGCGGCCTGGAGGCGCGGGACCGGTCCGCCCCGTCCGTTACGTCACGAGACGCGGACCCTGGTGCCCACCGGGCCACGTGCGTAGCGTGACCGACGTCGCAGCGCCGCACCGTTCCTCCCGACCGGCACCGCTCGGTACCGAGGGCCCACCGGCCGGCGCGCGACCCGACGACACCGCACCCGACAGGAGCACTCGATGAGCACGAACGACGCAGCCGCCTGGCGGTTCGAGACCACGCAGGTCCACGCCGGAGCCGCACCCGACCCGACCACGGGTGCCCGGGCGACCCCGATCTACAAGACGACCTCGTACGTGTTCGAGAACTCGGACCACGCCCGTGACCTCTTCGCCCTCGCGAAGCCGGGCAACATCTACTCCCGCATCATGAACCCGACGAACGACGTCGTCGAGCAGCGCATCGCCGCGCTCGAGGGCGGCACCGGGGCACTCCTGGTGTCCTCCGGTCAGGCCGCCGAGACGTACGCCGTGCTGAACATCGCCGGCGCCGGGGACCACATCGTCTCGTCGTCGTCGATCTACGGCGGCACCTACAACCTGTTCAAGTACACGCTCGCGAAGCTCGGCATCGAGACCACCTTCGTGGAGGACCAGGACGACCCCGAGGAGTGGCGTCGCGCGGTCCGTCCGAACACGAAGCTGTTCTTCGCCGAGACGATCGGCAACCCGCGCATCAACGTGCTCGACATCGAGCGGGTGTCGGGCATCGCACACGAGGCCGGCGTGCCGCTCATCGTCGACAACACGATCGCCACGCCGTACCTGATCCGCCCGTTCGAGCACGGCGCGGACATCGTGGTGCACTCGGCGACGAAGTTCCTCGGCGGCCACGGCACCGTCATCGGCGGCATCATCGTCGACGGTGGGTCGTTCGTCTGGTCGGACCACGCCGAGAAGTTCCCGGAGTTCAGCACGCCGGACCCGTCGTACCACGGTGCGGTGTTCTCCGACGCGGTCGGTGACTCGCTGGCGTACATCATCAAGGCCCGCGTGCAGCTGCTCCGCGACCTCGGGGCGTCGAACTCCGCCGACACCGCGTTCGCGCTCCTGCAGGGCATCGAGACACTGAGCCTCCGCATCGAGCGGCACGTGTCGAACGCGCAGGAGATCGCCGAGTGGCTCGACCAGCACCCGGACGTCGCGTCGGTGTCCTACGCCGGGCTCCCGACCTCGCCCTGGTACGCCGCGGCGAACAAGTACGCGCCGAGGGGCGTCGGGGCGGTGCTGTCGTTCGAGCTGAAGGGTGGCGTGCCCGCGGGCAAGGCGTTCGTCGACAACCTGCAGCTGTTCTCGCACCTGGCGAACATCGGTGACGTGCGCTCCCTCGTGATCCACCCGGCGTCGACCACGCACTCGCAGCTCACGCCCGAGCAGCAGCTCACCACCGGGGTCACGCCGGGCCTGGTGCGCCTGTCGGTCGGCATCGAGAACATCGCCGACCTCAAGGCGGACCTCGAGGCCGGGCTCGCGGCGGCCCGCGCCGTCTCGCAGGAGGGCCAGCGCGCCTAGCGGCCGCGCGCCTCCCTCCCCTCCCCCGGAACCAGATTCCGGACACAGCACCGCGGAAGCCCGCGGTGCTGTGTCCGTCCCGCGGTTCCCGACGCGGCCGCGACCCGCCCGACCCGCCCGCGCCCCGCCCGACCCGCCGGACGTGACGTAACACGACTGCGGTGACCCGCGCCTCCCGGGAGAATGATCGGACCATGGACTGGCAGACGATCCCCGAGGACTCCGTGCCGTCCACCCTGGTGCCCGGTGCCGAGCTCCGCACCGTGGGCAAGCCCCCGGTGACGGGCGCCTGGCGCCCCGGGGACGACCCCGGTGCACGGCGCTTCGCCGCACTCGGCGAGCAGTGGGTCCGCGGCGGTCGCCTGCCAGCGGTCCGTGTGGCGTACGAGACGTGGGGCACGCTCAACGACGCCGCCGACAACGCGGTCCTCGTCTTCCACGCGATGACCGGGGACTCGCACGTCGCCGGCGCTCCCGGGCCGGGCCACCGCACCGCGGGCTGGTGGGGTGACGTCGTCGGGCCGGGCCTCGCGATCGACACCGACCGCTGGTTCGTCATCGCGCCGAACATGCTCGGCGGGTGCCAGGGCACGACCGGCCCCTCCTCCGTGTCGCCCGACGGCCTCGAGTGGGGCTCGCGGTTCCCGTTCGTCACCGTGCGCGACCAGGTCGCCGTGCAGGTGCAGCTCGCGGACCAGCTCGGGATCGACCGCTTCGCCGCGATCGTCGGCGGGTCGATGGGCGGTATGCACGCCCTCGAGTTCGCGATCGCGCAGCCCGAGCGGGTGGCGCGGCTCGCCGTCCTCGCGTCGACGGCGCAGACCACCGCCGACCAGATCGCCGCGAACTCACTGCAGCGCGCCGCGATCCAGATGGACCCGGGCTTCGCGGGTGGTGACTACTTCGAGGCGGACCCGGGTGAGGGGCCGCACCGCGGGCTCGCGCTGGCCCGACGGATGGCGCTCATGACCTACCGCGCCCCGGACGAGCTGAACGGCCGGTTCGACCGGTCCTGGCAGAGCGACGTGTCCCCGCTCGGCGACGACGGGCGGTTCTCGGTGGAGAGCTACCTCGACTTCCACGGCAACAAGTTCACCCGGCGGTTCGACGCGTCCTCGTACGTCGCGCTCACCCACGCGATGGACTCGCACGACGTCGGGGCGGCCCGCGGTGGAGTGGCGGCCGCGCTCGGACGGGTCACGGCGCGGACGCTCGTCGTCGGCATCTCGAGCGACCGCCTGTTCCCGGTCGAGGACCAACACCGGATCGCGGCCGGGATCCCGGACACGCTCGACGGTGACCACGCGGCCGTGATCCCGAGCGAGTTCGGGCACGACGGGTTCCTCATCGAGCACGCCGCAGTTGGCGGACATCTCGGGCGGCTGCTCTCCGGGCGGGTGTAGTAACGATCCCGCACCCATCCGAACCGGGCGGGCGCGCCGAACACCCCCCAACGGGTGTCGCGCATGGAATGATGACGGAGAGCGTCGATGACCGACACTCGCCTTTCCGGCACGACCACGTGACAACAGGACTCCGATGGAACTCATCGCACAGGAACGCGACCGCTTGCTCCGGTCGACGACCCGTGTCATCGGGATCGTCTGCGCGCTGATCTCCGTCATCGGGATCGTCAGTTCCCCCGCCGTCCCCGTGCTGCCGCTCGTCGGCGCTCTGGTGTGCATCGCGGTGATGATCGGCGGCTTCGTCGTCTTCGGCACGAACGGCGCGGTGTGGTGCACCGCCCTCGTGCTCGCCGCCGGGCTCGGCGCGCTCGCGCTCCTGTTCCTCGGCGTCGACCCCGCGTCCCGCCACGTGATCGCGAGCGCCGTCGTCCCGCTCGCCGGGGGCAGCGTGGCCGCGCCGCTCATGGCCCAACGCGGCAAGCCGTTCGGCCTGGCCCTCACGATCGTCGCCGGGCTGCTGACGCTCGTCGCGGTGACGTGGGCGTCCGGCAGTCCGGTCTCCACGTCGACGAGCGGCGTCGCGCTCAGCTGGGTGCTCATCGCCGTCGTGGCGTTCTGGATCTCGCGGAGCATCCCGCGCGTGGCCCGCCGGATCTACAGCATCGGCACCGCACACCGTGCAGAGCGGCAGGCGAGCGAGACCGAGGCCCAGCGGCGGCAGGGTGCGCGGCTGCTGCACGACACCGTGCTGGCGACCCTGACGCTCCTCGCGCACTCGGGCGTCGGCGTGTCCGAGCAGGCGATGCGTGAGCAGGCAGCCGAGGACGCCCGGCTCCTCCGTCACCTCCGCCTCGGCGCCACGCCCCAGCCGTCCCAGTCCGGCGACTACTCGCTCACCCGCGAGGAAGAGTCGCCCCTCGGGCAGACCCTCGAGTCCGTGAAGCAACGGTTCGGCCGGATGGGCCTCGAGGTCAGCTGGCACGGCACCGGGCAGGTGCTGCTGCCCTCGCACGTGCTCGACGCCTTCCTGCTCGCGCTCGGTGAATGCCTCGAGAACGTCCGCCGGCACGCGGGCGTCGGCGAGGCGCACGTCACGATCGTGCACGACAACGAGATGGTCCGGGCCATGGTCACGGACTCCGGGGTCGGCTTCCAGCTCGACGCGATCAGCGCCGAGCGACTCGGCTTCAAGGAGAGCGTCGTGAACCGCCTCCGCGAGGTCGGCGGCGACGCCAAGCTGTTCTCCGCGCCGGGATCCGGCACCACCGTCGTGTTGGAGGCACCGCGATGAGCCGCATCCCCGAGGACACCATCAGCCACGGGCTGCCGGGTGAGCCGCCACTGCCCGCTCCGCGGACCCGCCGGGAGGCCCGTGAGCGGTACCGGGGCAGCGAACGTCGACAGGCGCGCGGCCTCCCCTCCACCTCCACCGGTGCGCGATCGCTGCGGCAGGCCGCGAAGCCGGGCGCCTCGCTCGGCGCCGGCTACCTCGGCCTCGGCGCCGCGGTGCTCACCGCCATCGAGGCCGTCGCCGGCATCGCGTTCTTCATCGCGCGCTGGCACGGTTACGTCGACCCGTGGCTGCCCGCCATCGCGTGGGGGCTCTACGTCGTCGCGGCGATCGGCGTCGGGCTGAGCGTCCTCACGTACGGCGAACGGCTGACCGGCCCGGCGTTCGTGCTCATCTGCGTGGTGCTGGCGTGCGTGGTGACGCTCGACTTCGTGGGCATCTGGCCCCAGCACGACATCGTGCACACCGCGACGGCCTCGATGGCGGCGGGCTTCGCGCTGCTCCCGATCGCGACCCTCCGGCCGGCGCGAGAGGTCGCCGCCGCCATCACGGTCCTCGGGCTCGCGTTCGTCGCCATGTCGTTCGCGTCCACGCCGATCACCCGCGACTCGCTCCCCGGCATCGTGTCCCTGCTCTCGCTCGTGGTCGTCCCACCGTCGATCGCGCTCTACGTGGTGCAGCGGTTCCGGCAGCTCGTCCAGCGCGAACTCGACCGGGTCCTCGTGCAGAGCAACGTGCAGGCGCCGCAGTTCGCGGTCGGGATGCTCGCGTCGGACGAACTCGCCCGGCTGGACCTGGCGGCCGAGAAGCTCCTCGACGCGGTCGCGAACGGGACCGACCCGCTGCCGTTGTCCGACGCCTCGGCATCGGTGGCGGCGTCGCTGGCGACCGAACTCCGACTGCACCTCATCGAGGGCCGGCGCGAGACCTGGCTCTACCACGCCATCACCGAGTCGGACAACCTCGGTCGTGCGGTGAGCGTCGCCGACCCCGCGTCCCTCGCCGGGCACTTGTCGCCCGCACAGCGCGACGGGCTGCTGCAGGCGCTCTGGCAGATGGTGGGCGACGGGCGGACGACGCAACCGGGCTCCCCCGTCGTGTCCGTCACGCTTGGTCCGGTCGGCACGGACGGCCACCCGGTCACCGACGACACGATGGACGTCCCGATCATCATCGAGTCGCACGGCGTCGCCCGACGGAGCCTCGGCCCGATGGCCTGGAGTGCACTCGCCCGGGTCGGGTCGTACTCCGAGACCGTCCGGGACGGCACCCTGCACATCGTCGCGCACTGCGTCGTCGACCGGCATCCGACGATGTAGTCCGCAGCGCGAACCGGCTGGCCCGAACACGCCGGACACCCTGACCAGCCTGCCCGTGCCACGTGGCCCGTCCCCCTAGGATCAGCCACACCCCCGAGAAAGGACGCCCCCATGGCGACTCCAGAGGAACCGATCCGACTCGCGCTCGTCGACGACCACAAGATGCTCCTCGGGGCCCTCACCGAGTGGATCCGCGGTGCCGCTGACGACATCACCCTCGTCGCCGCCGTCACGACCTGGCCCGAGCTCCTGACGAGCCCGTCGTTCCCCGTGGACGTCGTGCTGCTCGACCTCGACCTGAAGGACGCGATCCCGGTCTCGCTGAAGATCTCGACGCTCAAGACGGCCGGCGTGAAGACCGTCGTCATGAGCACGTACTCCGAGCCGAACGTCGTGCGCGAGGCCCTCGCCTCCGGTGCCCTCGGGTACCTCGTGAAGAGCGAGGACGCCGAGATGATCGTCGAGGCCATCCGCTCCGCCCAGCGGGGCGAGCAGTACGTGTCCGCCGAGCTCGACCTGGCGATCAACAGCGGGGACGTCGGCGGGGTGCCGAAGCTCAGCGCACAGGAGCGCCGGGTGATGGCGCTGTACGGCGGCGGGGAGCCCGTGAAGAGCGTGGCGTACCAGCTCGGCATCTCGGAGGAGACCGCGAAGAGCTACCTCAAGCGCATCCGCGAGAAGTACCGCGTGGCCGGCTTCGACGTCGGCACGAAGGTGGCGCTGCGGAAGCGCGCGATCACCGACGGCATCATCGTGCAGGACGGCAGCCCCGTCGGCCTGTAGTGCGCCGCCCGCCCCGTGCGGGTCGTGTGCGAGCTTGTGGCCCCGTGCGAGGTTGTGTGCCCCGTGCGACCGTGTTCCGCCGCACGGGGCGCACAACCCCGCACCACACTGGAGGCGCGGCGGCGGCCGACCGCCGTCAGGCCGTCGGCACCGGCGCCGTGACCGGGCCGGTGGACGGCGACGAGGAGCGCAGCGCGGCGCGCCGGTTGCTCCGCCGCTCCACCCGGTAGCTGATCGTCGTCACGCCGACCCCGAGCAGCGCGAGCCCGATGCCGAGCCACCCCGGCGCCAGGAACCCGAACCCGGCCGCGATCACCGCACCCCCGAGGGCTGCCCCGATCGAGTTCCCGATGTTGAACGCCGAGTGGTTGAGCGCCGCCGCGATCGTCCGGGCGTCTCCGGCGACGTCCATCAGGCGCGACTGCACCGCGGGCGGGATCGCCGACGAGGTCGCCCCGAGCAGGAACGCACCGAGGAACATCCCCCACACCCACTGCGCGGTCAGCACGGTGAGGAGCAGGGCCCCGATGAGCGCGAACATCCCGATGAAGATCGTGCGCTTGACGCTGTGGTCGGCCAGGAATCCGCCGAGGACGCCACCGACGACCATGCCGATCCCGACGACGACCAGGACGAGCGGCACGAACGACTCCGGCAGGCCGGTCACGTTCTGCACGAGGGGCGAGATGTACGAGTACACGGCGAAGAACCCGCCGAACCCGACGGCGCCGAGCCCCATCACGATCCACACCTGCGGCACGCGGAAGGCCCGGAGTTCGCGGCCGATCGTGGCGTGCTCGTCACGGGCACTGCGCGGGACGAACGCGAGCACGGCGAGGAACGTCAGCGCGAACAGCGCCGCGACCACCCCGTAGGCGACGCGCCAGCTCGCCATCTGTCCCACCCACGTGATGGCCGGGACCCCGACGACGTTCGCGACGGACAGACCGAGCAGCACCATCGCGATGCCCTTGCCACGCTTGCCCGGGCCCATCAGGTCGCCCGCGACGATCGAGGCGATGCCGAAGTACGCCCCGTGCGGGAGCCCGGCGACGAACCGCGCGACGAGCACGAGCCCGAACGAGGGCAGCACCGCACTCGCGACCGTGGCCACGACGAACCCGACGAGCAGCACGAGGATCAAGCCCTTGCGAGGGAACTTCGCGGACATCGCGGCGATCGTCGGCGCGCCGACGACGACCCCGAGCGCGTACGCACTGACGAGCCATCCGGCGTGGGCGATCCCGGCGTCCGGGTGGGCCGCGTACTGCTGCGGCAGCAGTGCCTCGGCGATGTTCGGCAGCAGCCCCATCGCGACGAACTCCGTCGACCCGATGGCGAATCCGCCGAGGGCGAGCGCGAGCAGTGCGAACGTGCGGCGCGTGGGCGTGAGCTGGGTCATCTGGCCTCTTCGGACGGGAGGATCGTGGGGGCGTTCGCGAATCGGCACCGCTGGTCTCGTGCGGGCGGCCGCGACGGACCGACCGATGAGCCGGACCGCGGGACACGACGGCGGGGTGCACGGGATCGCGACACCCGCACGGACCGTGCCTGCACGCAGTCACCGCCGCCGAACGGTCGATCCCGGTTCAGCGGCGAACGGAACTGCCGGGCACGTCGGAACGGCCCGGTCCCAGCAGCATAGACCGCTCCAAACCGTCGACGGAAGACGTCGCGTCGAATCGATTCGAAGCCCGCGCTTCCGACGTCGATCGGAACGGACGCGGATGAGCGATCTATCCCCTGCTGGCAAAAGCGACGCCCAGGCGGGAGCCGTCAGGCGGCGCGACGCTCCGGCACGCTCGCGGCGACCGCGAGCTCGGGGAGCTCGTCGCGGTGGGTCCAGCCGACGCCGCACTCGGTGCAGCTCGCCCAGGCGTTCTCGCCCTGGTCGTCCGTGTCGATCACGACCGTCTGCATGTCGCAGTCGGGGCACCAGCCATCGTGCATCATCACGTGCTCCTCCGCCGTCTCGACGGCCACCCGGTGTGGCTCGATGTGCCCCATGAGACACCCGGCCACCGACATCCCCGGGAGGTGCCCGGCGTGTCGTCGCCGTGGTTCACTGGCGGCATGACGACCAGCGTGGGCACCGTCCTGGCATCGTGCGCGATGAGCACTCCCGACTGCGTGGACAACCACTCGGTGGACGCGTTGCCGACCGTCGCCGTCGTGCTCGTCATCGTCGCGGCCATCGTCGCGGTGGGCATTTGGTTGCTCCGTCGACACCCGCGCGGCTGACCGCGACCAGACGAACCGGACCTCCCGGACCTCCCCGCCGAAGCGACGAACCGGACGAACCAGGTCAGTCCCCGAGCGCCGCCTCGAGCCGCTCGAGCTTCCCGTCCAGCTCCCCCGTGTGCCCCGGACGGATGTCCGCCTTGAGCACGAGCGACACCCGCGTGCCGAACGGTGCGACGGCCTCGGTCGCCCGCTTCACGACGCCCATCACCTCGTCCCACTCGCCCTCGAGCTCGGTGAACATCGACGACGTGCGGTTCGGCAGCCCGGATTCCCGGACGACACGCACGGCCGCAGCCACGGCATCGTGCACGGAGGCGTCCGCGGACGCATCAGGACCACCGGACGGGGCGACGGAGAACGCGACGATCATGCGTCCATCCTGCCCGCCTCCGGCACGGCACGCGCACCGGAACCGTCAGCGGCCGAGGACGGACGACCGGCCGGCGCGGAACGGCCGAGACGCACGATCGCCACGACGGTCCAGACGAGCACGGCGACCTCGAGCAGGTTGCGGAGCGTCAGGACGACCAGGACCCACGGCTGCACGGTGAGCACCTGGTCGTAGTACCCCGGGTAGATCACCTGCGTGAGCAGCGCCATCGGCAACACGGCGACGGCGACCGGCAGGAACCGCGTCGCACTGGCCCGTCCGGCGACGAGCCCCCACACGACGGGCACCGCGATCCACCCGATGTACTGCGGCGACCCGACCTTGTTGGTGGCGATGAGCGCCGCGACGAGCAGCATCGCGAGGAGCGGCGCCGCCTCGGCACGGCGCGCCCCGCGGTGCACGGCCCAGAGCGCGAGCAGCACCCCGCCGACGACGACCACGGCCATGAGCGGCGTCGAGAGCACGGCTGCCGTGTGCGTGCCGGCCCCGGAGACCTCGAACGTCAGGATCTCGCGGTTGTAGTAGACGGCGGCGCCGGGGACACCGAGCGCGGCGGCCCACATGAACGGCGTCGCGAGGGGTGACTCGATCTGCAGTGCACGACCGCTCTGCTGCCCGACGAACGACAACAGGTGCGCGGCTCCCCCGTACAGGACGCCGACCAGGACGATGAGCGCGGAGAGCACCAGCGCCCCCGCCAGAACGGCGCGACGGTGCCCCCGCCGCAGCAGCAGCAACACGCCGACCAGGGCGGCCGGCCAGACCTTCGTCCAGGCCCCGGCGGTGAACAACGCCGACGCGATGGCCGGACGCGATGCGACGAAAGCCACCCCGATCAGCGCGAGGACGGTGGAGACCGTGTCGATGCGCGCGAGCCCGATGGGGCCGAGGGCGAGCAGGAAGGCCAACCACCACCAGACCACGGGGACGCCGCGCACCCGGAACCGCCACAGGAACGCGCACGCGACGGCGTCGAGCAGGGTCATCAGGACGAGCCAGCCGGGCCCGATCGACGCGACGCCGCCCAGCGCCGCGGCCGCCATCGGCACGATCGCGAGGATCGGGTACACCCAGTCCGAGTCGATGCCGACCCAGTACCCCGCCTGGTGTCCCGTCTCGATCCAGCGCCGGTACGTGATCGTGACGTCGCCGAGCGGGATGTTCGGGGAGACGGCCGTCAGCCAGAGCAGGACTGCGTGGACGGCGACGAACGCCACCACGAAGGCGACGACCGGGAGCCAGCGTCTCGTCTGCACCGCACGAGCGTACCGGCCGACGCACGCGGACAGCGCGTGACCAGACGACGGACGGGAGGCGCGGGGCGGGCCGGTCCATCGCCTCCCGTCCGCCCTCCGGGTCGTCTGCACGTCCTAGCCCTGCGCGTCCCCGTCCACCACGAGGTCCCGGACCACCCCGGGCAGCTGCTCGACGACGGCCGTCATCGGGAAGGGGCCCCCGCCGGACGCCCGTCGCGCGGCGACCCCGTGCACGACGGCGGCTGCGGCCGCCAGGTGGGCGAGGTCGGACGGCGTCAACGGCGTGCCGGATGCCTCCGCGGCGGCCGCCCGCGTCGCGACCAGAGCGCCGAGCACCCCACCCAGTACGTCCCCGGCCCCGGCGGTCGCGAGCCACGGCGTCGCCGAGGACGCGACGAGCCGGACGCTGCCGTCGGGTGTGGCGACGTGGGTGCGCTCCCCCTTGAGCAGCACGACGCTGCCCGTCTCCGCCGCCGCCCGGAGTGCCGCCGCCGCCGGGTCCTCCTCGATGGACCCGCGTGGCACGTCGAGCAGCGCGGCGAGCTCCCCCGCGTGCGGCGTGAGCACCGCGAGCGGCCCGAGGTGCACGAGGGGCAGGGCACCGGCGTCGACGACCACGGGCACACCGTCGTCGGACGCGTGCGCGAAGGCGTCGGCCGTGGTGGGGTCGAGTTCCCCGAGCGACGACGCCGAGATGCCCGATCCGACCACCCACGCTTGCACCCGTCCTCCGCCTGCGACCACCTCGGGGCGTCGGATCAGCACGTGGTCGGTCGCCCGCGACGGTCCGACGTACCGGACCATGCCGACCCCGGTGTGCACGGCGGCGTCGACCCCGAGCACCGCCGCCCCCGGGTACTGGTCGGAGCCGGTGGCGATGCCGAGTACGCCGCGTCGGTACTTCGTGGAGTCACCGGTCGGTGCGGTGGTCCAGCGGGCGGCGTCGGTCGGGGCGAAGGGGACGAAGTCGTTCACGGGCGCCACGTTACGGTGGACCGCATGAGCCTGTTCCTGCCCGGTCGCGTGGTGGTCTTCGACTACGGCGAGGTGATCAGCCGGACGCCGCACGCCGCGCGGACGGCACTCGTCGAGGCGACCGGCCTCACGGCGGAGCAGCTGTTCCCCGTCTACCAGGAGCTCCGGCACGACCTGGACCGTGGCGACCTGTCCGTCCTCGACTACTGGCGTGCCATCGCTGCCAGGACGGGCCGGTCGTGGAGCGTCACCGACATCCACCGGTTCTGGGCCCTCGACTTCACCGGGTGGTTCGAGGTCGACCCGGACACCCTCGCGATCGTCGAGGAGCTGCACGACGCGGGCACCCGGCTCGCGCTGCTCTCGAACGCGGGCTTCGACTTCGGCGACCCGTACCGCCGGTCCCCGATGGGGTCGCTGTTCGAGGCCGTCGTCGTCTCCGCCGAGGAGCACGTCCTGAAGCCGGCGTCGTCCATCTACCGCGACACCTGCGTCCGTCTGGGAATCGAACCCGCGCAGATGGTGTTCGTCGACAACAGGGCCGAGAACGCCGCCGGCGCGGAAGCGATCGGGGCGGTCGGCCACCACCACACGTCGCCGGAGTCGCTCCGCTCGTTCCTCACGGAACTGGCCGCGCTGCCGGCGCCCGTTCACTGAGGAGCACACGTGACGCACGCCCTGTTCGAACCGATCACCATCCGTGACCTGACCGTCCGCAACCGCATCTGGGTCTCGCCGATGTGCCAGTACTCGGTCGAACAGCACGACGGCGTCCCCACGCCGTGGCACCTCGTACACCTCGGCGGGTTCGCGAAGGGCGGCGCCGGCGCCGTCGTCGTGGAGGCCACCGGGGTCGTTCCCGAGGGCCGCATCACCCCGCAGGACCTCGGGATCTGGAACGACCAGCAGCGTGACGCGTTCCGCCCGATCGTCGACTTCATCCACTCGCAGGGTGCCGCCGCCGGCGTGCAGCTCGCCCACGCCGGGCGCAAGGCCTCCACGTTCCGCCCGTGGGAGTCCGTCCACGGCAGCGTCCCCGCGGACCAGGGCGGATGGCAGACCGTCGCCCCCTCCGCCGAGGCGTTCGACGGCTACGCGACCCCGCGCGAGCTCGCGACCGAGGACATCCGCGTCGTGGCCCTGGCCTTCGCCGCCGCTGCCCGCCGATCGGTCGAGGCCGGGTTCGACCTGGTCGAGATCCACGCCGCGCACGGGTACCTCCTGCACCAGTTCCTCTCGCCGCTCAGCAACCGCCGCACGGACTCCTACGGCGGGTCGCTCGAGAACCGGGCCCGCGCGCTCCTCGAGGTGCTCGACGCCGTGCGCGCCGAGGTCGGTGAGGGCTTCCCCGTCGTCGTGCGGTTCTCCGCCACCGACTGGGTCGACGGGGGCCTGACGCTCGACGAGACCACGCAGGTCGCCCGGTGGGCGGCCGAGCACGGCGCCGACCTGGCCGACGTCTCGACCGGCGGCAACGTCGCGTCGGCACCGATCCCGGTCGGGCCCGGCTACCAGGTGCCCTTCGCCGCCGCGGTGAAGCGCGACTCGGGCATCGGGACGATCGCGGTCGGCATGATCTCCGAGGCGTTCCAGGCCGAGCAGATCGTGGCGACCGGCCAGGCCGACGTGGTCATGGTGGGCCGTGAGCTCCTCCGCGACCCCGGGTTCCCGCTCCGCGCGGCCGTCGAGCTCGGCGTCAGCGTCGACTACGAGCCGCAGCAGTACCACCGCGCCCGCGTCACGTCCTAGACCGACGTCCGCGACGCGGGTCGCGCCTCCAGGCCGGGGAGGCGCGACCCGCCTTCTGTACGTTCTCACGGTTCCGCCGACCGGCAGGCAGTACCATCGGAGGCACTGTGGACGATCCCCCGAATAGTGCTTCTCCGCCTTCCCACTCATCCGGCGCTCACTCGGTGAGCTGCCCGACCCCGCGCGGCCCGGGGGGTGCATCGTGACACCGATCGACATCGTCATGCTCGTCGGCGGCATCCTGCTGACGCTCGGCACCGGCGTGTTCGTCGCGTCCGAGTTCGCCCTCGTGAACCTCGACCGCGCCGACGTCGAAGCACGGCGCGACCGAGGCGAGACCGGGCTCGCGCCGGTGATCGCGGCGCTCAAGGTCACCTCGACGCACCTGTCGAGCGCGCAGCTCGGCATCACGCTGACGACGCTGCTCACCGGGTACCTGCTCGAACCCTCGATCGCGAAGCTCCTCGAAGCGCCGTTCCTGGCACTCGACATGCCCGAGGGGGTCATCGAGACGGTCGGGTCGATCGTCGCGCTCGTCATCGCCACGCTGCTGTCGATGATCCTGGGCGAACTCGTGCCGAAGAACTTCGCGCTCGCCCTCCCCCTGCAGACCGCTCGACTCGTCGTGCCGGTGCAGGTCGCGTTCACGATGGTCTTCAAGCCCGCGGTCCGCGTGCTGAACGGCACCGCGAACGCCGTCCTCCGGTCGCTCGGGATCGAGCCGCAGGAGGAACTGTCCGGGGCACGGAGCGCCGAGGAGCTCACCTCGCTCCTCCGGCGTTCCGCGTCCGAGGGCTCGCTCGAGCAGGACACCGCCACGCTGCTGCAGCGTACGATCTCGTTCTCCGAGCTGAGCGCCAGCGACGTGATGACCCCGCGGCCGCGCCTCTCGACGATCCGCGTGTCGGAGTCCGCCGACGACGTGATCGCCCTCGCCCGTCGCACCGGGTTCAGCCGGTTCCCCGTCATCGAGGAGGACGCCGACGACGTGGTGGGGCTCGTGCACGTCAAGCAGGCCGTGGCCGTCCCGCGCGAGAAGCGCCGTGACGTGCCGGTCGGTGCGCTGATGACCGACGCCGAGCGGGTACCGGAGACCATGCCCGGCGACACGCTGCTGGCCGAGGTCCGCAGCCGCGGCTACCAGATGGTCATCGTCGTCGACGAGTACGGCGGGACCGCCGGCGTCGTCACGCTCGAGGACCTCGTGGAGGAGCTCGTCGGTGAGGTCTCCGACGAACACGACCGCGCCCGCATCGACGTCGTGCGCTCCCGGAACTGGCTGACGTTCCCGGGGCTCCTGCGGCCGGACGAACTCGAGGACCGCGCCGGCGTGCGCGTGCCCGAGGAGGGCCCGTACGAGACCGTGGGCGGGTTCATCATGTCGACGCTCGGGCGGCTGCCGTCCGTCGGGGACGAGGTCGCGATGGACGACGGGGTGTTCCGCGTCGAGCGGCTCGACGGCCGCCGGGTCGACCGGATCCGGTGGACACCGACACCCTCCGCGACCGAGCCGGGATCCGCCGGTGCGGGGTCGGTCGGTGCGGGGTCGGCCTCTGGGGGCCCGGCGACCGGGTCGACCGCGACCACCGGGTCGAACCCGACCACCAACTCCTCGCCGGTCACCGGCATCATCATCCCCGCGACGAAGGGCGGTTCCCGATGAACGGCCTCGTCCTCGCCACCGGCGACGCCTCCCGCTCGACCAGTTCGGACTGGTGGGGCATCTTCTGGCTCGTCGTGCTCCTGCTCGGCAACGCGTACTTCGTCGCCGCGGAGTTCGCCGTCATCTCGGCACGCCGCTCCCAGATCGAACCACGCGCAGAAGAGGGCTCGAAGGCCGCCCAGATGACCCTGTGGGCGATGGAGCACGCCACCCGGATGCTCGCCACCACGCAGCTAGGCATCACGGTGTGCTCGCTGCTCATCCTGAACGTGTCCGAGCCGGCGATCCACCACCTGCTCGAGGGCCCGCTGCATCTCACCGGGTGGAACGCCGAGGTCATCGGCACGGTGGCCTTCGTGTTCACGCTGCTGCTCGTGTCGTTCCTGCACGTGGTCTTCGGCGAGATGGTCCCCAAGAACATCTCGTTCTCGATGCCGGACCGCGCCGCGCTGCTGCTCGTCCCGACCCTCTGGTACATCGGCCACGGACTGCACTGGGTCATCGTCGGCCTGAACGAGGCGGCGAACGCCGTGCTGCGCCTGTTCAAGGTCGAGCCGAAGGACGAAGCGGTGAGCGCCTTCACCGTGGAGGAGGTCCAGACGATCGTCGAGCAGTCCCGCCGCGAGGGCATGCTGACCGACGACGGCAAGCTCGCCATGGCGTTCGAGTTCACCGAGAAGAAGGTCCGCGACGTCGCCGTGCCGATGGCCGAGCTCGTCACGCTGCCCGACGACGCCACCCCCGGGGACGTCGAGCACGCCGTCGCGCAACGCGGGTTCTCGCGCTACGTGCTCGTCGGCGACGACGGCGACCCCACCGGGTACGTGCACGTGAAGGACGTCATCGACCTGCGCCCGGACGAGTACGACGAGCCGGTGCCGCCGAAGCGCATCCGCCAGCTCATCTCGCTCTACACGGAGATGGACCTCGAGGACGCGCTCGCGACGATGCGCGGGGCTGGACGGCACGTGGCGCGGGCGTTCGACGCGGACGGCCGGACGGTCGGGGTCCTGTTCCTGGAGGACATCCTGGAGGAACTCGTCGGCACCGTCGAGGACGCGACCCGCCGCCGGTAGCCGCACCACCACACGGACGGGAGGTGGGCCCCACCCGCCGGTACCGGCGCGCCGCGCCAGCGGGGTGACGGCCGTGCCGGGAGGGACGGTGCCAGCTGGCACCGCGCCTCCCGTCCGCCGTGGGTCCGGGCCGGAGCGCTGCGCGCTACCAGCTGACGGGGAGCGGCTTGCCCTCCTCGTAGCCGGCGGCCGACTGGATGCCGACGAGCGCCCGCTCGGAGAACTCCGCCAGGCTGGAGGCCCCGGCGTAGGTGGCGGAGCTCCGGACGCCGGTGGTGATCATGTCGAGCAGGTCCTCGACGCTCGGCCGCTCGGGGTCGAGGTAGATCGTCGACGACGAGATCCCCTCGGCGAACAACGCCTTGCGTGCCCGCTCGTACGGGTCGAGGCGCTCGAAGCGCTCCCGCACGGCCTTGGCGGACGCCATCCCCCAGCTCTCCTTGTACGCACGGCCCGCGTCGTCACGCCGGAGCGTCCCCGGGGCTTCGAGCGTCCCCGCGAACCAGGACCCGATCATGACCGCGCTCGCACCGGCCGCCAGGGCGAGGGCGACGTCCCGCGGGTACCGCACGCCCCCGTCGGCCCAGACGTGGGCACCGAGGGAACGAGCGGCGGCCGCGGTCTCGAGGACGGCGGAGAACTGCGGCCGACCGACGGCCGTCATCATGCGCGTGGTGCACATCGCGCCCGGCCCGACGCCGACCTTGATGATCGACGCACCGGCCTCCACCAGGTGGGCGACCGCGTCGGCGGTGACGACGTTGCCCGCGACGAGCGGGATGTCGAGCCCGAGGGCCGCGACCTGGCGGAGCGCCCGGAGCATGCCCTCCTGGTGCCCGTGCGCGGTGTCGAGCACGAGCACGTCGACCCCGGCGGACGCGAGCGCCTGCGCCTTGGCCGCGACGTCTCCGTTGATCCCGACCGCTGCGGCAACCCGGAGCCGGCCGTTCCCGTCGACCGCGGGCCGGTAGATGTCGGAGCGGATGGCGCTCGTCGGGCTGGTCGTGCCGACGACGCGTCCGTGACGGGTGACCGGTGCGAAGTCGACGCCGGCAGCGGTGAGCACGTCGTAGACGTGACGCGGGGTGCCGGCGTCCTCGGCGTCGATGCCGGTGGAGGCGCCGTGCAGCAGGTCGCCGAGGGTGGCGTCGGGTCCGGCGGTCGCCAACCGCGTCGCGGGCACGCAGCCGAGGTACTCCCCCGTCGCGTCACGGACGACCACGCCGCGGCCGGCGACGGGCAGCAGCTGCCCGAGCGCGTCGGCGACGGTGGCGTCCGAGCCCATGTCGTACGCGGTGTCGAACGCGACCGGCTGGTCCTTCACCCACCGGATCGCGGCGTCGAGGTCCTGCAGGTGCATGTCCTGCGGCAGCACACCGAGGCCACCACGGCGGGCGAGCGTCGCCGCCAGCCGCGGTCCGGTGACCGAGTTCATGTTGGCGCTGATGATCGGGATGGTCGCGCCGGACCCGTCGTTCGTGGCGAGGTCCACGTCGAAGCGGCTCGTCACGCTCGAGCGGCTGGGGACGAGGAAGACGTCGGAGTAGGTCAGGTCGTGTGTCGGCCGCGTCTCGTAGAACCTCATGCGCCCCACTGTACGGCTCCGCCGAACGGCCGGTCTGGCGGGTTCCGGGCGCCCGGGGAGCGACACGCGCGGTGCCCGGACAGGGACCGGACTCGCCTCCGACTGACACCGAACGGTCACCTCGGAGCGGCTAGGCTTTCGGTCAGTGCGGCGCAGGGTTGCCCGCACGACACACACGAGCATCTATCGATGGAGAGTGGGCGATCGGCTGTGTCGAGCCATCTGACCGGAACCGACGAGACCGCGGGCGAATTCGGCGCGAACGAGTGGCTCGTGGACGAGCTCTACGAGCAGTTCGTCGCGGACAAGGACTCCGTCGACAAGTCCTGGTGGCCGGTCCTCGAGAGCTACCACCGCACGCAGGGTGGCGACCCCGCTCCGGCGCCGTCCGCGCCCACCGCTCCCGCTGCCTCCGCCCCCGCCCCCGCGCCGACCCAGGCGACGTCGTCGACGCAGCAGCCCGCGACTGGTGACGCCGCCGAGGTGAAGTCCGGGCCGATCCAGGCGAAGACCACCTCGCGCCAGCCGTCCCCGCAGCCGATCCCGGCCGAGGCGAACGACGCCACCGACGACCACGCCGAGACCCACGAGGACGTCGCGACACCGCTCCGCGGCATGGCGAAGACCCTCGCGTCGAACATGGACGCCTCGCTCACCGTCCCGACCGCGACCAGCGTGCGGACGATCCCGGCGAAGCTGATGATCGACAACCGCATCGTCATCAACAACCACCTCCGCCGTGCTCGCGGCGGCAAGATCTCCTTCACGCACCTGATCGGCTGGGCCATGGTGCAGGCGCTCAAGGACACCCCGAACCAGAACGTGTTCTACGAGGAGCGCGACGGCAAGCCCTTCGTCGTCCAGCCCGCGCACGTCGGTCTCGGCATCGCGATCGACGTCCCGAAGAAGGACGGCACGCGCTCGCTCCTCGTGCCGAGCATCAAGCGCGCCGAGTCGCTGACGTTCGGCCAGTTCCTCACCGCCTACGAGGACCTGGTCAAGCGCGCCCGTGACAACAAGCTCACGCCGGCGGACTTCCAGGGCACGACGATCTCCCTGACGAACCCGGGCGGCATCGGCACGGTGCACTCCGTCCCGCGCCTCACGAAGGGCCAGGGGTCGATCATCGGCGCCGGCGCCCTCGAGTACCCGGCGCAGTTCCAGGGCTCGGCGTCGAAGACCCTGATCGAGCTCGGCATCGGCAAGACCATCACGCTGACGAGCACGTACGACCACCGCGTGATCCAGGGCGCTGGGTCGGGCGAGTACCTCAAGCGCGTGCACGAGCGTCTGATCGGCGAGCACGGCTTCTACGAGGGCATCTTCGCCGCACTCCGCATCCCCTACAAGCCGATCCAGTGGGCGAACGACATCAACGTCGACCTGGCGCACCGGGTCAACAAGACCTCGCGCGTGCAGGAGCTCATCAACAGCTTCCGGGTCCGCGGCCACCTGATGGCCGACATCGACCCGCTCGAGTACCGCCAGCGCACCCACCCGGACCTCGAGATCGAGAACCACGGACTGACGTTCTGGGACCTCGACCGCGAGTTCGTCACCGGCGGTCTGGCCGGCACCACGAACGCGCCCCTGCGCGACATCCTCGGGATCCTGCGGGACGCGTACTGCCGCACGACGGGCATCGAGTACATGCACATCCAGGACCCGGAGCAGCGACGCTGGATCCAGGCCCGCATCGAGGTCCCGTACTCGAAGCCCTCGAAGGACGAGCAGCTGCGCGTCCTCGGCAAGCTGAACGAGGCCGAGGCGTTCGAGACCTTCCTGCAGACCAAGTACGTCGGGCAGAAGCGCTTCTCGCTCGAGGGCGGTGAGTCCACGATCGCGTTCCTGGACACCGTCATCCAGCAGGCCGCGGCGGCCGGGCTCGACGAGGTCGCGATCGGCATGGCCCACCGCGGTCGTCTGAACGTCCTGACGAACATCGCCGGCAAGACCTACGGCCAGATCTTCCGCGAGTTCGAGGGCTCGTCGCTGCCGGGCTCCGTCTCCGGGCAGGGCTCGGGCGACGTCAAGTACCACGTCGGCACGGAGGGCGTGTTCCGCGCTTCGGACGGCACCGCCATCCCGGTGACGATCGCCGCCAACCCGTCGCACCTCGAGGCCGTCGACGGCGTGCTCGAGGGCATCGTCCGCGCGAAGCAGGACCGCGAAGCCCCCGGCACCTTCGGCGTGCTGCCCGTGCTCGTGCACGGCGACGCCGCGATGGCCGGGCAGGGCGTCGTCGTGGAGACCCTGCAGATGTCGCAGCTCCGCGGGTACCGCACCGGCGGCACCGTGCACCTCGTGATCAACAACCAGGTCGGGTTCACCACGCCGCCGGAGTCCGCCCGCTCATCGGTGTACTCGACGGACGTCGCGAAGACCATCCAGGCGCCGATCTTCCACGTGAACGGCGACGACCCCGAGGCCGTGGCCCGGGTGGCCGACCTGGCGTTCGCGTACCGCCAGGAGTTCCACCGCGACGTCGTGATCGACCTGGTCTGCTACCGCCGGCGCGGCCACAACGAGGGCGACGACCCCTCGATGACCCAGCCGCTCATGTACAACCTCATCGAGGCGAAGCGCTCCGTCCGCACCCTGTACACCGAGGCCCTGGTCGGCCGCGGCGACATCACGCAGGAAGAGTACGACGAGGCCCACCGCGACTTCCAAGACCGCCTGGAGCGCGCCTTCGCCGAGACGCACGAGGCGCAGACGGGCACCATCCCGGTGATCGACGTCGACGACGACGGTGCCGTGCAGGGGCTCGAGCGTCCCACGGCGCAGCGTGACGACTCCGAACACCAGGTCCGTGAGACCGCGGTGTCGGAAGACCTCGTCCGGGCGATCGGCGACGCGCACAGCAACCCACCGGTCGGCTTCTCGATCCACCCGAAGCTGCAGCAGCTGCTGTCGAAGCGCACCGACATGACGCGCAACGGCGGCATCGACTGGGCGATGGCCGAGCTGATGGCGATCGGTTCGCTCCTCGTCGAGGGCAAGCCGGTACGCCTCGCCGGGCAGGACGCCCGACGCGGCACGTTCGTGCAGCGCCAGGCGGTGTTCCACGACCGGGTGAACGGCCAGGAGTGGCTGCCGCTGTCGAACCTCACCGAGGACCAGGCCCGGTTCTACATCTACGACTCGCTGCTCAGCGAGTACGCGGCGCTGGGCTTCGAGTACGGCTACTCGGTCGAGCGTCCCGACGCGCTGGTGATGTGGGAGGCCCAGTTCGGCGACTTCGCGAACGGTGCCCAGACCATCATCGACGAGTTCATCTCCTCGGCCGAGCAGAAGTGGGGACAGCGCTCCGGCCTCGTCCTGCTGCTCCCGCACGGCTACGAGGGCCAGGGGCCTGACCACTCGTCGGCGCGCATCGAGCGGTACCTGCAGCTCTGCGCCGAGGACAACATGGTGGTGGCCCGGCCGTCCACGCCCGCGTCGTACTTCCACCTGCTGCGTCGTCAGGCGTGGGAGCGCCCGCAGCGCCCGCTGGTCCTGTTCTCCCCGAAGGCGATGCTCCGGCTGCGGCAGGCGACCAGCCCGGTCGACGCGTTCACCACCGGCGGCTTCCGCGAGGTGCTCGACGACGACCGCGTGGCGGACAAGTCGGCCGTGCGTCGCGTCGTCCTGCACTCGGGCAAGGTCCACCACGACCTCCGGGCCGAGGCCGAGAAGCGCGGGATCGACGACGTGGCACTGGTCCGACTCGAGCAGCTCGCGCCGCTCCCCCTCGACCAGATCCTGTCGGTGCTCGCGGGCTACCCGAACGCCGACGTCGTGTGGGCGCAGGAAGAGCCGGAGAACCAGGGCGCCTGGCCGTTCGTGTGCATGAACCTCTCCCCGCACCTGGACGGTCGGCCGATGTCGGTCGCCTCGCGCGCTGCCAGTGCGGCCCCGGCGACGGGCTCGTCGAAGCGCTCCGCACAAGAAGCCGCCGAGGTCATCCGGAAGGCCCTGGGCACCTCCGCCTAGACGGTCCCCGCGTCAGCAGCGACGAACGGAAGCGCCCGGTGTCGGGAGTCCCTCGGACTCCGACACCGGGCGCTTCCCCGCTCGCGACGGCTACACGATCTTCGTGTACCGCAGTCCGGTCTCGTGGTACCCGCGCTTCTGGTAGAACCGGTGCGCGCTGTCGGTCGCGGCGGCGTTCACGGCGCTCAGGCGACGGACGCCCTGCTCGGCCGCCCACGTCTCGAACGTCCCGATGAGCGTGGAACCGGTGCCGAGCCTCCTGGCCGTCCCGTCGACCACCAGCAGGAGCAGCTGCGCCGTCGGCTCGTCGCTCGCGTAGGTCCATGTGAGCTGTGCGCCGGCGACCGCGGTCGCCCGACCGTCCGCGCCGCGGACCAACCAGGTCCGGTGGCCCGCCTCGGGCGTGAGCCGCTCGAGCCGTGCGCGCATCGCGGCGTCGTCGACCTGGTGGCCGAGCAGGCGGACCAGGGCGGCGACGTCAGCGACGTCCGCGTCGGACCATGAGGTGATCGACTCGACGGAGAGGGTCATGGGGTGACCCTACCGACGCCTCCCGGTGTGTGACGACGTGACGGGGGACGACAGGTCGTGCGACGTCAGTGGGTGGCCTGCTCCACGCGGATGCGGGCGAGGATCTCGCTCCGGAGCTGCTCCGGAGCGGTCTCCTTGCACGCGCGCCGCACGGTCTCCATGAGGACGACCCCGACGTGGTGCTCGGTGGTGCAGTCCACGCAGTCCGCCATGTGCTCGCGGATGTCCGCCGCGTCCTCGCGGCCCAGTTCGTCGTGCAGGAACTCCTCGAGTTCTGCCTTCGCCTTCGAGCAGTCGCAGCCGCTCATCGCGCGTCCTTCCCTTCGGAGCGACCAGCGGCCGCTGTTGCCTTCGTCGACCGAGCTGCCGTGGTCGCCGTGGTCGCCGTGGCGCCACGACCTCGCCCGCGCATCGTCGGCGTCGACGCTGCGTCCGGGACGATGCCGGTCTCTCGTGCGTGTTCGGCGAGCAGCCCCCGGAGGAGCCGTCGTCCGCGGTGGAGCCGGCTCATGACCGTCCCGACCGGGGTCTTCATGATCTCGGCGATGTCCTGGTACGAGAAGCCCTCGACATCGGCGAAGTAGACCGCCATCCGGAAGTCCTCCGGGATGGACTGCAGGGCGTCCTTCACGGCGGAGGACGGCAGGTGGTCGATGGCCTCGGCCTCGGCGGAGCGCGCCGAGATCGACTGCGTGATGCTCTCCGCGCCGCCGAGCTGCCAGTCCTCGAGGTCGTCGATGGTGCCCTGGTACGGGTTCCGCTGGTTCTTGCGGTACGTGTTGATGAACGTGTTCGTCAGGATCCGGTAGAGCCACGCCTTGAGGTTCGTGCCCTGGCGGAACTGCCGGAAGGCGGCGAACGCCTTCACGAACGTCTCCTGCACCAGGTCGGACGCGTCGGCGGGGTTCCGTGTCATGCGCATCGCCGCGCCGTAGAGCTGGTCCATGAACGGGAGTGCCTGGTCTTCGAAGAGCGTGCGGAGCTCGTGCTCCGAGACCGTCTTCGCGTCCACGACGTCGGGCTCGGTGGCGTCGGCCGCGTCCGACGTCTCGTCGGTCGCGTCCGCCGTGTCCTCGGACGACCCGTCCTCGAACGCTTCCTGCTCGTCCTCGACCGCGTCCAACTGGACCTCGGTCTCGGTCACGAGGTCCTGGGGTGCTGCCTGCGGCTCGTCGGTCGTCATCGCGGCCCAGTCTAGGCGGACGGCCGCGAGCGGTCCCCCGGACTCGGCGGGGTGTCCGTCGGACCCGGAGACGGGCTCGACGACGGTCGTCACGGCGGCTGCGAGCCGCTCGGACGTCCGTGTCAGTGTTGCTGTCGCCAATGGTCCTCCCGATGCGTTCAGTACCCTTGTGAACTGATGGCTGCTACGACGCATTCCCACCCGACGCCCGAGCCCTGGCGCGCACCGCTCGCACGTGGTCCCCTGCGCGGGGACGTGTCGCTGCCCGGGTCCAAGTCGCTGACGAACCGGGAGCTCGTGCTCGCCGCCCTCGCCGACGGCCCGTCCACGATCCGGCTCCCCCTGCACTCGCGCGACTCGGCGCTCATGCTGGCCGGCCTCCGGCAGCTCGGAGTCGGCATCGACGAGGTCGCTCCCGCGGACGGTGCGGCCCCGAACCCGTACGGACCGGACCTCCGCATCACCCCGGCGGCCATGCACGGCGGGGTCCGGCTCGACTGCGGCCTGGCCGGCACGGTGATGCGCTTCCTGCCCCCGCTCGCCGCGCTGGCGACGGGACCGGTCACGGTCGACGGCGACCCGTACGCCAGGAAGCGTCCGATGGGCGCGATCATCCGCGCGTTGGCGGACCTCGGGGTGGACGTCACCGACGACGGCGACGGCGCGATGCCGTTCTCGTTCACCGGTACCGGATCGGTCCGGGGCGGGGCCCTGTCGATCGACGCCTCCGCCTCGTCCCAGTTCGTCTCCGGCCTGCTGCTCTCCGCGCCCCGGTTCGACGAGGGCCTCCACCTCACGCACGTCGGCGAGCGCCTGCCGAGCCTGCCGCACATCGAGATGACCGTGGCCGCACTGCGCGCGCGCGGCGTCCGGGTGGACGAGCCCGCGATCGGCGAGTGGGTGGTGCACCCGGGGCCGATCGCCGCGCGGGACACCACCATCGAACCCGACCTGTCGAACGCCGCACCGTTCGCCGTCGCCGCGCTCGTCGCCGGCGGCACCGTGCGGATCCGGACCTGGCCCGCCGAGACGACGCAGGTCGGCGCCGACCTCGAGACGCTCCTGCCCCTGTGGGGCGCGACCGTGGTCCGTGATGGTGACGACCTGGTGGTCGACGGCGGCGTCGGGATCCGGGGCGGGGCCTCCTTGCCGGGTGTCACGCTGGACCTGAGCCGCGGCGGCGAGCTGGCACCGGCGCTCGTCGCGCTGTCGGCCCTGGCCGACGAGCCGAGCGAGGTCACCGGCATCGGGCACCTGCGCGGGCACGAGACGGACCGGCTCGCCGCCCTGGCGGCGGACCTGAACCGGTCGGGAGGCGCGGTGCACGAACTCGACGACGGGCTGCGGATCACGCCGGCGCCGCTCCACGGCTCGGCGTGGGCCGCGTACGACGACCACCGGATGGCGACCGCGGGGGCGATCGTCGGCCTCGTCGTGGACGGCATCGCGGTCGACGACATCGGGTCGACCGCGAAGACGCTGCCGCAGTTCCCGGAGCTGTGGGCCGCGCTGGTGGCGACGTCCGTCCCCGCCGACGGGAGCGTGTCCCGATGAGCTGGTGGGACGACGGCGACGGTGCCGACACCGACGAGGACGAGCCGTACGGGCAGTACGACGAGTCGAGCGTGCGGGTCCGACCGAACCCGAAGGGCAACCGGCCCCGCACGAAGACGCGGCCGACGTACGACAACGCCCCGACGGGTTGGGTGACGAACGTCGACCGTGGGCGGTTCGGCGTCCTCGTGTCCGTGGAGGGCGTCGAGCACGTCATCACCGCCACGAAGGCCCGGGAGCTCGGCCGGAAGTCGGTCGTGACCGGCGACCACGTGTCGCTCGCCGGTGACGTGTCCGGTGACGAGGGCAGCCTCGCCCGGATCGTGAAGGTCGCCGAGCGGACGACCCTGCTGCGCCGGAGCGCGGACGACACCGACGAGGTCGAGCGGGTGATCGTGGCGAACGCCGACCAGATGCTCATCGTCGTCGCCGCAGCCGACCCCGAGCCGCGGACCCGGTTGATCGACCGGTACCTGGTCGCCGCGTTCGACGCGGGGCTCGACCCGATCCTCTGCATCACGAAGACGGACCTCGCGGACCCGGGCCCGTTCCTGGCGCACTTCGCCTGCCTGGATCTGCAGATCGTCACGAGCCGGCAGGACGACGTGCCGTTCGACGCCCTGCACGAGCTGCTCGACGACAAGGTGACGGTCACGGTGGGGCACTCCGGTGTCGGGAAGTCGACGCTCGTGAACGCCCTCACCGGGTCGACGCGGGCGATCGGTGTCGTCAACTCGGTGACCGGACGGGGGCGCCACACGTCGTCGTCCTCGATCGCGCTCCGGGTGAACAACGGCGGGTGGATCATCGACACCCCTGGCGTGCGGTCGTTCGGGCTCGGGCACGTCGAGCCGGCCAACGTGTTCCGGTCCTTCGCCTCGCACGCCATCCCCGTGCTGCCGGCGCCGGACGGCATCCCGCTGGACCAGGCGCACGACTGGGAGATCGTCGATCGGGTGCAGGCCGGGGAGCTCGGGCCGACCGGGGTCGAGCGGTTGGACTCCTTCCGCGCGCTGCTGACCGGCATGGGCGGCGAGGACCCCGGGACGGAGTAGCCCGGCGGCGCCGGTGCCGTGCCGTTACCGGTGCCGGTGCCGAACGGGCTCGGCGCGGCGCCGATCGGGCACTTCCTGGCACGTTCGGGCTCGCCAGGCGACGGACAACGCCCGCTCGCCGATCGGCCCGCGGCGTGTCGTGCCCGGTCGAGGGCCGCCGCTCGGGGCCGAGGCGCGACCGGCGACCGTCCGAGGGGCTGGCTCCGACGCTCCCGCCGTCGGGCGCCGAGCGGGCACATTCCGGCACACTCGCAGCTCCTCGGCGACGACGTCCGCACGCTCGGCGGACCCGGCACGACGTGTCGTGCCCGTTCGACGGTGGACGGTCGACGGCTGGACGGGTGGACGGCTGGACCGGCGAGCGGGCACGTTCCGGCACACTCGCCGCTCCTCGGCGACGACGTCCGCACGCTCGGCGGACCCCGCACGACGTGTCGTGCCCGCTCGACGGGTAGACGGGTAGACGGCTGGCCGGCTCGACGGGTAGACGGATGGACGGATGGACGGCCGGCGATTTGACGTCCGGTGCAATGAGTCAGTCGCTCGGGCGACGGACGGGTCGACAGGCTCGCGGGGACGATGTACAGTCGGACCGTGTCTGAAGTTGCAAAGTACAACTTTGCGCCGACCACCGTCGACGCTCCGTCCTCCCCCACGATGACGACGACGACGTCGCACCCGCCACTCTCCCCGTCCACCCCGCACGTCGGGACCCACGCCGCTCCCCGGAGCCCCCGCCGCCCGGACGAGCCCACGCTCCTCCGCCCCGCCGGGCTCGGCCGCACCCTGCTGTCGTTCGCGACGCACATCCTGGTGCCGCTGTTCCTCGCGGCCGGCATGGGGCTGGCGTACCTCGGCGCATTCCACGCCCCGATGCCGAAGGACCTCCCCGTCGGCATCGTGGGGCAGGGCCCGGCAGCACAGGTCTTCGCCCAGACCGTGACCGACCAGTCCAAGGGAGCCCTCGTGGCCCACGTCGTCGCGAGTCCCGCGCAGGCGGAGCAACGCGTCCGTGACCGCGACCTCGCTGCCGTGTACGCTCCCGGCACGACCGGAGCGACGCTCTACGTGTCGACGGCGGCGTCCGAGACGACCGCCACCGCGGCGCAGAAGGTCTTCCTGCCGATCGCGTACGGCCAGCACCTGCCGTTCACGGTCAAGGACGTCGTGCCGGCTGGTGACCAGGACTCCACCGGCCAGGGCCTGTTCTTCCTGCTCGTCGCCCTGAGCGTCGGCGGGTACGCCTCGGCGATCGCCGTCGCCGCGTTCGCGACCCGACTCCGCGCCGTGTGGACGGTCGTGGTCGGCCTCGCGACGGCCGGCGTCGTCGCGGGCATCGGGATCCTGATCGCCGGTCCGGTCTACGGGGTCGTCACCGACCACCGGTGGCAGGTCTTCCTGTTCGCGTGGATGTACGACGCGATCATCATCGGACTCGGCATCGGGCTGCACCCGATCCTCGGACGCTGGACGACGCCGATCCTCACGATGCTCTTCGTGATGCTCAACTTCACGTCGTCGGGCGGGATCTTCCAGCCGGCGTTCCAGCCCGGCTTCTTCGCCGCGCTGCACGCGTTCTGGAGCGGTGCCGCCTGGCTGCAGGCAGCCCAGGACCTGCAGTACTTCCCGGGCGCCTCGCTGGGTCGTCCGTCACTCGTGCTCGCCCTGTGGCTCGCCGCGACGGTGCTCCTCTGCGTGGTCGTACACGGACTCGTCGCACGGCGGACCCGCATCGCCCGCGAGCGTGAGGTCACCCGGCTCGAGGAAGAAGAGGTCGTGGCCGCCTAGCGCGCACGCCGCCGCGGAGCCCGCACTACGCTCGACGCGTGGACCTCAGCGCCGACCTGGACTTCGCCCGTTCCCTCGCCGACACCGCCGACGCGATCAGCCTCGAGCGGTTCCGCGCAGCCGACCTGCACGTGTCGAAGAAGGCCGACAGCACGCACGTCACCGACGCCGACCAGGCCGTCGAGCGTGCACTGCGGGAGCGCCTCGCGGCGGAACGACCGGACGACGCCTTCCTCGGCGAGGAGACGACCGCGGACACCGGTGCCGAGGCCGTCAGCGAAGGGCACCGCCAGTGGGTGGTGGACCCGATCGACGGCACCGCGAACTACCTGCGCGGGGTCCCGGTCTGGGCAACGCTCATCGCCCTCGCGGTGGACGGCCGTCCGGTCCTCGGCGTCGTCAGCGCGCCGGCCCTCGGCAAGCGCTGGTGGGCGGCGGAAGGACTCGGTGCGCACTCCCTCGACGGCCCGCTGCACGTCTCCGGCGTCGCGGAGCTCCCCGAGGCGAGCCTGAGCTACAACAGCATCCAGCAGTGGGACGACGACGACCGTCTCGAGCCCCTGATCGAGCTCTCCCGCCGGGTCTGGCGGACTCGCGCCTACGGCGACATGTGGTCGTACATGCTCGTCGCCGAAGGTGCGCTCGACATCGCCGGCGAACCGGACCTGAAGCCGTGGGACATCGCCGCGCTCGTCCCGATCGTGGAGGAGGCTGGCGGCCGTTTCACCTCGCTCGACGGCGACCCGGGGCCGTGGCACGGCAGCGCGCTGGCGACGAACGGACTGGTCCACGACGCCGTCGTCGAGGTCATCCGCCGCTGATCCGGGCTGCGTGCGACACCACCGCTGTCCGACGACAACGGCCAGGTCGCACCGCAGCCACGACGCACGACGCGACGACTCCCACGATGTCGCGAACCCGGACCTGCACGACCGCCGACCACCCACCGGCACGAACGTCCCCCGGACCCGTCCCCCGAACGCTCCGACCACCCCGACACACCCCATCGCGACGGTGTACCCCGGCCGGGGGTCGCAGGTCGTCCGAGATCGGCACACCGCCCTGGAACCGGCGGAGAAGCGTACCCCGATTCCGTCCCGCGGACCCCGGGTCACCCCCGCAATGGGGCACTCGTCCCCCCCGGACTGGGGACACGCAGGGGGACAATCGCTCGCGGCGACCGGACAAGACGAGAAGAACCTGAGTTATCGTGCTTTTCAACGGCAGGTACAGAAGACGTCTCGGATTCCCTAGATCCGTCACCGACCCGGCCCGTCGTGTTCGTCCGGAAGACCCTAACCCGAGGGGTGATACAGACGATGACTTCATCGTTCCCAGGCGGAAGCGAGTGCACCCTCACTCGTGGTCCGCGTTCAGACCACCACAACCCACGACACGTGACGCTGCGCCCGCGCACCGTCCCGTCGCTGCGTCCGCGCGGCGTCCTGCTGCTCCCGTCCCGGAGCCTCCCGACGCTGCCCTCGCGCCGCGTCCCGTCGTTGTTCGCATCCGGACCCGGAGCTCGGTGAGTCATGGCACTCACCGGTCGCCGTCTTGAGGTCGACCGGATCGCGACCCTCGCGGTACTCCCCCGGGAGTCCGCGATGGTTGTCGTCGGCGACCCTGGTTCCGGACGCAGCAGCGTCCTCGACGCGGTCGCGAACCGCGTCTCCCTCCCCGTCGTGCGCGTCGGTGTCAACGGAAGCGAAGCACGCTGGCCCTTGGCCGGCGTGACCGCCCTGTTCACCGCACTCGACGACCCCCGTGCCACGGCGCACATCGCCCACCTGCTGCAGGCGGGCGCCCAGATCCCGGCCTCGGCCGACGGTCTCGCCGCTGCACACGACTTCCTCGATGCCGTCCACGCGCTGACGCTCCCGCCGACGCTCGTGCTCATCGACGACCTGGACCGGATGGACGCGGAGAGCCAGGAGCTCATCGCGTTCCTCGCCGGACGACTCGCGGGCACCGCGCTGCGCGTCGTGGCGAGTGTCAGGACCGTGCCGTCGAACGGCCCCCTGGCGGCGCTGCCGATGCTGCGCCTGGAGCCCCTGCCCGCGGACGAGGCGCTCGTCCTCGCCCGCGACATGGCTCCCGAAGAAGCGAACGACGGCGTCCTCGCGGTCCTCGCCGAGGAGACGGGCGGCAACCCCGGTGCACTGCGTGAGCAGCTCGCCGTGCTGTCCCGCGAGCAGTTGAACGGCTCCGAGCCGCTCGTGCTGCCACTCCGCCCCACACCGACCACCGAGGCGATCGCCGCCGTGGTGCTCGGTTCGACTGCGGGACGAGATCTGGACGTCCTCGCACGACTGGCACTGGTCCCCACGGCGAAGGCCTCCGGCTGGGACCGTGACGAGGTCGACGACCTCGTCGGTGCCGGACTCGCCTCCGTCCGCGGCCAGTCCGTGACGGTGCGCGACCCGCTGGTCCGCTCCGCGCTGTACTGGAAGATGGGCGCCCGCGACCGGCGGAACGCGCACGCCGAACTGGCCGAGGCGAGCGCGGAGTCCGATCCCCGCGCCGCCGCGTGGCACCGCAGCTTCGTCGACGACGTCCCGGACGTCGTGGCGCTGCTGGCCGCGGCCCGGTCGTACGCGATCGACGGCAACCCGTCGGCCGCGGTGACCCTCACCGAGCGTGCGCTGCACATCGGTGGCGGCGTCGAGGACGAACACGAAGCGCTCCTCGGGGTCGCCGAGGTCCTGCTCGGCCGTCGGTTGCTCGGGCTCGCCGCCCGGTACCTCGCCGCGATCCGGCCGTTCCGGTCGACCCCGCAGGAGGTCCGCCGCCTCCGCCTGCAGTACTCGGTGGAGTACCTGAGCGGTGACACGGTGCACGCCGACGAGCTGCTGTTCCCGGTGGGGACGGCCGAGCCGGCCGACGGTGACGCCGTCGCCGGACTGCTGGCCATGGTGGCGTGCTTCCGCGGGGAGGCGTGGGAGCTCGACCAGGCCCGCGACCTGCTCGCACGTGCCGCACAGCACGAGGCGACCGCCTCACCCCGCACGCTCGAGATCATCACGAGCGCCCGCGAGCTCATCGCGGCGGTCGACGGCACCCTGCCCGCCGACTCGGACCTGCACGAGGGGCTCTCGTCGAGCGTCCTGCTCGGCATGTCCGACCCGGCACTGTTGCTGCTCGCGCACGCGCTCAGCATCGCCGAGCGCTACCGCAGCGCCCGTCGGGTGTTCGCCCTGGTCCTCGCCCGTGGTCCGGAGACAGCCGTGATGTGGACCGAGGCCGCCCGCTACCTGTCCGCCGAGAACGAGGTGCGCTCCGGGAACTTCCGGCAGGCGCTCCGCGCGATCGACGTGTGGGAGGCCGGCTCGTCGATCACCGAACGCCTGCGGGACCCGTCCCGCGTGACGGCGCTCGCATGGCGGCACTTCGCGGAGGGCCGGTCCGCCGAGGCGCTCGACGTCCTGGACCGGTGCCTGGAGCAGCGCACCACGAACCGCCTCTGGGGCGCGACCGCGAAGCTCCACGCCCTGCGCGGCCGGGTACTGCTGCTCGACGGCCGTCTGGACGAGGCGGTCACCGCGCTGGAGGCCGCCGACGCCATCGGTCGGTCGCTCCGGAACCCGGCGCTGCTCCGGCACCTGGGCGACCTGGTCGAGACGTACGTCCGGCTCGGACGGATGGACGATGCCCGTGCGATCACGGCACGACTGGCGGGCGACCACCACGCTCGGCCGTCCCGCTGGGGTGCGCTCGTGCTCGCCCGGAGCCTGGCACTCGTGTCCGACGACACCACGCGGGAGATCGCGCGTCGGCGTGCCCTGGAACTGTTCCAGCCGCACGACTCGCAGTTCGAACGCGCTCGGACGTTCGCCGCGCTCGCGGTGACGGGCACCCCGAGCGAGCGTCCGCGGCTCGGTGCCGCTGCCGCCGCGGCGTACGAGGCCGCCGGGTTGCGTCGGCCCCTCGCCACGCCGTCCCCGGCCGCCGCGATGCCGATGGCCACGCCGATGTCGTCCCTGCGCTCCGCACCCGTGCTGTCGCTCCCGGGCAGCCCGCGGAGCGCTCCGGACGCGTCGACCGTGCTCACGTCGCTGACGGCGGAGGAACGTGCCGTCGTGCAGAAGGTGACCGAGGGGTACCGCAACCGCGAGATCGCCTCGTCGCTCTTCATGTCGCAGCGCACAGTCGAACTGCGGCTGACGCAGATCTACCGCAAGGTGGGCGCGCGCTCGCGCTCGCACCTGGTCGCGCTGCTCACCTGAGCGGACCACACGACGGGACGGGAGGCCCGGTGCCAGCTGGCACCGGGCCTCCCGTCCCGTCGTGTGCGGGGCCACGGGCCCGCCGCGCCGGTGCGAGGCTGCCGCGTTGCGGGACACCGCACCACTGCTCCGGGAGTCGCACCCACGCGGCGGTGAACCGCAAGAGCGCCCCGCGGCCGTTGCCGTGACGGGCACCCACGGGTGATGCTTCCCCTGCACCGACCGCCGTGCCCCTCCGGGGGACAGCCCGCGGTACCCCCGTCCGGTACCCGAACCGTCGGCCCAAGGACCCCGCCGTCCGCCCTCGCCTGATCCGAGGGCGGGCGACGGCCCGGGCCGGCGGACCGGACGCGCGGCAGACCCGACGGCGGTCGGTGCCGAACTCCCGCTCCGCCACAGTCCCTCCCCCGGCCTGTGTCCTCGAACCGAATGGACATCCGATGTGCGGCATCATCGCGGCGCGCGTGTCTGACGACGCCTCCCCCTACCTGCTCGACGGTCTCGAACGGTTGGAGTACCGCGGCTACGACTCAGCGGGGATCGCCGTCCGGACCGTGGTGGGCGGCATCGAGACCGTCCGGTCGGTCTCGCGGGTCGGTGACCTCCGGACGCTCGTCGCAGCGCGCACCGGGGCTGCCCTCACGGGCGTCGGCATCGGTCACACCCGCTGGGCGACGCACGGCCCCGTCCGCGAGGCGAACGCCCACCCGCACCGCGACTGCTCCGGCCGCATCAGCGTCGTGCACAACGGGATCATCGAGAACGCCGACCGGCTCCGGGCGACGCTCGAGCGCCAGGGGCACGAGTTCCGGTCGGACGTCGACTCCGAGGTCATCTCGCACCTGGTCGAGCGCGCCCTCGCCGTTGACCCGGACCTCATGCTCGCCGTGCAGATCGCGACCGCCCAGCTCGAGGGGTCGTGGGCCATCGTCGTGCTCGACGCCCGCGACGGACGGATGGTGGTCGCCGCTGACCGCTCCCCGCTCGTCGTGGCCCGCTCGGCCCGTGGTGACTTCGTGGCCAGTGACGTCGGCGCGATCGCCGAGTGGTGCGAGACCTTCGTCGCGCTGCGCGACGGCGACGTCGTGGAGCTGGGCGAGGCGTGGTCGTGGTCCTCCCGTGGGATCGCTGTCCCGGTGCCGTTCCCGACGCCGTCCCCGTTCGCCGCCGCGGCGCTCGACCTCGGCGACCACCCGGACCACATGGCGAAGGAGATCGGGGAGCAGCCCGGCGTCGTCGCCGACATCCTCGAGCGGATCGCACGACGGGCCGCCGACGGCAGCATTTGGCTCGGTCTCGGTCTGCCCGTGTTCCGCCGGCTGGCGATCGTCGCCTGCGGGACCTCGTTGAACGCGGGACAGGTCATCGCGACCGCGCTGCGCGGGATCGGCGGCATCCCCACCGACGTCGTCGTCGCGAGCGAGGCCGACCAGGCGGTGCTCAGCCCGGGCACGCTGATCGTCGCGATCAGCCAGTCCGGCGAGACCGCCGACGTGCAGCGGGCGCTCGACCGGTTCGAGGGCCGTTTCCCGGTGCTGGCGCTGACGAACAACCTGCACTCGTCGCTCGCCCGCCGTGCCGACGCGGTGCTCGACTGCCACGCCGGGCCCGAGATCGGCGTCGCCGCGACGAAGACCTTCACGGCCCAGGTGGTGGTCGGTGTCGCGGCCATGATCTCCGAGCTCGTCGCCTCCGGGCGCATCGACCGGCCCCGCGCCGACGCCCTGGTCGGCGAGCTGCTCGACCTGCCCGCGCGCCTGGAGCGCGCCGCCGCGATCGCCGCCGACCGCATCCCGCTCCTGGTGTCGACCGTGCGCGACGCGACCGGCTTCCTGTTCCTCGGGCGCGGTGCGGGCCTGCCGTACGCCGCCGAGGGCGCCCTCAAGCTCAAGGAGCTCAGCTACCGGTGGGCCGAGGCGTACCCGGCGGGCGAGCTCAAGCACGGTCCGCTCGCGCTGGTCGACGACGGCACCCCCGTGGTGGTCATCGACCACGGGGAGCCCCGGATCCAGGCGGCGGTCGCCGAGGTCCGCGCCCGTGGCGGCTTCGTCATCACCATCGGCGGGGAGGGCTCGGACATCCCGGCGCTCGGCCGTCGGGTCGCCGGCGACCTCGCCTGGGGGCACGCGACCGCACCGTGGGGACCGCTCGAAGCCGTCGTGCCCCTGCAGATGCTCGCCCGCGAACTCGCGCTGCAGCTCGGCTGCGACGTCGACAAGCCCCGGAACCTCGCGAAGTCGGTGACGGTCGAATAGCCAGGCACAACCGCTGGAACCGCTTGACGGCGTTCCTCGTCGTCCTCACCGTGCTCGCGATCGTCGGCACGATCGTCGTCATCACGGTGCTCACGCAGGGCCACCCCTGATCAGGGTCGTCCTCGGCGTCTTCCTGGGCGGGGCTGCGATGCTGGTCGCTTGACCACCACAGCCCCGCCCCTCGTCGTCATCGCGCTCCTCGTGGGCGCCGTCCTGCCGTTCGTGCCGCTCGTCGGACGGGTGGCCCGGATCGCCGCGACCATCGCGCACGAGGTCGGCCACGCCGTCGTCGTCGTGCCGTTCGGCGGGCGGATCCAGCGCATCGACCTGCATCCCGACGGCTCCGGCGAGGCGTGGGTCCAGCTCGGCGGCGTCCCCGGGGCATCCGCTGGCTCGTCCGGATCCTCAACCTGTACGCCGGGTACAGCGCGCCGCTCTGGGCCGGTGTGCTCCTGGTCACCGGCGTCCTGCACGGCTCGCGCTGGCTGCCCGTCGTCGTGCTCGCGGTGATCGGACTCGTCGCGCTGCTCTTCGTCCGGAACTGGTTCG
Source organism: Curtobacterium sp. ISL-83 (assembly GCF_018613895.1). Classification (GTDB taxonomy): domain Bacteria; phylum Actinomycetota; class Actinomycetes; order Actinomycetales; family Microbacteriaceae; genus Curtobacterium. The sequence goes on from NZ_JAGGPH010000014.1 coordinate 38,297, forward strand.
GCCTGCTGGTGGCGCTCGCGTTCGACGCCCTCGCGCTCTGGGTGGCGCTCCGGCCCTCGGACACGACCGTGCTCGTGGTCGCGGCGGTCGGCGCGTTCTTCGTCGTCGACGGCCTGCGGTCGGTGGTGCAGGTCGCACGGTGGCTCGTCACCGGGGCGCGCGTGCAGACCGACTTCCACATCGCGGCGGCCGAGATGCGGGTGCCGGCGAGCGTCTGGTTCGTGTTGTTCCTGGTCGTCAACGGCGTCGCCGTGTGGCTCGCGCGGGGACCGCTCGGTGCCGTGTGGGACACGGTGACCGCCGGCGTCCGTTCCCTCGTGTGACGCGGAGCCCGGAGCGGACGGGCCCCGACCGTAACGCGGGGAAGCATTCCCCGTTGCTCACGGGGAAGCCTGCGAGAGTACGACCGACCCGCAACTCCCGGAAGGTACCCCATGGCGAACGAGGACCACGGTTTCACGACCGAACAGGTGCACGGCGGCTTCCTGCCCGACCCCGGGCACGGCGCGCGCGTCCCCGCGATCCACATGTCCTCCGGGTTCCTGTTCGACGACTTCGACCAGGCCCGCGACCGCTTCGCCGGGACCGACGACGGGTACACGTACACGCGCCTGGGCAACCCGACGAACGCCGACGTCGAACGTCGGATCGCGCTGCTCGAGCGCGGCACGGAAGCGATCCTCGTCGGGAGCGGACAGGCAGCCGCGACCGTTGCCTTCCTCGCCCTGCTGCAGGCCGGGGACCACGTCGTGAGCGCCCGGAGCATCTACGAGGGCACCAAGAGCCTGCTGCTGCAGAACCTCGGCCGGCTCGGCATCGAGGTCGACTTCGTCGCCGACCAGCGTGACCTCGACGAGTGGGCGCGGCTCGTCCGTCCGAACACGAAGGTGTTCTTCGCCGAGACCATCCCGAACCCGAAGAACGACGTCCTCGACATCACGGGGGTGGCTGATGTCGCCCACCGCGCCGGCGTCCCGCTCCTGGTCGACAACACGCTCGCCACGCCGTACCTGGTGCGACCGCTCGAGCACGGCGCGGACTTGGTGATCCACTCCGCGTCGAAGTTCCTCTCGGGGCACGGCGCGGGCCTCGGTGGTGTCCTCGTCGACGGTGGGACGTTCGACTGGTCCGCGTCGCCCGACCGGTGGACGCAGCTGACGAGCCCCGAACGCTCCCTCGGCGGCGAGAGCCACGTGGAGCGCTTCGGTCGGCGCGCGTACATCGTGTACGCCCGCGACGTCATCAGCTCCCGCATCGGCCCCACCCCGTCGCCGTTCAACGCCTTCCTCCTCCGCCAGGGCATCGAGACGCTGTCGTTGCGCGTCGAGCGCCACAGCGCGAACGCGCTGGCCGTCGCGTCGTTCCTGGAGCAGCAGCCGGACGTGACGAGCGTCGACCACGCGGGTCTCGCCTCCAGTCCGTACCACGACCTCGCCCAGCGGTACCTGCCGCGTGGAGCGGGTTCCGTCTTCGCCTTCACGCTCGCCGGCGGCGAGCCGGCCGCGCGGGCCTTCATCGACGCGGTCGAGCTGTTCAGCCGGATGACCCACCTGGGCGACGTCCGGTCGCTCATCCTGCACCCCGCCACGACCACGCACGCCGGCCGGACCCCGGAGGAACGCGCCGAGCTCGGCATCGACGACGGACTCATCCGGCTGTCCGTCGGCATCGAGGACGTCGCGGACCTGGTCCGCGACCTGGAGCGCGGGTTCGCCGCGGTCCGCTCGATCGCTGACAGCCACGGCAGCGGCCTGGAGGCACGCCTCGCGTCCGCCACGGAGGTCACCACCGCGACGTCCGCGCCGGCAGCCGGCCCCGCCCAGGGGCACGTCATCGCCGGTGAGGTCTGAGGTGGCCGACCTGCAGCACTTCGGGTACTTCTTCTCACGGGGCTTCGGCCCACAGGCATGGGGCCGCTCCGACTGGGACTGGGGCCACGACTGGACGAAGCCCGACCTGTACCAGCAGTCCGTCCGCGCGCTCGAACAGGCCGGCATGGACCTGGTGATCGCCGAGGACGCGATCTCGCTCGGCAACCCCGCGACCCTCGACCTCCGCATCCGCCAGGCCTACGGCGGCCCGAAGCACGACCCGCTGCTGCTGGCGCCCTACCTGTTCGCGGCGACGTCGCACATCGGCATCGCGCCCACGGTGAACGCGGGCATCACTCCCCCGTACCTCGCCGCCCGCCAGTTCGCCACGCTCGCGCACCTGTCGTCCGAACGGCTCGGCATCAACGTCGTCACCGACGTCGGGAGCGCACGGCACGCCGGTCTCCCGCCCTTGCCGCACGACCAGGCGTACGACCGCGCTGAGGAGTGGATCGGGCTGCTCCGACGGCTCTGGGGGTCCTGGGGGCCGTCCGGCTACGTCGGGGACCCCTCGGACTGGAGCTTCGCGAACGGCGACGCTCTCGACTCGTTCTCGCACGAGGGGGCCTACTTCCGGGCCGACGGCCCGCTCAACGCGCTCCCGCTCGCGTCGGACCCGATCGTGGTCTCCCCCGGCGGGTCCGGACGCGGACTCGCCTTCGCGGGCACGCACTCGGACGTCCAGCTCGCACTCGCACCACTGACGGCCGCCGCGGTGGCCGACTACCGGGCTCGTGTGCTGGGCGCGGCCGCCGACGCCGGGCGCTCCGCCGCGGACCTCCGGATCCTGTTCGTGCTGAAGCCCGTCATCGCGAGCTCCGCGGACGAGGCCGACCGACTGGTCGCCGCGTCCCGGCACCCCTCCGATGACGCCCTGCGAGCCGCGGCGGTCGCGTGGTCGAGCGACTCGGAGACGGACCTGCTGGCGCTCGACCTCGACGCGCCGATCCCGCTCGGTACCTTCGGCGACCACGTCTCCGCCGGCACCGTGCGCGGGCTCGTCGGTGACACGCCGGACGCGCCCCTGCGGGAGCTCCTCACCCGGAAGGCGAGGCTCGGCCGGATCGCGACCAGGGACGGGTTCGTCGGGACCGCCGACGAGTTCACCGACTTCATCGAGGAGCTCGGCAGCGAGGCCGACAACGACGGCATCATCTTCTCCGGCGACCTGCACCCCGCGCAGGTGTACCGGATGCTCGGGGACCTCGTGCCGGCGCTCCGGCGGCGGGGGCTGCTGCGGCGGGAGTACGGCGACGGCGGGCTGCGGGCGAACCTGTTCGACTTCTGACGCCCGGCTGCCCGGCTGGTCCGCTGGTCGGCTGGTCGGCTGGTCGGCTCGTCGGCTGTTGGGCCGCTGACGCGGGCGGACAGCGAAGGGCGCGGTGCCGATCGGCACCGCGCCCTTCGTCCTGTCACCGGCGATCAGTGGTGGATGGGCTCCACGACGCCGGCTTCTTCGACCACCTGGACGTCCTCCGCGGTGCGGAGGATCTCCTCGCGGTTCGAGGCGGAGTTGATCGCCCAGAAGTAGATCACGACCGAGAAGACCGCGATCACGAGGATGTCGACACCGAGCGGGAACACCGGGTTCTTCAGCGGACCGAAGTCACTGAGGAACACGATGAGCCCCATCCCGACCAGGTAGGGCAGCAGCCACTGGGCCGCCTTCCAGTCCCACCGCGGTTGCACGCTGGTCGCACCGCGGAAGACGTTGTTCAGGATGATGACGACCGCACCGATGAGGATCGCGACGCCGAGCTGCCAGTCGGTCTGCCATCCGGTCCACAGGATGATCAGGTTCGCGATGACGAACGCCACCGGGGACAGCACGGACGCGAGCGGCATGCGGTACGGGCGCTCGATCTCGGGGATGCGCTTGCGGAAGGCTCCGAGGGCGAGCGGCGCACCGGCGTACATGAGCACGGAGGCGCTCGTGATGAGGCTGACGAGCGACTGCCACGACGGGAACGGCAGGAAGCAGACGCACCCGATCACGAAGGCGGTGATCAGACCGACCCACGGCACACCGGCGCGGGTGGTCCACTCGAACGCCTTCGGGAAGTAGCCGTTGCGGCTCAGCCCGTAGGAGATACGCGACGTGGCCGTGACGTAGATGAGTCCGGTACCGGCCGGCGAGATGATCGCGTCGATGAAGATGATCACGGCGAGCCAGGTGAGGCCGGCCGCCATCGCGACGTCGGCGAACGGGCCGGTGAACTTCGTGAAGTCCGCCGTCGCCCAGTTGCCCTGGATCGCGCCCGACTGCAGTGCCCCGAGGAACACGATCTGCAGCAGGAAGTAGATCACGAGCCCGATCAGGACCGAGCCGATCACCGCGCGGGGGATGTCCCGCTTCGGGTTCTTCGCCTCACCCGCGAGCTGGTCGGCCTGCTCGAAGCCGAGGAACGCGAAGATGATGCCGGACGTCGAGACGGCCGCGAGGATGCCCTTCAGGCCGTCCGGAGCGAAGCCGTTGGCCGCACCGAAGTTCGACCCGTGGAACCCGCTGAAGCCCAGCACGATGATGACGAGCAGGGGGATGGCGACCTTCCACCAGGTGGCAGCGGAGTTCGTGTTCGCGAGGATCCGGACGCTGAACAGGTTGATCACGGTCACGACCGCCATCAGGAGGATCGCCACCCCGATCCCGGCACCGGTCAGGAGCTGCTGGGTCTCGCCGTTCACCGTCTCGGTGTGCAGCCAGGCGTGCGCGAAGTTCCAGTGCTGCGCGTACTTGATCATCGCCTCGACCTCGATCGGGGCGACCGTGACGGACTGCAGCCACGAGAACCAGCCGAACGACGCGCCCGCGACGCCGCCGAAGGCGATGTGCGGGAACCGCGCGGTTCCACCGGCGATCGGGAACATGCCACCGAGTTCGGCGTGCACGAGGGCGAGGACGAGGACCGCCACACCACCGATGACCCACGAGATGATCGCGGCCGGGCCGGCGGTCTTCAGCGCTTCCTGGGATCCGAAGAGCCAACCGGATCCGATGATCGACCCCGTCGAGGCCCAGATGAGCCCGATGAAGCCGACGTTGCGCTTGAGGCCGGAGTCCGGCAGCTTCTGTGCTGTCGTAGTTGCCACTGTTGCTCCTGTCGAAGAACCACGGCCCCCGTCTCGGGGACCACGATGAATGACTCTGGCACTGTGACAGCAAGTTGGCCGGATTCTGTAACACACTAGAAACACGAGTGCTGTACGAGCGTACAGATTCCGATGCGCGAGTGCGTGTGGCGTCCAGACCGTCCGGACGGCCCGGCGGGTCCCGTTGACTCAGGACTTCTTCTTGCCCGACTTCTTCTTGTCCGACTCGTCGTTGCCGGACTTCTTCGTGGCGGACTGCTTCTTGTCCTGCTTGTCCTGCTTGTCCTTCTTGCTGTCCTTCTTGCTGTCCTTCTTGCTGTCCTTCTCGCTGTCCTTCTCGCTCTTGTCCTTCTTGTCCTTCTTGCTGTCCTTGTCGCGCTTGCTCTTCTTGTCCTTCGTGTCCTGCTTGCCGTCCTTGGTCGAGCCCGACCGTCCTCCGGACGGGTCCTCAGACCGCTCCGAGCGGACGATCGCCTCCGGCGCGACCACGGAGGGCTCGATGCCGTCCACGGGCTCCACGACCACCGCCGAACCGGTGTCGGCAACGATGTCGACCGGCTCCTCCTCGAGGACCGGCGCGAGCGCGTCCGCCACCCGCTCCACCACGAGCTCGGCCCCGTCCTCGGCGAGCCGGACGAGCGCCTGCGCCGCCCGCACACGGGTCGTCGTCCTGCGCGCCAGCACATCCGCGCGGGCTCCCTCGAGGAACGCCCGCAACGACCGCTCCACCGCCGACCGACCACGCGGCGCGGACCGGTCGAGCCGGTCGAGTTCCCCGGCCACGCCGGCGACGTCGTCCTCGACGTGCTCGAGTCGGACGGACTGGATGAGCGCCGCGACCACCGCTGCCGCCCGCTCGACCGCAGCGGAACGCTGGTCGAGGACGACGAGCATCTCGAATGCGGTCCCGTAGGTCACCGTCTCGACACGGACAGGCTCGGCGCCACGACCCCGCACGACCAGCCGCGCTTCCGGGGTCGGCAGCCAGGCCACCACGGCCGCCACGGTCGCGACGGACCCGACCACCCGCTCGTACTCGGCGAGCCCGAACGGCCCCTGGTCTCGCAGACGGACTCGGATCGCGATCTCCCGCACCACGGACGGCACCTCTCGTCTCCTCGACGCGGGCCGATCCCTGCGCCTGCTCGGAGCGTAGCCCTCACACGTGGCAGGAACACGAACGCCCCGCACGAGGCGGGGCGTTCGGTGGGAACAGTGTGACAGCGGCCGTCCGTCGGCGATGGTGGAGATGGGGGGAATCGAACCCCCGTCCATCGCTGCAATTCGACGTCTTCTACGGGCGTATCCGGATGATTCGTTCTGCTCGGCCCCGTCCTTTGCTACCGGCATCTAGGACGACGGGCCCAGTCTCAGTGCAAGTCCCGCACGGCCCTGAGGCGCAACCGTGCAGCAAGTCCTCTGGATGACGTCGGGATCAGGTTAGGGGACGGTCACCTGGCCGACGGACTTCATGTGCTGGGCTGCTTACGCAGCGAGAGCGAAGTCAGTGCGCTTGGAATTGGCACTTGTTGTTTTCCACGGATCGTTCACGAGATGACCGTGGGTCCTCGGCCCGCTTCCCGTCGGCACACAGGCAATGTCGAAACCGATCATCCCCGTACGGGCCGGCGGACGAGCCGCTGTCACACTGTTGAGTTCCCAATCGCTCCTGGAGGAGCAGTTCGCTCCCGGAGGAGCAGCTGTTCAGTCTAGCTGACCAGACGCTGACGCGCCAGGCCGTCTCGGACGAGCCTACTCGCCCACCCGGTTCCGAGTGCGCATCGCACGCTCGGCCTCGCGCTTGTCGGTCTTCTCGCGCATGGCCTGACGCTTGTCGAACTCGCGCTTGCCCTTGGCGACCGCGATCTCCACCTTCGCCCGGCCGTCGTGGAAGTAGATCTGCAGCGGAACCAGCGTGTAGCCACCCTGCGCCGTCTTGTGCGAGATCTTCACGATCTGCTGCTTGTGGAGGAGCAGCTTGCGCTTCCGCCGAGGCGAGTGGTTGTTCCACGTGCCCTCGGTGTACTCGGGGATGTGCACGGCGTCGAGCCAGGCTTCGCCGCCGTCGATGAAGGCGTACCCGTCGATGAGCGACGCGCGCCCTTCGCGCAGGGACTTCACCTCGGTGCCGGAGAGCACCATGCCCGCCTCGTACGTGTCCTCGATCAGGTAGTCGTGACGGGCTCGACGGTTCGTTGCGACGACCTTCTCACCGCGTTCCTTCGCCATGACGTCTCCTCTCGATGACGGGCTGCCGGCACCGATCGCGCCGCGCAGCCCTCCAGCCTAGTGAACACGACACGGACCGCGCACCTTCCCGGCGCGCCGCCCCCCCCGCCGCCGCGTCGCCCGCCGGTCGGCCAGCCGGCGGGCGGTCGGTCCGTCCGTCCGTCCGTCCGTCAGACCTTGAGGTACCGGCGGATCGCCACGAACGCCGACAGCGCCGCGAGCAGCACCCCGATGACGATCACCGCCGGCACGACGATGGCCGCGTCACCCATCCCGATGAACGCCGTCCCCGTGAACCGCTTCGACAGGTAGTTCCGGACGAAGAACCACACGACCGCGACGATCGCACCTCCGGCCAGGACAGCCCCGATGGCAGCGGCGATCACCCCCTCGAGCACGAACGGTGTCTGGATGAACCGGTTCGACGCTCCCACGAGTCGCATGATGCCGAGCTCTCGCCGTCGACTGAACGCCGACAAGCGGATCGTCGTCGCGATGAGGAGCACGGCGGCGATGAGCATCAGGGACGCTATGCCGATCGCGGTGTACGACGACGCGTTCAGCAGGTTGAAGATCGGTTGCAGGTACCCACGTTGGTCGACCACGCTCTGCACGCCGGCGACCTTCGACAGACTCTCGACCAGGACATCGGCCTGCGACGGGTTCTTCAGGTTCACCCAGAAGGTCTCGTTGAGGTACTCCGGCTTGACGAACTCCGTGGCGGGCGAGTCCTTGAACTGCTGCTTGAAGCGCGTGTACGCCTGGTCCTGGTTCTCGTAGTACGTCTTCTCGATGTACGGCTTGAGCGTCGTCGAGTCGAGCTGCGCCTGGACCTGCTTCCGCTGGTCGTCGGTCGCCTTCGCACCCGTGCAGTTGCCGGTGGTGTCGGTGTCGGTGCACAGGTAGACGGCGACCTGCGCCCGGTCGTACCAGTACCCCTTCATCTGGTTGATCTGCATCTGGAGCAGGATCGCGGTCCCGACGAAGGTCAGCGAGATGAAGGTGACCAGGACGACGGAGACGACCATCGACGCGTTGCGCCGCAGGCCCGAGGAGACCTCGGACATGACGAGTCCGAGCCTCATCGGATGAGCCCGGGGATGGTCTGGATGCCGGTGGTGTTCGAGACACCGGGACGGACCACCGGGAGCGCCTGCGTCTGGTACCCGCCCGACTGCTCGTCACGGAGGATCGTGCCGTTGGACAGCTCGATCACGCGGCGCTGCATCTGGTTCACGATGCTGGCGTCGTGGGTCGCCATGAGCACGGTGGTGCCTCCCTGGTTGATGCGTTCGAGGAGCGCCATGATGCCGGCGGAGGTCGTGGGGTCCAGGTTGCCGGTGGGCTCGTCGGCCAGCAGGATCGCCGGCTTGTTCACCACGGCGCGCGCGATGGCGACACGCTGCTGCTCGCCACCGGACAGTTCGTGCGGCATGCGGGTCGCCTTGCCGGCGAGTCCCACGAGCTTCAGCACGTCGGTCACGGCCTCGCTGATGAAGCCCTTGCTCTTGCCGATCACCTGGAGCGAGAACGCCACGTTGTCGAAGACGTTCTTGTTCGGCAGGAGCCGGAAGTCCTGGAACACCACGCCGAGATTGCGACGGAAGTAGGGGACCTTGCGCGAGGACAGCGTGCCGAGCCGCTGGCCGAGCACGTGGATCTGGCCGCGGGACGGCTTCTCCTCCTTGAGCACGAGGCGCAGGAAGCTGGACTTCCCGGAGCCGGACGCGCCCACGAGGAAGACGAACTCGCCCTTGAGGATCTCGAGGGAGATGTCGTCCAGCGCGGGACTCGGGTTGCCCGAGTAGACCTTGGTGACCTGGTCGAATTTGATCATGACCGGTTCAGGGTAGGTCGCCGAGCCTGGAACGCAAGCGAGGCGCGCGGCTCAGGAAGCGTCGCGCTGCTTACGCCACCGGATCCCGGCGTTGATGAACCCGTCGAGGTCACCGTCGAACACCGCTGAGGGGTTGTTCACCTCGTGCTCGCTCCGCAGGTCCTTGACCATCTGGTAGGGCGCCAGCACGTAGTTGCGGATCTGGTCGCCCCAGCTCGCCGTGATGTTGCCGGCGAGTTCCTTCTTCTTCGCGTTCTCCTCTTCCTTCTTCAGGAGCAGGAGGCGCGACTGCAGCACGCGCATGGCGGCGGCACGGTTCTGGATCTGCGACTTCTCGTTCTGCATCGACACCACGGTGCCGGTGGGCAGGTGGGTGAGGCGGACGGCGGAGTCGGTCGTGTTGACGGACTGCCCGCCGGGGCCGGAGGACCGGAAGACGTCGACCCGGATGTCGTTCTCCGGGATGTCGATGACGGCGGTCTCCGGCATGAGCGGGATGACCTCGACCGCGGCGAAGGACGTCTGGCGCTTGCCCGCGGACCCGAACGGCGACATGCGCACGAGTCGGTGCGTGCCGGCCTCGACCGACAGGGTGCCGAACGCATGCGGTGCGTCGACCTCGAACGTGGCGGACTTGATGCCGGCTTCTTCGGCGTAGGACGTGTCCATCACGGTGGTCTTGTAGCCGTGCTGCTCGGCGTACCGCAGGTACATGCGCATGAGCATCTCGGCGAAGTCCGCGGCGTCGACACCACCGGCACCGGCGCGGATGGTGATGACGGCCGGGCGGTCGTCGTACTCGCCGTCGAGGAGCGTCTGGACCTCGAGCTCGCCCATCACCTTCTCGATCGACTTCAGCTCGTCACGGGCCTCGATCGCCGACTCTTCGTCCTCGGCCTCGTTCGCCATCTCGACCAGGACCTCGAGGTCGTCGATCCGCTGCTCGGTCTCGGCGAGCTTCCGGAGCGCGGTCTGCCGGTGGGACAGCGCGCTCGTCACCTGCTGTGCGTGGTCGACGTCGTCCCAGAGGTCCTGGGCACCGGCCTGCTCGCTCAGCTCGTCGATCTCGCGCTGCAGACGCTCGACGTCGATCACGGTGCGGATGTTGCCGAACGTCACGCGGAGTGCGGAGATCTGCTCGTTGAAGTCCAGTTCGACCATGGTCCCCGATCCTACCGGCGCGCACCCGGCACGGCCGACTGGAGGCGCGGATCACCTCCGACACGCGGCCGCGGCCCCGCCGTCGTGCCCGGTCCCCCACCCCGCGCACCGGAGCGGGGACGGCACGCCCGGTGCGTCAGCGGCCGAGCGACGGCGTGCGGGACGCCATGCCCGCGACCCCGGCCCGCGCGACCGCGTCCGGCAGCGCCGTGAGGAAGGCGTCGACGTCCGCCTCCGTCGAGGTGTGGCCGAGCGTGATGCGCAGCGCACCGCGGGCGTCGTCCTCGCTCAGTCCCATCGCCAGCAGCACGTGGGACGCCTCGGGGACGCCCGCCTGGCACGCGGAGCCCGTGGACACCGCGACCCCCGCCGCGTCGAGCAGGAACAGCAGCGAGTCCCCCTCGCAGCCGGGGAACGTGAAGTGCGCGTTGCCGGGCAGCCGGTCGACCGGGTCGCCCATCAGCACGGCCGAGGGCACGGCGGCCCGCACACCGGCGACCAACCGGTCCCGGAGTGCCGTCACGTCGGCGTGCGGCACCGACGCGGCGACCCCGAACGCCGCGGCCGCCGGCGCGTCCTGGGTGCCGCTCCGCACCTGTCGCTGCTGGCCGCCGCCGTGGATCAGTGGCTCGACGGTGGCCCGGCGGCCGAGCACGAGTGCGCCGATCCCGACCGGGCCGCCGATCTTGTGCGCGGACACGCTCAGGGCGTCGAGTCCGGAGTCGCGGAAGGACACCGGCACCTGCCCGTAGGCGGCGACCGCGTCCGCGTGCACCGGAACGCCCGCGGCATGTGCCAGCGCGACGATCCGCGTGACGGGCTGGATGGTGCCCACCTCGTTGTTGGCCCAGAGGAACGTGACCAGCGCGACGTCGTCGGCGGAGGCGAGCCGTGCCTCCAGTCCGGCCAGGTCCACGCGACCCTGCGCGTCCAACGGCACCACGTCGACGACGGCGCCCTCGTGCTGCTCGAGCCACGCCACCGTGTCGACGGTGGCGTGGTGCTCGCCCGCCGGCACGACGATCCGGGGGCGTGCCCGGTCGCGCTGCCGGGCCCAGAACAGCCCCTTGACGCCGAGGTTGATGCTCTCCGTGCCGCCGGAGGTGAAGACGACCTCCACCGGGTCGGCGTCGAGGGACGCGGCCACCGCCGCACGGCCGTCCTCGAGCAGCATCTTCGCCTGCTGGCCCGCGCTGTGGATCGAGGAGGGGTTGCCGACCGTCCCGAGCGCGGCCGTGAAGGCGGCGAGCGCCTCCGGCAGGATCGGCGTCGTCGCAGCGTGGTCGAGGTAGACGGGCACAGTGCTGTCGGTGTGGATGGCGTACTCCCTGGAGCGGACGATTCCAGGATACGCGCGCGTCCTCGTACCCTTGGGCCATGCACGAGACCGTCATCGACCACCCCGCGGGGTTCCTCCTCGGCGACGGCGTCGCTCGGTACACGGTGCGGTCCGCGACGGCGACGGCCGTGACCCTCGTCGTGCAGCACGCCGACGCCTCCGGGTCGACGTCGTTCCCGCTCGAGCGGGTGGCGGACTCCGACGCGTGGACCGCCGAGACGCCCGGGGTCACCCCCGGCGACCGGTACCACCTGCTCGTCGACGGTCCGGACGGGCCCCGGCACGACTTCGACCCGGCACGTCCGCTGCTGGACCCGTACGCACGCGGGATCGAGCGGGCGGCTGCTGAGGACGACGCCGTCGGCACCGGGACCGGCCCCGGTGCGGCTGCCCAGCGCTGGACGGGCGTCGTGGTCGACGACTCCTTCGACTGGGGCAGCGTCGTCAAGCCCGCGACCCCGCTCGACCGTGCGGTCGTGTACGAGGCGAACGTCCGCACCCTGACCGCCGCGAACCCCGCCGTCCCGGAGCACCTCCGCGGCACGTACGCGGGGGTCGCGCACGAGAGCACCATCGCGCACCTGCACCGCATCGGGGTCACCACCCTCGAGCTCCTGCCGGTGCACGCGTTCGACACCGAGCACTGGCTGCAGGAAGCGGGACGCGAGAACGCCTGGGGGTACAACACCCTCGGGTTCTTCGCCCCGCACGCGGCGTACGCGTCCGCCGACGCACGGGCGGCCGGCACCTCCGCCGTGCTGCGCGAGTTCAAGGGCATGGTCCGGCTGCTCCACGAGGCCGGGATCCAGGTCGTGCTCGACGTCGTCTACAACCACACCGCGGAAGAGGGGCTCGGGGGTCCGACGAGTTCGCTCCGCGGTGTCGACGGTGCGAACCGCTACCGCTGGGCGGCGGACGACACCTACTTCGACACGACGGGCTGCGGGAACACGCTCGACACCTCGGTCGAGGCCACCGCGGACCTGGTGGTCGACAGCCTCCGGTACTGGGCGCGCGACGTGCAGGTCGACGGGTTCCGCTTCGACCTGATGGCATCGCTCGCCCGGGATGCCGACCACGTCTTCGATCCCGCTCACCCCCTCCTCGAACGGATCCGGAACCACCCGGACCTGCAGGACGTGCTCGTCATCGCCGAACCGTGGGACGTCGGACCCGACGGGTGGAAGACCGGCTCGTTCGGTGCGCGGACGAGCGAGTGGAACGACGGGTTCCGGAACACGGTGCGGCAGTTCTGGTTGACCGACATCGCCGAGGAACGCCGGAACGGCGCCCCGAGCACCGGGATCGGTCGGTTGGCGCACGCCCTGACCGGTTCCCAGGGCCTGTTCGGTGCCGAGCGCGGGCCGCTCGCGGGCGTCAACTTCGTCACCGCGCACGACGGCTTCACGCTGCTCGACCTGGTCGCGTACGACGGCAAGCACAACGAGGCGAACGGCGAGGACAACCGCGACGGCACGAACGACAACCGGTCCTTCAACCACGGCATCGAGGGCGAGACCGCCGACCGCGGCGTCCGGGCGGCCCGTGGTCGTTCGATGCGGAACCTGCTCGGCACGCTCATGCTGTCGGCCGGCGTGCCGATGCTCACCGCAGGTGACGAACGGAGCCGGACCCAGCACGGCAACAACAACGCGTACGTGGTGTCCGACGACCTGACCCCCGTCGACTGGTCCGACCACGAGGACGCCGAGGCGATGACCGCGTCGTTCGCGGCCCTCGCCCGCCTGCGGTCCGCGCACCCGGCGCTCCGACCGTCGCGCTTCGGCGTCGAGGGGCAGGAGACCCCCGGGGCTGCGCGGATGAGCTGGTACGGGCCGGACGGGCACCCGATGACGATCGAGGGCTGGGACCAGCCGATCCACCGCGCGCTCCAGTACTTCGTGGAGTCGGCGCCGGAGCACGAACCGGCGGACCGGGTGCTGGTGGTCGTGCACGGCAGTGGTCGCACGCGGGACATCACCCTGCCGGTGCGCGAGGACGTCGTCGGGTTCCGACTCGCCTGGTCGAGCGAGAAGCACCGCGACCACGAGCGGCTCCGGCCGGCCGGGCAGGTCTTCACGGCTTACGGGCCGGGGATCCACGTGTTCGAGATCGCCTGATCCGTCCCGTCGGGCGGACCGACGGAGTCCACGGGTGGGATGCATCCGGCGGATCGGACGGGAGGCGCGTGGCGGCGCCGCCACGCGCCTCCCGTCGTTCCTCCACACCCGTCCGGCGCGCCCGGCCGTCCACACCGAGCCGGGTTTCCGGGGAACGTCGCGGCGCTGGACGGGTAGCGTCGACTCCGTGGCCACCGCAGACCGACCCCGGCGACCGAAGCCCGGGCGCATCCCGATCACCGAGCTCGCTCCGACGACTCCCAATGGTTACCCCGGAAAGGCGTTCGACGGCGAGGTCATCACCTTCGGCGCGACCGTCTTCCGAGAAGGACACGGCGTCATCGGCGCCGACCTCGTCCTCGAACGTCCGGACGGCGGTACCCGCACGGTGCCGCTCGCGCCGGGCGCACCCGGCACCGACCGGTTCGAGGCGACCGTCCAGGTCGACCACGTCGGCGTCTGGACCTGGCACGTCGAGTCCTTCGCCGACGACTGGGCGACGTGGTTGCACGCCGCCCGACTGAAGATCGCGGCCGGTGTCGACACCGAGGCGACGCTGCTCGACGGCGCCGTCCTGCTCGACCGCCTGGCCGTCGAGACCGACTCCCCCGCCGCCACGCGGGCGGCCGCTCGTGTCCGCGACACCGACCTCGACCCGGCCGAGCGCCTGGCCGCCGTCGACGACCCGCGCATCGTCGCCGAGGTCGAGGACTCGCCCCTGACCTCGCTGCGGACGACCTCGCCGACGCAGCTGCTCGACGTCGAGCGCACCCGCGCCGGCGTCGGCGCCTGGTACGAGTTCTTCCCCCGGAGCGAGGGCGCGAAGAAGAACCCGGACGGCTCGTGGAAGAGCGGCGACTTCCGCACGGCGGCTCGCCGTCTGCCCGGCGTCGCCCGGATGGGCTTCGACGTCGTGTACCTGCCGCCGATCCACCCGATCGGTTCGACCGCGCGCAAGGGACCGAACAACACCCTGACGCCGGGGCCGAACGACCCGGGCAGCCCGTGGGCCATCGGCTCGGCCGAAGGCGGCCACGACGCGATCCACCCCGAGCTGGGGACCGAGGACGACTTCCGCGACTTCGTCGAGACGGCGAAGAACAGCGGGATGGAAGTCGCGCTCGACTTCGCGCTCCAGTGCTCGCCGGACCACCCGTGGGTCAGCGAGCACCCGAACTGGTTCACCCAGCGCGCCGACGGTTCGATCGCGACGGCCGAGAACCCGCCGAAGCGGTACCAGGACATCTACCCGATCCAGTTCGACAGCGATCCGGAGGGGCTGGTCGCCGAGGTCGAGCGCGTGCTCCGGCACTGGATCGCCTTCGGCATCCGGATCTTCCGCGTGGACAACCCGCACACCAAGCCGCTGTGGTTCTGGGAGCGCGTGATCCGCGAGATCCGTGACGAGCACCCGGACACCGTCTTCCTCGCCGAGGCGTTCACCCGCCCCGCGATGATGCGCGCCCTGGCCGAGGTCGGGTTCCAACAGTCCTACTCGTACTTCACCTGGCGGAACACGAAGGACGAGATCCAGGACTACTTCGAGGAGCTCTCGCACGAGACCAGTGCGTACCTCCGGCCGAACCTGTTCGTGAACACGCCCGACATCCTGTCCGAGTACCTGCAGTTCGGCGGTCGCGCCGGGTACAAGGTGCGCGCTGCCCTCGCGGCGACGGGTGCCCCGACGTGGGGGATGTACTCGGGCTACGAGCTCTTCGAGGACGTCGCCCGTCCCGGTTCGGAAGAGAACATCGACAACGAGAAGTACGAGTACAAGCCCCGTGACTTCGCGCTCGCCGAGTCCGAGGGCGCGAGCCTCGCGCCGTACGTCACCATGCTGAACCGGTTCCGGCAGGCGCACCCCGCCCTCCGGCAGCTGCGGAACCTGCACGTCCACGACGCCGAGGACCCCGCCGTGGTCGTGTACTCGAAGCACCTGCCCGGTCGGTACATCCGGTCCGGCCGCGACGACACGGTGATCATCGTCGCGAACGTCGACCCGCACTCCGTCCGGGAGACCACCGTGCACCTCGACCTCGCCGCCCTCGGCCTGCCGCCGGAGACGTCGTTCGACGTCCGCGACGTCGTGACCGGGCAGCGCTGGGTCTGGGGCTCGTCGAACTACGTCCGCCTGGACGCCTTCCAGGAACCCGTGCACCTGCTCGTCGTGGAGGGACCACACCGATGACCAACACCGACCCGAACGAGCCGAAGCGGCCGACGCCGCAGCCGCCGACACCGACACCGCCAGCCGCGGCCGAGCAGCCTCCGCAGTCCGGTCGCGGGCAGGGTCCGAGCGTCCCGCCGGTCCCGCCTCCGCCACCCCAGGTGCTCCCCCGGCTGATGCCCGCTGACACGCCGCGACCGACCCATCCGGTCGAGCACGTCGAGCCGCCGGCCGCCCGGTACGAACCCCGTGTCTCCGGACCTGGCGAGGACATGCCCGGTGCGCCCCCCGTCGTCCGGGAAGCCCCGGACCGCGGTGTCCCGGAGTCGGCGACGCTCGCCGGCAGCACGTCCGGTGCGGCGCACCCACGGCACCTGACGACCGACGCGGTCGGCAGTGCGGCGGACGCCGGGTCCTCCGACGACGGCCCTGACGCTCCCAGTGCGTCGCCGGACGCTCCCGCTGCGCACCGGGCGCCCGCTCCGCCAGCCGGATCGGACGACCCCGCCGGCGGCAGCACGGGGCCACGTCCGGCACCCGTCGAGGAGTGGCTCCGGCAGCAGGTCGCCGAGGCCCGCTGGTCGCAGCCGCACGACGTCCTCGGGCCGCACCCCGTCGACGGCGGCACGAGCATCCGCGTCGTCCGCCACCTGGCGACGGCCGTGCGGATCGTCCGACCCGACGGGGACGACGTCGAACTCACCTCAGAGGGCGACGGGCTCTGGGCCGGTGCCACCACGGGCGAGCTCGGCCGGTACCGGGTGGAGGCCGACTACGAGGACGACGACACGTGGACCACCGACGACGCGTACCGCTTCCCCGCCACCATCGGCGAGATCGACCTGCACCTGTTCGGTGAGGGCCGTGACGAGCAGCTGTGGCACCACCTCGGCGCGCACGTCCGTACCGTCGACGGCGTCGAGGGCGTGGCCTTCACCGTCTGGGCGCCCCGTGCGACGGCCGTCCGGGTGATCGGCGACTTCGAGGGATGGGAGGGCCGGACAACCGCGATGCGCCGGCTGACCGACCTCGGCATCTGGGAGCTGTTCTGGCCCGGCGCCCGTCCCGGCCAGCGCTACAAGTTCCAGATCCTGACCGACTCCGGGTGGGTGGAGCGGGCGGACCCGTTCGCCCGCCAGGCTGAGGTACCGCCGCTGACCGCGTCTGTCGTGACCACGTCCGACTACACGTGGTCCGAGGGCGACGCGGCCTGGATGGCCGAACGTGCCACCTCCACGACGCACGACCGGCCGATGAGCGTGTACGAGATCCACCTCGGCTCCTGGCGTCCCGGGCTGAGCTACCGCGAGGTCGCAGACCAGCTCATCGGGCACATGCAGTACACCGGGTTCACCCACGTCGAGTTCCTGCCGCTCGCAGAGCACCCGTTCGGCGGTTCGTGGGGCTACCAGGTCACCGGGTACTACGCGCCGACGTCCCGCTTCGGGTCGCCGGACGACCTCCGGTACCTGATCGACCGGCTGCACTCCGCCGGCATCGGCGTCATCATGGACTGGGTCCCCGGACACTTCCCGAAGGACGAGTGGGCCCTCGGCAAGTTCGACGGCTACGCACTGTTCGAGCACCCGGACCCCCGCCGCGGCGAGCAGCTCGACTGGGGCACCTACGTGTTCGACTTCGGGCAGCCGCAGGTCCGGAACTTCCTGGTCGCGAACGCGCTGTACTGGTTCGAGGAGTTCCACATCGACGGGCTGCGCGTCGACGCGGTCGCCTCGATGCTGTACCTCGACTACTCCCGCACCGAGTGGCTGCCGAACGTCCACGGTGGGCGCGAGAACCTCGAAGCGATCTCGCTGCTGCAGGAGACCAACGCGACCGCGTACAAGCGCTACCCCGGCATCGTGATGATCGCCGAGGAGAGCACCTCGTGGCCGGGCGTCACCGAGCCCACGAGCGCCGACGGTCTCGGGTTCGGTCAGAAGTGGAACATGGGGTGGATGCACGATTCGCTGCAGTACATCGAGCGTGAGCCGGTGTACCGCAGCTACCACCACGACGAACTGACGTTCTCGTTCGTGTACGCCTTCAGCGAGCACTTCACCCTGCCGATCAGTCACGACGAGGTCGTGCACGGCAAGGGGTCGCTGTACGGCAAGATGCCCGGCGACGAGTGGCAGAAGCTCGCGAACGTCCGGGCGTACCTGGCGTACATGTGGGCACACCCGGGCAAGCAGCTGCTCTTCATGGGCCAGGAGTTCGCCCAGCCGTCCGAGTGGTCCGAAGCCCGCGGGCTCGACTGGTGGCTCCTCGACGACCCGGCGCACCGTGGCATCCAGGACCTCGTCGCCGAGCTGAACCGCGTGTACCGCGCGTCGCCGTCACTGTGGACACACGACTCCTCGGCCGAGGGCTTCGAGTGGATCGAGGGCGGCGACGCACCGCACTCCACGATCGGGTTCCTCCGGAAGGCCGGCGACGAACGCGTGGCCGTCTTCGTGAACTTCTCCGGTGTCCCGGTCGAGCGGCGCTTCGGGTTGCCGACCGCCGGCGTCTGGGAAGAGGTGCTCAACTCCGATGCCACCGCGTTCGGCGGCTCGGGCGTGGGCAACCTCGGTGGCATCACCGCCGAGGACACCCCGTGGGCCGGACGCCCCGCGTCGGCCCACATCGTGGTGCCGCCGCTCGGCGCGGTCTGGCTGCGGCTCGCGGACTGACCCCGCGCACCGCGACGGACGGGAGGCCCGGTG
>NZ_JAGGPH010000015.1:0-84682 GCF_018613895.1 Curtobacterium sp. ISL-83
CAGCATCCACACCCCGGAACGGCTCCTCGAAGTCGCCACCGAACTCAACGGACGACCACGCAAGACCCTCGGCTACCGAACCCCAGCAGAAGCCTTCGGACAGCTACTGTCAGACCCGAAACAACCACCCGTTGCAACGACCCCTTGAAACCGCCATCGGCTACCGGGACGGGAGCCTCGGTCGGGAAACCGAGTGCCGGCGGACACCGTGGTCCGAGTATGGTCCGCGGTATGCCAGGTGGATCGCTCGGTCAGCGACGACGACGTCAGTTCGCGCTGCTCGTTGGATGCGGTGCGCTGGTGCTGGGCGTCGTCACAGTCCTGAGCCACGATGTTCCACTCGTGATCGCCGGCGTCGTGATCCTCGTGGGCGCGGCGCTGACGGTGGTCACTGCAGCCGTAGGGCTTGCTCAAAGCGACAAGCCCCTGCGCTAAGGGATCGGCTACCGACACAGCTGCCGGTGTTCGCTGAGTGAGCTCAGGACGAGTATCGGCCGGCTACTTACACTTCCCTGGATTCCCGCCCGGCAACGTTCGTCTCCCAGTGCGCGAACACGATTGAGTCGCCCAGACTCAGTTCCCGAGCAATCGCCCCGGCCAGACGCTCACCCTTGAGCCGCTGCTCCTCGCCAGTCCGTGCATCGGGCCAGCCGGTCTCGTAGGAGTACAGCGATTCGAATGTCGCAGCCCACTGGCGGATGTCTGCCTCCAGCCACTCCGGTAGCTGCGGCTCCCCATCTGGCGCTCCTCCGTCATCCCGCCAGAGCGGCCAGTCCGCGCTGTAATCGTTCATGAGTCGGTAGCGCACCCTCACAGGATCGCACGGGCGCCTGCACCATGTCCCGGTGGCGGATCCTCAACTGGCACCGCGCTAGCTGAGGCAACCCGGTCGGCTAGTCAACCGGCTTTCGGGACACCAAGCGGTACGGCGGACACGCTGTTCCTCGCCACACCGAGAGGGCTCGGCCGCCCACACCGACAGCCGTGCAATCTAGACGGAGGCCAACCCGCGCTCAGCCCGTACATCTCACTCAGCAAGGAGCACACCTCGCGTTTCTTCAACGCCAAGAATCCGGTCACGGTTATCGTTCTTGGAGTCTTCTTTGCGGCGTTTGGCGTTTTCTACGCGCTATCGCCGTTCGACTCCAGCCCGAGGCCCGCTGCACAGATCGTCATCGCAATCGTCCTCGTCGTCATCGGTCTGCTCTTCGTGGTCCAGGGCGTCGGAAGCAGGAAACGGTAGCGAGGGCGGTTGGTCCAGCGACAGCCGGATCTGCTCACTTTTCGTACTCACACCCTGTATCCACATCGAGCGGGAGAAAAGTTCACACCGCAATCCTCTCCCGATGCTCCCGGCCCCTCCATGATTCCGATAGGCGATCGGCTACCGAACAGACCGGTAGCCGCTCATGTTCGCTTCGTTCAGTCGCG
The DNA here is from genome assembly GCF_018613895.1 of Curtobacterium sp. ISL-83. GTDB lineage: Bacteria > Actinomycetota > Actinomycetes > Actinomycetales > Microbacteriaceae > Curtobacterium. The sequence continues at coordinate 1,432 of NZ_JAGGPH010000015.1, forward strand.
TTCGGATCGGGCGGACCCGTGAAGCGCGAAGCCGATCGCGCCGACCATCGCCGCCAGCAGTCCCATCCCAGCGATGACCAACCCGGCCGCTGAGAGCCCGACGTCACCGGCGCCGAAGACGAGGCCGAGAAGCGCGATGACGAGGCCCGCAACCAGAGCCCCGACGCCGAATGCAAGGGCGAGGACGCGAGGCTGGAGGTTGGATGGCATGCCTGGATCCAACTCCCTGCCATCCTCATCCGACAACCGATCCTCCACCGAGGCCAGAAGGTCGACCGCAATCGATCGGGTCGTCTTCTCTCAGCGGTCGCTTGACTAGTACTTTCCCCGGCGGTACGCGACGTGCAGAAGCGCCAGCACGAGTGCGCCGAGACCGACGAAGGCAACACCCACCCAAGCGCTCCTCGGGCCAACGATGAGGATGCACAGGCCGGCGACGACGAACGCTGCGCCGGCTACGAGGCGAGACGCCATCACGTAGTTCCAGCCCCGGTCCCCGCGTTGCACCATGCTGGCGACGGTACCCGACTGCGACGGGGTTCGGAGGGCGTCGTCCGACGAGGATGCAGCCGAGCAGCGACGTTCGTTTTTCGACAGCTACCAGACGCTATTCGGCGACGGTATCGTTCGAGCCGTGAGAGCCCCCGACCACGACGATCGCCCAGCCCGTGCACGTTTCAACCTGCTCGCCGGCGGATTGTTGGTCGTAATCGGCGTCGTCCTCCTCGTGGCAAGGTGGGACGCAGTCGCAGGTGTCATCTTCACCTTCTTGGGCGCGGTGATGCTCCTCGCGAGCTGGCTCTTCTCCTGGTCGCGCAAAGACCGCTCGAGCCGGTAGCTCAACGACAGCATCCGGTAGCCGATCACCTACCGAACAAGGTCCCGCCCGGCGTGATCATTCGCCGTGATCTTCCTCGCCATCCCATCCAGCACTGCGCTCGATTGCTTCGTCCGCCGCGCGAGTCATGCCTGCTCGTTGCGCAAGGCCTATCACCGTCGCGCACGCTGCAGCACCAGCAGCGAAGAGGGAACCCTCGAGAATGCGGCCTACGTCTCCGTGGGCAGAGGCTATGAGGGCGATTGCGACCCCGGCGAGTCCGAGGAACGGCAGCCCAAGAAGCCAGGAGAGTCCTACGAACCACTTCACGCCTCGATGGTACGTACCGGGAAGGGAACACGGCCGGCCCCTGGTTGATCGAAGGATGTGGTTCTCGGTCGCCGACGGCCTAGCGGACGCTTCTGGGCAGGAGGATGCTGGTCAGATGACAGACGAGGACGATACAAGCGGGACTCCACGTCGCTTCCGAACGCTGCGACCTAACCCTCTCCGGGACGTTCTCCCCTGGGTGGGCGTTGTGGTGGGAGTAGTCTTGGTTGTTCGAGGGGTCTTCGACCTCGCCAACCACCATGGGCCCGAACAGTTTTGCGTGGGCGCCGGCTTGGCAGTCATCGGCTTAGTCGTGTTCTTCATCAACCGGTGGCAGGCGAAGAGAGGACTCTGACGTCGTCTCGTTTGGGGAGCAACACCCCGCAAGCCTCATCGACGCTCGGGAGCCGACCGCGCTTCATCCTGAGCGGCGTGACCGAACGAGAAGCGCGATCCCCACGATGATCTCGACCGCTCCGAACGGCACCAGGATCTGCGGGATCAGCGTGTTCTGCGACCGAGGGTAGAGGAAGAACAACAACCCGAAAACCACGATGAAGAGGATCCCGCCACCGACGAAAATGAGGCCTTGCTTCCTCGTTCGTTGCACGACGTGAGACTAATCGCGTCGTTGGCCGTGAAACGCCCGTTGGATCGTTCCGACGGACGGTGTCCGCCGGACGCCGCCGGCGCCCTCAGCTCGTACCGTTAGGGGATCGGCCAACGAAACAGTTCGAGCGGCGTCCTCACGGGTTGCGATCCCGTCGGTCAGGCAGGTCAGCCGCGCTCTCGTCCGGGCAGCGACCCACCACCAAGGAACGCCTCGTAAGCAGCGCTTGCGTCGTCCTCGACGGTAGGCTTCCCGCGGCCGTATCGAGCGTCTGTCTTGTTGCGCTTTGGACCTGATACCCAGTAGCGCTCGCCCGACTCGACATCGTAGAAGTTGGAATCGAAGTTCGCGTGGGCAGTGCCGGTCACTCGCGCCAACGTGCGGCCATGGAAGTAGATCGTTGACCAAGACTTCGAGAATCGGACGCTGGCGATCCAGGACGGGCCCGCGTCTGTGTCGTAGCCAGTCTTGAGCTGGACGAACATGATCCTTTCGTTCACGACACATGACTCTAAGCCCGACCTGTCGCGCACACGACGACCCTCGACGACTCCGCGCGGCATGGGACTCCCGTTAGCGCTCAGTTCAACCGTCCGGTGGCGGATCGGCTACAGGGCACGTTGTAGCCGACCATGTACCCGGACGGGAGCCTCGCTGCTGCTGCAACGAAGTGACTCAGAGGGCCTCGGCAGGGATCATTCGAAGGAGCGGAGTGCACTGGCATAGTCGGTTACTTCAGCCCGCGTCTCGGCCGTGACCAGGAGTGCGTGGTCACCGACGCGACGAGTGAACGTTCCGTGGCAGGGGATCACGATGAGCTTTGTGAGCCCCGCTCGCCATGCGGGCACCAGCTGCTCAAGGCACTGCCGTTCCGGCTCCTTTCGCACCGCGGATGGCGAGGTCCGTTCCTCGAATCGGGCCAGGTTCCATTCCTCGTGCTGCTCCGTGAACGCGTCGCCTCCAAATGCGCCTTGCCACGACGGACCGTGGAGCCGAGACAGCAACTCAAGCCGTTCCTGCGGCCTGGTCGATGACGCTCGCAGCCGATCGAACACGCTCGCGTCTCGCTCCTCGGCGGCGTGGGTGAGGCAGGCACGCCAGATCTCGGGCCATGCGTTCGACCAAGCCTCGCGATCAGCGTCAGCCGACGCTGGTTCAGGGTTCGGCGTTGCGACGAGACGCGGCGGGAGCTCGCTCCCGACAGGGTCGAGTTGCCATGCTTCCCGAATCCAGAGGAGATCGAGCAGCGCCTGCGAATCGTCCTCGACTGTGATGACCATGTCCTGTGGCCACAGGTTCCCGGGCATCGGTGTTGGCGAACGCATCTGACTCCCCATCCCTCCCCCATAGCGAAGCAGGGTGAGCGTCTCCATACAAGACTCTCCTTCCTACTGGGCCGCCGCGCGCCAAGTCGTCCGGTAGCCGATCGCCGAACGGCCCGCCGTCCCCCGGTTAACTGGCCAGGCAAGGGCCGCCCACCGTCAGAGCTGCCCGAACGCCGCCTGCACGCCGAGACTCGTGGCCGCGACCAGTACCCACAGCACGACGCCGAGCAGCAGCGGGCGGAACCCCGCGCGACGCAACGCCCCGAAGTCCGTCGAGAGGCCGATCGCCGCCAGCGCCACCGTGATCAGGAACGTCGCCGCCGTGGAGAACCCGGGAGCAGCCGCGGCGGGCAGCACGCCGACGGTCCGGAGGAGCACCACCACGAGGAACCCGATGAGGAACCACGGCACCAACCGCAACACGCGGATGCCGCTCCGCGACCCGGTGGCGGGCGCGCGCTCCTCGAGGGCGGTGCGCCGTGCCTCCAGTCCGGCCAGCCCGATGACGATCGGGATGATCATCAGGGTCCGCACCAGCTTCACGACCACCGCCGTGTTGGTCGCCTGCGTGCCGTAGATCGTCGCCGTCGCGACCACCGAGGACGTGTCGTTCACCGCGGTCCCCGCGAAGACGCCGAACGCGTGCTGGCTGAGACCGAGCGCGTGCCCGATGATCGGGAAGACGAACACCGCGGCGATGTTGCACAGGAAGATCGTCGACATCGCGTAGGCGACGTCCGCCCCCACGGCGCCGACCACGGGTGTGACCGCTGCGATCGCCGAGGCGCCGCAGATGCCGGTCCCGACGCCGATCAGCGTGCGGAGCATGCGCGAGACGTTCAGCAGCCGACCGATCCCCCACGCACCGAGCAGGCAGACCGCGAGCGTGGAGAGCATCACGGGCAGCGTCTGGCCGCCGATCCGCAGGACCTCCCCGAGGGACAGCTGCGCACCGAGCAGCACGACGGCGAACTGCAGGACCCGACTCGACGCGAACTTCGCGCCCGGCTGGAGCCCGCCGAGTTCCCCGCTCCGCCGTCGCCGCACGAGCCACCCGACCAGCGCGCCGATGACGACCGCGGGGACGGGACCGCCGGCGACGGGGACCGCACGGCCGATGAGGGTCGCGGCGATCCCGATCAGGACGGCGAGGGCGACTCCGGGGAGGGCGGCGGTGACCGCCGGACGTGACAGGGGCATGGGTCCAGCATCGTCGTCACGGGACGGCTCGGGCCAGCAGACGCGCGTTGCGCTGCCGCAATCGGGGATTGCGGCGTCGGCCTGGAGGCACGGCTCGCTGATGCGGGCAGCGCACGTCCGCCGCGCTCCGGCTGCTCAGTGCGCGCTGGCTGGTCAGCGGGCGTCGGCTGGTCAGTGCGCGCTGTCTGGTCAGCCCGCGTCGCCGCAGCTCGGCCCGTTGGGGAGGTCACGGAAGTCGGCGCAGGTGGAGGTGCTCCATCCCCCGCCGCCGTACTGGTCGAACGCCGCGGTCGTGGAGACGGTGGTGCCGCGCGTCGTGATCCTGGCGAACGTCGGCGTCGGGTCACCCTCGGTCGTGCGGGTCACCCAGGCGAGCGTCGCCACGTCGCTCGACTGCTGCGCGGCGGTGACGCACGCGGTGGTCTTCGCGGAGAGCGGCTTGCTCTGGCTCAACTCGGCACCGCCGCAGTCGTGCCCCGTGCGGTGGGCGACCCAGGTCGGGGCGTCGGACAGGCCGCGGGCAGCAGCGACCGGGTCATTCGGGTTGGCGGCCAGCGACGAACACCCGGTGAGTGCGAGGGCGGCGGCGAGCAGCACCGTGGTGGTGGTCAGCGGTCTCGGTCGTCGCGGGTGCACGTGTTGAGCATGCCTCGCGGGGCTGCTCGGCACGAGTCACGATCCGGCAACGGCCCGATCGTCAGAGGACCAGGCGCCACAGGAGCGAGTCGCCGTGCACCGCATCGGGCTCACGCTCGCCGGAGTCGCTGAAGCCGACCTTCTCGAGCACGCGGAACGACGCTGTGTTCCATGCACGGACGGTGGCGACGAGAGATCGGTACCCGATGGTCCTGGCGCGTTCGATGACCACGTTGGCCGCTTCGGTCGCGTACCCGTGACCCCAGGACGCCTGCAGGAACTCGTACGCGATCTCCGGCTCCTCTGGGTGCCCGAGCGGGTTCGGGATGAGCCCGCAGTACCCGATCGAGGTCCCAGATCCGCGCTGCTCCACGACGAGCAGACCGGGCGTGGGCTGGTGGTCGCCGGTTCGGATGCGCTCTGCGAACTCCTCGACCGTGGGGTGTCCGGCGGGCGTCAGACGCCGATGTTCCGGGACCCGGGGATCGCGTTCCGTCCACAGCTGGTGCTGCAGCGTGGCGTCGGTGGTGCGCCATGGTCGCAGGCGCAGGCGCTCGGTCTCCAGGATCATCACGGCTTCGTCGCCGTGCGGAACCATCTCGGCCGCCGAGCGGTCAGCGTCAGAAGGCGTGCGCGCCGAGGATCGCGCCAGCGGCGTAGGTGGCGGCGAGGGCCAGCGCCCCACCGATCACGACCCGGAGCGTCGCACGACCACGCGGAGCACCACCGAGCGTCGCACCGGTGGTCCCGGTGACTGCGAGGGCGACCAGGACGGCGATGACCGTGACTGCCACCTTGATCGATCCCGGCGCGAGGAGCATCGCGAGGAATGGCAGGGCCGCACCGGCGGTGAAGGTCGCTGCGGAGACCCAGGCCGCACGCATCGGGCTGACGACCTCGTCCTCGGCATCGCGGAGAGCCGCTGCAGCACGGCGGTCACGCACCTCGGGACGCACGAGTTCCGACGCCACCGAGTCCGCGACCGCAGGCGAGACACCGAGCGACCGGTAGTGGGCGGCGATGGTCACCGCGTCCTCTGCTTCGGCCTCCAGGTGCGCCTGCTGCGCGGCCTGCCCGGTGCGCTGCGCGTCGCGGGCCCCGCTCACCGAGACGTACTCGCCGAGCGCCATCGACACGGCGCCACCGACGAGCGCGGCGGTCCCGGCAGCGAGCACGGGGCCGGTTCCTGCGCCGGCACCCGCGACACCAACCAGGACGGCGGCGACGGACACGATGCCGTCGTTGGCGCCGAGGAGTCCGGCGCGGAGCCAGTTGAGACGAGCAGCACTGGTCGAGTCGTCGTGCTCGACCACGGGAAGCGCGAGTTCCGTTGCAGTGGACATGGGATGAGCAAAGCACTCGAACAGCATCTGCGCCAGCAAGGGAAGGCTCCCCTGACCTGGGATTTCTTGGTCAGGCAAGGCTGTCCTCACCTGCCAGGAGACGCCCCCCGCCGTTTGTCCCGAGACGAAACCGGAGTGCTCGGAGACCGTCGTCGTCCGCGTCGTCTCAGGATTGAGACACAGAGTCAATGCGTCTCACCGCTGAGACGCCACCGCGGGCAGTCAAGTGGCCCGAGGTCAAGCCGGCGGGACCCGAACGATGTGGTTCTGGTACGCCCACACCACGGCCTGCAGGCGCGACCGCACACCGAGCTTCGGCAGCATCCGTGCCAGGTGCGACTTCACCGTGGAGACCTCCACCACGAGCGCCGCCGCGATCTCCTCGTTCGACATCCCCTGCGCGAGCAGGAGCAGCACGTCACGCTCGCGGGCGGTGAGCAGGTCGTCCACCAGGTCGCCGGACACCGGCTGCAACCGACGACGCGACACGAACTCGCGGAGCACCCGGCGAGTCAGGGACTGGTCGATCGTCCCGTTCCCGGCCGCGACCTGCCGCACGGCCCCGACGATGACGTCCGGCTCCGCGTCCTTCAGCAGGAACCCGGCCGCTCCCGCCTCGAGGGCGCCGAACACGTAGTCGTCCATGTCGAACGTCGTGAGCATCAGGACCGCGACCTGGGGGTCTGCACCCGACAGGGCGCGGGCGACCTCGATCCCGTCGAGCACCGGCATCCGGATGTCCAGGCACGCCACGTCCGGAGCGGTCTCGCGAGCGAGCTCGAGCGCTTGGCCGCCGTCGACCGCGACGCCGACGACCTCGATGTCCGGCTCCGCGTCGAGCAGTGCGGTGATGCCGGCCCGGACGAGCGGCTGGTCGTCGGCGACGAGCACCCGGATCACGCGACCACCTGCCCACCCGGGTCGGTGTCGTCGGCTGCGGGAGGAGCCTCCCGGCCGACCATCAGCACCACCTGCCATCCGCCGCCCTCCGTCGGGCCGACCGTCAGGTCACTGCCGACCAGCTCGGCACGCTCCCGCATCCCGCGCAGGCCGAACCCACCCGATGGCGCATCCGCGGATGCCGTGTGCGCAGACGGCCCGTTCGTGACCCGCACGGTCAATCGATCCGCATCGCGGTCGTCGAGCTCGACGACACAGCGCGCATCGGGCGCGTGCATGGCCGCGTTGGACAGGGCCTCTTGCACCGTGCGGTAGGCGGCGAGCTGCGCGAGCGGGCCGATCCCGGACCCGAGCGGGCGGACGTCGTCCTCCAGCACTCGGAGGTCGATCGCGGCCCGCCGGGGCGAGCGGGCAACCAGATCGGGGATCGCGGCGACCGTCTCCACGGCGAGCGTGGCGGCGGAGTCGTCCCGCAGCAGACCGACCAGCCGACGCAGGTCGTCGAGCACACTCGTGCTCTGCGCGCGCATCTGCCGGACGCCGTCATGGGCACGCTCCGGGTCCGTGTCGATCTGCCGGTCCACGACCCCCGCCATCAGCGCGATGCCGGAGAGGTGGTGCGCGGCGATGTCGTGCAGTTCACGGGCCATCGCGGCACGCTCGCGGGCGACCGCGACGTCCACCAGGGCGTCGCGCTCGCGGACCAGTGCGGACTGCTCCTGGCGTTGCGCGCGGCGGACCTCGATGCGGGACTTCGCCACGAGCGCCCCGAGCAGCGGCAGCCCCACGACGCCCACGCCCTGCACGAGCCCCTGCCCGATGCCACCGACCGCACCCGTTGCGTCGGCCACGACGGCGGCCGTCGTCTCACCCGCGGCGACGAGCAACGCGGCGAGCGCCAGTGCGGGCCAGAGCCCGGCGAGCGGTGTCGCGAGCACCGCGACGACGACGGCGACCATGACGGCGAGACCTCCGTCGCCGTGCAGGCTCGGCGGCACGACGACCGCGGGCACCACGGCGAGCGCGGCGACCACGACGACCGCGGTCCGCGGCGCGACCCGCGCCACCGTGAGCACGACCGCCTGCACCAGGAGCACGGCCGCGGTGATCCACCACGCGGCAGACCACGCCTGCGGGAAGGCGAGCGAGTCGGTGGACGGGTCGCCCTCGGCGAGTGTCGGGGCGGCGACCAGCAGGGCGAGGGCGGCCAGGGCCGTCGCCCCGGCCACGATCACGTCGCGGCGACGGATCGGGGCCCGGGAGCGGGTGGGCGCGGTCTCGCCGCGCGCCTCAGCGGTGGCCATCGCCGAAGTCTACGGAGTGGGCGGCGTCGTCGGCAGGCGCCGTCGTGTGCTCGCGCTGCGCCGGTCCGGGGTACCCGAGGCGCCCGCGGGTCGCGATCACGATGACGGTCGCCCCGACGGCGGCCATCGCGAACAGCCCGAACATCAGCTGGTTGGCCGGGATCGTCGGGTAGATGTCGGTCCAGAGCAGCGAGACGGTGTTGTTCACGCCGACGTGCAGCAGCATCGCGACGGGCAGGCTCTCACCGGTGCGGTTGAACACCCACGCCATCACGACGTTGAAGGTGATGCAGAACCCGGCGAACCAGACCACGTCGGTCCAGTGCGCGTTCGGCCAGCCGCCCCAGTCGCTCAGGAACAGGGGCATGTGCCAGAGCGCCCACACCGGTCCGAGGACGGCGGCAGCACCGAGCGGCGTGAAGCGCTGCTGCAGGCGGGGCAGGGCGAAGTCGCGCCAGCCCGGTTCCTCGGCCAGCCCGGTCGTCAGGAGCTGCAGGACCAGACCCGGCACGATCGAGACCAGGGCGAGCGTCGACGGTGCGTGCACGACGCCCCCGGAGAACGGCAGGCCGGACAGGACGACCAGGGCCGGCACCCCGACGAGCGCCAGTGCGTACCACTTCCACGAGACGCGCCACCGCAGCAGGCGCCCGACCCAGCGGCGCAGCCCCGGTCGGCCGTCGGCGAGCGCGGTCACCAGGAACGCGGATCCGAGCGGGCCGAGCAGTGCCCCGGGCAGCACGCCCGAGAGCTGGGACGTGCCGAGCACGGTCGGGAAGCGGAAGTCCCACACGCCGAGCCCGTTCTGCGACAGCACGTAGGGCAGCCACGCGAGCCAGCTCAGGCCGCAGGCCAGGACGAAGAAGGTCAGCAGCGGGTGGTCCGCGACCCGCTCGCGCACACCCCGCGCCCCGGTTTCGCGGCGGTTCTCGATGATCGTCGTCATGACGTCCTCCTCGGTCGGGTGGCCGTCTGTCGACCACACCCTCGACGCTAGGAAGGGCCAGGCACCGGGACGACCGGCGAAGGACGGGACGTGCGGGGTTGCATCGAAGTATGCAGGCGTCCTGCGGGTGGCCGGGAGGCCCGTGGCCGGCCCCGTCAGGCCCGGAACCGCTGAGGACCCTCAGACACAGCGACCAGTCCGGCAGGTGCTTCCCCGACGCCGCTCCCTAACGTGAGGAGTCGCCGGGTCGGCGCCGACGCGGTGTCCTCGTCGTCGTGCCCCACCGGTCGCGCCGCCCTCGTCAGCGGGAGCCCCCATGTCCAGCAGAACCGTCCGGAACCTCGTGCTGTGGCCGATCGTCATCGCCGTCGTTGCCGGGGCCTTCGGGGTGGGGACCGTCGTCGGTCGGCACGGCGCGGACGACGCTGCTGGAGCGGGCGGTGCCACGACCGTCGCAGCGGCCACCGGGACCCCGAGCCGCACGGCCTCGACGAGCACGCCGGCCGCGACGTTCGGTCCGGCCGAGAAGGCGGGCCCCGCGACGCCGCCTGCGGACGCGCAAGGACCCGAGGGCATCCCGGCCGCGGAGCACCCGACCGGCACCGCGCCCAGCAGCCTCGACCTCGCCTCCACCTGGATGCCGCCGACGACCATGCCGACCGTGGGCCGACTCCTCCGCGTGCAGATCCCGGGGACCCTCTCGCACTTCGCCGCCCGGACGGCCCTGCTGTACCTGCCGCCCGCTGCGCTGACCGCGGATCCGCCGGCGCTGCCCGTCGCCGTGCTCCTGTCCGGCCAGAGTCGCTACGCGTCGCCGGAGGACCTCGCGGACGGCGGCCAGATCGAGCGCACGCTGAACGGCCTCGCGGCGGTCCACTCAGGGCTCACGCCGATCGTCGTCGTCCCCGATCAGCTCCGCACCGGCAGCAACAACCCGATGTGCGTCGACGGGCCGCTCGGCAACAGCCGGACGTACCTGCTGCAGGACGTCCCGGCGTGGATCGGCAGCCACCTCCGGGTGCAGACCGGAGCGTCCGCGTGGACGATCGGCGGGTTCTCGCAGGGCGGGACGTGCGCGATCCAGCTCGGCGCCGGCGCACCCTCGCGGTTCGGGAACCTCATCGACGTCTCCGGCGAGATGGGCCCGACGCTCGGGACGGAGTCCGCCACGATCGAGCAGGGGTTCAGCGGCGACCGCGCCGCGTACGAGGCAGCGATGCCCGTTGCCCTGCTCCGGGCACACACGCCGTACGCGCACTCCGGTGCGTTCTTCGCCGCCGGGGCGCTCGACCACACCTACGGGCCGGTGATGCCGGTGTTGGCCGACCACGCTCGCACCGCTGGCATGCAGGTCGCGACGTGGACGCTGCCGGGAGGCAAGCACAGCTGGTCGACGGCATCGCAGGGTCTGGCAGCCGGGCTGTCCTGGGTGATGCCACGCTGCGGGTTGGCTCCGGCCTGAGCGGAGCGGTCATCGCCCCGCCTCCCGCCGTCCGGGACGTGCCCGCCGGCAGGTCGGGCTCTGTTCGCGCGCACCGGACAGGCCGCCGCCGTGGACCAATCTGTCCGCTCGTCCGCACCGGACAATCCGTGAACCCCTCCACGGTCTCGGCGTATTCTTTGATGTGGAAGCAACGACGATTCCGGCCCTCCCCCACGGCCCGAGCGTCCCACCGCTTCCGGGCCGGTCTCGACCAGACCCGAACAAGAGCCCTCGTGACCGAACACCTCATCGAGTACGTCGCCCGTGACCGAACGGGCATCACCGCCGTCGTGACGCCCACCGGCGTCGTCGACGTGGACACCGTCATCCGGAACATCCACGCCGGGCACGCCGGCTACTACGTCGCTGCCGACTCGTGGAAGCGCACGCCGGTCCGCAGCATGTCGTTCCTCGGCGGCGCCTACCTGTTCGCGAACTGGGACGGGTCGAAGCGCAACATGCTGCACGACCTGGCGTTCCGGGCCGAGACCCGGTCGATCCAGACCGTCAGCCGGCGATCGGTACGCCGGTCGTCACTCGGAGCCACCGTCCGGGCGTTCCTGCTCGGCGAACGCCGCCCCCAGCGCTGAGCACCGGGGCCGGTCACCGACCCACCGACTCGCTCGGGTCGTGCTGACTAGCTCGGGTCGTGCTGCTGCTCCGGCTCCGCCGGCTCGCCGCCGGAGTCGACGTCGCTGTCCTGCTGCGGGTCCTTCGTCGCGTCCCCCGTGCTCGAGCCGTCGCCGAGGGACTCGGTCCGCGCGGCTTCGGACTCCGACACGTCGGTCGAGCCGTCCGGGGTGTCTGCTGTCGATGCGTCTGTCATGGCGCGGACGCTACCCGTCCGGCGCGCACGGCCTTGCCAGGGCCGTGTCCCGCCCGCTCGACACGGCGGCGTCCGCGCGACGCGCCTCCACAACACCGAGACGCCGTCGAATGCCGCGGCGTCTCGCGCAGGGGGCGGCGTCTCCCGTTGACGGGGGCGTCTCGCGGTGACGGGGGCGTCTCACGTTGACGGACGCGTCCCGCCCGCTCGACACGGCGGCGTCCGCGGGAAACGCCTCCACAACACCGAAACGCCGTCGAATTCCGCGGCGCCTCGGGCGCGTGGCGGCGTCTCCCGTTGACGGGGGCGTCTCGCGGTGACGGGGGCGTGCCGCCCGCTCGACACGGCGGCGTCCGCGGGAAACGCCTCCACAACACCGAGACGCCGCCGAATTCCGCGGCGTCTCGCGCGCGGGGCGGCGTCCTGCGTCGACGCAGGCGTCTCGCGGTGACGGGGGCGCCTCGCGCGGACGGGGGCGTCTCGCGGTGAGACGGCACCGAGACGGACGGGAGGCGCGGTGCCAGCTGGCACCGCGCCTCCCGTCCGCCGGATGGTCGCGTCAGACGTCGCGTCGGCGCGCGGCGGTGAGCGCGAGCGCGCCGACCACCAGTACCTCGGCGGCGAGCACGGCGAAGCCGCCCCAGCCGTTCAGCATCACACCGGGCTGGGGAGGCGTCCCCTCGGTCGTGTACGAGTACAGCTGCGCGCCCGCCTCTGACGGAAGGAAGCGCGTGACGTCGTCGATCCACTGTGCGTTCGTCAACGCCGCGAAGAGCGACACGATGACCGGCAGCACGAGCAGCAAGCCGAGCGTGATCGCGATGCCGCCCGCGGTCGAGCGGACCAGGAGTCCGATCCCGTAGGCCAGCAGGGCGATGAGCGTCACGTACACCGATGCGCCGAGGATCGGCATGAACACCGACGGGTCGGCGATGTCGGCGTGCACTCCCTTGCCGGCCTGCAGCACCGCGGAGATCGCGACACCGATCCACGTGGCGACGACGCTCACGACGAAGGTCGTCGCCGCGAGCACGAACGCCTTCGCCAGGATGACCCCGGTGCGACCCGGGTCGGCCGTGAAGGTCGAACGCACCTGGCCGGTGCCGTACTCGCCGGTGATGATGACGGCCCCGAGGACCGAGATGACCAGCGCGCTCAGGTAGACACCAGCGGTGTTGATGTTGACGATGGTGGCGTTGGCCTGCGCCTGCGGGATCTGCCCGCCGTCGCTGCCGCTGCCGGCGAACGCCCCGAGCAGCATGGCCATCGCGATCGTGATCACCACGAGGATCGCGAAGCACCACACCGTGGAGCGGATGCTCCGGAGCTTGATCCACTCACTCCGCACCAGGCGGGGGAAGCTCAGGCCGATGGTCGTGGTCTGCAGTGCGGCACTCATGCGGCGCCCTCCGATCGGTACTCGACGTCGTCGCGGGTGAGGGCCATGTACGCCTCTTCCAGGCTGGCGCCCATCGGGGTGAGCTCGTGCAGCACGGCACCGACCTGCGCGGCGATCGCACCGACGGTCTGCGCGTCGGGGCCGACGACGACGAACGCGCCGTCCTCGCGCGGGGTGACGGCGGACGCGGCCGAACCGATCGCGCCGAAGAGGCGGTCCGGGTCCGGGGTGCGGACGAGCACGCGACTCGCACCGCCGTCCGTTCCGGCACCCGCCACGAACTCGGCGATCGGGGCGTCGGCGAGCACACGGCCGCGACCGAGCACGACCACGCGGTCCGCGGTCTGCGCCATCTCGCTCATGAGGTGGCTGGACAGGAAGACCGTCCGGCCGTCGGCAGCCATGCGCCGGGCGAGTTGCCGCACCCACACGACGCCGTCAGGGTCGAGGCCGTTCACGGGCTCGTCGAGAATCAGGGTCTTCGGGTCACCGAGCAGCGCTGCGGCGATGCCGAGCCGCTGTCCCATGCCGAGCGAGAACCCGCCGACACGCTTCTTGCCGACGGACTCGATGCCGGTCATGTCCATGACCTCGTGCACGCGCGACTTCGGGATGCCGTGGGTCGCCGCGAGCGCGAGCAGGTGGTTGTAGGCACTGCGTCCGGAGTGCACCGCCTTTGCCTCGAGCAGCGCACCGACCTGCCGGAGCGGATCGCGGAAGGTCTGGTAGGGCTGCCCGTTGACCAGGGCCCGTCCGGACGTGGGGCGGTCGAGCCCCATGATCATGCGCATCGTGGTGGACTTGCCGGCGCCGTTCGGGCCGAGGAAGCCCGTCACGCTGCCGGGGCGGACGACGAACGAGACGTCGTCCACGGCGAGCTTCGGGCCGTAGCGTTTGCTGAGATGGTCGACTTCGATCACGGGCATCACGCTAGGGCAGCGAGGGTAGACCGTGCGTCCTCCGCGAGACGGACATCCGTGGGAGGTGGTGTCCGTCGCCCGTCGGAGGGCTGGTGCGATGTGTCGGGCTTCGCGGAACGCGGGTCGCAGGGCGACACCGCCGCTGTCGCGCGACAGCGGCGGTGTCGTCTTCGACGGTGGTCGGCCGCTCGCTCGCCGTCACCGTCAGGGCGCGGTCGGCCGCTCAGGCCGCGTCGCCACGAGGACGTCGCGCCCGTACGGGTTGGCGACGTCCTCCGGGCGCCAGCCGGCAGCGTCGCAGGCGATGCGGATCGCTCCGAACAACGAGCTCTCGTCGGGGCGCGCGGACACCGACAGCTCCGGCGGGAACGGGACGTACTCGTCGAGCAGGCTCCGGAGCGGCGCCAGGAACGAGTCCGTCGCCGCCGCGATGCCACCGCCGAAGCAGATGCGATCGGTGTCGAGGGTGATCGCCAGGTTGGCCACGGCGCGGCCGAACTCCCGGACGAACTCGGTCGCGAGTCCGTGGAGCGGGGATCCGGGATCGCCGTAGCCGTCGATGATCGTGCTCGCGACCACGTCCGGAGACCCGCTCCGCGCCGCACGCGCGCGCAGCGCACGACCCGAGATGAGGTCCTCCAGCGGTGCCGCGCCACTCCGGTGACCTCGGTCGGACGGACCGCCCGGCAGCAGGTACGCGATCTCGAGGGCCGCTCCGTGGGCACCGTTCAGGGGACGCCCGTCGATGACCGCTCCCGCAGACAGGCCGGTCCCGAGGTTGACGTAGAGCCCGCTGCGCGCGCCGATGAGTCCGCCCCAGGAGTGTTCCGCCAGCGCTGCGGCCTTGACGTCGTTCGCCCACACCAGGTCCACCACACCGAGGGCAGCGCCGATCGAGCTCACCGTCAGGTCGCTCATCCCGGGGTTGTTCGGCGCGAGCGCGATGCCGCCGTCCGACACCACGCCCGGACTGACGAGCCCTGCGGCGACCACGGTGACGACTGCGCCACGTCGTTCACGGACCTGTCGTTCGAGCCGGTGGAGGCCCTCCCGCACGTCGGTGAGGAGGTCCGCGGCGTGCGTCTCCGGGCCGCTGGGCAGCTCGTCACTCACCAGGACGCCGGACTCGTGGTCGGCGAGCGCGATCTTGACCTTCGTGCCGCCGATGTCGACGGCGGCGAGGACCGGGAGCGGGTCTCGACTCATGCGACGACGTCGTCCTTGTTCGCCAGCTGGAGCTCCTCGTCGACCGCGCCCTTCTCGAGCGGGAGCGGTCCGAACGGCCAGCTCTTCTCGGCCTTGGCCCAGATCAGGAAGACGACCACACCGAGGGCGACCCAGCAGAGCGAGAGCTCGATCGGGTGCAGGCCCGGGGCGGTCTTGTCCGCGAAGACGTACACGGCGAGCCAGCCCGCACCGGCGATGATGACCGGCAGCGGGTAGAGCAGCATCTTGTACGGCTTCTTGATGTCGGTCCGACGGCGCAGGACGACGACCGCGACGACCTGACCGAACGACTGCACGATGACCATGACGGTCGTGAGCAGCTGGATGAGCGCGGTGATGTTCGTCGCACGGCCGATGAGGAACCCGACGGCGGTGACGACGACCATGGAGACGAGTCCCGCGATCGGGAACTCCTTGGTGCGGTGGAGCCGGGCGAAGGCGGAGAAGAAGACCTTGTCGCGTGCCGCGTCGTACGGCACCCGCGACCCGGCGAGCAGGCCGATCAGGATCGAGCCGAACGCGGTGATCAGGATCAGGACCGTGACGACGATGGCCGCCGCGGGGCCGAAGGACCGCTGGATGACCAGGGACACGACCGACTGGTACGCGACCGAGTCGGTGTGCAGCATCGCCTGCCACCGGACCACGCCGAGGATGCCGACCTGCATGAACAGGTAGATCACCATGATCCCGAGGACCGAGAAGATCACGGAGCGCGGGATCGTGCGGCCCGGCTGCCGCATCTCGGCGCCCATGTAGGCACTGCTGTTGTACCCGAGGTAGTCGTAGATGCCGATGGTCAGGCCCGAGACGAACGAGAGCCAGAAGCCGCCACGGCTCAGGTCGAACGCACCGGCGGGGAACGTCAGGACCTGTGATCCGTGGAAGTGCGTGTAGCAGGCGGCGAGGACCGTGAGCACGGTCAGGATCATGACGACCCAGATGACGACGCTGAGCCGCCCGAGAGCCTCGACCCGGCGCCAGAGCACGACGCCGACCAGGGCGATCAGGGCGAGTCCGACCCACGTGCCGGTCGCCTCGTCCATCCCGGGGGCGAGGTAGCCCAGGTACTGGACGAACCCGATGACCCCGGTGGACATCACCAGGGGGATGAAGATGGCCGCGGACCAGACGAACAGGAACGGCATGAGCCGGCCGGTGCGACGCTTGAACGCTTCGCGGAGGTACACGTACGTCCCGCCGGCGCCAGGCAGGGCGGCCCCGAGCTCCGCCCAGATCAGGCCGTCCGCGAGCGCCAGGATCGCGCCGGCGATCCAGCCGATGACCGCCTGCGGGCCGCCGAACGCGAGCACCATCGCGGGGATGGTCACGAACGGGCCGATCCCGACCATCTGCGACATGTTGATCGACGTCGCCTGGAACGACCCGATCCGACGTCGGAGCTGCGGGGTCGGATCGGAGACGGGGGGTGCGGAGGGTGACGCCATCGTGGAGCCCTTCTGGACGGGAGCGCCGGCGTCGTCGCCGGTGCGACGCAATAGTAAACAGCATTTACGAACGGCACAAGGCTCTGTCCCCAGCGGCACGGTAACCTCGCGCTGTCCCGGCACGACCAACCCGGGCGAGGGAGACGACGGTGGCCAACGACTCGGGGAACGGCAGGGGCGTCCAGGTCGCCGACCTGAAGCGGATGAACGCTCGCGCGGTCCTCGCCGCACTGCGCGCGACCGGTCCCGCCACGGCACCGGAACTCGCCGCACTCCTGGGGATCACGAAGCCGACGGTGAGCGCCTCGCTCAAGCGCCTCGCCGCCGCGAGCCTCGTCTCGAGCCTCGGGGTCCGTGCCGGTGGCATCGGGCGGTCACCGGAGGTGTGGGAGACGAACGAGCACGCCGGCGTGGTCCTCGCCCTCGACGTCGGCAGCCGCGTCGTGCAGGCCGCGATCGGCTCGCTCTCCGGAGCGGTCCTCGCCCGGAGCCGACAGCCCCTGCGGGACACGTCACCCGAAGCGGTCCTGGCGGCGATCTCGGCAGCGACCGACGCGGTCCTGCTGGAAAGCGAGGCGTGGGCGGCCGCGACCCCCGAACCCGCCTTCACGGTCATCGGCGTCCCCGGGGCCGTCAACCCGAGCGACCTCGGCATCCGCCTCGCGACGAACCTGCCGGGGCTCAGCGACCCGATGGTGACGGCAGCGCTGCGGGACCGGTTCGGCGAGCGCTTCGACCTGCAGAAGGACGTCTACCTCGCGGCCCGGGGCGAGCTCCGCGTCCGCCCGCCGGAGGCGCGTGACTTCGTCCTGCTCACGCTCGGCCGTGGTGTCGGTGCCGCCATCGTGCGCGACGGCGAGCCGGTCCTCGGCACCACCGGGTTCGCCGGTGAGGTCGGCTACCTCCCGCTCGGCCCGCACACGACCGCCTCACCGGACGAGCCCGCGCTTGAACGGGCCGCGTCACGGGACGGACTCCTGGCGGCGGCGGCGCGGGCGGGCCTCCGACTCGACGACGTGGGCGAGCTGTTCTCGGCGGCCGCGTCCGGGGACCAGCGTGCCGTCACCGTCCTCGCGGCGGAAGCCGACCTCGTCGCCTACGCGCTCGCAACCCTCGTCGTGGCGACCAACCCGGCCGGCGTCGTCCTCGCCGGCAGCATCGCCCTGCACGGCGGCGACCCGTTCTGCCGTGCGGTGCGCGCTCGACTCGACCAGCGCCTCCCGTTCGACGCACCGCCCGTCGAGATCGCCCGGACCGGCCCGGAGGCGACGCTCCTCGGGGCGCTCGCCGTCGCGGCGGAACGTGGCTGGGAGGTCCTGGCGGACGAGATCGACCAGCCGGACGCGGGCAGCCAGTCGTTGGCGCCTCAGCGCGCAGCGGGATGAGCCCCGCGCGCGCAGCCGGAGGCCTCCGGCGGTGCGTCGGCTTGGCAAGTTCACAGCCGAACCGCACCGGGTGGCAGCCGGCCGTCCGCTAGCCTGAAGACGTACGGGGGGCGCGCCTATCGGGGCGCCTTGTCTGGTTCGATTTCCGGAGCCCTCCACCATCTGCTCGTCCCTGCCGCTAGATTGTTGAACAACCTCAGCGACGACAGGGAGTCCTCGTGACGACGATCGACCTGAACAGCGACCTCGGCGAGGGCTTCGGTGCCTGGACCATGGGCGACGACTCCGCGATGCTCGACGTCGTGTCGAGTGCGAACATCGCCTGCGGGTTCCACGCGGGCGACCCGACGATCATGGTCGACACCTGCCGTGCCGCTGCGGCGCGAGGTGTCGCCGTCGGGGCGCACGTCGCCTACCGTGACCTCGCGGGCTTCGGCCGCCGCCCGGTGCACGTCACCCCGGACGAGCTCTACGCCGACGTCGTGCACCAACTCGGTGCGATGTCGGCGACCGCCCGGGTCGCGGGGACGACGGTGACCTACGTCAAGCCACACGGGGCCCTGTACAACACCGCCTGCGCCGATCCCGTGCAGGCTGACGCCGTGGTCCGTGCGGTCGCCGACGTCGATCCGACGCTCGCCGTGCTCGCCCTGCCGGACTCCGAACTGTTGCGCGCGGCCGAGCGGTACGGGCTGCGGGCGGTCAGCGAGGCGTTCGCGGACCGCGCCTACGAGCCGGACGGGTCGCTCGTGCCCCGGAGCCGCCCCGAGGCGGTCCTGCACGACCCCGACGCGGTGGCGGCCCGTGTGCTGCGCATGGTGACCGAGGGCATCGCGACCGCCGTGGACGGGACCGACGTGCGGGTCCGCGCGGACTCGGTCTGCGTGCACGGGGACTCCCCCGACGCCGTCGCGATGGCGCAGGCCATCCGGACGCTGCTGACCGAGCAGGGCATCACGATCGCGCCCTTCACCCGAGCCGGAACCGCCGGATGACCTCCCTCGACGTCCGCACGGCGGGCGGCAGCGCGGTGCTCGTCACGTTCGCCTCGCTGGCCGAGGTCGTCGCCTTTCGCGCAGGACTGCCCGACGCTGGCCCGACGGGCCTGACCGACGTCGTCTCCGGCGCCCGGACGCTGCTCCTCCGGTTCGACCCGACCCGCACGGACGCGACCCGCCTGCGCGCGGAGCTCGCGCAGGTCGCACCGGCGCCCGACGACGACGCGGCCGTCGACGCCGAGCCGGTCGTCGTCCCGGTGACCTACGACGGCGAGGACCTCGACACCGTCACGAGCCACACGGGCATGTCCCGTGCCGAGCTCGTCGCATGGCACACCGGACAGGTCTGGACCAGCGCGTTCTGCGGCTTCGCGCCCGGCTTCAGCTACCTGACCGGAACGGCCCGATCGCTCGACCTCCCCCGCCGTGCCACGTCGCGCACGGCCGTCCCGAGCGGCGCCGTCGCCCTCGCCGGGGAGTTCAGCGCCGTCTACCCGCGCACCTCCCCCGGCGGCTGGCAGCTCATCGGTCGCACCGAGGTCCCGATGTGGACGCTCGACCGCACCCCGCCGGCACTCGCCCCCGCGGGCACCCGCCTGCGGTTCGTGGACGCCGCAGCATGAGCGCGCTGACCGTCCTGCAGGTCGGGTTCGGCGCGACGATCCAGGACCTCGGCCGACCGGGTCTCAGCGACATGGGACTCGGCGCGGCCGGCTCCGCGGACCGCGGGTCCGCGGCCCTCGCCAACCGACTGGTCGGCAACCGTCCGACCGCAGCCGTCCTGGAGGCCCTGCTCGGTTCCGTCACGCTGCGCTCGGACGCCCACGTGGTCGCCGCCGTCACCGGAGCCGGCTGCCCGATCGTCATCGAAGGGGCGGACGGGCGCGTGCGTGGTGCGGCCGCGTACGAGGTCCTCACCCTCACCCCCGGCGACACCCTGCGGATCGGACTGCCGTCGACCCGGTTGCGGGCGTCCCTGGCCGTGCGCGGTGGCTTCGCGGTCGAGCCGGTCCTCGGCAGCCGCTCGTGGGACTCGCTGGCACACCTCGGTCCGGCTCCGGTGTCGGTCGACGACGTCCTCCCGGTCGGCGACGACGCCGAGGGGTGGCCGGTCGTCGACGCGGTGGCCCCGCCGCTCGACCCGTGGCCGGGCGAGCCGGTCGTGCTCGACGTCGTCGCCGGCCCCCGTGACGACTGGTTCACGCCGGCGTGGCGCGGGACCGTGACCGGGCAGGACTTCTCGGTCAGCGCGGACAGCGACCGGGTCGGGGTCCGGACGACGGCGGCGGTACCCCTGGAGCGGTCGGTGACGCACGAGCTCCCCAGCGAGGGCGTCGAGACCGGCTCGCTGCAGGTCCCCCCGCAGGGGTTCCCCGTGCTGTTCCTCGCGGACCACCCCGTGACCGGCGGGTACCCGGTCGTCGCGGTGCTCACCCCCGAGTCGGTCGACCGAGCAGTCCAGCTCCGGCCCGGCGACACGATCCGGTTCCGCCTGCGCCGCTGAGACACCGCGCGCCGCGCAACGCGCACCGCGCACCGCGCACCGCGCACCGCGCACCGCCGGCGCTCGACCGCGGCGCGCGGTTGACCGCTCGCCGCGGAACAACGCCGGTCGCGACCGGGTTGGCTCGGAGACACACGACGAAAGGTGTCCCATGTCCCAGACGGTCTTCCTCGAGGTCCAGCTCCGATCCGACGTCCCCACCGAGACCGTCGAGACGGTGATCCGCGAGACGCTCGCCCAGACGGCGGCCTTCACGGGCAACGAGTCCCTCGAGGTCCTGGTCGACGACGCCGACCCCACCCGGCTGGTCGTGCTCGAGCGATGGGCGACCGCCGCCGAGCACGACGCCTACGTCGCGTGGCGCGCCACGCCGGAGGGCGCGTCGGACCTCGGCACGATCATCGCCGCACCGCCCGTCACCCGGACCTTCGACCGGACGATCGGGCTGTCCTAGAGCGACCGGACGGCGCCCGCCAGGGTCAGCGGCTCGACCGACGTCGCTGACCCGGGCGGCGCAGGCGGCTCACCGAGCACCGTGCTCGCGGGCCTCCATCGCGTCCCAGGCGAAGCTCGCGAGCCAGTGGGTGGAGTAGTACTCCGCCCCGACACTGGCGCGAGGCCGGACACGAGCAGGTGGTCCGCGGCGCCGTCGAGCAGTGCCCCGAGCTCGGCGACCCCGGGCCCGGACTGCCGGAGCGCGTCGGCGATGCGCCGTGCAGCACCACTGCGCGAGAGGTCGAGCCCGAACAGGTGCACCTGCTGCGGGTCGTTCTCGTCCCGCACCTCGGCCGGGCGGAGGACCGCCACCCCGGGACGGACCTCGGACAGGAAGCCCCTCGCCCACACGGCGAACTCCTCGGCTGGCAGCACGGCGCGCATCAGGTCGGCCTCGGCAAGTCCGGCCGACAAGAAGTCGTGCCCGCTGCGCTCCCAGGCGAACGGCCATCCGGCATCGTCGCCGAACCACTGCACGGCCGTCTGCTCCACCGTCGCCACGAGGTCGGCCCGCCCCAGGGAACGAGCCCCCTCGAGTACCAGGAGGAGCCCGAACGCCGCGTTCGAGTGCACGCCGTGGCGTACCGGGTGGGCCGCGCCGACGACCCAGCGGGTGACCAGGTCCTCGAGCACGTCGACGACCAGGACGAACCCGGGCGCGAGGGCTCGGATCGTGGGGACCGCTGACCCGGACACCTCGGCCGCGAGCCGCATCAGCCAGGCCCAGCCGTACGGGCGCTCGAAGTGCGGTGTCGCGCGGAGGTACGCCGCCTCGGTCCGGAGCTGCTCCGCACCCAGGTGCGCCTGCAGGACCGAGGTGATCCGTTCCTCCAGGCCGGCCGACAGGCCGTACCCGACCAGCCGCGCAGCCAACCAGTGCATGTGCACCGACGAATGCCAGTCGTAGGACGTGGCGAACGCAGGGTGCAGCTCGACCGGCAGGGCGCGGTCCTCCGGTCCGGTCGTCGTGTGCTGCGCTGCGTACGGGTACTCGCGGGTGGTGTTGTCGAGCGCGACCTCGGCGAACCGTTCCGCCCACGCTGCCCGGTCCAGATCGATCGGGGTCTGCTCAGAAGGCGACAAGGTACATGACCCCCATGTTGACGACGAGCAGGATGGCGGCGGTCGGGAGCTGCGCCTTGATCGGCCCGTACTTGTCGCGCATCTCGAGCAGTGCCGCCGGGACCAGGTTGAAGTTCGCGGCCATCGGCGTGACCAGCGTGCCGCAGAAGCCGGCGAGCATGCCGATCGCGAAGACGGCGGCGGGGTTCCCGTGGAAGCCCTGCACCAGGACCGGCCACCCGATCGCGGCCGTCATGATCGGGAACGCGGCGAACGCGTTGCCCATGATCGCCGTGAACAGCGCCATGCCCAGGCAGTAGACCACGACCGCGGCGAGCAACGAGCCGTGCGGCAGCACCGCCTTGATGATCGTCCCGACGGCCGTGCCGACGCCCGCCTGGGTGAAGACGATGCCGAGCGTCGACAACATCTGCGGCAGGAGTGCCGCCCACCCGATCGCCTGGAGGAGCCGAGCGCCCTCGCGGACCGGGGTGGCCAGGCGGGGCGGCCGGAGCACGAACACCGCGATCACGACGGCGAGCACCGAACCGATGCCGAGACCGGTGAGCGTGGCACTCCCCGCGGCGAGCAGGGGCTTGCCGCCGATGGACACGAGCGGGCCGAGCGTGGCGACCAGGACCGCGACCACCGGCACGACGAGCGCGGGGATGAACAGCCGGTTGCCGAACCGGGCGGCGAACGCAGCCCGCTCGTCCGGACTCGTCGTCGCGAGCACGCTCGTGCTGGTGCTCGGACGCGCGGTCACGCCCGTGGGTTCCGCCGGACCCGTCGCAGCACCCGCGCCCGCACCGGGGACGCTGGCGACCCGGGTCCGGCTGGTGGCCCCGGTGAAGCCGAGGCCGGCGAGCGCCACCATCACCAGGACCGCGATGCCGAGCACCCACGCGGGGATGGCACCGGAGACGACGAACGTGCCGGCGAAGAACGACAGGCCGAGGATGCCCCAGAACGCCTCGTTGCCCAGGCGCTTCGCGTGCGAGGTGTCCGTCACGATCAGGACGGCGACGGCGATGAAGAACGCGCCGATGAGCCAGTACAGCCATTCGCTGGTGATCACGCCGTGCCTCCTGCGGGAGCGGTGGTGGACGACGGTGCGCGGACGTCCGCGGCCATCCGGTCGAGACGGCGGTCGAGCAGCAACAGCCGGGTGCCGTGCACCAGGAGCGCCGCGATGCCCGTCGGGATCGCCCAGAGCGCCAGGTTGATCGGCTCGAGGGACAACCCGTACGTCGTGTCGACGAACGTCGTGATGAGCAGGATCGACCCGACGGCGACGAACACGTCCTCGCCGAAGAACACACCGACGGTGTCCGACGACGCCGAGAAGCCCTTGATCCGCTCGCGCATCGGTTCGTCGATCCGTCCGTACTTCTTCAGCGCAGCGCCCTCGGCCATCGGGTACACGAGCGGCCGGACGGTCTGCGCCGGCCCTCCGATGCTCGTGAGCCCGACCGCGGCCGTGACCTGCCGCACCGCCAGGTACGCGGCGAGGATCCGGCCCGTGGTCATCCGGTCGAGCTTCGCGATGAGGTGCTTCGCCTGGTCCTGCAGCCCGTAGCGCTCGATCAGTCCGATGACGGGCAGGACGAGCGCGAAGGTCGTGACCGAGCGGCTGGACGCGAAGCCCTGGCCGAACGCGGTGAGGATGCCGACGGGGTCGATGCCGCCGATCGCGGCCGTGACGATGCCCGCCACGGTCACGACGAGCAGCGCGTTGATGCGCAGTGCGAAGCCGATGATGACGACGGCGACGCCGATGAGGACGAACATGCGGGACAGTCTGGCCCGCATTGTTCAACAATCTCAAGAGGGTGGCGCGATCTGTAACACGGCGGTCACACGAGCGTCGCTCACAGGACGTGTCGGTCACTCTGCCAAGATCAGCGCATGACCCGATCCGTCGGCGGCGCTGAATCCACTGCGGCGCGGCTCCGCTCCTCGATCGCCGCCGGCGCCTTCATGCCCGGCTCCCAGCTGTCCGAGGAGCGGTTGAGCGAGTCCCTCGGCGTCTCGCGGAACACGCTGCGCGAAGCGTTCCGACTGCTCGCGCAGGACCGCCTGGTCGAGCACGTCTTCAACCGCGGGGTCTTCGTCCGGCGGCTGTCGGCGGACGACGTCGCGGACCTCTACGCCGCGCGTCGGGTGCTCGAGCAGGCCGCCGTGCGGGTGTGCACGCCTGCGTCGGCCGCTCTCCTCACCGCAGCGGAGGCGGTAACGGCAGCGCGCGACGCGGCGACCGCTGGGGACTGGGCCGCGGTCGGGACGGCGGACATCCGGTTCCACGCGGCACTCGTGCGGGCCCTGCCGAGCGCGCGGCTGCACGGGCTGATGGACTCACTGCTCGCCGAGATGCGGTTGGCGTTCCTCACGACGGACGACCCCGCTGCGTTCCACGCGGGGTTCGTGGAGCGGAACGAGGCCATCGTCGACGCGCTGCGGGTCGGTGACCACGACCGGGCCTCGGCCCTGCTGGCCGACTACCTGGACGACGCCGAACGGGTGCTGCTCGCCGCAGCCGCCTGACGGCGGCGCGCTCGGGGAAGGCGCAACGGCCGACGGCCTGGAGGCACGGCTTCCGTCCGGCAGGCACCGTGCGTCCAGGCCGCCGACAGGCCGCTACCGCGCGGACTTGAGGTAGATCGCGCCGGTCGTCACGTCCTCCTCGAGGTTCTCGAGCGTGCGCCCCCGCGTTTCCGGCGCGAACCGCCAGACGAAGACCAGCGAGAGCAGGTTCACCACCCCGAAGGCGAAGAACGTCGACGTGATCCCGAGGCCGGCGATGATCGTCGGGAAGTACAGCCCGAGGAACGCGTTCGCGATCCAGAGGCAGAACACCGAGACGCCGATGCCGAACCCGCGCATCCGGAGCGGGAAGATCTCCGACAGGGTGACCCAGACGGCGACGTTGAGGAACGTCTGCATCGAGCCGACGAAGGCGACGATCAGGACGAGCAGGACCCACGGGCGCGCCGGGCTCCCGACGGGCAGGGCGATCGACCCGACACCGATCAGCAGGTGACAGACGGCGACGAGCGAGAAGCCGAGGATGAAGGTTCGGCGGCGCGAGAAGTGGTCCATGATCCGTAGGGCGATGACGGCACCGATGACCGCGACGATGCCGGGTGCGACGTTGGCGATGAGGGCAGCGCTCGACGAGAACCCGGCCTCCTTCAGCACGGTCTGGCCGTAGTAGACGACGGCGTTGATGCCGGTGAGCTGCTGCGCGACACCGAGGCCGATCCCGATGAGGAGGATCCGGATGAGCCACTTGTTCGTCAGGATGCTCCTGACGTCCATCTTGACGAGCTTCGACTCCTCGGTCGTGAGGGACTCGACCTCGCCGAGCTCCGCCACCGCACGTTCCTTCGTGCGCAGCGTCGAGAGGACCTGCAGGGCCTCGTCGTCACGGCCCTTGCTGACGAGCCACCGCGGTGACTCGGGCATCCGGAGCATGCCGATGAACAGCGCGAGCGCCGGGAGCGCCTCGACCGCCAGCATGACCCGCCAGACGCCGCCGCCCTCACCCCAGACGTTGCCGATGACGGCGTTGACCGCGAAGGCCGCGAGCTGGCCGATCACGATCATGAACTCGTTCCGCCCGGCGAGCGATCCGCGGATCTCGAACGGGGCCAGCTCGGCCAGGAACACGGGCACGACCGTCGAGGCGGCACCGACGGCGAGGCCCAGGATCACGCGCCCGACGACCATCACGCCGAAGCTCGGGGCGAACACGCACACCAGGGCGCCGATGAAGAAGAGCACCGACATCAGGATGATCGACTTGCGGCGACCCCACGCGTCGGAGAGCCGTCCACCGGTGATCGCGCCGACCGCGGCACCGAACAGCAGGGAGCTCGTGACGACGCCTTCGGTGAGGTTCGTGAGCCCGAGTTCCGTGACCATCGGCGACAGGGCGCCGTTGATGACCGCGGTGTCGTAGCCGAAGAGCAGACCGCCGAAGGTGGCGATGAGGGCCACCATCCCCAGTCGTCTGGAGTGCGGTCCCTTCGTCAGCGGGGGCAGGGGCACGGTGGCCCGTTTCGTGTCGGTCATGATGAACTCCTTCGTTCGGGTGGGCGTAGGGGGGGTCAGGAGGGGATGGTCTCGGTCCGGCCGGATCGGAGCGCGCGGGTCGCCGCTTCCGCGACGGCCTGCGCCCGCAGGCCGTCGCGGAGCGTCGCCGGAGGCTCGGTTCCGGTCTCCAGCGCGGCCACGAAGGCTGCGAGCGCGGCCGCGTAGGTGGGTCGCACCCGTTCGAACCAGCCGTCGTGCAGCGGGTCGGTGACGACGCCCGCTGCGGAGTACACGGCGACGTTCCCGCTCGGTTGTCGGCGCGACTCGACGAGGCCCGTGGACCCCATGACCTCGATCCGTTCGTCGTAGCCGTACCCGGTCCGACGCACGCTGTCGATCTGCACGAGCGCTCCGGACGGCATCGTGAGCACCGCGACGGAGGTGTCGACGTCACCGAACGCGGCGATGGCGGGGTCGACCAGGGCTGCGCCGGTGACCGACACCGACACCGGGTCCTGGCCGGTGATCCACCGTGCCAGATCGAAGAAGTGCACCGTCTGGTCGCGGAGCTGGCCGCCGGAGACGCGGAGGTAGTCGATGGGCGGCAGGGACGGTCCGCGCGAGCTCATCTGCACGAGCTCGACGACCCCGACTCCCCCGGAGTCCACGACACGCTTCAGGGCGGCGTGGTCACGGTCGTAGCGCCGGTTGAAGTCGACCATCGCCGGGACACCCGCCGCCTCGACGTACTCGACGACCGCGACGGCCTCCGTCATCGTCGGCGCGATCGGCTTCTCGCACATCACCGCGAGGCGTGCATCGGCAGCGGCCCGCAGGTGTTCGGCGTGGGTGTCGGTGGACGACGCGATGAAGACCGCGTCGACGACGGCAGCGTCGAACACGTCGGCGAGGACGGCGGTCGCTCGGGCACCGAACCGCGCTGCGAGGGCGGTGGCGCGAGGCAGGTCGACGTCGTAGACGACCTCGAGGCGGACGTCCGGGTTCCGGGCGAGGTTCTCGGCGTGGACGGTCCCGATGAACCCGGCCCCGATGAGCGCGAAACGTTGCACAGCGGGCCTCCTCAGCCGACCAGGGTCGCCAGCAGCGTGCGCATCGCCGTGGCGACGGCCAAGGGGTCCTGCTCGTCCGCCCGGGTCGAGAACATCTCGGACACCCACCAGCCGTCGTACCCGGTGCTCTTGATCGCGTCGACCCACTGCTGGAGCGGGATCGATCCGCCGCCGATGACGACGTTGCGGTGGCGGCTCTGGTCGGGCACCTCGGTCGCCCGGTCGAGCTCCAACCCGTCGGAGAGGTGCACCGCCTTGATCAGCTCCTTCGGCAGGGCCCGGACCTCGTCGAGCGTGTCCCCTGTCGTCCAGAAGTGCCACGTGTCGAGCGCGATCCCGACGTTGTCGCGGCCTGCCTGCTCGATCAGCTGCAGCGCATGGCGGCACCGGTTCAGCCGGGCCCAGGCGAGGGGCTCCAGGTAGACGTCGAGCCCGTGCTCGGCCGCGATGTCCGCAGCGTCGCGCACGTTCGAGGCCGTCACCCGGAGCGCCTCGGCCTCGTCGAGCCCGAGGGTGGCGCAGTAGCGCGGGTCATCGGCCTCCAGACGGCCGGCGCGGAAGTCCCGCACGACGTTCCAGTCCACCGGACCGGTGCAGAGCTGCACGAGCGGGGCACCGACGACGACGGCGACCTCGCACAGACGGCGGACCTCGGCGAGGAAGTCCCGTCGCGCGGCTCCCTGGCGTTCAATGTCGAGGACGGCACCGAGGCCGGTCACGGTCAGGCCCTCGAGCATCTCGGGGAGCGTCTCCACCGCGTAGCCAGCCGCCAGGTACCGGTAGAGCTTCGGACTCTGCAACTCGATTCCGGTGTAGGCGGCCGCCTTCGCGTGCTTGATGTCCGTCACGACGTTCCCGTGGAAGGTCGTCGTGACGTTCATCGAGATCTTCGGAGCCATGTCGTCCTCACGTCTTTGTGCTTTTGTCCTGACAACTCTGGACCGGTCCAGAATAGCTCTGCTCCGCGAGAAGGCAACCCCTACGCTGGAAACATGACGGCGAAGGGTGCGACGGAGCGCCCACCACGAGCGCCGACCATCCGGGACGTCGCCCGGACGGCAGGAGTCTCGAAGTCCCTCGTCTCGCTCGTCCTCCGCGACGACCCGGGTGTGAGTCCGGAACGGCGACGTGCCGTGCGAGCCGCGATGCGTGAACTCGGTTACGAGCCGAACCGCCTGGCCCGTGCCCTCGCCGGCAACGGGACCGGCGCGATCGGCGTCCTGCTCAACGACCTCCGCAACCCCTGGTACGTGGACCTCCTCGACGGACTGAGCACGGCGCTCGAACCCGCCGGGATCGCCCCGCTGATCGTCGACTCGGCCACGAACCAGCGCGTGGGCCGTTCCTCGATCGACATCCTCGTCCGGCAGCGCGTCGACGGCATCGTCGTCGTCGGCACTTCCGGCGAAGGCGCACGGTCATCCCCCACGCTGAGGACGACCCCGGTCGTGCTCGCGGGAACCTACGACCCAGACGACATCGGCGCCGACGTCGTCGTCAACGACGACGTCGCCGGTGCACGACAGGCGACCGAGCACCTCCTCGCCCTGGGACACCGACACGTGAGCCACCTCCGCGGACCCCAACACGTGGGCGAGCTGCGCGAGCTCGGGTACCGCCAGGCGATGGACGCCGCCGGACTGACGGCGCTCGTGCACGTCGAGTCCGCCGGCATGACGGAGGACTCCGGGCACACCGCGACACGGCGCCTCCTCGCACGGCATCCGCGGCCGACCGGCATCGTGGCCTACAACGACCTCGTCGCGATCGGAGCCCTCTCCGCCGCCTACGACGCGGGGCTGACCGCTCCCGAGGACGTCTCGGTCATCGGCTACGACGACACCTACTTCTCGAGCATCCGGCGGTTGTCGCTGAGCTCCGTCGAGAACGGCACGTTCGAGATCGGCACGCAGGCCGCGACCTTCCTGCTGGACCGCATCGCCGGACACGTCGGCCCGAGCCGCGTGCACCAGGTGCCGTCCCACGTGGTCGTCCGTGGGACCTCCGGTCCGGCACCATCGCCGCACTGAGGACGAACCAGCGCTCGCCCGGTCAGACGCACGGTGCCGAGCGCCAGCCCTGGAGGCCCGACTCGCGCCCGCCAGGCGAGACTCGCCGCGGACGGTCACCCGCCTCCGGCACCGTCACCAGGGCGCGAGCGTTCGAGCCGGTCCAGCCAGGGCTCGGCCAGCCGGTAGAGCACCGTCGCGACGACCGATGCGACCACTGCGCTCGCGAGGTCCGCCATGAGCGGAAGCAACACCAGCGCCAGCACAGCCGTCGCCGCCCCTTCCTTCGCGGCCTGCCGAACGCGACCACGTCGGCCGATCAGGCATTCCAAGGCCCGGTCGAGCGCACCGCCGAACACGACGGCCACCACCACGACCGCCATGAGTGCGACGGCGACGAACGGCTTCGGCACCGCCGGGTCGACGCCACCGAGGCCCGGGATCGCGTCCGCCGCGATGACCCCGAGCACGAGTGGCGCGCTCGCAGCGAAGACCGCGGCCGACAACCAGAGCAGGATCGCCAGCCGTCCACCCGCGGTCGGGCCCGCTTCTCCGCCACGATCGTCGCGCACGCTTGCTCCTTCCCGGCCCGGGGTCGGATCACCGACCAGAACGGTCGCTGGTCGCAGCAGGATGCCACCGCGCGCCGAGGACTGCAATGCTGCATTTCACCACGTCCTGCGCCGCAGAACGCGGTGCCGCAGGTCCGCAGACCGGAGGCACGGCGCCAACCGGCACCGTGCCTCCCGTCCGTCCCGTAGTGTTCGAGCGTGCCCACCGATCCGCGTGACTGGTTCCTCGCCCGCGACGAGCGGGGCAACACCGCCACCGAGGTCCACGCCGGAGGCGTGGACGCCACCGAGTGGTCCGAGGGCAACGCGGTCCGACCGCTCGTCCACGGCGCTCCCTACTTCGAACGGCTGTGGCAGGAGCTCTCCGGGCTCCAGGCAGGCGACCGGGTGTGGTTCACCGACTGGCGCGGCGACGCCGACGAACGCCTGCAGCCCGACGGCCCGACGATCGGCGACCTCCTCGCCGACCTCGCCCGAACCGGCGTCGAGGTGCGCGGCCTGATGTGGCGGTCGCACGGCGAACGCGTGTCGGCGTCGATCAGTGCCCGTTCGAACGAGCTGCTCGGCCGCAAGATCAACGACGCCGGCGGTGAGGTCCTGCTCGACCAGCGGGTCCGCGTGTTCGGGTCGCACCACCAGAAGTTCGTCGTCATCCAGCACCACGGCGACCCGTCGAAGGACGTCGCCTTCGTCGGCGGCATCGACCTGTCGCACAGCCGACGGGACGACGCCGAGCACCTCGGCGACCCGCAGCCGGTGTCGATCGACTCCCGCTACGGCGAGCACCCCGCGTGGCACGACGCGTCCATCGAGCTCCGCGGCCCCGTCGTCGCGGACGTCGTCGCGGTCTTCGCCGAGCGCTGGGACGACCCGCACCCGCTCGACCGCAGCCTGCCGTACCGGATGCTCCTGCAGCGGCTCACGCACATGCCGCGGCACCCGGAACCACTGCCGGAGCGGACCGATCCCCCGCCACCCGCCGGGGACCACGCCGTGCAGCTCCTCCGCACGTACGGGATCAAGCACCCGCCGTTCCCGTTCGCGCCCGACGGCGAACGGAGCATCGCCCGCGCCTACGCGAAGGCGTTCGCACGGGCTCGGTCGCTGATCTACATCGAGGACCAGTACCTCTGGTCGAAGGAGGTCGCGTCGGGCATCGCGGAAGCGCTCGAGCGGAACCCGGAGCTCGCCGTCATCGTGATCGTGCCCCGGTACCCGAACTCCGACGGACCCCTCGGCGGGCCGCCCGCGCGGCTCGGCCAGATCGAGGCCATGCGGACGCTGCGCCGCTCCGCGCCGGAACGCGTCGGGGTGTTCGACCTCGAGCACGAGGCCGGTCACCCGATCTACATCCACGCGAAGGTCTGCATCGTCGACGACGAGTGGAGCACCATCGGGTCGGACAACTTCAACCGGCGGTCGTGGACATCCGACAGCGAGTTGACCTGCGCCGTCGTGGACACGTCGCCGGGCGAGGGCTCACTCGCCCGCGACCTGCGGCACCAGCTCTGGGCCGAGCACCTGGCGACGACGACGGACGATCCGCGACTCGACGGCTCCGGGCAGGAGCTCCTCGCGCTCTGGCGGTCCCTGGCACGCGACGTCGACCACTGGCACGAGGACGGCGAGCCCGGCGCTCGTCCCCCGGGCCGCGTGCGACACCACGAGCCCGAGCCGGTCTCCGCGCTGCAACGACTGTGGGCGCGACAGGTCGCGCGGATCGCGGCGGACCCGGACGGCCGTCCGCGGGGACTCCGGGGCACGACCCGGTTCTGAGCGGTCCGCGGCGCGCTTGGCAGCAGCCCGGAGGCCACGCCGCTGCTGTCGTCGCTCAGCTACCGACGAGGGCTCCGACGGCGTCCACCACGATCTGACGGCGCCGCGCCGGCGTCACGGCCTGCACCAA
This sequence comes from Curtobacterium sp. ISL-83, assembly GCF_018613895.1. Lineage (GTDB taxonomy): Bacteria > Actinomycetota > Actinomycetes > Actinomycetales > Microbacteriaceae > Curtobacterium. The sequence continues at coordinate 33,182 of NZ_JAGGPH010000015.1, forward strand.
CGACTCGAACTCCGGACTCGTCGCACTCCACAGCGAGGCGAGGTGCAGGACGAGCCCGAGCAGCACCGCCGGACGGTAGGAACGCGGCAGCACCCCCGCACGCTGCGCCCGCTCGATGTCCGCGATCGCTCGGGCGTTCGTGCTGATCACGGCCTCGATCGGTGCGTCGTTCCCGCGCTCGAGTCGGTGCCAGGTCGCCAGGCGCTGTGCCCACGGTCGCCGGGCGTAGGAGTCGTGCAGCCGCCCGGCGTACTCCGGCAGGTCATCGGTGTCGAGCGGGACCGCGTCGAAGGTCTCGGCGACCGTCTGCGCGACGACGACGTCGAACAGCCCTTCCTTGCTGCCGAAGAAGTGGAAGATCTGCGCCTTGTTGCTCGCCGAGGCCGCAGCGATCCGCTCGATCCGCGAACTCGTCAGGCCGACCGCGGCGAACTCGTCGCGCGCTGCGAACAGCAGGCGTGCACGCACGGCGTCGGACGGGGGCGTGAAACTGGCCATGCGGACACGGTATCGACTCGGTCGGGCCTCCGCGGCGCCGCAGCGCCGCAGCGCACGGCCAGACGGGAGGCGCGGTGCCACCTGGCAGTGCGCCTCCCGTCAATCCGCGGTCCGGGCCCCCGCGTCATTCCGGGCAGCGTCCCGTCGCAGCCGGATGACGCTGGCGGCGGTCGCCGCCCCCATCGCCGCGACGATCACCAGCAGCGACGTCACCGTCGTGATCTCCGGCGCCCACGCAACGGGCTCCCCGCCGTTCAGGAACGGGAGCTCGTTCGCGTGCAGGGCGTGGAACACCAGCTTGACGCCGATGAAGGCCAGGATGAACGCGATCCCGTACTTCAGGTAGACGAGCCGCTCGAGCAGGCCGCCGAGCAGGAAGTAGAGCTGCCGCAGTCCCATCAGGGCGAAGACGTTCGCGGTGAACACGATGAACGCGCTCTGCGTGATGCCGAAGATCGCCGGGATGGAGTCGAGGGCGAACAGCAGGTCGGTGGTGCCGATCGCGATCAACACGATGAGCAGCGGCGTGAAGTGCCGCACGCCGTCCTGGGTGGTGCGGAGCTTCATGTCGTCGAACGTGTCGGTGATCCGCACACGACGACGCAGCAGCCGCACGATGACGCTGTCCTTCTGGTCGTCCTCGTCGTGGTCCCGGAGCTGCTGGATCGCCGTCCACACCAGCCAGGCCCCGAAGATGTAGAAGATCCAGGAGAAGTCCTCGATCAGCTGCGCCCCGAGCAGGATGAAGACGCCGCGGAGCACGAGCGCGATGATGATGCCCAGCATGAGCACCTCTTGCTGGATCTTCTTCGGGACCGCGAACCGGCCCATCAGGATCACGAACACGAACAGGTTGTCGATGCTCAGGCTGTACTCCGTCAGCCAGCCCGCCAGGAACTGACCAGCCGGCTCGCCGCCCGCGAAGACGAGCATCGCCACCGCGAACACCAGCGCGAGTCCGACGTACAGGCCGACCCAGATCGCGGATTCCCGGAGCGTCGGGACGTGCGGACGCCGCGCCACGATCAGCAGGTCCGCGAGCAGGATCGCGACGATCACGATCAACGATCCGACCTCGAACACGGCGGGGAGTTCGGGCATTCGCGGTCTTCCTCACTGCTGGTTCGACGTGCTGCGACTGCGGGTGCGCACGTCCGGGCGGAACGAGTCAATCCTGTCAGACCTCACAACGCGCTGACGCCGCCGGCCGCCGCCGTCGCGGGTAACGCAGATGACGGACGGGAGGCGCGGTGCGGGCCCGCACCGCGCCTCCCGTCCGTCATCGGACCGGCTGGATCAGCGACGCGCCTTGTCGAGGATGCCCGCCTGCGAGCGCTGCTGTTCGCCCTGCTGCGCACCCATCACGAGCAGCACACCGGTGAGCGCCGGCACGGTCCACTGCAGGATCTTCTGCTGGCGCTGCGCGGCCGCGAGCGTCGCCGAGGCGTTCGCACTCGGCTCGGTCGTGCCCTCCGCACCCTCGTTCGCGTGCTCGGCCATCTTCTTGCCGACCGATGCCGACCAGAACGACGCCACCAGCGCGGCGACGGTGAGCGTCAGCTTCACCGCGGTGTTCGTGCGAGCACCCTGCTGCACACCAAGGCGGCCCCGGTTCGCGACGATGAGGCCGACCCCGCCGATGCCGTGGACGGCGAGCGCCGCGAGCTGGACCGGCGCCCACTTCGCCCACCCGACGGACGACAGCGTGAGCCGCTCGACGGGGTCCTTCGCGCCGGCCGCTGCGGCGTTCAGGCCGACGGCACCCATGAGGTTGCCGCCGAACCAGGCCGCGAGGCCGAGGTCGTGCATGCTGCGGATGACGGTGTTGTTCTCGGACATGGTGTGACTCCCTGGTCAGGTGCAGGAGCGCGGCGACGAGGTGCTCCGCGCGGATGCGAGCGGGCGGCAGCCGGTGGCTCCGCCCGCGACGGACGTGCAGAGCGCGGATCGCGCTCGCCTGGTCTCGTCGTGGTGGGCGGGACGCTACGCGGACGCCGGATCGGCTCGGCCCAGGTCCGCGCGATGTGACACGGGGAGGTCGCGGCACAGTGCGCCGCCTGTGTCGTTGCGCTGGTGGCACTGCAGTGCCAGCATGTCGGTCATGCGACGAACACAGCACCTGAAGGAGACGTCGTTGCGATCGTTCACGTACACCGCGGTCAGCACCCTCGCCGGGCTGACGGTGGCGATCTTGACCTACGGCGTGCTCGGCCCCGTCGCCGCGGGCATCGTCTTCATCGCCGTTCTGTGTCACGCCTTCGCGGGCGACGGCGCGCTCGGGAACACCCCGATCGGGGACGTCCCGGTTGCCGCTCCGGAGGAGATCCGTCGCTACCGCCGAGAGCACCCCGGCACGACGATCAGCGAGGCCATCGCGATCCTCGGACGGCGCTGACACCGGGTGCCCGAACGGGCGACACGACGGACGGGAGGCGCGGTGCCAGCTGGCACTGCGCCTCCCGTCCGCCTGCGGTCGCGGTCAGACCGTTGCTTCGGTCCCCCGCACCTTGCCGACGACGACGTCGACGATCCCCGCGAGCAACGCCGCACCGACGAACCCGAGCGACACCCCGAGCCCGAGCGGCAGGCCCTTCGTGAAGTCCCCGTGCGAGCTGGCCAGCGTCGAGTAGAAGACGCTGCCGACCGCCGCGATCCCGACCGCGGACCCCACACGCGCCCCGACCTGGATGAGACCGCCGGCTGAGCCGCCCTGCTCCACCGGGACCTCGGACAGCGTCAGCGTCTGGTTCGGCGAGATCGTCAACCCAGACCCGATGCCCGCCACCAGCAGCGGCACGACCAGCCACCAGCCGAGGTCCGCCTTGTAGTGGTTCGCCACGACCCAGATCACCGCACCGAGCCCGAGGAGCACCAGGATCGTCCCCACGACGATGAGCTGCCGGCCGAACTTGCTGACGATCCGGCCGCCGAGGGTCGACGCGACGCCTGACCCGATCGCGAACGACACCGAGGATGCCCCCGCGAGCAGTGCCGAGTAGTGCAGACCCGACTGCAGCGCGAGCGTCAGCACGAAGAACAGCGGGGTGAAGCCGGCGAAGTACAGCGTCGCGAGCCCGACACCGAGCGAGAACGAGCGCCGCCGGAACAGCGCCAGGTCGATCACGGGTTCCTTCGACCGCGCGTACCGCCGCTCCCACAGCACGAACAGGACGGCCAACACGACGGCGACGACGAGCAGCCAGTACTTCGTGTTGCCCTTCCACTGCTGGGACTGCACGAAGGGCAGCAGCAGGACGACCACGGCAGCACCGAGCAGCACGATGCCGACGGGGTCGAAGTCGTGCTTCCGCCCCTTCACGCCGGGTGCTGCGGCGGGCAGGTAGCGGAAGGCCAGGAGGATCGTGACGAGTCCGACAGGCAGGTTCACGAAGAACACGAACCGCCATCCGTTCTCAGTGCCGAAGGCCGTGATCAGCAGGCCGCCGATCAGCGGGCCGAGGGCGGTGGCGATGCCGACGGTGGCCCCGAAGAGGCCGAACGCCTTGCCGCGCTCCTTCCCGCGGAACAGCTGCTGGATGAGTGCCGTCACCTGCGGGGTGAGCAGACCGCCGGCAAGACCCTGCACCAGGCGGGCGATCACCAGCACCAGGCCGTTCGGGGCGAAGCCGCACAGGGCACTGGCGACCGTGAACAGCGCGACCCCGACGATGAACATCCGGCGCCGACCGGTGACGTCCCCGAGCCGCCCGCCGGGGACCAGCAACAGACCGAAGGACAGCGCGTACCCGGAGAGGATCCACTGGACCGCCTCCGGCGAGGCGCCGGGCAGTCCCTTCGAGATCGACTGCAGCGCGACGTTGACGATCGACACGTCGAGCAGCACGATGCCACCGCCGAGCAGACAGATGACGAGGGCCTTCCAGCGGTTCGGGTCGGGCTGGTAGTCCTCGTCGCGCTGGGCGGTCCGGGGCGGGGACGACGGCGAGGTCGGCGGCGCCTCCGTCGCTGCGTGGTGGGCGGCGTGGTGCGTGACGGTGGGAGCCGCGTCGGGCTCGACGGGTTTGCGGTGTTCGGCTGTCATGGCGACTTCACGTTAGGCTCCCGGCCGTTCCGGGTCTTGAGCTTCGGGGGTACAGCAACGCGGGCTCCTGCTCCGGCGGCACCGGCGCGGGACTCGAAGGCAGCCGGGGATACGTTCGAGAGCATGAAGCACACAACTCTCGGAAGCGTCGACGGCGGCCTCGACGTCGGGCGCATCGGCCTCGGTTGCATGGGCATGTCCGCGTTCTACACGGGCAGCGGGACGAACGACGCCGAGTCGATCCGCGTCATCCACCGCGCGATCGACCTCGGCGTCACGCTCTTCGACACCGCGGACATGTACGGACCGTTCACGAACGAGAAGCTGCTCGGTCGCGCCCTCCAGGGCAAGCGGGACGGTGTCGTCATCGCGACGAAGTTCGGCAACGTGACCGACCCGGAGCAGCGCAAGACCCGAGCCGTCGACGGACGCCCCGAGTACGTCCACGCGAGCGTCGACGCCTCCCTGGAACGGCTCGGCGTCGAGTACATCGACCTGTACTACCAGCACCGCGTCGACACCTTGGTCCCGATCGAGGAGACGGTGGGCGCCATGGCCGAGCTCGTCACCGCGGGGAAGGTCCGGCACCTCGGCCTGTCCGAGGCCGCGCCCGAGACCATCCGTCGGGCGCACGCGACGCACCCGATCACCGCGCTGCAGACGGAGTACTCGCTGTGGACCCGGGACGTCGAAGCGGGCATCCTCGACGTCGTCCGCGAACTCGGCATCGGTTTCGTGCCGTACTCGCCGCTCGGCCGCGGGTTCCTCACCGGGAGCATCCGCAGCCTAGACCAGCTGGACGAGAACGACTTCCGGCGGTTCAACCCGCGCTTCCAGGGCGACAGCCTCGCGGCGAACATCCGGATCGTGGAGCAGGTCGACTCGGTGGCGCGCGAGCTCGATGCGGCGCCGGGGCAGGTCGCGCTGGCCTGGTTGCTGGCGCAGGGCGACGACATCGTGCCGATCCCCGGGACCAAGCGGCAGCAGTACCTCGAGGAGAACGTCGCCGCCGACGACCTCGAGCTGAGCGCCGACCAGCTCGCGACCCTGGACAGTGTCGCCGCGGTGACCGGCGATCGCTACCCCGACATGTCGACCGTCAACAAGTAGCGCCCGGGGCGCGGGAGCGGACATGAGCATGAGCGCGGCCGTGACGTCGCTGACACCGTTGCAGGAACTCGGCATCCCGGTCGCGCTGGTCGGGGCGGTGTTCCTCGCGATCGGCGCCGAGTTCCAGCAGCACGGCGTCGCGAAGGTGGCCAGCGCCGGTTCGGAGCGTCCGAAGCTGGGTCTCGGACAGGTGCTGGCGCTGGCCCGGCGTCCGTCGTGGCTGCTCGGGACCGTGATGCTCGGGCTCGCGATCGTCCTGCAGCTCGTCAGCCTGTCCCTGGCACCCCTCACGGTCGTGCAGCCACTCGGTGCGGTGGCGCTGGTGATCACCGCGCTCGTGACCGCACGGATGACGAAGCAGCGGCTGAAGGCGCCGGCGATCCGGGCGATCGCGCTGTGCGTCGGCGGCGTCGGGCTGTTCGTCACCATCGCCGCGATGACGACGACCTCTCGGCCGATCACCACGACGCAGCTGCTCATCGTGGTCGTCATCCTCGGGGTCGTCCTCGCGGCCCTGGGCGTCGTGCTCCTGCTCCGGCGGGGCAAGCACGTTCCCCGCCTGTTCACCGTCGTGGCCGCAGGCGTGCTGTTCGGGTTCGTCGCGACCCTGGCGAAGGTCTTGATCACGCGGGTCGAGACGATCGTCCAGTCCGGGATGCGGTTCAGCCCGGGCGAGTGGCTCACGCTCGTCTGCTTCGCGGGACTCATCGTGGCTGCGCTCCTGGGTTCCTACTTCGTGCAGACGGCGTACAGCACCGGATCCCCAGAGGTCGTCGTCGCGGGCCTGACGGTCATCGACCCGCTCGTCGGCGTCACGATCGGCATCGCGGTCCTCGGTGAAGCTGCGTCGACACCGTGGTGGGCGGACGCGGGCTTCGTGATCGCAGGCGTCCTCGCCGTCCTCGGCGTCGTCCGGTTGTCTCGTCTGCAACCTCCACCGGTGCCGCCGCGGAGGCGTCCTGCGCCGGGAGCGTGACCTCGGCGACGGCCGCGCGGTGATCTCATGCTGCTCAACCGAGGCTTCGTACTGCCCGGCCGGTACCTGGTGCTCCGCTCGAGGACTCACTGGGCGGCAACCGGAAAGCAGCGCAGCAGACGGCTCGTCACGCGCCGCGTTGCCTGTACCTTGCGATCATGCAGAGAGTCCAGGGCGTGTGCGTTCGTTGGAGTGATGACGACGGGTGGGGCGTGCTTCGTTCCGACGGAGTCGACTCGGAAGTGTTCGCCCACTTCTCCGAGTTGAACGTGACCGGCTTCCATGCCTTGCTCGCAGGGGACCGCGTGCAGTTCGACGTCGAGCCGTTCCCGTCCGGGCAGGACGGTTACTTCTACCGCGCGCACAACATCACGCCGATGTGACTCGCACCACCCCGACGGTCAGATGAGCAACCACGCACGGGCTCCGTTCCATGGGGCCGACGATCTGCGAGTGGCAGGGCTCGTTCTCGCAGCAGTCGCATTCGTGCGCGAGCGGCGGCAGGGCGGCCCCCGCTGTAGCCCGAACTGAAGTCCGGGACGGCGACCAACCCGCGATCCGGAGGCCGGCCCTCAGTACTCGACGCTGGGCCACTCCTGCAGTCGAGGGAATCGCGGGCGCGGAGGGATCGGCTCGTCATCGTCCAGGACGCGCACGCTCGTGATCATCGTGATCCGATCCGCTTCGTACGACCGATGTGCGATGCCGTCGCGCTCGTCGATGACCAGCGTCCTGCGGTGCGCGGGGTCGTGCTCGTGCTCGAACGTGAAGAGCAGCCAGTGGCCTTTGATGCGCTGAACGAGCACCGGTGAATAGCTTGCGGGCGGTCCCCACAGGAGGAGCATCTCCGGAGTCAGCATCCGAACGGCAGGGGCTACCGCGCCGCTGCGAGGGAAGCTGACCTCCCCCGGCCCGTCAACGGAGTGGAGCACACCGTCCGCATAACGGTCGCGATGTGTGTCCCCTTGCCGGTCGAACGTCCAACTCTCATCGCGATCGTCGACGACCGCTTGGAACTGCCATGGGCGCCCGCGTCCATCGCGACTGACACTGACGCCGCGCGCCAGTCGGCGCCGTGGGAGCCGGAGCGCAGCGACCTCGGTCGGCAGCACGGAGCGCTCAGCCTGGGTGAGCACGGTGTCGAAACGCACCTCACCATTGTGGGGTGATCCTGGACGGGCCATTTCCCTCAGCCTCGACCGCCGCATTCATCGGGCGTGGTGCACCGATCCCTGGGCGGGCTCCCCGCTCGTCACGAACGCGCGGGTGACGCGATTCGCTTCGCAGCCTCGACCACGAACCGCCGACGAGCGGCTCGTTCCTGCTCGTCGCCGGGTCCCGCCCCGGTGATCATCTCCGCGAGCTGCGGCACGGTCTGCCACCACGCGGCCAGTGCGATGAGCGAGAACACCAGGTGTGCGGGGCTGACGTCCGGGTCGATGAGGCCTTCCCGTTGGGCTTCGGCGAAGCGGGCGACCTTCTCCTGGTAGTGCTTCGTCCGGACCTCGGCACGGGCGGGCGGACCGGGCTGCAAGCCTTCCCACTGCAGCAGGCGGGCGATCTCGGGATGGGCTGCGTGGTAGTCGTACGTGGCACCGGCGAACTCCCCGATGTCCTGCAACCCCGCGCCGGACAGCTCCACGGCGGTGGCGAGACGTTCGAGCTCGGTGGTGAGCACGAGGTCCCAGAGCGCCTGCTTGTCGCCGAAGTAGCTGTACAGCCGCTCTTTGTTGACCCCGGACCGCGCAGCGATGGCGGCGACGGTCGTGCCTTCGAACCCGTGAGCAGCGAACTCCACCAGCGCGGCGTCGCGCAGGCGACGCTGCGTCCCTTCGACATCCCAGGCCATGCGGGAACTGTACCAACTCAGCGGTTGGAGTTCGGACCGGGGCGTCCTACACTGCAACCACATCGTTGGAGTTGGAGATTGACATGACCGAGATCACGCACCTTCCCGCTGAGCTTCGACCACCGGAACCAGGGACGATCGCCCTGGTCACCGGAGCGAGCAGCGGCATCGGACTCGAGACCGCCCGACAACTCCGCGACCACGGCCTGGTCGTGTGGGTCGCCGCGCGCGACGTCGAGCGCGGCCGAGCGGCAGCCGCACAGCTCGGCGCAGACGTGCAGTTCGTCCGGATCGACGTCTCCGACCCGATGTCAGTCACGGAGGCAGCGGAGCAGGTCGGCGCCCTGGACATCCTCATCAACAACGCCGGCGTGAACCCCGGCGGCGAGGACATCACCGGGACCTCGCTGGAGCAGTTGCGCAACGCCTACGAAACCAACGTCTTCGGCCTCATCGGTGTGACGCAGGCCTTCCTGCCGGCACTCCGACGGTCTGCGCATCCGCGCATCGTCAACGTCTCCAGCGGAACCGGGTCTCTCACGTGGAACAGCGGCCCGAACCCGCAGTTCGACTGGGAACGGCCGAAGGGTGGCGGACTGGCGTACCGGAGTTCGAAGACCGCGGTCAACGCCGTGACGATGCTCACGGCGCAAGCACTGGAGGACGGGTTCAAGGTGAACGCCCTCGCGCCTGGTCTGCGCCGCACGAACCTGGTCCCCGGAATGTCCGTCGGCGGTGACCCGACCGAAGCCGCCACCGGCGGCCTCCGTCTGGCGTTCCTCCCGGATGACGGCCCGACCGGCGCCCTCTGGTCGTGGGACGGAACCCGCGTTCCCTGGTGACCTCCGCGCCTCCCCGCCACGCGCCTCCCGGCTTCGAGCACTCAGGTGCCGAGCGCGGACTCGATTCTCGGGATCGTCCGGCGCATCGCGTACTCGTCGTGGTTCGGTTGGCCGTCGATCATCCAGAGACGCACGAATCCGGGTCCGGCGGCCCTCGGCGCCAACCGGACGGCGATCCCCCAACGAAGGGTGCTGCCGAGGGGAATCTGCTCGTCGAAGACCTCGAACCCGGTGATCTCCGGACGGGTGGCGATCAACACCCCTTCCCGCTCACCACGGCGTGACCAGGTCCGGAGACCGTTCCGGTCGAAACCGAGATCGCAGGGGAACCGGGGTCCGAGGCCGGGGCTCCAGGCCTCGAGTTCGGCAAGTGTCGAGTCCGTAGCGTGGGCCTCCACGAACACGGCACCCGGGTTCGCCTCGGTCTCCCGCTGCAACCGGTCTCGGCGTCTGTGGTTGACCACGCTGATGGCGAGCCCCGCGCCGAAGCCGATGGTGACGATGCCTCCCAGGCGCAGCACCTGGACGAGGCCGTCGGGATTCCCCGGGCCGACCAACACCGCGAGGACGATCGTCGCCGCAGCGAAGACGACAGTGAGCGTGGTGAGGAGGATCGTCGATGGCCGCACACGTCGACCCTGCCAGATCGTCTGCTTGCTCACCCGAGCGGCTCGACACCGTAGCTGGTGACCACCGCCCGCAGCTCGTCCAGGTACGTCTGCGCCTGCACGGTGAGGGGCACCGAGGCGTGCGCGATCCAGCCGATCTCGATGCGCTCGTCGACGTCGAGGGGGATCGCGACGATCTCGGGATCGAGGTCGTCGCTGATGAGACCCGTCGAGATCGTGTAGCCGCCGAGGCCGATCATGAGGTTGAAGATCGTCGCCCGGTCCGAGACGCGGATCTCCCGCTTGCTGGACATCGTCGACAGGATCTCCTCGGCCAAGTAGAAGGAGTTGTTCGCGCCCTGGTCGAAAGTGAGCCGAGGGAGGTCTTCGAGGTCGGCGAGGGTCGCACGTTCCCGTGACGCGAGCGGGCTCCGCCGGGCCACGAAGATGTGCGGTTGGGCGACGAACAGCGGCGTGAACACGACCCCGGCATCCCGCAGCAACTTCCCGAGGACCTGCCGGTTGAAGTCGTTGCGGTACAGGATGCCCACCTCGCTCCGCAGCGTCCGGACGTCCTCGATGATGTCCCAGGTGCGCGTCTCACGGAGCGAGAACTCGTACTCGTCCGCCGCCGCTCCTTCCACCATCCGGACGAAGGCCTCCACCGCGAACGAGTAGTGCTGCGCGGACACCCCGAGCAGTCGGCGGGACGGCTGCCCCCCGACGTAGCGCTGCTCGAGGAGGGAGACCTGCTCGACGACCTGTCGCGCGTACCCGAGGAACTCGACGCCGTCGACGGTGAGCACGACCCCCCGTGCCGATCGGGTGAAGAGCGGCCGACCGATCCGCGCCTCCAGGTCCTTCATCGCCGCGGACAGGGTGGGTTGCGCGACGTAGAGCAGATCGGCCGCTGCGCTGATGGAGCCCTCTGACGCGACCTCGATGAAGTACCGGAGCTGCTGCAGCGTGATGTCGTTCGAGACTCGGGCCATAGCGTGAGGCTATACCTGCGCATAGTGATTCCGGATTACCCGATGACCCCGTTGTCACGTCATGATCGAGGGACACCTTCCACAGTGCCTCCGGGCGCTCGACGTACGGACTGCCGACCATGGCGAACGATCTCACCTTCAGCATCACCAGGACCCGGTTCGACGAGGACTACTCCCCGTCGGACAGCTCCCGGCTGACCACGAACTTCGCCAACCTCGCGCGCGGCGAGCACCGCCAGCAGAACCTCCGCAGCGCGCTCGCGATGATCGACCGTCGGTGCAACGAGCTCGCATCCGCCGGCAACCCGGACGGCGACCGGTACCGCGTCGAGCTCGACATCGTCTCGGTCACGGCGCACTTCGTCGACGAAGGCACGGTCGGTGCGTTCCCGCTGCTCGAGATGCTCGACGTCACGATCCTCGATCAGCACACCGGGGAACGCCACCAGGGGATCCTGGGCAACAACTTCTCCTCGTACCTGCGTGACTACGACTTCGCCGTCCTGCTGCCGTCCGTCAAGGAGGACTCGGGGATCCCCGACGACTTCGGCCAGCTCCACGGCCAGCTCTTCCAGCGCTTCCTGGAGTCGGATGCCTTCCGCTCGCAGTTCGATGCCGAGCCCGTCGTCTGCATCAGCGTCTCCACGAGCCAGACGTACCAGCAGGCGGGGACCGTCCACTCGGTCCTCGGTGCCGAGTACCAGCACGAGCACTCCTCGCTGACCGACGACTACTTCGGCCGGATGGGCATGCAGGTCCGCTACTTCATGCCCCGGGGCGGGAAGGCGCCACTCGCGTTCTACACGCGCGGCGATCTCCTGAACGACTACTCGGACCTCCAGCTCATCGGCACGATCAGCACCATGGAGACGTTCCAGAAGATCTACCGCCCGGAGATCTACAACGCGAACACGGCCGCTCCGAGCACGTACCGTCCGAGCCTCCAGCACACGGACTACACGACGCCCGACGTCTCGTACGACCGGGAGGAGCGCAGCCGCCTCGCGATCACCCAGGGCCGGTACACCGAGGAGCACCTCGTGAAGCCGCACCGAGCACTCCTCGAGCGGTGGGCCACCGACGCCGCCGTCCCGACCCGTTGACCTCCATCCCACCCGACAGGACCACATCCGCATGAGCACTCTCCTGCCCACCTCGATCGTCGGCAGCCTGCCGAAACCGTCCTGGCTCGCCGAGCCCGAGCGGCTCTGGTCTCCCTGGCTGCTTGAAGGAGCCGCGCTGACCGAGGGCAAGCAGGACGCACTCCGGGCCGCGGTCCACGAGCAGGAGCGCCACGGCATCGACATCGTCAGCGACGGCGAGCAGACCCGCCAGCACTTCGTCACGACGTTCATCGAGCACCTCGACGGTGTCGACCTCGAGCGCAAGGAGACCGTCCGGATCCGTGACCGGTACGACGCGGCCGTCCCGACCGTCGTCGGTGCCGTGAGCCGTCGTCAGCCGGTCTTCGTCGAGGACGCTGCGTTCCTCAGGGCGCAGACCGACCGGCCGATCAAGTGGGCGCTCCCCGGCCCGATGACCATGATCGACACGCTCTCGGACCAGCACTACAAGAGCCGCGAGAAGCTGGCGTGGGAGTTCGCGACGATCCTCAACCAGGAAGCCCGGGAGCTCGAAGCGGCCGGCGTCGACATCATCCAGTTCGACGAGCCCGCGTTCACCGTGTTCCACGACGAGGTACAGGACTGGGGCGTCGCCGCACTCGAACGCGCCGCCGAGGGTCTGCGCGCCGAGACCGTCGTGCACATCTGTTACGGCTACGGGATCGAGGCCAACAACAACTGGAAGGCGACCCTCGGGCCGGAGTGGCGGCAGTACGAGCAGTCGTTCCCGCTGCTGCAGCAGTCGTCGATCGACATCATCTCGTTGGAGAGCATCCACTCCAAGGTCCCGCTCGAGCTCGTCGAACTCATCCGCGGGAAGAAGGTCATGCTCGGGGCGATCGACGTCGCGACCGAGACCGTGGAGACGCCGGAGGAGGTCGCGGAGGTGCTCCGTCGTGCGCTCGAGTTCGTCGACGCCGACAAGCTCATCCCGAGCTCCAACTGCGGGATGGCGCCGCTCGCGCGGGGTGCGGCGCTCTCGAAGCTCGGCGCTCTCTCCGCTGGCGCGGACATCGTCCGAGCAGAGCTCGTCGGCGCGGCCGCCCCGTCAGGACGCTAGTCACCCCAGCTCATTGCGTCGGCGGTGTGCTCGGCTCTCGATCCTGCCTGGAGGCACGGCTGCCGTCCGACCGACAGGTCGCGTTGGTACTGGTGTCACCCCTCTCCTCGAGCACGAACCCGGATTCGACCTGTGCTCGCGATGACGATCGTTGCGAACAGCGCTGCGACGATCCAGGTCCCGACGCCGAGCGGGCCCGCGAGCGCGAGGTCAGGCGGGGACTCGGCGGACGAGAACAGCAGCACGAGACCACCCGTGCCCGAGAACGGCGGGCCACACTGAGCCGTTCCAGATCCGGAGCCAGCCGAGGATCGTCCCGAAGGCCGTCGCTCCGACGATCATCAAGAAGACACCGAACACATCTGGACGATCGAAGTTGTAGCCCAGCAAGATGATCGGGCTGTGCCAGACGCCCCACACGACGCCGGTGATCAGCACTGCCGGCCAGTCGCCGAGAGGCCGGAGCGCCGGGAGGAGAAAACCCCGCCACCCGACTTCCTCACCGAACGCGAGTAGCCCGTTCAGCACTGCGGCGATGGGGATCGACGCGACCTGCACGAGGACGAGCACACCGGTCGGCGCGATGTCCCGCGCTTCTTCGGGGAGCATCGCGGCGTACCCGCTGAACGTGTCGAGGTCGAGGCGGACGAGACGCAGGAGCGCGGCGACTGCGATGCCGGCAACGACGACGAGTGGTAGCAGAACGATCGCGCCGAGCGAGAAGCGCACCAGCTTTCCGACGGGTCGCAGAGGGACGACGCCGAGCTGCCCGAGAGCCTGACGCACGGGAACACGTTGCTGCAGCAGCACGACGATCGCCGCTGCTCCGCAGGGTGTGAGCATCATCGTTGGCAGAACCCACAACGCATGTGCGGACGCCAAGCCTGCCGGATCGATCCGCAGAGGGAGACAGGCGAGCCAGCCGAAAGCGCAGGCCAGAACCGTGAAGGTCAGGACTGGCCTCCAGCGGACCGTCACACCGTCAACGCGAAGCATGAGGCGCCTTCCGGACTGCTCCGTGCGCGGCTGCCACGCTCCACAGACCTCCGGCCAGCAGGACCGCAGCGCAGAGGACCACCGCGGACACGCTGTTCGTTCGGCCCGTCGCGGCGGCGACCGTGCCGAGAACCACTACGGCGCCGGCAGCAACACTGGCCGGTAGGACGGCAGCTTGGTGTCCTCGGCGCCACGCTGCCGCGTCTCGCATGGTCGCTCTCGTGCGGACACCGACGAATGAATTCCGACCGACGACACCGCGTGCCGGCAAGACAACGGAGACCGCGGTCAACACGGCGGCAACCATCTCGACGAAGATCATTCTCTTTCCCTTTCTCAGATCGGCCGGGCCGAAAGTTCATCGGTCGCACGACCCCCGCACTTCCTGTTGGATAAGCGCCACCGCGATCGCGTCGGCCACGCGTGGAGCCTTTGCGAGTGTGTGGACCGCGGCAGTGACTCCGGCCGCGTTGGCGATGACCGCCCCCGCCGCTCGGACCTCTCCGTTGATCCAGGTCGATGCCCCCTCGCGCTGCCAGCTCACGGTGCGAACGGGTTCGGCTCCAGGCTCGAGCGCCCAGTCGGCGTATCGACACAGATCGTCGAACGTGGACCAGACGCCGCCTGCCGCCGCGAACGACGACTCCCCGAGCGCCCACGGCCTGATCGCACGACCGAAGAGCTTCGGCACCACGCGCTCTTCTCGCGCAGGCACGAGCGCCGCAGAGGTGATGCCCGCCGGCTCGAGGACCTGTTGACGCACGGCGTCGAACCAATCGCCTCGCACCTCGTCGAGCACAGCGCCGAGGAGCGCGTACCCGAGGTTCGAGTAGACGAACCGGCCGCGGGCCGTGACCGGTATCGCGGCTGCCAGCTCGAGAGGAACACCGACGGCCCTTCGGTACGGGTCGCCGAACAGGCCGTCACGCATCGTGGGCAGAAGTCGCGGCAGCCCGGAAGTGTGGTGGACCAGGTCCGCGACGGTCATCTCGTCGTCGGGCACACCGGGGAGGTAGTGCACGACCGGCCGCTCGACCTCGAGGGTGAGACAAGCCGTCGTGCCCACGACTCCCTTCGTGATGCTCCCCCACTCGAGTATCGAAGAGGTAGCGTACGGCCCGCGAGGCTCACGGACGGTTCGCCAGCCGTCGCCTGCGCGAAGGCTGGCTCGCCAATGTCCAGATGTCGTCCGTGCATCTCGCACGACGGCTCCGTCCACTACGAGCCGAAGCCGTCATCGTTGGGCTCGATCGATCGTTCGCGCTGCCGTGCTGCGAACCACGTTGCCGGCCCCATGATGGGGATGAAGAGGACGACGACCGTCCATGCGAGCAGACGGCGGCCAGAAGTCGAACTGGATTGGATCAGCGACAAGAACGCTGCGAGTGCGACCAACAGCGCAACAACGGACACGGTCATCAGCACTCCGTCGAGCGCTGTCGGAACGAGTGGATTCATCGTGTACTTCTCCGCCCGGGCATCATCTCGTTCACTCCCAGCGGTTGTACGTGATCGCGCCGTTTCCCTTGGCGCTGAGCCGCTGGACCGCGGAGTACGTGCTCCACGCGACCGTTCCCCATTGGGTAGGCACGCCACGCTTCACGACGACCTTGCACTTCGCGGTGGCCTGTCCTCCGCTGATGTAGCCGCTGCTCTTGGAGGTCGTCACCTGAGTGAACGGCTGGACGTTCCTGACCACCGTGCACGAGTAACCGAGCATCTTCCTCGCGGTAGTGCCGCTGTACTCGTACGACATCGAGACCTTCGTCTCGGTGAGCCTGATTCCAGCGAAGGCGAACCACTGCGTACCCCAGGACGACCGCGATGCCGCCCTCGTCCCGATCCCGAGGCCATCTTCGTTTTGCACGGCCCCCGACGGCTCCACCTCTCCCCACTCGAAGTCCCCGCTCGTGCGAACGGTCTCGGGGCCAAGCACCCTCTCGTCGGAGGCGGCAGTTGCGGCAGACGCAACAGCCGGATCCAAGAAGTACGAGGCGAGCTCGTGCCGTTGTTCACCGCTGAGGTGGTCGAAGGCCGCGACGTCCGACGAGGCTCCGGAAGCAACGAGGTCGGCTCGGATGGCCGACAACACTGCGGACGGCGTTCGCGGAGCGGCAACGTTGCTGGCGGCGGGCGGGGCGGCCGCGGCGCTGGCTGGTGCGGTACCAATCATGGAGGTGGCAACGACGGCGCACACTGCGCCGATCGAGACAATCCGTCCGTAGGTCGGCTGCTTCATGAACCTTCCCCTCACTCTCCGGCCCCAACGCCGGGTCTCGTGGTCGGCAGCGTGCTGACAGTGAGCAGTCAACTCGTCGATACATCAGATACGCAACATTAGACGCGGGCCGCGCGTGTCGCCCAGGCTCGGCGAGAGAGCGTGCGGCCGTGCGCCGGGCATCGCCCGAGGGATGACAATGCTCGACATGCTTCAGCGCGAGAAGTTGGCGGAAGCTGCCTCCCCGTGACCGCCTGTCGCGATGCGCTTCCCCGCAGTCCGCCAGCCGCGTACAGTCCCAGCCAACGCACCACTGGCGGAAGATGGGGGACGCGATGCGACTGATCACGGGGACGACACTGGTCGTCGCACTGGCAGCGGGAGCGCTGATCGGTCTCGCGCCACCAGCGACCGCGGCCGGATCGGGAACGATCACCGTGCAGCTCACGACGCTGGACGGCACCGCGATCCGGCTGGCGGACGTCGAACTCGCAGCGATCGGCGCTGACGCGGTCGTCGGGAACGCCACCACCGACGGCGACGGCACCGCGACGTTCACCGGCATCCCCGCGCCCGACACCGTCACGGTGGCGACACGGCAGCTCCCGCCGCACGGCGACGAGACCTACACCCCCGGGCTCCGCTCGGACATCGAAGTCCGCAGTGGTTCGACGGTCTCGGTCACCCTGCCGCTCGTGATCGGCGCCACCGTGCAGGGCGAGGTGGTCGGCCCAACGGGACCCGCCGCAGGACGACTCATGTACGCATGGAACGAGGACACATCGCAGGTGTTCCGGACGACCTCGGACAGCACGGGCCAGTACCAGTTCGTCGGACTCAGCACCGGGAAGTACCGCATCGAGGCGTACGCTAGCGGAACTGCGTCGCCCGCGGTCTGGAAGACCCGGGTGTACCAGCAGCGCGGGACGCTCCCGGCTTCGCAGGTGACGTTGTCGCGGCATTACGCGCACAACGATTACGACCTGACCGTCTACGCCGCCTCGGCTTCCCGCAACCCGTCGGGACAACTCAGTGGTGCGAGCGTCACCGTGACGAACGCGGCGACCGGAGCATCGTTCTCCACCCGGTTCTCCACGCTGCTCGACAACGAACAGACGGCGCAGTTTCAGATCCCGTCCGGGCAGTACTTGGTGGAGCTCCGCACGGCAGCGACATCCGCCACGCCCGCACAGGTGCTGTGGCTCGCACGACCCGGTGGCGTCTACCGATACGTCACCGACCGAGCACAGGCCGTCCCGGTGAAGGCCGTGTTCGGCGGTCACAACTTCTGGGGCGGGTCGTTCTCGGAGACAGCATCGCGCTGAGTGCCCCGTGAAGCCCTCGGGCTCGCCTCACGACCCCTGACACAGACGGGTCAGCCCTGGAGCGTTGACTACTCACATGATCACCAAGAGCAAGATTCACGAGGTCGAGAACGCGCCCGTCCGAGACCGCGACGGCGCGTCGGTCGGCAAGGTCGCGCAGGTGTTCCCCTCCGACGACGACGGCAGCGCCGCGTTCGTCAGCGTCGCGACAGGGCTGCTCGGGAGTCACCACACGCTCGTCCCGGTCGAGGATGCCACGTTCGACGGCACGGACCTGCACGTCGGGTACGCGAAGAGCGCGATCAAGGGCGCGCCCTCCCCCGGAGCAGGGAACACCTTGTCCGTCACCGAGGCGAGCGCCGTCCGCAAGCACTTCGGGCTGTCGCCCGCCGGCAAGGCGACCGGCGATATGGGCGACCCGCACGAGAACCTCGACCAGGCGGGCACCGGCCCGGCGGGCGCGGACGACACCGAGGGTGCGGGAACGACGCCACCTGCGTGAGCGCTTCTGGGGCTCGCGCTGTCACGCCCGCTGGATACGCGCCTCCAGACCCGGACTGGAGGCGCGGCAGTCGTCCGCCCCGCCGGTCACGTCGGCGCAGTGTCACCCTGGAGCGTGACCACGCTCAGTCCCAGGGGCGGTCCGTGGTGCGGAGGTGTTCCTCGCCGAGCGGCGTGATCGGCAGGGCAGCGAGGCTCGCGATCCCCACCTGCAGGAGCGCCGCGCGCGAGGTGCCGACGCGTCCGATTGCGCCCATCCCCTCGACGACCGCACAGAAGTAGGCGCCTAGCGCCGCCGCGGCGGCGGCGTCAGCCTCGACCTCGCCGGCCACCTGCGCATCGACGATGCAGGCCGTGCAGCCCGCGCGGATGGTGTCGAGGGCTTCGGGGAACGGTGGCGGCGATCTCGGGGTCACGGGCCGACCGCTCCATCGCCGCGCGAGCAGCAGCGAAGGTGTCACACGGCCCAGCACGGGCCCCCAACGGTTGCAACCACCCTTGTAACCGCGCTAAGACGAGCAGATGGCCGTCTACAGATCGTCCCCTCCTCGACCAACAGCGATAAGACCGACCTCGTCTGAGTAAGAGTGGAAAAGTGCGTCGGGGCCTCCGCCGATTAACTACTGGCTGGACGCAACGGAACAGAACCGGCCGTGGCGAGGTTCTTGTGACTGCTGACCGACGGTCGCAGCCACAAGAACCCGGGGAGGAGTCTCTCGGGTACCTCCCGACGCCGGTGTGTGCATCCCGAAGGATGTCCCGAGAGGCGCAGATTCAGTATACGTCATAAATCCGCTTCGACTGAAGAGTCGTATAAAGATCGAAGGACCACCAATCCACAAGCCCGGCCCCCGACGAAGCCAACTCCTCGACTATAGATGCGCTGGGCATTGTGGAGCCCACGCGGAGCAAGTCAGCACGCGATTCCGCCGAAATGTGTGGACAGTTGAAGAGACTCAGTGAGGCTAGCGCAACCGTGCCATCTTTGGTCGCGCTCACTGGTAACGCCGCGATCCAATCAGCAATCAGACGGCGCGCTTCGTCATGACCCGGTTGATCACCGATGTGCCGAAGAAGTGGAACCGCATTCAGCAATGACACACCCTCCGATTCAATTCCGGTCACGCGCAGCAATTCTTCTCCATCGAGAGAACCGATCGCCCCGAGCGAAGTCAGGCACTCAACGAGAAGCATTTGCTCAACTCCGCCACGATCGCCTTGCCCAAAGCGACGAAGCTGAAGAACAAGTTCCCTGACCAACGTTCCGTGAGCGGCCTCACGGCGGTCGATCGCGACATCCCTCAGCGAGTAGAAGGCCTGGACGGTGGTGACAATACGTCCAAGTTTTACGCCAGGGCTTGCTCGCCGCGACCCCGCATAGACGAAAAACGCCAGCTCGACCAGTTCGCCAATTGCTCGATCGACTAGTCGCTGACGCTCCCAAACGGGCTCCTCGCGGACGTTCTCGGCACCATTCTCAAAATAGGACGCTGCTCCCACCAGCCGGTCGACCGCACGCTCGACCCGCGTAAGAGCAAAATTGGCGAGGTCCGCAGGGTCTGCTTCGGTATCAATTAGGACACGCTTATACTCGGCGACCATGCGTGCCGCGGAGATAGCCCAAGGCCTGCCATCACGGTGAGGTTCGGCGTGTTCCGGAACATCGATTAGGAGGCGCAACCTTTCCTTAGCCACAGACAACGGCGAGAGCCAAGGAGTCTCCGCCGATTCGCCCTTCGCGGCATTCAGATGCAGCTTAAAAGCCCGCAACTCGTCCTCGAGGACATCGACAACCAGCCGTTCTCGATCACGGTTCGCCAAAAAAATGAAATAGTCGTCGACATAGCGGAGAACTTCGTAGTCGCGGCCAGAAATCAAGTCGTGTTGCCGGAGCCGTCGCTCAACGTTGTGGTCAACTCGCTGAAGAACTAACTCTGCGAATACCCGTGCATACTCGGAGCCAATCAATATACCCGACGTCTCGTCGTGATTTTGCGACTGCAGGAGGCTATCGAAAACAGCCCCAATTGAGTCGGCATCACGCCCAGCACGAAGATTGTCCTTTACTAGGTCACGCCCACTTGTAGCCCAGGCCACAGAATGAGTATAAATCGAGTCGAAGCATTTAGTTATATCCGCCTTGATCAGATATCCATATTTGCGCTCTAGGGATCTATATTCGCTTGACTCGTAAAACTGATGGATATTCGTGAACCGGTCATAGGTGAAGTAGGAGCGCACAACTACATCGGAACGACCGTGCTTCTCGACCTCGCGACGATCAGCATAGCCGCCATCGGAAACAGCAAACAACCAATCACGGTAGATCCCAACTCGAGCAATCGACTTGGGTCGACGCAGCGAAAAACGACTTCGCGATGAATGATGGAGGACTAGCGGGCCAAAGCGGGAATAAAAGTCAACGACATCTAGCTGCGATCGGGGGTGAGCAACTGCGAGCTGACGCCGCGAGCCCTGTTTGTGCCGGATGGAGAATTTGAACGGCACTGTCTGTGCGTAACGCTTCGACGGTGCGATCACGAGTCGATGCCGGCCACTGTGATCAACAGACGCCGCATCCACTCTAACTTCTTCACCAAAAACAATTGATAGGATCGCCCGATTCCCTTGCGTTAGACGCCGACCCCAATAGACGCCTGACTCGTCACGAACAAGGCCGATCGAGTTCAGGAATTTGAAAAGGCCCAGGTTCGAAAACGATGGCGGGAGTTCGTACGGCAGAACGTCAGACAAGAGAACCCGATACGAGCTCGACGGTAGCGCCCGCCGGAAGCGTTTATTCACCCCAGGCGGCCTTCATGTCATGCAGCTTCGCCGTGGAGAATTTGTGGAATCGACGACTTTCGAAACCTTCCACGAACGACATCCCGCGAAGAACAGTCTCAACCCGCGGACTAACCCCTGACTTCGTGATCAAGTGATTGTAGTACTTGTCTAATCCACGAAGTTGATCTAGATTCGTAATCTCTTTATTGGAGAAAAACACTCCAATCATGGCTTGCCTCTTATTGTAATGCAGGCGCGTATTACCACTTAGTAGCTTGACTCGGTCGAGCAGGAGCCCGTCCTCTTTTGTCTTCGCCCGCACATCGAAGGTTCGCCGCAACCGATGACGTATCCGCTCTAACCTCTTATAGGAGATTCGAATCGTGGGTCCGCTTTGCCCTGAAACGAGTTCGTATCCGAGATACTCGACCGCCCCGTGCCAACGACCGCGGGAGATTCGCGTTAACGAGGTCTTAGCCGGATTTGCTTCGAGCCCCTTTGCCACCAGCTTTTCTTCCAACTCGCGTTGGACTTGCTGACCTTTGCTTACCTTCGTTTGACGCTCGCCCGAGACAACCAGGATGTCGTCCACATACCGGATGTGGAGCAAGTGTTCTCCGGATTTACGGAGCCATTCATCAACGTCCGCAAGATAAAGCTCCGCGAGTTCGCTTCCCAGAGCAGTACCCCGAGGAACGCCGGTCTTCGACCCGGAGAGATTCGAGAATTCCTCCAAGAACAAGTCTAAGATTCGCGAGAGGGTCGGATCTAGAAGCATACTCTGCGCAATTGCTGATTTGAGTTGATCGTGAGGAATCGACTCGAAATAGGCGCGCAGATCCGTTCGTAGAACTGATTTGGGCAATGGATCAGTGAGAGACCGCATTACTTGTTGCACCGCAATGCTTCGGTCAGCGACAGAACCAATTGATCGATTGCGAATCCGGGCCGTAATCACCCGCTCGAGGAAGAATATCTCCGGAGACTTCGGCAGAGCAAAGCACTGTTTCTTGCCGACTATTGGCCCCCGGTGAAGGTCCCACGAAAAAGTCGGATCGACGACAAGCGCCCGTAACTTCTCACTCAGCTGGAACAGAAACACTTCTAGCTGAATCTCCCACTCATCACGAAGTTTAGCTAGGAGGACTTCGTCCTTCACCTTGCGCGCATTTTGAATTTTTTTGTAGAGCGGCTTCAAGGGAGGAGCGAAGGACAAAACATCGCGCCCCTTACGCGTCTCAAGCTCCCATAATCTACGCAAATTAGCGGTTGCGAAGTCCGCGGCTACTAGCTGGCTCATCTTCTGTCCCCCACCGAATCACCGGATCAAAAGTCCCAGTCCTCGTCCTCAGTGTTCACGGCCTTGCCGATCACGTACGACGACCCCGACCCGGAGAAGAAGTCGTGGTTCTCGTCGGCGTTCGGCGACAGGGCAGACAGGATCGCCGGGTTCACGTCCGTGATGTTCTTCGGGAACATCGCCTCGTAGCCCAGGTTCATCAGCGCCTTGTTGGCGTTGTAGTGCAGGAACTTCTTGACGTCCTCGGTCAGCCCGACCTCGTCGTAGAGGTCCTGCGTGTACTGCGCCTCGTTGTCGTAGAGCTCGTAGAGCAGCGAGAACGTGTAGTCCTTCAGCTCGTCGCGCTCCTGCTGCGTGACGCGCTCGAGACCCTTCTGGAACTTGTACCCGATGTAGTACCCGTGGACGGCTTCGTCACGGATGATCAGACGGATCAAGTCGGCGGTGTTCGTGAGCTTCGCCCGCGACGACCAGTGCATCGGCAGGTAGAACCCGGAGTAGAACAGGAACGACTCGAGCAGCGTCGACGCGATCTTGCGCTTCAGCGGCGACTCGCCCTGGTAGTAGTCCATCACGATGGACGCCTTCTTCTGCAGGTTCGGGTTCTCCTCGGACCAACGGAAGGCTTCGTCGATCTCCGGCGTCGACGCAAGGGTCGAGAAGATCGACGAGTAGCTCTTGGCGTGCACCGACTCCATGAACGCGATGTTCGTGTAGACGGCTTCCTCGTGCGGGGTGATCGCGTCGGGGATGAGCGACACGGCGCCGACGGTGCCCTGGATCGTGTCGAGCAGCGTCAGGCCGGTGAAGACGCGCATGGTGAGCTTCTGCTCGGCCGGCGTGAGCGTGTTCCACGACTGCACGTCGTTCGACAGCGGCACCTTCTCGGGCAGCCAGAAGTTGTTGACGAGACGGTTCCAGACCTCGACGTCCTTGTCGTCCTGGATGCGGTTCCAGTTGATTGCCTGGACCCGATCGACGAGCTTGAGCTTCTCGACCAACGCACGTTCCTTACAAGAGATGGTGATGATGAACCGGACTGGAGGCGCGGTGCGGGCTGGCACCGCGCCTCCAGGAAGTGGATAGTCGCGTCAGCGACCAGCCCGCAGCATGCGCGACGCCGAAGGCGTCACAGCATGCAGGAAACGCAGCCCTCGACCTCGGTGCCCTCGAGCGCGAGCTGGCGCAGACGGATGTAGTAGATCGTCTTGATGCCCTTGCGCCATGCGTAGATCTGCGCCTTGTTGATGTCACGCGTGGTGGCGGTGTCCTTGAAGAACAGCGTCAGGGACAGGCCCTGGTCCACGTGCTGCGTCGCCGCGGCGTACGTGTCGATGATCTTCTCGGCACCGATCTCGTACGCGTCCTGGTAGTAGTCCAGGTTGTCGTTCGTCATGAACGGCGCCGGGTAGTAGACGCGACCGAGCTTGCCTTCCTTGCGGATCTCGATCTTCGACGCGATCGGGTGGATCGACGACGTGGAGTGGTTGATGTACGAGATCGAACCGGTCGGCGGGACGGCCTGCAGGTTCTGGTTGTAGATGCCGTACTGCTGGACGGAGGCCTTCAGCGCGACCCAGTCGGCCTGCGTCGGGATCGTGATGTTCGCGTTGGCGAACAGCTCGGCGACGCGGGCGGTGGCGGGGGTCCACTCCTGGTCGGTGTACTTGTCGAAGAACTCGCCCGACGCGTACTTCGAGTCGCGGAAGCCGTCGAAGGCCTCGCCCGTCTCGATCGCGATGTTGTTCGACGCGCGCAGGGCGTGGAACAGCACCGTGTAGAAGTAGATGTTCGTGAAGTCGATGCCCTCTTCCGAGCCGTAGAACACGCGCTCACGAGCAAGGTACCCGTGCAGGTTCATCTGGCCGAGGCCGATGGCGTGCGACTTGTCGTTGCCGTCCTCGACGCTCCGGACCGACGAGATGTGCGACATCTGCGACACCGAGGTCAGACCACGGATGGCCGTCTCGATCGTCTTGCCGAAGTTCGGCGAGTCCATGGTCAGCGCGATGTTCAGCGAGCCCAGGTTGCAGGAGATGTCCTTGCCGATCTCCTTGTACGACAGGTCCTCGTTGAAGGTCGTCGGGGTGTTGACCTGCAGGATCTCCGAGCACAGGTTCGACATGTTGATCCGGCCCTTGATCGGGTTGGCCTTGTTCACCGTGTCCTCGAACACGATGTACGGGTAGCCCGACTCGAACTGGATCTCGGCGATCGTCGTGAAGAAGTCACGCGCCTTGATCTTCGTCTTCTTGATGCGCGGGTCGTCGACCATCGCGCGGTAGTTCTCGCTGATCGGGACGTCGCCGAACGGGACGCCGTAGACCTTCTCGACGTCGTACGGCGAGAACAGGTACATGTCCTCGTTGTTCTTCGCGAGCTCGAACGTGATGTCCGGCACGACGACGCCGAGGGACAGCGTCTTGATGCGGATCTTCTCGTCGGCGTTCTCGCGCTTGGTGTCGAGGAACTTCATGATGTCGGGGTGGTGCGCCGACAGGTAGACGGCACCCGCACCCTGACGCGCACCGAGCTGGTTCGCGTAGGAGAAGGAGTCTTCCAGCAGCTTCATCACGGGGATGATGCCCGAGGACTGGTTCTCGATCTGCTTGATCGGGGCGCCGGCCTCGCGGATGTTGGAGAGCAGCAGGGCGACGCCGCCACCGCGCTTCGAGAGCTGCAGCGACGAGTTGATCCCGCGGGAGATCGACTCCATGTTGTCTTCGATACGGAGCAGGAAGCAGGAGACGAGCTCGCCGCGCTGGGCCTTCGCGGTGTTCAGGAAGGTCGGGGTCGCGGGCTGGAAGCGGCCGGCGATGATCTCCTCGACGAGGTCGATCGCGAGCTGCTCGTTGCCCTGCGCCAGGCCGAGGGCGGTCATCACGACGCGGTCCTCGAAGCGCTCCAGGTAGCGCTTGCCGTCGAACGTCTTGAGCGTGTAGCTCGTGTAGTACTTGAACGCGCCGAGGAAGGTCTGGAACCGGAACTTCTTCGAGTACGCCAGGTCGTTGAGCTGTTGGATGAACTCCAGCGAGTACTGGTCGATCGTCGCCTGCTCGTAGTACTCGTTCTCGACCAGGTAGTCCAGCCGCTCCTTCAGGTTGTGGAAGAAGACGGTGTTCTGGTTGACGTGCTGCAGGAAGAACTGCTTGGCGGCCTCACGATCCTTGTCGAACTGGATGTTCCCGTCCGCGTCGTAGAGGTTGAGCATCGCGTTGAGGGAGTGGTAGTCCATCCCCGTCTGCGGCGACGTCAGATCGACGTCTGCAACTGCTGCGTCCAAAATGCATCCAATCCTGTGTTGACCGCCTGCACGTCGTCAGGGGTCCCGAAGAGTTCGAAACGGTAGAGAACGGGGACGCCGCACTTCTGTGCGATGACGTCCCCCGCCAGGCCGTAGGCCTCGCCGAAGTTCGTGTTGCCCCCTGCGATCACACCGCGGATGAGCGAGCGGTTGTGTTCGTCGTTGAGGAACTTGATGACCTGCTTGGGGACTGCCCCCCGGCCGTTGCCCCCGCCGTAGGTCGGGAGCACCAACACGTACGGTCCGTCCGCGTGGAGGAACGGGTCGTTCGGGAAGAGGGGGATCCGGTCCGCGTCACGGCCGAGCTTCTCGATGAAGCGTGCGGTGTACCCGGACACGCTCGAGAAGTAGACGAGGCCACTCATGTGTGCGCTCCTTGCGAGAGGTGCGGACAGCGGATCGGAGGGACCTGGCGGAGGTGATCCGTTCCTCCAGGCCGGCGGAGGTGGTGCGGGTCCGTCCGGACCCGCACCGACTCACGCGAGTTCGGCGCTGAGCGTCGCGATCTTGTCGGGACGGAAGCCCGACCAGTGGTCGTCGTCGGTGACGACGACGGGGGCCTGCAGGTAGCCGAGGCTCTTGACGTGCTCGAGCGCGGCTTCGTCGGTGGAGACGTCGTGCACTTCGTACTGGATGCCCTTGTTGTCGAGGGCCCGGTACGTCGCGGTGCACTGGACGCAAGACGGCTTGGTGTAGACGGTGACAGCCATGTTCTCCCCTGGTTCTGGGCCCGGTTCGGGGTCCGAAGTTCGTGTGCGGTGCTGATGGACGACGCTACTACATGTTGTGCTCGATCGAGCGGTCGACCACTAGAGAAAGTGTTACACGCTTGTAGTTTCCACAACCGTCTCCACAGCCCGGGCATTCCGTGAAGCCCGATTTTCCGCCACTCTCGCACCCACCACCGACAGTCCTCCACACCCTGTGAGCAGGCCTCTCCACCGAAGGTCGTGAACCCCCGTGGGCGTGTCGCGATCCACACCTCCCCCGGACGGGTGACACCCCGTTCCGTCCGGTCCGTACACTCGTCTCGTGAGTACGTACGGGCCCCTGCTGAAGACCCCCGGAGTCGGTCGCGTCATCGCCGCGCAGCTCACCGCACGCTTCCCGTTCGGCATGCTGTCGCTGGCCTACCTGCTGCACGTCGAGCACGTCTTCGGCTCCTACGGCGCCGCCGGTCTCGTCCTCGCGACCACGAGTGTCGGGCAGGCGCTGGCCGGCCCGCTGACCAGCCGGTGGATGGGCAGCTGGGGCATGCGTCCGGTGCTGATCCTGACGAGCACGGTGGCCCTGGCGAGCATGGTCGTCATCGCGTTCTCCCCGATGCCGCTGTGGGGGTACGTCGTCGTGGGGTTCGTCGGCGGCTTGGCGGTCCCGCCCGTGCAGCCGGCCGTGCGCACGATCTACCCGAAGATGGTGACCTCCGCGCAGCTCACCCCCCTGTTCTCCCTCGACGCGAGCGCGCAGGAGCTCATCTGGGTGGCCGGGCCGGTCATCACCACGTTCGTCGCCACGCAGATCGGGACCGTCCAGGCGATCGTGGTCGCGATGGTGTTCCTGGTCATCGGTGGCGTGTGGTTCATCGGCTCCCCCGAACTCGGGCGCGTGCGCATCCCCCGCTCCAAGCGGGCGTTCGGCGTGGTGCTGAAGCGCCCGTCGGTCGTCGTCGCGACCCTGACCGGCATGCTGCTCATCGGGGCGTGTGCCGCGGTCGAGGCGAGCGTCACAAGCGTCTTCGGCGAGGGCAGCCCGAACGCCGGCATCGTGCTCGCCGTCTTCGCCGTCGGTTCCCTCATCGGCGGCCTGGCACTCGGCCACCGTCCGATCTCGCAGAACACGCTCTGGACCCGAATGGCGATCGTGTTCGTCGGCCTGGCACTGGCCGTCGCCGGCACGAGCTTCTGGTGGCTGTGCGTCGCCCTCGTCATCGCGGGCGCCGGCATCGCGCCCGCCCTGGCGGTCATGTTCGGGTCGGTGTCGGCGACGGTGAAGTTCTCGGACACCGCCGAGGCGTACGGCTGGATGGGCACCGGGCAGCTCATCGGTGCTGCGGGCGGCTCCGCTGTCGCGGGCTTCCTGATCGACAGCCACGGTCCGACCGGTGGGCTGGTCGTGAGTGCAGCCGCGGCTGCGGCCGGCGTCCTGCTGCCCCTGGTGATGAAGCGGTGGCTGCCGGACCTACGCGGGCGGGACGCCAGCCCGATCCCGGACACCGAGCCGGTGACGCTGCCGAGCTGACGCGGCTGGCCCGGGCGGGCGGCTGGCCCGGTGGGCTGGCCCGCTGCGGAACGACGTCGCCGCTGTCGCACGACGTCCGCGGTGACGTTCGACAGCGGCTGGTCGCGTTCTCCACAGACCGCCGGGAGGCGCGGCGCACGCCCGCCGGGATCGGCAGGATGGGTGCATGGTCACCTCACTCCCCCTGCCCGGTGGCGCGTCGATCCCGGCGATCGGGTTCGGCGTCTACAAGGTCGACGACGACGCTGCCGAGACGGCCGTCGGGCTGGCGCTCGACGCCGGGTACCGCCACGTCGACACGGCCGAGATGTACGGCAACGAGACCGGCGTCGGGAAGGCGATCCGCGCCTCCCGGCTGGACCGGGACGACGTCTTCGTCACCACGAAGGTGTGGAACGACCACCAGGGGCGCGACGCGACCCTCCGGGCGTTCGACGCCAGCCTGTCGCGACTCGGCCTCGAGGCCGTCGACCTGTACCTGATCCACTGGCCGGCAGCCGCGAACGACCGCTACGTCGAGACGTGGCGCACCCTCCTGGAACTCCGCGCATCCGACCGAGCACGGAACGTGGGCGTCTCGAACTTCCAGATCCCGCACCTCCAGCGGCTCATCGACGAGACCGGCGAGGTCCCCGCCGTGAACCAGGTCGAGCGGCACCCGTGGCTGCCACAGGACGAGCTGATCGCGTTCCACCGTGCGCACGGCATCGTGACGGAGGCCTGGTCACCCCTCGGGCGCGGCCGGCTCATCGACGATCCGGTGCTGACGGGGATCGCGGACGCCCACGGCGTGAACGTCGCGCAGCTGCTGGTCCGGTGGAACGTGCAGCAGGGGGTGGTGGTCCTGCCGAAGTCGGGGACGCCCTCGCGGATCCGCTCGAACCTCGACGTCGATGGCTTTACGCTGACCGCCGACGAACTGACCGCGATCGCGTCGCTGGAGTCGGGGCAGCGGACCGGGTCGCACCCGGACTCGGTCTCCTGAGTCGTCCGTGCCCGCGTGCGGCGCGAGGATGTTCTTCGGCAACGCGTCGACGAGCTGGTCCGCGCACTCGACCTCGTGGCACGTGAGCAGCGAGAGAACGCCGGGGGCGGTTCGTCCTCACGCCGCCACTCGTCGCTGGCTAGCCGCGGCGGTCCTCCTCCGACTGCCACGGCAGGTGCAGGTCGCCCGGCTCGGGCTCGACGTCGCCCGCGTCGTCGGCGCCGCCCGTTCCGGGAGCTGCGATCACCCGCGACGGGTCGATGCCGTCCGCGCGCAGGTCATCGGCGTCGCGCTGTTCGGTCTGGGCCGCCTCCATCTCGCGCTCGCTCGAGGGGCTGTAGGACGTGTCCGCCGCACGTTGCTCCCGCCCGCCGACGCCGCCCGTGCCCTCGTGCGCTGCCGTTTCGCGAAGCGCGTCGTTGCGGGCTCGGTCGTCGGACGGTTCGGGCCCGGGGGCGTTCGGGACGTTGTCGTTGCTCATGCGCTGGACGGTAGCCCTGCGTCCCGAGTACCCGTCCTCAGGGACCGCCCCGCCCGGACAGCGCAGCGGCTCGGCGGCGGATACGGATGGCACGTTCGCGCCACCGATCCCGGACCGGACGCCGGCGCCCACGTGGTCCGTTACCGTGGACCAGCACACCGCCACAAGCAGGAGGTCCCACCGTGACGATCGTCGCAGCCGCAGACGGCTCAGCCCTCGGCAACCCCGGCCCCGCCGGCTGGGCGTGGTACGTCGACGACGACCGCTGGGCCGCGGGCGGATGGCCGCGTGGGACGAACAACCAGGGCGAGCTGACCGCCGTCCTGCAGCTGCTCCGCGCCACCAAGGACACCGGAGAGCCGCTGCACATCCTGTGCGACAGCCAGTACGCGATCAAGGCGTGCACCGAGTGGCTCGCCGGGTGGAAGCGCAAGGGGTGGCGGAAGGCCGACGGCAAGCCGGTCCTGAACGTCGAGATCATCAAGGAACTCGACGCCGAACTCCAGGGCCGGGCCGTCACCTTCGAGTGGGTCCGCGGCCACATGGGGCACGAGATGAATGAGGCCGCTGACGTCCGCGCACGGGGAGCGGCGACGGCCTACCAGAACCGGACCGAAGTACCGTCGGGCCCCGGCTGGCCGGGTGTCGAGATCGCTGAACCGGCACCGCTTCCGGACACCGCGCCGCCGGCCACCCTCTTCTGAGGGGACGACGACGCGGTTCGTGAGAACCGTACGGTCAGTACGTGCCGTCCCGGCGGTCCTGCCGCGTGATCTGCTCGCCCGACGCCGGGTCGATGCCGGACCGTGTGGTCGTCGTGGTCCGGCGTCCGCCGAACGCCACGGCGAGGCTGATGATCAGCAGCACGACACCGGCCGCCATCAGGATGTACCCGACCAGCCGCAGGTCGATCCCGGCCAGCTGGATGTTCAGGGCGAACGCCACGATGGCGCCGATGACGATCAGGGCGATGCTCGATCCGATGCGCATGGTGTTCCTCTCAAGGGTGCCGCGGGTTCCGCGGCTGGCGTCGAACGTACCCGGAACGGCACCGGGGTGTTCCGGAGCATCGCCTGCGGTCAGTCGACGTCCACCTCGGACCAGCCGTCGAACCGCCCGATCTCGGTGACCCGGACGACGGCTTCGCCCGCCGCGTCCGACGCGTCGAGGTCGATGGTCGCCGAGAACCCGAAGTCCCGGTCACCCTCCGGGTCGGCGAAGATCTGTCGCGCTCGCCACACCCGCGGGGATGCCGTCGCACCGGTCTCGTCGAGGACGAGGTACTGCATCGACCGCGCATCGGCGTCGATGCCCATGCGGTCGTGCTCGTCGTAGTACTCCTCGAGCGCGTTGTCCCACGCCGACCGGTCGAACCCGGCGGTGGCGTCGAGTTCCCCGAGGCCGTCGATGTCGTCCGACGCGGCGAGGAGCACCCGCTGGAACAGGGCGTTCCGGACGAGCACGCGGAACGCCCTGGGGTTGCCTGTCAGACGTGCGGGCTGCGGCGGCGCGATCTCCTCGTGTTCGGCCTCGGCGAGCGCGATGTCGCCGTTCATCAGCGCTTCCCACTCGTCGACCAACGAGGAGTCGGTCTGCCGCACGACCTCGCCCAACCACTCGATCAGGTCGTCGAGCTCCTGGTTGCGCTGTTCTTCAGCGATCGTCTGCCGCATGGTGCGGTAGGCATCGGACAGGTACCGGAGGACGAGTCCCTCGGAACGGGTGAGCTGGTAGAACCGCACGAAGTCCCCGAAGGTCATCGCCCGCTCGTACATGTCACGGACGACGGACTTCGGCGACAGGGTGAAGTCGAGCACCCACGGCTGCTCGGCGGCGTAGGACTCGTACGCGGCGGTCAGGAGTTCGTCGAGCGGCTTCGGCCAGGTGACCTCTTCCAGGAGCTCCATGCGCTCGTCGTACTCGATGCCCTCTTGCTTCATGCGGGCGACGGCTTCACCGCGCTCCTTGTACTGCTGCTGGGACAGGATCGCGCGGGGGTCGTCGAGCGTGGCCTCGACGATGGAGACCATGTCGAGCGCGTAGGTCGGCGACTCCGGATCGAGCAACTCGAACGCTGCGAGCGCGAACGGCGACAGCGGCTGGTTGAGCGCGAAGTTCGGCTGCAGGTCGATCGTCATCCGGTAGACGCCGTCGACCTTCTCGATCACTCGCGCGTTGATCAGCGTGCGCGCGATGGTGATCGCGCGTCGGGCCATCGCGAGCTGACGGGCGCGCGGTTCGTGGTTGTCGAACACGAGCGAGCGGACCTGCGCGAAGGCGTCCCCGCCGCGGGCGACCACCGACAACACCATGGCGTGGGTGATCTTCATCCGGGACACCATCGGCTCTGGCTCCGCCGCGATCAGGCGCTCGAACGAGGCCTGGCCCCACGACACGAACCCCTCCGGCGCCTTCTTGCGCTTGATCTTGTTCTTCTTCTTGGGGTCGTCGCCCGCCTTCGCGACGGCCCGGGCGTTCTCGATGTCGTGCTCCGGGGCCTCGGCCACGACGTCACCCTCGGTGTCGTAGCCCGCTCGTCCCGCACGCCCGGCGATCTGGTGGAACTCGCGGGCGGACAGCTGCCGCATCTTCGTGCCGTCGAACTTCGTGAGCCCGGTGAACAGGACCGCCCGGATCGGCACGTTGATGCCGACGCCGAGGGTGTCCGTGCCGCAGATCACCGGCAGGAGCCCGCGCTGCGCGAGCTGTTCGACGAGTCGGCGGTACTTCGGCAGCATCCCGGCGTGGTGCACGCCGATCCCGGCGCGGATGAGCCGCGACAAGGTCTGCCCGAACCCGGCGCTGAAGCGGAACGTGGCGATGGCCGCCGCGATCTCGTCGCGCCGTTCACGGGACGCCACCTTGGCCGACATGAGCGACTGCGCCCGCTCGAGTGCCGCTGCCTGGGCGAAGTGCACGATGTAGATCGGCGCCTTGTGCTCGTCCAGCAACCGCTCGACGGTCTCCTGCACGGGGGTCATGACGTACTCGTACTCGAGCGGCACCGGTCGGCTGACCCCGGTCACGCGAGCCGTCGGCCGGCCCGTGCGCTCGGACAGGTCGTCGGCGATGGTCGTGACGTCGCCGAGGGTCGCGGACATGAGCACGAACTGCGCCCGCTCGAGCACGAGCAGCGGCACCTGCCAGGCCCATCCGCGGTCGGGGTCGCCGTAGAAGTGGAACTCGTCCATCACGACGACGTCCACATCGGCGTCGGGGCCCTGTCGGAGCGCCAGGTTCGCCAGGATCTCCGCGGTGCAGCAGATGATCGCGGCGTCGGCGTTGACGCTCGAGTCGCCGGTCACCATGCCGACGTTGTGCGCGCCGAACAGGTCGACGAGCTGGAAGAACTTCTCGGACACCAGCGCCTTGATCGGTGCGGTGTAGTAGCTGCGCTTGCCCTCGGCCAAGGCGGCGAAGTGCGCACCGGCGGCGACCAGCGACTTCCCGGTACCCGTCGGAGTGCTGAGGACGACGTTGGCGCCGGACACCAGCTCGATGAGTGCTTCGTCCTGTGCGGGGTAGAGCGGACGACCGCTCGAGGCCGCCCAGTCAGCGAAGGCTTCGTACACGGCGTCGGGATCGACGGCACCGTTCACCGCCGCCGGCAGTGCGGCGACGAGCGGGGGCTGGGTGGTGACGTCGGTCATGCACCCATCCTCCCAGCCCGGTCACCGCAGTCCGACTGAGCCCACGCCGCCGGTTCCGGGCCGACGCGCCAGCGGCAGACCGGCCGTGCCGGTGGGGAGAGGCGCGGCATCTGTGCAGAAGCGGGGAACCATCCACAGATGGATACGGACGCATAGGGTTGGGATATGCGTGAACTCGGCTTCCTCTCCTTCGTCCCCAACCACGGTGGGACGGCCGGCGCGGCAGCCGCTCTCGAGGACGGCCTCCGGCTGTTCGAGACCGCCGAGGCCCTCGGGTACGGCACGGGTTGGGTCCGCGGTCGGCACTTCGAGCCGTTCCTCACCAGCCCGATGACGTTCTTCGCGGCCGCGGCGCAGCGCACGCGCACGATCGGGTTCGGCACCGCGGTGCTCGGCATGCGGTACGAGGACCCGGTCCGCCTGGCCGAGGACGCCAGCACGGTCGATCTGCTGAGCGGTGGCCGCGTCCAACTCGGGATCAGCACCGGCATCGCCGGGTACGGCCCGATCCTCGACCCGGTGTTCGGCGCGGTCGACCGCAGCTTCCGGGACGAAGCGGAAGCCCGCGCGGCCCGCCTGATCGAGGTCCTGCGTGGAGATCGCCTCGGCAGCGCCGGGAAGGGGTACGAGAGCATCCCCGCCGACGCCGACCTGACCCTCCAGCCGCAGAGCCCCGATCTGCTCCACCGCGTCTGGTGGGGTGGCGGGAGCATGAGCACTGCCGTCCGGACCGCCGAGAAGGGGCTCCTGCTGCACTGCTCGACCCTGAACACCGAGGACACCGGCGCTCCCTTCGCCCAGGCGCAGGCCGACCAGATCGCCGCGTACCGGGAGCGGTTCGCCGAGCACCACCCCGACCGCACGCCGAAGGTCGCGGTCGGCCGGATCGTCGTGCCGCTCCTGGACGACCACGACCGCGCCGTGCACGAGGAGTTCCTCACCGGGTACGCGTCCGGCATGGACGACGAGGGCCGCCCGCTCTCCGGAACGCCTCCGTTCCGGTTCAGCAAGGTCCTGTCCGGCGACCCCGCTGCGATCACCGACGCCCTGCTCGCCGACCCGGCCGTGCGCGCCACGGACGAGCTCGTCATCACCCTGCCGGCCAACGGCGACGCGGCGTCACACGAGCGGATCCTCCGGATCGTGGCCGAGGAGATCGCGCCCGCGCTCCAGCACTGATGCCCAGAAGCGAACCTCCACTGACGCGGCCCCGCACCGACGCGCCCCGTCGACCGACGCCTCCCGAGCGCAGTCCCTGGCCGAGCAGTCCCGGAGAGGGTGCATCCGGCGGGGCCACGCCAGGTCGGTGAAGCCCGGGGCCCCGACCGGATGCCCATCTCGTCCCTGATCCGGACGGGATGGTGCACTCATCGTTCCACCTGCGCATCGGTTTGTCATCGCTTTCCGCGTTCTCCGACGCGCAGAACGTGAACGATCTTCATGCGTGTTCATCGACCACCGCACTGAACCCACACGAACGCCCAACCGCCGCCGCCGGAAGAACGAATGCGCCCCCGCGCGGACGCGGGGACGCATTCTGGACGCACCCGGGCGGACCGGAGCTCGACGGCCGGATCAGGAGGCCGTGTCGCTCACGTGGCAACCCGTTCGCGGTGCGTGCGCCGACGGTAACCAGCCGTCTGGCGCTCTCCGATCGTACCCAGTTCCCGCCCTGTCGCACAGGAGCGCGGCGCACGAGGATCACTCCAGTTCGAGGGTCCCGCGCCCGGCGCCCCCGCGCGCCGACCGGACAGGTACCGCCCGTGCCTGGCTGCGTGCGCGATCGCGGGGCAGGATGGACCGAACCTGGTGACGCCAGGAGTCCGACGACGATGTGGAGTGACGCGATGACGCGTGTTGTGGTGACCGGTGGCAGCGGCAAGCTCGGACGAGCAGTCGTCCGCGACCTCGATGAGCACGGGTACGACGTGGTCCTGCTCGACCGCGTCCCCTCTCCGGACAAGCCCGAGTCGGTGCCGTTCCTCCGCATCGACCTGACCGACTACGGCCAGGTCCTGAACGCCCTGCTCGGCGTCGACGACCGGTACGACCACATCGATGCGGTCGTGCACCTCGCAGCGGTGCCCGCGCCCGGCCAGGTGCCGGACGTCGCCCTGATCACGAACAACGTGACCGCGTCGATCAACGTGTTCCACGCTGCCCGTGCCGCCCGGATCAAGAACGTGGTGTGGGCCTCGAGCGAGACGCTGCTCGGCATCCCGATGGGCGAGCACCACCCGCCCTACCTGCCCGTCGACGAGGAGTTCCCGGTCCGCCCGGAGTCTTCGTACTCCCTCGGCAAGGCCGTGGAGGAGGAGATGGCGCGCCACTTCACCCGCTGGGACCCGGAGCTGAAGATGATCGGGCTGCGCTTCTCGAACGTGATGGACGAGACCGACTACCCGGCCTTCCCGTGGGACGCCTCCCCCGAGGCCAAGACCTTCAACCTGTGGTCCTACATCGACTCCCGCGACGGCGCGCAGGCGGTCCGGAAGTCGCTCGAGGCGGACCTCACCGGCTTCGAGGCCTTCGTCATCGCCAGCCCGGACACGGTCATGGACACCCCGACGATCGAACTCGTCGAGCGCTTCGTCCCGGACATCGAGCGACGTGCCGAGATCGACGGCGTCAGCTCGTTGCTGTCGAGCGAGAAGGCGCGCGAGCTCCTCGGCTACGCACCCGAGCACAGCTGGCGCGACCACCGCGCCTGATCCGTTCCGGACGGGAGGCACGTGGCGGCCCGCCACCGGGCCTCCCGTCCGTCTCGGTGCAGCCTGCGCAACCGGAGGGACCGAACCGCTGCGACGTCAGGATGCCGGGATGAGCAGCCCGTCGAGCACGAGGTCCCGCGCACGCGGCAGCAGGTCGGCGGTGAGCGCGTCGTCGTCCGCACCCGTGATCTGGGCGATCGCCCCGATGATCGCTGCGACCGACAGCTCGCCGTCACAGGCACCGACGAACGCCGCGAGTGCGGTGTCCGCGTCCACGCGGCGCCCGAACCCGCCGCCCTGCACGAGCGTCATCACGGTCGGGTCGTCGTTGCCCGGCCAGTAGTACCGCTCCTCGGTGACGTCCCCGGCGACCACCAGGCGGGACGCCGCCAGGGCAGCGTCATCGTGGGTGGCCAACCAGGCGGCCGCGTCGAGCACGCGCGCCACGGTGGCGCCGAGCCCGGCCGGGTTGGAGCCGAGCGTCTCGGGGACGCGCTCGAAGCGCCGGAGCCCGGCCGGACCTCTCCCCACAGGCTCGGTCCGGGTCTTCCGCACCACGACGTAGCCGAAGCCGACGCCGGTGACGTGCCGCTCCTGGAAGTCGTCGAGCCAGGCGTCGACCAGCGCGTCGAACTCGGCCGTGCCGGGCTTGGTGCCGCCGTCACGGATCCAGGTCTCGGCGTAGGCCGGCGGGTCCTCACGCTCCCGCTCGACCACCCAGACGTCCAGCGCGGGGCGATCGGCGAACCAGGAACGGACCCGGTCGAGCCCGTCGACGCCCCAGTGGTACTCCCAGTTGCCGAGCAGCTGCGCAGTCCCGCCGGGTGCCAGGTGCTCGTCGAGCCCGCGGAGCACGGTCTCGACGAGCGCGTCGCCGACCATGCCACCGTCGCGGTACTCGTAGGCGGGGACGCCCTCGCGCCGGGGCGTGATGACGAACGGCGGGTTGGAGACGATGCGGTCGAAGCGTTCACCGGCGACGGGTTCGAACAGCGACCCGAGCCGGAGGTCGATCCCGTCGATGTCGTTCAGGTCGGCGTTGAAGCGGGCGATGTCGAGGGCGCGCTGCGAGATGTCGCTCGCGACCACCTCGTCGGCGAACCGCCGCGCGTGCATCGCCTGGATCCCGCACCCGGTACCGAGGTCGAGCACTCGCCCGACGGGCACCGGGACCTGCAGCCCGGACAGCGTCGTGGTCGCTCCCCCGATGCCGAGCACGTGCTCTTCACCGAGGGCGGTGCCGAGTGCGAGCTCGCCGAGGTCGGACACGATCCACCAGCTGCCCGCGCCGAGGTCGTCGACGAACGCGTACGGGCGCAGGTCCACCGTGGGGAACAGCCGCGCGTCGGCCGCGGAGGCCTCGCCGGCGTCGTCCGAGTCGTGCTCGACCCGGAGGAGCCCGGCCGCCACGACGGCGTCGACGCCCGCGGACGGGAACGCGACCGCGGCGTCCGCCCGTGGCACCGGGAGTCCGAGCACGAAGAGCGTCGCGAGGGTCGCGAGGGGCGTGGTCTCGCGCGCGGCGAGGGCGCGGAGCGCGGCGACGCGAGAACCGCGGTGCAACGAGGCGGCCGCTTCCGCTCCCCAGAGCGTGTCGAGCCGTTCGACGGTGAACCCCGCGGCCGCGAGGTCCGCGGCGAGCGCCGTCGTGGTCGCGCGGCCGGCGGCGATCGTCGGCAGGACGTGGTGCGCCGGCGTCGCTGCCCGGGGAGCTGCGGTCACGCCGCGGCCTCGACGCGCAGGAGTTCCGCGGGCACCTGCCACGCGGACACCATGTCGAGCAGTCCGGGGAAGCGTGCCTGGACGTCCTCGACCCGCACGCGGCTGGACCGGATGAGGCCCTCGCGGTGCTGTTCGAGCAGCCCGGCCTCGCGCAGGACGCGGAAGTGGTGCGTCAGCGTGGACTTCGGGCGGTCGATGCCGACCCAACCACAGCTGCGGATGCCCCCGGCTGCGTCGACCAGGTAGCGGTGCAGGATCGCCAGCCGGATCGGGTCGCTCAGGGCGGCGAGGACGACCGGCAGGTCCAGCTCGTCGACGGTCGGCTGCGGCAGCCGTTCTGCGGGTTCCACCAGTCCGGGCATACCTGCGACGGTAGCACCGTTCCGCTCACAGTACGACTTGCGTCGTACTATCAGTTTGCGGTACGAATGCAGTCGTACTTGCGGTACGTATGCAGTCGTACTACGGAAGGGTGCTCATGCAGTCAGCGCGTTCGGTCGCGGGGTTCTGGATCCTCGCAGCGATGCTCCTCGTGTCGGTGGCGTCGTCCGCCGTGCCGTCCCCGATCTACCCGGTCTACGCAGCGGAATGGCACCTCACACCGCTCATGCTCACGGGGGTCTTCGCCATCTACGTCGCCGGGCTCCTCGCGAGCCTGCTCGTCGCGGGCCGGCTGTCCGACCACGTCGGCCGGAAGCCCGTCCTGGTCGCCGGCGGCCTCGGCGTCGCGCTGTCGTTGGGGCTGTTCGCGGTGGCGGACGGCGTCGTCGCGCTCGTGGTCGACCGCATCGTGCAGGGCGTCTCGGTCGGGCTGCTCATCGGTGCGCTCGGTGCCGCGCTGATCGACAACTCGCTCGAGCGCCACCCGTCGCTCGCCGGCGTGCTGAACGGTGTCATCCCGCCGATCGCCCTCGCCACCGGCGCGATGTCGAGCGGCGCCCTCGTGGAGTGGGGTCCGGCACCGGAGCAGCTCGTGTACGTCGTCTTCGGCGTCTTGCTCGTCCTCATGGTGATCGCCCTCGTGGTCGTCCCCGAACAGGTGCACCGCCGTCCGGGAGCCCTGCGCTCCCTCCGTCCCACGATCTCCGTCCCCCGGTCCTCGCGCCGGTTGTTCCGCAGCGTCGCCGGTTCCCTCATCGCGAGCTGGGCGCTCGGCGGCCTCTTCCTCTCGCTCGTGCCGTCCGCCCTCGGCGCCGTGTTCGGGATCACGAACCACTTCGCCGCCGGAGCGCTCATCGCCGTCGTCACCGGGGTCGGTGCCCTGACCGGACTCGCGATCCAGCGGATGGACTCGCGCCACGCGGTCCTGCTCGGGCTGGTCGCACTGATCCTCGGGCCGATCGTCACCGTCGGCTTCGTGTTCGCCCACTCACTGCCCGGCCTGGTGGTCGGCAGCGCGATCGCCGGCGTCGGGTTCGGTGCGGGCTTCCAGGCGCCGCTCCGGATGCTGCTCGCCACCGCCGCCCCCACCCACCGTGCAGGACTGCTGTCCACCATCTACGTCGTCAGCTACCTGGCGTTCGGGGTCCCGGCGGTGATCGGGGGGCTCCTCGAACCGACGGTCGGCCTCGTGCCGGTGATCGCCGGCTACGGCGGGTTCATCGTGCTCGCGGCCCTCGTCGCCCTCGTGCTCCAGCTCACGTCGAAGCAGGCCGCCGCCGTCGAGGAGCACGCCGCCGAGATCGTCGAGCGCACCGCCACGGGTTCGATCCGCGTCACGCACGCCGCCCGCGCGGAGTAGCGCAGCCGGCCGCCTGGTGCGGGGTTGACGGCTCCGTGCGCGATCACAACCGTGCACGGGCCGATCAGCCTCGCACCACGCAGGACGGCAGCGCGTCAGAGGCCGGGGTTGCGTCGAACCCGGACGGTCCGCTCAGCCCCGGTGTGGGCGGCATCGACGTCGGCCTTGCCCCGATCGGCCGCCTTGCGCAACCACTGCGGTCCGTGCCTCTTCGCCCAGTCCCAGAACCGGTGCAGCTGCGCGCGGAGCCAGGTGATGATCCGGTGGAAGAAGTGGAACTCGCTCGCCAGGATCGTCAGGCCGATGAAGACGACGAGCCATCCGGGGCCGGGCAGCGGGACCAGGATCAGGCCGATCACGACGACGAGGCCACCGACGATCCCCACGAGCACCTTGTAGAAGAGGTGCAGGTGCGGGCGCGCCCGGATCCAGGCCCGCAGCTCGTGGAACCACTCGAACCGTGGCCGCGCCGAGGCGTCCCGGGGGCTGCCGGGGCGGTCGTTCGCGTCGCCGTCCATGCCCGGAATCTAGGGCGTGCGGCTGGGAATCCGCGGCGCAGCGGGTGCACGGGAGGTGCGTGTCCGTGCCCGCCGCGCCAGCGGAGTCGCCACCGCTGGCAGTCCCGTCACCGCGCGGTGCGCGCACGACGCGATCCGTGCCTCCCGACCGGCCTGGAGGCGCGTCAGGCGTGCGCGACGCACGTCGCGGCCCACGGGACGGCGGCCAGGCGTGCCTCCGGGATCGGCTCCCCACCCACGGTGCAGCGGCCGTAGGTGCCCGCATCCAGCCGCGCGAGCGCGGCGTCGACCTGCCGGATGCGGCGCTGCGCGTCATCCCGGACCGCGCCGAGCGAGCCGCGCTCCCACGCGAGCGTCGCCCCTTCCGGGTCGTGTTCGTCGTCCGAGTTGGCGTCCTGCCGGGCGTCACTGACGTCACGCATGCTCCGCTCGACGTCGGTCAGCAGGCGCTCCGCTCGGTGCCGTTCCGCGGCGAGCGCTGCGCGGGGCTCGTCCATGGCGCTCACGGTAGTCGCGGCGGAATGCGCGGTGGCTCGGATGCGTTCGCATCGACATGACCAAGATCGGGTTCCTGTCGTTCGGGCACTGGCGTGACGTGCCCGGCTCCAAGGTGCGCAGTGGCCGCGAGGCCCTCGTCCAGGCGATCGACCTCGCCGTCGCCGCCGAGGAAGTCGGTGTCGACGGTGCGTACTTCCGCGTGCACCACTTCGCCCCGCAACAGGCGGCACCCTTCCCGCTGCTCTCCGCCATCGCCGCCCGGACCAGTCGCATCGAGATCGGCACCGGCGTGATCGACATGCGCTACGAGAACCCGCTGTACATGGCCGAGGAAGCCGCCGCCACCGACCTCATCTCGGGCGGCCGACTGCAGCTAGGTGTCTCGCGTGGGTCACCCGAGACCGCTCTCGCCGGGTACCAGCAGTTCGGGTACGTGCCGGACGCGGACGACGAGAACGGCGCCGACATGGCCCGGGCGCACACCGACGTCTTCCGGCGCGCCATCGCCGGCGAGCCGATGGCGAACGCGAACCCGCAGATGACCGGTTCCGTCGGGTCGCTGCCGGTGTTCCCACTCGCCGACACGCTCCCCGACCGCATCTGGTGGGGTGCCGGCACGCGCGCCACCGCCGAGTGGACGGCCGAGCAGGGGATGAACCTGATGTCGTCCACCCTGCTCACCGAGGACACCGGCGTGCCGTTCGACGAGCTCCAGGCGGAGCAGATCCAGCGCTTCCGCACGACCTGGTCCGAGATGGGCTGGGAGCGGACGCCAAGGGTGTCGGTGTCGCGCAGCATCATCCCGATCATCGACGACGAGTCACGGCACTACTTCGGCGTCCGCGCCCAGGTGGAGGGGCAGGACCAGGTCGGGCACCTCGACGGTGGGCTCGCGCGGTTCGGTCGGTCGTACATCGGGTCGCCGGAGGACCTGGTCGCAGAACTCGCGGCGGACCACGCCGTTCGTGAGGCCGACACCGTCCTGGTGACCGTGCCGAACCAGCTCGGAGTGGACTTCAACGTCCGACTCCTCGCCGCCGTGCAGGACGTCTTCACCGAGGTGGACGCGGCGCCGCTCCCCGTCTGAGGACACTTGTCCCCCTTCCTGCCGACACCCGGGTTGGGACTGTGGTGGAACGGTGCGTCCTCGTAGCGTCGGAGGTGCATCATCCGCCGCACTCGAGGAGCACACCGTGACGCTGCCGGCCGCCGGCTGGTTCCCGGACCCCCAGGACGCCAGCCGCCTGCGCTGGTGGGACGGGCGCACCTGGGACGCGTCGACCCGTGCGCTGCCGAGCCGCTCCGAGCCGGTCGTGGCGCCGCTGGTGGTCGCGCCGGCCGGTCCGTCGTTCTCGGTGGACACGTCGTCGATCGGGGTCCGGTCGTGGGCGTCCAGCGCCTCCGAGGTGCGCCGCTACTGCGTGGTCACCCTCGTGGCGGTACTGCTCGCGCTCCTGTCCGTGGCCGTCAACCCGTTGGGGACGGTGAGCGCCGGGGCCGCCCTGGCCGGGATCATCGGCGCCGTGCACCCGGGTGCGACCGGCGGTTGGCGTGTGCTCGCGCGGAGTGTCGCGGCGAGTGCGCTCGTCCTCGCGGTGGCGACGGGTGCCGTGGCGGCGTCCGCCCAGTTCCACCTGTACTGACCGACGCAGCGGCGGTGCGGCGCTCCTACCGCCGCGCTCGCGGGTGCGCCGTCTGGTACACGTCCCGGAGCATGTCCGCGGTGACCATCGTGTAGATCTGCGTCGTCGCCACGCTCGCGTGCCCGAGCAGCTCCTGCACCACGCGGACGTCCGCCCCGCCCTCGAGCAGGTGCGTCGCGAACGAGTGCCGGAACGTGTGCGGCGACACGTGAGCGGTCAGGTCGGCGCGTTCCGCCGCCGCCTGGATCACGAGCCAGGCACTCTGCCGTGACAACCGGGCGCCGCGGGCACCGAGGAAGAGCGCTGGTGTTGACGGCCCCCGTGCCGCGAACACCGGTCGTGCTCGCACCAGGTAGGCGTCGACCGCGGCCCGTGCGAAGCTGCCGAGCGGCACGATGCGCTGCTTGTTGCCCTTGCCCGTGACGCGCACCACCGCGACCTCGCTCGGCCGTGCATCGCCGCCGGCGACCGCGCCGTCGGACGGGTCCGATCCGTCCGACTGCGCGGCGAGCTCGTCCGACAG
Organism: Curtobacterium sp. ISL-83; assembly: GCF_018613895.1. Lineage (GTDB taxonomy): Bacteria > Actinomycetota > Actinomycetes > Actinomycetales > Microbacteriaceae > Curtobacterium. Next base: position 75,424 of record NZ_JAGGPH010000015.1, read on the forward strand.
CGTCGCGACGTCGTCCACGGCCAACCCGACGGCCTCCGAGATCCGCGCTCCCGTGGCGTACAGCAACTCGAGCAGCGCCCGGTCCCGCAGCTGGACCGGGTCGTCCCCCTCGACGGCCGCGAGCAGCCGTTCCATGTCGTGCACCGAGATCGCCTTGGGCAGCCGCATCGGGGCCTTCGGCGGCCGCACGGCGGTCGCGGAGTCGAGCGGCATCCACCCCTCGGCCGCGGCGAACGCGGTGAAGGACCGCACCGAGCTGAGCATCCGCGCCACCGACCGTGGAGCCAGCGCGCCCTCCGGTCGGGTCGTCAGGTGCGCGACGAACCCGGCGACGTCAGCCCGAGCGAGCTGGGCCACGTCCGGCACGACCGACGCACCGCCAGCCCGGTCGGCCCCGGCGGACACGACGGTCGGCGCCGACGCCAGCCAGTCAGCGAAGACGCCGAGGTCGCGCCGGTAGGCCGAGAGCGTGTGCGGGGAGAGCCCCCGCTCGATGGCGACGTGCCGCAGGTAGGTCTCGATGGCACGGTCGAGCGGGATCACCCCCCGAGGCTAGCGCCGCTCGATCGCGTCGCGCCGCTCGATGGCATCCACGGCGAGCGCCGCCACGGTCAGCGCAGAGTTGTGCAGTCGGCCCGCGAGGATCCCGTCGACGATCTCGGCGCGGGGCACCCACCGCAGCACGATGTCGGCTTCCTCGGCCTCGCGCTCGAACGCGGTGGTGGTGGCCCGGATGCCACGGGCCCGGTAGATCTGGATGAACTCGTTGCTCCCGCCGGACGACGTGTTGTACCGCACGAGCGGCTCCCACTCGTCGGCCTCGACGTCGGCCTCTTCGCCCAGCTCACGCTTCGCTGCGATCAGGTGGTCCTCGCCCGGCTTGTCGAGCAGGCCGGCCGGCAGCTCCCAGTCGCGGAGACCCACCGGGTGCCGGTACTGCTGGATGACCAGCACGCGCCCCTCGTCGTCCTCGGCGTAGACGCCGACCGCTCCCGTGTGGTCGATGTACTCGCGCACCATGGCGTCGTCGTTGTACGCGACGGTGTCCCGTCGGACGTTCCACACGGCGCCCTCGTAGACGACGGTGGAGTCGGTGACCTCGTAGGAGGCGGGTTCGTCGGCGATCGGTGCGTCAGTCACGTGCCCATCCAAGCACGCGCCTCCCCGGCAACCTGATCCGCGCACAGCCTCCGCGCGGGTGACCCGAACCGGACAGGAGGCGCGGTGCCAACTGGCACCTGGGCCCACGCCGGCCGGTTCCGGACAGACGCGCCAGCGGCTGGCCGGCCGTGCCCGGTGGGGAACCTCCCGTTCGTCTGTTCCTGCGTCACGCGACCGCGTCGGCGGACTCCTCCTGCGGGTCGAACAGGCTCGACGCCTCGTGCCGCTCGATCGCGGCACCGACGAGCCCCGCGAACAGCGGGTGCGCATTCGTCGGACGCGACCGGAGTTCCGGGTGCGCCTGCGTGGCGATGTAGAACGGGTGCACCGAGCGGGGCAGCTCGACGTACTCGACGAGCGTGCCGTCCGGCGAGGTCCCCGAGAACACCAGACCGGCGTCCGCGATCTGCTCGCGGTAGGCGTTGTTGACCTCGTAGCGGTGACGGTGACGCTCCGATGCCTCAGCCGTGCCGTACAGCTCCGAGGCGAGCGAGCCCTCCGTGAAGTGCGCCGGGTACAGGCCGAGGCGCATCGTGCCGCCGAGGTCGCCACCCGCGATGATGTCGACCTGCTCGGCCATCGTCGCGATGACCGGCGTCGAGGTCTCCGGGTCGAACTCGGTGCTCGACGCATCGGTCAGACCGGCCTCGTGGCGGGCGTACTCGATGACCATGCACTGCAAGCCCAGGCACAGCCCCAACGTCGGGATGCCCTGCTCACGCGCGAACTTCAGCGCGCCGAGCTTGCCCTCGATGCCGCGGACGCCGAAGCCGCCCGGGATGCAGATCCCGTCGACATCGCCGAGGTGCTTCGCGGCCCCCTCGGGCGTCGTGCAGTCGTCGGACACGACCCACTTCAGCGTGACCTTGGCGTTGTGGGCGAAGCCACCGGCACGGAGGGCCTCGGTCACGGACAGGTACGCGTCCGGCAGGTCGATGTACTTGCCGACGAGCGCGATCGTGACGTCCTTCGTCGGCTCGTGCACCGCGCGGAGCACGCCGTCCCAGCGCGACCAGTCGACACCGTCGGCCTCGAGGCCCAGCGCGTCGATGATGACCTGGTCGAGCCCCTGGTCGTGCAGCATCGACGGGATGTCGTAGATCGACGGCACGTCGACCGCGTTCACGACCGCGTTCTCGTCGACGTCGCACATCAGGGCGATCTTCTTCTTGTTCGAGTCCGACACCGGACGGTCGCTCCGCAGGACGAGGGCGTCCGGCTGGATGCCGATCGAGCGGAGCTGCGCGACGGAGTGCTGCGTCGGCTTCGTCTTCTGCTCCCCCGACGCGTTCATGAACGGCACGAGCGACACGTGCACGAAGAACACGTTGTTCCGGCCGAGCTCGTGGCGCACCTGCCGCGCCGACTCGATGAACGGCTGCGACTCGATGTCGCCGACCGTGCCACCGACCTCGGTGATGATGACGTCGGGCTGCGGGTCGTTCTCCGACTGCTCGCGCATCCGCCGCTTGATCTCGTCGGTGATGTGCGGGATGACCTGGACCGTGTCGCCGAGGTACTCGCCGCGACGCTCCTTGGCGATGACGGTCGAGTAGACCTGGCCGGTCGTGACGTTCGCGGCCTGCGACAGGTTGATGTCGAGGAAGCGTTCGTAGTGCCCGATGTCGAGGTCCGTCTCGGCGCCGTCGTCGGTCACGAAGACCTCGCCGTGCTGGAACGGGTTCATGGTGCCCGGGTCCACGTTCAGGTACGGGTCGAGCTTCTGCATCACGACCTTGAGGCCGCGCGCGGTGAGCAGGTTGCCGAGGCTGGCCGCCGTCAGGCCCTTGCCGAGAGACGAGACGACCCCGCCGGTCACGAAGATCTGCTTCGTCACCTTCGGGGTCTGGTTGCCGTGCTGAGAGGTGTTCTGGGTACCGCCGCTGAGAGTGTCCGCCACGGGATTCCATCGTACGTCAGAACGGACGGGAGGCGCGACCTCAGTTCGCTCCGGGCGTTGCGCCCGCCGCACGGCCGGCCGCCCGCCCGGCCGGCGCGCCGGCCGGCCGGTGCAGCCGAGCGATGGTGCGGGGTTGTCCGCTCGGTGCGAGGAACCAACCTCGCACCGAGCCAGCAAGTCGGCACCTTCCGGACGCGAGTGACGTCGAGGACGCGCGCCGCGCCTCCCGGCCGTCTGCTGCGGTCAGGCGGACTGGCCCGCGACCTCGAGGAGTTCACGAGCGTGCTCCATGCCGCTCGCACTGTCACCGAGCCCGGAGAGCAGCCGCGCCATCTCCTGCAGCCGGTCCTCGCCCTCGAGCCGCCGCACGCTCGACGAGGTGACCGCGCCGCTGGCGTCCTTCACGACGTTGAGGTGGTTGTTCGCGAACGCTGCGACCTGCGCCAGGTGCGTGACGACGATCACCTGCGTCCGCTCCGCCAGCTGCGCCAGCCGCCGTCCGATCTCGATGGCCGCCGCACCGCCGACACCCGCGTCGACCTCGTCGAACACGAAGGTCGGCACCGTCGTGCTGCCGGCCATGACGACCTCGATCGCCAGCATCACGCGGGAGAGCTCCCCACCAGACGCACCCTTGCCGATCGGCCGCGGATCCGTGCCGGAGTGCGGCTGGAGCAAGATCGCCACCTGGTCGCGCCCGTGCCGGCGGTACTCGCCGCCGTCGGACACCTCGACCACGAGCCGAGCACCCGCCATCGCGAGGCTCCCGAGTTCCGCGGTGACCCGTTCCGACAGTTCAGCGGCCGCGCGTTCCCGCGCGGCGGTCAGGTCGGCCGAGGTCATCGCGAGGACCTCTTCGTCGTGCTCCACCGCCTGCTGCAGAGCGGCGACACGGTCGTCGTCACCGTCCAGTTCGAGCAGGCGATCCGAGGCTCGCTGCCCGTAGGCGATGACGTCGTCGACGGTCTCGCCGTACTTGCGGGTGAGACCCGAGAGCAGCGCGCGACGCTCGTTGATCAGTTCGAGGTCGTGGCCCGCATCCGGCTCGAGGGAGCCGAGGTAGCTCGACAGGCTCGCCGACGCATCGGCAGCTTGGATCCCGAGCTCCGTCAGCTGCTCGAGCACGGGCTGCAGCGCGGGGTCCGAGCCGGCGACCCGCTCGATGGCTCGGCGGGCGGACTCGACGAGGCCGACGACGTCGCTCACGCCGTCGAGGGACTCGCTTGAGAGCGCTTCGTGTGCGAGACCGGCGGAGAGGCGGAGCTCCTCGAGGTTCCCGAGTCGTTCGGCGCGTTCCGCGAGCTCGACGTCCTCGCCGGACTGCGGGTCCGCCGCCTCGATCTCGTCCGACGCGGCCCGGAGCCGGTCCGCTTCCGCGACCCGGTCGTCTCGATCCCGTCGCAGCGACTCGAGCTCCGCGGCGTGCGCCCGCCACGCGTCGTACGCGCTGACGTAGGTGGACAGCGCGTCCTCGAGCACCCGTCCTCCGAACCCGTCGAGCGCCGCGCGCTGTGCGGCCGCGGACGTCAGCCGGATCTGGTCGGACTGACCGTGGACCGTCACCAGCTGGTCGGCGAGCTCACCGAGCACGGCGACCGGGGCGCTGCGACCGCCGACCGTCGCACGGCTCCGGCCCTCGGCGGAGACCGTCCGCGTGAGGATGAGCTCGCCGTCCTCGACGGCACCGCCGGCGTCCTCGACCCGCTCGGCGACCGCATCGTGTCCCGGGACGTGCCAACGCCCCTCCACGACCGCGCTCGACGCGCCCCGACGGACGGACCCGGCGTCAGCCCGGGCACCGAGCAACAGCCCGAGCGCGGTGACGATCATCGTCTTCCCGGCACCGGTCTCCCCCGTCACCACGGTGAAGCCGGGACCGAGCTCGAGCGTGGTCTCACCGATCACGCCGAGGTCGGAGATGCTGATCTCCTCGATCATGCCAGGCCTTCGTCGTCCTGCTGCGGGCCGCGCCATCCGGTGACCGGCAGGCCGAACTTCGCGACGAGACGGTCGGTGAAGGGGGCGTCCTTGAGCCGGGCGACGCGGACGGGGTCCGGCGAGCGGCGCACTTCGACGCGCGCGCCTGGAGGCAGGTCGTGCGTCCGTCGGCCGTCGCACCAGAGCACGCCGACACCGCTGGTGCGCCGCAGCACCTCGATCGCGAGCGTGCAGTCCGGCCCGACCACGATCGGACGCGAGAACAGTGCGTGTGCGCTCAACGGCACCATGAGCAGCGCGTCGACGTCGGGCCACACCACGGGGCCGCCGCCCGAGAAGGAGTACGCGGTCGATCCGGTCGGCGTCGACACGACGACCCCGTCGCAGCCGAAGGACGACAGCGGACGCCCGTCGACCTCGGTGACGACCTCGAGCATGCGTTCCCGCGAGGCCTTCTCGATCGTGGCCTCGTTCAGCGCCCAGGACGAGTAGACGACCTCGTTGCCGACGACCACGTCCACCTGCAGGGTGACCCGCTCCTCGACGTGGTACTCGCCGGTCAGTGCGCGCTCGACGGTCTCGGCCAGGCCGTCGCGTTCGCTCTCCGCCAGGAACCCGACGTGTCCGAGGTTCACGCCGACGATGGGCGCGCCGGTGCCGCGGACGAGTTCGGCGGCGCGGAGGATCGTGCCGTCGCCCCCGAGGACGATGACGATCTCGAGCGCGTTCGCTTGGACGTCGACACCGAGGATGTCAACCTGGCCCACGGAGGCCTCGGCACGTCGGATGTCGGCGTACTCGTCGAAGGGCATCACCGGGGTGAGGCCCGCGGCGTGCAGGATGTCGCACACCTCCACCGCGGCGTCGATCGAGTCCCGCCGGCCCGTGTGGGACACCAGCAGGATGTGCCGTTCGTCGCTCATGCAGGCCCTTCCGCCAGGTCCGTCGCCCGGTCGATCCATTCTGTCGGATTGACACCGACACCGCGCTGGAAGTGGGCGAGGAACTCGTGGTTCCCGTGCGTCCCGATGACCGGGGAGGCCGCGAGACCGGACGTCCCGAGACCGAGGTCCCACGCCGCCCAGAGGACGTTCATCAGGGCGTCGTTGCGGAGACCGGCGTCGCGCACGATGCCTTCCCGCACACCGCTGCGGCCGACCTCGAACTGCGGTTTCACGAGGAGCACGTACTCGTCGGCCGGCACCGCGGCTGCGAGTGCGGGGAGCACCATGCGCAACGAGATAAAGGACAGGTCCCCGACGACGAGCGACGTGTCCGTCGCTGCGGAGTCGAGTGCCGAGTAGTCGTCGGCGGTGAGGTTCCGCGCGTTGACGCCCTCGACCGACACCACCCGGTCGTCCAGCGCCACGAGTGGATCGAGCTGGCCGTGTCCGACGTCGAGCGCCAGGACGCGACGCGCACCGCGTGCGAGGAGCACCTGCGTGAAACCGCCCGTGCTCGCCCCGACGTCGAGCGCGACCCGCCCGTCCGGATCGACCTCGAACACGTCGAGCGCGCGGACGAGTTTCTGAGCGGCCCGCGACACCCACTGATCCGCGTCGTCGACCACGATCACCGCTGCGGGGGACACCGGCGTCGCCGGCTTGACGACGGTCGAACCGTCGACCGTCACCCTGCCCGCCTGGATCAGCTTGGCCGCCGCGGTGCGGGACTTCACCGAGCCGAGGGCTGCGAGCAGTGCGTCGAGTCGCATCGGCGCCTCGGGATGCGCGTCAGGCACTCGCCGAGCCGCCGCTCTCGAGACGGGTCCGGAGTTCGTCGTGGAGTGCCGCGAACGCGTCGGCCCGCGCGTCGAGGGGGAGCTGCTCCGCTGCCGCCGTGCGGTCGGCGAAGTCGTGGGCAGATCCGCCGCCCACCGTCTGCTCGTCGTCGTTCGGCACGTCCGACACGCTACTCGCCGCCGTACAGCTTCGGGTCCACGTCCAGACCGTAGATCGCCAGGCCCGACTCCCAGATCAACGCCGCACCCGCACGGAGCAGGTCGAGCTCGTCGTCGCCGGCGTCGAGGACGCGGACGACGTGCCCGTGCATCGCGACCGTGGCGTCCCGCACGGTGGCGTAACGCGTGCCGTCCGGGTCTTCGCGGCGAACCGTCACCGGGTAGGGCTGCGAGAGCTCCCGGAGGTCACCGAGGACGAACGTGGGGCGCGAGCGCTCGTCGGCCGCGAGGACCTGCTTGGCCTTGTCGATCCCCGTGAGCACCAGGACACTCGGGATCCCGACGTCGTTCGCGCCCTTGATGTCCGTGTCGAGCCGATCGCCGATGAAGAGTGGACGCTCTCCGCCGAACCGGGCGAGCGCCGCGTCGAAGATGGGCCGCTCGGGCTTCCCGGCGACCACCGGCATGCGGCCGACTGCCTGGTGCACCGCAGACACGAGCGTGCCGTTGCCGGGCGCGATGCCGCGCTCGACGGGGATCGACCAGTCCATGTTCGTCGCGACCCAGGGCACGGACGGATCGGCCAACGCGAACGAGGCCTCGGCGAGCTGCGTCCAACCGAGGTCCGGTGAGAACCCCTGGATCACCGCGGCCGGCGCGTCGTCAGCGCTGGCCGTGACCGTGAACCCGGCCTCTTCCACGATGCTCGTGAGCCCGAGACCCCCAATGACCAGCACCGTCGAACCAGCCGGCACGAGGGTCGCCAGCAGCCGCACGCCGGCCTGCGACGACGTCACGACGTCCTCCGCGGAGACCTCGAGGCCGTAGCGCTCGAGGTGCTCTGCAACGTCCACCGGTCGGCGTGACGCGTTGTTCGTGATGTACCCGACCCGCGCCGTCAGCGAGGCACGGGTGAGTGCCTCCACCGCGTGTGGGATCGCGTTCCGCCCGCGGTAGACGACGCCGTCCAGGTCGGTCAGGACCAGGTCGACGCCGTCCGTCGGTGCCGCCGGTCCGTCAGTCGGCTGCGGATCCGTCGACGTCGCGGGGGTTGTCGTCGTCGACCTCGCCGGGTTCGTCGGCAGGGCCGGGCTCGTCGATCCCGTCGTCGGGCTCGTCGAGTTCGTCGAGGTCGTCGAGTTCGTCGACGTCGTTGAGCTGGACCGCTCCGTCGACCCGACCGGGCTCGTCGGCCCGTTCGGGTCCGTCGGACCGTTCGGGTTCGCCGGGCTGCTCGAACTCGTCGGACCGCCCAGGCTCGTCTGGCTGCTCGAACTCGTCATCCCCGTCTCCGGGTTCGACTTCGATCGTTTCCTCGACCACATCAACTGTCTCCCAAGCGTTCTCGTCGGAGGCCTCGGCGAGGGCTTCGGCCGCCCGATCGACACGGGCCCACCACTCGTCGGCCTCGTCCTGGCGACCGAGCTCCTCGAGCGTGGCCGCGTAAGCACTGTAGAGCGCCGGAGACCACGTGTAGGCCGTCGACGGGTCGAGCTGTGGAATCTCCAGCTCGCCGAGCGCCGCTGTGGGATTCCCGAGGTCGAGACGAGCTCCGGACATGGCGATCGCGAGCTCGACCTGCACAGGGACGTCGAGCGAAGCTCGGTCGACCGATCGGCCCAGCTCGAGCGCACGTTCGGGACGTCCGAGACCGCGCTCGCAGTCGACCATCATCGGCAGCTGGTCGTTCCGCCCGGAGATCCGACGGTACGTCCGCAGTTCGCGGAGCGCCGTCGCGAAGTCGCCCAGCCGGTAGGCCGTGATCGCCGCGGTCTCACGGACGACACCGACACGACCGGCACGCCGGGCGGCACTCAGGGCGTGCTGGTTGGCGGTCTCAGGGTCGTCGTCAACCAAGAGCGCGGCGGCGATCAGGTGCCGGGCGACCCAGTCCGCGTTGTCCTTGCTGAGGGTCTTGAGTTCGGCGCGGGCCACCTTGTCGAGGTCGCGCGCATCGATCTCCTCGGGGATCTCGGGGTCCTCGTGCCTCGGCCGGATCGACTTGATGCCGTAGGGGTCGCGGTCTTCCCAGTCGTCACGGGCTGCCTCACCGAAGCGGGCGCCGACGTGACGTGTGCCGTCCCCGAAGCGCCGCCGCTCGTCGCCATCCCGCGCCGGCCGGTCGGAGCCCCCGCGGAACGGACGATCGCCGTCACGCCGAGGCCGGTCGCCATCGCGGGAAGGACGGTCGGAACCGCCACGGTACGGACGGTCACCGTCACGAGCCGGACGGTCAGAACCACCACGGTACGGACGGTCACCGTCACGAGCGGGACGGTCAGAACCACCACGATACGGACGGTCACCGTCACGAGCGGGACGGTCAGAACCACCACGATACGGACGGTCACCATCACGAG
>NZ_JAGGPH010000015.1:84736-85092 GCF_018613895.1 Curtobacterium sp. ISL-83
GGACGATCAGACCCACCACGAAACGGACGGTCACCGTCACGAGCGGGACGGTCGGAGCCACCACGATACGGGCGGTCACCGTCACGAGCGGGACGGTCGGACCCACCACGATACGGACGGTCACCATCACGAGCCGGACGATCGGACCCACCACGGAACGGGCGATCCCCATCACGAGCCGGACGATCAGAACCACCACGGAACGGGCGGTCACCATCACGGGCGGGTCGCGCACCTCGCGGCCCGTCCCCCCGTGGAGGACGCCCGGCGTCATCGCGGTTGTTCCCCTGCCAGGCGGGACGCCGTCCAGCGTCCCCGAACGCACGGTCCCCGTCACGGAATCCACGCCCCCCATC
>NZ_JAGGPH010000016.1:0-194967 GCF_018613895.1 Curtobacterium sp. ISL-83
GGCCGCCGGGCGGGCCGCCGGGCGGGCCGCCGGGCCGCCCGCCGGGCCGGCCGGCCGCGCTACAGGCCGGACTCGGCCGTCCGCACCAGGATCGCGTCGCTGTCGGGGCACAGCACGACGTCGTCCGGCGCCGCCCGACGGATCGTCTGCAGGTCGGAGTTCGTCAGCGTCACGCCGGACGCCGTCGACACGCCGCCCTGCAGGAGCGACGCACCGAAGCCGTACCGCGCCCGCTGCCGGTCGTACAGGGCGAGCAGGTCGGCGGGGACCTTCGCCGCGACGTCCGCGCGGCTCCGGACGGCGGCGGCACGGTCGGCCTCGAGCCGGGCGATCTCGGCGTCGCGCTCGGCGGCGAGCCCGGAGCGTGCGGCCTCCACGTCGGCGAGCTGGGCCTCGATGTCCCCGACCCGGGCCTGGAGCGTGTCGAGCTTCTCCATGATCTCGAGCTCGGCGGTCTCGAGTGACCCGATCCGCCGCTGCAGGGAGTCCAGCTCGCTCTGCAGTCCCGCGGAGTCCTTGGTGCTGCCGGAGTGTGCCAGCAGGGTGGTGTCGCGCTCGACCCGGGCCTGCGCGGTCGCCGTGTCGGACTCCAGGCGGGCGAGGTCCCGCTCCGCGTCCTCGACGTCGCCGGTGGCCGCGGCGAGCTGGCTGCGGAGGGACGCGGCCTTGGTGCCGAGCTCGGTCAGCTGGTTGCCCTGCTGCAGCGACGTGATCCGGTGCGCGATCCGCGTCACGTCGTTGTCGAGCCGCTGGACGTCGAGGAGGATGACCTGGTCCTCGGGTGCTGCCTTCATGGTCAGACTCCTTGTGTGTCGGTGGTGGGTTCGGCGGCCGGCAGGACGGCGAAGTCCCACGGGTCGGTGCGGAGGTCGCTGACGGTGACGCGGACGCCCGCAGCAGCGCGGAGCTGATCCGCCGCCACGTCGAGCCACAGCCACTCGGTCGCCCAGTGCGAGGTGTCGATCAGTGCGGGGCCGCCGCCGAGCAGGGCCTGCTCGCGGAACTCCGACGCCGGGTGGTGGCGCAGGTCGCTCGTGATGTAGACGTCCGCGCCGAGGACCTCCGGGTGGCCGAGGTACGAGTCGCCCGCGCCCGCGCAGAGTGCGACGGTGCGGACGGGCTGGTTGAACGAGCCCGACACGCGCACGCCGGTCGCGGTGGGGGGCAGCACGTCGACGAGCGTCCGGGCGAGCGCCCCGAGGGTCGTCGGTGCGGCGAGTGTGCCGACACGGCCGATGCCCGTCGCGGGATCGGACCCCGGGTCCAACGGCCGCTGGTCGACGAGTCCGATGCGCTCCGCGAGCACGGCGGAGGTCCCCGTCGTCACGACGTCGGCGTTCGTGTGCGCCGCCACCAGAGCGGTCCCGCCACGGACCAGCGTCGCGAGCACGGAGCCCTTGTACGTCGACTCCGCGATGGTCGTGACCCCGCGGAGCAGCAGCGGGTGGTGCGTGAGCAGCAGGTCGGCGCCCAGTTCCACGGCTTCGCGTGCGGTCGCGGGGACGGCGTCGACCGCCAGGTGCACGTGCGACACGTCGGCGTCGGGATCACCGGCCACCAGGCCGACGGCGTCCCACGACTCCGCACCGACAGCGGGCCACAGGTCCTCGATCACGGCCTGGATGTCACGCAGCTTCGGCATCCCGCCAGTGTACCGAGCAGACCGATCCACCCGGGCCGACTCGCTCCCTGCCGGGGCCGGCTCAGCGGCGTCCGACGGCCCGGAGGATGCGGTCGACGAGTCGCGCCCACCAGCCGGCGGTCCGCACGTCGGCTGCATCCTCGGTGGACGCAGTCACCTGCGCGTCCGTGCTCGTGTCCGCCGCGTTCGCGGCCTCGGGTGCCCCGGCCAGCGTCGGCATGGCGACCGCCGCCGGCAGGACGACCGGCGTGCTCGCCGTCCGGCCCTCGTGCGCGGTCAGCGCCGCGGCGAACGCGGCACGGTCGATGACGGTGGGGCCCGTGGCGGGCTGCACGAGCGGCGCCGGGCGCGTGTTCGCGGACACCGGCGTCACGGCCTGGAGGCCCTGCACCGGTCGGACGGGTTCGTCACGACGACCGGTGGTCGCCACGACTGCCGGGTTCGCCACGACTGCCGTGGTCGGCTCGACTGCCGTGGTCGACTCGACGACGGCGTCGGCTCGGTCCACCTCGGCAGCGCGACGGCCCACGTGGGCGGTCCGAGGCGCGGGGACGGGGGCGATCGCGATGCTCCCGGTCGCTGCGCGGCGAGCGGCGGCGCGCTCACGGCGGTCGGCCTCGTCAGCCGCGTCGGCGAGCAGGTCGGCGAAGACGGTCCGCGCGAAGGAGCGTGCGGCGACGACCTCCGGGTCGTCGATCTCGGCGACGGTCGCCTCCCAGGCGGCGAGGCGCGCGAGGTCCTCGTCGCGGCGCAGGACCTCGTCCTCGAGCAGGACGATCCGGTCGATGGTGGGCCGGCCGGTGGCGGCGGAGACCAGGACGGCCAGGTCCTCGATCTGGAGCGCGAGCCGCTCCGGCGGTTCGGGGAACGACGGGGCGCAGAGCGCAGCGTGCCGGGCTCGGTCACGGGGGCGTCGGAACGCCGTGTCGTCCGAGGGAGCAGCAGCATCCGAGCGGGCAGCAGCAGGAGCGTCGACCGCAGCATCCTCGACGGCGGTCTCGACCACGGACGGTGCAGCAACGACCGGTGCGGCGACGAGCGCGGGACCGGCGACGACGTCCGCGTCCGGGCGCTGCACGGGGCCGGTCACCGGGGGGACGACGAGGTCGGCCAGGTACGGAGCGCGCGTCGCGGGGGCGTCGCGGAGCCACTCCTCGAGCTCGCGACCGAAGGGGTCGACGAGGGGGGTGCGTGCGCCGGACTGGGTCTCCATGTCGGAGAGGATAAATATCGCGGCGCTCGAATCCGGGGACATCCGCGGTGTGTCGCAGGAGTCGCTGCCATATCGCGCCGATCGTCCGGCGTGTCGTGATCCCCGTCCGTGCGTGCGCTCGGACCGCGTCAGAGGGTCCGTTCGAACGCCGCCAGGAGCGCTCGGCCGGCCCGCCACTCCCCCAGCCCGCTCGCCACGTTGACGTGCCCGGCGGCACCGACACGGACCGGCTGCGCGCCGAGCACCCTCGCGAACCCGAGTGCTCGATCGAGGCTGCAGTACGGGTCGTCGTCGCTCACGACGAGCTGCGCCGGCGTGTTCGTCCCGCCGGTCGGTTCGGTGAAGCCGCTGGCCGCGGACGGGAACGCGTCGCCGAGCGGATCCGGCGGGGCCACGAGGAAGGCTCCAGCGGCGCGGTCGGGATGCCGGACGAGCCACGTCGCCACGGCCAGGACGCCGAGGCTGTGGGCGATCACCACGGGCGGGGCGGGCACACGGTCGACCGTGCGGGAGATGGCGTCGTCCCAGTCGTCGGGATCCGGTTCGGACCAGGATCTCGGAACGATCCGCACCGCCTCCGCACCGCGGTCCACCTGCCAGCGGGACTGCCAGTGGTCGGGACCCGAGTCCCAGATGCCCGGGACGATGACCCACGGTCGCGACGGCTGCACCCCGGCAGCGTAGCGACGGCGGAGGCCTGCAGCCCAGTCGGTGACGCCGCGGAGGCTGCCGGAGGAACGAACACACCCGGATCGGCCGCTGGTCAGCCCTGCAGCGTGTCCCTCGGGTACTGGCCGAACCGCAGCGCGTACGCCGACGAGAACCGACCGAGGTGCGCGAAGCCCCAGCGCACCGCCACCGACCCGACCGTGGTCTCGCCCGGTCGAGCCGACCGCAACTCGTCCCGGACCCGGTCCAGTCGGATCCCCCGCAACAGGGCGTTGGGCGCGGTCCCGACCTGTCGCTGGAACGCCTGCTGCAGGCCGCGCACGCTCAGCCCGACGCGTTCCGCCACGTCGGTCGTCGAGATCGGCGTGTGCGCGAACGCGTGCATGTACTCGACGGCTTCACGGACGCGGCCGGTGGCGCCCTGCGGGAGCTCGATCTCGTGCACGACCAGGCGGTGCGGGAACGTGAACAGCATCGCCTCCGCCGTCTCGCGCGCCGCCTCGGCGAGGGCGAGGGGCGACGTGGCGTCCGAGCCGAGCACCGTCGCGGCCGACCGTTGCACGCGGTGGTTCCACGCGCGGACGTCAGCGGGTCGGGGTGGTTCGGCGTGGTCGAACACCACCGGGCCGGGCTGGACGCCGTGGACCTCGGCGGCGACGGTCTCCAGGTACGTGCGGTCGAACTGCACGAGGCTCTGGCGGATGTCCCGCAGGTCGAAGGCGAAGGGGCGACCGTTCGGGAAGACCACCGGCGTGCCCGGGGCGAGCGCGACCTCCTGGCGACCGGCGTCGATCGTACCCCCGCCGTCCGCGGTCCAGGTCACGACGTGCTCGTCGCGGACCTCGATCGTCCCCCGCATGCGGGCGTCGAACCGGGTGGACCGGAAGGACATCCGCTCGTCCCCGACGCCGCGGAACCGGTAGCCGAACGATCGGTCGGTCCGGGCGGCGCCGAAGCCCGCACCCTCGTACGCGTCCTCGTACAGGTGCACGGCCGCGTCGAGGTCGACCCCCGACGTCTCGAAGCGCATCCTGGGATCCGGCGCGGTTGTCATCGCGTGGATCGTGGCACGCCAGAGCGGTCGCTCCGCGCGAACCGACCGCGGGATGCGGATAGTGGCCGACCGAGTGCGTGAACCGGATGACGGGCGATCGGAGCGCGCCCGCCGCGCCCGTTCAGTCCCGAGAGCCGTCGAGTCCCGAGCGACCCGGGAGACGCCTCAGTGCCGCCCGCGGTGCGCCGTCCACCGGTTCGCGGTGTCCAGACGCTCGTAGCGCAGGTCCTCGAGCACCATCTGCACCAGGGCGAGGCCGCGACCGCTCTCGGCGAGGGCGTCGGCGTCCGGCAGGTGGGCGGTGGACGGGTCCACGACCGCGGGCGACCCGTCGTCGAGCAGTGCGACGTCGATCACGTCGGACCCGATGTCGAGCCGCAACGAGCAGGTCACGCCGTGGTCGCCACCGGCGTGCTCGATGACGTTCGACGCGAGTTCGATGAGTGCGAGTTCGAGTGCCATCCGGTCCTCGACGCTCACGCTCGGTTCGCGGTCCCACACCGAGGCGAGGAACGCGTGCACCGCGTTCACGTCGTCCGGCGGGCACGCCAGGTCGAGCACGTGCGCGGGCGCCACCGCGGTCATCCCCAGTCGGTCACTGCGGCGTCCCCGTCGGGGTACGTGCGCAGGATCTTGTCGATGTTCGAGAGCTGCAGGACCATCTGCACCTGCTCGGACGGTGCGGCGATCCGGAGGTCACCACCGGCCTGACGGGCGGTCTTCAGGCACCCGACCAGTGCGCCGAGGCCGGAGGAGTCCATGAACTCCACCCCGGACAGCTCGACCACGACCTTGGTGCGCCCCTCTGCGACCACGGCTGCGACGGCTTCGCGGAACGCGGGAGCCGACACCATGTTCAGGCGTCCGCTGCACTCGAGCACCGCGGCCTCGCTCGTGGCCTGGTGTACGACGATGTCCATCTCGGTGGGCCTCCCTCGGGTCCGTGCGCCTTGCAGAGAGCAACCTACCGGCTCCGACTCCGCATCCGCCCGAGGACGCGGTCAGCGGCCCGGCGCGGACCGCCGCGTCGCCACGACCTGCACCACCGCCGCCCCGGTCATGAGCACCGCCATCACGGCGCCCATCGCGAGCGCCGTGCCGCCGAGCAGCCCGGCCAGGGGCGTCCCGAGTCCCCCGAGTCCGAACGTCAACCCGCCCTGCAGCGCCGCCGCGGTCCCCGGGTGCGCTGCGCCGACGTGCTGGGTCCGCGTCATCGCCGCGGGGAGCACGAAGCCCCACGCGCCGGTCACGACCGCCAGGCAGCACCAGACCGCGACCGGCCCCCAGCCGCACAGTGCGGACACCAGGACCCCCGCCGCACCGGTCGCACCGACGGTGAGTCCCGCGGCGAGCAGCGTGTCCTCCGAGAACCGCCCGACGACCCGGCGGAACAACAGGGTCGTGATGATCATCATCGAGGCGTTCGTGGCGAAGACCAGGGTGTACAGCCCCTCGGAGAACCCGAACTCCGACTGGAACACGAACGAACTCGTGGCGATGTAGGCGAAGAACCCGATCGTGGACAGCACCCCGGTCAGCACGTACGCACGGAACCGCGGGATCGCCATGAGCGTCCGGATGCGGTCCCAGTTGTCCCCGAGGCCCACGCCGCCCCGCCGCTCCCGTGGCAGCGTCTCGCGGAACCGCAGCAGCACGGTGACGGAGAACACCGTCCCGAGCAGCGCGAGCACGACGAACATGAGCCGCCAGGACCCGACCGTCAGCACCACTCCCCCGGCCAGGGGCGCGACCACCGGACCGATCGCGTTCAGCGCCGCCATCGTCCCGAAGACCTTGGCCATCCGCGGCCCCTCGGTGACGTCGGACACCATCGCCCGGCCGGCCACCGCACCGGCAGCCCCGGCGAGTCCCTGGAACACCCGGGCGATGACGAGCGTCACGATGTCCGGCGCGAGCGCGCACCCGACGGACGCCAGCGCGAAGACGGCCGTGCCGAGCAGGAGCAGTGGCCGCCGTCCGATCCCGTCGCTCACCGGTCCGGCGAGGAGCTGCCCGATCGCGAAGGCCACCAGGAACGCCGTCAACGACAGCTGCACGGCACCGGCCGTGGTCCCGAGGTCGCGGGCGATCGCCGGCAGCGCCGGGATGTACATGTCGGTCGCGAAGGGCGACACCCCGACGATCAGCGCGAGCGGCACGATCGGCGGCAGCACGAGGTGGGTGGTCGGCTTCCGCAGGCGCTCCGTCGTCACCGCCGTCACGCTACCCCGCGCCGAATCGATTCGACCCCGGTTCGGGACGGAACAGCCTGGAGGCGCGGCGCCGGTCCGTCGGACCGGCACCGCGCCTCCAGGCGGTCACGCGGGAACGCGGATCAGCCGGTGTTCTGCAGGCCGGCGGCGATCCCGTTCACCGTGAGGAGCAGCAGACGGTGGTCGCCGTCGGCCGGGTCGGTGCTGCCGGAGGTGCGGATCGCACGCAGCGCGCGCAGCTGCAGGTGGGACAGCGCGTCGACGTACGGACTGCGGAGCCGGACGGCCCGGGCCAGGACGGGCCGGTCCTCGAGCACGTCAGCGGCGCCGGAGATGCGGAGCACCCAGGCGCGCGTGCGGAGCATCTCGTCGAGCACCTTCGCCGCGAGGTCGTCGCGGTCGGCGAGCTCGAGGTACCGGCGGGCGATCTGCACGTCGGTCTTCGCGAGCGACATCTCGACGTTCTTGATCATCGCGCCGAAGAGCGGCCACTCGGCGGCCGCGGTGCGCAGGACCTCGACGTCGCCGACGGCCTCGAGCGCCGACCCGAGTCCGTACCAGCCGGCCAGGTTGATCCGGGCCTGCGTCCACGAGAACACCCACGGGATGGCGCGGAGGTCTTCGAGGGACTCCACGGACAGTCCGCGGCGGGCCGGGCGGGAGCCGAGCGGCAGGAGGCCGAGCTCCTCCATCGGGGTGACCCGCGCGAACCACGGGGCGAATCCGTCCGCCTTCACGAGGTCGTAGAAGGCCGCGCGGGAGACGTCGTCGAGCTGCGTCGCGAGCGCGGCGAACCGGGTGGCCGCGACCTCGGTGCGTTCCTCGTTCGACGGGGACGACGCGAACAACGTGGCCGACGCCATCTGCTCGAGGTGCCGGGCCGCGATGTCCTGGTCGCCGTACTGGGCGAAGATGACCTCGCCCTGCTCGGTGAGCTTCAGGCGGCCGTCGATCGACCCCGGGGGCTGCGCGAGGACGGCTTCGTTCGCCGGGCCACCGCCGCGGCCGAGGGAGCCGCCCCGGCCGTGGAAGAGCGTCAGCTCGATGTCGTGGTCTGTGGCCCACTGCGCGATCCGGGCCTGGGCGTCGTACAGCGCCAGGTTCGCCGAGACGGGTCCGACGTCCTTCGAGGAGTCGGAGTAGCCGAGCATGACCTCGAGCCGCCGACCGGTCGCTGCCAGTCGCCGCTGGAACGGCTCGGTCGTGACCGCTTCGTCGAGGATGTCGACGCTGGCGTGCAGGTCGGCGAAGGTCTCGAACAGCGGGATCACGTCGAGCACCGGTGCGGCCTCGACCGAGCCGAGCGCGGCCACGGCGAGTTCGTGCACGTTCGCGAGGTCGGCGGCCGACTGGGTGAAGGAGACGATGTACCGGCTCGCCGCCCGGAGGCCGTACCGCTGCTGCAGCGACGCGATGGTGCGGAAGACCTCGAGGACCTCCTGCGTCATCGGGCTGAGCTCGCCACCGGCGCGGATCTCCGCCAGGGCGTTCCGGTGGACCTGCGAGTGCTGGCGGACCTCGAGCTCGGCGAGGTGGAACCCGAAGGTCTCGACCTGCCAGATGAGGTTCTGCAGCTCGCCGTTCGCGGGGCGGGGGGCGCCGCCGGCCACGAGCGACGTCTGGATCGTGCGGAGGTCCGCGAGCAGTGCCTCGGGGCCGGAGTACGCGAGGGGACGCTCGCCCCGTCGGGTGGCGTCGATCCGCGCCGCGACGAAGAGCAGTGCGCGGCGGTGCGTCTCGTTCGGCGCACGCACCCCGATGCGCTCCGCGATGGCCGGGTCGAGGTGCTCCTGCTCGGCGACGAGCGCGGTCAGCCCGGCGTCCGCCGGGGTCTCGCTCGCGTCGAGGGTGAGGGTGCTGCCGATCCGGGTGGCGGCACGGGTGAGGCCGAGGAGCACGTGCTCGGCGGCGATCTCGGCCGCCTGACGCGTGACGTCGGCGGTGACGTGCGGGTTGCCGTCCCGGTCGCCACCGATCCACGTGCCGAAGCGGACGAACGCGGGCGCCTGCACGGGCACGCGGCCGGCGTCCTCGCCGAGGAGCCGGTCGTCGAGCAGGCGGTACACCTGCGGGACGATCTCGAACAGCGTCTGGTCGAAGACGCTCATCGCGGTCCGGACCTCGTCGAGCGGGGTCGGCCGGGTGGTGCGGAGCGGCGAGGTGCGGAGGAGCGTCGTGATCTCCTCGAGGAGCCGACGCTCGTTCTCGGCGCGTGCGGTCGCGTTCTTCAGGCGGTCGCGCTCGTCGATGAGGTCCGTGATGCGCCGCACGGCCGTGGTGACCGCACGTCGGCGGGCCTCGGTCGGGTGGGCCGTCAGGACGGGGTGGAACCGGAGCCCGGCGAGCCGTGCCGCTGCCGCGTCGGCACCGACCTGCTCGACGAGCGAGGCGTACGTCGCGGGGAACGAGTCGCCCGGAAGCCCGCCGTCGTCGCCACGGGCACGCAGCACGCGGACGCGGTGGTGCTCCTCGGCGAGGTTCGTCAGGTGGAAGTAGGTCGTGAACGCCTGCGCGACGGCCTCGGCCCGCTCGGCGGACAGCCCTGCGACGATCGCTTCCGCGTGTGCCGCGCCGTCCGCGTCGGACCCCTCGTAGGCGCCGATCACCGCGGCGCGCAGGGACTCCACGTCCCGCAGGAGGTCGTCGCCGCCGGTCTCGCGCAGCACCCGTCCGAGCAGGTTGCCGAGGTACCGGACGTCCGCGCGCAGGTCGCTGTCGACCGCACCGCTGACGTCGTCCCGTGCGCGCCCGTGGCGCGTCTGGCCGTCGATCGCCGTCATCTGGTCCTTTCCGGTTCCACCCGGGAGGCTCGCCCGGGTCCGCCGGGAGGGTCGCCCCGGGTGGCAGCAGCGTACCGGCACCCCGATGCCCGTGACGACAACCGTCCGGACGGAACAGCGCTCAGGCGGAGGCGGTCCCGCGGGCGTACGACCGCCGCCGCTCGTCGAGTTCGGCGAGGAGCCCGGCGTCGAGCACCTCGGCGAGTTCGACCTCGGCGATGACCCGCTCCTGCTCCTCGGCGCTCCACGGCGCGGCGTCGAGCTGGGCCCGGTACGTGGCGGTGAACGCCGCCGGGTCGGCGACCTGGTCGAAGATGCAGAAGAGGATGCCGTTCGTGTCGAAGCCGAACCGGTCCTCCAGCAGCCGTCCCATCGCGTCCCCGGCGGACAGGTCCCCGAGGTACCGCGTGTAGTGGTGCGCCACGAAGCCGCCCGGCGAGGTGGCCGCGACGTCGTTGAGGCGTCGCACGTACGTCGTCGTGGCGGCCGACGGGCAGACGAGCTCGGACCAGTCCGGGCCGATGAGGTACTCGAGGTCCGCGCGGATCGCCGGCATCCGGGTGAGCTGCGGCGTGACGAAGGGCGCCACGACCGGGTGGTCGGCCATCCGGTCGGCGGCCCGCTCGAGCGCGTCGTACACGAAGGCGTACTGGCCGAGCAGGGCCGCGTAGTCGGCGACGTCGCAGTTCCCGGCGAGGAGGTCGGTCATGAAGTCGTTCCCCGCCGTGGCGCCCTGCGACCGGCGCCCCTCGGCCTGGAGGAGTCGCTGGGCCCGGAGCAGTTCGGAGAACGGGACGACGGGCGATGTCATGAGGTAAGGCTAACCTCAGTAGGGCATCCGTCAACCAGGGAGCGCCGGGTGTCGCAGGAGATCCGAGTGTCACAGCAGATCCGAGAGGAACGTCGTCCCCGATGAGCCAGGAGACCCCCGCCCCGAGCAGCGCGCGACCCGCTCGACCGCAGCACGTCTTCGTCGTCACCCGCACCGAACGGCTGTCGCAGCACATGGTCCGGGTCCACCTCGGCGGCCCCGCGTTCGACGCGTTCCTGGCCGGCGCGGACCCGGACCGGTTGGCGGCGACGGACCGGTACGTCAAGCTCCTCGTCGCGAAGCCCGGCCTCGGCCTGACGCCCCCGTACGACCTCGACGCCCTGCGGACGCTCCTGCCGAAGGCCGACCTGCCCGCGCGGCGGACCTACACGGTGCGTGCCGTCGACGTCGAGGCGCGCACCATCGCCGTCGACTTCGTCGTGCACGGCGACGAGGGTCTGGCCGGGCCCTGGGCAGCCGCGGCGGTCCCGGGCGACACGATCGCCCTGTCGGGTCCCGGCGGCGGGTACGCGCCGTCGACCGATCCCGCGGTCACGCACGTCCTGCTCGGGGACGACAGCGCCCTCCCCGCGATCTCCTCGGCGCTCGAGGCGCTGCCGGACACCGCGAGGGGGGTCGCGCTCGTCGAGGTGGCCGGCCCGGACGACGAGCAGCCGCTGCGGCACCCGGCGGGGGTCGACCTGCGGTGGCTGCACCGCGACGCCCCCGGCGCCGAGCCGGGCACCCTGCTGGTGACGGCTGCTTCCGGGCTGGAGCGTCCCTCCCGGCCGGTCCAGGTGTTCGCGCACGGTGAGCGGTCCGCGATGCAGGCGCTCCGCCGGCTGCTGCAGGACGACTGGGGTCTCGAACGCGCGGAGCTGTCGCTGTCGGCCTACTGGGCGCGCGGTCGGGCCGAGGACCGCTTCCAGCAGGAGAAGCGAGAGCCGGTCGGCACGATCTTCACCGCCTGACGGCTGCCGGGGGTGCGGCCGGCAGGCGCGGTGCGCGTCGGTGGGCGCGGCTAGCGTTCCCGGCATGGTCACCTCGTGCTGCGTGCCCGGTTGCGCCGGCGTCGTCCTCCCCGCGGCCGTCGGTACCGTGCCGTTGTGCGCCGGGCACCTCGTGCTCGTCGCCGACCTGGCCGAGGTGCACTTCGGCATCGAGGACGCACTCCCCGGCCCGTGTCCCGTCTGCGGCTCGCGGACCGGGGTGCGCTACCCGTCCGGGTCGGTGTGCGCCCGGTGCGAGTGGCGGTGGGGCGACGTGCCGGACGGGGACCTCGCGCCGCCGCGGGTGGACGTCGTGTACTACCTGCGGATGCGGGACGACTTCGGGGACCGCATCAAGATCGGCACGACGACGAACCCGCGCCAGCGGCTCGCGGCCATCCCCCACCAGGACCTCCTCGCGTTCGAGCGTGGTGACCGGGCACTGGAGCGGCGGCGGCACGCGCGGTTCGCGGCGACGCGGTACCCCGGGACGGAGTGGTTCCGGGTCACCCCCGAGCTGCTCGCCCACGTGGACGCCGTCGCGGCGGGCGTCAGCGACCCGTGGGAGCTGCACGCGCGGTGGACGAGCGAGGCACTCGCGCTGCGCGGGTGAGCCGGCGGCCGGCGGGCGCCGGGAGTTCGGGCGCGAGACGGGCACGTCCGCTCGAGGCGCCGCCGAGTTCGTGAGACGCCGCGGAAAACGGCGGCGTCTCGAACGCAATCGGGCGTCTCGCGCGCAATCGGGCGTCTCGCGCCGACGGGGGCGTGTCGTCACCCCAGCGGCATCCGCAACGCGCCGTCGTGGTCGTGCGTCCCGGTGGCCGTCGGATCGGTGCGGAGCATGCGGTCCGCCGTCCGAAGCGACAGCGCCATGATCGTCAGCGCCGGGTTCGCGATGAGCGAGCTCGGGAAGACCGAGTTGTCGGCGATCCACAGGTTCGGCACGTCCCACGAGCGCCCGTCGGGATCCACCACCGAGCGGTCACGGTCCCGGCCCATCCGGGCAGTGCCGATCGTGTGGGCGGTCCGCTCGAGCACGCGCACGTCGGTGCCTCCCGCCGCTTCGACGATGGCGGTCATGGTGCGGACCGCGTGCTGCTCGATGGCCCGCTCGTTCGCACCGGACGAGAACGTGACCCGGGCACGTGGGACACCGTGCTCGTCGCGCTCCTCGGCCAGGACCAGCTGGTTGTCCTCGGCGGGCAGGCACTCCGCGTTGATCCCGACTCCTGCGGTCCGGGGGTAGTCGCGCATCGCACGCACCAGCTCCGCACCACGGAGGCCCCCACCCCGCACCAGGGTGGTGGCGAACGTGAGCGGCTGCACCCCGAGGCTCTGGATCAGGTAGCCGCCGGCGAAGTCCGCACCGGCCGGGCGCACGAAGTCCTCGGTGATGATGGAGGACGGGTACCCGCGGTACGAGCGCATCGACTCGTCGAAGGTCGCCCACACCTGCGTCGCTCCGTGCGCGGTGAAGTTGCGACCGACCTGCCCGCTGCTGTTCGCCAGCCCCGTGTGGAGGAGCAGGCGCGGGGTCTCGACCCCGCCCGCGGCGAGGACGAGCGATCGGCAGCGCTGTCGGCGCTCCCGCCCACCGGACGTGTACAGGACGGCCTCGACCCGACCGGACGCGTCCAGCTCGATGCCGTGCACGAAGGAGCGGGGACGGATCTCGGCCCCGAAGGCCACGGCGGCGGGCAGGTAGGTGGTGTCCATCGAGACCTTGGCGCCGTTGCGGCAGCCCTGGTGGCACGATCCGCACGAGACGCAGGCGTGTCGGAGGCCGTGGTGCTCCTGCATCCGGTCCTCGGTCGTCAGCGCGACGGGAGCGTCCACCGCGGTGATCCCGAGCGCCGCCGTCCCGCGGAGCATCATGTCCGAGGACGCGTTCCGCGCCGGCGGGCGCATCCGGTACCGGCGACCGGGGTCCCACGGGTAGTGCTCGGGACCGGCGACGCCCACGTCGTGCTCGACCCGCTCGATGTACGCGGTCAGTTCGGCGTGGTCGATCGGCCAGTCCTCGCCGCGGCCGGACTCGGTGCGGAGCCGGAGGTCGTGCACGCTCGGCCGCGGGGTGAACGCACCCCAGTGCAGGGTCGACCCGCCGACGCCCGTGCCGCTGTTGTTCGGGCCGAACGCCGTAGGGGCGTCGCCGCCGGAGAGTCGCTCGCTCATCCAGTTGATGTCGGCGGGGGCCTCGACCTCGTCGGGCAGGTGCTCCCCCGGCTCGGTGTTGTCGCCCGCCTCGAGCGCGACCGCCGTGAGGCCGGCGCGTGCCAGGCGTGCGAGCAGGGGCGCACCGCCCGCTCCCGTGCCGACCACGACCACGTCGACCACCTCGTCGTCGCCGTACCGGCGCTGCGTGTCGAGCTTCATCGTCGTGCTCCCGTCGGTTCCCATGCTTCGCGCGATCCGGCGGAGAGGAGCTGGAAGCCCTGCTTGCGGACGCCGTCGCCGCCGTTCGCGAAGCCGTCGTAGTCGATCTCCGCCATGGTCGCTGGGTGCGCCAGCCAGTGCCGGACCAGGTCCACGCTGGCGTCCTCGAACCACAGCCGGAGCTGCTCGGCCGTCATGGTCCGGCCGTCCGCGCCCGTGCCGGCGGCGACCTGGTCGAGCACGTCGGCCAGCTCGGTGCCCGGGTGGGCCGCGGCCGAGGCGACGGCGTCGAGCGCCGCACCGTACGCCTCCCGGTCGGTCGGCATGCCGTCGTGCCGCCACCCGTCGCCGTCCCCCGCCGCCAGCTGCGCGTCGACGCGCAGAGCCAGGTCGACCTGCGGGCCGTCCGGCTGGGGCACCACGATGCGCGCGACCGCGCGGAGCGTCTCGAGCTGGGACCGGGTGAGCACCTGCGGCTCGGCGGCGGGGTCGTCGGGCAGGGACCGGGCGGCGAGGGCCTTCCGGGTGCGGGCACTGACCCGCGGCGAGGCGATCACCCGCGCCGTGCCCCGCGGCACGACCGGCCCGTGGTCGACGCGGTCGGCCCAGAAGCCGCCGATCGCCGCGGCGACCTCGTCCGGGCGTTCCCAGGGCAGCAGGTGTGCCGCACCCTCGATCACCCCGAGGGTGCCCTGCGGCCAGTGCGGGAGGGTCAGGTCGCGCTGGGCGTCGACGCCGAGGTCGCCGTCCTCGGCACCGGCCAGCACGAGGGCCGGGACCGGGTTCGGGGCGGCGCTGCCGGACCAGTCCTCACGGCTGCCGCGTTCGAGCCACGCACGCCACGCGGCCGGGTCGCTGCGTTCGACGTCGTCCAGGGCGGTGTCGAGCCGATCGGGAGGCAGCGTCGTGGCGGTGTTCGCGTCGACGAAGGTGCGAGCGTGCTCCGACGAGATCGCACGTCCGGCGACCCAGCCGAGCATCTCGGTCCGACGGTCCTCGTCCATCGGCTCGGGTGCGAGCGGCGACGCGGCGAGCAGGACGACGGCACGCAACCCGAACAGGCCGTTCGCGCCGGACATGGTGCGGTCGGCGACCACCGTGGCGATCTTCCCGCCCATCGAGTGCCCGATCAGCGCCCACTGCGTCGCACCGCTCGCCCCGATCGCGTGTTCGACGAGCACGGCCATCTCCTCGACCGTGGCGCCCGCGGATCCGCGGCTCGTGCCGAAGCCGGGCAGGTCGATCCCCACCAGGTCGAGCCGACCCGCCAGCCGGGTCCGGAGGAGCGCGAACTCCTCCGAGCTCGAGCCCAGGGCGTGGAGGCAGAACGCGGTGGCCGTCATGTCTCGGTTGTACCGGTGACTCGTCACCGGACTCAGGCCGGTGTACCCCGCAGGGTGTGACGCGAGCGCGGGCCGGGACACCGTCACCGGGCGTACGCGTCGACGAAGAGCGGCCCGCGCAGCTCGCGCAACGTGTCGACCAGGCGCTCGATGGTCCGCGCCGAGATCCCGGAGACCTGGAGGTCGTACGGTCCGAGCGCGGGCAACCGCCCGGTCCGGATGCGGACGACCTCCCACCCGACGCCGCGGACCGCGCGGTCCTTCCGGCGGTCGGTCTCCTGGCGTGGACCGACGTGCTCCAGCCCGTGGCGTCCGGTGGAGTCGTACTCGATCGCGACGCGGAGCTCCGGCAGGATGATGTCGGGCCAGGCCTCGACGTGGTCGAAGAACGGACGGTCCAGTCGGATGGCCGTGTGGTCGAACGTGAAGGCGAAGCGGTCGGACAGCGCGGCCCGGAGCTCGGCCTCCACCGCGGAGGCCGTCGCCGGGGCGCACGCGCTCGGGAACGACTCCCCCGACGGCAACCGCGGGGTCTTCGGACAGATCGTCCGCTGCACTGACTGACCGGTGCCGCCGCCGCGTGCCGGAGCCCGGCCGATGCTGCCCGGCGAACGACCGGAACGGCCGGACCGCGTCGCACGGGTCGACGGCACCGCTCCCGACGGTCCGGAGGGGACGCCGCGGGACGGGGCCGCGGGCAGGGTCTGGCGGCCGACGGTCCGGACCGCTCGCTGCGGCACCGGGACCGCTTCCGGCCAGTCCTCCGGCAGGACGGGCCACCGCTGGGGTTTCGCCTGGACGGCGCACTCCGGGCACCAGACCGATCGGCGGCGCTCTCGGCCGGGACGGGACCGCTGTTCGGCCGGCGTCGCGACGAAGACGTGGCCGACGTCGCACTCCCAGGTCAGCAGGACCTCGGCCACGGGCGGTACCTGGCTGAGCACCACGCCGTGGTTCCAGTCCGGGTGGTACTGCCGGATCAGCACCGGCCAGGACGCCCACTCCGCGCGGAACTCCCCCACGGCGTACGGGACGGCGGTGCCGCGCGACCACTGCCGCCGGCGCCACCACGCATCGACGGGTTCGGCCACGCCGGTGACGCTACGGAGCACCACCGACACTCGGACGGCCGGTCAGTCCGCCGGCGGCGTCGCGAACGTGAACCGTTCCGGACCGGACTCCGCGCCGTCGTCGAGCACGCGGATGCCGGACTCCCGGCAGGCCGTCACGCCGTCGCGGTGCACCCGTTCCGGGCGCGGACGCTTCGGGATGCCGGCCGCACCGAACACCGCCCACGCGTTCGCGGCCGAGGCGCTCGTGAAGCGCGTGCTGTAGCGGACCCCGGCGAACCCGGCGGCGTCGAACGCACGCGCCCAGGCCTGCGGCACCCGGTAGTCCCCCATGGTCTGCAACTCGGCCCCGACGCCGAAGCGGACGGCGGAGGGGTGCGTGACATCGGCGAAGCGTCGGCCCCGGGAGGCCCGCGCCGCGACGACGACCATCTCGCGCGCCCGCGCCGCGAACACCGTGTTCGTGGTGAGCACGTGGTGCGCGAGCCGTTCCCGCACCGCGACCTCGACCGCGTCCGCCCAGTAGCAGGTACCGCGTGGGACGGCGAGGTCGAAGCGTCCGCCGTCGACCCCGTCGGCGTCCGGTTCCGTGCTCGCGAACCACCATGCGCCGCGGTCGTGGCGCTTCGCCCGGTAGAACGTGGTCCCCCGGGACTCCTCGGCGGGGAAGTCCGCCAGGTCGAGGTCGTCGCGCGGGGCGCGCTGTGCGACCTCGTTCCGGCTCGGCGTCACGCGTCCGCCGCCCACGCGTGCGCAGCGCGGCGGGCAGCAGCGAGCACCTGTTCTTCGCGACCGTCGCGGAGCGCCTGGGCGGCCGTCGTCCCGCCGAACTCGTCGGCGACGGTGTTCAGCCACAGCGCGCTGCCCCACGGGTCGATGCGGTCCGGGTCGATGAGCGCCAGGACCTGCCGGAGGTTCGGGAGCGGTGCGCCGGAGGCCCCGAACTGGAACGACGGGAACACCAGGCTGCCGTCGCCGATCTTCAGCCCGATGAGGTCGCGCTTCGCCGTCGCCTTGCTGAGCGCCTGCCGCGTCACACCGCGCCACGCGGCCAGGGTCGGGGTGTCGTAGAACGGGCCGATCAGAACGTCCGCCTCGTGCTTGACCGCGGGCAGGGACGCCACCATGCGGTCGGCGAGCAGGTCGACGTCGGCCCCGTCGTCGAGGGCGCCGTCGGCACGACCGTCGAGGATGCGGCGGCGGAGGGCGGCGAGGAGCGCGTCCTCGGTCCGGGTGAGCGTTGCGCGCTGCCCCGGTGCGCGCTGCCCCGGTGCGTCGTGCGTGGCCCGCTGTGTCTGCGCCGTTCGCTGTGTCTGGCCGGTCGTGGTCATCGAGGTCCACCCTTCGTCAACCGTGTCAACCCAGTCTGTCAGACGAGCGACAACCGCGTCAACCATAAGGACCGCCCCGTCGTCACCCGACCACCACGGCAGACCCACTGCGTCCGATGCGGGACATCCACCGCACCGGGAGCGACACGGCGGGGAGCGGCACCACGACCAGGGACCACCCGTCAGGACTCCTGCGCGCCCCGCACGTACGCCACGATCGCGTTCGCGTGCCCGTGGCCCAGACCGTGTTCGGACTTGAGCCACGACACGACCTCCATGTGTCGCTGATCGCCGAGCCGGTCCGCCGCCAGGTCGAGCCACTCCTGCACGGGACGGCCGTACGTCCGCTCGATGCTCGGGAAGTAGGACGCCGGTCCCTTCGCCTTCGTCCCGTCGGCGGGCGGCTGCGGAGCGGTCACGCGGTGGGTCGTCATGTGGGTCACGATAGCCCCGACGGCCCGGCGGCCGGGCCCCGACAGCCCTCGACGACATCCCGCGCGCCAGCCCCGGCAACACCGCCCCGGCGAACCGTCACGGAACGTCATCGTCGACGCGACCGTGACGCCGTGTTCCGCCCCGTGCCCCCGTGTTTCGTCGGCCGTTGTCACCCGCTCGGGCGCCTCCTACCGTCGCCGCATGACCGACATCAGCGAAGCCCCCGCCGGGGTGACCGGACGGAACGACAGCGCCAGCGGGACCTCCCTG
This sequence comes from Curtobacterium sp. ISL-83, assembly GCF_018613895.1. Taxonomy (GTDB): domain Bacteria; phylum Actinomycetota; class Actinomycetes; order Actinomycetales; family Microbacteriaceae; genus Curtobacterium. The sequence goes on from NZ_JAGGPH010000016.1 coordinate 18,197, forward strand.
GCGGACGCACACCGCGCCTCCCGGCTGCGTGGGCCCGGACCGGAGGACCACGCGGCGGTCGACGCGGCCGCACGCGCCGCACGGACGCGCCCCGTCGTGCCGCTGCGCCACCCGGTGCGGTGGGTCGCTGCCGGACTCGTGGTCCTGGTGCTCCTCGACTTCGTCGAGACGCTCTTCACGAACGCGGCGTGGGGGTGGCCGGCCGTCGGGAAGTGGCTGTTCAGCACGGCGATCCTCACCGGACTGCAGCTCACGCTCACCGCGACCGCCCTGAGCGCGGCGATCAGCTTCGCGGGCGGTGTCGTCGTGGCGATCGCCCGGCTGTCGCGGAACCCGGTGCTGTCCGGGCTCGCCTGGGGGTACGTGTGGCTGTTCCGCTCCGTGCCGCTGATCCTGGTGCTGGTCTTCCTGTACAACCTCGGCTCGCTGTACCCGTCCATCGGCGTCGGCGTCCCGTTCGGTCCCCAGGTCCAGGTCCCGACGACGAACGTCCTGAGCGACCTCGCCATCGGGGTCATCGGGCTGAGCCTGACCGAGATCGCCTACGCCTCGGAGATCGTCCGCGCCGGGGTGCTCGCCGTCGACCACGGGCAGCACGAGGCAGCGCAGGCACTCGGGCTCCCCCGGCGACGCCAGTTCCTGCGGGTCGTCCTGCCGCAGGCGATGCGCTCGATCGTGCCGGCGTTCGTGAACCAGGTCGTCGGTCTGCTCAAGGCGTCGTCGCTGCTGTTCTACGTCTCGATGCTCGACCTGTTCGGGGTCGTGCAGAACCTCAGCAGCACGTACCCGACGGACGTCATCCCGCTGCTCGTCGTCGCGACGATCTGGTACCTCGCGCTCACGAGCGCCGTGTCGGTCGTGCAGCACGCGGTGGAGCGGTGGACGGCTCGGGGGTCGGTGCGGGAACTCCCGCCGTCGCCGCTCCGGCGGCTGCGCACCGCGGTGCGGAACGGGCGGACGGGAGGCGCGAATCGGCTGGCCGAGGACGCCTCCGCGCGCCAGGCGGTCGCGTCCGGGGACCCTGGCGGAACCGCTGCCTCGGCCTCTGCTCCTGCTCCGGCTTCGGCCTCGGCTCCTGCTCCTGCTTCGGCCTCGGCCGCCACACTCGGGAGGACCCGATGAGCGCCGCGATCGGTGTCCACGGCGCCGTGAAGGCCTTCGGCGGGACCACCGTCATCGACGGGATCGACCTGGAACTCGAGGCCGGCAGTGTGACGGTCGTCCTCGGCCCCTCGGGGTCCGGCAAGTCCACGCTGCTCCGGGCGATCAACCACCTCGAACCGCTCGACCGCGGGATCGTCACCATCGGCGACGAGACCATCGGGGTGCGGCTCCGCACCGGACTCGACGGTGTCCCCCGGTACAAGGAACTGCCCGAACGGCTCATCCTGCGACAGCGCGCCCGGATCGGCTTCGTCTTCCAGCACTTCAACCTGTTCCCGCACCTCACGGCACTCGAGAACGTCGCCGAGGGACCGATCGCCGCCGGGGTCCCCCGAGCGACCGCGAAGGACCGGGCACGCGCCCTGCTCGACCGGGTGGGACTCGCCGACCGCGCCGACGCCCGACCGCGGCAGCTGTCCGGTGGGCAGCAGCAGCGGGTCGCGATCGCCCGGGCGCTGGCCCTCGAACCCGACGTCGTGCTGCTCGACGAACCGACCTCCGCGCTCGACCCCGAACTCGTCGGTGAGGTGCTCGCGGTGATCGCGGCGCTCGCCGCGTCCGGCACGACCCTGGTGATCGTCACGCACGAGGTGGCGTTCGCCCGCGAGGTCGCCGACCACGTCGTGTTCCTCGACCGCGGGCGGGTCGTCGAGCAGGGGCCGCCCACCCAGGTCATCGACGACCCGCAACACCTCCGGACGCGCGAGTTCCTCTCGCGCGTGCGCTGAACCGGCACCCGCGCCGCACCCACCCCGCCTCCGACCGCCATCCTGATCCGACCCTGGAGAACCATGTCCCCGTCTGCCCCCTCCCGCTGGCGCGACCGCGCCGGAGCGGCTGCCATCACCACCGTCCTCACCGTGGGCGTCGCCGCGGCCCTGACCGGCTGCGCCGCCGGAGCCACCGCCAGCACCGGCACCGGCTCCTCCGACGGGCGTGTCACGATCGGTGCCGCGTCGAACGGTGCCGCGACCGAGTCGACGCTCGCCGTCACCGAGGACACGACGCTCCACGACGCGCTCCCCGCCGGTGTCCGCAAGGCCGGCACGCTGACCATCGGGATCGGCGCGCTCCCGTCCGGCTTCCCGCCGCTCGCGTTCACCGGCGACGACCAGAAGGCCCTGACCGGGTCCGAGCCCGACCTCGGCCGATTGGTCGCGGCGAAGCTCGGCCTGCAGCCGAAGGTCGAGAACGCGACGTGGGACAACCTGTTCGTCGGCATCGACGGTGGGAAGTACGACGCCGGGTTCTCGAACGTCACCGTGACCGAGCAGCGGAAGGAGAAGTACGACTTCGCGTCCTACCGGCAGGACAACCTCGCCCTGCAGGTCCTGGCGACGAGCTCCCTGCGCTTCCGGGGCGACCCGTCCGTCCTCGCCGGCAAGACGATCGCCGTCAGCGCCGGCACGAACCAGGAGAAGATCCTGCTCGAGTGGCAGAAGACGCTCCAGACGAAGGGCGACCGCCTCACGATCAAGTACTACCCGGACGGCAACGCCGTGACGCTCGCGCTCGACTCGGGGAAGATCGACGGGTACTTCGGCCCCAACCCCACGATCGCCTACCAGAACCGACAGAGCACGCACAGCGCGCACCCGACCACCACCGCGGGGACGTACTCCGGTGCGGGGGCGTCGCTGCAGGGGCTCATCGCGGCGACGACGAAGAAGGGCAGCGGGCTCGCGAAGCCGATCCAGGGTGCGATCAACGAGCTCATCGAGGACGGCACCTACGCCAAGTGGTTGCGCGCGTACAACCTGTCGAACGAGGCGGTCGCGCACTCCGAGGTCAACCCGGAGGGGCTGCCGCTCGACAACAGCTGACGCGACCGGTCCTGCCCGACACCCCCGCCGCCGTCCGGTCACGGGGGTGTCGGGCGTGCGGGGCCCCGGGCCGGTGCGCCGGCAGTTGCGAGCGCATGAAGCGACCATGCACCAGCCGATCGACGCGCGGAAGGTCGGAACACGCACACGCACTGGATTGGCGCGCATGCTTCGACCGACCACGCGGGGATCGACGCGTGGAACGTCGGAGCATGCCGACCCATCGACGCGAGGGGCGGCACCCGACCGTGCGTCGGACGGGAGGCGCGGGGCCTGCCGGCACCGTGCCTCCCGTCCGGACCGTGGTCGCAACGCGCGGGGCGCGACGCGTGACGCGCGACGCCGAGGGCGCACGACACGCCGCTCACCTCGTGAGGTGAGCGGCGTGTTCTGCAATCTCGGCGGACTGCGGGCGGCGTGTCCTGCGGCTTCAGGCGACCCCGAGCCCGAGCCCGGTGCGGGTCGAAGCCGCGATTCCAGCCGAGTCCAGCCGCGCGGACGCGGCGCGACGGGACGCCCACTCGTCCGCGAGCAGCTCGTAGGAGCGCACGCGCGCCTCGTGGTCGTGCGTGATCGTCGTCACGAGGAGCTCGTCCGCTCCCGTCACCCGCCGCAGGACCTCGAGCCGGTCCGCCACGTGCGCAGCATCCCCGACGAACCGGGTCGCGACACGGTCGGACACCCCGGCGGCGGCGTCGGCGTCGAGCGGGGTCGCGCGGGCCTCGTCCGGGGTCGGGTACGGGATCGCACCGACGCCCGAGCGGATCGACGAGACCCACTGCGGGTACCCGAGCGCGAGCTCGTCGGCCTCGGCGGCGGTACGCCCGACCACGACGTCCGCCGACACGATGACGTGCGGGGCGTCGAGCGCCCCGGGCCGGAAGGCGTCCCGGTACGCCTGCACCGACGCCAGGACCGTGCCCGGCGCCGAGTGGTAGTTCGCGCCGTACGGCAGGCCGAGGGCACCCGCGATCCGGGCGCTCTCACCACCGGTCGACCCGTGGATCCACAGCTCGACGTGCGCACCCGTGGCGGGCGGCGCCTCGACCACGCCGTCGTTCCAGGTGTGGGTGCCGGCGAACAGGGAACGGATCAGGTCGAGTTCCCCGGCGAACCGGTCGACGTCGCCGGGGACGCGGCCGAGCAGCTGCCCCTGGAGCGCGAACCGGCTGCCGGGCGCGATGCGGAAGTCGAACGGCGCGGGGACGAGCAACCCGTCGACCACCTGGTCCGCGCGTGGGGCCAGCGACGCCGGCTTCGGCGTGCCGGGGGCCGGCGCTCCCGACCGCCCGAGGCCCACGTCGAACCGCGGTCCGTACAGCCCGGCGAGCGTGCCGAAGGTCTCCCCGATCTGGAGCCCGCGCACGTTCCCGACGAGCGTGGCGGCGCTGCCGACCCGGATCGTCGACGTCGCCCCGGCGACCGCGCCGATCACGATCGTCGGCGCGCTGCCGGCGACGCCGGGGTTGAGGTGGTGCTCGGCCAGCCAGTACCGGGCGTACCCGGCGCGTTCAGCGCGCTGCGCGAGGTCCACGGTGTTCCGGAGCGCGGCGCCCGGCGTGGATCCGGTGCTGACCGGGACGAGGTCGAGGACCGAGAGCGGCACGGCGCTCATGCGGACACCACCGTGGTGGACGGCTTGCCCGACGACGCGGTCAACGCTGTGGTCGATGCCGCGGTCGACGCCGCACGCTCGACGACCGTGCTGGGCAGGCCGAGCGTCTCGCGGAGCGTGGCGCCCTCGTCGTACGACGAGCGGTACACCCCGCGCTCCTGCAGCAGCGGCACCACGGTGTCGACGAACTCGTCCAGTCCGTACGGGTTCGTGTGCGGCACGACGACGAACCCGTCGCACGCGCGCTCCTGCACGTACCGGTCGATCTCGGACGCGATGTGGGCCGGGGTCCCGACGAAGCCACCTCGTGTCGAGACCCGCACGACGAGGTCGCGGATCGACAGGTCCTCGGCCGCCGCCAGGTCCCGCCACTGCTGGACGGTCGCGGTGACGTCCCTGACGTGCCGGACGCGGCCGCGGGTGATCTCGGCGCTCTCGAGGTCCGGTTCGATCGTCGGCAGCGGGCCGTCGACGTCGTACGACGACAGGTCGCGGTTCCAGATCTGCTCGAGGAACGCGATCGCCGTCGCCGGGCTCACCTGGGCACGGCGGATCAGGCGAGCCCGCTCCTCGGCGTCGGACGCGGTGTCGCCGAGCACGAAGGTCGCGCCCGGCAGGATGTGCAGCCCGTCCTTCGACCGCCCGGCCCGCTCGAGCCGTGCGGTGACGTCCCGGAAGAAGGCCTGCGCGTCCCCGAACTCGGTGTGCAGGGAGAACACCACCTCGGCGTGGCGGGCGGCGAGGTCACGGCCCTCGTCGGAGTCCCCCGCTTGCACGACCACGGGGTGTCGCTGTGGACTCCGCGGGACCGGGAACGTGCCCGTCACGTCGAACTGCGGACCGTGGTGGTCGACGTCACGGATCCTCGACCGGTCGGCGAACACCCCGGTGGCTGTGTCTGTCACGACGGCGTCCGCCCGCCACGAGTCCCACAGTTCGCGGGAGAGTTCGATGAACTCGGCTGCACGGGTGTACCGGTCGGCGTGGGCGAGGAACCCGCCCCGCCGGAAGTTCGCCCCGTGGAAGGCGTCCGAGCTCGTCACGACGTTCCACCCCGCGCGCCCGTCGGTGAGGTGGTCGAGCGTGGCGAGCTGCTTCGCGAGTTCGACCGGCTCGTTGAACGTCGTCTGCAGCGTCCCGACCAACCCGATGTGCGACGTCACGCCAGCGAGAGCCGCGAGGATCGCGAGGGTGTTCGGTCGGCCGACGACGTCGAGGTCGTGGATGCGGCCCTTCTGCTCGCGGAGCCGCAACCCCTCGGCCAGGAACAGGAAGTCGAAGCACCCGCGCTCGGCGTTCCGGGCGAAGTGCTCGAAGGACGAGAACGCGATCTGGCTCTCGGCGCGCTCGTCGCTCCAGACGGTGGTGTTGTTCACGCCGGGGAAGTGCGCGGCGAGGTGGACCTGGCGTTTCGTGGTCATGCGAGGGCCCCCGAGGAGCGCGACGGAGCTGGGACCGACGCGCCGGCGCGCGACGGACGGGCGTACCGGCTGACGGCCGGAGCGATCCCGAGCCGCGTGCGCAGGTCGACGGTCGGACGGGAGGCGACGTCGGCCCGCAGACCGGCCGTCACGAGCGCGGGGACGAGCTGCCGCGCGATCGCCGAGGAGTCCACCGGGACGCGGAGCGGGCGGAGACGCACGCCGGCGTACCCGAGACCCCGGAGGTCCTCGATCAGCGACACGAGCTCGGGCACCGTCGTCGCGAGCACCTCGGCGTCCGACGTCCCCGAGTACGGTGCTCCGGCCGCCTCGTCGAGCGCAGCGAGCGCGTCAGCCGCGGCGGCGGGCGACGGCCCGAGGAGCACCGCGAGGTCCGCGAGGACCGGCCGACGGATGTGGGAACGGGCCGCCTGCTCGGCGTCGCGGACGTGTGCCAGCGCGTCCCGTGCCTCCCGTCCGTCGACGCCGGGCGTGACCAGCACGACGTCGGCCACGTCCACGGCGAACCGTGCCGCGTCTGCCACGCGCGTCAGCGACGCGGAGCCCCACCCGCTCACCGACGCGAAGACCGGCGGCCGCCCCTGCGGTGACCGCGGCACGATCGACGCGCCGTGCACCCGGACGTACTCGCCCTCGAAGGACGCGTCGTGGATGCGGTCGCGGTCGATGAACCGACCCGACGGGACGTCACGGATGATCGCGTCGTCGTCCCAGCTGTCCCAGAGGCGGCTGACGACCTCGGCGACCTCGCGGGCCTCGGCGGACAGGTGCGCTGTGTCCAGGTGCGCTGCGGTCCGGTCGTCGGGTCGGCGACGGCCGAAGAGGGCCGCCTCGCGGGCCGTCGGACTCACCTCGATCCGCCAGCCGGCCCGCCCGAGCGAGACGTGGTCGAGGGTCTGGAGGCCCGTGGCGACGTGGAACGGTTCGGTGTGCGTCACCGAGACGGTCGGTACCAGACCGATCGCGCGGGTCGCCGGCGCGACGGCGCTCGCGACGAGGAGCGCGTCGAGGTGCCCGACCACGGTCCGCGTGTCGAGGTCGCGGTCGCCGTCGGTGGGGCCCGCGGTGAAGGAGTCCTCCAGCGTCACGGCGTCGACGCCCTGTCGGTCCTGCTCGACGACGAGGTCCCGCCAGTACGGGAGGCTCGTGGTGCGCCGGGCGGTCGGGCCGGCGGTCCGCCAGGCGGCGGGGTGCCAACCCGCGCCCCGGAGCGCGGTGACGAGGGTGATGCGGTCGGTCATGCGGCGACGCTACGGGGCGAGGTGCTCCTGCGGCGAGGGTGTTGCGGTGCGTGACCGACGGTGTCGTCGTGTGACGGGCGCGGGGCGCTGGGCGTCATCGGGCGTCACGCCGGGGTGGCGGTACTCGGAGCCGCCGACACCGCGGTGGGTAGCGTGGTGCCACGACCACCCGGGAGGACCCCATGACCGACGGCACCGAGTACCTCGCCCTGTCCACCGAGGACAAGCTGCGGACGCTCCTCGACGAGGAACGCGAGCTCGACTTCGACGCGTTCGACCTGGAGGACGCGTGGGCCCTCGGCTCGTGGCTCCGGAGCACGGCGCTCGACCGGGGGCTGGGCATCGCCTGCGCCGTCGCGTTCGGCGAGCAGCGGGTCTTCCACGCGGCGACGCCCGGGTCCGGCGCCGTCAACGACGCCTGGCTCGACCGGAAGTTCCGCGTCGTCCGGCACTTCGGGCACTCGACGCTCGCCGTGCGGACCGATTACGAGCGCGGCGGCAGCTCCTTCGCCGAGGCTGCGGCGCTCGACCCGCTCACCTACCAGGCGGCGGGCGGCGGGTTCCCGCTGCGGCTCCGTGGCGCCCTGATCGGGACCGTCGGGGTGAGCGGGCTCGAGATGCACCACGACCACGCCCTCGTGGTGGAGGCGCTGCGCGCGCACCACTGAGCGGCTGGCGGCGGGTCAGGCCGGGAGGCGCTCCCCGGCTTCGACCGCGACGTCGAGCCGGTTCTCGGCCGGCGGCAACGGGCAGGTGGCGTGCTCGGTGTAGGCGCACGGCAGGTTCGTCGCCCGGTTGAAGTCGATCCGGGTCGCTCCTGAGGCGTCGGGGGCCGGCACCTCGAGACTCCGGGTTGCTGCGTACGTCGTGACGCCGCTCGTCCGGTCGATGAAGAGCACGAGGAGTCCGCCGTCCCGCCCGTTGAACGCGAGCAGCGATCGCGGCCCGTCGAGGTCGAACGTCAGCGTCCCCGGTGCCTCGAACACGTGCTGGAGTCCGTCGACCACCGACCCGACCGTCACGGCACGGGGTGCGTCGAACGGCTCGAAGTGCGCATCGACCGCGAACGCCTGGTCCGGTTCGTACGCCGGCGTCCCCCGGTACCCGACGCGGAGCGGAGCACTCGGGCGGCGCGGACGGATGACGTCGCTGCCCCCGCGTCGGGCGACCTCGATGACGATGGACTCGTCGCCGTCGTGCCACCTCACCGTCGGCGCGGAGCGGTCGGCGAGCGGTCCGAACCGGTGCGTGCCGGTGACCGGTGCACCGTCGATCTCGAGCGTCTCCCCCTCGGCCAGTTCGACGACGGGACCGTCGTCACCGGTCGACCACGCGCCGGGGGCGTCGTCGTACCGTTCCGCGTCGGCCTGCAGCCAGTGCATGCCGGTGATCGCGAGGAACCCGTGCTCACTCGCACGGTCGGCCTCGTGGGCGTCGTGCCACGTGGTCCACGCGCGGGCGAAGTCGGTCGCGGTCGGGGTCGTCGTGCTCATGGGACGACCGTACGTCGTCCCGCGACCCGCGTGTCCCTGCGCGTCGCGCGAGGTCACACGCGGGCGATCGCTGGTCGGGTCCCCGCGATGCGGCGCCGGCCACCGCGCGGCCGACGTCCCTCTGCCAGAGTCGACCCATGACCGCAGTGCAGCTCGTCCGCTCGACCACCCTCAGCGCGGCGGAGTACGCCCACGCCGCGACCGTCCCGGCCGGGGTGCGCCTCGTGTTCCTCGCCGGCGCGTGCCCGCTGGACGCCGACGGCCGGACCGTCGCCGTCGGTGACCACGCCGGCCAGGCCGCACAGTGCATCGCGAACCTGCGCCAGGCACTCGTGGACGCGGGTGCGGCCATCACCGACGTCGTCTCGACCCGCGTGCTCGTCGCCTCCACCCGACAGGCCGATCTGGTCGCCGCGTGGCAGGTCGTCCGCGACGCCTTCGGCGACCACGACGTCCCGAGCACCCTGCTCGGCGTCACCGTCCTCGGGTACGACCACCAGCTCGTGGAGATCGAAGCCGTCGCCGCCCGCGCGGAGTGACTCGCGCCTCCCGTCTGTCGCCCCGGACCGTCAGTACCGGGGCAGGTTGACGGCATGGTGCGCGGTTGTTCCGGCGCACCATGCCGTCAACCTCGCACCGAGCGGTGGCCGGTGACCGGTCGCGCGCGCCCGCCGTCAGCGCCGAGCGGTCCGCAGCCCGAGGACCACGGCGCCGAGCACGCCGGCCCACACGAGCGGGCGGGTGACCCGCCGGCGCTTCGCGACCCAGCCGCCGTCGACGGCGTTGCCGGCCTCGGCCGACGCGTACAGGTTGCCGTCCGTGGGCTCTTGCTTCCCGCGGAGCGCGAACGTCTCCACCATCGGCCCGGTGATCCGGTGGAAGGCCCACGGCACGATGAACTCGGCCGACACGAGCGACGCCTGGAACCGCCCGACGTACCGGTTGCGCTTCGGGTGCAGGGCCTGGGCGACGACGGCCTTCGCCGCTCGCTGGACGGACACGGTCGGGGGCAGCGGGTGCGACGCCTTGCCGGTGTAGTTCGCGCCGTTCTGGTAGATCGGCGTGTCGATCGTCGAGGGCAGGACCGCGCCGAAGCGGATCCCGGTGCCCTGGAACTCGTCCGCGAGGACGTCGGCCAGGCCGAGGGCCGCGTGCTTGCTCGTCACGTACGCGGACTGGTACGGCGCGGACAGCAGGGACTGGATCGACCCGACGAGCACGTACGTCCCCGATCCCCGCTGCTTCCAGTGCGGCAGCAGTGCCTTCACGGCGTGCACGTGCCCGTACAGGTTGGTCTCGAGGACGCGCTTGAACGCCTCGGTCGGGGTCTGGTCGAACCGCCCGTAGACGAACAGGGCCGCGTTGCCGACGAAGACGTCGATGCGGCCGAACCGCGAGGTGGTGGTCCCGACCAGGTCCTTGACGGCGTGTTCGTCCGCGACGTCGGTGGGGATCGCGATGGTCTCGGCACCGAGCGCCCGGCACTCCTCGGCGGCGGCCTCCAGGCTCTCCCGACCACGGGCGGCGACGACGAGCGTGGCGCCCTCACGAGCGAACTCGTGCGCAGCAGCCCTCCCGATGCCGCTCGATGCTCCGGTGACGACGACGATCTTCCCGCGGAACCGATGTGCCATGTGCTCGTTGGTACGCGGTCGCGGCTCCGACACCATCCAGCGCGCCGTACCCCGAGTCCAGCGCGACACCCCGAGTCAGCGCGCTCTCCCCCGAGTCCGGCGCGGAAACCCGCGTCCGACCGTCGGAGCCTTCCGCAACTCCCGTGGCGGGTGGCACGATGGCCGCATGCGCAAGGACGAGCTCACCGTGGAGGAGGCGACCGCGATCACCGAGCACGCCCGGTCCGGCTCCCTCCCCCTCGACGACCCGGAGATCCGGAAGGTGGTCGAGCAGGCCAACCGGACGCTCGTCCGCGCGCAGATGTGGGGCGAGGACCGCAGCCCGAAGCTCCGCCGCCGGCGCCGGTTCGTGGCGGCCGGGGCGCTGTTGCTCGTGCTGGTGTGGGTCGCCGGCCTGCTCGTCCCGCTCGCGACGCACTTCGGCCAGTAGCCGGAGTCCGGCCACCAGCCGCGGCATCCCTCGCCCCCCGTTCGCGCCCGGGTAGCCGCGCACTGCGGGTTGTGACGGCAGCCTGGTGCCCATCCCGCGCAGCCCGCAGACTCGCGGGATGGACCAGGGAACCCCGATCGACCGCCGCCGCTTCGTCACACTCGGCCTCGCCGGCACAGCCGCCACCGCGATCGGCACAGCGACCCTCGCCGCCGCGTCCCCCGCGAGTGCCGCACGAGCCACGAGCACGGCGCGCAGCACGACCAGCAGCACCACCACGACCGGCACCCTCATCGCGGCCGACGAGTTCGACGGCCCCGCGGGCAGCGCCCCGAACAGCGGCATCTGGCGCTTCGACACCGGCGCCGGCGGCTGGGGCAACGGTGAACTGGAGACGTACACCGACTCCCGCCGCAACTCCGCGCTGGACGGCGCGAGCAACCTGGTGATCACCGCCCGCCGCGAGGCTGACGGCTCGTACACCTCGGCCCGGCTGAAGTCCGAGGGCACCTTCACGGCGCAGTACGGCAGCATCCAGGCCCGCATCAAGATCCCCAGGGGGCAGGGCATCTGGCCCGCGTTCTGGATGCTCGGCGCGGACATCGGCCAGGTCGGCTGGCCGGCCTGCGGCGAGATCGACGTGATGGAGAACGTCGGCTTCGAGCCCGCCGTGGTCCACGGCACGGTGCACGGCCCCGGGTACTCCGGCGCCCAGGGGCTCTCGAGCCCGTACACCAACCCCGGCGGGGCACCCTTCGCGGACGCCTTCCACGTGTTCGGCGTCGACTGGCGCCCCGGCTCCATCAGCTGGACGGTCGACGGCGTCGCGTACAAGACGGTCACGCCGGCGGACACCAACGGCAACCCGTGGGTCTTCGACCAGCCCTTCTTCGTGATCCTCGACGTCGCGGTCGGCGGGAACTGGCCCGGCTCCCCGGACGCGTCGACCCGGTTCCCACAGCAGATGCTCGTCGACTGGGTGCGCGTGTACCAGAACGCCTGACCCCGTACGGCGGGTCCCATGGCGCGTCCGCGCAGCAGCGCCCGTCCCACAGGTGGCCGCCCACCGGACGGGAGGCGCGGTGCCGGCCGGTGGCGCGCCTCCCGTCCGACCGGTGGTCGCGGCCGGAGCGTCAGACGGTCGCGCCGGGCGCGTCCGCCCGGCTGGGGACGGGGGTGACCGTGAAGGTGTCGAGGTTGCCGACGGCCGCGCGTGCCCGAGTGGTCGCCGCGTCGGCGACGCGCGTGGCGTCCCCGAGGTCGCTCGCGGCGTCGACCTCCACGGTGGCGGAGCCGGTGAGGCGGTGCCCGATCCAGCGGAGTCGGACGTCCGTCACGCGACGGACACCGGCGACGTGGGCGACTGCGTGCTCGAGACGGTCCAGGAGCTCCGGGTCGACGGCGTCCATCAGGCGCGCACCGATCGACTTCACGGTGCCCCACAGCAGCAGCACGATCGACACCGCGATGAGCAGACCGATGATCGGGTCGGCGAGCGGGAAGCCGACCAGGACCCCGATCGCACCGAGGACGACGGACAGCGACGTGAACCCGTCCAGGCGCGCGTGCACGCCGTCGGCCACCAGCGCCGCCGAACCGATGCGACGGCCGACGCGGATGCGGTAGATCGCGACGGCCTCGTTGCCGAGGAAGCCGACCACGCCGGCGAGCACCAGGAGCCAGGGCTGCTCGATCGGGCGGGGGTGCAGGAGGCGGTCGATCGCCTCCCAGCCGGCGACGACAGCGGACAGGGCGACGACGAACACGATGAACATGCCGGCGAGGTCCTCGGCGCGGCCGTACCCGTACGTGTGGCGTCGGGTCGCTGCTCGTCGGCCGAGGACGAACGCGACCCAGAGCGGGACGGCGGTGAGGGCGTCGGCGAAGTTGTGCACGGTGTCGGCGAGCAGTGCGACCGAGCCGGTGAGTGCGACGAGGACCGCCTGCAGCACGGTCGTCGCGAGCAGGATCGCCATGCTGACCTGGAGGGCTCGGATGCCCGCGGAGCTCGCTTCCATGGCGTCGTCGATCGAGTCGGCGGCGTCGTGGGTGTGCGGGACGAAGAGGTCGTAGAGGAAGCCCCGGACGCCGCCGTGGGGGTGGGAGTGTCCGTGGTCGTGGCCGTGCGGGTGGTCGTGGTCATGACCGTGCGGGTGACCGTGGTCGTCACCGTGTGGGTGGGAGTGCCCGTGGTCGTGCGGCTCGTGCCCGTGCGGGTGGTCGTGCCCGTGCGGCTCGTGGTCGTGGTCGTGCACGTGGACGTCCGGGCCGCTCATGCGCGCACCTGCTCCGGCCGGTGGTGCGGTGCCGAGCCGACCACGTGCTCGGCCTGCTTCACCGCGTCGATGACGAGTTCCGAGGCGTGTTCGTCCGTCAACCGGTAGAACGCCGTGGTGCCGTCCCGCCGCGTCGACACCATCCGGGCGAGCCGGAGCTTCGCGAGGTGCTGCGACACCGCGGCGGGGCTCTTGTCCACGACGTCGGCCAGGTGGTTGACGCTCATCTCGTCGGCGTTCCGGAGCGCCAGGATGATCTTCACGCGCGTCACGTCGGCGAGCATCGCGAAGACCTCGACGGCGAGCTCGACGTACTCGGACTCCGGACTCAGTCCGCACATCTGCTTGTCTACGTGCATACGCAGATTATGCCGGACAGCACGAGGTCGCCCGAACGCAGGAGCCCTGCGACCGATCGGTCAGCGACCGTCGCGCGCGGCGCGCGCCGTGAGCCAGAGGAACGTGCTGTGCCCGGCGAGCGCGAGCCCGAAGAACACGGCGCCCACCGCGTAGACCCGGGCGAGGTTCCCGGCACCGAGCAGGAGCATCACGATGCAGTAGATCACCGCAGCCGACAGCACGCCGACCTGCACCATGGACCAGATGCGGCGGTAGCGGGGTTGTCCTTGATCACTCACGGGAGGCCATTGTCCTCCATCGCCGTGCATGCGCCCAGTCCGCGGGCGGTGGCCGACGGGAGTGCTCAGGCGGGCACCTCGAGCTCACGGATCCGCTTCGCCGGGACGCCCCCGTACACGCCGTGGGACCGGAGGTGACCGCTCACCACCGCGCCGGCCGCGACCACGACGTCGTCGTCGATCACGGCACCCGGCAGGATCACGGCACGACCACCGATCCACACGCGCTCCCCGATGGACACCGGACGGCCGCTGGGCGCCTCGGTCCAGTGTCCGAGCCGCTCGGTGTCCGACGGGTCGTCGAGCGCGTGGTGGCTCGTCGCGATGAGGACCTGCATGCCGATGGCCGCGTTCGCGCCGATGGTGACGGGCGCGATCGCCTCGATCGTGACCTCGGTGTTGCAGTACACACCGGGGCCGATCGTGAGGTTGCGCGGTGTGCCGCGCAACGAGAACCGGGCGCCCGGACCGGACTCGACGTGCGCGCCTGCCGCGTTCAGCAGGAACCGGCGGACGACCCGCGGCACGAGTGCCGAGCCGAGCAGTGCCGTGAAGCGGAGGTACTCCCAGCCGTGGACGGCGTCCTCGCGCAGCCGACCCGCCGCGGTGGACGGCCGTGCAGTTGCAACGCTCATGGGACTCCCGTCGTTCGGTGAGCGCGGCGGATCGCGCCCACCAGGACACTAGGGAACGGGCGTGCGCGCTCGGCAACCGGGTCGGCCACGTTGCGTGATTCTTGCGGTCCTTCCGCAGGGAGTCCGGCGTCTGCCACGATGGTCGCCACACGACGACGACGCCGTGCGGACCGCGAGGAAACCACCATGACCGTGAACCTGAACCCCTACCTGGGCTTCCGCGACCAGGCCCGGGAAGCGCTCGACTTCTACCACTCCGTCTTCGGCGGGGAGCTCAAGGTCGGCACCTTCGGCGAGATGATGCCGACGGCCGACCCGGCGGACGCCGACAAGGTGATGCACGGCCAGATCGAGGGCGAGCACGGCGTGGTCCTCATGGCCTCGGACGCCCCGACCGGCATGGAGGGTCCGACCGTCAGCAACATCTCGGTGTCCCTGAGCGGCGACGACGAGGCGTTCCTGACGCGCTGCTGGAACGGGCTGGCCGAGGGCGCGAACGTCATCGAGCCCCTGACCAAGGCGCCGTGGGGTGACACCTTCGGCATGCTCACGGACCGCTTCGGCATCACCTGGCTCGTGAACGTCAGCGGCGTCGCGGCCTGACCGGCTGGCCGCGTCCGCCGTTCGACCGACGGACCATCCCGGGCGCGTCGGCGGGAATGCCCGGAGCCCGTCCGATGTCGAACTCTGCACCGACGACGGAAGGACCACCCCATGAACCACGAGCGCCAGCAGAGCACCCGTCCCGCCGACGCACGCCCCTGCGTGCCCACCACCACCGCGACGGTCCTGCACGACGACCACCAGCCGTCCTTCGGCCGCTGGCTCGGCCAGATCAACGGTCACCGCTGAGCGCAACGGTCACCGCTGAGCGCACCGGTCACCGCTGAGCGCACCGGCCGACGCTGACGGCGCTGACCCGGTGCCGGACGGGAGGCGCGTGGCGACGCCGCCACGCGCCTCCCGTCCGCAGTCCTAGCGCCGCGGCCCACCCGCGCGCAGCTCCGGGAAGTCCGCATCCCGCCACTCCCCCGCGATGCGCTCGCCCGCCGCGGCCGCGGCGACCTCGCGCTCCCGCAGCTCGACCCGACGGATCTTGCCCGAGATCGTCTTCGGCAGGACCGCGAACTCGACCCGGCGCACCCGCTCGTACGCGGGCAGGGCGGTCCGCGCGTGCAGCAGGACCGCGGCGGCGGTCTCCGCGGTCGGCTCCCAGCCGGCCGCGAGGGTCACGTACGCCTTGACCACGTTCAGCCGGGCGTCGTCCGGTGCCGGGACCACCGCGGACTCGGCGACGGCGGGGTGCTGGAGGAGCGCGCTCTCGACCTCGAACGGCGACACCTTGTAGTCGGAGGACTTGAAGACGTCGTCGGTGCGGCCGATGAACGTCAGCTGGCCGTGCTCGTCACGGGAGGCGATGTCGCCGGTGTGGAAGTGCCCGTCGCGCAGGGCGTCGGCCGTCCGCTCCGGGTCGCCCAGGTAGCCCGCCATCAGGTTGACCGGCACGCGGTCGAGGTCGAGGCACACCTCGCCCTCGTCGCCCGGCTCGCCGGTCAGCGGGTCGAGCAAGGTCACCGAGACACCGGGGAGCGGCATGCCCATCGCGCCGGGGCGGATGTCCGTGCCCGGGGTGTTGCCGAT
This sequence comes from Curtobacterium sp. ISL-83, assembly GCF_018613895.1. Classification (GTDB taxonomy): domain Bacteria; phylum Actinomycetota; class Actinomycetes; order Actinomycetales; family Microbacteriaceae; genus Curtobacterium. The sequence goes on from NZ_JAGGPH010000016.1 coordinate 34,229, forward strand.
GATCGCGGTGGTCTCGGTCTGGCCGTACCCGTCGCGGATCGTGAGCCCCCACGCGGACCGGACGCGGTCGATGACCTCGGGGTTGAGCGGCTCGCCGGCGGACACGACCTCGCGGAGGGCGCCGGGCCGGGAACCGAGGTCGGACTGCAGCATGAGCCGCCACGCGGTCGGCGGCGCGCAGAACGACGTCACCTGCGCGCGTTCGAGCTGTGCCAGCAGCGCGGCGGGGTCGAACCGCGGGGTCTCGTGCACGAACACCGTGGCCTCGGCGATCCACGGGGCGAAGAAGCAGCTCCAGGCGTGCTTGCCCCAGCCGGGCGAGCTGATGGCCTGGTGGACGTCGCCCGGACGGACGCCGAGCCAGTACATCGTGCTGAGGTGCCCGACGGGGTACGAGGTCTGGGTGTGCACGACCATCTTCGGCCGCGACGTGGTCCCCGACGTGAAGTAGATCAGGCACGGATCGGACGCTGCCGTGGCGACCGTTGGCAGTACCTCGTCCGCTGGGGCCGGGTCGCCGAGGTCGGTCGGGTACGCGGTCCAGCCGTCCGCCGCCCCGCCGATCACGATGCGGCCGAAGCCACCCGTCACCGGTCCGTACTTCGGGGTCTCACCGACGGTGGTGACGACGTGCGCGACGCCGCCCCGGTCGATGCGGTCCTGCAGGTCCGCCGTGTCGAGCATGGTCGAGGTCGGCAGGATCACCGCGCCGACCTTCATCACGGCGAGCATCGTCTCCCACAGCTCGAGCTGGTTGCCGAGCATGATCAGGACGTGGTCGCCCTTCCGGACGCCGTTCGCGTGCAGGAACGCGGCGAGCCGGTCCGAGCGGGCCGACATCTGCGCGTAGGTCATCCGCGTCTCGACGCCGTCCTGGTCGACGATCCAGAGCGCGAGCCGGTCGTTCCCCCGTGCGATCTCGTCGAACCAGTCCGTCGCCCAGTTGAACGTGTCGCCGACGTCCGGCCAGCGGAAGTCCCGACGGGCGCGGTCCCCGTCGGTCCCGGCGGACAGGAGCAGGTCGCGGGCGGACCGGATGGCGGCGGTGGCGTTCGGGTTGGGCATGGAGCGATCATGCCGGACGCGACGGTCTGCTGCCTGGAGGCGCGGGGCGGGCTGGCAGCGCGCCTCCCGCCCGAGCACGGTCGGCGCGACCGTCGTGGCGCCCGCTGGGCGCGCCTGCCCGTCCCGTTCGTGCGTCAGACGGTGTCGGACGGCTGGGCTGGTGCGCCGATGGACGCACCGTCGCGCCGCCTCAGTGCGTCGGTGGCCGCGCCCTCGAGACGCCGTCGTCCCTGCGTCAGGGTGTCGCTCGGCATCTCGCCGAACGCCACCGCGTACACGGCCGCGAACCGACCGAGGTGGCCGATGCCCCAGCGTCGGGCGACCTCGCCGACGGACTCCCCGTCGCCGGCCAGCAGGTCGTGACGGATCCGTTCCAGGCGGTACCGGCGGAGGTACGCCAACGGCGTCTCACCGAGTTCGTCCTGGAAGGCCTGCTGCAGCGTCCGGTCGCTGATGCCCGCGGCACCGGACATGTCGCTCGTGAGCACCACGGAGGCGGCGTGGTCCCGGGCGTAGCGGCTGGCGGTGTCGACGGATCCGAGGCCTCCGCCGACGGCGTTCCGGACCGGCAGCACGTCGAGCAGGACCTCGGCGACCCGCACGTCCAGCGCGGAGCGGTCCTCCGCCGTGGTGTCCCGCGACGCGACGGGGGCGACGACCTCGTCGAGGAGCCGGCCGAGCCGCTCCGCGCACCCGGGGACCGCGTCGGCCTGCCCGAACTCGACGAGCTCCGGCAGCGGGCGCCCGGCCAGCGCGGCACGGGTCTGCAGCCAGGCGTCGGACACGTGGAGCGCGAGCACCAGACCGGTGCGGATCGCGAAGTCGACCGGCGTGCAGGCCGACACGACGACGGGGTTCCCGGCCGATGCGGTGCGGACGGCGCCGGTCGAGTCGGTGATCGTCACGGACCCGTCGTTCGTCCAGATGACCATGTGGTCCGCGCGCGGCTCGAGGGAGCCGGTGCCGTGTCGGTCGATGCGCAACCGGACCGTCGCGACGCGGTCGTTGCCGGCCCAGCGCAGCTCGAGGCGTTCGTCGCACCGCACGTCGACGCGCTGCCCGTACACCGTGCCGAGCCACCCGCGGAACTCGCTGACGCGGCCCGAGAGCGATTCCTGCCGGAAGCCTCCGTCCATGACCCTGATCCTGGCAGAACACGCGCTTTCCGGACCGAGCGGTGATCCGATGCGCGCGACGAGGGCCGCGACTACGCTGAGCCGCGTGATCCAGGCGTCGGACCAGGGACCGTTCTTCCACGGCACGAAGGCCGACCTCGGCGTGGGCGATCTGCTCACCGCGGGGTTCCGGTCGAACTACCGCCCCGAGGTCGTGATGCGCCACGTGTACTTCACCGCGCTCCGTGACGGTGCCGGTCTCGCCGCGGAGCTCGCGGCCGGTGACGCTGCCCCGCGGGTCTACGCCGTCGAGCCGACCGGACCGTACGAGGACGACCCGAACGTCACCGACAAGAAGTTCCCCGGCAACCCGACCCGGTCCTACCGCAGCACCGAGCCGCTCCGCGTCGTCGGGGAGGTCACGGACTGGACGCGGCTGACCCCGGAGGCCCTGCAGGGGTGGCGGGACCGGCTGGCTGCGCTGCGGGCCGACGAGCGCGGCGAGATCATCAATTGACCGACTGATCAGCTGTCCGTTCTGCGCGAGCGGGATCGGTGCGACGGCCACGTTCTCGTACCGGTTTCGCGGCGACGCGCTGCACACCCTTGCACGCGGGGAACGGGGAGGGCCATGCTGCACCTGGCCGCAGTCATGCGCTGGATCCCGTTCTCAGCGGCGCCCCGGACAGGAGCGTCGGCCACGCGGATGCCGCCGCCGTGACCCGAACCGGCAGCGGCATCCGCGACCCGCGCCGGAGCCGGCCGTCGGCCGGCCGGCGGGCGTCGGGCGTCACCGCCGCGCGGGCACCACCGTGCTCACGCGCAGGTCGTCGAACGTGCTCGTGAAACCGGAGCCACCGAGCGAGATCAGCCCGATGCGGGGCAGCGAACCGAGGGCCGCCGTCCACGTGCCGCCGCGGACGAAGTGCCGACCGTCGAGGCTCGTGTACGCGGTGTAGTGGTCCTCGCCGCCGACGACCCGGTGCACGATCCGGAGCGTGGTGCGGTCGCCGACCGGGCCCACCACCATGTTGCCGTAGTTCGGCGCGCCGGCCGGTTGCGGCGTGACCTCCTTCCCGAACTCCGTCTGCCGGGTGTTGAAGATCGAGTTCGACACGAGCCGGACGTAGTTGCCGTCGTCGCCGTAGACGATCAGCCCACCCTGCACGTAGTTGAACGCGTCACCGGTGGCCGGGGTGTCGACGGCGACGGTCGTCTGGAGCACGTAGTCACCGGGGGGCGCGGGCTCGCTCAGCACGGACGCGAGCGGTGTGGCCGGCGGGTGCAGGTCCGCGGCTTGGGTCTGCCACCGGAACGCGCCGCCGCTGACCGAGAACGTCGACGGGTCCGGCTGGCGGGTCCACGTGAGCGACGGCGGCAGCGCCGTGCCGTCGAACGAGGTGGACGCCGAGCGGATCAGCCGACCGGGAACGTCCACCGGAGCGGTGGTCGGCCGGTAGGCCGGACGCTCGCCGGGCTGTGCGACGGGACCGGGCTGCACGGTGTCGGACGGACCCGCTCCCCCGCGGACGACCGGCCACCCGTGCTGCCAGTCCAGCGGGTCGATGAGCGCCGGGCGCTTCGTGTACGTCGCCTGGCCCGCGTAGTAGGGATCGGTCCGGTCGACGGCGTGGTAGATGATCCAGTCCTGCCCGGCGAAGTCCGTCACGACCGTGTTGTGCCCCGTGCCGACCCAGCGGTTGCCGTTCTGCGCGAGCAGGGGCGTGCCGCCGACGCGGGGACTGGTGATCGCGACGCCGTCCCGGTCGGTGAACGGCCCGAGCGGGCTGCGGGACCGGGCGACGAACACGCCGTACCCCGTGAGCGCGCCGTTGCAGCAGTTCGTGGCGGAGCCCATGAAGTACCACCAGCCGTCGTGGTGCATCAGGTACGTGCCCTCGTACCGGTTGTCGATCGCGATGAGCTGCTCGGTCGCCGGGTCCGAGCGCAGGCCGTCGGCGCTGAGCAGCCGCACGTGCACGCCGCCGAAGTAGCTGCCGAAGTACACGTAGGTGCGCCCGTGGTCGGTGATGACCTCCGGGTCGAACTCCCAGCGCTGGCCCTGGCCGTTCGCCGCCGCCTGCGGAGCGACCACCGGTCCGCCGGAATCGGTCCACGGTCCCGTCGGACTCGAGCTCGTCGCGACGCCCACGGCCGATCCGCCGCCGGTGGGGCCGGTCGCCGAGGGCGTGTCCGACGCCGCGTAGTAGAGGAACCACGTGCCGGCGCGTCCGTGCGAGCCGGCCCGGTACACGACGTCGGGGGCCCAGATGCCGTTCGCGTCGCCCACCCAGGCGGGCTTGGTCGCGAACGCGTCGCCGACGTACGTCCAGTGCGTCAGGTCGGTGGACCGGTAGGTCGGCACCGTGTGCTGCACGAGCGAGCCGTCGGGGTTCCGTTCGGTGGCGGTCAGCGCGTCCGTGGTGCAGTACAGGTACCAGGACCGGTCGCGGCCGGTGCCGTGGACCGCACTCGGGTCCGCGCAGCTCGCGGCCGTCTGCCCGTCGGGCAACTGCAGGGCCATCGGGTTCTGGTGCGTCGGCGCGGTGGTGCCACCGCGCGTGACGGTGACGGCCGGGGCGGCCGCCGCCGGTGCGGCGAAGGCTCCGGACGGGAGGCTCGGGGTCGCGATCGCGAGGAGGGTCGCGACGGTGAAGAGTGCGGTGAGTCGACGGCGCACGGGGACCTGCTCTCGACGGTGAGGCGGTGATCGGTGGTGCGGGCGAGCGTACCCGCGGGGTCCGCCACGGGTTGTGATCCGCGGCTTCGGGACGATGTCCGCTGCCGCCGACGCAGGGGCCCGATGCCGGCGCGCCTGGACGCCCGACGACTCGGCAGGTGACCGGACGGCGTCAGCGCCGGAGGGTGGCGCTCGGGTGCTCGCCGAAGCGCTTGCCGTACTCCCCGGCGAAGCGGCCGAGGTGCACGAAGCCCCACTGCCGCGCAACTGTCCCGACCGTGGTGGCCTCCGGCGTCGCGGCCCGCAGTTCCTCGTGCACACGACGGAGCCGGGTCTCGCGCAGGAAGAGCGTCGGCGTGGTGTCCAACACGTTCCGGAAGTGCTCCTGCAGGGTGCGGACGCTGACGTCGGCGGCGGCCGCGATGGACTGCGCGGTGAGGGGCTCGTGGGCGTGCGCCTCGATGAACTCGACCGCCCGCCGGAGCCGCGCACGTTCGGGGACGAGCAGCGCGGGGTCGTACCCGGCGAGCCGGGGCGGCGAGAACTCGAGGAACGCCCGGACGACGGCGCGGGACGCCTCGGTCCACGCGAGTGACGGCCACCCACGGGTGACGAACGTCCGGGAGGCGGTCTGCACCGCCGTCGTCAGACCCCGCACCGCCGCGGTGGACGGTGCCCGGTCGTGGTCGAACGAGATCCGGTCGCCCTCGAGCGGCGCGACGTCCCACTGTTCGGCAGCCACGTCCTCCACCAGGCCGCGGTGCATGTGCACGAGGCGCTGGTCCCAGTCCCGCGCGTCGAACAGGAAGGGTCGATCGAGCGGGAACAGCACCGGGCCGCCGGGGCTGACCGGCAGCTCGTCGACGTCGAGGCGCACCCGGGCACGACCGGAGTCGAGCCAGCGCACCACGACCTCGTCGCCCGTGTGGGCTTCGCCCCGGACGGCGCCGGTCGCCCGGGTCCGGCGGAGCGAGACCCCGGTGTCGCCGAAGGCCGCGTACCGCAGGCGCAGGCTCCCGGTCGGTCCGACGACACGCCACCCCTCGCCGCCGTAGAGCGCGGCCAGTCGTTCGAGGGACCCGTCCGTGTCGGTCCCGGCGATGGAGATCCGGACGGCCGAGCGCTCGGTGGGGCCGTCGGGCACCGGTTCCGTCGTGGGTGCGCTCACCGTTCGTCGGCGAGCGTCGTCGCGGCGAGGTCGCGACGCGTGATGGTCGGTGGCATGGTCGTTCCCTCCCTGTGGCACGGTCGATCGGCGCGGCAACGGACCGCGCGCGGTGTCGGCGGTCCTGCTCGGAACGCTAACCGTGGGCGGAGGGCCCCTCCCGCCGATGCGGGGAAGACGACGCGTGTCGTCCACGGTCAGCGCGATCCGTCCACACCCCCTCTGTCGGGGCATCCGGGAACCGCGAGCCGGAGACGCGGAACGCACGGTCAGCGCTCGAGCGTCTGCCGCGGCAACTCCCCGTACTCCTGCCGGTATCGCGCGGCGAACCGGCCGACGTTGCTGAACCCCCAGCGCCGGGCGATGCTCGAGACCCCGGTCGTGCCCGGGTCCGCCCGCAGCAGGTCGCCACGGGCGGATGCCAGCCGGACGGTCCGCAGGTGCTCGCTCGGGGTGGTGGACAGGGTCCGCTGGAAGGCTGCCTGCAGGGCCCGGACGCTCAGGCGGGCCGCTGCCGCGATGTCCTCCACCCCGATCGGACGGTCGGCGTTGTCCTCGATGAAGGTCACCGCTCGGCGCACCGCGGTCGAGAGGACCACACCCTCCACCGCGGTGCGACGCTCGACGACGTCGATCGGGAACGTCGTGAGGGCGGTCGCGAACAACGCGTCGACGGCGGTCCGTCGCATCAGGTCGTGGCGGAGGAGTTCCCGGTCGGCCAGGACCCCGCCGGCGAACTCGGCCGCCTGCCGCCAGCGTGCCGCGTGCACCGGGGACAGCGGGGCGACGCCGTCGAAGTGGAGCACCGTTCCCGTACGCTCGCTCGCGAACCGGGTGAGCGCCTCGACGGACAGGTTCACCATCACGATGTCGAGGTCCTCCGACGACGACGTCCCCGTTCCCGGGCGCAGCAGGAACGCGTCGTCCGGGTCAACCTCGGTCCCGTTCGACGCCGCCCGGTACCGCCCGCTCGTGCGCAGCCCGACGCCGAGGACCCCCTCGAAGTCGACCTCCAGTTCGGCGGGGGCGCTGATCCGGAACCGCGCCACGTTCGCGCGCTCGTCGCCCCGGACGTCCTGCCGGAAGCGGAACGGCGTCGAGCCCTCCTGCAGGCGCACCCGGTGGTACAGCCGCCGGATGAGCGCTTCGGCACGGTCCGGCTCGTCCGTCGCGAAGGCGTCGTCGATGATCACGCGGGTCCTCCGTCCGGTCGAGTTGCCGGAGAAGGTGCACATCGCGGCGTTCGAGCCTCCGGGCACCGACGGAGATCGTACGAAACCGGCGCGCGTGGCCCGGCGAGGGTCGCGCGAACCGGATCACGTCGGACGCAGCGGTCGACGCGACCGACGGACGAACAGGAGGCGCGGTGCCAGCTGGCACCTGGGCCCCCACCGGCCGGTACCGGACAGACGCGCCAGCGGCTGTCCGGCCGTGTCCGGTGGGGAGCCTCCTGTCAGCGGGATCGCGGCCTCACGATCCGTTGCCGGTCACTGCCAGGTGCGCGCCCCGTCGTCACCCCAGTGGCCGTGCCCGTGCCGGTCGACCGGACTCCACCGCACCAGCTTGCCGATCGGTTGCGGGCTCCCCGCCGCGTCCGGGACGTACGCGTCGATCGTGGCGTACACGGAGCCGTCACGGAGTTCGACGGCACCGGGCGACGGGACCGCGAACGTCTGGACGACCCGACCGGACCACGGTGCGACGAGCGAGATCTGCCCCGTCCCGGCGGGCCCGCCGAACAGTTCCGTGACGAGCAGCATGCCCGTCCGCTGGTCGACCGCCAGGTTCGTCGCGCCGACGAAGCCGCGCGCCACGAGTCGGACCGCACCGTCCCACGGGTTCACCCGGTAGACGCTGCCGCGGGCACCGAGCGCCGCACTCTCCGGGCCGCCCGGCAGGGCGGTCACGTACAGCCAGCCGTCCGGACCCTGCTCGACGTCCGTCGGGACGGGCTCGAACGCGTACCGGTACCCGATGACACAGGACGGGAAGCCGAACCCGGCGGCCGTCGCGGCGGTGACGGTGAGCGGCGGCTGTGCGGGCAGCACCGCGACGGTCGACACGCGGCCGTCGTAGCCCACCCGGAGGATGTCGTTGCCACCGGCGTCAGCGACGTACACGCCGCTCCGCAGGGCCAGCGACGCGTACGGGTGCGAATCGACGAGCCCGTGGTAGCTCGCAGGTCCCGCCGGGCCCGTGGGACTGATCTGTGCCGCGCAGCTCGCCGGGAGCCCGCGGAACCCGTACTGGTTCACGTGATCCGGGTTCACGCGTGCTTCGTACGCTCCCAGGTCGGCGACCTGTCGGGCGGCTCCGCGCGGCGGCAGTGCCATCAGACGTGCGATGCCGTGCGGCTGGTCGTTCTGCGCGGAGTAGACGGTGCCATGTCGGGACGACACCGCCCCGATCTCCTGTCCGGTCGTGGCCGTCGCGAGGGTGGTGGTCCCGCGGCCGGGTGTGACGCCGTTGAGTCGCCCGGCGAAGTTCTGCGTGACGTCGATGCGGCCCGACCGCTCGACCTCGAGCCCGAGCGGGGAGACGAGACCACTGGCGAGGGTGGTGGCAGCGCCGAGGCTCAGGTCCGGGAGGTGCGGGTCCCGCCCGTGGGCCTGGGCGGGTGCGGCGACCGCCGTGATCGCGAGTGCGATCGCGGCGGCCGCGCCGATGATGTGTCTGCGGTGCATGGTGCGCTCCTCGATGGAGGTTCCGGGTACGAAGACGCGGTGCCGCACGATCGCGCGATCGCGCGAGCAGGGTGTCTGGAGGCGGGCACGGCTGATCGCCGCCCGTCGCGTCGGGCATGACGGGGAGACCGGCAACGTCGTCGTCTCCGGTCGCATCCCTGTCGGGCGTCGGCATCAGAACTGCCGACGGCTGCACCCTATGACCTTCCGATGAGCTTGTCACGCGCCGGATCAGAACCGATCCGACCTGCGCAGACGGGAGGGCCGGTGCCAGCTGGCACCGGCCCTCCCGTCCGTCATGTCGTGGGACGGACGGGCGTCAGTCCCAGATCGAGATCCAGTCGATGTCGACGTGACCGCTCGCGGACGCCGGGACGTTCCCCGTGATCGCGGTCTCCGCCTGCATCGTGACGCGCATCGGGTCCTTCGGGACGGCTTTCCGCGTCTCCGACACCAGCGAGTTGTTCCAGTAGAAGCGGACCACCCCGTGGTCCCACTCCGTCGTCGCGACGTGGTAGCCACTGCTCTGCGGCGACGTGGTGTACTTCTGCACGCTGCTGTCGAAGGTCATCATCCCGTTGTCCATCGAGCCCGGGATGGCCGAGGCCGGCCGCACGGAGCTGCCGAGGTCGCCCTCCGGCCAGTCGATCTCGCCCTTGTTCCAGTCGTCGTCGGTGGGCCAGAGCATCCCGACGAACTTGTAGCCGTCGGTGTTGGTTGTCTTGTACCGGATCGACACACGCCCGGTGGTGTGCGCGGCGTAGTCGTCCGGCAGGACCGCGGCGACGAGCGGCTGACCCTTCTCGGTGTGCAGCCAGAAGTCGAGGTTGCCGTTCGCCACGCTGAGCACCTTGGACGGGGCGTACCGTCCGCGTCCGCTCGTGTCGTTGTACCCGTCGTAGGCGCCCATCTTCGGGTACTTGCTCAGGACGCTCCCGAGCGGCGCCGGGGTCGAGAAGTCCTCGCGGTAGGACTGCTTCCACGTCCGTCCGTTCGAGACGACGTCCCCCTTCGGCAGCGCCGTGAGCGAGGTGGTCGACGCCTCGGACGGGCTCGGCTGCTGCACGAGTCCGAGCGCGAGTGCACCCGCTGCTGCGACCGCCACCCCTGCGGCGATGCGCTTCCGACGACCCCCGACGGTCCGCCTGCCCGCCGGTTCCCTGAGATCGTCGTTGATGTTGATCGTGCTGTTGGTGCTGCTGTTGTCCCTGGAGTTCTGCTTCACCCTGATCGAGCTCTCGTTCGTGGTCGTGTTCTGGTCCCTGATCGTCATGTGCTCTGGTCCTCCCTGAAGGTCGTGAGCGACGCGGAACGGTAACCCGGGCGCGTCCCCCGAACGGGGGGCGTACGCCCAGGGAACGCCGAGCCGCGGACGGGACTTCCTCAGGTTTTCCCCCGGATCTGCGCGGCGGTGCAGCGCTGCTGTCCTGTGCAACCGTTCAGGTGAACAACCGGTGCACGGTTCACCGGGAGCCCGACGCGCGACGACTCGGGTCCTTCGGTCCGTGACGCTGGATGACCCCGGGACACGATGGCGGCGTCACACGACGACCCGTTCAGACACCCGGCGTCACGCTCGCGACCGGTGCTTCCGGGAGCGCGGCACGACTGGCTACCGACATGGCGACAGGGTGGAACCGCCGCGGGTGTGGGCGATCGGGGCGACGCGGGGACGGTGACGGAGCGGACTCAGCTCGCGGTCGTGCAACCGGTCGTCGGGTGGTCGAGCACGGCGGCGTGCTGCTGGGCGTAGGCCGTCGCTCGTCGCATGCGTCGCACGGTGAGCGGGACGAACCACAGGAGCGTCACGACCATGAGCCCGAGGAACACCTCGGGGAAGACGCCCATCGTTCCCCGGAACGCCTCTGACACCATCTGGAACCCGACCCCGACGTAGAGCAGGATGGTGTAGGCGACCACGAAGCCCTGCTGGACGGGGGCGCAGACGGCGAAGCGCACGGCGGCCTGCTCCTCACCGGGTTCGAGCCGGTGCGGCGTGCGAGCGAAGACGACCTTGTTGAAGCGGCGGAGGCGTCCGAGGTCCCGGCCAGCGATGTCACGAAGCGCGGTGTTCAGCGGCAGCGCCACGATCAGGACCGCGAACGCCGTCGCGGTGAAGACCAGCTGCCCCGCGGCGGAGGCCTCCTGCAGGAGGCCCCCCGCGCTGGATCGGGTGGTGAACACCGCGAGCACGGCGAGGCCGACGGAGACGACGACGACCGAGATGACGAACGTCGCGACGATGGCGACGACCTTCTTCCGCACCGTCCGCTGGTCGAACACCTCGATGCCCGGGTGGTCGGGCATCGGCGGCTCCAAGCGGCGGATGCGTGCCCCGAGGGGCTGGGCGATCGCGAGCAGGACCGCGGCGCCGAGCACGAACACGGCGGGGACCCAGACCGGGGCGTGCGCCGACGCGCTGGCGAGGATGACGACGACGAGCGCGATCACGTCGACCGCGACGACACCGAGGAACCACCGGCGGAGCAGGACCGTGCTCGCCGGGGAGGACCGTCGGTCCCAGTACGCGGCGAGCGATCCGATCAGGACGGGCCCGGCGACCAGCAACGGGATCGAGGCGCTCACCCCGACGAACAGGCCGGTCGGAGCTCGACGGAGCTCGAGGATCGCGATCAGGGCTCCGGCCAGCGTCAGCGTGGTGGTCAGGACGATCGTCAGGACGTAGGCGAACACTCGCATGGGGCATCCTCAGGCCAGGGGCGGGCAGCGTGTCTCATCCTGGTGGGCAACGGGACCCTCCGGCCAGATGGTGCGGGATGCCGCACGCGGGCGGCGGACGCGGACGTCGCAGCTACGGCGACGGCGTGACCTCGACCAGGCTGCCCCCGGTGAGCACGAGCGCAGTCGTCACGCCGACTGCGGAGTCGATCACGAACGCGACGACGCCGAACACCATCGCGGACGCACGGTCACGCCGAGCACCTCGCCCGGTCGTGATGAGAAGGACGAGTCCCAGCAGGTGCGCGACGACGAGCGGCGCAACACCGAGGGTCAAAATCGTGTCGTTCGGCCACGACCGGTCGTGTGCGGTGCCGCGGTTGTCCTCGTCGGACGCGGCCCACAGCACCATCCACGACCCGAACGCGACCGGCAGCCCGACCACCGCGGTGGTCCAGAAGAGCGCAGCCCTCGACCGCGTCGTCCACCCGCCCGTCGGCTCCACGCCCGCCCCCTCGGTCATGTGCCGAGGCTAGTCGACGCCGGTGTCAGCGCGCCCCGGCATCCGCTGCACCGGACGGGTCGTCGGCCGCGTCCGCGACCCGCTCCGGCCAGAAGATCTCGACGGCCTCCCGGACGGCGTAGTACACGATGACGTACCCGGCGACGGGGTCCGCCCACCACCACCCCAGGGCGAGGTCGAGCACGAGCCCGAGGAGCACGGCGACGGCGAGCAGCCCGTCGATCATGGTCACACGGCCCTCCGTAACGAGGACCGGGTTCTCCAGCTCCCGCCCCGTGCGGTGCTTCCCGAACGCGAGACCGAACATCACGACCGCGGTGATCGCCGTCCAGGCGATCCCACCCGGGCTGGGCGCAGCGTGGTGACCGCTCAGGAGCGCGACGGTGGACTGGACGAGTAAGTACAGCGCGACCGCGATGAACGCGGCACCGATGAGGCGGAGCGCTCGACGCTGTCTGGCCGCACCCGTGCCGGACAGTTCCCAGAGCACCACGGCGCTCGCGGCGATCTCGATCAGGCTGTCGAGGCCGAACCCGACGAGCGCCACCGACGACGACAGCGCTGCGAGGACGGCGAGGACCGCGACGCCGACGATGTTCCAGCACAGGGTGACGATCTCGAGTGCGACACCGCGGCGGCGGAGTGTTCGGCGTCGGGCTTGGGGAAGCAGCGCGTTCGGCACCCGGCCATCATCCCAGCCGATCCGATCGCCGGGTGCGGGGTGGTCCGGCGGGGCTGCACCGACAGCGCCGACGCTCAGTCGCCCGGGAGCCGCACCTTCGACCCGGACGGGTCCGCTCGCCGAGGCAGCGGCGTGTCCCGTGGGGACGGCGGTGGCAGCGCGACTGCACGCTGCCGAGCCGCGTCCGCCCGGCCGGCCCCGGTGACCGCGGCGATGAACGCCGCCGACTGCAGCACGCCGAAGACCGGCGGAACGAGCAACAGCGTCAATCGATCCGGGGTCGCGAGTCCCCAGAGCAGGAGGCCCGCCCACGCGAGCAACCAGCCGATCGGGATCCAGATGGTCCGTGATGCAGCGACGACGGCGGGTCCGATTGCACGTTCGGCGCTCGCGAGGACCTCGTCACGGTCCTCAGCCAGCATGGCGGGAGGCCGCGCCTCGAACTGCCGGGCGATGCGCTCACTCCGCCGCCAGTCCCCGCGCGGCTGCGCGGAGAGCCGGGACAGCGCGGCCCGGTCGGCCACGGGCATGAACGACCCGGTGAGGCACCCGACCGCCCCGGCGAAACAGGCCATGGCGAGGACGTCCCAGGGGTGCACGCCCTCGGGAACACCCCAGACGAGCGTCGCGATGGCGATGCAGGTGCCGACGGCGACGCCGACGGCACCGCTCACCACGGTCCGGCGTCGCACCTTCGCCGGGTCGAGGAACTCGGACCGGTGCGCTCGCACCAGACGCCACCCGCGCGCGAACGTGACGTTGCCCATGGACTGATGATGCTCCTCCAGACCCGATGCCGAAGCGAAGCCGACCCGCCGACTGCCGGAGGACCCCGGTCGTACTGCCGCCGGAGCCGCTGCCGCTCAGCGACGGAGCAGGTCGAGCATCGGGGTCGCGTGCGCGTCGTTCGACGTCAGCGGCGGCAGGCCCCACAGCACCTCGATCGTCCGCAGCAGCGAGTAGTGGTCGTACGCTGTCGCCGAGGACGCCCGTGGTGCGGCAGCCGAGCCGGCGAGGATGCAGGCGACCGTGTTGTCACCGCTGTTGCCCTCGTCGAACGTCACCACCAGGAGGGAGCGTTGCTGGGTGAAGGCCGGCGAGTGGAGGATCGCGGGGACGGTCCGAGCGAGCCACGCGTCCCCGGTCGCGACCGAGCAGTCGTGCATGTCGTCGCAGAGGTCGGGGCTGACGAACGCGAAATCCGGCAGTGTGGACGCGCTCCGGAGGTCCGCCGACAGCGACGTGGAGGGGACGACGTGGTCGGCGCAGGAGGCGTGGTCCGCGGTGACGTCCGGGAAGTACAGGAACGGGTCGTGCTTGACGGCGTACCTGCCCGCGTTCGAGGCGGTGCACGGCGCTGGCATCCCCTCGGCGTACATCTTCCACGAGCGTCCGGACGCGTGGATCTCGTCGGCGAGGTTCTTCCCGGGGACCAGGCACGATCCTCCCGGCGGGTTGCAGTCGCTCGTGATCCCACCGGTCGTGCCGCTGGTCAGCGCGAGGTAGTTCGGCAGGCTCGGGTGGGTGATGGCACTGTAGTCGGTCGCCCGCGCGGAGGCAGCGGCAAGCGCGTTCAGGTACGGGGCACTCGGGTTGCCGATGATCGTCGTCGCGGGCTTGTTCTCGTCGACGATGACGACGACGTGCTGCACCGCACTGGCGGGCGCTGTGCGGGACGACGCTCCGGCGGTCGGCGCCGCCGGTGCCGTCGGCACCGCTGCGCCCGTCGGCGAGCCCGACGGGGACGACGGGACCGACCTGGAGGCATCTGCTTGCGTGCACCCCGTGACCCCCAGGACCGCGCACAGGCCGAGGGCGAGAACCCACCACCGACGGTGTCGCATCGGAGCCTCCCCGGTCGCGGTCCGCAGCCGGCGTGCTGTCGGACCTGCCGTCACGCTATGCCTGCGGTCCCGTCCGGACGTCCACTCCCGTCGGTTCGTCCACAGCTGATGGAGAGCCGTCGCGTCCGCTCGTCTGCAGGTGGATCAGTCGGCGCTCCGTGGAGGGCGGTAGCCTGCGGGCGACGAGAGGGGCGATCATGACCGACCGCGGGAACGAGCGGTACAAGCGTCTGCCACCGGTCGTCGATCCCGACGCACTCGTCGTCGAGGTCCCGGCGTTCGAGGACGATCGTCCGGCCCCCGAGCCCGTGCCACCAGCGGCCGCGCCAGAGCTCGTCGCCGCCACGCAGATCGCGCAGGGATCGGGCGGTGTGCGCACGATCCGCCGCACCCAGATCTCGGCAGCGCTGGTCATCGCGGGGATCCCGATCGGGGTCCTCGCCGTGGTCGCGATCGCGCAGATCCTGCTGGCCGACTAGCAGACGACCGCTCTTCGGTCGTCATGCAGCATCCGGGGTGGCGTCAGCCCATACCCTGGCCGGATGCTCTCACGACGCGACGCAGCCGTCCGGCTCGACATCTCCCTCGAGATGGCGACGCACCACGGGATCCCCTCGCGGATCAGCGAAGCCGAGCTGGAGGCCATCGAGCAGGACCCGCCCGCCTGGCTCGTGCAGTCCCGGGCGAACCGCACGGGCACCAAGAAGGTGTGGGTGCACCTGGAGTGCGTGGTGTGCGGCTTCACCGAGACGGCACGTCCGAAGAAGTGGTGGCCGGACTGGGACTACCTGATGTGCGACTACCACGAGCCGTACCAGGCGCCGGACCCCACCGCGGGCCTCGTCCGCCGAGAGGTCGAGGGTGTGGGCAGCCGGTTCATCGCCCTGGTCGACGAGCAGGCCTGAC
The DNA here is from genome assembly GCF_018613895.1 of Curtobacterium sp. ISL-83. Classification (GTDB taxonomy): domain Bacteria; phylum Actinomycetota; class Actinomycetes; order Actinomycetales; family Microbacteriaceae; genus Curtobacterium. The sequence goes on from NZ_JAGGPH010000016.1 coordinate 49,572, forward strand.
CCGTGCGCCGGAGGACCCTCGTCACGATCGTGGTGTTGTCCGTGGGCGTCACCGTCGGGCTGGCGACCGCCGGGTACCGAGCGCACGCGGCCACCGTCGAGGTCCATCGGCTCCAGGCAACGAACGCCTCCCCCGAGACGATGACCAGGGTGTACCTCCGCGCAGCGGCGGACGGCGACTGCTCGCTGACACGCCGGCTCACCCTGCCGCACACGTCCGCCTGGTGCTCGGCCCCCCTCTCGTGGCTGACCGACTCGCCGGACCTGGTGTCGTACCGCGACGTCGGCACGGCCGTCCACGAGTCCGAAGGCGTCGCCGACCGCGATCAGGTGTGTGTGCCGTCCACGATCGACCAGCGTGACCTGTCGGGCGCAGAGCCGGGCACGATGTCCTGGGAGTGGTGCTGGGTCCGGACCGCCGACGGTTGGCGGCTCTGGGACCAGGGTCAGGGCTGACCGCAGACCCGCGCTCCCGCGTCGCGAGGTGCCCGATGCCGCTACGGAGTGAGCCAATGCGGGTCAGCGGCGAGCTCCGTGACTTCGCGGACGAGGCGGCCGACGTGGAACCCGTCCACGGTCGCGTGGTTCGCCTGGACCGCCAGCGGCATGGAGATCGTGCCGTCCCGTTCGGTGTAGCCGCCGATGGTGAAGATCGGCGAGAGGGACGTCCACGCGTCCTTGACCTGGATGTCCAGGCTGGTGAACGCGGTCCACGGCGTGCTCGACACGTCGAAGGTGTTCTCCGGCACGTCGTCCTGCGGGACGTACGAGGTCGAGTCCCGGTACGCGGTGAGCAGCGGCAGGGCACGTTCGTGGAACACGGCGAAGTCCGTGTCGTACTCCGCCCAGACGGTCGAGAACGTCTCCGCTGACGGGTTGAAGACAGTGAAGAACGGGTGGGTGATCTCCCACACCGCGACACCGCCGTGCGGGTCGACCACCATGCGGAACTCGCCGTGACGGTTGACGACGGTCGCGAGCATCCAGAGGTGCGCGAGGTACGACTTCCGCCCGGACCGACGGAGCGCACCGACCAACGCGGTGACGTCGATGTGGACGGTCGTCGACCAGACGCAGGGTGATCGACGGGAGTAGTGCTCGAAGTGTTCGCGCCGAGGCCAGCTGGCGAGTTCGATCTTGGTCTGTCCCGGGGTGTGCACGTCGCAACGATAGGCGCACCGGTCGACGATGCGGCACGATGGCCGCATGAACTGGCCGGGGCGAGTCGCAGCGTGCAGCGCGGTGCTGCTCGTGACCGCGCTGAGCGGCTGCGCGGGTTTGCCCCACGCCGTCTGCGCCGAGATCGGTTGGACCAACGCCGTCGAGATCCGCGTCCCCGGTTCGGCGAACCGAGCGACGCCCGTCACCGCCGTCGCCTTCTGCGACACCGCGCGGTGTCGGCCAGAGCTCGGTGGCACGGCGTACCCGTCTCCCCCGGATGGCGTGACGGCCAGCGCGACACCGGCCGCGGCGCCCGGAGCGGGCCCGTCGACTCCGCCAGGAGGCGCTCCCCCGCTGCCCTTCCCGCAGGCCGACTCCACGAGGACGCACCGGGGCGACGTCTGGACCGTCATGACGTCGATGAGCACCCCGGAGCACGGTCGGGTCGCGCTCTTCGGTGAGCACGACCGGCGGCTGCTGGAACGTCCGGTTGCGCTCCGGTGGGACCGCCACGGAGGGACCGAGCAGTGCGGAGGTCCGTCGACGGCGCGGGTCGTCGTGCGCGTGCCCTGAGCCCGTTGGGCTCGGCGGATCCAGGAGGCCCGTCCAACGTCGCCGACGTGCGCTCAGCGAGCGGACGGGTCGATTGAGAAGGCCGCGCCGGACCGGCCCGAACTGCGCGACGACCGCGCGGCGAGGAGGACAGCCTGCTCCTCGGAGAGCCAGGAGCGCCCTGGTCCTCCCACGCCACGGGAGCGCTCGTCCGCGAGCACCTCGGCCACGGTGGACTCGAGCGTCCGGGTGCTGCCACCGGTCGCACGGAACGCTCGTGTGGAGCGCTGGGCGAACCCGGTGGCCTCGCGCGGCAACCACAGCGGCAGGGACCGCGGTCCGGCCCAGTAGCGGACGTCCTCGGCGAGGAGCACCTCGTCCTCGACCTCGGTGAGTTCACCGTCGTACCCGGTGACGTCCGCCACGCGGCGCAAGAACGAGCCCATCGTCATCGGCTCCCCGACCGCGTTGACGACCCCGGTGATGCCCGCACGCCCTGCGTGACCGATCCAGGCCGCAAGGTCAGCGACGTCGATGACCTGCACGAACCGACCTGACGTCGTCGGGACCAGCACCGGCCCGGTCCTGCTCAGCCGCGCCGGCCAGTACCCGAATCGATCACTCGGGTCACCGGGCCCGACGATGAGGCCCGGCCGTCCGATCAGCAACCTGGATCCGAGGCGTGCGGCGGTGGCGCGCTCCGCCGCGACCTTCGCGTCGGCGTACTCCGTGAGGTCTCGCGGCTCGACGAGATCCGCCGACTCGTCTGCGCCTGGCTCGTCGTTCCGGGCGTACACGGAGATCGTGGACACGAGGGTCCAATGGGCGGCGCCGTCAGCGAGCACGTCGAGGGCCGGTCCGACGAGGTCGGGCTCGTGGGCGAGTTCGATGACCTCGTCCCACTCGCCACGAACCGCCCCGTAGGCTTCTGCCGCACGTCGGTCGGCACGCACGAAGCGGGCTCCCTCCGGGGCGTCCCCCGACTCCCCTCGCGCCAGGCAAGTGACCTCCGTCCCTGCGGCCAGGAGATCCCTGACGATCGCACGCCCCAGCCATCCCGTTCCACCCAGCACCAGTGCTCGCATGCCCAGAGTCAAGCGGGTGACCGGGCGTTCGTCTCGCGGTTCCGCTGCAGGCGGAGCCGGAAGGTCCCACGCGACCACGAGTACAACGTCTACCAGCACTGGAAGAGCCTTCGCCGGGAGTCGGCAGTCACCGCGTCAGCGCTTCGTAACTCTGGCCGTGAGGACCGACGAACGCGATCGGGGTCTCGTTCACCGCGAGGACCATGCGTCCTCCTGCGGGGCCCGGCAGGCGCTCGGCGACACGTGGCAACACCCGTTCGCCTTCGTTGCTGATCCAGGTCACGTCTTCGAGCGATCGCATGAAGTCGGCGAACCGTTCTCGACGCGCCTGCTCGACGTACACGAGCACCGCGCTGTGGAACACCACCACCGGGACGCCGCGGGGCGCAGCAGCGATCAGATCAGCGATCGAATCGACGAGGTCACCGGCGACCAGATGCGGGGGCTCCGCAGCCGCGATGGCCAGTGCTGCTTCCAGTCGTCGGCGACGGTCTTCGTGCTCTGGCCAGACCAGCGTCCGAAGCCACGCTCGACTCTCCAGGTCATCGGGTGCGATCGGGTTGAGATCGAGACCAGCACGCCACACCACTTCAGGGAGCCGACGCGGCACGCTCTCGGCGTCGATCTCACAGGGGATGGTGACCGCGCTGGGCCCGTCCTCGGGGTCGAGGGTGGCGGTCTGGCCGTCGAATCCGTAGCGGTAGCTGTAGCGGTCCGGGTACAAGCACAAACCAGCAGCGGCACCCACTTCGATGAGTGCCAACGGTCCGTCCAGTCGGCTGAGGACCGGGAGGAGAACCGCGCACCGTCCCGCCTCGTTCGTCTGGGTCGCACGGCTCAGGACCATCGGTTCGACACGATCCCAGTGCCCGAGCAGCCAGCTCCGGAATGCCTCGTACGTGCCCTCGGGCGCACCGAGGAACCGAGCGGCCGCGAACACCAGGTTCGGTTGCTGCTTCATTCCGGGGAGCGCAGCGATGAGCGCCACGACGTCGGGATCCTCCGCCACCCCCGACGCCCACGCTTCGTAGATCCGCGACTGCCCTGATGCCTCCCGCACCGCGAACCGACGGTAGAAGTCCACGACCCGACTGTCCGGCATGGTGGTCACGCTAACCCCCTGCTGTCGCGCACACGAGCAACGAATGGTCCTGGATGGTTCGTCGTGGCCCGACCCCCGCCCGGCTACGTTCTGGAGATGACCGATCACGATCCGCGCCTGGTCGCCCTCTACGACCAGGACAATCCCGACGGGCCCGACCACGACTTCTACCGCGCGCTGGCCGATGCGTCGGGCGCACGATCGATCGTCGATCTCGGCTGCGGCACCGGCCTCCTCACGGTGACCCTCGTCGCCCCTCGCCGGGACGTCGTCGGCATCGACCCGTCACCGACGATGCTCGAGTACGCGATGCACCGACCCGGCGCGGCCGCCGTGACGTGGGTCCTGGGCGACAGCCGCGACATCCCGAGCGGGTCGAGCGACCTGGCCGTGATGACGGGCAACGTCGCGCAGCACATCGGCTACGACGACTGGGTTCGCACCCTGCGTGACCTCCGGAAGGCGCTCCGAGGAGGAGCAACACTGGCGTTCGAGAGTCGCAACCCCGCCGCCGGAGCATGGCGTCACTGGACGTCGCAAGAGCCCACGACCCGTGAAACGGTGCACGGACCGCTGGTGGAGTGGTCAGAAGCCCGAGAGGTGGCACCGGGCGTCGTACGCCTCGTGGCACACAACTCCTTCACGAAGCTGCAAGAAGTCGTGACCGAGACGCTGACGCTCCACTTCCGGGATCGGGCGACGCTGGAGCGGGACCTCCACGCCGCAGGGTTCTCGGTCGATGCCGTGTACGGGGACTGGGTACGCGGGCCGGTGACGGAATCATCCGCCGTCCTCGTCGTCGTCGCGACCGCTCGATGATCGTCAGTCCGTCGATGCGGGTTGGACTCCCACAGTGTGGCGCCGGTCTTCGTCTCGTCGAGAGAATGCACTGTGATCGACAGCCTCCCCCTCCCCGTTCCCATCGCGACCCGGGACGCGACCCTGCTCGTTCGCCGCGCGTCGCCCGACGACCTGCACGCGATCATCGCGCTGTTGGCCGATGATCCGATCAGCGCCGCCCGTGGCGACATCGCGAATGACGACGACGTCGACGCCTACGCGACAGCGTTGGACCGGATCACCGATGCTCCGGGCAACGAGCTGCTCGTCGTCGTGGACGACACCGGGACCGTGGTCGGCACGCTGCAGCTGACGCTCATCCCCGGGATGGCTCGTCGTGGGGCCACCAGGTTGCTCGTCGAGGCGGTGCGCGTGACGAGTGCACAACGCTCGTCCGGCATCGGCAGCGCGGTCATGCGGTGGGTCGTCGACCAGGGCGCCATCGAGCTGCAGGCAGCGCTGGTGCAACTCACTTCCGACGCCGCCCGGGTCGACGCCCACCGCTTCTACCGGAAGCTCGGTTTCGTGGACTCCCACCTCGGCTTCAAGTTCGCCGTCGCACTGCCGGATCCACAGATCCGGGAGCAGGGCGACCACCGACTGGTTGACCGGCGATGATGGTCGGATGACCAATCGGGGAGCCCTGCACCACATCGAGCTCCGCACCAAGGACCTCGCGACGGCCTCAGAAGCCTGGGGGTGGCTGCTCCAGGAACTCGGGTACGAGCGCTACCAGCAGTGGGCGGGCGGCCGGAGCTGGAAGCTCGGCGCGATGTACCTGGTGCTCGAATCGGCCCCGCGTGATGGCGACCACGATCGCCGACTCCCGGGGCTCAGCCACCTCGCGTTCCACGCGGGCAGCCGCGACGACGTCGACCGCCTGTGGACCACCGCGCCGGGGCACGGTTGGACGCCCCTGTACGAGGACCGATGGCCCTGGGCGGGCGGACCCGAGCACTACGCAGCGTTCCTCGAGAACGCGGAACGCTGCAAGGTCGAACTGGTTGCTTCGGAACCCCTCCGGTGACGGGGTGGCCTGTGGGAGAACGCCGCCCGTAGGCTCGCGGGCAGACTCGCCGGTGCACGGGGCGCACGGCAGAGTGAAGGGGGAACCAGATGTCCATGACATGCAGACTCACCACGGCGGGAACCGCGACCGTGATCGCTGTGCTCGCTCTCGCCGGCTGCGCGGGCTCGGGCAACGCGACGCCGGAGGCGCACCGATCGACCTTGCAACCGTCGCCGTCCGCCTCGCCATCCGAGACGCCCACCGCGGACGCAGCGCTCAGGAATCTCACGTTCGAAGATGGTGGGGCACTCTCAGCGAGCACGCTGCCTGCATTCGGACTCGAGGTCTCCGCCCTCCCCGGGTGGAAGCAGACCGGTGAAGACCAGACCGCGGGGTCGCGGGAGTACACGAACACCGACGGCGCCATCGCGACGATCACGCAACAGCGGATCACGGACCTCGACCCGACCGTCGGGGACCGCGCCGCCACCGCGGGGCTCTTCACGGCGTCCGGACTCCCGGCGGACCGGCTCGAGGAGCAGCTCCTTCCGACCGCGACCGGCGGCACCGCCCAGTTCCTGTCAATCGCCGGGCACAACACGGACGGATCGTGGTCGGCGACGGTCGCTCGAGCGTTCACGAAGCCCGGCGCGGCCCTCATCGTGAAGGTCCAGACGTCATCCCAGGAGGCGCTCCGCCCCGACCTCCACGACATCCTCATCCACGCGCAGGTGGTCGTCGCCTAGCCGAACCGATCCGGGAGAGCGATCCGACGACGTGCTCCTGGACGACGTCGCAGCGCACGACAGCGGCCTCCGGTCCGGAGCAGTGCTTCCGGTACGGGATGCGAGAGTCGGGTGCGGTCTCCGCAAACCGCGTCGGTTTGCGGACAGTTCCGTCCTGGAATTGCACCCGGCCACCGACGGGGTGACACTCGACGTTCCCGGTCAGTAGTGCCTCCCGTCGGGGGGCGAGGCGCTGCGACGGGGACGAGAGCCTGCACGACGCTGTGCGGGCCGTTCACCGAGGAGCGAAATGACCAACCGATTCCTGCGTCAGAGCTGCGTGGCCCTGGTGGCCGTCGCCGCTCTGGCACTCCCGCTCGCGAGTGTGACCAGCGCGAACGCGAGCGTGACCAACCCCTTACCCGCGGGCACGCACTTTTACACGCCGCCCATCGCCGGTGGATCCGGAACACAGATCCTCCAGCTCGCCAAGAAGGGCGACCTGAAGGACGCCGCCCTGATCGGCAAGGAGGTGACCACGCCGTCGGCGGTGTGGTTCACCAGCGGGACACCGCGCCAGGTGCAGCAGCAGGTCCGCCAGACCGCGCTGCGGGCCCGGGTCACGCGCACCGTGCCGACGATGGTCGCCTACAACGTGCCCGGTCGGGACTGCTCGCAGTACTCGTCCGGCGGGGCGAGCAGTGACGCGGCCTACACGGCGTGGGCCGACGGCTTCGCCCAGGGCCTCACCGGGGACCAGAAGGTGATCGTGATCGTCGAGCCGGACGGCTTGGCGAACCTGCCCGCCGACTGCCCCTCGGCCTACACGAACCCGGGCACCTACCCGAACCCCGCCCCCGGGACCGCCACCGCGGGTCGGATCGCGGACATCAAGTACGCCGGCCAGGCCATCACGAAGGCCGACCCGAACGCACTGGTCTACCTCGACGCCGGGCACAACGCCTGGCACAACGTCGGGGACATCACGCGGCGCCTCCAGGACGCCGGTCTCGCCGATGTGCAGGGCATGTCCCTGAACACCTCGAACTACCAGTGGACTCCGGACCTGTCGCAGTACGGCACCTGGATCTCCGACTGCGACGCGTACACCACCACGGTCAAGCCCGGTGACTACGCCAGCTGCGGCGACCAGTACTGGAGCGGCGGCCCGGCGAACGCCTTCGCTGGCGTTGCGCTGGACCCGAGTCTGCAGTGGAGCGACACCGCGACGAACCCGGCGGCGAACACGGCCGGCATCAACAGCCGGTACGCGAGCGAGCTCGGATCGGTCGCGCCGTCGGCACACTTCGTGCTCGACACGAGCCGGAACGGCACCGGCCCCTGGACGGCACCCGCAGGCAAGTACAGCGGCGACGCCCAGACCTGGTGCAACCCGCCCGGGGCCGGTCTCGGAGCCCGCCCGCAGGCGGAGCCACAGCCGACCGCCTTCCCGATGCTCGACGCCTACCTGTGGATCAAGACCCCCGGGCAGTCCGACGGGCAGTGCAACCGCAGTGTCGCGGGCAGCACCACCGACCCGGAGTGGGGCGGCATCACCGACCCCGCTGCCGGCGCGTGGTTCCCGCAGCAGGCGCTGCAGCTCGCGCAGAACGCCGTGCCGGCGCTGACGAGCACGGGCGAACCGGAGTGGCACCACTCCGGGCGGTGAGGCCGACCTCATCCCGCTGAGCAGGAGGGGCACCGCGCCGAGCGCGATGCCCCTCCTGCTCTGTTCTCAGTCGGCGACCGCGGCGATGAGCGGTACGTCCTCATCCTTCATGGCGATCAGCTTCCCCCTCGCGCTGGTTCCGGAAGATCCGGACGAGGGCCAGGACAGACGTCGGCAAGAACCCCAGGAGGATCACGACGATCCAGACGGCTGGGACGAGGGGGTACGCGACGAGGGGCACGACCGCGGCCGAAGCGGTTGCAGCGGCGACCGTGGAGCCGAGGACGACGGCGATCCGAGCCCGAGCGCTCCGGCGAGACGACGTGGTCCCACTCCGCCGGGCGAGGTACTCCACCATCGCCTCAGCAGGAACCCACCCCGCGAACAACAACAGCAGGAAGACGTTCGAGGTCAGCAGGGCATTCGAGAACAGCCCGATGAGGACGATGAAGAGCATCGCTGCGTACGCACAGCCGAGCACGACGTTCCGCGCCACACGTGGCGTCTTGCTCACCCTCATGGGCACCCCTCCCGTTGTCAGCCATCACCGGTCATCATGGTCGTCCTGACCGGGCGGCGACGCGCCCCGACGGCCTGCCGCGTGCACCCCCGGCGTAGCCTGCGGGGATGAGCCACGCGAACACCTCCGGCAGCGTCAGCCTCCTCGGCGAGCCCTGGGGCGACACGTCCCGACGTGGCCGACCGTACGCGAAGGACCCTTCAGTGATCCGGTTCGGCAACCGCTACCTGATGTACTTCTCGTTGCCGTCGTCCGACGACGCGGTCGTGGAGGGGTGGTCGGTCGGCGTCGCGGAGAGCAGCGACCTCGTGTCGTGGCGGACCGTGGCCGTGCTGCCGTCGTTCGGGGACTACGACGCCTCGGGCGCCGCTGCTCCAGGCGCCGTCGTCATCGACGGGCGCGTCCACGTCTTCTTCCAGACGTACGGAGGCGGGGCCGCAGACGCGCTCTGCCACGCGGTCAGCGACGACGGCGTGACCTTCGTGCCGCACCCGGAGAACCCGGTCTTCGCCCCGACCGGTGCCTGGACCTGCGGACGGGCCATCGACGCCGACGTGGTCGTCGCGGGCGACCACCTCCTGCTCGCCTGGGTGACCCGCGATCCGACGATGACGATCCAGCTCCTCGGCACGGCCAGAGCCCGCCTCGACAGCGACTTCGGGCGCGGGGCCTGGGAGCAGCTCTCGGTCGACGGCCCGGCTCTCGCTCCCGAGCTGCCGTGGGAAGAACAGTGCATCGAGGCGCCCGCCCTGCGGTTCGACGGCACGACGTTCACGATGTTCTACGCTGGCGCCTACAACAACCGCCCCCAGCAGATCGGGTGGGCCACGAGCACCGATGGTGCCACCTGGACGAGAGGCTCCTCAGCGCCGCTGATCCCCGCGGGCGCTGCGGGCACCTGGAACTCGTCCGAATCCGGACACCCCGGGTACATGCGGGACGCTGACGGCGCCGAGTACCTGTTCTTCCAGGGCAACCCGGATGACGGCCAAACCTGGCTCATCGCGGCGACCCGTCTCCGGTTCGACGGCGCGACGCCGTCGGTGCAGTTCGACTGAGCCTCTCATCCTGTGCTCCTGACGAAGTTCGGGAGGTGCTCCGAGGGTCGGTGCACCCCTGCGCGGGCGCGCTAGTTGACACAGGTTCCTCGGGCCCCGTACGCGTTCCCCACGGGCGCCGCGGATGCCGGACGGCTACTCGGCCCGCTGCCGGTCGGCGCCCGTCCCGTCGACTTCGTCGGAGGACTCGTCGGGCTCCCCGGTGGGGTCGCCGTGTGACCGTCCGTCCCGAGCACGAGCGTGACGCCCGTCGCGCTCGGGGTCACCACGGCGGTCGCTCCGGGCACGACGTTCGCGACGGACTTCGCCGCCGATTCCATCCCGGCCGGGTACTCGATCACGGTGCTGCTCGTCGTCGTGGTGTCCGAGGGGACGCCGACGACGAAGCCCCTCGCGCTCAGGGCCGCCGAGGCCGCCGTCGCCCCGCTCCCGGTGCCAGCACCGTTCTGCACGGAGACGTGGACGCTGCCCGGCGATGCGGCCGCCGCGCTGGTGTACGCCGCCGGCGGTCCGACCACACTCTGGATGAACGCGGGCATCGCTCCGAAGTCGACCGCGACCGTCGAGTAGCCGTCGATCGTCGGCGTGCCGAGCGTCGGGATGGTCGTCGACCGGATGTTCGACAGGTCGATGCGGCGGAGGGTGTCCACCAGGCCCGGGATGCTGAGTCCGTCGTCGATCTGCACGGCATCGCCGACTCCGTGCAACAGCGCGGAGACCTTCACCGGGTTCAGCAGGGTGCTCGCGGACAGGGCCTTCCGCGCCTCCTGGGAGAGGAAGTACTGCTGGCGGACCTCGCGGTCGAGGTCGCCCCGGGGCAGCCCGTCCCGCTGGCGGACGAACGACAGCGCCTGCGAGGCGTTGAGCGTCGAGAGCCCGGCGGGGAGGTCCACCCCGGAGTTCGAGTCGGAAGCTGCGTGCGTGAGGCAGACCTGCAGCGGTCCGAGCGCCTTGACGACCTGGTAGAAGCCGAGCAGGGAGACGCGGACGAAGTGGTCGATGGAGATGCCCGTCAGGTTGTCGATGCTCTTGATGAGCAGGTTCATCCCGCCGGCGTCGCCACCGCCGTTCGCCGCTCCGTCGGAGAACGCGCTGTTCAGCTTGAACGTGCCGTGGCCGGGGATGGGGACCCACGAGTCGCGCGGGATCGAGATCATCGTCGCGCTTCCGCCACCGGCGGGGATGTGCAGCATGATCATCGTGTCGGTGTTCGTCGCCCCGCCATCGAGCTGCGTGCCGAGCTCGGCCAGCTCCTGCGGGGTGGCGTCGGCCGGTCGGTGGTCGTCGCCGACGAGCAGGATGTTCTCCGCGGATTCCGCTGGGTCCGCAGGCCCCGGTGCCCGCGATGGGTGGGGCAGTGCCACGTGCACCTTGGTGATGCTGCTGTCGAGTTGCTCGTAGGACCACGCTCCGTAGCCCCCGACCGTGACGAGGACGACCGCGAGGACGCCGCCGACCACCGGCCAGACGACGCGACGGGACGGGCGTTCGCGCCCGTGTCGGACAGGGAGGCCGTCCTTGCTACCCGCACCGTTCCTCCAGTCCGTCATCGGCTCAGTTCCCCGGGACGAGTGCGTTGAGGGATGACGAGTGGGACGCCCCGGTCGTCGTCGTCCAGGTGACCGTCCCGTCGAGCGGATCGACGCTGTCCCCGACGGGTGGCCACCAGGCCGTCCAGAGACCGTTGTCGACCGTCGCCGTGAGCGTGTGTCCACCGGCCGAGACCGTCACGGAGGCAACGTCTGCCCCTGCTTCTCCCCAGAGGGTGCTGATCGCGGTCGCTCCGGAACCACTGTCGTCCGCGGACTGCACCGAGAGCGACGCGGGCCCGGCCACACCGGGCAGTCGGTTGCCGGGGCCGTCGACGAGTTCACTGTGACCACTGCCGTCCGCGCCCACGAGGCAGAAGAACCGGTACCCGCCGCGGCTCAGGACCACCGTCGTGACGCTGCCGCGCTGGTCGACGTTTGACACGGTCACCGGTGCGTCGTTCCCGCTCGGCTCCGGCATGCTCCGCGAGCAGTGCGCGGTGGCGTTCGTGACGACGGTGGACGCTGCCGACGGGTGCGCCGGCGACGACGTCCACGAAGCCAACGAGACGGCACTCAACGGGCCGGCTGCTGTGGTGCCGGGCTCGACGACGCCCGGCAGCAGGTGGTGCACGACCGACGGGAGGACGGCGACGCCGCCGACCGTCAGCGCTCCCGCGGCCAGGAGGGCGGTCGCGCCGATCGTGACGGTCGTCCGGACCGTGCGGGGGCGCGCGGGAGTGGTGCGCCGTGCGGTACCGGCGGCCGTCGCGCGGTCGACCTGGGGTCCCCGGTCGAGCTGGATGATCGCGGCGAGCAGGTGGTCGCGGCGCTGCTCCTCGCCGGGGGTGAGGCGGAGCTCGGGGGCGGTGTCGAGGGTGCGGAACTCGTCGATGATGGTCATGGCGTCACTTCCGGTCGAGGCTGGTCAAGGGTGCGGCGGCAGCGATGGTGGTCGGTGGCGGATCCGTCGCCCGCGGGTCGGCGCGCTCGACGTCCAGGTACGCCGCGAGCCGACGGCGGGCACGCGACAGCCGCATCGTGTAGCCGGCGCGCGTGAGACCGAGGACGACCGCGGCTTCGGCCCCCGGGAGCTGCTCCCAGATCGCGAGCGCGAGGACCTCTTGCTCGGACCCGGTCAGCCGGTGCCATGCGGACACGAGGTCCCGGCGGAAACCGACCGTCCCCGCGACGTCCGTCGGGTCGGCGTCGTCGAACTCGCCCCGGACACGGACGGCGAGGGCGGTGCGGCGGTTCTCGGACCGCGCGGCGTTCAGCATCATGTTCCGCGCCGTGCGGTAGAGCCACGGGAGTGGGTACCGCCGGAACTCGTCCTGTCGTTGCCACGCGGCGACGAACGTCTCGGCGACGACGTCGTCAACGGCATCAGGGCGCGCTCGTCGGCGGACGAACCGCAGCACTGCCGCGTAGTGCTCGCGGTAGAGCTCGGTGAACTCACCGTCGGTCAGGGGGGCCATTCGGACTCCTCGGTGTCGGGGACAGTTGAAGATGTCCGGCCGAGCATCGAGTGCAACAGACCTGTGTGTCCTGTCACATCGGCCGTACCCCCGCGACGGGAGGGGCAGGAGGCGCGCTCGTGGTCTTCGTCTCCTGCGTGGCCGGGTGGGTCGACAGGAAGCCGAAGCACGGCCCGGCAGCTATCGGGTCCGGTTGAGACACCAACTGGTCACAGCCGCAAGGTCGACCGACGCTGAGCCGTGTCGCTGTGTCACTCCTACCGGGGATGTGTGCGGCACGACACGGCGAGCAGGGCGCCCGCCTATCGACATCCGGACGCACGACTCTCTCAAAAACTTCTTGCAACCGACCCTTGACATCGGTTAAGGCCGGCGTAGCGTGCGAGCAGGGGAGTCAGACACTTCCTCGGAACATGCAGGGGTGTTCGGATGTCTGAAGGAATGATTACGGTTCAGTTCAAGCTGAACCCGGTAAACGGCTGGTTTATCAGGGCCTTGGCTGATCCGTTTGTCTCCATCGATGGTGATGAGCAGAAGGCGACCTGGTCAAGCGGCGCTACTATCCGCGTGCCTGCGGGCGTACACCGTGTGGTTGCGTTCTTCCGCTACCGAGGCACGTCCTCAGCACTCGCGTCCGCGTCACTTGACGTCGACGTTGCTGGCCAGGAACAGCAACGCATCACCGCGAGGAACGGCGTGATGAACCAAACGCCATTCCGCCTCACAGCGCTTTAGCCGCTGCGCAAGTAGCAACACATTCAGGGGTGGGGAACATGAGCTATGGAGTAGCTGTTGCCTCGATACTCGGGGTAGTAATCATCGTGACACTCGTCGGCGCGGGATCTGCCGTAGGCGGCGGCGTCACACGAAATCCATGGTTCGGGTTCAGGACACCGGCAACGATGCGCTCAGATGCCGCATGGCGGGCGGCGCAGCGCGCAGGGGGGACCCGCCGCATTCTCGTCCTGCCGGTGTACCTCGCAGCTCTCGTCGTGACAGTCATCACCACAACGAACGGGTCGTTCCCGCAAGGGTCCGTACCCATTGTGAGTTTTTTTGCGGCATCGCGGGCATCCTCACCGCTGCATGGAGCGTTCACGCAGCTGCAACTGCCGCACGTTCCGTGTAAGCCACGTTCGAGGGGGCGAAGGGCTCCGGGGCCACATCGACTTCGACCGACGACTCGGCGGCTGAGGGACCGCTCGAGCCGGAGGCAACCGATGCCCTGATCAGGTGTCTTTCCGGTGGGCCCTGCCGGGATCGAACCGACGACATCCACGGTGTAAACGTGGCGCTCTACCAGCTGAGCTAAAGGCCCTCGCCGACCATCCTACGGCGACCCACGCCACCGCCACCGCGGTCCCCTCTCGGCGTCGGATGACTACGCTCGGCCCCATGCAGAGTCGCACCCTCGGCCGTACCGGCCGCACCGTGTCCGTCATCGGCCTCGGCACCTGGCAGTTCGGCGGTGACTGGGGTCCCGTCACCGAGTCCGACGCCAACGCCGTCATGGACGCCTCCGTCGAGTCCGGCGTCACTCTCTTCGACACCGCCGACGTCTACGGCGACGGCCGCAGCGAGCAGCTGATCGGCAGGTGGCGCCGCGCCAACGCGGACGTCCCGCTGACGATCACGACGAAGATGGGCCGCCGCGCCGACCAGGTGCCGTCGAACTACGTCGCCGCGAACTTCCGCGAGTGGGTCGACCGCTCGCGCACGAACCTCGGCCAGGACACGCTCGACCTGGTGCAGCTGCACTGCCCTCCGACGCCTGTGTACGAGGACGACGCCGTGTACGACGCCCTCGACGCCCTGGTCGCCGACGGCTCGATCGCCGCCTACGGCGTCAGCGTCGAGACCACGGACCAGGCGCTCACTGCGATCGCCCGTCCGGGCGTCGCGACGGTGCAGATCATCCTCAACGCGTTCCGGCTGAAGCCGCTGGACCGGGTCCTGCCGGCCGCCCTGGAGGCAGGGGTCGGCATCCTCGCGCGCGTCCCGTTGGCCTCGGGGTTGCTGTCCGGCAAGTACACGCCGGACACCGAGTTCGCGCCGGAGGACCACCGCTCCTACAACCGCCACGGCGAGGCGTTCGACCAGGGCGAGACGTTCAGCGGTGTCGACTTCGAGGACGGTGTCCGCGCCGCCCAGGCCTTCGCCGAGTCGCTCCCCCAGGGCGTGTCGGTCCCCCAGGCCGCGATCGCGTGGATCGTCGCGCAGCCGGGCGTGACCGCCGCGATCCCCGGTGCCCGCAACCCGGAGCAGGCCCGGTCGAACGCCGGCGCCGGTGACCTGCCGGAGGTGCCGGGCCTCGACGCGACCGTCCGCGACCTGTACGACACGTGGTTCCGCGCGACGGTGCACGAACGCTGGTGAGGTCGCGGGCCGCCGGGGCCGCTCTGGCGGCCCTGACCACCGTCGTGCTGCTGGCGCTGGCTGCGACGGGGGCCGCGGGGACGAGCCGACCCGCGCCTCCCTGGCCGGCGCCGACCGACCTGTCGGCGCGCGCCGACGCGGCGGGGCTGCGGAACGTGTGGGGTGAGCGCCTCGCCGAGCACGTGCACACACACCTGACGGTGCTCGACGGGGAGACTCCGGTCACGGTGCCGGGGAACGTGGGGCACTCGGAACGGAAGCGGTTCGCGGCGCAGCTGCACACGCACGACACCTCCGGGATCCTGCACGTCGAGTCCCCGACGCGACGGACGTTCACGCTCGGGCAGTTCTTCGACGAGTGGGGCGTGTCGCTCGGGCCGGAGCACGTCGGTGGACTCCGTGGCGAGCTCACGGTGTGGGTCGACGGACGGCGGTTCATCGGGAACCCGCGGTCGATCGCGCTGACGAACCGCCGGGAGATCGTGCTCGACGTGACCTCGATCGGCCAGGTCCCCCACCTGCCGGCGCCGTTCGCCTGGCCACGCCAGTACCGCTGAGCGCGATCGCCGATCCCGCGCACGTCGGCGCCGCGGACGGGCCTGTGTCAATCTCGTGACGACGAGTTCCGCGCCGTCGCCGCGGTGCACCGGTGGTCAGCCTCCCGTCGGCCACACGGCGCCACGGTCCTGAGACGAGCGCTCCGTAGCGTCCGGGGCATGCGAACGATCACGTCTCCCCAGCCCGCCGACCTCGACGACGTCCCGCAGCAGGACGACCTCGTCGTGGTCCTGCTCGAGGTCGCGATCGCGGTCACCTTCGCCGCGATCATCGGCATCGCCCTGGTCTGGATGGGCTGAGGCCGCCGACCTACCAGCCCGGCGCGGCTCGGAGCTCCACCACGGCGGCCGCGCCCCGACCGGTGTTCTCCAGCCGGAGCACCGCACCGGACGCCGCCACGTGCTGCAGCACGATCGCGAGACCGATGCCGGAGCCGCCGTGCGAGCCGAGCGCACCGAAGCGCCGCGGTCCGTCCCGGAGCACCTCCGCCGGGAACCCGGGCCCGGCGTCCTCGACCGTGACGGTCGTGCCCGAGGCCCGCACGACGACCGGCTGCGCGCCGTGCCGCTCGGCGTTCCCGATCAGGTTGGTGAGGGCACGGCCGAGGTGCTCGCGGTCCACCAGCACGACCGACGACTCCCCCGGCTCGAACCGAACCCGGTCGCGGAGGCCCTCCGCCAGGAGCACCTCGTCCACCGTGTCGACCAGGTCGAGCGGCACCGCGTGCACCTCGCCGGCCTCGTGGGCGGCGCGGGACAACGTGAGCAGGTCGTCGAGCAGCCCCCGCAGCCGCGCCGCGACCCGCCGCACGCGTTCGGCGTCCGGGCCGTCCGGCAGGAGCTCGGCGGCGCCGACGAGCGCCGTCACGGGGGTGCGCATGTCGTGGGCGACCTCGGCACTGATCGCCCGCTCGTGGTCGAGACTCCGCGCCAGGGCCGCGGCGGTCTCGGCGAGTCCCCGGGACAGCACCGCGACCTCGTCGTCCCCACGGACCTCCACGGCCGACCGTCCCGCGACCGTGTCGTCGACCGCTCGCGCGGCGCGGCGGAGCCGCGCGGTCAGCCGCCCTGCGGCCAGCCAGGACCCCGCCGCGGCGAACGCGGCGGCGAGCACGGCGGCGACGACGAACGTGCGCTGCAGGTTCGTCCACTGGGTCCGGAGCGGCGAGTTGTCGACGCGGGTGGCGATCAGACCGGAGGCCTGTTCGCGCGCGGCCCACATCCAGGTGCCGTCGTCGTAGGTTGCGGTCCCGCCACCGTGCACGGCGGTCCGCAGCGCCCCGGGGACGACGGCCGGGTCGTCCGTCGCCCGCGGTGGGAGCGCGCCACCGAACGCCTGGGTCGCGATCGTCTCGTTGAGCTGCGTCAGTGCCTGCTGCCGGAGCTGCGCGGTCGCGTCGGTGATCGCGGTGTGGGCGAACACCGCCCCGGCGGCCACCACGAGCGTCGTTGCGAGCAAGGTCATCGCGGCCGCCGTCCGGAACCGCAGCGACCGCCACCACGGGGTCCGTTCGGCCGGCGTGACGGGGTGCCGGAGCGCGGTCGGTGCGGACGTCCAGGCGTCGGTCCCACTCGCCGTCACGACGGCGCCACCTCGATGCGGTACCCGAACCCGCGGACGGTCTCGATCACGTCCGCGCCGAGCTTCCGCCGGAGTCGCTGGATGTTCGTGTCGACGATGCGCGGGTCCTGCCAGGTGCTGTCCCACGCCATCGCGACGACCTGCTCCCGGCTGAGCACCGCGCCCCGGTTGCGGAGGAGAGCCTCGAGCACCCGGAACTCGACGGCACTGAGCGGCACGGCGACCCCGCCGCGGACCACCCGGCGCCCGGCCACGTCGATGCGGACGTCACCGACCGTCACGACCTGCTGCGCGGGACCGCGACGACGGCGCAGCACGGCCTGCAGCCGCGCGGACAACACGTCCGCGTCGAACGGCTTCGTGACGTAGTCGTCGGCTCCGGCCGCGAGGCCCTGCACCTCGTCGACGGCCAGGCTCCGGGCGGTGAGGAGCACCACGGGGACGCCGAGCGCCGTCAGCCGCGCGGTGAGGTCCAGGCCGTTCAGCCGCGGCATCGCGACGTCCACCACCGCGATGTCCGGCATCTCGAGGTCCACCGCGGCGAGCGCGTCGACCCCGTCCACCGTCGGTGTGACGCGCCAGCCGCGGCGGAGGAGCAGGAGCTGCGTCGTCTCGCGGACGTCGGCGTCGTCCTCGGCGAGCAGCACGAGCGGCGACCGTCCGTCGGCGGTCGCGGGGTGTGGGGATCCGGTGGTGGTCACGGTCGCTCCTGGTCGCTGACGAAGCCGAGGTCGCCCCACAGGAAGTGCATCGTCGGCCGGACGGCCCACGCGGGGCGACGGTCGGCGAAGGTGATGCTGAGGCGCTGGTACCGCCGGACCTCGCCGACGGACGCCGGGTGGTCGAAGCGGACGGCCACCGGGTAGGCGGTGACGGTCCCGCCGGTGCAGTCGCACGGGTTGTCGGTGAGGAGCCCGGTCGCGAACGCGTCCCCGCCACCCCAGGAGGACCAGGCGAGGTTCTCGAGGCGCTGGTCGGAGGACTCGCACCAGATCGGGACCGACGACGGTTCGGCGACGGCCTGCTCCCCGCAACCGGCGTAGTACGCGGTGGCGACGTGGAGTGCGGCCGGCCGTGGCGTCGTGTCGTGCCGGAGGGGTGCGGCCATCGCGGTCACGGCGACGACGAACACGACGAGGACGGCGGCCACGGTGGCGAGGGTGCCGACGGTGCGTGGGGAGACGGAGCGGTTCACGGTGCGAGCCTGGTTCCCCTCGGTGTCCGTCGCGGTGCAGCGATGTGTCAGTTCCGTCACAGATCGTCGCACGTCGGTCCGCGGATCGGTGACCGTGGGAGCCGGTCTCCCGCGGTCGACCGTCACCGGCCCGCCACGGGGGCGCCGTACCGTCGTGCCGATCGATGCGGGCGACCCCGTCCGCAGGAAGGAAGATCGACGCATGAAGTTGTTCACCCCGCTCCTCCTCGCCGCCGTCGGCTCCGTCGTGCTGGTGGGGTGCGCGAACACGGCGGTCCCCGCTGCGACGAGCCCGGACGACGGCGGACCGACGGCCGTCAGCACGAGCACGCCCCCCGGCGCGCCGACCACGATGCCCGGTGGCGGGGCGACGACGCCCGCTGGCGAGGCGACGCCCGGCGCCGGGGCGACGACGAAGGCGGCCGCCGCCTCCACGTTTCCCGTGGGGCAGCCGCCTCGGCCGGGTGCGCAGGACGGGTACCCACGCTCGGACGGCATCCCGGGGTTGACGGCCGCGATCGCCGCCGCCGGGCACCCGGGCCTGCAGATCTGCTCGGGCGACTTCGTCTCGCTGGTGACGGCGTCCGGGGACCTGCGGGGCGACGGCGGGGAGCAGTACCTCGTGGACACGACGTGTGACCTCGCGACGGCCAGCTCGCCGGACGAGGTCGCCGTGTACGACCTGCACGGCGGGACCCTCGCGCGGAGCGCCGTGCTGTCCGAGTTCACCGCGAACCGGCCGAAGCCGAGCACCTACCCGTACCTGTGGCAGGGCCACACCGTGGTGTTGACGTACGACGACGCCACCCGGTACCGGCTCGTGCGGCTCTTCCCCGACCGGGTCGTCCCGGGGGTCGTGCAGGCCTTCCACTGAGCGCAGGCCCTCGACCGCGTGCCGCCCCGTCCGCGGCCGGCCCGTCCGCGGCCGGCCCGTCCGCGGCCGGCCCGTCCGTGCCGGGACGTGCCTGTGCCCGTCGCGTCTGTGCGAACTGACCGTCTCGGGGCCTCCCCGCTGCACACACGCCGCGACCGCGTCGGAGATCCCTCAGGTGTCGGGCCCGCGCACAGGGCGCGCTCCCCGAGCGGCACGCCACAGTGGCACCATGCCCGACTCCCCACCCGGCAGCGCCCGACTGCTGCCGCCCGTCCCGCGCGCCGCGTCGGTGCTGGCGCGGTGGTCCGGGCAGCCGGTCCGGTACCGCGTCGGCCTGGTCGCCGTGCTCGTCGCCGCGGCGGTCCTCGAGTCGTGGAACCTCGCTCGCGGCGGGGACTTCTCGTTCTACGCGGCTGCGGCACGCTCGATGTCGGAGTCGTGGCCGGCGCTCCTCACGGGGTCGTTCGACCCGGCGGCCTCCGTCACCCTCGACAAGCTCGCCGGGTTCGCCGTGCCCCAGGCCCTGAGCATCCGGCTGTTCGGCATGTCGACGGCGGCGCTGGCGCTCCCGCAGGTGGTCGAGGGCGTCGTCACGGTCTGGGCGACCTCGGTCGTGGCACTCCGTTGGGTGGGGCCGCGCGTCGGTCTGGTCGCGGCGGGGCTCGCCGCGTCCACACCGATCTTCGTGTCGATGTTCGGACACCCGATGGAGGACGGCCTCCTCACGATGGCCCTCGCCGTCGCGATGGTCTGGTGGCAGCGTGCGGTGGTGACGGGCCGGACGTGGCCGCTCGTGCTCGCCGGGCTCTTCGTCGGGGTCGGCTTCCAGGCGAAGATGCTCCAGGCGTGGATCCTGCTGCCCGCGCTCGTCGTCGGGACGATGGTCGCCGCCCCCGGGGTGCGCTCGCGCCCGGATGCCCCGGGCCGGAGCACCGTGAGCCGGAGCACCGTCAGCCGCGACACGGTCGACCGCGTCGGCGCGCGCCGCGTCGGACTGTGCTGGGTCGCGGTCCTCGTCGTGTCGGCCGTCGTCGCGTCGCTCGCGTGGCCGTTCGTGATGGAGTTGCTGCCGACGACGGCACGACCGTACGTCGACGGCTCGACGAACGACGACGTCTTCGCGATGGTGTTCGGGTACAACGGCGTCGATCGCTTCGCCCCAGGACTCTGGCCCGGCGCGGTCGGCGCCCTGCACGCCGCCGCCCGCGTGGCCGGGCACGCCGCAGACGGGGACCACACCGCGGAACCGCGATCGCTCCTCCAGCTGTTCGGACCGCGGTACGCCTCGCAGGTCGGCTGGGCGTGGCCCGCCGCACTCGCCGGCATCGCGCTCGGCGCGGTGCGCTGGTGGCCGCGACGCGGTGTCCGGGAGGCCCGCACCGCCCTGGCGACGCTGGTCACCCTGGTCGTGTGGCTCGGGACCGCGGTCGTGGTGCTGTCGGTGATCCGGCTGCCGCACACGGCGTACGTGGCGGCCGTCGGGGTCCAGTTGGCCACGCTCGCGGCGATCGGCTGGTGGCAGGCCGCGGCGCTCGTCACGAACGCCGACCGTCGGCTGCGCGCCGTGCCCGTCGGACTGCTCGTCGTGCAGGGCGCGTGGTGGACGTGGCTCGCCACCCACAGCGCCGAACCGCTCCCCCTCGCGGCGACGGCGATCGGGCTGACCGTCCTCGCGCTCGTCCTGGTCGTCGTCGTCCGACGCACACGCGACGAGGGAGCACGGGGTCGTCCGGCCCGGCGCCTCGTCGCCACGGTCCTCGTCGCCGCGGTCGTGGCCGGACCCGCGTGCTTCTCACTGCAGGTGCTCGACGCGGCGCGGGACGGCAGCGGCGGCGACGCGTCGGTCGGGCGGCTCACGCCGCAGGCCGCGATGGCCGGCGGTCGGGCCCCCGCGTTCGACGGTCTCCCGGCGCACGCCCTCGCCGCCCGGACGTCGGCGTTCCGGCTGTCCGCACCCGACGTCTGGGGCGGCCCCACGGTCCTCCCGCCGTCCCTCCGGCTGCTCGTGGCCGCGGCACGCCGAGCCGGCGGCGGTCGTGACGGCACACCGCTGTTCCTGTCGGACTCGTGGCGGATCTCGTCCCAGGTCATCGAGGCGACCGGGGACGAGGTGCTCACGGACGGCGGGTACTCCGGCCAGGTGCCGGTGTTCACGACCGCGCAGCTCACGGCCATGATCCGCTCCGGGCGCGAGCGGCTCTTCGTGGTGTCACCGACCGCCTCCCGGGACGACCCCGTGCGGCAGGTGACCGCCGGTGCGGGCTGCACCACGCTCGGCCGGTGGCAGGACTCCGGTTCGGCGCCCGGCCTGACCGGCCACGGCGAGGTCGTCGCGCTCGTCCGGTGCCGCTGAGGCCGTAGCCTCCTGCCATGGCTCCGACCACGATCCGCACCGGCACCGACCTCGCCGACGTCCGAGCGGTCGCCGACGCGATCGCCCAGCACGGCGAGCGCTACCTGGGCAGGGTCTTCACCGCCCGGGAGCGGTCCGACGCGGGCGACGACCCGGAGCGGCTCGCGGCGCGGTTCGCCGGGAAGGAAGCGGTCGTGAAGCTCCTCCGCCCCGGGCGCACCGACGCGCTCCCCCTGGCCGACATCGCCATCGTGCTCGACGGTGACGGCGCACCGACCGTCGAGCTCTCCGGCGCCGCCAGGGCCCTCGCGGACGCGATCGGGTGCGGCTCCATCGCGATCTCCCTCTCCCACGAGCGCGGCCTCGCCCTCGCGACCGCGGTGGCACTCACCGAGCGCTGACCGCCGGCCGTCGAGCGCCCCGCGTGAGCGTGCGCTGTGCATCCACTCAGGAGGTGCTGAGCACGTGCGGTTTCGCGCATCCGCACGGCGGTTTTCCGGGCCACCCCGGCCCGTACCGTTGCCTGCATGCACCAGGACCCGAACCTGACCACGACAGGCAGCACCCTTGCCGTCCACGCGACCGAACAGGCAGTCCGCCGCGCGCTCGCTGACCACGGGCGACTCTCCGTCGATGCGTGGGACGTCGCGTCGATCGCTGACCTCTACGCCCTCGGGCTGACCTCGCACGCCACCGTCAACGTGATGCTGGCGGTCGAGAACGAACTCGACGCGGAGTTCCCCGACGCGGTGCTGAACCGCTCGACCTTCGCCACCGTCGAGTCGATCACCCAGGCCGCGGAGCTCGCCTCGTGAGCACCCCGACGATCGCGCCGGAGCACCTCGACGACGACTTCCGTCCGGCCGGCACCGACCGGTTCGCGGCACGGACCGCCCTGGTGGTGGACATCGCCGCGAAGTTCGCGGAGGAGGTCGACCGCGACTCCCGCCCGCCGCGCGAGGCGATCGCAGCGATGAAGGAGCACGGGCTGCTCGCCGCAGCGGTCCCCGTCGCCCTCGGTGGCGAGGGTGCGACGCTCGCCGAGCTCTCGGTCATCGCGACCGAGCTCGGCCGTGCGTGCGCCGCCACCGGCATGGTGTTCGCGATGCACCAGGGCCAGGCGATGGCGCTCTGGCGGCACGGTGGCGTGGGCTTCGGGGTGGCCGAGACGATCGAGGCCGTCCGGGACGGTGCCCTCGTGGCGTCGTCGACGACCGAGAAGGGCATCGGCGGCGACGCCCGCCGGAGCACCTGCGCGATCGAGCGCGACGACGCCGGCCGCATCCGTCTGCACAAGGACGCACCCGTCATCTCCTACGCGACCGAGGCGGACGCGATCTTCGTCACCGCCCGCCGCTCCCCCGACGCACCCGCGTCCGACCAGCGGCTCGTGATCGCGCTGCCGGCCGAGACGACCCTCGTGCAGACCTCGACCTGGGACACCCTCGGCCTCCGCGGCACCTGCAGCAACGGGTGGGTGCTCGACGCCGAGACCCACGAGGACCGTGTTTTCCGCGACGACTACGCCGTGATCTCCGCCCGCACCGTGCTGCCCGTGTCGCACGTGCTCTGGGCGTCGGTGTGGCTCGGCATCGCCGTCGAGGCGGCCGAACGCGCCCGCCGGGCCGTCCGCAAGCAGGCACGTGCCGCGGTCGGACAGACCCCGCCGGGTGCACTGCGGCTCGCCGAGCTCCTGGTCGACCTGCAGTCCTTCGCCGACACGGTCCGGCACGCCGCGGCCCGGTTCGACGGCGTCGCGGACGACCCCGAGGTGCTGGAGTCCACCGCCTACGCCCTCGCGGCGAACGCGCTCAAGATCGGTTCCTCGGAACGGGTCACCGACCTCGTCACCAAGGCACTGCGGATCGTCGGCATCGCCGGCTACGCAGCGTCCGGGCCGCTCAGCATCGCCCGCCACCTCCGAGACGCCCACGGTGCCGCCGTCATGGTGAGCAACGACCGTCTCCTGCAGAACGACGCCGGACTGGCGATCATGACCGGAGTGATCCTGTGACCATCGAAGCCACCACCCCCACCACGTCCCTGGACGAGGCCCGCGCGGCCCTCCGTGCGCGGCTCCTCGCCGACGGTGTCCTCATCGACCTCGGCTCCCCCGGGCTCTACGGTCGCACCGGCGTCTTCGAACGCGTGTACACCGCGGTCGACGCGGCCGCGACGGCGAGCCAGGCCGACCTCGACGCCGACATCCTGCGGTTCCCGCCCGTCGAGCCCCTCGCGTCGTTCGAGCGCACCGACTACATCGCGTCGTTCCCGGACCTCGCGGCCTCCATCTCCGGCTTCAGCGGCGACGACCGCACCCACCGTGCGCTGCTCGCGGCACGTGAGCGCGGGGAGCGGTGGGAGTCCTTCCTCGAGCCGGCGGACCTCATGCTCACCCCGGCGGTGTGCCACCCCGTCTACGGGCTCGTCGGTGACACCGTGCCCCAGGAGGGCCGGTACTTCGACATCGTCGGCGACTCCTTCCGCCGCGAGCCCTCCCTCGACCCGATGCGGCTGCAGGCGTTCCACATGCACGAGTTCGTGCACATCGGGACGCCGGAGTCCGCCGCCCGGCACCGCGACGGCCGCATCCCGGTGATGCGCGCCCTGCTGGAGTCCTTCGGCCTCGAGATCGACGTCGTGCCCGCGAACGACCCGTTCTTCGGCCGCGTCGGGCAGATGCTCGCCCGGAACCAGGTCGAGCAGGCGCTCAAGTTCGAGTTCGTCACCCCCGTCTACGGCGACGCCCACGACGCCACGGCGATCTCGTCCGCGAACCTGCACGAGGACCACTTCGGCACGTCGTTCGACATCCGGACCGCCGACGGCGAGGTCGCACACAGCGCCTGCATCGCGTTCGGCCTCGAGCGCATCACGATCGCCCTGTTCGCCGCGCACGGGACGGACCTCGGCTCCTGGCCGACCGACGTCCGCACGGCCCTCGCGCTGTGACCGTCCTGCACGGGTGGGCTGGTCGGCCCGCGATCCGCGTGGCGGCGCAGCTGCCGCCCGCGGCGCGGGCCGGCGTGGTCATCTGCCCGCCCCTCGGTCAGGAGGGCGTCATCGCGTACCGCACCCTGCGCCTCCTGGCCGACCGCCTGGAGGCCCGTGGCATCGCCTCGGTGCGCTACGACCCGTCCGGACGTGGTGACGCCGCAGCCGACGCCGCTCCCGACGCGCAGGTCCGGTCCGCGCGCCGCGCGGCCGCCGTGCTCCGCTCGACCGGCGTCGAGCGGATCGCGTTCGTCGGACTCGCGTCCGCGGCGCTCGTCGCCGCCGCGGCGGCGGACGAGGCCGACGCCCTCGTGCTCTGGGACGCACCCGCCTCCGGCCGCGCGTGGCTCCGCAAGCAGCGCGCCCTCGCCACCATCACGATCCACGGGGACCGCGTACTCGGGGAGGTCGAGAGCCTCATCGGCATCGACGTCCAGCCGGACGAGGCCGCCTACCTGCACTCGCTCGGGTTCGCTCCGCGCACGGGGCCGACGATCGCCCTGGTGCGACCGGGCACGTCCGCTCCCCGCAGCCTCGGCACCGTCCCGACGACCGAGGTGACCGGCAGTGGTGAACTGCTCGACGGCACGAGCATGCACGCCCGGATCCCCGGCGCAGCCGTCGACACCGTCGTCGCCTGGCTCGACGCCTGGGCCCCCGAGGACACCCGCCCCACCGTCGCCCCCGAACTCGTCGAGGTGCTCGACGTCGACGACCGCGTGTCCGAGCGGATCGTCCGGATGGGCCCCGAGGCGCTCTTCGGCATCGAGACCGTCGCGTCCGGCCAGGCCGCCGACGCGCCCGTCGTCGTCCTGCACAACGGCGCCGCCGAGCACCGGGTGGGCGCCACCGACTACCAGGTCGAGCTCGCCAGGGCACTCGCCCGCGACGGTGCCCGCGTGGTCCGCTTCGACCGTCGAGGCACCGGCGAGAGCACGCCCGTGTCCGAGGACGAGCGCACCTTCCTGTTCGCCCAGGAGTGGATCGACGACCAGGCCGCCGTCGTCGCCGCGCTCGGGGCACCGTCCGACCGCCTCGTGCTCGCCGGGATGTGCGCCGGGGCGTGGCTCGCGGGACGCGGGGCCGAGGACGCCCCGCGGCTCGTCGTCGAGATCAGTCCGAACGACTACCGCCGGAGCACCGCGGCGCCCGGGAGCTACGTCGACGCACTCCGCGCCATCGACGAGCCGTCGGCCCTGCGGCTCTGGGTGCGCGAGCGCTACAACACGGTGGTGCCGAAGGCGGTCCGCGACCGCATCGCACGTCGCGACCGGGCCGGCGGGGTGCTGGGACACGTCCGGCCGCTCGTCGAGCACGGCACCGACGTCGTCATGATCGTCGCGCCGGACGACGCCGAACTCTTCGACCGGCTCGGCGGCCAGCGTGCCGTCCGGCGGTACCCCGGACACGGGCGGAACGGCAGCGTCGACGTCGTCCGGGTGCCGGACGGCGACCACTCGCTGTTCTCACCGGTGATGCGCGAGGCCGTGCTCGCCGAGGTGCGGGCCCGCGTCGCGGCGACGTTCCCCGTGCACGCCTGACGGGCGGGCGGCGCGGGCGGTGCCCGACGTCGGCCGCTGGTCGACGTTCCCGCTGTCGCACGACAGCGGCGGTGTCGCACCTGCCCGGAGCCGCCTGCCGCGTCCCGGGTACGGGGACGCCGGGTCAGGCGAGGCCGATGGCCCGCGCGACCGCGTCCGGGTGCTCGACGTGCGCGAAGTGCCCGCAGTCGTCGAGCAGCACCGTGCGTGCGGCCGGCAGGAGCGCCCGCAGCCGGTCCAGGTCGCTGAGCCGCGCGAACACGTCGTCGCGCCCGGCGACCGCCACCACGGGACACGTCACCGCGCCCCAGCGGCGCAGGTCGTAGGACGCCGCGGTGCGAGCAGCCGCGAGGAACTCCCGTGGTCGGAGTTCCGCGACGAAGGCGTCGAGCACGCTCCGGTCGAGCCGTCCGACGTGCGTGAAGACGGGAGCCGCGAGCATCCGCAGCAGGCCGACACGGGCGAGGCCACGGAGCACCGGCAGCGCCACGCCCCGGGTGACGGCGAGCCCGGCGCGCAACAGCGCGAACGCCGGCAGGGTCAGCACGCCCCGGACCGGGTGCCGGGAGGCCTGCGTGGCCGCCCACGTCGTCCCGGAGACGAGCGACACCGACCGCACGCGCTCCGGCTGCCGCAGGGCCAGGTGCATGGCGACGAACGCCCCCATCGAGTGGCCCACGACGTCGACGGCCCCGAGCCCGAGCGCGTCGAGCACCGCGGTGAGCACCTCGGTGGCGCCGTCGACCGTGAGCGGGACCCGTGGCGCGCCGGAAGCGCCCCACCCCGGCAGGTCGACGAGCACGAGGCCACGGTCCCCGACGCCGTCCGCGGCACGCAGGAGCGGGGTCCACGTCGTCCACGAACCGGCGACGCCGTGCAGCAGCAGGACCGGACGGGGCCCGGTGCGGTGGTGCACGACCACGGTGGTGCCGGCGGTCCGGACCTCGGTCCGGACGAGTCCCCACACGCCG
Organism: Curtobacterium sp. ISL-83; assembly: GCF_018613895.1. Taxonomy (GTDB): domain Bacteria; phylum Actinomycetota; class Actinomycetes; order Actinomycetales; family Microbacteriaceae; genus Curtobacterium. The sequence goes on from NZ_JAGGPH010000016.1 coordinate 76,742, forward strand.
GGACCGGTCGTCAGCGGGAACGGTGCGTAGACGTCCGAGCCGACCGCCTGCGGTCGTGCGTCCGTGTCGACGGCGTGCACCGTTCCTCCTCGTCCGGAGCGACGGATCCCGGTGACGTCACGGACGTCACCGGGTCGCACCATCGTGGCGCGACCGCGCTGCAGGAGGGGTTCGGAACGCTAGCCGACGGCGACGGGTGCGGCGCAGGCCGCCAGCCGGTCGAGCGCGGCCCGGTACTCCGCGACGTCGCGCTGCAGCCCCGGCTCGGTGATGATCGACGCCTTGATCCGGCCCTGCACGTCGATCACGAACGTCGCGCGGGTGGCGAAGCCCTTCTTCTCGAGGAACACGCCGTACTCCTTCGACACCGCCCCGTGCGGCCAGAAGTCCGCCAGCAGGTCGAAGCCGTAGCCGTTCACGTCGGCGAAGGAGCGCAGCGTCGCCTTCGAGTCGACGGAGATGCCCAGCAGCTCGACGCGCTGGTCGGCGAACATCGAGATGTTGTCCTGCAGGGCGCAGAGCTCGTTCGTGCAGCCGGACGAGAACGCCAGCGGGAAGAAGACGAGGGCGACCGGACGGATGCCGCGGAAGTCGCTGAGTCGGACGTGCTCACCGAACTGGTTCGGGAGCTCGAAGTCCGGCGCGAGGGAGCCGATCTCCAGTGCCATCGGTGGCTGCTTCTTCCTCGGGCGCGGGTGGGCCCGGATGTCGTCGCGCACGCAGGTCGCGCACGCACGATGGGCAATCGTACGCCGACGCCCTCCGAATGCAAGCACTGTCCACGCCCGTGTCACCATCAGCGTGCGCGTCGGCCGTGGGGCCTAAGGTGGTGCTGGCCCCGACCGGTCGTGACCCGACCACCGGTGGCCCACGATTTCCACCACCACGAGAACGAACGAGGTCAAGGGTGACGGTGTACGACCAGGACCCCAGCAGCACCGGGACGAACGACCAGGACCCGCAGGAGACCGCCGAATGGCGTGAGTCCCTCGACGGCCTGGTCCAGACCCACGGACACCAGCGCGGTCGCGAGATCATGCTGAGCCTGCTGCAGCGGTCCAACGAACTCCACCTCGGTGTCCCGATGGTCCCGACCACGGACTACGTGAACACCATCGCGCCGGAGAACGAGCCCGAGTTCCCGGGCGACGAAGAGCTCGAGCGTCGGTACCGCCGGTGGATCCGCTGGAACGCGGCCATCACGGTGCACCGCGCGCAGCGTCCCGGCATCTCGGTGGGCGGCCACATCTCGACGTACGCGTCGAGTGCCGCCATGTACGAGGTCGGCTACAACCACTTCTTCCGCGCGCAGGACCACCCGTCCGGTGGCGACCAGGTGTTCTTCCAGGGCCACGCCTCCCCCGGCATGTACGCCCGCGCCTACATGGAAGGCCGCCTGAGCGAGGACCAGCTCGACGGCTTCCGGCAGGAGAAGTCCCACGCCGGTGGCGGCCTGTCGTCCTACCCGCACCCCCGGCTCATGCCGCACTTCTGGCAGTTCCCGACCGTGTCGATGGGCATCGGCCCGATCAACGCGATCTACCAGGCGCAGCAGGCGAAGTACCTGACCAACCGCGGCATCAAGGACGCGTCCGAGCAGCAGGTCTGGGCGTTCCTCGGCGACGGCGAGATGGACGAGGTCGAGTCCCGCGGGCAGCTCCAGGTCGCCGCGAACGACGGCCTCGACAACCTGAACTTCGTGATCAACTGCAACCTGCAGCGTCTCGACGGACCGGTCCGCGGCAACGGCAAGATCATCCAGGAGCTCGAGGCGTTCTTCCGCGGTGCGGGCTGGAACGTCATCAAGGTCGTGTGGGGCCGCGAGTGGGACGACCTGCTCGCCCGTGACACCGACGGCGCGCTCCTCAACCTGATGAACCGCACGCCGGACGGCGACTACCAGACGTACAAGGCCGAGAACGGTGCCTACGTCCGCGAGAACTTCTTCGGGCGCGACCCGAAGGCGCTCGAGCTGGTCAAGGACTACACCGACGACCAGATCTGGAACCTCAAGCGCGGTGGCCACGACTACCGCAAGGTCTACGCGGCGTTCAAGGCCGCCAGCGAGCACAAGGGCCAGCCGACCGTCATCCTCGCGAAGACGGTCAAGGGCTACGGCCTCGGCCCGAGCTTCGAGGGGCGCAACGCGACGCACCAGATGAAGAAGCTCACGCTCGACAACCTCAAGCAGTTCCGCGACGAGATGCGCATCCCGATCTCCGACGCCCAGCTCGAGGAGAACCCCTACACGCCGCCGTACTACCACCCCGGTCACGACGACGAGGCGATCCAGTACATGCACGAGCGCCGGCGTGAACTCGGCGGCTACGTGCCGGAGCGTCGGACGAAGTACACCCAGATCACCCTGCCGGACGACTCGCGCTACGCGATCGCCAAGAAGGGCTCGGGCAAGCAGGAGGTCGCCACCACCATGGCGTTCGCCCGCCTGCTGAAGGACCTGCTCCGCTCCCCGGACTTCGGCGACCGCGTGGTCCCGATCATCCCGGACGAAGCGCGCACGTTCGGCATGGACGCCTACTTCCCGACGGCGAAGATCTACAACCCGAACGGGCAGCACTACACGTCCGTCGACCGCGAGCTCCTCCTGGCCTACAAGGAGAGCCCGCAGGGCCAGATCATCCACGTCGGCATCAACGAAGCGGGCGCCGTCGCCGCGTTCACCGCGGTGGGCACGTCGTACTCGACGCAGGGCGAGCCGCTCATCCCGGTCTACGTCTTCTACTCGATGTTCGGCTTCCAGCGCACCGGTGACGCGATCTGGGCGGCGGGCGACCAGATGGCCCGCGGCTTCATGATCGGCGCGACCGCCGGCCGGACCACCCTCACGGGCGAGGGCCTGCAGCACGCCGACGGCCACTCGCCGTTGCTCGCCGCGTCGAACCCCGCCGTCGTGTCCTACGACCCGGCCTACGGCTACGAGATCGGACACATCGTCCGCGCCGGCCTCGACCGCATGTACGGCACGAACGAGGACGGCTCGCCGAAGCACGCCGACCCGAACGTCATGTACTACCTCACGGTCTACAACGAGCCGCTGGTGCAGCCGGCCGAGCCCGAGGGCCTGGACGTCGACGGCATCCTCAAGGGCCTGTACCTGCTCAAGCCGAGCGAGCACGACGGCCCGAAGGCCCAGCTGCTCGCGTCCGGTGTGGCCGTGCCGTGGATCCTCGAGGCGCAGCAGCTCCTCGCCGAGGACTGGGGCGTGTCCGCCGACGTGTGGAGCGTCACGAGCTGGGGTGAGCTCTACCGCGACGGTGTCGCCGCCGAGCAGCACGCGTTCCTCAACCCGAACGAGCCGGCCCGCACGCCGTACGTCGCCGAGCGCCTCGGGTCCACCGAGGGTCCGGTCATCGCGGTGAGCGACTTCATGCACGCCGTGCAGGAGCAGATCCGTCCGTTCGTCCCGGGTGACTACGCCACCCTCGGCGCCGACGGCTTCGGCTTCTCGGACACCCGCCCCGCGGCCCGCCGCTTCTTCCACATCGACGGCCCCTCGGTCGTCGTGCGGACGCTGCAGCAACTGGCCCGCCAGGGCAAGTTGGACGGCTCCCTCGTCCAGCAGGCGATCGACAAGTACCGCCTGCACGACGTGACCGCCGGCACCACGGGCAGCGCGGGCGGCGAGAGCTGATCAGCCGGTGACGACGGTCCGACCGGGCTCGAAGGACGAGTCGGCACGGAGCCAGGAGAGCGCGCGCGAGCGGGCGCTCTCCTGGCTCCGTCAGGTGTCCGGTGAACTCTCCACCGCGACCATCAAGCGACTCGAGGACACCCTCCCCTGGTACAGCGAGATGCCTCCCGGTCGCCGATCGGCCGTCGGGATGGTGGCGCAGGCCGGGATCACGTCCTTCATCAGCTGGCTCGAGGGGACCGCGTCCACGCCGTGGATCGCCGCGGCCGACGTGTTCGGCTCCGCACCGCGGGAACTCCTGCGCTCGGTGAGCCTGCAGCAGACGCTGCAGCTCATCCGCGTCGTCGTCACGGTGGTCGAGGAACGCGCCAAGGACGACGAGATGCTCCAGGAGGCGATCCTCAAGTACTCGCGCGACATCGCCTTCGCCGCCGCTGACGTCTACGCCCGTGCCGCCGAGGCCCGCGGGCTCTGGGACGCGCGACTCGAGGCGCTCGTGGTCGACTCGATCCTGTCGGGAGAGTACGACGACGAGCTGCCGTCCCGCATCGCCGCGCTCGGCTGGCACGGGCACGGCGAGGTCGCGGTCCTGGTCGGCACCGCCCCGAAGCAGCTCGAGGTCGACCAGATCCGCCGCACCGCCCGGCACATGGACGCCGACGTGCTCGTCGGGGTGCAGGGTTCGCGGCTCGTCGTCGTGATCGGTCGCGCCACGCCCCGCGAGGACGTGCCGGACGGCGAGGAACCGACCTCGTTCATGGCCATCGCGCAGGCCCTGGAACCGCTGTTCGGCGAAGGTCACCTGGTCCTCGGCAACGAGGTCCCCGGGGTCGTCGACGCCTCGACCAGCGCGAAGGCCGCCCTCGCCGGGTTCGCCGTCGCTCGCGCGTGGCGGGGTGCTCCGCGTCCGGCGCTCGCCGACGACCTGCTCCCCGAGCGAGCACTCGCCGGGGACCCGCTCGCCCGGTCCGCCCTCGTGCAGCGCATCTACGTGCCGTTGAAGGACCAGTCCACGGAGCTGCTCCAGACGCTCTGGTGCTACCTCGACACCGGCCGCTCACTCGAGGCGACCGCTCGTGAGCTCTTCGTCCACCCGAACACCGTGCGCTACCGCCTGCGCCGGGTCGCGGACATCATCGGTTGGGACGCCACCCACGCTCGGGACGCCCTCATCGTGCAGTCCGCGCTGATCCTCGGGGCGATGTCCGAGTCCGCCGCCAGCCGGCGCCGCGCTCCCCGACGCTGACCCGTAGGGGTTCGACAATGTCCTGCCCCGTTTCGTGTGGGATGCCCACACGGGGCACGCGGGACAGTCGGGCAAGGATTGTCCGGTGATCGTCGTCGTCGCGCCCGGACAGGGCTCCCAGACCCCCGGCTTCCTCGCCCCCTGGCTCGAGGACGCCTCCGTCCGTGACCGGGTCGGAGCCTGGTCCGACGCGATCGGGGTCGACCTCGCCGAGCACGGGACGAACTCCGACGCGGAGACCATCAAGGACACGGCGCTCGCACAGCCGTTGATCGTCGCCGCAGGGCTCGTGACCGCCGACGCGCTGCTCGCCGAGGGCCGCCGTTCGCTGGTCGGTGGCGTCGCCGGACACTCCGTCGGCGAGTTCACCGCCGCCTCGGTCGCGGGCATCCTCGAGCCCACCGACGCGATCGCCCTCGTCGCCGAGCGGGGCCGTGCCATGGCCGACGCCGCGGCGCTCGAGTCGACCTCGATGGCCGCTGTCCTCGGCGGGGACCCCGACGAGGTCACGCAGGCCCTCGCCGCCCTCGACCTCGTGCCCGCGAACCACAACGGCGGCGGTCAGACCGTCGTCGCTGGCGCCTCGGACGCCATCGCGAAGCTCGCCGGGAACCCGCCCGCGAAGGCGCGGGTCATCCCGCTCGCGGTCGCCGGCGCCTTCCACACCCGGTACATGGCCACCGCGGTCGACCGCGTGGCTCCGGTCGCGGCTGCCGCATCAGTGCACGACCCGACGCTGCCGATCTGGACGAACGCCGACGGGTCCCGGGTGGACGCCGGTCGCCGGTTCGTCGACCTGATGGTCCAGCAGATCGCGAACCCCGTGCACTGGGACGCCGTGATGGCGTCGTTCGCCGCAGCGGGGGTGACGGGCATCATCGAGCTCGCGCCCGCCGGTGCCCTCGTCGGGCTCGCCAAGCGGGGCCTCCGCGGGACGCCGACCGTCGCGATCAAGACGCCGGAGGACCTACCCGCCGCGATCGCCCTGCTCGAGAGCGCAGCCGAGACCGACGCACAGACCGACCAGCAGGCCGACGCGCAGACCAGCCAGCAGCACGGCGGGGTGACCGCATGACCGACGCGACGCCCACGCCGGACGCGAGCCGCTCCTCCCGTCCGGTGCTCGCGCAGCGCCGCGGCCACGAGTTCACGCGCATCCTGGCCTTCGGAGCCGCCCGCGGCGAGATCGTCGTGCCGAACGAGGACCTCATCGGCCCGATCGACTCCTCCGACGAGTGGATCCGCCAGCGCACCGGGATCATCACCCGGATGCGCGCCGGCGAGGGTGTCGACGCCGTCGACCTCGCCGAGATCGCCGCCCGGGACGCCATCGCGAACGCCGGCCTCGACCCGGCGCAGATCGGCGTCGTGCTCGTGAGCACCGTGACGAACACCGTCGCCACGCCGTCGGTCGCCTCCCTCCTGGCGGAGCGGATCGGTGCGACGCCGGCCGCCGCGTACGACATCAGCGCCGCGTGCGCCGGGTACGCGTACGGGATCGCGCAGGCCGACTCCTTCGTGAAGTCCGGGGTCGCCGACCACGTGCTCGTGATCGGTGCCGAGAAGCTCAGCGACCTCGTCGACCCGACCGACCGGTCGATCTCGTTCCTGCTCGGCGACGGCGCCGGCGCCGCGATCGTCGGCCCGAGCGACTTCCCCGGCATCGGACCGACGATCTGGGGCTCCGACGGCTCGAAGTGGGACGCCATCGGGATGACCGCGACGTACAACGAGTGGGCTGCCGGCGCACCCCGACCGACCATGCGACAGGCAGGTCAGACGGTGTTCCGCTGGGCGGTGTGGGAGATGGTCAAGGTCGCCCGCGAAGCGCTGGAGGCCGCCGGGGTCCAGCCCGCCGACCTCGCCGCGTTCGTGCCGCACCAGGCGAACATCCGCATCATCGACGAGTTCGCGAAGCAGCTCGGCCTGCCCGAGTCCGTGACGATCGCCCGCGACATCACGACGATGGGCAACACCTCCGCCGCGAGCATCCCGCTCGCCACCCACCGCCTGCTCGACGAGCACCCCGACCTGTCCGGCGGTCTCGCCCTGCAGATCGGGTTCGGCGCCGGCCTCGTGTTCGGCGCGCAGGTGGTCGTCCTCCCCTGATCCCACCCCGGTCGTGGCGCCGTCACGACCGACCGACGAGCCTCCGGGCGCGCGCACCACTCGTGCCCTAGGCTGATCTACGGTCAAACGACACCCCCTCAAGGAGAACACTCATGGCCCTGTCCAACGAAGAAGTCCTCGCCGGCCTGGCCGAGCTGATCAACGACGAGACCGGCATCGCGACCGACACCGTCGCCGCTGACAAGTCGTTCACCGACGACCTCGACATCGACTCCATCTCGATGATGACCATCGTCGTGAACGCCGAAGAGAAGTTCGACGTGAAGATCCCCGACGAAGAGGTCAAGAACCTCAAGACCGTCGGCGACGCCGTCGACTTCATCGTCAAGGCGCAGGCCTGACGCGAGCTTCCTGAGCGCCGCGGCCCCGGCGAACCGCGGGCCGCGGCGCTCATCTCGTTCCCCCACACGAAAGAGCACGTCGTTCCATGACCAACAAGACCGTCGTCGTCACCGGGATCGGTGCGATCTCTCCCCTTGCTGCGACCGCCCCGGAGACGTGGGAAGCGCTGCTCGCCGGCAAGTCCGGCATCACCCGCATCGAGGACCCGCGCTACGCCGAGCTGGAGCTCCCCGTGGAGTTCGCCGGCCAGGCGCGCCGGTTCCTCACCGACCAGCTCACCCGCCCCGAGACGAAGCGGCTCGATCCGTCGTCGCAGCTGTCGCTCGTCGCCGCGCGTGAAGCCTGGGCGGACGCCGGCATCGACCCGGAGACCGTCGTCCCCGAGCGCTTGATCGTCGACTGGGCGACCGGCATCGGTGGCGTCAACACCCTGCTCGACGCCTGGGACACCCTGCGCGAGAAGGGTCCGCGTCGCGTCATGCCGATGACGGTCCCGATGCTCATGGCGAACGGCCCGGCCGCCGCCATCGAGATGGAGTTCGGTGCCCGCGGTGGCGCGCGCACCTACCTGTCGGCCTGTGCGTCGAGCACGGAGTCCCTCGCCGAGGCGTACCGCCACGTCGCGAGCGGCGACGCCGACATCGTCATCACCGGTGGTGCCGAGGCCGCCCTGCACCCGCTGCCCCTGGCGGCGTTCGCAGCCATGCAGGCGCTGTCCCGGCGGAACGACTCCCCCGAGACGGCCTCGCGTCCGTACGACGTCACCCGCGACGGGTTCGTGCTCGGTGACGGCGCCGCGGCGCTGATCCTCGAGACCAAGGAGCACGCCGAGGCCCGTGGCGCCCGGATCTACGCCGAGGTCGCCGGTGCCGGCATCACCTCGGACGCGTTCCACATCACCGCGCCGGACCCCGAGGGAAGCGCTGCCGCCCGTGCGGTCCTGCAGGCGCTCGAGCACGCCGGTGCCTCGCGCGAGGACGTCGTGCACGTGAACGCGCACGCCACCTCGACCCCGGTCGGCGACGTCGCCGAGTACCACGCGATGCGTCGGGTGTTCGGTGACCACCTCGACGACGTGGTCGTGTCCGCCACGAAGGCCTCGACCGGGCACCTGCTCGGCGGCGCTGGCGCGATCGAGGCCGTGTTCACCGCCCTCGCGCTGTACAACCGCGTCGCCCCGCCGACGATCAACCTCACCGAGCAGGACCCCGAGATCGTCATGGACGTCGCCCGGGAGCCGCGCACGCTGCCGGACGGCGACCTGCTGGCGGTCAGCAACTCGTTCGGGTTCGGCGGTCACAACGCGGTGGTGGCGTTCCGCAGCGTCTGATCGCCCCCACCTCGGCCAGGAGGCCCGTCTCGCGTCGTCGAGACGGGCCTCCTGTCCGTCCGGGGCCGGCCCGCAACCCGGCCGGGACGCACGAACGCCGCCCGGAGGGGCGGCGTTCGTGGATCGGAGGAGGGGTGTGGGTCAGCCGACGCGGTGGAGCCAGACGACGGGGTTGCCCTCCGCGGCGTGACGGAAGGGCTCGAGTTCGTCGTCCCACGCCTGACCGAGCGCCAGCCGGAGCTCGCGGTGGAGTTCCAGGGCGTTGCTGCCCGCGACCTCCATCGCGTAGCGGACCCGGTCCTCGGGGATGACCATGTTGCCGGTGACGTCGGTCTGGGCGTAGAAGACACCGAGGTCGGGCGTGTGCATCCAGCGGCCGCCGTCGGACGACGTCGTCGGTTCCTCGGTGACCTCGTAGCGGAGGTGCTCCCAGCCGCGCAACGCGGACGCGATCGCAGCACCGGTCCCGATGGCGCCGGTCCACGTGAACTCGGTGCGCCGGGCGCCGTCCTGCGCCGGCTGGTCGAGCCACGAGAAGTTCACGGCACGGCTCATGGCGCGTCCGGCCGCCCATTCGACGTGCGGGCAGAGCGCGCGTGGTGAGGAGTGCACGTACAGCACCCCGGTGGTCGGTCCGTTCACGATTCCTCCGATTCGTCAGGTGCGACTTCCCCATCGACCTGCGGCTTCGGATCCTCGAACGGAACCATCGATATGTGATTGTGATGTCCTGTCGGACAGGCCCATTATGCAGCGTCGGCCCTGGGAACACCAGCGCGCCGACGAGGATCAGTGGAAGACGGCGCCCGACGTGTCCATCGGGTGGCGTTCCCCGGCGAGCACCCGGACCGGGATGCGGTTCTGCTCGGGCGGGATCGGGCAGGCGAACTGGTACGAGAACGCGCACGGCGGCAGGACGAGCAGGTTCCAGTCGAGCGTGACCTCGGCCGCACGACCGGGGTCGTCGACGTACAGGAACCGACCCATCGAGTACGAGCTCTGCGGGTCGTCCTCGGGCAGCGCGCTCGTGCCGTCCTGCACGATGAGCTGCAACCGTGCCGCCCCCTGGAAGGACGCGGACCGGACCGCGACCAGTTCCACCGTCGTGTCGGCCACGGTCGTGCTGACGTGCCCGGCGACCTCCAGCGGATCGCCGGCGGCGTCGAGGACGCTGCCACGGGCCTCCAGGCCGTCCGCGGGACGGTACGTGCCGGAGGTGACCCACTCGTCCGTGGCAGGGAACCGGGCGATCCCCGCGAACCGGGCGATCGCGTCGGCGGCCGGGTCCCAGACGCGCAGGGTCTGCCCGTGCACCGAGCCCGCGAACCCGTCCGGGAACGCCACCGTGGACGCGACGACTGCCTGGTCGCCGGCGACCAGGACCGTCCCGTCGACCGGGGTCCCGTCCACCACGACGCCGTCGTCGAGCCCGGCGGTGACGATCAGCCCGCCGGGTGCCGGCGCCCACTCCCCCGGGACGGGCCACACCGGCTGCGCGTGGTCGACACGCTGGGCGTTCACGAGGGCGAGGGGTCCGCGCGGTCCGCGTGCCCACCGCTCCCGACCGGCAGCGTGGTCGACCGGGTCGGTCACGCCTGCTCCTGCCGGGGGTAGATGACCTTCTGCACGATGATGATCACCGACGCGGCGACCGGCACCGCCACCAGGGCACCGAGCACGCCGCCGATCGTGCCACCGGCGACCGCGGCGATGACGACGAGTGCGCCGGGCACCTGCACGGCACGGGACATGATGCGCGGCGAGATGATGTACGCCTCGACCTGCATGTAGACGAGGTAGTAGATCGCGGCGGCCAGGGCGGTCGGGGGTGACGCGAAGAAGCACAGGAGCGAGATCACGACGGCCGCACCGAGCGTGCCGACCAGCGGGATCAGGGACCCGAGGAACGCGAACGTCGCGAGCAGGACCGGCAGGGGCGCGCCGATCACGAGCAGGAACACGAGGCTCAGGATGCCGTTGATGAGCGCCTGGGAGATCTGTCCCACCACGTACCGGCCGACAGCCTGCGTGATCTGTTCGCTGACGTCGATGAAGTTCTGACGACGCGACGCCGGGACGAACCGGTAGGTCATCGACTTCATCCCGCGCATCGAGGCGAGGAAGTACAGCATCAGGATGACCACGATCACGACGCCGGTCGTGCCGGTGAGGATCCCGCTGCCGACCGCGAGGATGCCGCCGCCGAGGCTCAGGAGGTTGCCCGGGTTCTCCGCGAACTTCTGCGCGGACTGCACCGCGTGCGAGAGGTCGAACGTCCCGGCGAACTGCCGCGACAGGTCCTTGAACCACCCCTGCGCCGAGATGTCCTGCACGATCTGCGGGAAGTTCTGTATCAGGTTCGTCGCCTGGGACACGAGGATCGGTACGATCGCGAACACGACGGCGGCGATCGCGGCCAGGATGGCGACCCCGACGAGCGTGATGGCCGCCCACCGCGGGATGTAGCGCTCGAGGAACGAGACGAGCGGGTCGATGCCGAGCGCCAGGAACAGCGCGACGCCGATGTACACCAGGACGGTGCTGAGCTCGTGGACGATGGTGCCGGCGGCCAGGGCCACGAGCACACCGATCGCGCCCATGAAGCCGATCCGGAAGGCGTTCACGCGCACGCCGGTGCCACCTCGGGTCACCTCGAACATCACGTTCGGGGTGGGACCCTGGCTGCTGTCTTCTGGGACGTCTCGCTTCTTGGGCAGGTGCACGTAGGGCGGGCGGGACTTGAACCCGCGAATCGTTCGGTTATGAGCCGACTGCCTTGACCAGCTTGGCTACCGCCCCTCGTCGGGGGCCGTCAGGCCACCGGCTCCCCACGATACAGCGCCTCGAACGTCGCGAGCGTGCGGTTGATGTCGTGCGCCTCGATCATGGTCAGGCTGCGCGCTCGCATCGCGCGGTAGTCGGCGTCCGACGCCGTGAGCACCGCGGTGAGCTTGGCCGCGAGGTCGTGCTCGTCCCCCGGGGCGAACAGGAAGCCGTTGCCGTCGATCAGGTGCGGCAGCGCCATCGAGTTCGCGGCGACGACGGGCAGCCCGGAGGCCATGCCCTCGAGCGACGAGATGCTCTGCAACTCGGCCGTCGACGGCATCGCGAACACCGTGGCGTTCGTCAGGGCCTCGCGCTTGCGCTCGTCGGAGACGAAGCCGAGGAACCGGACGCGGTCCTGGAGGCCGAGTTCCTTCGCCTGCGCGGAGAGCTTCGGGATCATCTCGCCGTCACCGACGACGGTGACGGTCGCGTTGAGTTCGGCGGGCAACAGGGCGAGTGCCCGGATGAGGACGTCGAGGTTCTTCTCGGGGGCGACGCGGCCGACGAAGACGATGTCGTTGCCGGCGGGTCGGCCCTCGCGTGCGACGTACCGGGACGCGTCGATCCCGCACGAGATCGCCATGACCTGCTGCCCGGCGATCGCGTCGCGGAGGTAGTCCGCCGCCAGGTTCGTCGGCGTGGTGATCGCGTCGGCGAGACGGTAGGTCCGCGCCGCGTCGCTCCACGCGAGCTTCAGCGCGACCGGCAGGGTCCACCGGCCGAACGGTGCGTACTCGAGCAGGTTCTCGGGCATGAAGTGGTTCGTCGCGATGACCCGGATGTGGCGGTCGTGCGCCTCGTGCACGATCCCGCGGCCGATGACGACGTGCGACTGGATGTGCAGGACGTCCGGCTGCAGGGCGTCGAGGATCGGGGCCGTCCACTTCCGCACGCTCCACGGCCAGACGAACCGGAGCCACGGGTGCAGCGGCCACTTGTAGGACTTCAGGCGGTGCACGGTGAGCGTGACGCCGCTGTGCTCCTCGTCGAAGGTCCCGTAGTGACGGCTGGACGCGGGGGCGACGATGTGGACCTCGTGCCCGCGTTCGGCCAGGCCGACGGCGAGCTGCTCGGCGAAGGTCGCGGCGCCGTTCACGTCGGGGGCGAAGGTGTCCGCTGCGATCAGCACGCGGAGCGGTCGGCGTCCGCCCGTCGCACCCGTCGGTTCGGCGGTGGCGGTGGTGGCGTCCTGTGACACGGCGGGCGTCGTCCTCTCGTGGGCGATGTCTGGTCGGTTCGGAACGTTACCGTACCGGTCTGCGCGGGCACGTCAGCCTCGCGGTGGACCCCCGTCACCCCGGTGACGGTCCCGCCGACACCGACACCGACACCCACACTGGCGCCGACACCGGGAGGCGCGTGGCCGGTCGCCGGGTCAGGCCCGCGTCTGCGGGTGGTGCTTGGCCAGCATGAACACGCCCGTGATCGCGATGGCGGCTGCGACGACGAACCCCGCGACGGCGATCCACGGTGCACCCGCGGCCTCCCCGAGGACGATCACGCCGATGCTCACCGCCACGATCGGGTCGATCACGGTCAGCCCGGCGATCACCAGGTCGGCCGACCCGCTGGAGTACGCGTTCTGCACGAAGTACCCGCCGAGCGCCGCCGCGACGAGCACGCCGATGATGGCCAGGACGGTGAGCCAGTCGAACGTGTGGTTGACGAACCGGTTCAGCGTCACCTTGGCCAGGGTCGCGACGAAGCCGTAGAGGAGCCCCGCCCCGACGATGTAGTACAGCGCGTTGCCGTGCTTGGCGACGATCCGGAACGACACGAGCACCAGCACGAGCACCACGGCCAGGGTCACCAGGATCGTGACGAGCTGCTGCGCGGTGATCGGGCTCTCGTGCCCGACGAAGGCCGCGATCCCGACGAAGATCGCCACGCCCACGATGCACGTCCACACGGCCCGCCGCGCCCGGTACCCGAGCGGGACGCCGCTCGACCGCGACGAGAACCACGTCGTGATGACGAGGGCGACGGCACCGAGGGGCTGCACGACGATGAGCGGCGCGAAGGTGATGCTGACGAGCTGCAGGACGACGGCGATGCCGAGCATGATCGTGCCGAGCACCCAGGAGCCGCTCGACACCAGCGCCAGGACGTGCCGGACGCTCAGGCCTTTCGACTGCCGCCCCAGGCGTGCTTCGACGCGCTGGACCCCGCGGCTCTGGAACTGCGCACCCAACGACAGGAACACGGCACCGACCAACGCGACCGGGATCATCAGCGCCTGGAACGGTGTGAGGTTCACCGCGTCCGGGATCGTCAGGTCCGTCGTCACGGGTCGAGGCTATAGGAACCGGCCGGATAACCTGGGTGAATGCCCGTTCTCCCGATCCGGATCACCGGTGAACCCGTCCTGCACGAACGCGCCGCCGAGGTCACCGACTTCGACGACGCCCTGCGCGCGCTCGTCGCCGACATGTTCGAGACGATGGACCTGGCCCCCGGGGTCGGGCTCGCGGGCCCGCAGGTCGGCGTGGGCCAGCGACTGTTCGTGTACTCATGGACCGATGATGACGGCGTCCTGCACCGCCGCGCGGCCGTGAACCCGGTCCTGTGGACGACTCCTGCCACGCCGGAGTCGGTGGAGGAACTCGACGAGGACGAGGAGTCCGAGGGCTGCCTCTCGATCCCCGGGGAGCGCTTCCCGCTCCGTCGGGCGCCGCGGGCACTCCTCCGTGCCGTCGACGAGCACGGCGAACCGTTCGAGGTCGAGGCGGACGGATGGCTCGCCCGGATCTTCCAGCACGAGTACGACCACCTCGACGGCTACCTCTACGCCGACCGCCTGGTCCACCCGTACGGCAAGCAGGTCGCCAAGGCGATCCGGAAGAACAGCTGGGGCGGGCCCGGCCAGTCGTGGCTGCCCGGGCGCGACCACCCCGAGGGCTGACGGACAGTCCCCGTCCGACACCGCCAGGCGCGGCTCACCCCCGGTACGCCGCCACCGCGTCCCGCAGGCGGTCCTGCTCCGGGTGACCCGGACAGTACGCGAGGACACCGTCGGCCACCGCCGCCTGGTGCGCCGTCGCGACCGGTCGGGTCCACGGCGCGACGCCGCGCACCGCACACGCCGACGCGAGTTCCTCGAGCGTGGCGGCCCCGTGGGACGCCCGCACCGCAGCCGCCTGCTGTGCCGAGGCCTCGGTCCCGGTGATCCGCTCGGCAGCACAGTCGGTGCGATCATCGCCCCAGACCGCCGAGTAGGTCGTGTACGTCTGGGTCCGGTCCGAGATTCCGACCCGACAGACGAACGCGAACACGATCGGAGCGGTGCCGGACGCGGACACCGGGCCGGAGGACGTCCCGCTCGGCGATCCTCCCGGCTCCGGCTCGGCGGCGGAGGTGCACGCGGTCAGACCGAGGCCCGCGACGAGGACGAGCCCCGCAACGAGGGTCCGACGCAGGGTGAGCACCTGTGAACGCTAACAGCCTCCCGCCCGACCCCCAACAACGACCTGACCCCCGACAACGACCTGACCCCCGACAACGACGAAGGCCCCCACTCCGAAGAGTGAGGGCCTGTTCGCTCCCCGAGTTGGACTCGAACCAACAACCTGCCGGTTAACAGCCGGCTGCTCTGCCAATTGAGCTATCGAGGATCAGTTGTTCAGCTGAACAACGGGTAACAGCATAGCAGCACACCGAGACGGCCCCGCGCATCCACCGTGCATCCCGGGCGCGCCGCTCGTCAGTACCCCGCAGCCGGGTCCACGACGCCGACGAACCCGTCGCCGGAGCCGCCGAGGAACGCCGTCGTGTTCACCCGCACGCGCTCGGCGAGGAGCGGCGCGACCATGTCCGGGGTGTCCGCCTGGTGCGGGGTGATGATCGCGCCCGGCTCCGACCAGAGCGGGTGGCCGTCCGGCAGGGGTTCCGGGTCGGTGACGTCGAGCCCCGCCGCGGCGATCTCGCCGTCGCGGAGCGCCTGCACGAGCGCGTCGGTATCGACGAGTCCCCCACGGGCGATGTTCACGAGCCGTGCGCTGGGCTTCATCAGCGCGAACTGCTCGGGTCCGAACAGCTTCGCCGTCCCGGCGGTCATCGCCGCGGCGATCATCACGACGTCGGCGTCGGGCAGCACGGCGTCGAGCTCGTCCGTGGTCACCGTCCGCGCGGCACCGGGGACGGGGTCGGCCGAGCGGCGGACCACGGTCACCGAGACCTCGAACGGTGCGAGGAGTCGGATGTACTCGAGGGCGATGCCGCCGGCGCCGATCACGAGGACCTCGCGCCCGTACAGGGAGACGCCCTGGGGTTCGGTGGCCCACGAGGTCGCCCGGGCACGCTGCTGCAGGACCCGGAGCGTCCCGAGCGTCAGGGCGAGGGCGTGCTCGGCGACGGGCTCGGCGTACGCACCCTTGGCCGAGGTGAACAGGACGCGGTCGCCGTGTTCCTCGATCAGGTGCGCGAAGGCGTCGACCCCCGCGAAGGGCAGCTGGACCCAGCCGATGCCGGGAGCCGAGCGGAGGGCCTCGGCGAGACCGGCCGGGTCGCGGGCGTCGAGCCACACGACGCCGCGGGTGTCGTCCCCGAGCGGTGCCACCGTGCCCCCGGCTGCCGTGACGGCGTCGACGTGCAGGTCTGCCTCGGTGGGCAGGACCGCGATCGGACCGGGCGTCGGCGGGGCCACGGGCAGCGGCGCCCCGGCGTCCGTGACGACGGCGCGGTGCCCTCGCGCACTCCCCGACGCGGCAGGGGTCACCGGGGCCGACGACGAGGTGGACTGCTCGGTGCTCACGCGTTCTCCTGACGATCGGTGCGGGGTGCGGTGCTGGCACCCACCGGCCGCCGGGGTGCCGACGAGCGACGCGGGGCGGCCGCCGCTGGACGGCGCTTCACCGGCCGTGCGGCGGTCGACGCCAGGGTCTTCACGTACGGGTCGACCGGGTTGTCGAGCACCTCGTCGAACGTCCCGAGCCCGACCAGTCGGCCCTCGGCCATGATCGCGACCCGGTCGGCCAGTGCCCGGGCCTCGCGCAGGTCGCTCGAGACGACGACCGCCGAGAACTGACGGTTGCGCTGCAGGTTGGCCAGCGCCTCGAGGACGGACTGGCGGACGAGCACGTCGACGCCGCGGGCGGGTTCGTCCGCGACGAGCAGCTGCGGTTCGAGCACGAGGGCACGTGCCAGGGCGACCCGCTGACGCTGCCCGCTCGAGAGTTCCCAGGTGTTCAGGCGCATCACGCCGAGCGGCAGGTGCACGGCGTCGACGAGCCGCGCGACCATCAGGCCCGCTTCCTTCCGGTCGAACCGACGGTCGCGCGCGTAGATCGGCTCGGCGATCGCCTCGCCCACGGTCAGGTCCGGGCTCAGTCGGTCGGCGCCGTCCTGGGGCAGGTACCCGATGCGCCCGCTGAGCCGTTCGAGCTTCCGCGACGACGGCCGGAGCCCGCGCGTGCGCTGTCCGAGCACCGTCAGCTCCCCGCCCGTGATGTGCCGGCGGTGCGCGCCGTCCCCTTCGCCGGTGGCGCCGAGCTGCCCCGCCACGGCGGCGGCGAACGTCGACTTCCCCGACCCGGACTCCCCCAGGACGGCCAGGATCTCGCCCTGACGGACGGTCAGGCTCACGCCGTCCACGGCACGGATCGCGTCCGCTCCGCGGCCGCTCCGGTACTCGATCGACACGTCGTCAGCGACGACGGCAGGTCCGTTCACCGCGATCATGGGTCCCCTTCCACGCCGCCCCCTGGCGGCGGTCGCGGCGTGCCGCGGTGGACGGCCCGCCGTGTGCACAGCAGTGGAGGCGACCGCCTGGAGGCGCGACTCGCGTCGACGACGCCGGTCGCGCCTCCAGGCCGGTCGTGTCGGGTCAGGACCCGACGCGCTCCAGTTGCTCCAGGGTACGCCGTCGCGCTGCCTGCTCCGCCGGGTCCGGGACGGGCAGCGAGGCGAGCAGCCGCTGCGTGTACGGGTGCCGCGGCGCACCGAGCACCTCGGCCGTCGTCCCCGTCTCGACCAGGTCGCCGCGGTAGAGCACGGCGATGCGGTCGGACAGGGCACCGACGACGGCGAGGTCGTGGCTGATGAACAGCGACGCGAAGCCCATGTCCTGCTGCAGCTCGAGGAACAGCTCGAGCACGCGTGCCTGCACGGACACGTCGAGCGCGCTCGTCGGCTCGTCCGCGATGAGCAGCTTGGGCCGGAGCGCGAGCGACCGGGCGAGCGACGCGCGCTGGCGCTGCCCACCGGAGAGCTCGTGCGGGTACCGGTCGCCGTACGCGGCGGGCAGCTGGACCGCTTCGAGCAGTTCGTCGACCCGCTTCCGCGCGGCACGCGGCGAGGACGACTCGCCGTGCACGACCAGCGGCTCGGCGACGCACTCGGCGATCGTCAGCAGCGGGTTGAACGACGTCGCCGGGTCCTGGAAGACGAACCCGATGTCCTTGCGCAGCCGCTTGAAGTCGCGCTCGCGGTACCCGAGCATCTCGGTGCCGAGGACCTTCAGCGACCCCCCGGACACCCGGGTCAGGCCGGCCATCGCCCGGCCGATGGTGGTCTTGCCGGAGCCGGACTCCCCCACGAGCCCCAGGACCTCGCCCGGACGGATGTCCAGGTCGACGCCCTTCACAGCGCGGAACGCCGGGCTGCCGAGGCGTCCCGGGTACTCGATCTCCAGCCCGCGGGCGGACACGAGCGGTTCGACGTCCTGCGACACGGCAGCGCGGCGGGCGGTCCCGGTCGAGGCCTCGAGCCGCGGCACGGCGGCGAGCAGGCGCTTCGTGTAGTCGGCCTTGGGGTTCGCGAAGAGCTCGCGCACCGGGGCCTCCTCGACGATCTCACCCTGGTACATCACGGCGACCCGGTCGGCCAGGTCGGCCACGACGCCCATGTTGTGCGTGATGACGACGATCGCCGCCCCGAACTCGTCGCGGCACCGCCGGAGCAGGTCGAGGATCTCGGCCTGCACGGTGACGTCGAGCGCCGTCGTCGGCTCGTCCGCGATGATGACGCTCGGCTCGAGGGCCAGCGCACTCGCGATGACGACACGCTGCTTCTGGCCGCCGGAGAACTGGTGCGGGTAGTGGTCGACGCGGACCTCCGGGTCGGGGATGCCGACCCGCCGGAGGTAGTCGATCGCCTTGGCGCGCGCCTCTTTCTTCGAGACGCCGCCGTGCGCCCGGAGGCCCTCGGCGATCTGCCACCCGACCGTGAAGACCGGGTTGAGGGCGGTCGAGGGCTCCTGGAACACCATCGCACCGGCGGTCCCGCGGAGTTCGCGCAGCCGCTGCTGTCCGACCGACACCACGTCGGTGCCGTCGAGGAGCACCGCGCCGCCGAGGGTCGCCGTCTCGGGCATCAGCCGCAGCATGCTCCGCGCCGTGACGGACTTGCCGGATCCGGACTCGCCGACGATCGCCAGGACCTCACGCGGTCGGACGTCGATGCTGACGCCCTTCACGGCGTCGACGGCGCCGCCGTCGGTCGCGAAGGTGACGGTCAGGTCGTCGACGACGACCACCGGCTCGGCCAGGCCGGCGGCCGCCATGCGGGCCGCGTCGGCGGCGTCGTCGTCGGGGTGCCGGCGATCGGTCGGTTCGCCGTGGGTCGGTGCGTGGTCGGCCGGTTCGTGGTCGGCCGGCTCGTGGTCGGCCGGCTCGTGGTCGGCCGGGAGGCCCGTGGGTGCGTCGGTCATGCGCCCGCCCCTTCCGTCGTGGTCGCCACGTGCTGCGTGGAGACCAGTTGCTTCAGTCGGCGCCGTGCACGGAGGCGCGGGTCCGAGATGTCGTTGAGGCTCTCACCGATGAACGTCACGCCGAGCACGAGCACGACGATGGCGATGCCCGGGAAGACACCCGTCCACCAGACGCCGCTCGCGACGTCGGACAGTGCGCGGCTGAGGTCGTAGCCCCACTCGGCGCCGGCGGTCGGGCCGATGCCGAACCCGAGGAAGCCGAGCCCGGCGAGCGTCAGGATCGCGTCGCTCGCGTTGAGCGTCAGGATCAGCGGCAGGCTCCGGGTGGAGTTCCGCAAGACGTGCCGGGTCATGATGCGCCACGGGTTCGTGCCCATCACGCGGGCGGACTCGACGAACGCCTCGTTCTTCAGGCGCACCGCCTCGGCCCGGATCACACGGAAGTACTGCGGCACGTAGACCACGGTGATCGAGATCGCCGCCGCCAGGATGCCGCCGGAGTAGCTCGAGTTGCCACCCGAGATCACGATCGAGACGACGATCGCGAGGAGCAGCGACGGGAACGCGAACACCGCGTCCGCGACGACCACGAGCACCCGGTCGAGCCACCCACCGAGGTAGCCGGACACCATGCCGAGCAGCACGCCGACGATGATCGAGACGACGACCGCCACGATCACCACGAGCACCGCGGTGCGCGCACCGAACACGACGCGGCTGAACACGTCGAACCCGCCGACGGTGGTGCCCCAGATGTGCGCGGGGCTGGGCGAACCCGTGCGCGGGAACCCGACGCCGGTGCTCGACTGCAGCTGGCCGAAGCCGTACGGGGCGATGAGCGGCGCGAACACCGCGACGAGCAGGTACAGGGCGCAGATGACGACGCCGACGATGAGCATGGCGCGCTGCCAGCCGGTGCTCTTGCGGAGCTGGACGACGACGGGCAGGCGCTTCCAGGCTGACTCGTGACGATCGACGAGGGTGACGTCGGCCATGGTCAGAACCTCACTCTCGGGTCGATGAGCGCCGCGACGATGTCGACGACGAAGTTGGTCACGGCCACGATGACGGCGAGCAGCGCGACGATGCCCTGCACGGCGACGAAGTCCCGGGCGGACAGGTACTGGTTCAGCTCGTACCCGAGCCCGCGCCACCCGAAGGTGGTCTCGGTGAGCACCGAGCCACCCAGCAGCATCGCGATCTGAAGGCCCATCACGGTGATGATCGGGACCAGCGCCGGACGGAACGCGTGCGTGCGGACGAGCCGTGCCTCCCGGACACCGCGCGAGCGGGCCGCGTCGACGTACTCGGACCCGAGCGAGCCGATCATGTTCGCGCGCACCAGGCGCAGGAAGATGCCGGCGGTCAACAGCCCGAGCGTCAGCGCCGGCAGGATCGCGTGCACGAGCACGTCGGAGATGATCTGCCCGTTGCCCGTCCGGATCGCGTCGATGATGTAGACGCCGGTCGCGTTCGGCACCTGGTTCAACACGAGCTCGGCGCGGGTCGACGCGCGGTCGCCGAGCGGCAGCCAGCCGAGCCACACCGAGAAGACGAGCTTCAGCAGCAGACCGCCGAAGAACACGGGTGTCGCGTAGGTGAGGATCGCGAGTGCCCGGAGCAGGACGTCGGGCCACTTGTCGCGGAGGTAGGCGGCGAGCATGCCGAGCGGGATGCCGAGCACGAGGGCGACGATGAGCGCGTAGAACACGAGCTCGGCGGTGGCGCCCCCGTACTGCAGGATGATCTCGGTGATCGGGCGGTTGTCGGTCACCGACGTGCCGAAGTCACCGCGGATGATGCGGCCCAGGTACTCGAGGTACTGGACGATCACCGGGCGGTCGTACCCGGCGGCGTGCAGGCGTTCCTGCAACTGCGACGGCGTGAGCCGGCCACCGACCGACGCGGTGATCGGGTTCCCGATGACGCGCATCAGGAAGAACACGAGCGTCACCAGGATGAAGACGGTCGGGAAGATGAGCAGGAAGCGGATCAGGACGTACCGGCCGAGTCCGCCGCCCCCGGCGCGTCGCTGCGCCTGGGGCTTCGTGGGCTCGGTCTCGACCGCCTCGGCGTTCGTGAGGGTCACGGGGTGGGGTGCCTTTCGCGGACGTGGGACAGGGGGCGCTCCTCGTGGGAGCACCCCCTGTCCTGCATCGGGTTACTTGCTGATGGTCCCGTAGCGGAACTTGAACGACGCGTCGAGCGTGACGCCCTTGACGTCCTTCCCGGCGACGGCGACCGACTTGCCCTGCAGCAGGGGGAGGGTCGAGATCTGGGACGCCTCGCGCTCCTGGGCCTGCTTGATCAGGTCAGCACGCTTGGACTTGTCCGACTCCTCCTGCTCCTTCGCGATGAGGCTCTGGATCGTCGGGTCGTCGTAGTGGTTCTGCACGAAGTTCTCCTTCGTGAAGAACGGCGACAGGTAGTTGTCGGCGTCCGAGAAGTCCGGGAACCAACCCAGCTGGTACACCGGGTAGGTGTCCTTCGTGCGCTCGACCGCGTAGGTCGTGTACACCGTGGACTGGATGTTCACGGTGAACAGGCCGGTCTGTTCGAGCTGGGTCTTCAGCAGGGCGTACTCGTCGTCCGAGGCCGAGCCGTAGTGGTCCGGCGAGTACTGGATGTCCAGCGCGATCTTGCCGGTCACGCCCGCGTCGGCGAGGGTCTTCTTCGCCTTCGACACGTCCGGGGCCCCGTTGCCGTCGCCGTACATCGACTTGAACGGCGTCGCTGCGCCGGTCAGGCCGTCCGGCACCATCGAGTAGGCCGGCGTGTAGGTGTCCTTGTACACGTCCTTGGCCAGCGCGGCGCGGTCGACGACGTCGGCCACGGCCTTGCGGACCGCGAGGGCCTTCGCGGCGTCGGCCCCGGTCTGACCGGTGCCGAACGGCTGCGTCTTGAAGTTGAAGACCAGGTAGCGGAGCTCGCCACCGGGGCCGTCGATGACCTGCAGGTCCTTCTTCGAGCGGAGCGACGTGATGTCGGTCGGGGCCAGGGAGCGGTACGCCACGTCGACGTCACCCTTCTGGACCGCGAGCTTCAGGTCGGTCTCCTTGGCGAAGTACTGCGCCGTGACGTCCTTCGTCTTCGCCTTGTCGAGGACCCCGTCGTACTTCGGGTTCGCCTCGTACGCGATGAGGTCGTTCTCCTTGTAGGACTTGATCGTGTACTGGCCCGCGAACGCGTTGCCCTTCACGATGTCCTGCGCCGGGGTGAGCTTGGTCGCCGAGAAGACCTGCTCGTCCACGATCGGGCCGGCGGGGCTCGAGAGCACCTGCGGCCAGGTCTGGTCGGCGTGGTCGAGGTGGAACACGACCGTCGTGTCGTTCGGCGTGTCGATGCTCTTGAGGTTCGCGAGCAGCGACTGCGGGCCGTTCGCGTTGTTGATCTTGATCTCGCGGTTGAACGAGAACTTCACGTCGCTCGAGGTGAGCTTGTGGCCGTTCGCGAACTCGAGGCCCTTCTTGAGCGTGACCGTGTACGTCGTGGGGTCGGTGAACTCACCCTTGGTCGCGATGTCCGGCTTGACGTCCGGGCTGCCCGTCGGGGTGTTCATCAGGAACGGGAAGACCTGGTTCTGCACGGCGAAGGAGCCGTTGTCGTACGAGCCGGCCGGGTCGAGCGACACGATCTTGTCGGTCGTGCCGATGATCAGGCCGTTCAGGTTGCCGGAGCCGCCGCTGCCGCCGCCCGCGCAGCCGGTCAGCACCAGCGCCGTCGCTGCTGCTCCGGCGCCGAGCGCGATCGCGCGCTTGCTCCACTTGGTAACGGATGCCATATCCGGTGCCTCTCTTGTCATGATTGCAAGGGTTCCGGGAGGGCGATGGAGCCACTGTGTGCCCGCCCAGGGACGCTCATTGCTATCACCCTGTCACGAAACGCAACGAACCGAGGGGGATTTGTTTACACCGCTGTAATGCGCGGCTGCGGTGTCAGGAGCAAGATGTGCGCCTGGACGCGCCGGATCGACGCAGGAAAGTTGCGCTCTGCAACGGAATGCGCTGCCCCGCTCCTGCCGGTCAGGACGCCTCGGCGTCGGCGCGCAGTCGCATCCGCTGGGCGTCGATCTCCATGAGCTGACGCTGGATCTCGGCACGACGCTCGGCCTGCTCGTGGGGGTCGGCGCGCTGCAGCTGCCCGAGCAGCGACGCCTTGCGCGCCAGCATGTCGCGCTCGACCAACGCCACGACGATGCTGCGGGTCCAGTGCGCCAGGTCGGCGTCGTTGCGCGCCGGGATCGGGGCGAGGGCGAGTTCCTGCACGAGCCCGCGGAACGGGGTCGGGACGTCCTGCAGCAGGCGGTCGAGCCAGTCCCCCGCGCCGACCGCGTCGACGTTCGAGAGGACCGCGTCACGGACGACCGCGAGCATCGGCGCCGAGAACGTGGCGGACGCGGCGAGGCCGAGCAACGGGACGCCGACGTGACCGGGCTGCTGGACCATGGCCATCACCGCGTCCCGCTCCATCCGGGTGATCGGGTCGTTCGGCAGCATCTTGATGCCGGCCACGGGCTCGTCCGGCGGCAGCGTCTCGCCACCGGAGCCGGCGCGTCCGGCGCCACCCGTGCCTCCAGACCGGTCGTCGGTGACGGCGGCCGCGCGTCGCCGAGCCGTCTCGACCGCGCGACGGACCTCCGGCATGTCCATGCCGAGCCACCCCGCGAGTTCGCGGACGTACCCCTGGGTGAGCGACCGGTCGCGGATGCCGGCGAGGACGGGAGCAGCGGCGCGGAGGGCACTGACCCGGCCCTCGACGGTCTCGAGGTCGTGGCCGTCGAGCGTGCGCCGGATCATGAACTCGAACATCGGGCGCTTGTTCGTGACGAGTCGGCGGATCGCGTCGTCGCCGCGCGCGAGTCGGAGGTCGCACGGGTCGAGCCCCTCGGGAGCGACGGCGACGTAGGTCTGGGCGGCGAACCGCTGCTCCTCCGCGAAGGCGCGGCTCGCTGCACGCTGCCCGGCGTCGTCCGGGTCGAAGGTGAAGACGACCTCGCCGTTCGCGTTCGGGTCGGCACCGGCCAGGTCGCCGAGCATCGGGCGGAGGACCTTGATGTGGTCGACGCCGAAGGACGTGCCACAGGTCGCCACGGCCGTCGTCACCCCCGCGAGGTGGCAGGCCATCACATCGGTGTAGCCCTCGACGATGACGACCTGCTTCTGCTTCGAGATGTCCCGCCGCGCGAGGTCCAGCCCGTAGAGGACCTGGCTCTTGTGGTAGATCGGGGTCTCGGGCGTGTTGAGGTACTTCGGGCCCTTGTCCTCCTCGAGCAACCGGCGGGCGCCGAACCCGATCGTCGCTCCGGTGACGTCGCGGATGGGCCACATGAGACGGCCGCGGAACCGGTCGTACGGCGACCGGTCGCCCTGCCCGGCGAGGCCCGCGGCGAGGATCTCGTCCATCGAGAACCCGCGGCCGCGGAGGTGCTCACGCGTGGCGTCGTACGACTGCGGTGCGAAGCCGACGCCGAAGTGCTGCGCTGCCGCGGGATCGAACCCACGCTCCCCGAGGAACTGGCGGGCGGGCTCGGCCGCTGCGGTCGTGAGCTGCGCCTGGTAGAAGGCCAGCGCTGCCTCGTTCACGGCGATCAACCGGGCACGCTGGTTGTAGTCGGTGCGGGGGCCGTCGCCCTCTTCGTAGTGCAGGGTGAAGCCGATCTTGGCGGCCATCCGCTCGACGGCTTCCTGGAACGTCGTGTGGTCCTGCTTGATGATGAACTCGAAGACGTCGCCGTCCTCGCCGCAGCCGAAGCAGTGGTAGCGACCGACCTGCGGCCGCACGTGGAACGACGGGGACCGCTCGTCGTGGAACGGGCAGAGGCCCTTCAGCGAACCGACTCCGGCGGACTTCAGGGTGACGTAGTCGCCGACGATGTCGGCGATGTTCACGCGCGCGCGGACCTCGTCGATGTCGTTCCGCGCGATCCTGCCAGCCACCCCTCGATCCTAGTTCGTGCGGCCGACGCCGGACGCCGGGGTGCCTGGGTGCCGGCGGCGCCGGCGCGGCGGGCGCGGCCGCCGAGACGCCCCCGTTCCCGTGAGACGCCCCCGAGCGCACGAGACGGTGCCGAATCCGGCGGCGTCTCGCCCAGTCCGCGGTGTCTCGCGTAGACGGGGGCGTCCCAGGCACCGTCCGGCCCTGCGACACGGCGGCGTCTCGCGCGGATGACCGCGCCCGGCGGAGGACCTGCGCGCTCAGACCGGGATGTGCGTGGTCTCGCGCTCCCCGACCACGAGCCGCCGGTGCCAGGCGATCGCGCCTTGGTCGGTCAGGCTCGCGACCTGGTCCACGACGGCGCGCAACCGCCCGGCGTCGTCCGATGCGGCACGCCAGTCGGCGGCGAACCCCGGCTCGAGGTCAGCGCTCCCACTTGCCGCGAGGGCGTCGAGGAGCTCCGTGAGGATCCGCCGCTGGTCCTCGTACACCGGCTGCCGATCGCCTTGCGTCATCACGAACGCCGCGACGATGCCCTTCAGCACCGAGATCTCCCCGATGATCTCCGGCGGCGTGACGACACTCGCGGCGAAGCGCACGAGGGACCCGGACGCGTAGGACTCCCGTGTGGCGGCCGTCGCCGTCCGCGCGAACCGCCCGATGAGCTGCGAGGTGAGGTTCTTCAGCCGCGCGGCATCACGCCGGGAGCCGTCGTACGACGTCATCCACAGCGGCAACGACCGCAGGCGCTCGAACGCCTCGAGCAGTTCCTCCCGGCTGAGGTCGCTCCCGACCCACGCGTGCATCGCCGAGACGATGTCGTTCTCCCCCACGCGGTCCCCGAGCGCCGCCACGTCGATGAAGCCCGCGACGACCGCGTCCTCGAAGTCGTGCACGGAGTACGCGATGTCGTCCGACAGGTCCATGACCTGCGCCTCGATGCACCGCTGCCGGCGGGGCGCGCCGGCACGGAGCCACTCGAACGCGTCGTGGTCGTCGTCGTAGAACCCGAACTTCGTGCGACCCGAGGACGCCTCGGCGACCCCTTGGGCCGCGGGCCACGGGTACTTGCAGCTCGCATCGAGCGACGCGCGCGTCAGGTTCAGCCCGTACGGGCGGTCGTCGTCACCGTCCGCACCCGGACCGTAGACCTTCGGCTCCAGCCGGGTGAGCAGACGGAGGGTCTGTGCGTTCCCCTCGAACCCGCCGATACCCGCAGCCCAGGCGTTCACCGCGGTCTCCCCGTTGTGCCCGAACGGTGGGTGCCCGATGTCGTGCGCGAGGCACGCGGTGTCCACGACGTCCGGGTCGAGTCCGAGCTGGTCGGCGAGTTCGCGGCCGACCTGTGCGACCTCGAGCGAGTGGGTCAGGCGGTTCCGCGCGAAGTCCAGACCCGTGGTCGGGCTGAGCACCTGGGTCTTCGCGGCGAGTCGCCGGAGCGCACTCGAGTGGAGCAGGCGGGCTCGGTCGCGGGCGAAGTCCGAACGGCGGTTGCCGTGGGTCTCCGGCAACCAGCGCTCGGCGTCGGCGGGCCCGTAGGAGGCGGTCGCGCTCATCCGCCGCTGTGGTGCAGCTCGGCGGCGGCGAGCACCTTGCGGAACTCGCTGTCGACGTCACGCGATTCGAGCCAGCGGTCCGGGAGCGCGGTGCGCTTCGGGTGCCCGGCCCGCCCGCGCGGTCCCTCGGCGTCCGCACCGGGGTACGGAGCGTCGTGGTCGAGCTGGGCGAGCAGGTCGTCGATCTCCTGCAGGCTCGACGCCATCGCCAAGCCGGATCGGACGTCGCCGCCGATCGGGTACCCCTTGAAGTACCACGCGACGTGCTTGCGGATGTCGCGGCAGCCGTGCTCCTCGGACTCGAAGAACTCGACCAGGAGCTCTGCGTGTCGACGGAAGCCGACCGCGACCTCGCCGAGGGACGGCATGTAGCGGAGCCCCTCGCCGCGGAACGCCGCCGCGAGGTCGCCGAACAGCCACGGCCGCCCGAGGCAGCCACGACCGACCACGACGCCGTCGGCTCCGGTCTCGTCGACCATCCGCAGCGCGTCGGCGGCCGACCAAATGTCGCCGTTGCCGAGGATCGGGATGTCGGTGACCGCTTCCTTCAGGGTCGCGATGGCGGACCAGTCCGCGTGCCCCGAGTAGTGCTCGTTCG
Organism: Curtobacterium sp. ISL-83; assembly: GCF_018613895.1. Lineage (GTDB taxonomy): Bacteria > Actinomycetota > Actinomycetes > Actinomycetales > Microbacteriaceae > Curtobacterium. Next base: position 104,001 of record NZ_JAGGPH010000016.1, read on the forward strand.
CGGTCCGTGCGTGCAGCGACACGGCAGCGACCCCGGCGTCGCGGGCGATCCGGGCAGCGTCGAGGTAGGTCAGGTGGTCGTTGTCGATCCCCTTGCGCATCTTCACCGTGACCGGGACGTCGCCGGCAGCGCGGACGGTCTTCGTCACGAGGTCCCGGAACAGGTCGAGCTTCCACGGCAGCGCAGCGCCGCCGCCCTTCCGGGTGACCTTCGGGACCGGGCAGCCGAAGTTCAGGTCGATGTGGTCCGCACGGTCCTCGCCGACCAGGATCGAGGCGGCCTCCGCCACGGTGTTCGGCTCCACGCCGTACAGCTGGATCGAGCGCGGCGTCTCGGACTCGTGGTGCTGGATGAGCCGCATCGACTCCGGAGTCCGCTCGACCAGGGCGCGGGACGTGATCATCTCGCAGACGTACAGGCCGGCGCCGTACTCACGGCACAGTCGGCGGTACGCCATGTTCGTGATGCCCGCCATCGGCGCGAGCACGACCGGCACGTCGACCTCGATGGGGCCGATGCGCAGGGGCTTCCGGGGCGCTTGTGTGATCGTCATACCGGGTCCATCCTCCCACGTCGCTCCGCGCCGGTAGCGTTCTCCCCATGACGCTCTCCGCGACCGACCGTTTCGACCAGGACGCCGCAGCCCGCGGCCTCGCCGTGGACGTCGTCGAACGCCCGGCGGCGGACTCCCTGCAGGAAGCTGCGGCACTGCTCCGCATCGACCCCGGCGACATCGTGAAGACGCTCGTGGTGAAGCGACACGACGGCGGGTTCCTGCTCGCCCTCGTGCCCGGTGGTCGCAGCATCGCGTGGAAGAAGCTCCGCACCGTCGTCGGGGTCAACAAGCTCTCGATGCCCGATGCAGCGACCGCGCTCGAGGCCTCGGGCTACGAACGGGGCACCATCACCCCGATCGGCGCGACGGGCGACCTGCCGGTCTACGCCGACGAGCGGATCACCGGCCGGCGGGTGGCCCTCGGTGCCGGGAGGCACGGTGCGAGCGCCTTCGTCGACGCCGACGCCCTCATCGCCGCGTACGGCGCGACCGTCGCCGACATCACGGACGAGGAACCCGCGCGCAGCTGACGCGGGACCGGTCGAGACGCCCCCGTCGCGACGGCACGCGCGCGTCCCGAAGCCGACACGGACGCCCCCGTCGTCGTGAGGCGCCGCCCGGGTCTCGAAACGCCGCCAGATGCGGCGGCGTCTCGGCACGACCACGGCGTCGCGGCGGAACGGGGGCGTCCCCACAGGACGGCGGCGCCCCCACAGGACGGCGGCGTCGCGGCGGCACGGGGGCGTCCCCGCAGGACGGCGGCGTCCCCGCGGCACGGGGGCGTCTCGACAGCCCTGGGCCCCCGCGGAACGAGATCCCGCCGGGCGCAGCCGCCTCAGTCCGGGATCTCGGCCCAGATGCCCTCGGCGCCGGGCACGAAGCACGAGTCACCTTCGCAGACCGGCGCACCGCCGGACGTGACGAGCGTCAGGAGGGCAGGGCGCGCCTCCAGGCCGGTGCGGCCCGTCAGGGCGTCCGGCACGGACGGTGCGGACTGGAGGCGCTGCTCCCCCGACCCGGCGACGCGCACGTCGGTCATCGGGTCACCGCCGCATCCGCTGCCGCGTCCTCGGCGGCCCGCTGGTCCTGGTTCGCGACGCCCTCGGGGTCGGCCTCCCGGAGGGCCACCACCTGCCGGAGGACCTGCTCGAACGCCGCGGGGTCCTGGGCACCGGAGACGCCGTACTTGCCGTCGATGACGAAGAACGGGACGCCGTTGATGCCGAACGCCTGCGCCTGGGCCTGGTCGGCCCGGACGGCTGCGAGCTGCGAGTCGTCGCGGAGGGTGGCGAGGACCTCCTCGCGGTCCAGACCGACCTCGGCCGCGAGGTCCGCCAGCGACTCGTCCCGACCGACGTGCTCGCCACGCTCGAAGTAGGCCGTGAACAGCCGCTCGACCATCTCGAGCTGCTTGCCGTGCTGCTTCGCGAGGTGGATGACCTGGTGCGCCTTCACGGTGTTGGTGTGGTGCATCGCGTCGAAGTCGTAGTGCAGGCCGACCGATGCGGCGATCCCGCCGACCTGGCCGAGCATCTGCTGCGCCTGCTCGACGGGCATGCCCTTGTGGCCGGAGAGGAACTCGGCCTCGGTGCCCTCGAAGTCCACGAGGGTATCGGGGCTCAGTTCAAAGGAGTGGTACTCGACCTCGATCGGTGCGCTGTCCGGCGAGGCACCGAACGCGGCCGCGCCGGCCTCGAACTTCCGCTTGCCGATGTAGCACCAGGGGCACGCGATGTCGGACCAGACATCGACCTTGACTGTGTCGCTCATGCTGGAGCCAACGCGGGTGCCGGCGGCGCATTCCCGGCCGGGCCGCCCGCGCCGGCCGCACCGCGCCCGCCACGCCCGGCCGCGCCCCGCGCCCCGCGCGCTCGCTGCGGGTCGAACCAGGAAACCGACATCGAACCAGGGCGTGTCCCTTGTTCGATGTCGGTTTCGTGGTTCGAAGCGAGCCGCGCGAGCCGCGCGAGCGACGCGCAGCGCCGACCCGCCGCGCCCTACGCGCCGAGCAACCGCTCCGCGAGGAACCCCTGCAGCCGGTCGAGCGACACGCGCTCCTGCCCCATCGTGTCGCGCTCCCGCACCGTGACGGCCTTGTCCTCGAGCGTGTCGAAGTCCACCGTGATGCAGAACGGCGTGCCGATCTCGTCGTGGCGACGGTAACGACGACCGATCGCCCCCGCGTCGTCGAAGTCCACGTTCCAGTACTTCCGCAGGTCGTCGGCGAGCCCACGCGCCACCGGCGACAGCTGCTCGTTGCGGGACAGCGGCAGGACCGCGGCCTTCACGGGCGCCAGGCGCGGGTCGAGCCGCAGCACGGTGCGCTTGTCGACGCCGCCCTTCGCGTTCGGGGCCTCGTCCTCGTGGTACGCGTCGAGCAGGAACGCCATGAGCGCGCGCGTCAGACCGAACGACGGCTCGATGACGTACGGCACGTACTTCTCGTTCGCGGCCTGGTCGAAGAACCGCAGGTCCTTGCCGGAGGCCTCGATGTGGTTGTTGAGGTCGAAGTCGGTGCGGTTCGCGACGCCCATGAGCTCGCCCCACTCCGACCCGGCGAACCCGAACCGGTACTCGATGTCCGCGGTCGCGTCGGAGTAGTGCGCGCGTTCGCCGTCCGGCACGTCGAAGCGCCGCAGGTTCTCCGGGTCGATGCCGAGGTCGGTGTAGAACGCGACCGAGTCGGTGATCCACTGCTCGTAGTGCTCCGCGGCCGACGCCGGCGGCACGAAGTACTCGATCTCCATCTGCTCGAACTCGCGCGTCCGGAAGATGAAGTTCCCGGGCGTGATCTCGTTGCGGAACGCCTTCCCGACCTGGCCGATGCCGAACGGGGGCTTCATACGGCTCGTGGTGACGACCTGGGCGAAGTCGACGAAGATGCCCTGCGCGGTCTCGGGGCGCAGGAAGTTCAGCCCCTCCTCGGACTCGACCGGGCCGAGGTACGTCTTGAGCATCCCGGAGAACTCCCGGGGCTCGGTCCACTGGCCACGGGTGCCGCAGTTCGGGCACGCGATCTCGGCCATGCCGGTCTCGGGGGCGCGGCCCTTCTTCGCCTCGTAGGCCTCGAGCAGGTGGTCCTCACGGAAGCGGTGGTGGCAGTGCAGGCACTCCACGAGCGGGTCGGTGAAGGTGGCGACGTGCCCGGAGGCCTCCCACACCTTGCGCGGCAGGATCACGGCGGAGTCGAGCCCGACCATGTCGCCACGGCCGCGGACGAACCGCTGCCACCACTGCCGCTTGATGTTCTCCTTCAGCTCGACGCCGAGGGGCCCGTAGTCCCACGCGGAGCGGGATCCGCCGTAGATCTCCCCCGACTGGAACACGAAGCCGCGGCCCTTGGCCAGGGCGATGACGCTGTCGAGACGGGAGGGCTGTGCCAAAGGAGACTCCTGGGTTCGCCGAGCTGGATGCGCGGTGTGGGAACGGTCCCGGCAATGGTAGCGGCCGGGAGGCCCGGCGCGGCTCCCGGCCGTCGCCTCAGTCCCCGGCTCTGAAGCCGTCCACCGCGCGGAGCGCGTCCGCCACGCGCGTCACGTCCGACGCGTCGTTCCAGTGGTGGAAGGCGAGCCGGAGTCGGCCGGCGCGCCCGGACGCGGTGATGCCCGCGGCGGTCAGCGCCGTGAGCGCCGAACCGGTGGCGTCCGCGAACGTGGTGATCGCCTGCCCCCGCCGTGGTGCGCCGAGGACGTCCGCCAGCTGGTCTGCGAGACCGGTGGCGTGCCTCCAGACCGTCGCCATGTCGAGGGACGCGACGTGCCGGAGCGCGGCGACGGCGCCGGGCCACGCGGGCCAGGCCGGGGAGACGTCGAACCGGCGGGCGTCGTCGGCGAGCCGCATCGCGGGACCGTAGCAGGACGCCCACACGTCCTGGCCGGCGTACCACCCGGCCTGGACGGGCCGCAGCTCGGCGAGTGCCCGGTCGGAGAGGGTCATGAACGCGACGCCGCGCGGGGCGCACAGCCACTTGTAGGCGTGCGTGACCGTGACGTCGAAGTCGGCCGCGGCGACGGGGAGCACCCCGGCTGCCTGGGTGAGGTCGCAGAGCGTCAGCGCCCCGACGGACCGGGCGGCAGCGGTGATCGGCGCCGGATCGGTCACGATGCCGGAGGCCGACTGCACCGCGGACCACGCGACGAGCACGGTGTCGGGGCCGATCGATGCGGCGAGGTCCTCGAGCGGGACGCTCCGCAGGTGCACGCCCCGGTGCGCCTCGGCGAGGAACGGGAACACGATCGAGCTGAAGTCGCCCTCCGGCACCACGACCTCGGCGCCATCCGGGAGCGCGGCGGCGACGACCGCGGTCATCACCGACGTCTGGGACCCGGTCGCGACGCGGTCCGCCGGCACCCCCACGATCGTGGCGAAGAGCGCACGGCCCTCCTCCACGAGGGCGCCGTAGCGGAGCGGGGTGGACTCGGCACGCGACCACGCGTCGAGGTCGGCTCGGGCGGCGGCGAGGGTCCCCCGGGTCGGCAGGCCCGCGGTGCACGCGGCGAGGTAGCCGTGGCCGTCGACGAAGGTGTCCATGGCCCCAGGGTCGCGCCGCCGCTGCCATCACGCCAGGGCAGGCTTCTTGGCGGTCCCATAACATCATGTTGTGGACGAAATCGATCCCCAGCTGCTCCGGGTCCTGCGCGCCGTGGGCGACGCCGGGTCGATCAGCCGCGCTGCGAGCCGGCTCGGGTACAGCCAGCCCGCGGTGAGCCAGTTGCTCAACCGCGCCGAGGCCCGTCTCGGGCACGCACTCGTGCTGCGGGCCGCACGCGGAGCGACGCTGACCGAGGCCGGTCGCGTCCTCGCCGACCACTCGCTGCGCGTCCAGGCCGCCCTCGCCGCCGCGCAGGAGGACCTCGACGCCGTCGGCGGTCTGCAGCGCGGTCGCGTGCGCATCGCGGGGTTCCCGAGCGCCTCGTCCACGCTCGTCCCGGCGGTGCTCGCCGCGATGGCCGCCACGAACCCGGGCGTCACCACGTCCTACGTCGAGGTCGAACCACCCGAGGCACTCGACCTCCTGCGGCGCGGTGAGGTCGATGTGGCGCTGACGTTCACCTACGACGGGGACGACGTGGCCGCCGCGCCCGACCCCGGGCTCGTCACGCGGACGCTCGGGCGGGATCCGCTCGTCCTGGTGCGGCCGGCCGACACCACCCGGACAGGAGGCGCGGATCCGGTCAGTACGACCGGGTCGGCCCGCACCGGGGCCGGCACCGCGGTGGACCTGGGCACGTTCCGGGACGCGCGGTGGATCGGGGGCTGCCCGCGCTGTCGCGGACACTTGCTCGCGTCGTGTGCGGCGTCGGGGTTCACGCCGGACATCGTGCTCGAGACGGACAACGCCGCCGCCGTCGTCGGGCTCGTCGCCGCTGGACTCGGGGTGGCGCTCCTGCCCCGGCTCGCGCTCGTCACGACGGTGGTCCCGCCGCAGGTCACGGTGGACCCGGTGGACGACGATCTCGCCCGACGGGTCGAGGTCGTCGTGGCTCGCGGAGCCGATCGCGTGCCGAGCATCCGGGCCGCCCTCGACACGGTGCGGGCGGCGGTCGGCCACCTCCGCTGAGGGAGTCCCCTGAACGACGCACGTGCTTCGATCGGGGATTCCTGATCAGAAGGCCGAGCGGCGCGAGACGACGAAGCGCGCCGCTCGGTCCTCACGACGTGGCCGCGCGCAGGGTGAGCGCAGCGAGTCAGGCCGTCGGCGCGTCGACCGCTCCGCCGTACCGCCGGTCACGGCCCGCGTACTCCTCGATAGCGCCCCAGAGGTCGGTCCGGCTGAAGTCCGGCCACAGCTGGTCGAGGAACACCATCTCGGCGTACGCCGACTGCCAGAGCATGAAGTTCGAGGTGCGCTGCTCGCCCGAGCTGCGGATGAACAGGTCGACGTCGGGCTGGTCCGGGATGTACAGCCGCTTCGCGAGGGTCTTCTCGGTCACGTGGTTCGGCTTGAGGCGTCCAGCGGCGACGTCCTCGGCGATGCTCCGAACGGCGTCGACGATCTCGTTCCGACCGCCGTAGTTGATGCACATCGTCAGCGTGCAGACGTCGTTGTGCGCGGTCATCCGCTCGGCTTCCTGCAGCTCGTCGATGACGCTGCGCCAGAGCCTCGGGCGGCGGCCGGCCCAGCGGATCCGGACGCCCCAGGCGTTCAGCTGGTCGCGTCGACGGTGGAGGACCTCGCGGTTGAAGCCGAGCAGGAAGCGGACCTCGTCGGGCGACCGCTTCCAGTTCTCCGTCGAGAACGCGTACGCCGACACGTGCTTCACCCCGATCTGCACGGCGCCGGCGACGACGTCGAGCAACGAGGCCTCGCCCGCGCGGTGCCCCTCGATCCGCGTCAGTCCGCGCTGGTTCGCCCACCGGCCGTTGCCGTCCATCACGATCGCGACGTGGCGGGGGACGAACTGGTTCGGGATCGCGGGCGGGTACGCGCCCGTCCAGTCGAGCGGCCTGATCGGCGCGGGCTCGGCGTACCGACGTGGGCTCATGCGGGGGTTCCTCCGGGGTGGGGGCGGCCTGTGGTGTCGCGCACTGCTGGGTCGAGAACGGGGGTGCCGGGCGTTGCGACGACGGGTCCGGCGGCCTCGTGTGGCAGATCTGCTTCCGGGACCGGCGGTGCCGGCGTCGCGGCGACCGCAGCTGGCACCCCACCCGGTGCCGGTTCGACCGCTGCCGGTCGCTCCGTGCGGTCGACGTGCGGCAGGGACCGCAGCGATCGTTCCAGATGCCACTGGGCGTACGCCGCGACCACGCCCGACGCGCGGGATCTCGTCCGCTCGTCGGCAGCGTCGACGGCCGTCCAGTCGCCCGCGAGAAGCGACCCCAGCACGGCGAGCGTCGCCGGGTCGAGTCGCGGCGTTCCCGGCGGGGCGGCTCGGTCGCACACGACCCCACCGAGCTGCACGACGAACGCCGAGTGCGGCCCGGGCTCCCCCGTCACGGCACAGTCGCTGAAGGAGGGCGCCCAGCCGGCGATGCTCATCGCCCGGAGCAGGTACGAGTCGAGGGTCGCCGTCGGCACGTGCTCGCCGCGGGACAGCGACCGGAGCGCACCGACGAGCAGCAGGTACTGCTGGAGGCCCGCGTCGGCCTCGCTCAGGCGGTCCGCGGTCTCGACCATGGCGCTAGCGGCGGTGTAGGCGCCGTAGTCGGCGACGATCTGGGCACCGTACGAGCCGAGGGACTCCGCCTGCGTGACGATGTCGAGCGACCGGCCCTCGTAGAACTGGGCGTCCACGACCATGAAGGGTTCCAGCCGGGAGCCGAACTTCGAGGCCGTGCGGCGGACGCCCTTCGCGACGGCACGGATCTTGCCGTGCTGCCGGGACAGCATCGTGACGATACGGTCCGCTTCCCCGAGCTTGTGGGTGCGGAGGACGACGCACTCGTCCCGGTACAGCGGCATCCGACCAGTATCCCCCCCGGTACCGACAGCTCCGGCCAGCCCCGCCCGGCGCGCGGAGCGGTGCCGAGGCTGGGGATCGCGCGTGCACCCCGCGGCCATCGGCCAGAACACGCCGCGGGCGTTCGCCGGGCGGGCGCAACGTGTCGCGGCCGGCCGCCGATCGTGACGAGAAGTGCCCGCTCGATCACGCCCGCCCGCTGGCACGCCCGTCGGCGAGCGGGCAGGACACGCCGCGGGCGTTCGCCGAGTGGGCGGAACGAGTCGCGGCCGCCCACCGATCGTGACGAGAAGTGCCCGCTCGATCGCGCCCACCGCGACCGGCCCCCGCACGCACCACAATGCACGCCCGCCCGCCCGCCGGCGAGCGGGCAGGACACGCCGCGGGGGTTCGCCGGGCGGGCGGAGCACGTCGCAGCCGCCCGCCGATCGCGACGAAACGGGCCCGACCGGCGCGAGGCTGTCGAGCCGGCGACGCGACGACGGAGGCGCGGTGCGGGGCGGACCCGCACCGCGCCTCCAGGCGGTGTCACCTCACCGGTGGCGCCAACGAGGTCCGGCCAGGACCGACCTGTCAGCACCGCTCCGTCAGGCGGAGACGAGCTCCGGGGCGCCCGTCGCGGCACCGGCGCGCACCGCCCGGTTGACCGCGGAGACGATCGCCTTGAGCGACGCCGTTGCGATGTCAGCGTCGATGCCGACCCCCCAGAGGCGCACGCCGTCGACGTCGAGCTCCACGTACGACGCGGCCTGCGCGTCGCCCGAGGCGCTCATCGTGTGCTCCGAGTAGTCGTACAGCGTGACGCCGACGCCCTGCTCGCGCATGACCGACAGGAAGGCGTCGATGGGCCCGGTGCCGACCGCCTCGGCCGAGACCGCGCCCTCGTCGACGCGCATCGCGACGGACAGCTTCGTGGTGCCGTCGAAGTCGCTCGACGTCGCCGTCTTCGTGATCTCGTAGCGGCCCCACTTGTCGGACTCGTCCTCGGCGGGCAGGTACTCGTCGCGGAACAGGTCCCAGATGCGCTCGGAGGAGAACTCGCCGCCCTCGGCATCGGTGTGCGCCTGCACGACCCCGGAGAACTCGATCTGCAGCTTGCGGGGCAGGTCCAGCGCGTGGTCGGTCTTGAGCAGGTAGGCGACCCCGCCCTTGCCGGACTGCGAGTTGACGCGGATCACGGCCTCGTACGAACGGCCGATGTCCTTCGGGTCGACCGGCAGGTACGGCACGGCCCACGTGATCTCGTCGACGGTCTTCCCGGCGGCCTCGGCCCGGGCGCGCATCGCGTCGAAGCCCTTGTTGATGGCGTCCTGGTGGGAACCGCTGAACGCCGTGTAGACGAGGTCCCCGGCCCACGGCTGTCGTTCGGGCACGGGCAGCTGGTTGCAGTACTCGACCGTGCGCTTCACCTGGTCGATGTCCGAGAAGTCGATCTCCGGGTCGATGCCCTGCGTGAACAGGTTCATCCCGAGGGCGACCAGGTCGACGTTGCCGGTGCGCTCCCCGTTGCCGAAGAGGCAGCCCTCGATGCGGTCGGCGCCGGCCATGTAGCCGAGCTCCGCGGCAGCCACGGCCGTCCCGCGGTCGTTGTGCGGGTGCAGCGACAGGATGACGTCCTCGCGGTGTGCCAGGTGTCGCGACATCCACTCGATCGAGTCGGCGTAGACGTTCGGCGTCGCCATCTCGACCGTGGCCGGCAGGTTGATGATCACCTTGCGGTCCGGGGTCGGCTCGAAGATCTCGAGCACCGCATTGCAGATGCGGACCGCGACGTCGAGCTCGGTGCCGGTGTACGACTCGGGCGAGTACTCGTAGAACACCCTGGTGTCACCGGTCAGGCGCGCTTCGGCGGCCTTGCACAGCTGCGCGCCGGTGACCGCGATGTCCACGACCCCCTGGACGTCGGTGCGGAACACGACCTCGCGCTGCACGATCGACGTCGAGTTGTACAGGTGCACGATGGCCTGCTTGGCGCCGTCGATCGCCTCGTACGTCCGGTTGATGAGGTGCTCGCGTGCCTGGGTCAGCACCTGGATGGTGACGTCGTCGGGGATGGCGCCCTCGTCGATCAGGCTGCGGACGAAGTCGAAGTCCGTCTGCGAGGCGCTCGGGAACCCGACCTCGATCTCCTTGTAGCCCATGCGGACCAGCAGGTCGAACATCGCGCGCTTGCGCTCGGAGTCCATCGGGTCGATGAGTGCCTGGTTCCCGTCACGCAGGTCGACGGCGCACCAACGCGGTGCACGGTCGATGCGCTTCGTGGGCCAGGTGCGGTCCGGCAGCTCGACGCTGATCTGCTCGTGGAACGGGACGTACTTGTGGATCGGCATCCCGGAGGGGCGCTGGGTGTTCTGCATTGCTTCGTCGCTTTCGTCGTCAAGTGGAGAGCGGCCACGACGGACTCCGCGACGAGGTGGGCCGGAAGTGTCAGGCCTCGTCGCGGCAGCGAAGGAGGAGGAGCGCCGAGTACATTGCCCGCCCACCGTAGCACCGGCGGGGCGGGTTCGCGCGCGTGTGACGGAAGCGCGACGCGGCTCGCCGGGCGTGGTCCCGGGACGCCTCGCGGTCCCGGCGCGGTCCTGTCGCGGTCCCCGCGCGCGGCCCCAGCGCGCGGTGCGGTCACGGCGTGACGTCACGCGATCCCGCACCGGACGTCAGTCGACGGCCAGTGCCTCCGTCGGGGACACCCGCATCGCACGACGGACGGGCGCGATCGTCGCGACGACCGCCAGCACGAGCGCCCCGACGACCACGATCATGACGGTGGGGAGCGGCAAGACCGGCGTGATCGGTTGGCCGAGCGTGCCGAGGAGCGTCTGTCCGCCGACCCACCCGTAGAACGTCCCGAGCACCAGGCCCGTCACGACCGCGGCCACCACCATCTGCACGGCCTCGGTGATGATCATCCGGCGGACCTGCGCTCCCGTGAGCCCGAGGACCCGGAGCAGCCCCAGCTCCCGTCGCCGCTGCAGCACGCCGAGCGCCAGGGCGTTGACGACCCCGACCGCTGCGATCACCGCGGAGAACCCGACGATCACACTGACGACGACGTTGAGCTGGACGAAGAAGTCGGTCTGCTCCTGCACCATCCGCGGCGTCAGACCCGGCTGGTGGGACACGACGGTCTCCAACGTCCGCTGCATGATGCCGAGGGCCACGGCGAACGTGACGAGCAGGGTCACCCCGATGACGAGCCCGATCGTCGCGCGCGACGACCGCCCCGGTGCCCGCATCGCGTTGCGACCTGCGAGCAGGACGACGGGGTCGTGGGCCCCGATGCGGCCGATGAGCTGGAGCACCGGGGGCATGACCAGGGTGGCGCCGATCGCGACACCGGCGAACGACGTGAACCCGCCGAGGGCGGCCGGCAGGACCGCCAGGGGCGAGGACCCGCTCCCGACGAGGCCGACCACCATGAGCACTCCACCGAGCGCCGTGAGCACGATCGACCAGACGGTGCGCGCCCGGCCCGACCGGATGTCCTGGTGCGAGGGTTCGATGCTCGAGGACAGGGCCTCGAGCGGCGTCACGGTCAGGACGCGCCGCGACCCGACCCCGAACGCTCCCCAGGTCGCGAGCACGACGGCGACGATCGGCAGGACGAGCTCCCACGGCAGGAGCGTGTAGGCGGTGTCGGGCAGGAAACCGTTGCCACGCAGGACCACCACGAACAGCGCGGACAGCCCGGTGCCGACCACCGCGCCGACGAGTGCACCGACGACGCCGACTGCCAGCCCGGTCCGGGTGATCCGCCGCCGGAGGGTCGCGCCGGTGGCCCCGACGAGTCGCTGCAGTGCGATCAGCCGGGTCTGCCCGGCGATGAGCGTCGCACAGGTGTTCGCGGTGACGATCGCCCCCACGTACAGCGCGATGCCGAGGAACAGCCACCCCACGACGGACAGGATCGCCTTGACGGCAGCGAGGTCGGACAGGCCGCTCGCGCCGAGCGCCTCCGTCACGACGCCCGGGGCGATGACGAGTGCGGAACCGAAGGTGGTCCCGAGCGCCGCGACGAGGATCGTCGGGGCGAACGCGCGGAGGCCGTTCACGCTGCGGCCTCCATCCCGAGCATCGTCGTGGAGATCTCCGCCGCGGTCATCGCCGGCCGGTCCGCGACGATCCGCCCGTCGGCCAGGAACAGGATGCGATCCGCGTTCGCAGCCGCCACGGGGTCGTGCGTCACCATGACGACGCTCTGCCCCCACTCGGCGACCGCCCCGCGCAGGATCGCGAGGACGTCGCGGCCGGTCCTGGAGTCGAGCGCGCCCGTCGGCTCGTCGGCGACGACCACCGCCGGACGCGACGCCAGCGCACGCGCGATCGCCACGCGCTGCTGTTGGCCGCCCGACAGCTGGTGCGGCCGGTGTGTCAGACGGTTCCCGAGTCCGAGCATCTCGACCAGCCGGTCGATCCACGCGGACTCCTCGCGCGTCGGCTTGTGTCCGCCGAGCAGGAACGGCAGCTGGATGTTCTCGCGGACGTCGAGGGTCGGCACCAGGTTGAACGACTGGAACACGAACCCGAGGCGTCGACGACGGAGTTCGGTGAGTTCGCGGTCCGCCAGCGCCGTGATGTCGACGCCGTCGATCTGGATGCGGCCGCTCGACACCGCGTCCAGCCCGGCAGCGACGTGCATCAGCGTGGACTTCCCGGAACCGGACGGCCCCATCACCGCGGTGAACTCACCCGCGCCGACGTCGACGCTGACGTCGTCGAGCGCCGTCACCCGCCGCGCCGCGTCGCCGTAGTGCTTCGACACGTGGTCGAGACGGATGATCGGTTCGTGGTCAGTGGTCATGCTGACCACGATGACCGACGGGAGGCCCGTGGCGCGTCCGTCCCGCGACTGCTGTGGATGGTCCGCTCGGTTGGCTTCCCTGTGGAGGGGTCATCCGAGCGGATGAGGGCTCACTCGGCCTTCGCGACCAGACCGTGCTGGTGCGCGAACACGACGAGGCGCACCCGGTCACGGAGCCCGAGCTTCGTCAGCACCCGGGAGATGTGGGTCTTGACCGTCGCCTCGCTGACGTACTCGTGCGCCGCGATCTCGCTGTTGCTGAACCCGCGCGCCGCCAGGTCGAAGATCTCGCGTTCCCGTGGCGTCAGGTCCGAGAAGGCCGCCGGCACGGTCGCGGCGAGCTCGGAGGCGTCCTCGTAGCGACGCAGGAGCTCACGGGTCGCCGACGCGGCGAACACCGCCGTCCCCGCGTGCACGGTCCGGATCGCGGCGAGCAGGAACTCCGGGTCGGCGTCCTTCAGGACGAACCCGCTCGCCCCGGCACGGATGGCCTTCGCGGCGGCCTCGTCGAAGTCGAAGGTGGTCAGGACCAGGACCTTCGCCCCGTCGGTCCCGGCGTCCTCGACGATCCGCGAGGTCGCCGTGATGCCGTCCATCACCGGCATCCGGACGTCCATCAGCACCACGTCCGGTCGTGACCGTCGGACGAGTTCCACCCCTTCGGCACCGTCCCCGGCCTCGCCGACGAAGAGCAGGTCGGCTTGCGAGCTGATGAGCATGCGGATACCGGTGCGGAACAGCGCCTGGTCGTCGACGAGCGCGACGCGGATCGGGTGCTCGGTCGGCGAGGTCGTGGTCATCGTGGGGTGCGCTCCTGCTGGGTCGAGGTGATGCGGCCGCGGGGCATCTGCCCGCTGGCCGGGACGGCGGGCATCCGGACCGCCACCGTGAAGTCGTCGCCGCGGGGCCCCGCCGTCAGGGTCCCGCCCGTCATCGCTGCCCGCTCTCGCATCCCGACCAGGCCGTGACCGGTCCCTGGGCCGCTTGTTCCGTCGTCGGCGCGGCGGTTCACGACGGCGATCTCGACGGTGTCGGGGCGGTAGGTCAGCGATGCGTGCACCGGGCTGCCCGGCTCACCGTGCTTCCACGCGTTCGTCAGGCTCTCCTGCACGATCCGGTAGACGGCGAGCTGGGTCGTCGTGGGCAGGTGCGAGGCGTCGCCCTGGCGATCGATCCGGACGTCGAGCCCGACGTCGCGCATCTCCCCCACCAGCCGGTCGATGTCGTCGATCTCGGGGGTCGGGACCGTGCCCTGCTCGTGCCGCAGCGCGCCGAGGAGCTCACGGACGTCGCCGAGGGCTCGACGTGCGGTGCTCGAGATCGTGTCCAACGCCTGGTCGGCGATCGCCGGGTCGGCCCGCAGGGCGTACCGGGCGCCGTCGGCCTGCGCGATCACGACCGCGAGCGAGTGGGCGACGATGTCGTGCATGTCCCGCGCGATGCGGACGCGCTCCTGCTCCACCGCGACGGCACGATCTGCCCGGGCTGCGTCGCGTTCGGCGACGAGCAGTGCTTCGCGGCTCATGCTCGCGGCCTGCCGGACGCGTCGGACGAGGCCGGCGAGCCAGGGCAGCAACAGCAGCAACAGGACGATGGCGAAGTAGGTGAACGCGACCCGGGCGGACTCCTCGAGCGGCGGACCGGCGGTCACGATCCCCAGACGGTCCTCGTAGTCGCCGACGGCGACGTACACCGCCGCGACGAGGGAACCGCCGATGGCCGAGACGAGTCCCGCCGTCCGGACGCGTCGGCTGCCGTAGGCGCTGGTCGTGTACATGATCGCGGCGATGAAGGCGTTCGACAGGTCGGGCTGTTGGGCCGTCACCATCTCGAACACCGCGAACACCCACGCGATCGCCAGGGCGACACCGGGCGAGAGTCGACGGAGCGCCAGCGCGGTGGTCATCCCGACGACGGTCAGGTAGCCGAGCGGACCCTCGATGGCGCGGGCGGCGCTCACGATCACGAGTGCACCGAGGACCACGGCGACGAGGACGTCGGTGATGACCTGCGCACGCAGCATGGGACGGAACACCCCACCACGGTACGTCGCGGTGGGTGGCCCCGCGTCAGTCCGGCGGATGACGCGGATCAGAAGCCGAGGCGCCCCAGCTGCTTCGGGTCGCGCTGCCACTCTTTGGCCACCTTCACCCGGATGTTGAGGTAGACGTGCCGGCCACCGAGCAGTGCCTCGATCTCGGCGCGGGCCCGGGAGCCGACGTCCTTGAGCCGCTCGCCGCGGTGGCCGATCACGATCGCCTTCTGGCTGTCCCGCTCCACGAACAGGTTCGCGAAGATCCGCAGGGGGCCGTTCGGGTCTTCCTCCGGGTCGGGCTCGACCACGTCCTCCACCACGACGGCCAGCGAGTGCGGCAGCTCGTCGCGCACGCCTTCGAGGGCAGCTTCACGGATCAGCTCGCTGATCCGCTCCTCGTCGGTCTCCTCGGTGACCGCCGACGCGTCGTAGAGCTGCGGCGACTCCGGCAGCAGCTTCGTGACCTCGTCGAGGAGCACCTCCAGCTGGAACCCCTCGGTGCCGGACGTCGGGATGATCGCGTCCCACTCCCGGAGCTTCGAGACGGCCAGCAGCTGCTCACCGACGCGGTCCTTCGAGGACCGGTCGATCTTCGTGACGATCGCGACCTTCTTCGCGCGCGGGTACTGGTCGAGGGTGTCGTTGATGAACCGGTCGCCCGGCCCGATCGGCTCGTTCGCCGGCACGCAGAACCCGATCACGTCGACGTCACCGAGCGTGGACTGCACGAGGTCGTTGAGCCGCTCACCGAGCAGCGTCCGCGGGCGGTGGACGCCGGGGGTGTCCACGATGATGACCTGGCCGTTCGGGCGGTGCACGATGCCGCGGATCGCACGACGCGTCGTCTGCGGCTTCGAGGACGTGATGGCGACCTTCTCGCCGACCAGCGCGTTCGTGAGCGTCGACTTGCCGACGTTCGGACGGCCGACGAACGACACGAAGCCGGCGCGGTAGGGCTCACCGTCGGGACGCTGGGCTGCGGGGGTGGCGGTGTCGGTCATGCGTGGTGGGTTCCCGTCGTGGTGGGTGCGGAGTCCTCGGCGAACGCGTCCTCGACGTCCTCCAGGGCGGTGGTGCGCTCAGCGAGCACGGTGATGAGGTGGCGGCGCTTGCCCTCGACACGGTCGGCCGTGAGCACGACCCCGGACACCGTGACCGTGTCGCCGCGGATCGCCAGGTGGCCGAGCTCCTTGGTGAGCAGGCCGCCTGCGGTGTCGACGTCGTCGTCGTCGAGCTCGATGCCGAACAGGTCGCCGAGTTCGTCGACCGGCAGCCGCGCGGAGATGCGCCAGACGCCCGGCTCGACCTCGACCCGGTCGACGACGGCGCGGTCGTACTCGTCGCTGATGTCGCCCACGAGTTCCTCGATGAGGTCCTCCATCGTCACGAGTCCGGCGACGCCGCCGTACTCGTCGACGACCAGCACCAGGTGGTTCTTCGCCGCCTGCATGTGGCGGAGTGTCTCGTCGGCGTGCTTCGACTCGGGGACGAACTCGGCCGGACGCAGCAGGGTCGTCACCCGTGCGGTGGCGGAACCCGGCCGTTCGTAGAGGGCGCGCGACACGTCGCGCAGGTACAGCACCCCGAGGACGTCGTCGCTGTCCTTGCCCGTGACCGGCATCCGTGAGACGCCGGTGGCCAGGAACTGCTCCATGGCCGCGGCGACCGTGTCGGTGCCGTCGACGGTGGTCATGTCGGTGCGGGGCACCATGACCTCGCGGACGAGGGTGTCGCTGAACTCGAACACCGAGTGGATCAGCTCGCGGTCGTCCTGCTCGAGCACGTTGCTCTCGGTCGCCTCGTCGACGAGCGAGAGCAACTGCTCTTCACTCGACACCGTGGAGGCGCTGCCGCCCCGGCCCGGCGTGACCCGGTCGCCGATCGCGACGAGCAGTCCGGCGAGCGGCCCGAGCACGATGCGGATGCCGTGCACGAGTCCGCCGGTGGTGCCGATCAGCCGTTCGGCGTGCGCACGGCCGACGCTCCGGGGACTCGACCCGACGAGCACGAACGAGACGGCGGTCATCACGGCAGCGGCGACGATGAGGGCGACCCACCAGGTGTCGAACACCATCACGAGCGCGATGGTGACGAGGACCGCGGCGGCCGTCTCGGCGAGGACACGGAAGAAGTTGAGGGCGTTGACGTGCGCGCCGACGTCGTCCGCGATGGCCTCGATCGCCCGACGTCGCTTGTTGCCGCGGGCGATCTCGTCGAGGTCGGCCCGGGACAGCACCGACAGCGACGCGTCGGACGCGGCCAGCAGACCGCCGACGACCACCAGGACGAACGCCACCGCGAGCAGGGCGGCGACGAGCACCATCAGGTCACCGCCCTCGGCGCTGTGCGGCGAACGCGGAGAGGATCTCGCCCTGCAGGCCGAACATCTCGGCCTTCTCCTCCGGCTCGGCGTGGTCGAACCCCAGCAGGTGCAGGATGCCGTGGCACGTGAGCAGCAGCATCTCGTCGGTCGTGGAGTGCCCGGCGGTCTTCGCCTGCTCCTCGGCGACCTGCGGGCACAGCACGATGTCGCCGAGGAGGCCCGCCGGTGTCGGGTCGTCCTCGGTGCCCGGGCGGAGCTCGTCCATCGGGAAGCTCAGGACGTCCGTCGGGCCGGGCTCGTCCATCCACCGCACGTGCAGCTGTTCCATCGCGCCCTCGTCGACGAGCACGATCGCGAGCTCGGCGTCAGCGTGGACGTGCAGCGCGTCGAGCGCGAACGCGGCGAGCCGCTGGATGGCGGCCTCGTCGACCTCGACGCCGGACTCGTTGTTGAGCTCGATGCTCACCGGTTGCCTCCTCGGGCATCGTGCTGGCGGTGTCCGGCCTGCTCGGCCAGTCGTTCCTCGTCGTACACGGTGTAGGCGTCGACGATGCGGCCCACCAGCGTGTGCCGGACCACGTCCTCGCTGCCGAGACGGGCGAAGTGGATGTCGTCGACCTTGTCCAGGATCCGGGTCACGAGCCGCAGCCCGGAGAGGTTGCCGGGCAGGTCGACCTGCGTGATGTCACCCGTGACGACCATCTTCGAGCCGAAGCCCAGACGCGTCAGGAACATCTTCATCTGCTCGGGCGTGGTGTTCTGCGCCTCGTCGAGGATCACGAACGAGTCGTTCAGCGTCCGCCCGCGCATGTACGCCAGCGGTGCCACCTCGACCGTGCCCGCCGCGAGCAGCTTCGGCACGAGCTCCGGGTCCATCATCTCGTTGAGCGCGTCGTAGAGCGGCCGCAGGTACGGGTCGATCTTGTCGGTGAGGGTGCCCGGCAGGAACCCCAGGCGCTCCCCCGCCTCGACCGCGGGACGCGTCAGGATGATCCGGTTCACCTCGCGCCGCTGCAGGGCCTGGACCGCCTTCGCCATGGCGAGGTAGGTCTTGCCCGTACCGGCCGGACCGATGCCGAACGTGATCGTGTGCTCGTCGATGGCGTCGACGTAGGCACGCTG
This sequence comes from Curtobacterium sp. ISL-83, assembly GCF_018613895.1. Classification (GTDB taxonomy): domain Bacteria; phylum Actinomycetota; class Actinomycetes; order Actinomycetales; family Microbacteriaceae; genus Curtobacterium. The sequence continues at coordinate 122,235 of NZ_JAGGPH010000016.1, forward strand.
TCCGTCGGTCTTCGGCCGGACGGACTTGTTCCGGCTCGAGACGATCGGGGTGCCGAACGTGTCGGACGGCTTGCGGTCGTCGTCCAGGATGCGCGCCGACGTCGGGATGTCCGCCGGTCCGATGTCCTGTCCGTTCCGGACCATGCCGACGAGTTCGTCGACGAGGGCCTTCGCGCGCTGGACGTCGCGGTCCGGTCCGGTGAGCGAGACCTCGTTGCCCCGGACGAGGACGCGGACGGCGGGGTACTGCCGTTCGACGGTCTTGAGCAGCCGGTCCTGGGGGCCGAGGAGCTGGACCATGGCGATGCCGTCGACCCTGATGTCGACGCTGCTCTCGCCGCTGCCGACGGAGTCGTCGGTGGCGGACGGGGCGGGTTCGTTAACCGGCAAGGGTGCCTTCCTGCAGTTCACCTGCGAGTACGTGCGCGTGCACTTGGAACACGGTCTGACCGGCGGCTTCGCCGGTGTTGAAGACGAGTCGGAACTGGCCGTCAGCGCGCTCGTCGGCGATGCGACGGGCCGTGGCGACCATGTGGGCGAGGAGGTCCGGGTCGCCGGCGGCGAGCTCGGTGACGTCCGCGTAGTCCTCGGTCTTGGGGATGACGAGCACGTGGACGGGTGCCTGCGGCGCGATGTCCTCGATCGCGATCACGCGGTCGTCCTCGGCGACGATGGTCGCCGGGATCTCGCGCGCGATGATCTTCGAGAAGATGCTGGGCGTGCTGGTGCTCATTGCTCCATCGTAGAACCCGGCGCCTCCGTGCATCCTTCCCGCTTCCGCGTCACCAGCGTCCGAGCCGCGTCTGGAGGACTGCCAGCGCAGCCGGTCCCGCGGTCGACGTCCGCAGCACCGTCTCCCCGAGCCGCACGCGGAGCGCGCCCGCGGCGACGAGGCGTTCGAACTCCGACCCGTCGATCCCGCCCTCCGGTCCCACCACCAGCACGATCTCGTCGACGTCGGCGGGCGGCTCCCACGCGGACAGGCGCACGTCGCCCACCGGATCGAGCACGAGCACCACCCGTCGACCCGCTCCGTCCGCGGTGGAGCGCGCGAGCTGTGCCGTCGTGACCGGGGCGTCGACGCTGGGCACCCGTGCGCGGATCGCCTGCTTCGCTGCCTCGTGCGCGATCGCGGCCCAGCGTGCCCGGCCCTTCTCGACCTTCGCGCCGTCCCACTTGGACACGCTCCGCGCTGCCGACCAGGGAACGATCCGGTCGACGCCGATCTCGGTCGCCGCCTGCACCGCCATCTCGTCCCGGCCGCCCTTCGCGAGGGCCTGGACGAGCGTCAGCGACGGCGACGCCACCGGCGCCACGGACACGCCGGACACCGCGAGCACCAGGGCGTCGCGGTCGACCGACGACACCGTGCCGACGGCGACCGTCCCCCGGCCGTCGCCGATCCGCAGCGCCTCGCCCACCCGGACCCGGGACACGGTCACCGCGTGCCGCCCCTCGGCACCGTCGAGCGTGACGCTGCCCCCGGCGGTCACGCCGTCGAGCGTGTCGACCAGGTAGAGCGAGGCCATCAGAAGTTGAAGAAGCGGTCGCGGATCTTGCCGAACATCCCCTGCTGGAACCGCGCCAACTCGGGCTTCGCCGCCTTGTGCGACTTCGCGAACTGCTCGACGAGCTGGCGCTCCTTGTGGGAGAGCTTGGTCGGGGTGACGACCTGCACGCCGACCCGGAGGTCACCGCGTCCGCTGCCCCGCAGCTTCGTGACACCGCGGTCCTTGATCACCAGGACGTCGGCGCTCTGCACACCGGGACGGACCTCGAGCTCGACCGGGCCGTCGAGACCGTCGATCGTCGTCTTCGTGCCGAGGATCGCGTCGGCCATCTGGACCTCGAGCGTCGCGAGCAGGTCGTCGCCGTCACGGCTGAAGACGTCGTGGTGCCGGACGCGGACCTCGAGGTAGAGGTCGCCGGACGGGCCGCCGGCCGGTCCGACCTCGCCCTGCCCGGGCATCTGCAACCGGAGACCGGTTTCGACGCCCGCGGGGACGTCGACCGGGATCGACCGGCGCGCACGGATGCGCCCCTGGCCCTGGCAGGTCGGGCACGGGTTCGGGATGACCGTGCCGTACCCGCGGCAGGTACCGCACGGCGCGCTCGTGACGACGTTGCCGAGCAACGACCTGACCTGCCGCTGGATGTGGCCCGTCCCGCCGCAGATGTCGCAGGTCTGGGGGCTCGTGCCCGGCGCGCAGCACGATCCGCCGCAGGTCTCGCAGAGGACCGCGGTGTCGACCTCGACGTCCTTGTGGGTGCCGAAGACGACCTCGTCCAGGTCGACGTCGATGCGGAGCAGGGCGTCCTGTCCGCGCTCGGCGCGGCTGCGCGGGCCGTTGCCGCGCCCGCCGCCCGCACCGCCACCGAAGAAGGCGTCGAAGATGTCACTGAACCCGCCGGCGCCACCGCCGAACGGGTTGTCGGCCTGCGGCCCGGCGTCGTACCGACGCCGTTGCTCGGGGTCGCTCAGCACGTCGTACGCGTGCGTCACGTCCTTGAAGCGCTCGGCGGCGTCCGGGCTCGGGTTCACGTCCGGGTGGAGCTCGCGCGCCAGTCGGCGGTACGCCTTCTTGATGTCGGCATCGGAGGCGTCTCGCTGGACGCCGAGGACGTCGTAGTGGTCTGCCACGTATCCCTCAGTCGGTTCGGATCGGTCGGATCGGTTCGGTCAGGAGGCCCGGTGTGCGCCCCGCTGGTGGGTCGCGCCCGTCAGGTGGCCGGGTCGGTCTCGGTCAATGCTCACCGAGGAGTTTGGAGAGGTACCGTGCGACGGCGCGCACGGCGGCCATGTTCGTGCCGTAGTCCATGCGGGTCGGCCCGAGGACGCCCAACCGAGCGACCTCACCGCCCGCCAGGTAGCCACCGGCGACGATGCTCGTCGCGTCGAGCCCGTACTCGGCGTTCTCCATGCCGATGCTCGCCGCCACCGCGATGTCGTCGACCTGCATCTCACTGAACAACCGGAGCAGGGTGACTTGTTCCTCGATGGCCTCGAGCACGGGGAAGAGGCCGCCGGAGAAGTCCTGTTCGCTCTTCGCCAGGTTCGCGGCGCCGGCCATCAGCAGGCGGTCCTGCCGGTTCGCGCCGACCTGCTCGATGAGCGTCGCGACGACCACGCCGGCGAGGGGCTGCCCCTCCGGTCGGAGCTGCTGCGGGACGGCCCGGAGCGCCCGCGGGACGTCCTGGAGCAGGAGGCCGACGGCAGCGCCGTTCACGACGCTGCGGAGTTCGGTGAGCGCGGTCTCGTCGATCGGCACGTCGGTCTCGACGACCCGCTGCTCGACCCGCGCGGTGTCCGTGATCAGGACGATCATCAGCCGGGAGTCGCCCAGGCGGACGAGTTCGACGTGCTGGACGCGCGCCCGGATCATCGAGGGGTACTGGACGAGGGCGACCTGGTTCGTGAGCTGGCTGAGCAGCCGGACGGTGCGCCCGAGGACCTCGTCGAGGTCGTTCGGCGCCCCGAGGAACGTCTCGATCGCGTGCCGCTGGGCGCTGGAGAGCGGTCGGGTCCCCGCGAGGTGGTCGACGAAGAGCCGGTAGCCCTTGTCGGTTGGGACACGACCCGACGAGGTGTGGGGAGCGACGATGAGCTGCTCGTCCTCGAGCTGGGCCATGTCGTTGCGGATGGTGGCGGCGCTGACACCGAAGGCGTGCCGTTCGACGATGGTCTTCGAGCCGACCGGTTCGCGGGAGGCGACGTAGTCCCGCACGATCGCCTTGAGGACCTCGAGGCTGCGTTCGCTGACCACCTGATCCCCTTCCGTTCGTTCTGGCACTCGGACGTGTCGACTGCTGATCCTACGCCCGACCGCCGACGCCCCGGGACTTCTGCACAGGCCGCCGGTACGCTTCCGGCATGACCTACGGACAGCAGCCCGGCGGCGGCCAGTACCCCGGCGGACCGCAGCAGCCCGGCGGCCCCCAGGGCCCCGGCGGGTACTACCAGCCGCCGCAGCCGATGACGCCGGCGGACCAGCGGCTCTGGGCGACCCTGACGCACATCGGCGGGATCTTCTCGAACTTCGTCGCGCCGCTCGTCGCCTACCTGGTGCTGCGGGACCGCGGCGCCTTCGTGCGCGAGCACACCCGCGCTGCCCTCAACTTCCACCTGACGATGGCCATCGCCTACGTCGCCGGGACCATCCTGTCGATCGTCGTGATCGGACTGTTCATCATCTGGGCAGCGGGCATCGTGTCGATCGTCTTCGGGATCATCGCGGCCGTCGCGGCCAACCGGGGCCAGCTCTACCGCTACCCGCTGTCGATCGAGTTCATCCGCGAGTAGCGCCGGCGAGCGGTCAGTCCAGCAGCTCCCGCACCACCGCGTCGGCGAGCAGCCGGCCCGTCCTGGTCAGGTCGATCCGCCCCCGCACCGCGGCCGACCCGTCTACGAGACCACGTGCGATGAGCCCGGCGACGCGGCCACGGGCCTCCTGGCGGAGCTCGGAGGTGGTGAGTTCCCCGCGGACACGCGCGGCGAGGAGCACGCGCTCGACGTAGCGGGTCTCGGCGTCGAGCGTCTCGCGCCCGGCGGCCGGCGACACGCGGTCGAGCACACGGTTCGCGTAGGGCGCCGGGTGCTTCACGTTCCACCACCGGGTGCCCGCGACGCTCGAGTGGGCGCCGGGGCCGACCCCCCACCAGTCGTGGCCCTTCCAGTAGGACAGGTTGTGCCGGCTCGCGTGCTCCGGGCCGCGCGACCAGTTGGAGACCTCGTACCAGGAGTACCCCGCGGCCCCGAACACCTCGTCGGCCAGGTCGTACATGTCCGCGGCGAGGTCGTCGTCCGGGGCCGGGAGCTCACCCCGCGAGACCGCCCGGCCCATCGCCGTCCCGTCCTCGACGATCAGCGAGTACGCCGACACGTGGTCGGGTGCGCAGGCCACCGCCGCGTCGAGCGAGGTCCGCCAGTCGGCCAGGGACTCCCCCGGCGTCGAGTAGATGAGGTCGAGGCTGACGTCGAGCCCCTGCTGCTTCGCGAGGTCGACGACGACGGGCACGCGCAGCGGGTCGTGGGTGCGATCGAGGGTCGCGAGCACGTGCGGGACGGCCGACTGCATGCCGTAGCTCATCCGCGTGAACCCGCCGCGCTGCAGGGTCGCGATGGACTCGGCGTCGACGGAGTCGGGGTTCGCCTCGGTCGTGATCTCCGCGCCTGGCAGGATCCCCCAGGTGTCGTCGATCGCCCGGAGGATCATCACCAGGTCGGACGCCGGCAGCATCGTGGGGGTGCCGCCGCCGAAGAAGACCGTCGACACCGGGCGCCGCGGGACGCCGGAACGGTCGAGCACCGTCGCCGCCCACTCGATCTCGCGCACGGCGTGGCCGGCGTAGTCGTCCCGCCGGACGCCGCGGAGCTCCGAGGCCGTGTAGGTGTTGAAGTCGCAGTACCCGCAGCGGACGCGGCAGAAGGGGACGTGGACGTACACGCCGAAGGGCACGGCACCCGCGTCCGGGCCCGGGGTGATCAGGCCGTCCCGTGGGGCGGGATCGGCGATCGGGAGGGCACTCGGCATGGACTCCATTGTCGGCCATGATGGAGGGATGGAGCACCACGCGGTCCCCACCACGGTCCTCTGGGACATCGACGGCACGCTCGTCCTCAACGCGTCGTCGCCGGGCAACCTGTACCACCTCGCGCTCGAGCGGGCCGTGGGCCGGGACCTCACACTCCGCGTCGGACACCAGCACGGACGCACCGATGCCGGGCTCATCGCGGAGCACGTCCGGGCACACGACCTCGGGGACGACCTCATCCCCGTCGTCAGCGGGCACCTGCGGGACCTCACCACCGAGCGGTACCACGCCGGCGACCGGCGACGCCCGGCCCCCGGCGCGATGGACCTGGTGGCCCGGTTCGCGGAGCTCGGATGGCGCAACGGCCTGCTGACGGGCAACTCCGCGTACCGCGCTCGCGTCAAGCTGCTCGGCGCCGGGTTCGCCGTCGACGCCTTCGACTGGGAGCACTCGTACTTCGGCGACGAGGAGGTCGACCGCACCGGCGTCACCGGCCGCGCTGCCGAGGCCCTCGCCGGGACCCGTGCCGTGATCGTCGGGGACACCCCGCGCGACGGTGAGGCCGCCGACGCCGTGGGGATCCCCTTCGTCGCCGTGGCGACGGGGGTCTACGACGTGGACTCGCTCCGGGCCACGGCAGCGGTGACGATCGCGCGCGACTGCGTGCAGGACGGGCAGCTCATCGAGGAGGCGATCGCGGCGTTGCCGCCGCTCCGCCCGGTCGGCTGAGCCGACGGCCTGTCGGCGTCTCCGTCTGGAGGCGTGGGACGGGCTCAGCCACGCGCCTCCCGTCCGCGGGTCCACGCGTCCGGCGGCCGCCTGCCGACGCGCCATCGCGGCCCCGCCGAGAGCGCTCGACACGCCGCACGCCCGACGCCGAGGGCGCGGAAACCGTCGCTCGGCGACGCCCAGCGCGACGGATTGTGCTCCCCCACTGCCCGCGCCCGGGCGTGTCGCAGCAGCGCTTGGTCGCCGCGTGTCGTCGCCGCGTGTCGGTCGCCGGCCGGGCGGCCAGCAGGCGGGTCAGTCGCCGCGGAGGGCGGCCAGGTACTTCTCCGCCATGACCTTCTGCTGCCGCCGCAACAGCGGTGCGACGAACTGCCACTTCCGACTGGCCGGCTGCGAGAACTGCCGGATCTGCAGCCAGACGGAGCCGTCCGGGGTCCGCTCCACGACGAAGGACTCCTCGCCCGAGAGCGGGTGCCCCTCGAGCGTGCCGTACGCGAAGCCCTTGCGGTCGTGCTCGTCGATGATCGACACGACCCGGACCGGTGCCTGCACTGTCTGTCCGAACGCGTGCATCGTCAGGGTCGCCGTGGTCCCGGCGGTGACCAGCGGGGTCCCGTCGGCCGCGAACTTCTCGACCCGGGGCGTCCCGATCGAGGCCGGCGTGATCGGCACGCCCTCGTCGTCGAAGGTGACCGGGTTGTAGCGGACCTCGTCGTCGTCGGGCTGTTCCTCGACCTGCACGCGGATGCCGCTGCGCTCCTGGATCTGCCACGTCAGGGTCTGCGTGACCGCGGTCTCGAAGCGCGCGTCGCCGTGGCCGATCCGGGAGCGGGACTCCGTCGGGGTGAACCCCTCCGGCGGGTACGTCATGAGGTCCGGTGCCTGGGTCGCGCCCACGGCTCCGTACGTCAGGGCGGTCCGGTAGCTCCCGCGGGTACTCATGGCCGCAATGCTACCGGGGTGCCGGGGGTGCGGCCGCCCCGGCGGGTCGCGCGGGCCGCTCAGCACCCGTGCTGCGGGCCTCCCGGCCGTGATGCTGGCCGCCCTCCGGACGCGGGTCCGGAGGGCGGTCCGGCGCTACTTCTTCTTCTCTTCGACGTCCCCGGAGAGCGCGGCGATGAAGGCCTCCTGCGGGACCTCGACCCGGCCGATGGTCTTCATGCGCTTCTTGCCCTCCTTCTGCTTCTCGAGCAGCTTGCGCTTGCGGGTGATGTCACCGCCGTAGCACTTCGCCAGGACGTCCTTGCGCATCGCGCGGATGCTCTCGCGCGCGATGATGCGGGCGCCGATCGCGGCCTGGATCGGGACCTCGAACTGCTGGCGCGGGATGAGCTTCCGGAGTCGCTCCGTCATGAGCGTGCCGTACGCGTACGCCTTGTCGCGGTGCACGATCGCGCTGAACGCGTCGACCTGCTCACCCTGCAGCAGGATGTCGACCTTCACGAGGTCCGCGGCCTGGTCGCCGATGGGCTCGTAGTCCAGGCTCGCGTAGCCCTGCGTCTTGCTCTTCAGCTGGTCGAAGAAGTCGAAGACGATCTCGCCGAGGGGCATCTGGTAGCGGATCTCGACGCGGTCCTCGCCCAGGTACTCCATGCCGAGCAGGGAGCCTCGGCGCTGCTGGCAGAGCTCCATGATCGCGCCGACGTAGTCCTTCGGGGCGAGGATCGCCGCGCGGACCATGGGCTCCCGGACCTCGAGGATGCGGCCCGTCGGGAACTCGGACGGGTTCGTGACCTGGGTCGTCGTGTTGTCCTCGGTCGTGACGTCGTAGATCACGCTCGGGGCGGTGGTGATGAGGTCGAGGCCGAACTCGCGGCTGAGCCGCTCGGTGATGATCTCGAGGTGCAGCAGGCCGAGGAACCCGCAGCGGAAGCCGAAGCCGAGTGCGACGGAGGTCTCCGGCTCGTAGACCAGGGCCGCGTCGGAGAGCTTGAGCTTGTCGAGCGCCTCGCGGAGGTCCGGGTAGTCCGAGCCGTCGATCGGGTACAGGCCGGAGAAGACCATCGGCTTCGGGTCGGTGTACCCGGGCAGCGCCTGCGTCGCCGGACGCTGCGCGCTGGTGACGGTGTCGCCGACCTTCGACTGGCGGACGTCCTTGACGCCGGTGATCAGGTAGCCGACCTCGCCGACGGACAGGCCCTTCGTCGGGGTCGGCTCCGGGCTCGACACCCCGATCTCGAGGATCTCGTGCGTCGACTTGGTCGACATCATCTGGACCTTCTCGCGCGGCTTGATCGACCCGTCGATCATGCGGATGTACGTCACGACGCCGCGGTAGCTGTCGTACACCGAGTCGAAGATCATCGCGCGCGGCGGGGCGTCCACCGTGCCGGTCGGTGCCGGGACCGTGCGGACGACGCGGTCCAGGAGCTCCGCGACACCGACACCGGTCTTGCCCGAGACCCGCAGCACGTCCTCCGGCTTGCCCCCGATGAGCTGGGCGAGTTCGGCCGCGTACTTGTCCGGGTCGGCGGCGGGCAGGTCGATCTTGTTGAGCACCGGGATGATCTCGAGGTCGTTCTCGAGCGCCAGGTACAGGTTCGCGAGGGTCTGCGCCTCGATGCCCTGTGCCGCATCGACGAGCAGGATCGCGCCCTCGCACGCCGCCAGGCTGCGCGAGACCTCGTACGAGAAGTCGACGTGCCCGGGGGTGTCGATCATGTTCAGCGCGAAGGTCTCACCGTCGAGCTCCCACGGCATGCGGACCGCCTGGGACTTGATCGTGATGCCGCGCTCGCGCTCGATGTCCATGCGGTCGAGGTACTGCGCACGCATGGCGCGGTCCTCGACGATGCCGGTGATCGAGAGCATGCGGTCGGCCAGCGTGGACTTGCCGTGGTCGATGTGGGCGATGATGCAGAAGTTGCGGATCGCCCCGGCCGGGGTCGCGGCGGGCTCGAGCGGCGCAGATGCTTGTGGGCTCACGGTTCCTCGGGGTGGGTCGGACGGTCGGACAAGTCTCCCACGTCTGGTCGCCCGGCGAGACGCCCCGTCCCGCCGATCCGCTCGCCGGGCGAGACGCCCCCGTCCCGCCGATCCGCTCGCCGGGCGAGACGCCCCCGTCCCGCCGACACACCGCCGAGTACGCGAGACGCCGCGGTATTCGGCACCGTCTCGAGCAAACCGGGGCGTCTCGAGCAGACGGGGTCGTTCCGCGGCGTTTCGCTGCGTTGTTCCGCGCGGTTCCGCCTGGTAATGTTGGTGGCTGGCTTACGCGTTCCGTCGCCCACGGGTGGAACGCGATGCGACCAAGGGCCCCTCTACCCAGCGGTCGCAACCACCCGTCCGAGACGAAGCAGGAGAACATCCATGGCGAACATCAAGTCGCAGATCAAGCGCATCAAGACCAACCTGAAGGCCCAGGAGCGCAACAAGGCCTACAAGTCCGAGCTCAAGACGTTCATCCGTCACACGAACGATGCCGTTGCTGCCGGTGACAAGGACAAGGCCGTCGCGGCCCTGGCCGTCGCCACCAAGAAGCTCGACAAGGCCGTGAGCAAGGGCGTCATCCACAAGAACCAGGCTGCGAACCGCAAGTCGGCCATCGCCAAGAAGGTCGCGTCGCTCTGACGCTCTGATCCTCGTTCGAAGGCCCCGCACCGTTGGTGCGGGGCCTTCGTCGTTCCCGGGTCCACCTGCGCGGTCAGTACCGTTCCTGCACCGCCGCATGCGGACGGGAGGCCCCGCTCGCGTCAGCGTGCCTCGCCGCGTCGAGCGATGGTGCGGACCATGACCTCGAGCGCGTAGTGCGCATCGCGCGACCCGCCCTTCACCGCGGTGTCGGCCTCGGCGATGCTGGTGATCGCGTTCGCCAGGCCGGCCTCGCTCCAACCGGCGACGTCGCGCTGTGCTCGCTGCACCTGCCACGGCGCCATGCCGAGGGCTGACGCCGCCTGCCCGCTGGGGCCACGGAACGCGCTGACCTTCGCCATCGTGCGGATCTTGCTCGCGAAGGCGGCGACGATCGGGACCGGGGCTTCGCCCGTGGCGAGGGCGTGCCGCAGCTCCACGATGGCGGGTGCCGAGCGTCCGGCCAGGGCGATGTCCGCCACCTTGAACGCGTTCGTCTCGACGCGGCCGCCGTAGTACTTGTCGACGACCTTGTCCGTGATCTCCTGCGCTTCGTCAGCGAGGAGCTGTCGGCACGCCGCGGCGAGTTCGGCCAGGTCGTCCGCAAACGCTGTGACGAGCGTCCGGACCGCGGACGGCGCGATCTTGCGACGGGCAGCGCGGAACTCGGCGTTGACGAATTCGATGCGGTCGGTCTCGCGCTTGAGTTCGTCGCACACGACCTCGATCCCACCGCCCACCCCGCTGCGGATCGTGTCGAGCAGCTTCTTGCCCCGCATCCCACCGCCGTGGCGGAGCACGAGCGTGACGTCGTCCGCCGCGGCCCCGAGGTACGCGATGGTCTCGGTGATGAACGCGTCGGTGCACTTCTCGACGTTGGTCACGCGCACGAGCCGCGGTTCGCCGAAGAGCGACGGGCTCGCGAGGGTCGCGAGCAACCCGGGAGCGTACTGGTCGGCTTCGAGGTCGTGGACCTCGAGCGCGGGGTCCTCGCCGACGAGCAGGTCGCGGAGCACACTGCTCGCCCGCTCGGCCAGGAACTGTTCCGGCCCGGTGATGAGCACGACCGGCGACGGCCGGATGCCCGACCACGGGACCTGGTCGATCTTCGCGGCGGCGCGCGCGGGCTTCTTGGCGGGCATGCGTTCCTTCCGGTGGTGCTCCCTCGATCCTACGGGCGGCCGCCGACGATCCGCGTTCGGTACAGATGCGGACGGCTCCGTCGGCACCGGCACGGACGACGACCGTCCCCTGCCGGTCCGTCCGGAACGCCGTCGTCCCCGCGGCGCGGAGCATGTCGAGCGCTCGCGTGGTGGGGTGGCCGTAGGTGTTGTCCGCGCCGACGCCGATGAGGCCGACGGGTGCGGCGACCTGCTCGTAGAGCGCCGGGTCCTGGTCGGCGGCCCCGTGGTGGGCCACCTTGACGACGTCGACCGGGTCGAGTCCGGTGGCCAGGAGCCGTCGTTGCGCCGTCTCACCGAGGTCGCCGAGCAGGAGTGACGACACGCACCCGACGCACCCGTGGCCGGGGTCGGTCCGGAGCACGACGCTCGCGGCGTTCCCCGCCGCGACGTCACCGCTCGACGGCCAGAGCACCCGCCACGTCAGCGGCCCGAGCTCTCCCGACACCCCCGCCGATCCGCGACGCACGTCGACTCCGGCGTGCTGGAGGTCGCGGACGATGCGTTCGTCGGCAGCACGTCCCGTCGGACCCACGAGCGCGGTCCTCACGGACCCGGCGACCGTGCCGACGGCACCGACGTGGTCACGGTCGAAGTGCGTCAGGACGAGCAGGTCGATCCGCTCCACGCCGAGCAGGTCCAGGCAGGCGTGGAGTCGCTCGGGATCGTCGCCGGTGTCGACCAGTCCGATGGCGTTGCCGCCGCGGAGCAGGATTGCGTCGCCCTGTCCGACGTCGCAGGCCGCGATCGACCAGTCGTCGGGGATGCTCCCCCGCGCGACGACGACGGGGAGCGCCACGCTCGCTACGCCGATCACGACGACCGCGCCGGCGGCGAGGACCAACCACCGACGGAGCATCCCGGTGACCAGGACGGCGACGGCGACGGCGACACTGACCCCGGCCGCCGCGGCGACGCCGATCCCGTCACCCGGCCAGGGTGCCGACGCGAACGGGAGCTTCGCCGCCGTGTGTGCGACGACGCCGATGGCGCTCGCGGGGGCCCAGGCGACACCGGCCAACACCGAGGCGCCGTCCGGCCACACGGGAGCCAGCAGGCACGCACCGAGCCCGATCACGGTCACCACCGGCGCGAGCGGCTCGGTGAGCAGGTTCGCGGGCACGGCGTAGGTCGGCAGCGCAGCAGCCAGCGGGATGGTGGCCGGCCAGCACGCGAGCTGCGCCGACACCGGGACCGCGAGCACGGCCGCGAACGGCTTCCACACCCACTTCCCGACGAGGTCGGCCAGGGGCGGCCCGAGCACGACGATCCCGCTGGTGGCCAGCACCGACAGGGTGAACGCGAACGACCGGGCGGTCCACGGGTCGACGACGAGCATGCCGACCACGGCCAGCGCGATGACCGGCACGCCGCGCACGGGTCGCCCGGTGAGGTGCACCACGAGCACGATGACGGCCATCACGGTCGCCCGCACGATCGACGGATCGGGACGGACGAGCACGACGAACGCGAGGAGCAGGGCGACCGCCACGGCGGCACGGATCACCCGCGGGAGCCCGCACGCGCGCCCGAGGACCACGACGAGTGCCACGATCACGGCGCAGTTCGAGCCGGACACCGCGGTCAGGTGTGTCAGGGCGGCGGTCTCCATCGCGGCCTGCGTGTCCTCGTCGAGTCCGCTCCGGTCACCGATCGCGAGTCCACGGAGCAAGGACGCACCGGGTTCCGGCAGGGCCGACGAGACGCGGACGAACGCTTGCCGGGCGCGATCCGTGGCCGCCAGGAACCCGGTGGGCGGCTGCGTCCGTGGGGTTCCGCGGAGGAACACCACGAACGCCGTGGGCGACCCGGGGTCGTCGGGCTGCACCGTGGCACGGCCGGCGAGTGACGACCCGGCCGCGACCGTCCGCGGTCGGTCTGACGAGTCGGCCGCCGGCACCACCCGCACGGGCACCCGGAGCGCCGCCGCACCACCCGCGCCGACCGCACCCTCGACGGCCCGCAGCGTCCCGAGCACGGATCGGTCGCGCGGGGTCAGGTCGCGGTCGAGCGTCAGCTGCACCCCGACGGCACCCGGGCCGATCGACCGTACGGCGTCGGGCTGCCGCCGGACCTCCCCGACGCCGATCGCCACCGCCACGAGCGCGACGAGCGCCGCAGCCGTCAGGACGAGCGCGACCAGCACCCGCACGGTGTCGGGTCCCGAGCGCACCGCCCACAGCACGAGCGCGGCTCCCACGACGATGACGGCCCCGACGACCACGGTGGGGACCGCGGCCCGCGGCTGGCCGACGAGCAGCGCGGCGGCGAGCCACGCACACGCTGCCGGGAGCGCGATCCGCGTGTCGGAACCGGTCACCCCGCTCACACGCGCACCCGGTCGCGCAACTCTGCGAAGCGGGTGTCACCGATCCCGCTCACGTCGAGCAGGTCCTCCACGGCTCGGAACCCACCGTGCTCGTCACGCCACGCGATGATCCGACCGCCAGCGACGGGCCGATGCCCGGCAGCGTCTCGAGGGCTGCCTGGTCGGCGGTGTTCAGGTCGACGACGCCGGTCGGCGCCCCGGCCGTACCCGCCCCTCCGGGCGCCCCGGCAGCCCCGGACGCGCTCGTCGAAGATCCCGTCGTGCCCGCCCCTCCGGACACCGGGCCGAGCGCCTGCGGGACCTCGGCCTCGCCGACCCGCGGCACGTACAACCGCTCGCCGTCCTCGAGGACGCGGGCCAGGTTCAGCCGTGTGAGATCCGCTTCGGCCACCGCGCCACCGGCCCGCGTGAGCGCGTCCTGCACCCGGCTGCCGACCGGCAGGTCGACGACTCCGGCGTGGGCCACCGCGCCGAGCACGTGCACGACCACGGTGGCGGGGGCCGTCGCCGCGGCCGTCGGTGCCGCCGAACGCGCTGGACCGTCGGCGGCCCCTGGTGACGCAGGCCGGGGCGTCTCCCCCGAAGCCGTCACGGTCGGCGCTCCGGTCACGACGACACCGTCACCGCCAGCACCCGAGGACCCCGCGCCGAGTGCCACGACCACGAGTGCGATCGCCAGGACGACGCCGCCGAGGACGACCGCCGCACGGGGCGAGAGCGCGAGGCGGCCGGACAGTCCCGACGTGACCGGTTCCCCGGCGGCGGCAGCCCCGGCGCCCGAGCCGACCGGGCCAGCGACGAGCGGCGCGCCCGCCCCCAAGGCGGCCGGCAGCAAGTCGTGCAGCGCCCCCGGCAGCACGACCTCGACGCGCTCCTCCGGCCCACCCGCCACAGCGCCGCCGAGGCCGACGACGTCCCCGAAGCTCCCGTCGTCCCCGAAGCTCCCGCCGCCAGCGAGTGGCCCGGGCACCGGCTGCGAGACGGACGACCTCGACGACGGACCGGACGGGGGCCATGGCGACGACATGCCCGGAACGCTACGGAGCCCGACCACCCGGCCGGGCCCCGTCACCGCGAGCTGTGGAGAGCTCGGTCACCGCCCCCGCTGTGCAGGAACGACGCGCGCACGTTGCACGCGACCACGCAGCCCACGCAGCCCGGGACGGATCAGCCCTTGATCGCGATGTTCACGAGCTTCGGCGCCCGCACGATCACCTTCACGATCTCCCGGTCCCCGATGTACCGCTGCACGCTCGCCGACGACCGCGCGAGTTCCTCGAGCGCGGCGGGCTCGATCGACTTCGACACCTCGAACGAGTCCCGCACCTTCCCGTTCACCTGCACGACCGCCGTCAACGTCTCCTGCACGAGCAGCGTCGGGTCGGCCTTGCGCCACCCGTACGTGGCGACCGTGGCCTCGTAGCCCAGCATCTCCCACATCTCCTCGCCGGTGTACGGCGCGAAGACGCTCAAGCCGAGGGTGATCGTCTCGACGGCCTCCCGGACGGCGGGGTCGCCCGCTCCCGGGCCGCTGTCGATCGCCTTCCGGGTCACGTTGACCAGGTCCATGAGCCGTGCGATGACGACGTTGAACTTGAACGCCTCCATCATCCCCGGCGCGTCGGCCAGGAACCGGTGCGTGACCTGACGCAGGGCACGGTCGCCGTCGGCCCAGACCACGTCCTTCGTCGAGGTGACGTCCTGCGCGAGCCGGTAGGCGCGCGCCAGGAACCGTGCGGAGGCCGCCGGCGAGACGTCCTCCCAGTTGATGTCGTCCTCGGGCGGCCCGGCGAAGCCCATCACCAGGCGGATCGCGTCGACGCCGTTCGCGTCGAGTTCGTCACCGAGCGAGACACCGCCCTTCGACTTCGACATCTTCGAGCCGCCGGAGAGCACCATGCCCTGGTTGAGCAGCGCCGAGAACGGCTCGGTGAAGTCCAGGTACCCCAGGTCGAACAGCACCTTCGTGACGAACCGTGCGTAGAGCAGGTGCAGGATCGCGTGCTCGATGCCGCCGATGTACTGGTCGACCGGCGCCCACTTCCGGGCGGCGGCGGGGTCGAACGCCTGGGTGTCGTCGGTCGCCGACAGGAACCGCAGGAAGTACCACGACGAGTCGACGAAGGTGTCCATCGTGTCGGTGTCGCGGAGCGCCGGGCTGCCGTCGACGGGGTTCGGCACGTTCACCCAGTCGGTGGCCCCACCGAGCGGCGAGGTGCCCTTCGGCTTCAGGTCGAGCCCCTCGGTCGACGGCAGCCGCACCGGCAGCTGGTCGAAGTCCACCGGGTGCTCGGTGCCGTCCGCGCCGTGGATGATCGGGATCGGGGTGCCCCAGAAGCGCTGGCGGGAGATCAGCCAGTCGCGCAGCCGGTACGTCTTCGCGGCACGCCCGGTGCCGCGCTCCTCGAGCAGGCGGATCGCTGCGGTGATCGCGTGCTGCTTCGACATCCCGTCGAGCGGCCCGGAGTTGATCATCCGACCCTGGCCGGTCAGGGCCTTGCCCGTCGCGACGGGGTCGAGCACCGGCAGGTCGAAGTCGTCGAGCGTGGCCCCCTCCGGGATCACCGGGATCGATCCGGTGACGGCGGCGTTCGTGTCCACGACCACCCGCACGGGCAGGTCGTAGGTGCGCGCGAAGTCGAGGTCGCGCTGGTCGTGCGCGGGCACCGCCATCACGGCTCCGTGGCCGTAGTCGGCGAGCACGTAGTCGGCGGCCCAGACCGGCAGGCGTTCGCCCGTCAGCGGGTGGATCGCGAACCGGTCGAGCGGCACGCCGGTCTTCGGCCGCTCGGCGTTCTGCCGGTCGATCTCGGACGTCTTCTGCGTCGCCGTCAGGTACGCGTCGAAGTCGGCGCGCACCGAGGGTGCAGCGGACGAGACGAGCTCAGCCGCCAGGTCGGAGTCCGGCGCGACCACCAGGAACGTCACGCCGTGGATCGTGTCGGGACGGGTCGTGAACACCGTGACGGGCTCGTCGCGCCCCTCGATCTGGAAGTCGACGTCGGCACCGACCGACCGGCCGATCCAGTTCCGCTGCTGCGCGATGACCTTCGCCGGCCACCGTCCCTCGAGCTGGTTGAGGTCGTCGAGCAGCCGGTCCGCGTAGTCCGTGATCTTGAAGTACCACTGCGTCAGCTTCTTCTTGACGACGACGGCCCCGGAGCGGTCGGACGTGCCGTCGGGCAGCACCTGCTCGTTCGCGAGCACGGTCTGGTCCACCGGGTCCCAGTTGACCCAGCTGTCCTTCCGGTAGGCCAGGCCCTTCTCGTACATCTTCAGGAACAGCCACTGGTTCCACTTGTAGTACTCGGGATCCGAGGTGTGGATCTCGGTCGACCAGTCGAAGGACGGCGCGTAGCGCTTGAAGGACGCCTTCTGCTGCGCGATGTTCGCGTACGTCCACTCCTTCGGGTCGACGCCGCGCTTGATCGCCGCGTTCTCCGCGGGCAGCCCGAACGAGTCCCACCCGATCGGGTGCAGCACGTTGAAGCCCTGCTGCCGCCAGTACCGCGCCACGAAGTCGCCGAGCGCCCAGTTCTCGGCGTGCCCCATGTGCAGGTCACCCGACGGGTACGGGAACATCTCGAGGATGTACTTGCGCGGTCGCGTGTCGTCGAGGTCGGTCGTGAAGAGCCCGAGTTCCTCCCAGCGGGGCTGCCACTTCTCCTGCAGACGACGGAAGTCGTAGGCGTTCGGGTCCTCGGGGTACGGCTCGGTGGTCACGGAACTCTCAATCGGTCTGGAGGCACGGCTCACGCCCGTCGGGCATGGTCCGGTTGTCAAGATTACAAGCCGGGAGGCTCGCCCCGCGCCGTCGTGACGGCTCACGTGCCGCAGACGGTCGGCTCCCGCCCCGCAGATGCCCCGGGTCGCACGCCGCGGGTCCCAGGACCCCGGTCCACCGACGGCGGGTTCAGGCGTCGACGAGCCGGCCGTCCCGCATCCGCAGGGACCGGTCGACCAGGTCACGTGCGACCGGGACGTGCGACACGATCACGACCGAACGACCAGCCGCACGCGCGGTGGTCACCAGATCCCGCAGCACGGTGTCGCCGAGGTCGGGGTCGATGTCCGCGGTCGGTTCGTCGAGCACGAGCACGGGGAACGCGTGCAACAGCGCCCGCGCGAGTGCGAGCCGGTGCGCCTGTCCGCCGGAGACCAGCACGCCCCGCTCCCCCACGGAGGCGTCGAGGCCGCCGCGACGCGCGAGCCAGTCACCGAGCCCGACCCGCTCCAGGACGGCGACCAGGTCGTCGTCGGTCGCGGACTCCCGGGCGAACAGCAGGTTCTGCCGCACCGACTGGTCGAACACGAACGGGTCCTGCTCGATGAGCCCGACGCGGGCACGGACGGCGTCCGGGTGCAGGTCCTTCGCGGAGACCCCGTCGATCGTGTACGTGCCGTCGTGGTCCACGAACCGGACCAGGGCGTCGACGAGCGTCGACTTGCCGGCGCCGCTCGGTCCCTCGAGCACGACGACCTCGCCGGGGAGCAGCTCGAACGAGACACCGTCGACCGCCGGACGGTCCGCGCCCGGCCACCGCACCGAGAGGTCGCGGACCGCGATCGTCACAGGGCCGTCGACCACCAGGGACTCCGGGTCGGCCGGTCCATCGGGCTCGGCGACGATGCCGGCGGGCGCCTCGGCGGGCACGACGGTCTCGATGCGCTCGGCCGCCGCACGCACCCGTCGGGAGGTCAGGACCGCGAGCGGCACCGCTCCGACGACGTCGAACAGGGCGAGCGGCACGAAGACCGCGAGTGCCCAGAGCGGCCCGTCGAGTGCGCCCGACACCACCGAGGGCGCCCCGACCGCCAGGATGCCGATCACCGCGGCCCCGCCGACGAGTCCGACGAGCGCACCCACCAGGGACTCCACGCTGCCGCGCCGCCGGACCGCCCGGGTCACGTCGGCGTCGAGCCGGGCGAGGTGCGCGAGCCGCTCGTCGAGGGTGCCGTACGCCGCGAAGACGTCGAGCGTCCGAACGGTGTCGAGGACCAGGTCGGCGAGGTGTCCCCGCGCAGCCGCGGTGGCCCGGTCGGACTGCTCGGCGATCGCGCGCGTGGCGATCGTGCCCACGAGCCCCGCGACGACCAGCGCCAGGAGCAGCACGAGTGCGGCGGGGACCGAGACGATCGCGACGGCCACCACGGAGAGCACGGCCACGGTCGCGGCGGACACCAGGGGCCCGACGACCCGGATCGGCAGGTCCTGCAGCCGGTCGGTGTCGGTCACGAGCCGGGTGAGCAGGTCACCGCGCCCGGTCGCGCCGAGGCCCGTCGGCGCGACGGACGAGAGCCGCCGGTACATCTCGGTGCGGACGACGGCGAGCTGTCGGAACGATGCGTCGTGGCCCGCGAGCCGGTCGACGTACCGCAGGGCCGCGCGGCCAAGCGCGAACGCCCGCACCCCGACCATCACCAGCGTCAGGTACAGGATCGGCGGGTGCTCCGCGGCCCGCGTGATCAGGTAGCCGCTCGCGGCCAGGAGCGCCACCGCGCACACGGCGCTCAGCGCGCCGGCGGCGACCGCCTTCGCCCAGCCGGCACCGCGTGGCACGGCGAGCCACAGGACGGACGTGGACCGGGCCTCCCGGCCGGCCGCGCTCATGCCGCGGCTCCGCGCTCACCGGACACCGAGGCGGACACCGCGACGCCGCCGCCGGTCCGGACGTCCACCCGGAGGTCCCCGACGGCCACGACCGCGGGTCGGTGGCTCGCGACGACGACCACGGCACCTGCAGCCGCGAGCGCGCGGATCGCGGCGATGACGTGGGCTTCCGCGTCGGGGTCGAGGGCCGACGTCGGCTCGTCGAGCAGGACCAGGGGGGTCCGGACCCGTCGGGCCCGGTACAGGGCGCGGGCGACCGCGACGCGTTGCGCCTGGCCGCCGGACAGTCCGGCACCGGCTGCTCCGACCGGGAGGCCCGGCTCGACTCCCAGCCCGGCGTCGCGGAGCGCGGTCCGCACGTCGGCGTCGTCGGGGGTCGCGCTGAGCGCGACGTTCTCGGCGACCGTCCCGCGGACGAGCCGCGGGCGCTGGTCCGCCCACGTCACGCGATCGGCTGCGGGCCCGCTCCCGGGGAGCACGACGGTGCCCTCGTGCGGCAGGACCCCACGGATCGCGGCGATGAGGCTCGACTTGCCCGAGCCGCTCGGCCCGGCGAGGACGACGATCGCGCCGGCGGGGGCCCGGAGGTCCACCGGGCCGATGACCGCGTCGGGGCGTCGGACGAGCAGCCCGTCGAGCTCGAGGGCCGTGCTGGCGGGTTCGACCACGGTGGTCGTCGCGGCCGCGGTCTCGTCGTCGAGGACGTCGAGCACGGCGGCCGAGGCCTCGACGCCGTCCTGTGCGGCGTGGAAGTCCGCACCGACCTGCCGGATCGGGGCGAACGCCTCGGGGGCGAGCACGAGCACGAACATCGCGGCCCCGAGCCCGAGGGACCCGTCGACCAGGCGGATGCCGATCGACACCGCGACCAGGGCCACGGACAGGCTGGCGGCGAGTTCGAGCGCGAAGCCGCTCACGAAGGACAGCCGCAGGACCGCGATCGTGCCGCGTCGGTACTCGTCGGTCAGCGTGCTGATCCGGCCGACCTGCCGACGGGCGCGGCCGAACACCTTGAGTGTCGCGAGCCCCTCCACCGCCTCGGTGAACCCGCCGCCGAGCCGGGCCAGCGCGTCGGCTTGCCGGCGCTGCAGCGACTGCGTGGCGAGTCCGATCAGGATCATGAACACCGGGATCACGGGCAGGGCGCAGAGGACGATGATCCCGCTCGTCAGGTCACCGAAGCCGATGGCGACCAGGAGCACCGGTGTGGCGACCGCCGTGAGCGCGAGCTGCGGCAGGTACCGCCCGAAGTAGGCGTCGAGTGCGTCCAGCCCGGGTCCCAGCGTCGTGGCGAACCCCGCGCTCGAGCGCCCGGCGAGCCACTCGGGGCCCCGGTCGGCCGCCCGCGCCAGGACCGTCGCTCGGAGCTCGCTCTTCACCCGCGCCGCGGCACGGGCCGCGAGGTCGTCGGTGGCCCACG
The DNA here is from genome assembly GCF_018613895.1 of Curtobacterium sp. ISL-83. Taxonomy (GTDB): domain Bacteria; phylum Actinomycetota; class Actinomycetes; order Actinomycetales; family Microbacteriaceae; genus Curtobacterium. The sequence goes on from NZ_JAGGPH010000016.1 coordinate 142,607, forward strand.
CCGCGGCCGCCCGGACGAGGACGGCCACGGCGAGGAGCGCCAACGCCTGGACGAACGTCGGCGGGAGCGAGCCGTGCCCGACGGCGTCGACGCCGAGCGTCACGGCCGCCGCGATCCCCCAGGCGATGGCGATCGTCGCCACCGTCCGGACCAGGCCGGTGCCGGCGGCGGCCAGCACGAAGCCGCGCGCCGTCCGGGACAGGCGCAGGAGCCGCGGGTCGAGGGGCTTCACGGCCGGGCCCTAGTGCGCGGCCTGGGTGATCTGGGCCCGCGAGACACGCTTGCGGAACACCCAGTAGGTCCAGGCCTGGTAGGCGAACACGAGGGGTACGAAGACCAGCGCGACCCAGCTCATCACCGTCAGCGTGTAGGTCCCGCTCGAGGCGTTGTACACGTTCAGGCTGTTCGCGGGGTCGTTGGTGGCGGGCATGACGTCGGGGAAGACGGCCGTGAACATCGAGAGCACGATCGCCGCGATCGTCACCGCCATCAGCGTGAACGCCCGGCCCTCTCGTCCCCAGGCGGTGCAGAGCACGGCGAGCACGAGGGCCAGCGCCGCGACGACGGACAGGACGAGCGAGGTGGCGGTCGCCCGGACGAACGCCATGGACACGAGGAACACGGCACCGACCACGATCGTCAGGATGCCCGACCGCGTTGCCAGGCGCTTCGCACGCTCGCGGATCTCGCCCTCGGTCTTCAGCGCGACGAACACCACCCCGTGCGTGAAGAACACCAGCAGGGTGGTGCACCCCGCCAACAGCGCGAACGGGTTGAGCAGGTCGAACAGCGTGCCGGTGTAGTTGTGGCCGGCGTCCATCGGGATGCCGCGGACCACGTTGCCGAAGGCCACGCCCCACAGGAACGACGGCACCGCACTGCCGACCACGATCATCAGGTCGAAGCGGCGCTTCCACGCGAGGTACTTGTTCTGGTGCCGGTACTCGAAGGAGACACCGCGCAGGATGAGCGCGGCCAGGATCAGCAGCAGCGCGAGGTAGAAGCCGGAGAACATCGTCGCGTACCACTCGGGGAACGCCGCGAACAGGCACGCACCGGCGACGATGACCCAGGTCTCGTTGAGGTCCCACACCGGGCCGATGGTGTTGATGAGCACGCGACGGTCGGTGTCGTCCCGGCCGAGGAACGGGAGGGACATCCCGACGCCGAAGTCGAAGCCGTCGAGGACGAAGTAGCCGACGAAGAAGACGCCGACGATCGCGAACCAGAGAACGGGCAGGTCCATGTCAGGCAGCTTCCATTGCTAGTAGACCGTCACTTCGTGCTTGACCTCGCCCGTCGCGGCGTCGACCTCGGCAGGAGCAGCCGGGCCCTCCTGGGCGACCTTCTTGATGAGCTTGAACTCGACCACCGCGAGCGATCCGTAGATGGCCGTGAACACCACCAGGGAGATGAGGACCTCGAGCCCCGTCACGTTCGGCGAGACCCCGTCCGCGGTCCGCAACAGCCCGAACACGAGCCACGGTTGCCGACCCATCTCGGTGAAGATCCAGCCGACGATCATCGCGGCCATCGGGAGCGGGACGGACCACGTCGCGACGCGCCAGATCCAGCGCTGCGTCGGGAACCGGCCCTTCCGCGTCAGCCAGAGGCCGGCGAGCGAGATCGCCACCGCGCCGACGCCGAGGGCGATCATCCACCGGAAGGACCAGTAGGTGACCCAGATGATCGGCTTGTAGTTGCCGGGGCCGTACACGTGGCTGTACTGCGCCTGCAGGTCGTTGATGCCCTCGACGGTGCCGTTGAAGGTGTGCGTCGACAGGAACGAGAGCAGGTACGGCACACGGATCGAGAACAGCTCGTGGACGCCGTCCGGGGTGCCGAGCGTGAAGATCGAGAACGAGGCGTCCTTGCCGGTGGCGGTGTTGTAGAGCGCCTCCGCCGCGGCCATCTTCATCGGCTGCGTGTCGACCATCGTCAGGCCGAGCTGGTCGCCGGTCAGCACCGTGAGGGCCCCGGCGGCGAGCATCGTCCACATGCCGAACTTCAGCGCCGGCAGCATCGTCTCGAGGTTCTGGTTCCGAGCCAGGTGGTACGCGGCGACCGAGATGATCACCGCCGCTGCGACCATGAAGCACGCGAAGAGCGTGTGCGGGAAGGCGGCGAGGGCGACCTTGTTGCCGAGCACCGCCCAGATGTCGGTGAGTTCGGCCCGACCCTTCGCCGGGTTCATCGCGAACCCGACCGGGTGCTGCATGAAGGCGTTGGCGGCGATGATGAAGTACGCCGACATGATCGTGCCCGCGCTCACGCACCAGATGCTCGCCAGGTGCAGTCCCTTGGGCAGGCGGTCCCACCCGAAGATCCAGATGCCGATGAACGCGGCCTCGAAGAAGAACGCCAGGATGCCCTCGAGCGCGAGCGGTGCCCCGAAGACGTCGCCGACGAACCGGGAGTAGTTGGACCAGTTCATGCCGAACTGGAACTCCTGCACGATGCCCGTGACGACCCCCATCGCGAAGTTGATGAGGAAGATCCGTCCGAAGAACCGGGTCAACTGCAGGTAGTGCGCGCGCCCCGTCCGGTACCAGGCGGTCTGGAACACGGCCACGACGACGGCCATGCCGATCGTCAGCGGGACGAAGACGAAGTGGTAAATGGTCGTGAGACCGAACTGCCACCGCGACAGGATGAGCGGATCGAGGAGGTCGTTCATGCGGCGCGTCCGTGTCGGCTCGCCGCGCGCTGTTCGTGCACGTCAGTTGCTTCCTGTGGAGGGGAACTTCTGCCTGTCACATCCATTGGGACGTCTCCACGGTACTGCGCTCGACCCCGTTTCGACAACTTGTAGAACCCGGTGTTGCACAAACGTGCATGGCCTCTGATCGGCACAACCGTGCGGAACAGGTGTGCCGCACGGGCACCCCCGAGAACGACGACAGGTGCCGGGCAGTTGCCCGACACCTGTCGTTTTCCTGGTGGCCGTGCGGCCGAGGCCTACAGCAGGTTGTGGTCCTGCAGGAACGCCTTCGCGACCGACGCCGCGGACTTCTGGTCGACCGAGTTCTGCCGGTCGAGCTCGATGAGGGCCTCGGTGGTGAGGACCTTGTTCACCTTCTCGATCGCGTCGGCTGCCTTCGAGTCGAGCTTCTTCGACACGATCGGCGTGACGTTGTTCGCCGGCACGAGGTGCTTCGGGTCCTCGAGCGTGACGAGCTTCTCGGTCTTGATCGAGGCGCTGGCGGAGTAGATGTCCGCGACCTGCGCGTCACCGTCCTGGATCGCCTTGATCGTCAGGGGGCCGCCGGAGTCGTTCTGCTGGTCCACCTGACCGGTGATGCCGTACTTCTCCTTGAGCCCCTTCGGGCCGTACGCCGCGGTGGCGAACTCGGGGTTGGCGGCGATCGAGATCGTGCCCCCGATCTTCGACAGGTCGGCGATGGTCTTCAGGTTGTACTTGTCGGCCGTCGCCTTCGTGACGGTGTAGGTGTCGGCGTCGGACGCCGCGGCGGACGACAGTGCCTTCACACCGGACGGCAGCGCGGTGGCGAGGGCGGAGTTGATGCCGTCCGTCGTCGTCTCGGTCGTGGTGGGCTTGCCGTTCTCCTGCAGCAGGAAGTTCAGCAGGTTGCCGTTGTACTCCGGGAAGACGGTGATGCTCCCCTTCGCGACCTCGGGCCAGTACGCCTTGCGCTGGCCGATGTTGAGCTGCTTCTTCACGGTGAAGCCCGCGTGCTGGAGCTCCTGCGCGTAGAGCTCGGCGATGATCTCGTTCGACGGGTAGGCCTGCGACCCGACGACGATGGTCTTGGAGTCGCCCGAGCCGGAGCCGGACTTGAGCGGGTCGCTCGACGAGCAGCCCGCGAGGGCGATGGCGGCGGCGGTCGCGACGGCGATGGTCGCGGCGAGACGCCGGGTGGGTGCTGTGATCACGGGTGGGTTCCTTCCACAGGGGTTGATGCTCGTGGTGCCGAGCTGGTGCTGCGCCGCGACGGACGCGCGGTTCCCGCGGTGATGCCCGCGGGGACGGCGAGCCGCTGCAGGACGGCGAAGATGATCTCGAACGCGATCGCCAGGGCGATCACGACGAGCGATGCGCCGAGGACCTCGACGTAGTCCGAGTTGGCGAGGCCGGAGAAGGCGTAGCCGCCCAGTCCGCCCGCGTTGATGTAGGCCGCCAGCGTGACGGTGGCCACGACCTGGAGGACGGACGCGCGGATGCCACCGACGATGAGGGGCAGCGCGAGCGGGATCTCGACCTTGCCGAGGATCTGCCACGCGGTCATGCCCTGCGCGCGGGCCGCGTCGATCGTGACACGGTCCACCGCCTCGACCCCGGAGTAGGTGCCGGCGAGGATCGACGGGATCGCGAGGATGACGAACGAGATGATCGGGGCCTGCAGCCCGAGTCCGAGCCACAGCGCCAGCAGCGTCAGGAGCCCGAGCGTCGGGAGGGCCCGGATGCCGCCGGAGAAGCCCACCGCGAGGCTGCGGCCCTTGCCGGTGTGTCCGATCAGGAGACCGAGCGGCACCGCGATCACCATCGCGATCGCGACCGTGAGGAGCGTGATGCCGACGTGCTGGCCGAGCCGGACCAGGATGGCGTCCTGGCCGACGTTGTTCGCGGGGGCGAAGATCCACGCGATGCCCTGGAGGAAGAGGTTCATGCGGTGACCTCCCCGGACCGGACCTCGGCGGCAGCGCGACGGCGGACGGACCGTGCGGCGCGCCCGGTGCCGCGGGTCCACGGCATGAGCAGGCGTCCGATGAGCACCAGCAGGCCGTCGATCACGAGCGCCAGGACGATCGTCAGGACGATCCCGGTGAGGATCTCGGCACTGATGCCCCGCTTCAGCCCGTCGGTCAGCAGGAAGCCGAGGTTCGCGATCCCGAGCAGCGCACCGACGGTGACGAGACTGACCGTCGACACCGCGACGACCCGGATCCCGGCGAGCAGCACGGGCCCGGCGAGCGGGAACTCCACGCGGAAGAACCGCTGCGTGGGCGAGTACCCGAGGGCTTCGGCCGCGCCGACCACCGCCGGGTCGACCGCGTCGATGGCATCCGCAGCGGAGCGCGCCATCAGCGCGACGCCGTAGATCGTCAGCGCGATCACGACGTTGATCGGGTCGAGGATGTTCGTGCCGAGCACCGCGGGCAGGGCGAGGAACAGCGGGAAGGACGGGATCGCGTAGAGCAGGCTCGCGACGACGACGATGGTGGAGCCCGTCGCCCGGGCCGCCCCCGAGCGCTTCCGCAACCGGGAGACGAGCAGCCCGAGCGGCACGGACAGCACGAAGCTGATCACGATCGGCGGGAGCGCCAACCAGATGTGCGCGATCAGGTTCGAGGTGATCGTGTCGAGGTTCCCCAGGACCCAGTTCACACGTCTCCCCGGTGCTGCTGCGGCACGGCCTGTGCGGCGTCGACGACCTGGACCGGCCCGGTGAGCACGCCGGCTGCCCGGCCCTCACCGTCCACCACGATCGGCCCGGTCGGGGTCTGCTCGACGCGGAGGGCACGACGGCCGCGCCCGGCGCCGATGAAGTTGGCCACGAAGTCGTCGGCGGGTTCGGCGAGGATCTGCGCTGGCGTGCCGAGCTGGGCGATCTCGCCGCCCTTCTGGAGGATGACGACCTGGTCGCCGAGCTTGAACGCCTCGTCGATGTCGTGCGTGACGAACACCACCGTCTTGCCGAGCTCGCGCTGCAGCCGGATGAGCTCGTCCTGCAGGTCGTTGCGCACCAGGGGGTCCACCGCACCGAACGGCTCGTCCATGAGCAGGATGTTCGGGTCGACGGCCAACCCCCGGGCCACGCCGACACGCTGCTGCTGCCCGCCGGAGAGCTGCGACGGGTAGCGGTCCGCGAACGCCCGGTCGAGTCCGACGGTGTCCATGAGGTCCAGGGCGCGCTGACGCGCTTCGGCCTTCGGGACGCCGGTCAGGAGCGGGACGGTCGCGATGTTGTCGACCACCTTGCGGTGCGGCAGGAGGCCCGCGTTCTGCATCACGTAGCCGATGCGGCGACGGAGCTGCACGGGGTCCACACCGGTGACGTCCTCGCCGTCGATCTCGACCGTGCCGGACGACGGGTCGACCATGCGGTTGATCATCCGGAGGAGCGTGGTCTTGCCGCTGCCGCTCGACCCGACGAGCACCGTCGTGGTGCGCGAGGGGATGACGAGACTGAATTCGTCGACCGCGCTGGTGCCGTCCGGGTACGTCTTGCGTACCGACCGGAACTCGATCATGGGTGCCCTTCTGTTCGGAGGTAGCCCGACTCCGCACGAGAGTACCCGCCGGGTCCGACAGCGGTTGCGTCGTGACGATCCGTGACGGTTCCCGGCGGGTCGCGCACATCGGACACCGATCCCGCGTGCACCGGACACCGAGACCGCGGATCGCGGACGTCGACGCCCGCGTCGGAGCACACCACAACGCGCCACGACGCCCGCGCTCCCTGTTCGGAGCGCGGGCGTCGTGGGATCGGACCGGTGTGCCTCAGGCCGCGGCGAGCACCGAACCCATGTAGCTGTGGCTCATCGCGCGGAAGGCCTCGACGAGGTCGAGATCGGGGTGCTCCCGATCTGCGAGCGCACGCGCGAGCACGGCGTGTCCCGACTCGGCGAGCACCGTCCACGCACGCGAGATCGCCTCGGTGTCGGGCAGCCCGAACCGCTCGCGCATGACCTGGCCGACCGCGCCGCCGAGTGCCGCCATGCGGTCCTCGCCGTCGCCGGAGCCGGTGTCCCCCGCGTCGCCGAACCGGATCGCGCGGAACCCGGGTTCGGTGCGGTACATCTCCGCGGTCAGGTCGATGAGTGCGTCACACCCGGACTGCCACGTGTCCGCGCCGCTGGCGTCGAGGGCCTCGACGAAGCGCGCGCCCAGTCGCTGGGTGCAGCGGATCGCCAGCGCCTCGACCACGGCGATGCGGTCGGGGAAGTAGCGGTAGACGGTGCCGATGGACGCGCCGGCGCGCTCGGCGACCATGGCGGTCGTCAGGCGCTCGAACCCGATGTCGTCGATCACCGCGGCAGCGGCGTCGAGGAGCCCGGCGAGGCGCGCCGAACTGCGGGCTTGGACCGGCTCGTTCCTGAGCAGTGATGATCCCCCCGGCAGTGCGTTCGATACCTCGGTGACGAGCACGTGTTCTCCTCTTCCCGCCGTGACGGGTTCCTTGCATGGTCGTGGCGGGACAACTCTCGCAGAGACCGGCTGGAACATCGCTGCGACTCTCCCATCCACGCGAGCACTCGTGTCCGGCCGGCCGTTCGAGCTGCCGTGCGCGTCGCGCCGGCATCCGCGAGCACCCGCGCGCCCCGAACGCGGTGGGCGACTTGTCGCACGACCGTGGGATGATGGCACGATGCCCGACCCGACGCCCCACGAGCCGTCGCTGGCCGAGCCGATCCTGCACCGGGCGGCCCGGATCGAGGACTCCATCCAGGAGTTCCGCGAACAGCGCGCCGTCCGCCACGGTCTCGTACCGACCGTGATCCCGTACACCGGCTACGGCGCACCGGGGTGGGTCCGGGTGCTGTGCCGCGTGCTGCTCACCCGTCGCGGCCTGGCCTCCGACGCCGCGTACCAGGGCGTGCGCGGGTGGCGGAGCTTCACGAGCGTCGCCGTGGACCACGCCGAGGTCACCGTGACCGCCGGCGGCAGCAGCCACGTCGTGCGGTCGGACCGCGGCGGGGTCGTCGACACCATCGTCCCGATCGACCTCGAGCCGGGCTGGCAGACCATCAAGTTGTCCGCCGGCGGGATGCGCGACGTCGACGCCTCGGTCTTCGTGGTGCACCCGGACACCCGCTTCGGCCTCCTGTCCGACATCGACGACACCGTGATGGTCACCTCGCTCCCCCGGCCGATGCTCGCGGCGTGGAACTCCTTCGTCCTCACCGAGCACGCACGCCGTCCCGTGCCCGGCATGTCCGTGCTGTACGAACGGATCCTCGCCCAGCACCCCGGGGCCCCGACCGTCTACCTGTCGACCGGCGCCTGGAACGTCGCCCCGACCCTCCAGCGCTTCCTGACGCGCAACATGTACCCGTCCGGCACGCTGCTGCTCACCGACTGGGGTCCCACCCACAACCGCTTCTTCCGCAGCGGGCAGCTCCACAAGCACGAGAACCTGCGGCGGCTCGCGAAGGACTTCCCGGACGTCCAGTGGCTCCTGGTGGGCGACGACGGGCAGCACGACGAGAACCTCTACGGCGACTTCGCCCGCGAACACCCCGAGAACGTCGCCGGCGTCGCGATCCGGCAGCTCTCCACGAGCGAGGCCGTGCTGGCCGGTGGCCGTTCCCGCGCACAGGAGCGGTCCCGTGACTCCGCGGCTCCCTGGGTCTACGCGCCCGACGGGGCAGGCATGTGGTCCGAGCTCGCCCGCGTCGGCCTCGCCGACCGTTCGGACGACGCCCCGGTCTGAGTCCCGACGGTCGCGACCTCGCCCCGGCCTGAGCCCGGACGCTCGCGACCCTGTCCCGGTCTGAACCCTCCCTCAGCCCGCTCCGTCCGCTGTCCGTGCCGCCGGACGCCCGCCGAGTGGTTCGATCGGAGGATGAGCACCAACGGCATCGAGGACCACGCCCTCATCGGCGACACCTACACCGCAGCCCTCGTGCGCCGCGACGGCATGATCGACTGGGCGTGCCTGCCCCGGTTCGACAGTCCCTCCACGTTCGCCGCCCTCCTCGGGGACGAGCACCACGGGCACTGGAGCCTGCGGCCGACCGACCCGGGCGCGACCGCCGTCCGGCGCTACGAGGACGACACGCTCGTGCTCACGACCGTCTGGACGACGAGCACGGGCGTCGCCGAGGTCACCGAGTTCATGCCGGTCGGCGCCCACCGCGCCACCATCGTCCGCCGTGTCCGCGGACTGCAGGGAACGGTCGAGATGCGCCAGATCCTGCGCATCCGGTTCGACTACGCCCGAGCGCTCCCGTGGATGCGTCAGATCGGCGACGACGAGGCTCCCGAGCTCATCGCCACAGCCGGTCCCGGGTCGATCGTCGTCCGTGGGATCCGGTTCCACGCCGACGACCACCGGCACATGGCGACGACGTCCGTGCACGACGGTGACGTCGTCGACACGACCCTCACCTGGTACCCGTCGCACCGCGAGCCGCCGGAGCCGATCGACATCGACGCCGCGCTGCACCAGACCACCACCTGGTGGCGCGACTGGATGTCGACGGCACGGACCGAGGGGCGCTACGCCGAGGCGAGCCGACGCTCCCTGCTGCTCCTCCGCGCGATGACCCACGGCGAGACCGGCGGTGTCGTGGCGGCCGCGACCACGAGCCTCCCGGAGGACCCGGGCGGCGAACGCAACTGGGACTACCGCTACGTGTGGTTGCGCGACGCGTCCCTCGCGCTCGCGTCGCTGATCGCCCACGGCTACCGGGACGAGGCCGCGCACTGGCGCGGCTGGCTGCTCCGCGCCATCGCCGGCGACCCCGCCGACGTGCAGATCATGTACGGCATCGCCGGGGAACGCGAACTGCCCGAGCGGGAACTCGACAACCTGCCCGGGTACGCGGACTCGAAGCCCGTGCGCGTCGGCAACGGCGCGTACACGCAGTACCAGGGCGACGTGTTCGGCGAGGTCCTGTCCGCCCTGCACGACGCGCGCGAACTCGGCGTCGAGGAGAACGCCGACTCCTGGGCGCTGCAGCGTGCCCTGCTCGGCTACGTCGAGCAGCACTGGCAGGAGCCGGACAACGGCATCTGGGAGATGCGCGGCCCCCGCCGCCACTTCACCCACTCGCGGGCGATGATCTGGGCGGCGTTCGACCGCGGGGTCGCCGCCGTCGAGGAGTTCGGGCTCGAGGGCCCCGTTGACCGCTGGCGGAGTCTCCGCGACCAGGTGCGGGCCGAGATCGAGGAGCACGGCTGGAACGCCGAGCGCCAGAGCTACCGGCAGCACTACGACACCGACGAGGTCGACGCGAGCCTGCTCGTCCTCCCCCAGATCGGCTACGTGCCCGCACACGACCCGCGGATGCTCGGGACCGTCGCGGCCATCGAGCAGGACCTCCGGACCGGGTCGGACGGCCTCGTGCTCCGCTACCGGACGTCGTCGGGCTTCGACGGGCTCTCGGGCAGCGAGCACCCGTTCCTGGCGTGCTCGTTCTGGCTCGTCGAGCAGTACGCGGCGTCGGGCCGGGTCGAGGACGCCGAACGCCTGATGGACGTCCTCGTGGGGTACGCGAACGACGTCGGCATGCTCTCCGAGGAGATCGACATCGCCACCGGTCACCACATCGGCAACACACCCCAGGCGCTGTCGCACCTGACGCTCGTGTCGGCAGCGGACGCGATCGCACGGGCGCGGGGAGCCGCGGTCGGCCACCGGACCCGCCTGGCCGTGCACGACGGCGGGACGCGGTCCTGGACGGGCGAGGGCGAGCGGGCCGGCATGCCCGGATGAGGTCGGCTCGACGCGGGTCGGTCGACCCGAGTCGCACGTGACGGACGGGAGGCGCGGTGCCAGCTGGCACCGCGCCTCCCGTCCGTCAGGGGGTCGTGTCGATCACGACGCGTCGTCTGTCAGGACGACGAGACCCAGCCCGCCGGGCCGCGCGAACCGGCGCGGTACTCCTCGAGGGGGACCTTGTCGGCCTTCCACGCGGCGACGACCGGTTCCACGATCTCCCAGCAGCGCTCGGCCACGTCGCCGCGGATCGAGAGCAGCGGGTCGTCGTGGAAGATGCCGTTGAGGACCTCGCCGTACGGGGTCAGCTCGCCGTCGTCGAACGTCGAGGACAGGGTGACCTGTCCCATCTCGAACGGGTTGCCGCCACCGTTGGCCGACACCGTCAGCTCGATCTCGTCCGGGTTCAGGACGATGCGGAGCGTGTCGGTCTTCGGGCGGCCGGAGAGGCCGGACGGCAGACGCGTGACCGGCTTGAAGGTGATGAGGACCTCTTTCCGGCTGGCGCCGAGCGCCTTGCCGGAGCGGAGGGTGAAGGGGACGCCGGCCCAGCGGGCGGTGTCGACCTCGACCTCGATCTCGGCGAGCGTCTCGGTCTCGCGCGACGGGTCGACGCCCTGCTCCTCCTGGTAGGAGGGCAGCTCCTTGCCGTCGATCGTGCCGGCCGTGTAGACCGCACGACGGGAGGCGATGGTCGCGTCGTCGCCCTTGAGCCGCGTCGAGCGGAGCGCCCGAGCGAGCGACGACCGGAACTCGACCGCGTCGATGGCCGCCGGGGCGTCCATCGTCACGAGCCCGAGGATCTGGAGCAGGTGCGACTGGATCATGTCGACCATCGCGCCGGCCTCGTCGTAGTACTGCGCACGGTTCTCGAGCCCGAGGGTCTCGTCGTAGAAGATGTCGACCTTCTCGATGTTCTCCGCGTTCCAGATCGGCTCGAAGAGTCGGTTCGCGAAGCGCAGCCCGATGATGTTCAGCACGGTGGTGCGACCGAGGAAGTGGTCGGTGCGGTGCACACGCTCCTCGGGGACGAGCTTGAGGACGGTCTCGTTGAGGGCCTCAGCGCTGGCGACGTCGGTGCCGAACGGCTTCTCGAACGCCAGTGTCGTGCCCTCGGGGAGCTCGACCTGCTCGAGCGCCTCGCAGATGTCCGACGCGATCTGCGGCGGGAGCGCGAAGTACAGCACCGGCTCGCCGTCCGCCGCGGCGAAGAGGGCCTTGAGGTGCTCGGGGTCGGTCGGGTCGCCCTGGATGAACTCGGTCGAGTCGAGGGTCGCGTCGACCTCCGGGCCCTTGACGTCCTGGGACGCGAAGGACTTGGTCACGATGTCCGTCCACTGCTCGGCGCTGCGGGCGCTGCGGCCCGTGCCGATCAGCTTGACGGGAACCGCTCGACCGCTCTGCAGGAACGTCCCGAGGCCCGGGAGCAGGAGGCGGGAGGCGAGGTCGCCCGTCGCGCCGAAGATGATGAGGGTGCGCTTGTCGGTCACCGGAGGTGACTCCTTTCGCTGTGGTGTGGGGAGGTCCGCTTCACGGTAAGCCGTGGAGGGTCCGGATGATTCCCGGTTTCAGGCCCGGGACGCACTTCGGGCGGCACCGGATGTGGTGCCGCCCGAATGAGTCAGGTGTGCTCGGGGTCAGTGCCCGAAGTTGCCGCGGTAGTACTCGAAGACCCAGCCGACGAGCGTCACCGCTACCAGGGCAGCGCCGATCGGGACCATCCAGAGGCCGGCTGCGACCCCGAGGAAGATCACCGCGACGGACGCGGCCAGCAGGATCGGCCACCACGACCAGGGGCTGAAGTGCCCGAGTTCGGCGTCGCCGTCCTCGATGTTCGCATCCGGACGGTCCTCGGGGAGGACACCGCCCTGGGACGCCATGACCCGACCGAGGTAGAACGCGATGAACGCGGACATGAGACCGGTGAGGCCGATGGACACCGTGCCCACCCACTCGAGCTCGCCGTAGTAGATCATCGACCAGATCGAGTAGGCCGCATCGGCCAGGATGAAGAACCCGAAGAGGATCCAGAACAGGTTGGTGTTCGCGCGCATCGGCTACTTCACCTTGCCCTTCGCGGCGTCGTAGGTCGGGGCGTCGGGAGCGTCCTTCGCAGGACCGACACCGATCGGCACACCCGCTTCGGGGTGGTTCAGGTCGAAGGCCGGGGACTCGGAACGGATCCGCGGGATCGACGTGAAGTTGTGCCGCGGCGGCGGGCAGCTGGTCGCCCACTCGAGCGATCGGCCGTAGCCCCACGGGTCGTTCACGGCGACCTTCGGAGCGTTCCGGGCGGTGACGTAGACGTTGAAGATGAACGGCAGGAACGAGATCGCCAGGATCATCGAGCCGATCGTCGACAGCTGGTTCATCCAGGTGAAGCCGTCGTTCGGCAGGTACGTCGCGTACCGACGCGGCATGCCGATGACGCCCAGCCAGTGCTGAATGAGGAACGTCGTGTGGAACCCGATGAACAGCAGCCAGAAGTGGATCTTGCCGAGCCGCTCGTTGAGCATCTTGCCGGTCCACTTCGGCCACCAGAAGTAGAACCCGGCGAACATCGCGAACACGACGGTGCCGAACACCACGTAGTGGAAGTGCGCGACGACGAAGTACGAGTCGGACACGTGGAAGTCGAGCGGCGGGGAGGCCAGGATCACGCCGGTGAGCCCACCGAAGGTGAACGTGACGAGGAAGCCGATCGACCACAGGATCGGCGTCTCGAACGTCACCGAACCACGCCACATCGTGCCGACCCAGTTGAAGATCTTCACGCCGGTCGGGACTGCGATGAGCATCGTCATGAGCGAGAACCACGGCAGCAGCACCGAGCCGGTGACGTACATGTGGTGCGCCCACACCGTGACCGAGAGGGCCGCGATGGAGATCGTCGCGTAGACGAGGGTCTTGTACCCGAAGATCGGCTTGCGGCTGAACACCGGGAAGATCTCCGACACGATGCCGAAGAACGGCAGGGCGATGATGTAGACCTCGGGGTGCCCGAAGAACCAGAACAGGTGCTGCCAGAGAAGGGCGCCGCCGTTGGCCGGGTTGAAGATCTGCGCCTGGAAGACACGGTCGAGCCCGAGGCCGAACAGGGCCGCGGCGAGCACCGGGAAGGCCATCAGCACGAGCAGCGCCGTGACGAGGGTGTTCCAGGTGAAGATCGACATGCGGAACATCGTCATGCCCGGGGCGCGCATGGTGATGATCGTCGTGATGAAGTTCACCGCGCCGAGGATCGTCGAGAACCCGGTCATGCCGAGACCGAAGACCCAGAGTGTACCGCCGAGCCCTGGTGTGAACGTCGTGTCACTGAGTGGGGCGTAGGCGAACCAGCCGAACGAGGCCGCGCCCTGCGGGGTCAGGAAGCCACCCACGGCGATGAGCGCACCGAACACGTAGAGCCAGAAGGCGAAGCCGTTGAGTCGCGGGAAGGCGACGTCGGGCGCACCGATCTGCAGCGGCATGACGGCGTTCGCGAACCCGGAGAACAGCGGCGTCGCGAAGAGCAGCAGCATGATCGTGCCGTGCATCGTGAAGAGCTGGTTGTACTGCTCCTTCGTCGCCACCACGTGCAGGCCGGGCTCGAAGAGCTGCGCACGGATGACCAGCGCCATGACGCCGGCGAGCAGGAAGAAGATGAAGGACGCGATCAGGTACATGTACCCGATGGTCTTGTGGTCGGTGGAGGTGATCCACCGAACGATGATGTTGCCCTTCCGACCCACCTTGGACGCCTGGTAGTCCGGCGTCGTGGGGGTGATCGGTTGGCCGACGAGTGACGTTGTCATCTGACGAGCCCCTACTTGTTCTCACCCGACGCCGTGACGGGCGCCTTGTTGTTCGGTTCGTTCGTGTTGGTGTTGTACTCGTTGCCGAGCAGACCGACCTTGCCCGCCTTCTCGAGCTTGCCCAGGTACTCCTGGTACTTCGCCGGCGACACGACCTTCACCTGGAAGAGCATGAGCGAGTGGTACTCACCGCAGAGCTCGGCGCACTTCCCCTGGTAGGTGCCTTCCTTCTCCGGGATGAAGTACTCGTAGTTGGTCTTGCCCGCGAGCATGTCCTTCTTGTAGAGGAAGTCGATGACCCAGAAGGAGTGGTTGACGTCACGCGTCGACAGCTCGATCTTGACCTTCTCGCCCTTGGGCAGGTACAGCGTCGGGAGGAGCGACTCGTCGACCGCGCCGTTGGCGTTCTCTTCTTCCTGGGCCTGGATGCCCTGGTAGTAGACGCTCTTGTCCGGGTTCTGCTGGTCGATGTAGTTGAAGTCCCAGCCCCAGCGCTTGCCGTAGACGTGGATCGTGGCGTCCGGGTTCTTGAACTCGTGCTCGATCGCCGTCTGGTCCTTCGCGGTGAAGGCGAAGAAGCCGAGCACCAGGATGAGCGGGACGATCGTGTAGAAGATCTCGAGCGGCATGTTGTACCGCATCTGCACCGGCAGGCCCGTCTGGCCCTTCCGGCGGCGGTAGACGATGGCGGCCCAGATGATGAGCCCCCACACGATCAGGCCGACGGCCAGCAGGACGATCCAGCTGGTGGTCCACAGGCCGACGATGCGGCTCGTGTGGTTCGTGACGTCCTTCGTCTGCTCCGTGCCGGGGAGCCATCCGTTGAGCTGCTGCTGCGAGCAGCCAGCCAGTGCGATGACCAGACCGACGGCCACCGGGACGGCCGCCCAACGTATACGGCGATTCGAACGCACTGTTACCTCTCGGAAAGACGTGAACCCGGAGCACAGCCCGTCGGTTCGACGGGAGCGACACGAAGGCCGCTCGTGGCTGGCTCCCAGCTTGGTTGGAACACTCCTAGCTTACTCGCAGCTCGACACCGCTCGCGCACACGCGACACGCGTGCGGCCGGTAACCGCGGGCCCCTGGGACCGGTTTTCCCTGGTCACCGGGGAGCGGGGGCTGCGGCCGGGACGCGAGCGGGGAGCGAGCCCGTCGGCCGCTCCCCGCTCGCGTGTCGTGCTGCCCCGACGGGCGGCGCTCAGTGGAAGGAGTCGCCGCAGGCGCAGCTGCCCTGCGCGTTCGGGTTGTCGATGGTGAAGCCCTGCTTCTGGATCGTGTCCTCGAAGTCGATGGTCGCGCCGTCGAGGTACGGGACGCTCATCTTGTCGACGACGACCTCGACCCCGCCGTCGAACGCCGCGGTGGCGTCGCCGTCGAGCAGACGCTCGTCGAAGTAGAGCTGGTAGATGAGGCCCGAGCAGCCGCCGGGCTGGACCGCGAGGCGCAGGCGGAGGTCGTCACGCCCTTCTTGCTCGAGGAGGCTCGCGACCTTGGCCGCGGCCGCGTCACTGAGCAGGACGCCGTGGGACCGGGACTCGGTCGCCGGCGCTCCGGCCGGAGCTGCCTGGTCGATGATGGTGTCGCTCATCCGCGCGTCTCCCTCCGGGCGGTGCGGTTCACCGCGCCTTGCCTTGATTGTAAGCACCCACCACCGACGGACGCACCGCCGTGTCGGACGGGAGGCCCGTGGCGGGGTCGCCACGGGCCTCCCGTCCGTCTGGTCAGGCGCGCGTCGCGAGCCGCGCGAGCAGGATCGTCTCCGCCGCGATGGCGCGGTGGAGCACGCCGAGGTGCTGCGATTCGTTCGGGCTGTGGGCGCGGGTGTCCGGGTCCTCGACGCCGGTGACCAGGATCTGGGCGTCCGGGAACTCGGCGGCGAGGTCGGACACGAACGGGATCGACCCACCGATGCCCTGCTCGACCGCCTCGGCACCCCAGCCTTCGCGCATCGCGGTCCGCGCCTCCTGGACGGCCCAGCCGGCGGTGTCGACGAGGAAGCCGTCCCCGGCGTCCGGCTCCGAGATCTCGAGACGTGCACCGAACGGCACGTGGGCGCGCAGGTGGCGCTCCACTGCGGCGGCGGCCTCGGCGGCGGGCTGGCCCGGCGCGACCCGCACCGACACGCGTGCCGACACCGTCGGGAGCAGGGTGTTCGAGGCGTTCGCGACGCTCGGGACGTCCATGCCCGTGACCGTGATGGACGGCTGGAACCACATGCGGGACAGCACGGGGCCGCGGCCGACCGGACGGACGCCCTCGACCAGGGCGGCGTCCTTCGCGAGCTCGGCGTCGGAGCGGTCCGGGACGTCGGCCTCGTACGAGGTGAGCCCCTCGACCGCGACCGAGCCGTCGTCGTCGTGCAGCGAGGCGAGCAGGCGCACCATCGGGATCATCGCGTCCGGAGCAGCGCCGCCGAACATGCCGCTGTGGCTCGCGTGCTCGAGGGTGGTGAGCGTCAGCTTGAACGTCACGTTGCCGCGGAGCGAGACGGTGATCGAGGGCACGTCGACCGACCAGTTGTCGCTGTCCGCGACGACGATGACGTCGGCGGCGAGGTGCTCCTTCTGCTCCTGCAGGAACGTGCGGAACGACCGCGAGCCGAACTCCTCCTCGCCCTCGACGAAGAGGACGACCCCGAGCTCGAGGTCGTCGCCGAACCGGGCGTGCAGCGCGCGGAGGGAGGCGATGTGCGTCATCACGCCCGCCTTGTCGTCGGAGGCACCACGGCCGTACAGCCGGTCGCCGCGGAGGGTCGGCTCGAACGGCGGCGTCTCCCACAGGGCGTCGTCGCCCTGCGGCTGCACGTCGTGGTGCGCGTAGAGCATCACCGTGGGCTTGCCGTTGCGGGCCGGGCGGACCGCGAGCACCGCCGGCTGCCCGAGCTGGTCGTCGGCGGCGTCGGCCGTGGCGCCGTCGAACGCCGACCGCACGATCCGGACCTCGTCGAAGACACCGGTCGAGCGGGCGAGGTCGGCGACGGCCTCGGCGCTGGCCTGCACGTTCGCGGGGTCGTAGGCCGACCACGACACCGAGGGCAGGCGCACGAGCGCGGACAGGTCGGCGATCGTGGCGGGAAGTGCGCCGTGCACCTGTTCGCGCAGGGCGTCGAGGAGGGCGGGGTCGGTCGCTGCGCTGGTCTGTTCGGTGTCGCTCATGCCCGGTAATCTAGAGGACGATCCACCTCCCAGACCGCTGTTAGGAACGCACTGTGGCGAAGGCCCCGAAGACCGAGACGACCGTGAACCCGACCGAGGACGAGCTCCTCGCGGGTGGCAAGGGCCGTCCGACGCCGTCCCGCCGCGAGCGCGAGGCAGCGAACCGCCGCCCGCTCGTCGGCAACTCACCCGTGGACAAGAAGGCCGCCCGGGCACGCTTGAACTCCGAGCGCGAGAAGGCCCGCGTCGGCATGGCGAACGGCGAGGAACGGTACCTCCCCGCCAAGGACCGCGGTGAGCAGCGCCGGTTCGTGCGCGACTGGATCGACGCCCGGTGGAACGTGGGCGAGGTCATGATGCCCGTGCTCGTGCTGTTCCTGATCGTCGGGTTCGCCGCGTCCCGGACCGTCGTCGCGTCCTACGCACTGCTCCTGGTGTGGGTGTTCGTGGCGCTCTTCGTGCTGGACTGCGCGATCCTGTGGCTGTCGTTCCGCAAGAAGCTGACTGCCAAGTTCGGGTCGATGCAGCGCGGCACGTTCCTCTACGTCCTGACGCGTGCGTGGCAGATGCGGTTCCTGCGCCTGCCGAAGCCGCAGGTCAAGCGCGGACAGTACCCGACGATCTGACCCGCTCCCCCACGTTCTGAGCGCCGCCCGGCTTGCCGGGCGGCGCTTCGTCGTTCCGGCGTGGTGTGGACGAGCGGTGCGGGGCGGGCTGGTGGCGTGCCTCCAGGCCGGGGGCCCGTCCGCCGGGGTGGCCAGCCTCGTGCTGGGGTGGGCGCAGGCCGTCGAGTGGGCACGACCCGCCGCGTGCTGGTCAGCGAGGAGGCACGAACTGTCGCTCCTGCGGGCCGGGCGCGACGAGATGTGCGACCTCGGCGGACGGCGCCTGGCGTGTCGAGCGATCTCGGCGAACGGCGTACGACGGGGCCGCGCGCTCTCCGGCGAGAGTGCACGACACGCCGCGTGCGGGTCGCCGAGGGGGCACGAACTGTCGCTCCCGCGGCCCGAGTGCGACGAATCGGGCCACCTCGGCGGCAGCGGCCGGGCGTGTCGAGCAACCTCGGCGGACGGCGCCGGGCGTGTCGGGCGACCTCGGAGGACGCCGTACGACGAGGCCGAGGGCTCCGACGAGAGTGCACGACACGCCGCGTGCGGGTCAGCGAGAGGGCAGGAACCGTCGCTTCCAGACGCCGAGCGCGACGAAGCGGGCGACCTCGGCGGATGGCGCACGGCGTGTCGGGCGACCTCGGCGGACGGCGTTGGGCGTGTCGGGCGACCTCGGCACCCGCGGCCGGGCGCGCCCGCCGCCGCGACACCGCCCTCAGCGCGCGGCAGTCCGCAACCGGCGCCGCCGCAGCCGGTTGATGCGCGCCGCCCACGTCGGACCCTCGTAGAGGAACGCCGTGTAGCCCTGCACCAGGGTCGCCCCCGCATCGAGGCGGTCCTGGACGTCCATCTCGCTCGTGACCCCGCCGACCGCGATCACGCAGAAGTCCTCGGGGACGGCAGCACGGACACGACGGAGCACCGCGAGCGACCGGGCCGCGAGTGGCGCCCCGGAGAGTCCCCCGGCGCCCATGGCCTCCACCTCGGCCGCAGGAGTCGTGAGACCCTCGCGCGCGATCGTGGTGTTGTTCGCGATCACCCCGGCGAGCCCGAGCTCCACCGCGAGTCCGGCGATCGCGTCGATCTGCTCGTCGGTCAGGTCGGGCGCGATCTTCACGAGCACCGGCACGTGCCCGGCGGCGTCCCGCACGGCGCTCAGGAGCGGCCGGAGCTGGTCGAGTTCCTGCAGACCCCGGAGGCCCGGCGTGTTCGGGGAGCTCACGTTCACCGCCAGGTAGTCGGCGAACGGAGCCAGGCGGCGGGTCGACTCCAGGTAGTCGTCGACGGCGTCCTCGACCGCGACCACGCGGCTCTTGCCGATGTTCACGCCGATGACCGGTCGGCCGGGGTTGCGACGCGCGCGCTCGAGGCGGCGTGCGGCTGCGGCGGCGCCGTGGTTGTTGAAGCCCATCCGGTTGATGAGCGCCCGGTCCGGGATGAGTCGGAACAGTCGCGGCCGCTCGTTGCCCGGCTGGGGCTTCGCGGTGATCGTGCCGACCTCGACGTGCCCGAAGCCGAGCAGTCCGAGTCCGGCGATGCCCTTGGCGTCCTTGTCGAACCCAGCGGCGAGCCCGAACCGGGACGGGAAGTGGATGCCCATCGTGGTGATGCCGTCGGCGGCGGGCGGTCGGCAGTACCGGTCGACCACACCGTTGAGGAAGGGCACGCGCGGCAGCCACGTGATGACCGAGAACGCCAGGTGGTGCGCGCGCTCCGGGTCCATGTTCGCGAACACGGCGCGGAAGACGACCGCGTAGCCGCCGCGGACGATCCGCTCGGCGATGCCGCTCACGCGGGAGCGCCGTCGGGAGCGGTGCCGACGGCCGCAGCGGATCCGGCACGCGACGCAGCGTCCGCGTGGTGGTCGATCCGGAGCTGCGTGATGGCGTCCTCGAAGTCGTCGAGGGACTCGAACGCCTGGTAGACGCTCGCGAAGCGGAGGTACGCCACCTCGTCGAGCTCACGGAGCGGCGCGAGGATCGCGAGCCCGATGTCGTTCGCGTCGATCTGGCTGGACCCCGACGACCGGACGGTCTCCTCGACCCGCTGCGCGAGCACCGCGAGGTCACCGTCCGTCACCGGACGACCCTGGCAGGCCTTGCGCACGCCGGACACGATCTTGTCGCGGCTGAACGGTTCGGTGACGCCGTTGCGCTTCACGACGTTGAGCGACGCGGTCTCGGTGGTCGAGAACCGCCGTCCGCAGTTCGGGCACTGGCGGCGGCGACGGATGGAGGTTCCGTCGTCGCTCGTCCGGGAATCGACGACGCGGGAGTCCGGGTGGCGGCAGAAGGGGCAGAACATGGCGCCCCCAGGCTACCGGCTCGTGCGCTCGGTGACGGCGGCGGCGTGCCCGGGGAGCTGCTCCTCCGTCGCCAGCGCCACGATGTGCGTCGAGACCTGGTGCAGGGCCTCCGGCGAGTACCGGATCACCTGCTGCGGCCGGAGGAACGTCGACGCCGACAGGCCGGACCCGAAACGCGCCTGACCACCGGTCGGCAGGACGTGGTTCGAGCCGGCGAGGTAGTCACCGAGACTCACCGGGGTGCTCGGGCCCACGAACACCGCTCCGGCCGCGTCGATGTCGGCCAGGACCGCGTCGTCGTCGGCGGTCTGGATCTCCAGGTGCTCCGGCCCGTACGCGTTGCTCACGGCCGCCGCGTCGGCGAGCGAGTCGACGAGCACGATCGCGGACTGCGGTCCGTCCAGGGCGGTCTGGAGGCGCGCAGCCGTCCCGAGTGCGGCCACCCGCGACGGGATGGCAGCCTCCACTGCATCGGCGAAGGCCGCCGACGTCGTCACCAGCACACTGCCGGCCTGCTCGTCGTGCTCGGCCTGGCTGACCAGGTCGGCGGCCACGTACCCGGCGTCCGCGCTGTCGTCGGCGATCACGAGGATCTCGGTCGCGCCGGCCTCGGCGTCGATGCCGACGACCCCGCGCACCAGGCGCTTCGCCGCGGCGACGTAGTTGTTGCCCGGTCCCGTCACGAGGTCGACCGGCTCGAGGCCGATCTCCGGCACGCCGTGGGCCAGCGCGCCGATGGCACCGGCCCCACCCATCGCGTAGACCTCGTCCACGCCGAGGAGCCCGGCCGCCGCGAGGATCGTCGGGTGCACCGTCCCGCCGTGGTCGCGCTGGGGCGGCGACACGAGCGCGATCGACCCGACGCCCGCGACCTGCGCCGGCACGACGTTCATCACCACGCTGGACGGGTAGACGGCCTTGCCGCCCGGCACGTAGAGCCCGACGCGCCGCATCGGCTGCCAGCGCTGGTGCACCTCGGCGCCGTCCGCGAGGGTCGTGACCGACCCGGCGGGCACCTGCGCGGCGCTGGCGGCACGGACCCGGCGGATGGCCTCGTCGAGGGCCGTGCGGAGTTCCGGGGTGAGACCGGCGACCGCGGCGTCGATCTCGGCCTGCGGGACGCGCACGTGTTCGGGTGCTCCCCCGTCGAACCGCTCCGCCTGGTCGTGCAGCGCCGCGGCCCCGGTCGTGCGGACGGCCTCGACGAGCTCGCGTGCGGCGTCGACGGCGTGCGACACGTCGCCGGTGGCACGGGGCATGAGCCGGAGGAGTTCGGCACGGGCGGGCAGGCCGCCGCGGAGGTCGATTCGCTGCATCATGAGGTGACCCAGCCTACCGATCGCGGCTCCGCGGTCGACGTGCGCGACGACGGGCCGACGGCCGGTCTCCGGACTCGCACCGCGCCTCCCACCCGTCCCGCTCCACTGGTTCCGGTTCGACCGGTTCTGCTCAGACCAGTGCGTCGACCACCGGCCGGTGCAGCGCGACGGACCGGTCGTCCCAGGCGCCGAGCAGGTGCAGCGTCACCACCCGGAACGCGAGCGCGCGGACGAGCAGCTGCGACCACCCGTCGACGCCGACCCCGAACGATGCCAGTCGCGCGACCGGCACCCCGTGCCAGCACACCGCGTCGACCGCCGCGATCGCCGCGCCGAAGCCGGACGGCCGCCAGGACGGCGCCCAGTCGATGACGGTGGGCGGCTGACCGTCGGCGAAGAGCACGTTGCCGAGCAGGTCGCGGTGGATCAGCTGCCGCGGTGCGTCGACCGGTCGGAAGGCGTCGGACAACCGCCGCACGGACACGTCGTGGGCGATCGCATCCGGCACCGGTGCCTCGTCCCAGACCATGCGGTCCGCACGGCTCCACGGGTCGACCGTCCGATCGAGGAACGACGGTCGGGCCAGGTGGGCGACGGCCCGGTGGAACGCGGCACCGGCACGGAGGACCTCGGCGACGCGGGTCGCGTCAGCGGTGCCCGGCACCCACTCCCAGGCCTCCCACGGACCCCTCGTCCAGTGTCCGTCGGCGGTGGGCACCGGCCGCGGGGTGTGGAACGCCGACGTGTGCTCGAGTGTGGCCAGGACACCGGAGCGCCAGGCTGCCTCGGCGGCGTTGCCGTGCGGCCGGAACACCAGGTCGCCCGCCCGCCACGTGGTGCCCTGTCCCCCGGCGAGACGCTCGGGCACCGACCCCGCCACCCCGAAGGCACGGAGGGTGGCGGCGTCCGGAGCGTCGTTGTCCGGACCGCCCGTGTCCAGACCGGCGGTGCCCGGATCTTCCGTGGTCACACCAGGCAGCGCGGGCCGAGCAGGCTCTTCAGCTCGCCGAAGAGGTCCGGCGTCAGGTTCACCGGGAACGGCAGCTCGAAGGTCCGAGCCACGTCGTCCTTCAGCAGCTTGAGCCGGACCTCGGTGTCGCCCTGGTGCCGTCCGAGCACCGCCGCGAGTTCCGTCACGATCTCGGTGGTCGCCTGTCGCTCCGGCAGCGCGAGCGTCAGCGGACCCGACCCCATGGCGTCGCCGACGTTCGGCTGGAACATGCTCACGGCGTGCAGGGCCTTGCCGTCGTCGCGCACGTTCACGCGGCCGCGCAGCACCACGATCGAGTCCGCCACGAGGGACGGCCCGAACTCCTGGTAGGTCTTGCCCAGGAACATCACGCCGATCTCACCGCCGAAGTCCTCGATCTGCACGATCCCGTACGGGTTGCCGCTCGACTTCGCGACCCGGTGCTGCACGCTCGTGAGGAGTCCCGCGACCGTCACGGTCTCGCCCTCGACGGAGTCGTCGGCGGCGATCAGGTCGGCGATGGTGATCGACTGGTGCTTCGCGAGCTCGATCTCGAGTCCGGCGAGCGGGTGGTCGGACACGTACAGGCCGAGCATGTCGCGTTCGAACGCGAGCTTGTCGCGCTTCGACCACTCCGGACGGTCGGGCACCTGGGAGACCGCGGCCGCACTCGGCTGTTCCTCGGCGACCTCGGCGAAGAGCGAGTCGAAGTCGAACCCGACGTTGCCGTGGGCCTCGTCGCGCTTGACCTTGACCGCGCCCTCGACGGCGCCTTCGTGGATCTCCACCAGCGCCCGACGGGTATCGCCGAACTCGTCGAACGCCCCCGCCTTGATGAGCGACTCGACGGTCCGCTTGTTGGCGGACGAGATCGGGATCTTGCGGAGGAAGTCGTGGAAGGACTCGAACGCGCCCTTGTCGGTGCGGGCCTTGACGATGTCGTCGACCACGTTGAACCCGACGTTGCGGATCGCGCCCATGCCGAAGCGGATGTCGTCCCCGACGGCGGCGAAGAAGCCGATCGACTCGTTGACGTCCGGCGGCATCACCTTGATGCCCATCCGGCGGCACTCGTTCAGGTACAGGGCCAGCTTGTCGCGGGCGTCACCGACGCTGGTCAGGAGCGCCGCCATGTACTCGGCCGGGAAGTGGGCCTTCAGGTACGCCGTCCAGAACGACACCACCCCGTACGCGGCGGAGTGCGCCTTGTTGAAGGCGTAGTCCGAGAAGGGCAGCAGGATGTCCCACAGCGTCTTGATCGCCGCGTCGGAGTACCCGTTGTCCTTCATGCCCTGCTGGAAGCCCGCGTACTGCTTGTCGAGCTCGGACTTCTTCTTCTTGCCCATCGCGCGGCGGAGGATGTCCGCCTGGCCGAGGGAGAACCCCGCGACCTTCTGCGCGATGGCCATGACCTGCTCCTGGTAGATGATCAGGCCGTACGTGCCGCCGAGGATCTCGGCCAGGGGCTCTTCGAGCTCCGGGTGGATCGGCGTGATCGGCTGCTCGCCGTTCTTGCGGAGCGCGTAGTTGGTGTGCGAGTTCGCCCCCATGGGCCCCGGTCGGTACAGGGCGATGAGCGCGGAGATGTCCTCGAAGTTGTCCGGCTTCATCAGGCGCAGGAGCCCGCGCATCGGCCCGCCGTCGAGCTGGAACACGCCGAGGGTGTCGCCCCGCTGCAGGAGCGCGTAGGCCTCCGGGTCCTCGAGTCCCATGTGCTCGAGGTCGAGGTCGATCCCCCGGTTGGACTTGATGTTGTCGAGGGCGTCGCTGATGATCGTGAGGTTCCGCAACCCCAGGAAGTCCATCTTGATCAGGCCCAGGGACTCCGCAGCGGGGTAGTCGAACTGCGTGACGATCTGGCCGTCCTGCTCCCGCTTCATGATCGGGATGATGTCGATCAGCGGGTCGCTCGACATGATGACGCCGGCCGCGTGCACGCCCCACTGGCGCTTCAGTCCCTCGAGACCGAGCGCGGTGTCGAAGACCGTCTTGGCCTCCGGGTCGGTCTCGACGACGGTGCGGACGTCGACGGCTTCCTTGTAGCGGGGGTGGTCCTTGTCGAAGATCCCGGTGAGCGGGATGTCCTTGCCCATCACGGGCGGCGGCATCGCCTTCGTGAGCTTCTCGCCCATGCCGAAGGGGAACCCGAGGACACGCGAGGAGTCCTTGAGCGCCTGCTTCGCCTTGATGGTGCCGTACGTGACGATCTGCGCGACGCGCTCCGACCCGTACTTCTCGGTGACGTACTTGATCGCCTCACCGCGGCGCCGGTCGTCGAAGTCGACGTCGAAGTCGGGCATGGAGACGCGGTCCGGGTTGAGGAACCGCTCGAAGATCAGTCCGTGCCGGATCGGGTCGAGGTCGGTGATGCGCATCGCGTAGGCGACCATCGAGCCGGCGCCGGAACCACGGCCCGGCCCGACCCGGATGCCGTTGTTCTTCGACCAGTTGATGAAGTCGGCGACCACCAGGAAGTAGCCGGGGAAGCCCATCTGGTTGATGATGCCGACCTCGTAGTCGGCGCGGTCCTGGACCTCCCGCGTGACGCCGTCCGGGTACCGGTACGCGAGCCCCTTCGCCACTTCCTTCTCGAACCAGGAGTGCTCGGTCTCGCCCTCCGGCACGGGGAACTTCGGCATGTAGTTCGCCGAGGTGTCGAACTCGACGTTGCACCGCTCGGCGATGAGCAGCGTGCTGTCGCAGGCCTCGGGGTTGTCGCGGAACAGGTGCCGCATCTGCTGCGGGGTCTTCAGGTAGAACTCGTCGGCGTCGAACTTGAACCGGTTCGGGTCGTTCAGCGTCGAGCCCGACTGCACGCAGAGCAGCGCGGCGTGGGACTTGGCGTCGTGCGCGTGCGTGTAGTGCAGGTCGTTCGTGCCGACCAGCGGGATGTCCAGGTCCTTCGCGAGGCGGATCAGGTCGGTCATGATCCGGCGCTCGATCTCGAGTCCGTGGTCCATGATCTCGGCGAAGTAGTTCTCCTTGCCGAAGATGTCGCGGTAGTCCGCCGCCGCCTTGATCGCCTCGTCGTACTGGCCGAGGCGCAGCCGCGTCTGGATCTCCCCCGACGGGCACCCGGTGGTCGCGATGATGCCCTCGTGGTACTCCTGCAACAGCTCGATGTCCATGCGGGGCTTGAAGTAGTAGCCCTCGAGCGACGCCTTCGACGACAACCGGAACAGGTTGTGCATGCCCGTCGTGTTCTCGGCGAACATCGTCATGTGCGTGTACGAACCGGCGCCGGAGACGTCGTCGCCACCGCCGTCACCCCAGCGCACGCGGGTCTTGTCCGTGCGGTGCGTGCGCGGCGTGATGTACGCCTCGGTCCCGATGATCGGCTTCACGCCGCCGGCCTTGGCGGCCTTCCAGAACTCGAAGGCGCCGAACATGTTGCCGTGGTCGGTGACGGCGACGGCGGGCATGCCCTGGGCCGCGGTCTCGGCGACCAGGTCACCGAGTCGGGCCGCACCGTCGAGCATCGAGTACTCGCTGTGCACGTGCAGGTGGACGAAGGAGTCGGAATCCGACACGGAACCTCCGGTTCGTACGGGCTGCTGCGGGGTCCGACAAGACTAACCGCGGCGGCGGACAATCCCGCGCGTGTCCGTGCGATCCAGGGCGTGTCCGGCGGACGCAGCGCCGCTCAGTGTGAACCGGCGCGGATCCGGTCGAGGGCCAGCTGCAGGTCCTCCGGGTACGACGCCTCGAACGACACCCACTGCCCGGTGCGCGGGTGCTCGAACCCGAGCCGGACGGCGTCCAACCACTGCCGGGTCAAGCCCAGCTGTCCGGCCAGCACGGGGTCGGCGCCGTACATCGTGTCGCCGACCAGCGGATGGCGTGTCGCGGCCATGTGCACGCGGATCTGGTGGGTGCGCCCGGTCTCCAGGTGCACCTCGAGCAGGGTCGCCGAGCGGAACGCCTCGAGCGTCGCGTAGTGGGTCACGCTCGGCTTGCCGTCGGCGGTGACGGCGAACTTCCAGTCGCTCGACGGGTGCCGCCCGATCGGCGCGTCGATCGTGCCGGAGGTCGGGTCGGGGTGCCCCTGCGCGAGCGCGTGGTAGACCTTCTCGACCGTCCGCTCCTTGAAGGCGCGCTTCAGGTGCGTGTACGCCAGCTCGGTCTTCGCGACGACCATGAGTCCCGACGTCCCGACGTCCAGCCGGTGCACGATCCCGGCTCGCTCGGCGGCACCGGAGGTGGCGATGGTGAACCCGGCGGCGGCGAGTCCCCCGGGCACGGTCGGACCGTCCCACCCCGGGGACGGGTGCGCCGCGACGCCGACGGGCTTGTCGACCACGACGATGTCGTCGTCGTCGTGCACGACCGTCATGCCCGGCACCTCGACGGGGACGATCCGCGGGGCTTCCTTGGGCGTCCACTCGACCTCGAGCCAGGCGTCGGCCTGCAACCGGTCGGACTTCTCCGCGGGCACGCCGTCCACCCGGACACCACCGGCGGCGACGACGTCGGCCGCGAACGACCGACTGAACCCGAGCAGCTTCGCGATGGCGGCGTCGACGCGCTCCCCCGCGAGCCCGTCCGGGACGGGCAGGGATCGTGCTTCGGTCACGTGGCGTCGTGCCCGAGACGATCGGACCCGAGGCGATCAGGACCGAGGCCGTCGGACCCGTCGCGCGGTCCGCGGGGGTCCGCGCTGCTGGCCGCGACCGGACGGGAGGCACGGGGAGCGTCCGCCACACCGCCGTCGGCGGCCGGTGTCGTCGCCTCCGCCGCGGCTCCGCGACGCCGCTTCTCGGACACCGCTCGCGTGCCGTCGAGGTTGACCCCGAAGATCGTGAGGAGCACGAAGACCACCATGCTCACGCAGATGAACGAGTCGGCGATGTTGTAGATCGCGGGCATCATCCACGGGGTCGAGATGAAGTCGACCACGTGGCCCCGTCCGAAGCCGGGTTCACGGAACAGGCGGTCCAGCAGGTTGCCGAGCGCGCCGCCGAGCAGCATGCCGAGCACGAGCGCCCACCACATCGATCGGATGCGCCGGGCGAAGACGATGATCGCCACGACCACGGCTGCCGAGACGACGGAGAAGACCCACGTCATGTTCACCGCGAACGAGAACGCGGCACCGGGGTTCCGCACGTACAGGAACTGCAGCGCGTTCCCGAGCACGGGGACGACGGTGCCGTACGGCAGGTGTGCCACGACGAGGGCCTTGGCGCCCTGGTCGAGCGCCACCACGACGACAGCGGCGAAGGCCAGTGCCGCGATCGCGCGGACACTGACCTTCGCCGGTTGTGCTGGTTGCGACAACGTCAGTTGCCGAAGCCCTGGGCCGATGCCGGCGCCGGGGTGCGACCGGACTGCTCCGTGCCGGACCCGTCGAGCTCTGCGAGCTGGGACTGGATGTAGTCCTTCAGCTGCGCGCGGTAGTCGCGCTCGAACGTGCGGAGTTCGTCGATCTTGCCCTCGAGCTGGGTGCGCTCCTGCTCGAGCACCGCGACACGCTGACGGTTCGTGTTCTCGGTCTCGGCGAGGATCTGGCGCTGCTTGGCCTCGGCCTCGGAGACGAGGCGAGCGGCCTGCGCGGTGCCCTCGGCGATGAGCGCGTCGCGCTTCTCGACGCCTTCACGGACGTGCTCCTCGTGGAGACGACGTGCGAGCGTCAGGAGGTTCGTGGTGCCCGCGGTGTCCTCGTCCGCCGGGACCGTCGCGGCGGCCGGAGCGGCAGCGGCGACGGGGGCGGGCTCCGGAGCGGCAGCCACGGGGGCCGGCGCGGCCTCGGGCTCCGGCTCGGCCTGCACGGGGGCAGGCTGCTCGTCCGCTGCCGCCTTCGGCGCCGACTCGGCCGCCTGCAGTCGCTGGCGGAGCTCGTCGTTCTCCGCGGTCAGGCGACGGAGTTCGACCACGACCTCGTCGAGGAAGTCGTCGACCTCGTCCTGGTCGTAGCCCTCGCGGAACTTCGTCGGCTGGAACCGCTTGTTGACTACGTCTTCCGGCGTCAAAGCCATTGCCGTCACCTCAATAGAACTGCTGAACGTGTGGAACCGCTGTCGTCGCGACCGAATGTACCAGTCACGCCGTGCGGTGCGGATGCCCACTGGCGCGGGCATCGATCCCGTCCACCGTACACCGACGGTGGAGTGGAACCGCGCCCGAGCCTGGGCGTGGCGCGTGTCGCGGCCGGGGGATGGCCGGACGCGCGGGTCAGACGACGGCGGCGATCGACCGCACGACGGACATCAGGATGATCACGACGAGCATCACGATGGTCCAGCCGAAGTCGAGCGCCACTGGCCCCATCCGGAGCGGGGGCAGCACCCTCCGGATCGCCCGGATGGGCGGGTCCGTGAGCGTGTAGACGACCTCGGACAGGATCAGGAGTCCGCCCCGAGGCCGCCACGACCGGTTGTACGCCTGCACGATGTCGAGTGCGAACCGACCCCACATCACGAAGAAGTAGAGCAGGAGGAGGAAGTACAGGATCGTGAAGATCGCGGACACGCTGGGGCTCGCTCGTCTCGGGTGTGCGCCGCCACGCGACAACGCTCACGCGGCGGGCACAGGCGGGTGGCCTCGGGGAGGCTCAGGGCTGGGCGAAGAAGTTCGCCTCGATCTCGGACTCTACCTCAGCGGGCTCACCGCTCACGGCGACGTGGGCCGGCGACAGCAGGAAGACCTTGTTCGTGACGCGCTCGATCTTGCCGTACAGACCCAGCGAGAGTCCGGACGCGAAGTCGATCATGCGACGGGCGTCACCCTCGCTCATCTGCGTGAGGTTGATGATGACGGGGATGCCGTCGCGGAAGCTCTCGGCGATGGACTGGGCGTCCTTGTACTCGCGCGGGTGGACGGTGAGGATCTCGTTCATTTCCTGGACCGGGGTCGCCTTCTGTGCGGTGCCGTGCGCGCGGCGGAGCGGGGTCACCTGCGCGCCGCGCTGGTGGGTGTGCGTCTTCGCCTCGGCCGGGGCGGCCGTGGCGACGGGAGTCGCAGCCGGTGCCTCGTGCGCGACGGGTGCCGGAGCCGGGGTGGGAGCGGGCTGCTGACGCGCGGGCGCGGCCTGCTGCGGCTCTTCCTCGTACTCGAGTTCCTCGTCGGCGAGGCCGAGGTAGACCATCGTCTTCTTCAGCGGACCAGCCATGGTTCCTCCCGGAGATCGTGCTCGTGGATGCCCTGTGACGAGGCTAGGCGGGAAGGGGCCGGTTTCCGGTGATTGCGGTCCCGATCCGCAGGTGTGTCGCGCCCTCGAGCACGGCGTCGGCGTAGTCACCGCTCATCCCCGCGGAGATGTCCGTCGCGGCGGGCTCGAGTTGCCGGACCCGGTCGGAGATCCGCCGCAGTCGGGCGAATGCGGCTCGCGGTGCTTCGTCGAGCGGGGCGACGGCCATCACACCGCGGAGGCGGATCGTGCCCGTGGCGAGGACCCGTTCCACCATCGCCTCGACGTCCTCGGGCCGGACACCGCCGCGATCGGGGTCGTCGGTCAGGTTCACCTGCACGAAGCCGTCGATCACGGGCGGCTCGGGCTCGGCCTCCGTGGGCGCGAAGGCGTCGACGACGGAGTCGCGATCGAGCGACTGCACCACGTGCGCGTACCGCCGGACCTGACGCGCCTTCTTCGACTGGAGCTGCCCGATGAAGTGCCAGGTGAGCGAGAGGTCGGCCAGCTCCGCGGCCTTCGCCTGCGCCTCCTGGTGGCGGTTCTCCCCCACGTCGGTGACGCCGAGGGCCGCGAGGCCGCGCACGAGCGACGCCGGGTGGAACTTCGTGACCACGATGAGCGTCAGCTCGTCGGGTGACCGGTCCGCGGCTCGCGCCGCGTCGGCGATGCCCTCCCGGACGGACGCGAGACGCGCCTCCAGTCCGTGGTCGTGACCATCGGATGGGAGGCGCGTCTCGGCAACCACGGCTGACTTACTTCAGGAAGTCGGGGACGTCGAGCTCGTCGTCGTCATCGTCGAAGGCCGGGTCGGCGGCACGCTGCGCGGGCGCGGCGTGCTCCTGCGACGCCCAGGACGGCGTGGAGGCCGTGGAGTCCTCGATCGCCGCGGTCGGGCCGCCGGCGGAGGACGATCCGCCCTCCGGGTCGACCCAGCTGGAGCGACGCTCCTTTTGCTGCTGCGTGGTGGGCTCTCCACCGTCGAAGCCCGCGGCGATGACGGTCACACGGACCTCGTCGCCGAGGGTGTCGTCGATGACCGCACCGAAGATGATGTTGGCCTCCGGGTGGACGGCTTCCTGCACCAGGCGCGCGGCGTCGTTGATCTCGAAGATGCCGAGGTTCGACCCGCCCTGGATCGAGAGCAGCACCCCGTGGGCGCCGTCGATCGAGGCTTCGAGGAGCGGCGATGCGACGGCCAGTTCGGCGGCCTTGATCGCACGGTCCGCGCCACGGGACGAGCCGATGCCCATGAGGGCCGAGCCGGCGCCCTGCATGACGCTCTTCACGTCGGCGAAGTCGAGGTTGATGAGACCCGGGGTCGTGATGAGGTCGGTGATGCCCTGCACGCCGGCGAGGAGGACCTGGTCGGCGGTCGCGAAGGCCTCGACCATCGAGATGCCGCGGTCGCTGATCTCGAGCAGGCGGTCGTTGGGGACGACGATGAGCGTGTCGACCTCGTCCTTGAGCGACGCGACGCCGTTCTCGGCCTGGGACTGGCGACGCTTGCCCTCGAAGCCGAACGGCTTCGTGACGACACCGATGGTCAGCGCACCGATCGACTTGGCGATGCGCGCGACGACCGGGGCACCACCCGTGCCGGTGCCGCCGCCCTCACCCGCGGTGACGAACACCATGTCGGCGCCCGCGAGGGCCTCTTCGATCTCCTCGGCGTGGTCCTCGGCGGCACGGCGGCCGACCTCGGGGTCCGCGCCGGCACCGAGGCCGCGCGTGATCTCCCGACCCACGTCGAGCTTGACGTCGGCGTCGCTGAGCAACAGCGCCTGGGCGTCGGTGTTGATCGCGATGAACTCCACGCCGCGCAGGCCGAGCTCGATCATGCGGTTGACGGCGTTGACGCCGCCGCCGCCGACACCGACGACCTTGATGACGGCGAGGTAGTTGTGGTTCGTGGTCACGTCAGTCCGGCCTCCGGTTGAACTCTCAACCTCTACTTGAAGTTCAGAGTCTTTGCTGCTATTTGTGGTGCTGCGACGACGCTACGGGTGCGCTCCGCGCCCTGTCGTGCCGCCACGCCGCGTGTCGTCGATCGCGTGGCGCAATTCGCGTCGCACGGGCGAGCGCTCGGGTCGGCGCGCGGGTCAGTGCTCGCGTCAGTGCTTCGCGCGGATGATGCCGTTGTCGGGGGCACTCACGTCGTACTCGACCGCCGTGCCCGGGTTCCGGGACGCGTGGTCCTTCACGAGTGCCGCCAGGAGCGCCGCCTTCGCGACCGACTCGTCCGGGCTTCCCCAGACGACCGTGGACTTGTCCTTCATGGTGAGCGTGACGTCGTCTGCCGTCGATGCCCTGACCGAGGCGACCTGCGCACGGACGGTGGAGGGCAAGGAGAGCACGACCTCGGTCATCGTGCGGAACACCGGCGACCCGAGCTTCGCCCGCCCTACGTCGGCGACGGGCATCGTCGCGGGCTGCTTCGGCGACGACTGCACGACGATCCCCGCCGGGTCGACCAGGGAGTACGAGCTCCCGGTCTTCACCGCGACGACGGGGGTCCGCTCGGTCACCGTCACGACGAGGGTGTGCGGCGGCGCCTCTTCCGTCACGTAGCTCTCGATGAGCGGGAACCCGGCGATGTCGCGCTTGATCGCTCCGAAGTCGAGCCGTGCCAGGGGCGTGCCGATCTGGTCGGACAGTGCCTGGCGGAGCGCCGTCTGGTCCACCCGGTTCGTGCCCTTGATCTCGATGCGCTGCAGCGCCATCAACGGTGAGAAGACGGCGACCAGGATCGACACCCCGAGCACCAGGACGACACCCGCTGCCGTGATCCACGCGGCTCGGCGGTGCCGGCTGCGGCGGGTGAACCGGCGGACCTCCGCGCGTTCGAGCAGCCGGCGGCGGCGCTTCGCGAGGCGCGCCTCGCGAGCGGTCTCGGCGGCGCGGACGCCGGCACCGATCGGCGCCTCGTCGTGGTGGTCCGGACGGGAGGCACGGTGCGGGTCGATGACGTCGGTGATCGTCGCGTCGTGGTCACCGTCGTCGATCCGGTCGGCGCCGTCGCCGTGGGCGCCGTCACGCGATGCCCGTGCGTCGGGGTCGCGGAACTCCTCGTCGGGGGTCAGCTCGCGGAGCCGTTCCGCGACGCTCGACAGGCCCTCGCCGAACCGGCGACCGGCGGCACCGGCGAAGACGCCGGCGCGTGCCCGAGGCGTCGCCGCGACGTCGGGTGCGGCCTCGTCGGTCAGGGGCCGGTCGGCCATCGCCCGGGCAGTGTCCGCGCCGAGGGTGTCGGGCGTGACCCCGTCGCCGACCGGACGGTCCGCGGACGACGCGCCCCGCGCCTCCAGGCCGTCGACCGGGCGTCCGCGGGACGGACGCCGCGCCCGGAACGGAGCACGACGCTCACCGCGCGGTGCCACCACCGCGTCGGCCTCGTCCGGCGTGGCCGGACGGTCGTCGAACCCCTCGGGACGCTTCACCGGGACAGCGCTCCGTCGTCCTGCAGGGCATCGTCCTGCAGGGCACCGAGGACCTGCGGGATGATGCGGTACACGTCACCGCAGCTGAGCGTCATGATGATGTCGCCGTCGTGCGCCACCGCGGCCGCGCGGGCGGAGGCCTCGGCCCAGTCGGGCAGGAACTCCACGCGGGTCTGGTCGTGGAAGCGCTCCTGCACCAGGGCGCCGGTCACGCCGGGCTCCGGGTCCTCGCGGGCACCGTAGACATCGAGCACGACGGTGTGGTCGGCGAGCTCCTCGTAGACCTTCGCGAAGTCACCGGCCATCAGGCGGGTCCGCGAGTACAGGTGCGGCTGGTGGATCGCGATGATCCGGCCGTCCCCGACGACGTTCCGTGCCGCCTTGAGCGCGGCGGCCACCTCGGTCGGGTGGTGCGCGTAGTCGTCGTACACGGACACGCCGCGCTCGACGCCGTGCAGCTCGAAGCGACGCTGCGTGCCGCCGAACGCCTCGATGCCGCGGAGCGCGTCCGAGGGCGCGACGCCGAGACCGACCAGGACCGCGAAGGCGCCGACGGCGTTGATCGCGTTGTGGCGACCGGGCACCCGGAGCGTCAGGTGGTGGGTCTCGCCGGCGGACCGGAAGTCGACCTCGACGCCGGCTGACTCGACGATGCGCTCGATCCGGACATCGGCGTCCGCGGCTTCGCCGAACGTGACGATCTCCGGCGCGTCCGGTCGTGCCCGGAGGCCCGCGGTCACGGTCTTCGCACCGGCGTCGTCGCTCGAGATGACGACGCGCTCGGAGGCCTTCGCCGCGAACTCGACGAACGCGTCGATGAAGGCCTGCTCGCTGCCGTAGTGGTCAAGGTGGTCGGCGTCGACGTTCGTGACGAGCGCGACCGCGACGTCGTAGAGCAGGAACGAGCCGTCGGACTCGTCGGCCTCGACGACGAACAGGTCGCTCGTGCCGGGCGCCGAGCTCGTCCCGAGGGACTGGATGACGCCGCCGTTCACGAAGCTGGGGTCCAGCCCGAGCTCGACGAGGGCGGTGACGATCATGCCGGTCGAGGTGGTCTTGCCGTGCGCGCCGGCGACCGCGACCAGGCGGTGCTCGGCGATCAGCGCGGCGAGGGCCTGTGACCGGTGCAGGACGGGGAGGCCGCGGCGCTGGGCCTCGAGCAGCTCGGGGTTGTCGGGCCAGAGGGCGCTCGTCACGACCACGGTGTCGGCGTCACCGAGGTTCGCCGCGTCGTGCCCGATGTGCACGTCGGCGCCGAGGTCGCGCATCGTGCCGGTCGTGCCGGACTCGCGCGCATCGCTGCCGGACACCCGGTGCCCGGCCGCGAGGAACAGCCGTGCGATGCCGCTCATGCCCGCACCACCGATGCCGATGAAGTGCACCGTCCCGAGGTCGTCGGGGATCGGCTGGGTCAGGTCGGGCTTGATCGTCATGGTTCCTCCGTGGTGCGTGCGGCGCGCTGCTCCGGGCTGGCCGGTCGCTCCGGGCTCGCCGGTCGCTCCGGGCTCGCCGGTCGCGCGGGGCGAGCCGGTCGCTCGGCGGCGTCGAGCACGAGATCCGTCATCCGGTCGGCGCCGTCCCGGTGGCCGACGCTGCCTGCACGCACCGTCATGTCGGCGATCCGGGCACGGTCCTGCAGGATCGTCAACAGCTGGAACGTCACCCAGTCCTGGTCGAATTCCTGATCGGCCACCAGGACCGCTCCACCTGCGGCGACGACGTCCTTCGCGTTGTGGCGCTGTTCGCCGTTGCCGACAGGGTACGGCACCAGCACGCTGGGCAGCCCGACGGCAGTGAGCTCGCAGACCATGCCGGCACCTGAGCGGGAGACCACGAAGTCGGAGGCGGCGTACGCCAGGTCCATCCGGTCGCAGTAGGGCAGGACGTGGTAGCCGTCGAGGTCGCTCGGACCGATGTCCGACGCTGCGCCGACGACGTGCAGCACCTGCCACCCGGCGCCGACGATCGCCGCCGCGGAACGGTTGATCGTGCGGTTGATGCTCCGCGCCCCGGACGAGCCGCCGGTCACGAGCAGCACCGGGCGGTCGGCGTCGAGCCCGAACGTCGCCAGGGCCTCGGCACGGACGGCGCGACGGTCGAGGGACTCGATCTCACGTCGGAGCGGCATCCCGACCACCCGGCCGTGCCGCAGCCGCGTGTTCGAGAACGTCAGGCCGACGTGGTCGGTGAGGAACGCGGCGAGACGGTTCGCCAGCCCCGGCTTCGCGTTCTGCTCGTGCACCACGATCGGGGTGCCGGTGCGCTTCGCCGCGATGTAGGCCGGTGCGGCCGCGTAGCCGCCGACGCCGAGGACGACCTCGACCTCGCGCTCGCGGATGATCTGCTCGGTGGTGCGGACCGCACGCCAGAAGGCGCCCGGGAACCGCAGTGCGGCAGCGTTCGGCTTCCGCGGGAACGGCAGGCGCGGGATCGTCAGGAGTTCGTAGCCGCGCATCGGCACGAGCCGGGACTCCAGGCCCTCGGCGGTCCCGAGCACCAGGACCTCGGCGTCGGGCCGACGCTCGGTCAGCCGGTCGGCGACGGCGAGCAGGGGGTTGACGTGGCCGGCGGTGCCACCGCCGGCGAAGAGGTAGCGGCTCACCGCGGGACTCCGTTCCTGGCCGGGCGGCCGGTGCGGGCAGCGGGGTCGATCTGAGCGGCGGCGCCGGTCCGGGGATCGGTGCCGCTCCGGGCGGCGGAACCCGTCCGGGTGGCGCGGCCCGTCCGCGCTGCGAGGTCCGTCCGGGTCGGCATCTGGTTCTTGGCCGGGAGCTCCCGCGCGAACGAGAGCACGACGCCGATCGCGACAAGGGTCATGATGAGTGCCGAACCACCGGCTGAGATGAGCGGGAGTGGCACGCCGAGGACCGGCAGCAGGCCGAGCACCACGGCGATGTTCACCAGGGCCTGCCCGATGATCCACGCGAGCACCCCGCCCGTGACCGTCTTCACGAAGGGATCGTTCGACTGCCGGATGATCTTGATCATGCTGATCGCCAGCACCACGAAGAGGCCCAGGACGACGACCGCCCCGACCAGGCCGAGTTCCTCGCCGATGATCGCGAAGATGTAGTCGTTGTCCGCCTCGGGCAGCCACGACCACTTGGCCTTGGAGTTGCCGAGCCCGACGCCGAACACCCCGCCGGACGCCAGTGCCCACATGCCGTGGACCGGCTGCCAGCAGAGGTCCTGGTACTGACTCGTGTCGGTGCACCCGGACAACCAGGCGCTGATGCGGGTCGACCGGGAACTCGACGCCATCGTCACGAACGGCAGCATCACCGCGATCGCGCCCACGCCGACCAGCAGGTGCTTCGCACGGGCACCGCCGACGTACAGCGCGCCGAACACCAGGATCATCATGATCATCGCGGTGCCCTGGTCGCCACCGACCAGGACCAACCCGATCGACCCGAGGCTCGCGATCCCGATCGGGATGAAGACCTCTTTCCAGTCGTCGAGCTTGTCCCGCTTGACGTACATGATCGCGCCGATGCCGAGCACGAGCGCGAGCTTCAGGATCTCGGACGGCTGCGCGGTGAACGACCCCACCTTGATCCAGTTCCGGTTGCCCTGGATCGAGTAGCCGAGCGGCGTGAGGACCACGAGGGCCTGCACGACCAGGCCGATGCCGACGATCCACATCGCCCAGCGACGCCAGAACCGGGCGGGCAGGCGGCTCGCGATGAGCATGAGCGGGACACCCAGGACCGCGTACAGCCCCTGGCGCGACGCGGCACCGAAGAAGTCGTGCGTCGCCGCGTACTGCTCGACGCTCGACGACGACAGGACCATCACGACGCCGAAGACGACGAGGAACAGGGTGACGCCGAGGATCGTGTAGAACGTGCTCGACTCCGCGACGAACACGTTCTTGACGGCGACGACCGCGCCGTTCGTGCGTCGGGCGGCCGTGCTCGGGGCGCTCATCGTCGTCCGGCTGCGTGCGCCGCGGGTCCCCGCAGCGCTACGGCCGTTCGCCGGAAGGTCGGTCGGTGTCGCCATCGGCGCTTCCCTCCAGGTGCTCGTGGACCGCCGTCGCGAAACGACGCCCCCGGTCCGCGTAGGAACCGAACTGGTCGAACGACGCGGCTGCCGGGGCGAGGAGGACCGTGTCGCCCGGTCTCGCGACCGATGCGGCATGCCGGACCGCCTCGGGCATGACCTGATCAGTGTCCGACGCCTCGACCTGCAGGACCGGTACCCCGGGCGCGTGTCGCGCGAATGCCTCCAGGACGGGGGTCCGATCGGTGCCGATCACGACGACCCCGCGCACGTCCGCGCCGAATCGAGCGACGAGCGCGTCGATGTCGACGCCCTTGAACAGGCCACCCACGATCCAGACGACCTTGTCGAACGACGCCAACGAGGCCGTGGCCGCGTGCGGGTTCGTCGCCTTCGAGTCGTCGACCCACGCGACGCCGTCGGCCGAGGCGACGAGTTCCGTGCGGTGGTGGTCGGCGCGGAACGACCGCACGGCGGTGCGGATGTCGTGGGGCGGCACGGCGCCCGCCCGTGCGAGTGCCGCCGCGGCGAGCACGTTCATGGTCATGTGCGGGCTCGCGAGACCGGCTTCCTCGAGGTCCGCGATGGTCGCGAGCTCGAGGGCGCTGTTCCGGCGGTCGTCCCCGAAGGCACGGTCGCACAGGACGTCGTCGACGATCCCGACGTCGCCGGGCGCGGGCACGCCGGGCGTGAAGGCGACGGCGCGGCAGCCCTCCACCACGTCGGCCTCCTCCACCATGTGGCGGGTGACCTCGTCGGTCGCGTTGTACACGCACGCGAGCACGGTGCGCTCGTAGACCTTCGCCTTGGCCGCCCGGTACGCCTCAGCCGAGCCGTGCCACTCCAGGTGGTCGTCGGCGATGTTGAGGCAGGCGCTCGCGAGCGGCACCACCGCGCCGTCGCCGGACGTCGGCATGTAGTGGAGCTGGTGGCTCGAGAGCTCGACCACGAGCACGTCGAAGCCGTCCGGGTCGCGGACGACGTCGAGCACCGGCACGCCGATGTTCCCGCAGGCGACGGCCCGGAGACCCGCGGCCTCGTACATGGCGGTCGTCAGCTGGGTGGTCGTGGTCTTGCCGTTCGTCCCGGTGATCGTGACCCACGGCGCTGCCACGGGACCCCGGACGACCTTGTCACGCACCCGCCACGCGAGCTCGATGTCGCCCCACACCACGCTGTTCGCCACCGACCACTCGACCGTCGCGTTGTGCGGCGGCAGCCCGGGCGAGACCACGACGACGTCGGGCGCCTGCTGCTCGAGCTCGGGCGGGACCCGGTCGAGCGGCGTCTGGACGAACGTGGCGCCGATCACGTCGAGCAGCTCGACGCTGTCCGCCGGGGCGTCCGTCGAGTACACCGTGACGGTGCTGCCCAGCTCGACCAGGGTGTCGGCGACGGAGAAGCCGGTCGCACCGAGTCCGAGGACGGCGACGTCGAGTCCCTTCCACCCCTCGGAGTACCAGCTGTCGAGGGAGGTCAGGCGATCAGCCAACGCGCGCGATCCATTCGAGGTAGAAGAGTCCGACACCGGCCGCGACGCAGAGCCCCGCGATGATCCAGAACCGGACGACGACGGTCACCTCGGCCCACCCCTTCAGCTCGAAGTGGTGGTGCAGCGGACTCATCCGGAAGATCCGCTTGCCGTGGGTGATCTTGAAGTACGCCCGCTGCAGGATGACCGACCCGGTGACGATGAAGAACAGACCACCGATCAGGATGAGCAGCAGCTCGGTGCGGCTGAGGATCGCGAGTCCGGCCAGGGCACCGCCGAGGCCGAGCGACCCGGTGTCACCCAGGAAGATCTGCGCCGGCGAGGTGTTGTACCAGAGGAAGCCGATCAGCCCACCGCAGACCGCTGCCGCGACGACGGCGAGGTCGAGCGGGTTGTTCACGGTGTAGCAGGCGTGTGCGGTGTTCGCGTCGAGCCGGGCGCCGCCGCAGATCTGGTTCGACTGCCAGAAGCCGATGATCACGTACGACCCGATGGCCAGGATGCTCGAACCGGTGGCCAGGCCGTCCAGTCCGTCGGCCACGTTCACGCCGTTCGACGTGGAGACCGTCAGCAGCACGATCCACGCGAGGAACAGGATGGTGCCGATCACGGTGCCGAGCGCCATGAAGTCGAGCCACGGGATGTCCCGGATCGCCGACACCATGGTGGACGCCGGGGGCTTCCCGTTCGACGTCGGCACCACGAGCGCGATCGTCGCGAAGATGACCCCGACGATGACCTGACCGAGGACCTTCGCCCACCCGCCGAGCCCGAGACTCCGCTGCCGCCGTACCTTCAGGAAGTCGTCGATGAACCCGACGAACCCGAGGCCGACCATCAGGAACAGGACGAGCA
Source organism: Curtobacterium sp. ISL-83 (assembly GCF_018613895.1). Classification (GTDB taxonomy): domain Bacteria; phylum Actinomycetota; class Actinomycetes; order Actinomycetales; family Microbacteriaceae; genus Curtobacterium. The sequence goes on from NZ_JAGGPH010000016.1 coordinate 182,085, forward strand.
ACCCGGAGAGCGTGATCGAGTCGCGCCCGACCAGGTGCCCGACGAAGTACCCGATGACGGCGCCGATGATGAGCACGATGCCGCCCATCGTTGCGGTCCCGCGCTTGGTGTGGTGCGACTGCGGTCCGTCGTCACGGATGAACTGTCCCCACCCGAGTCGGTGGAACAGCTTGATGAAGAACGGCGTGAGCAGCAGTGTGAACACCAGCGACACGGCGCCGGCGACCAGGAGCGCGATCATTCGGTGACACCTCCGAGGCGGTCGCCGAGGAACCGCAGCTCGGCCGACTTCGAGGACTTGACGAGGACGACGTCGCCGGGGCGGAGCATCTCCTCGACGGCGCGGACGGCGTCGTCGACGTCCTCGACGTAGACGGACTCGCCGTCCCACGATCCCTCGAGGGTGGCGGCCTGGTGGATCGGGCGAGCGCCGCGGCCGACGACCACGAGCTGCCCGATGCCGAGACGGACGACGAGGCGACCGATGCGGTCGTGCTCCTCGACGGAGAACTCGCCGAGCTCGGCCATCTCGCCGAGGACGGCGACGGTCCGCTCCCCCGGGCGCACGATCTGCGCCAGGGTGCGGAGGGCGGCCGCGGTCGAGTCCGGTGACGCGTTGTACGCGTCGTTGATCACGGTGACGCCATCCGGGCCGCCGGGCATGAGCTCCATGCGCCAGCGCTCGGCACGCGTCATGGAGGCGAGTGCCTCGGCTCCGGCCGCGAGGGGCACGCCCCACAGGTGCGCGACCGTCAGTGCGGCGGACGCGTTCATCGCGTGGTGCTCACCCAGGATGGCGAGGCGGACGTCGACGGTCTCGGGGAGGTGATCCGTTCCTCCAGGCAGGGTTGCTTGTGCGGAGTGCTCCCCTTCCCGACGGACGGGAGGCGCGGTGAGCGTGAAGCGGGTGCCGCTGCGGTCCGTCTCGATGCCGCTGATGCGGTAGTCGGCGTCCGCCGACGTGCCGAAGCCGACCACCTGGGCGGCCGTGACGGCACGCATCGACGCGACCCGGTCGTCGTCCACGTTGAGGAGCGCCGTCGCCGACGCGGGCAGGTCGGTGACCATCTCGGACTTCGCGCGCTGCGTCGCCTCGATGCCACCGAACTCACCGGCGTGCGCGAGGCCCACCTTGAGCACCGCACCGACGTCGGGCCCGGCGATCGAGACGAGCTTCGCGATGTGACCGACGCCGCTCGCCCCCATCTCGACGACGAGGTACCGGGTGTCGTGGGTGATCCGGAGCATCGAGATCGGGGCGCCGACGTGGTTGTTGAACGACCCCTGGGGCGCGACGGTCTCGCCGTGCTGCTCGAGGATCGTGCGGAGCATGTTCTTCGTGCTCGTCTTGCCGTTGGAGCCGGTGATCCCGACGACGTGCAGCGGAGCGGGCGCACCGGACTCGTCGACACGGTCGGCGCTGCTGGCACGGACGCGCGCGACGACCTCGTGCGCGAGCGCGGCGAGGGCGGCGTAGCCGTCGGCGACGACGATCTGGGGAGCGGTCGTCTCGACCAGTTCGGGCGTGACGACGAGCGCGGCACCGGCCTCGGTCGCGGCCGGGACGAACCGGCGGCCGTCGGTGACTTCGCCGGGCAGGGCGAAGAACACGCTGCCCGGACGGACCAGGCGGGAGTCGGTCTCGACCGTGCCGTCGACGACGAGGTCGCCCGGGGCGGCGACGTCGGTTGCCTGCGCACCGGCGAGCAACTCGCCGTCGACCGCGGTGGCGATCTCGGCGAGGGTCATGGGGATCATCGGGTCTCCTCCGCGGGGCCGGTGTTCGGCTCCCAGCCGGCCTCGCGCAGGGCCGCACGGGCCTCGTCACGGGCGGAGTACGGGGTGCGGACGCCCTGGATGTCGCGGTAGTCCTGGTGGCCGGGACCGGCCCAGAGGATCGAGTCCCCCTCGCCCACCAGGCTGATCGCGGTGCGGATCGCGGCCTCGGGAGGCGTGACCTCGTGGAGCTCGTGCTCGGGGAAGGCCTCGTGGGCGGCGTCGACCAGGGTCTTCCGGATCGATGCGGCGTCCTCGAACCGGGGGTGGTGGTCGGTGATGACCAGGATGTCCGACCCTGCGGCGGCCACTCGGGCCATGTCCGCGCGCTTGGTGGTGTCGCGGTCGCCGTCGGCACCGAAGAGCATCAGGACCTTGCCGGACGTGAACTGCCGCACCGCGGCCAGGGTGTTCTCGAACGCGTCCGGGCTGTGGCCGAAGTCGACGTAGACACTCGGTCCGCGGTCGCCGGACACCCGCTCGGTCCGGCCGGGCAGGTAGCACTCGATGGCGCTGACGGTCGGGGCATCCTCGTAGTGACGGTGGTTGCTCTCGAGCGCCTGCGCGATCGCGCCGAGTTCGAACCCGCCCTCGACGAGCATCACGATCGCCAGTGCGGCGTTCGCGGCCATGTGCCAACCGATCAGCGGCACCCGGGTGGTGAGCTCGCGGCCCTCCGGTCCGGTCAGGCGGAACTCGGTGTACGCGGCGTGCGCTTCGACGATGTCGACGTGCCACTCGGCCTCGACGTCGGGGTGCACGGTGATGGTCGTGACCGGGATCCGGGAGTCCTGCACGACGCGGTGGCCCCAGTCGGTGTCGAGCGAGACCACGCCGCGGCGCGCGTGCTCCGGCTGGAACAGCGGCAGCTTCGCCTGGTAGTACTCCTCCATGTCGGCGTAGTCGTCGAGGTGGTCGTGCGACAGGTTCGTGAACGCCGCGACGTCGAAGACGATGCCGTCGACACGGTGGCGGCTGAGTGCCTGCGCGCTCACCTCCACCGCGACGGCACGGACCTCGCTCTCGCGCATCCTGGCCAGGAGGGCGTGCATCTCACTCGCCTCCGGCGTGGTCAGCCGACTCGTGACGCTGAGGGAACCGATGTGCCGTTCCGCGGTGCTGCTGAGCCCGGCGACCAGGCCGAGCTGCTTGAGGATGCCCTCGAGGATGTACGAGGTGCTCGTCTTCCCGTTCGTCCCCGTGACCGCGAAGAGCTGCGGCAGGTCGGTGGCCTCGTCCGGGTGCGTGCGGTACACCCACGCCGACACGTCGCCGAGCGCCGCCCGGGGGTCGTCGACGACCAGGACCGGGAGGCCGGACGGCTCCGCGAGCGCGACACCGTCGGCGTCGGTCAGGACCGCCACGGCACCGCGCTCGGCGGCGTCGGTGGCGAACTGCGCCCCGTGGCGGTTCGCACCGTGCACGCCGACGAACAGGTCACCGGGCTGCACCTCGGCGGCGCTCAGGGTGACGCCGGTGGTCTCGACGGCGTCGACCGAACCGACGACGCGCAGACCGAACGCGTTCGCGAGTTCGGCGACGGGCCTCGGGGTCGGGTGTTCGGGCCGGAGGACCGGGGGGATCCGAGCGGACAAGTGCTCCTTCTTCCTCACCACGTGGACGGGTCGGGCTACCACGTTGACGGGTAGGTCCGTGCCTGCGTCGTGGAGGGGGCGACGCGGTACTTCTCGAGCACCTGGGACATGAGTGTGCGGAACGCCGGAGCCGCGCCACTGGACCACTTGTTGGCCTGCGGCTTCGTGAACGTCACCGTGACAACATACTGGGGGTCCTCGGCGGGTGCCATTCCGGCCACCGACGTGATCCGCTCAGAGCCGTAGCCCTTCGCGCCGTCCGCGACCTCGGCGGTCCCGGTCTTCGCGGCGATGTTGTAGCCCGAGATCGGCTTCATCCCCACGAGCGTGCCGCCGGTGACCACGCTCTGCAGCATGTCGACGACCTGGGTGGCAGCGGCGTTCGACACGACACGCTTGCTCTGCACGTCGGGCGCGTCGATCGTCTTGCCGTCGGCCGTCTGGCAGCCCTTCACGAAGTGCAGCGGGATCCGGACACCCCCGTTCGCGAGGGTTTGGTAGATGCTCGCGACCTGGAGCGCCGTGGTCGAGATGCCCTGGCCGAACATCGAGTTGATGCCCGTCTGCTGGTCCCAGTTCGGGCTCTGCCCGTAGTTCATCGACGGCTGGCCGGGGTAGTCGATCGCCGACTCGGGCTGGAACAGCCCGAACGCCTTCATGTAGTCGTACCGTTGCTGCTGGGTCAGCCGTTGCCCGAGCTCCGTGATGCCGACGTTCGACGAGTCGCGGAGGATGCCCGTCAGCGTCAGGTTCTCGGTGGGGTGGAACTCGGAGTCGTGGATGGTCCCGCCCCAGGGGAAGGTCCGCGAGTACGGCACGACCGCCTGGTCGGTGGGGCTGGACTTGCCCTGGTCGATGAGCGCCGCCGCGATGGCCGCCTTGATCGTCGATCCGGGTTCGTAGCTCGCCGTCAGGGCACGGGACCCGTAGGCGCCCTTGTCCTTCGTCCCGTCGACGTTGTTCGGGTCGACGGTCGGGTAGTCGGCGACGGCGAGGAGCTCGCCGGTCTTCACGTTCGTGACGGTCGCGGTGGCGGACTCGGCACGCAGGTCCTTCGCGGCGGACGCGACGGTCTGCTGCGCCATGTACTGCAGGTCGCTGTCGATGGTGGTCTCGAGCGTGCCGCCGTTCTTCGCCTTCTTGGTGGTCACCGTGCTGCCCGGGAGCTGCACGCCGTCCTCGCCGCGCTCGTACGTCTCGGAACCGTTCGACCCCGCCAGGCACTTGTCGTACGCGTACTCCAGCCCGGCCTGCGCACCGTCGGTGCCCATGAAGCCGGTCAGCGCGCCCGTGGTCGCCCCGGTCGGGTACACCCGGGCCGCCTGCTTCTCGGCGTAGATCCACGGGATGCCCAGCGCGGTGACGGCCTCGTACTGCCCCACGTCGAGCCCCTTCGCCACGTAGGCGAAGTCGGACCGGGGGTTCGCCGCGATCACGTGTTGCATCGCACCGACCGTGGCTCCGGAGGCCTTCGCCAGCGCTTGCAGGGCGGTGTCGACGGAGACGTTCTTCACCCGCGACCCACCGAGCTTGCCCACGAAGTCCTTCACCAGGCGCGGTGCGGTGGTGATGTTGTACCGGCTCACGCTGTCGGCCAGCTGCGTCCCGTCGCGGTCCACGATCGAGCCGCGGGTCCCGGCGATCGTCACGGGGATGCTGCGCTTCGCCTTCGCGGCGTCGTTGAGTTCGGCTGCCTGCACGACCTGGATGTCGACGAGGCGGACTACGAAGACCGCCACCAGGGCGATCACGGCGATCATGACGATGCTGTATCGCAGGCGTCGGTTGCGGATCGTCTTCGTCACGCGGTGCGGTCCTTCCCGGGTGGTGCGTCAGGGTGATCCCGCCCGCAGGTCACCGGGTGGTGGGTGCCTGGAGCTGGTTCGGGTCGGACTCTACGGAGGACTTCGGGGAACCCTGGCTCGACGCGCTGGCGCCGCCGGTGTTCCCAGCGTCGCCCGTCGTGCCGGACGTGGTGTCGGTGCTCGACGCGGTGGAGCCCGTCGTCGCGGCCGCTCCCGCGCCGGTCGTGGTGCTCGTGGAGGTGCCTGCTGCTCCGCTCGCCGTGCTCGCAGCCGAGCCGGACGCTGAGCCGGTCGCCTTGCCCGTCTCCTTGCTCGCCGAGGTGTCCCCCTGCGAGGCGGCGAGCGGCACGCCGTTCAGCAGCGCGTTCGGCACCTGGTTCTCACTGCTCGCAGTGGCCTCGTCCGGCGCGGCCGGCGTCGGCGTGCCGTACACCCGACCGGTCTTGGGGTCGAGGTACACCGGCGTCGAGTTCGCGATCATCCCGAGCGACTGCGCGTTGCGGGCGAGGTTCTGCGGCGAGTCGAGCACCCGCAGGTTCTCGGACAGGGACTGCTGCGTCCGCGACAGCTTCGTCTGCTGCGCCGACAGTGAGCTCAGCGTGTAGGCGCCCTGGCTGAGCACCATGCTGATCCCGAGCTGGGCCAGGAGCAGGATCCCGAGCGCTGCGACCGCGATCACCGCGAACGCGATGCGGGGGCGTGCTCGGCGCTGCACCCGCGTCGGCGTGACCTCCACGAGCTCGGGACGCCCACGACCGGTGGACGGCCGCGGAGCGCGCGACGGGACGACGACGGGGTCGACGAGTGCGAGGTTCGTGCTCATGTCACTTCCGGATCCGCTGGGCCGCGCGCAGGCGCACGGGTGTAGCTCGGGGGTTGGCGGCGCGTTCGGCTTCATCGGCCAGTTCTGCGCCCTTGACGATCAGGGAGTACGTCGGGGCGTGCTCGGGGAGCTCGACCGGCAGGCCGGCAGGGGCGCTGGACGTGGTGCGTTCGACGAGGGCCCGCTTGACGATGCGGTCCTCGAGTGACTGGTAGCTCTCGACGACGATCCGACCGCCGACCGCGATGGCATCGAGCGCCGCCGGGATGGCCCGCTCGAGGACGCTGAGTTCCGCGTTGACCTCGATGCGGAGCGCCTGGAAGACCCGCTTGGCCGGGTGCCCCTGGCGCTGGATCGCGACCGGGGTGGCGTCGTGCAGGACCTGCACGAGGTCGCCGGACATCTCGAACGGCGCGGTCTCGCGTCGCTGGACGATCGCCCGGGCGTACCGAGCCGCGAGCTTCTCCTCGCCGTAGCGCTGGAAGATCCGGCGCAGCTCGCCCTCGTCGTAGGTCGCGAGGACGTCGGCCGCGGTCTGCCCGTCCGTACGGTCCATGCGCATGTCGAGCGGGGCGTCCTGGCTGTAGGCGAACCCGCGCTCCGCACGGTCGAGCTGCAGCGACGAGACGCCGAGGTCGAACAGCACGCCGTCGACCGCGTCGAACCCCTCGTCCGCGACGGCGTCGGGCAGCCCGTCGTACACGGTGTGCACGAGGCGCACGCGGTCGCCGAAGCGGGCGAGCCGCTCCCCCGCGATGCCGAGGGCGTCCGTGTCGCGGTCGAGGCCGATCAGCGTCAACTCGGGAAAGCGCTCGAGCAGCCCCTCGGCGTGTCCGCCCATCCCGAGCGTCGCGTCGACGACGACCTTGCCCGGCCCGTCGAGGGTCGGCGTGAAGAGGTCGACGATGCGCTGCAGCATGACCGGCGTGTGCGGGAAACGCGGTGAGTCGTTGTCTGCCATGTGCAGCCCCTCGTCTCCTGGGCCGCGGGTCCGGATCCCCATCCATGCGACCTGACACCGGGGAAGGTGTGTCAGGGCGGACGGCTGGGAGTCCCGATCCACGGATCAGAAGATCCCCGGGATCACCTCCTCGTCGTTGTCGGCGAAGCCCTCTTCGACCTCGGCGTAGTAGGCCTCCCACGCGGGGGTCGACCAGATCTCGGCACGGTCACCGCTGCCGATGACCGTCAGGTCCCGCTCGAGCCCCGCGTAGTCGCGGAGGTTCTGCGGGATCGTGACGCGGTTCTGCTTGTCGGGCTGCTCTGCGCTCGCTCCAGAGAGGAACAGGCGCATGTAGTCACGCGTGCGCTTCGACGTCATCGGGGCGGTGCGGATGCGCTCGTGGATCTCCTCGAACGTGTCCGCGCTGAAGACGACGACGCAGCGCTCCTGGCCGCGGGTCATCACGAGTCCGCCGGACAGTTCTTCCCGGAACTTGGCGGGGAGGATCACGCGACCCTTCTCGTCGAGCTTCGGGGCGTAGGTACCGAGCAGCACGTCGGGCCTCCCCTCAGCTCCACCGGACCGATGCAAGCCCCACTTTACTCCACTCCCCTCCCCACACCTAGGTTTTCGCTCCCGGAAACACCCCCGGCACTCGTTCTGGGGGTCGAGCGGGTGCTCCGCTCCGGAGTTCCAGCCGGCCGCTGGCCCGGAACGGCGGGCCTGTGGTGCGTGGTGGGGGCCGTGGAGGGAAGTGGAGGACTTTCACACCCCCAGGGCGTCCTGGAGGCGCGCCGCACCCCCGCCACGCCGCCCCCGCCCGCCCCTGGTCCCGACCCGGATCGCCGAGCGGGCACTTCTCGTCCCTCTCGTAGCCCCCGCCCGACGCATTCCGCCCGCTCGCCGGCCCGCACGCGGCGCGTCCTGCACACTCGCGTCCGCGTCTCCGGCCCCCGCGCTGCGCCATGCCGCTCCCGAGCTCGCACGACGCACCGCCCGCCACCGCGGGAGGCTGCAGGAACTGCGCCCTCGGGCGTCCGGCGCCCCGAGGCGCGTCGAGCGGGCCCTGTTCGTCACGCTCCAGGTACCGACGCGACCGATTCCGCCCGCTCGGCGCACACCCCGCTGCGCGCCCTGCCCGCTCGGCGATCGGCTGCCGCGGGGCGCACCGCGGCGCACCGTCCAGGCGTCGGGGGCTCGAAGTGCGTCGAGCGGGCGGTTTTCGTCACGCTCGTGGCGGCGGGCCGACCGATTCCGCCCGCTGGGCGTACACCCGGCGGCGTGTCGTGCCCGCTCGGCAGTCGGCTACTCCAGGCGCACCGCGGCGCGCCCGCCCTGGCGTCGGGAGCTCCGAAGCGCGTCGAGCGGGCGGTCTTCGTCACGCTCGAGGCGCCGGGCCGACCGATTCCGCCCGCTCGGAGCACACCCCACGGCGCGCCCTGCCCGCTCGGCGGTCGCCTACCGCCAGCGCACCGCCCGGGCGTCGGGAGCCCCGAGGCTCGTCAAGCGGGCACTGTTCGTCACGCTCGAGGTGCCGACGCGACCGACTCCGCCCGCTCGGCAACGGCGCGCGGCGCGTCGTGCCCGCTCGGAGTGCTGCCCCGACCGATTCCGCCCGCTCGGCAACCGGCGCGCGGCGCGTCCTGCCCGCTCGAGGCGCACCGCGCGGCCAGCCCGGCCGCTCGGGCCGGGGCACCGCCCGGTGGCCCAGCGTGCTCGAAGAACACCACGCCCGGAGCCGGGCCCGGCGCAACCGGCCCGGGCATGCAGAACGGGGCCGGTCCCGAAGGACCGACCCCGTGGAGGAGTGGGGAGCGCCCGACGCCGGAGGGCGCCGCGCTCAGGACCTACTGGTCCGGATCGTTCCGCTTGTCCCAGCGCTCGTTCATGCGCTCCATGAAGGATCCGCCACCGGACGCGGAGGGACGGGCACTCCCGCCACCGGCGGAGCGCGGTGCACGAGCCGGCTTCGCCTTCGGCGCACGCATGCCCGGACGCAACGCGAACAGCACGCCCGCGAGCATCACGACGAACCCGAGGATGCCGATGAGCGGCTGCCGGAACACGAGCCCGAGGATCACGACCGCGACCCCCGCGAGTGCACCGAGCACGCCGAGCGTGATGGAGGTGTACGACGGGCGGCCCTGGCGGCGGGTCACGCGCGCCACGAAGTCGGAGTCGTTCTGATAGAGACTGCGCTCCATCTCTTCGAGGAGTCGCTGCTCTTGCTCCGAGAGTGGCATCTGTGTTCCCTCTGTTCCTGGGATCGACGCTGGGCTGTGGACCCGGGTTTTGGTGGTCCGATTCTATGTCTCGACCGCTCCACTAGGGTAGGGACTGTGGCTGAGAGTACGCGATTAGTGGACCTCGTCTCGGCGCGAATCGACCGGGCCCTCGACGAGCAGCGTGAGCGCCTCGACGCGATCAGCCCGGACCTCGCGCCCTTCGACGAGTACGCCCGAGACCTGCTGTCCGGCGGCAAGCGCTTCCGGGCCCTGTTCTGCTACTGGGGATGGCAGTCCGTCGCCGGTCGGTCCGGCTCGTTCGACCCCCTGTCCGAGGGCTCCCGGCAGACCACCGCCGAGGCCGTCGTCACGGTCGCCGCGGCCCTCGAGGTCTTCCACGCCGCCGCCCTCGTGCACGACGACATCATGGACCGGTCCGACACCCGTCGTGGTCGTCCCGCTGCGCACCGTCGCTTCGAGTCCCTCCACCAGGACTCCGGCTGGGTCGGCGACCGCGCTCTGTACGGCACGAACGCGGCGCTCCTCCTCGGGGACCTGCTGCTGTCCCTGAGCGACTCCGTCTTCGACGAGGGGTTGGCGCTGCTGGACCCCGCTCGGGCGCGCGTCGTCCGCCAGGAGTTCCACACGATGCGCCTCGACGTGACCGCGGGGCAGTACCTCGACGTCCACGAGGAGACCGCCTGGCCGACCATCGACGAGGCCGAGCACCTCGTCCGCGCCCAGCGCGTCATCGTGTTCAAGTCCGCGAAGTACTCGGTCGAGGCGCCGCTGCTCATCGGCGCCCTGGTGGCCGGCGCGACGGAGGGTCAGCTCGAGGGCCTCCGCGCGTTCGGACTCCCCCTCGGCGTCGCGTACCAGCTTCGTGACGACATGCTCGGGGTCTTCGGCGACCCCGAGGTGACGGGCAAGCCCGCGGGCGACGACCTGCGCGAGGGCAAGCGCACGGTCCTGATCGCCTCGGCCCGGAAGGCGCTGGCGAACGGCCCGCGGCAGCTGCTCGACGAGCTCCTGGGCGACCCGGACCTCGACGAGGGCCAGGTGCAGATGCTCCGCGCGACCCTCACCGAGTCCGGCGCGGTCGCGGCCGTCGAACGGTCGATCGACCGGCACGTGCAGCGCGCGAAGGCCGCGCTCGACGCGGCCCCGCTGACGCCGTCGGCGCGCGAACAGCTCGCGACGCTCGCGGACACGGTCAGCCGCCGCGTCGCGTAGGCGCTGACGGACGGGAGGCGCGGGACCAGCTGGTCCCGCGCCTCCCGTCCGCCAATGGGTGCCGTCGCGCACACGAGCGCGGCGCGGTCGGAGCAGGTCCGGACTAGTCGGAGCAGGTCCGGACTAGAGGAGCGACTGGGCCACGCGACGGACCTCGGCCTTGCGGCCGGCGCGCAGCGCGGCGATCGGCGAGGTGCCGAGGGCGTCCTCGACGCCGAGCATCCAGCGCACCGCCTCGTCGTCGGTGAAGCCGTTGTCCCCCAGGACGATCAGCGTGCCGCGGAGTTCGGGGAGCGGCTCGGTGTCGTCCAGGAACTCGCTCGGCACCCGGAGCACGCCACCGACGCGGGCGGCGAGCAGCGTCTTCTGTTCGAACAGGCGGTGGACCCGCCCCGGGCTCACACCGAGCAGGTCGACCAGGTCGGGGACGGTCAGCCACCGCTCGGAGAGGGTCAGGTCATCGGTCGGTGCAGCGCTCACGCCGTCCATGTTGCCAGAGTGCCGCGGGCAGTCACACCGCAACGTTCGTCACACCAGTCACACACGCAACATCCGACTCTCTGGTTGACTTGGGAATCGCGCCATGCCAGCGTTGAGCCACCTGTGAGTGCGCGCATGCGTCCGGCTCACCGGAGGACAGGAGAAACCCCGTGGACCACTCCGCAGACGAAGACACCCGCCGAGCCCGATCCGCCCGCTTCGCGACGATGCCGATCGTCCTGGCCGGGACGCTCGCGGTGACCGCGGGACTCACCGGTCCGGTGGCGCACGCCGAGCCACGGCACGACGACGACACCGCCAACAAGCGCCACGTCGACCAGGACCGGAACGTCGGGGACCGCCCCGTGTTCGGGACCGCCCTCGCGCGGCCGTCGCAGACCACGGTCACCGAGGTCGCCGCGGTCCGGACGGCTCCGCACACCTACACGGTCCGCCAGGGCGACACCGTGTCCGGCATCGCCGCACGGTACGGCCTGTCCGCGCAGGAGGTCCTCGTCCGCAACGGCCTCGGCTGGAACACGATCATCCACCCGGGGCAGACCCTCCACCTCGCCACGGCTCCCGCCGCGAGTTCCGCGCCGACGACGACGCNNATCGCGCGTCGGCGTGTCGACGTCCGCCCTCCTCGGCGCGAACAACCTGTCGTCGCACTCGTTCATCTACCCGGGCCAGACCCTCCGCGTCCCCGCCGCGGGCTCCGCGCCGAGCGCCCACTCCGCGCCGACCGCGCACGCCAGCACCACCGCGGCGGCGCACTCGGGCAGCGTGAAGATCGGTGCCGGTGACACGATCGCCTCCCTCGCGGCAGCGCACGGCGTCTCGGTGAAGGCCCTGCTCAGCGCGAACGGCCTCAGCTACACCAGCACGATCTACGCCGGCAAGACCCTGGTGCTGCCCGGTGCGGTGGCGACCAGCTCGCGCTCGTCGTCCGGTGCGCTGTCCACGGAGCAGTGGAGCAACGCGCGGACGATCGTCGCCGTGGGTCGCTCGCTCGGGGTCTCCGACCGCGGCATCGTCGTCGCGCTGTCCGCCGCCATGCAGGAGTCCAGCCTCCGCAACCTGTCGCACGGCGACCGCGACTCCGTCGGGCTGTTCCAGCAGCGCCCGAGCCAGGGCTGGGGGTCCGCCGCCCAGCTGCAGGACCCGGCCACCGCGACGAAGCGCTTCTTCCTCGGGCACGCCGACGTCACGCGCGGGCTGCTCGACGTCAAGGGGTGGCCGTCGATGAGCGTCACCGCTGCGGCCCAGGCCGTCCAGGTCTCGGCCTACCCGAAGGCCTACGCGCAGTGGGAGCGGGCCGCCGAGGGTTGGTTGGCAGCGCTCTGAGCACCCCCGGGCCGGCGACGGGCGCTGCACGGGTGGCGACCGGTCCTCGCTCGACGGCGACCGGTGCTGCCTGGTCGTCGTGCGGACCCGCCGCGCCCCAACCGCGCCGCCGAGTCATCCTCGAGATCGAGATTGGGTCACGGCCGGTGCGTCAGTCGGGGTGCGTCCACTCCGCCTTCGTAGAATGCCGCCGATGACCACCAACGCCGCCACGGACCCGATGATCGGTCGCATGATCGACCACCGGTACCGCGTACGCTCCCGCATCGCCCGCGGGGGGATGGCGACGGTGTACCTCGCGACCGACGTCCGCCTCGAGCGACGCGTCGCGATCAAGATCATGCACGGGCACCTGGCCGACGACCAGGCCTTCCGTGAACGCTTCATCCAGGAGGCCCGTTCCGCGGCCCGGTTGTCCCACCCGAACCTGGTGGGCGTGTACGACCAGGGCGCCGAGGACGACACCGCGTACATCGTGATGGAGTACATCCCCGGGATCACCCTGCGGGACCTGCTGCAGGAGCACCATGCGCTCACGCCCGAGCAGGCGACCGACATCCTCCGCGCGGTCCTCGCCGGGCTGGCGTCCGCACACCGCGCCGGCATCGTGCACCGCGACCTCAAGCCCGAGAACGTGCTCCTCGCCGACGACGGCC
>NZ_JAGGPH010000016.1:195117-196470 GCF_018613895.1 Curtobacterium sp. ISL-83
CATCCCGCCCGAACTCGACGAGCTCGTCGCGTGGTCCACCGCGCGCGACCCCGAGGCCCGCCCCCGGGACGCCCGCGAGATGCTCGACCACATGGCGGGCAACCAGCAGCGGGCGACCGGCCAGTACCGGACGGCCGTCCTGCGCCCCGAGAACGCGACCGCGATCCTCCCGTCCGGTCCCGGCGCGCCCGCGTCAGCCGACTCCGGTGACGCCACCACGATCCTGGAGCGCGCCGACGACGCCGGCGCGCCCGCACGGCGGGGCACCCGGACCGCCCCCGGTCCGCGCCGCACCGGCGCCCAGCCGGGCACCCTGTCCCCCGCAGCGCAGCGGCTGGCGGACCAGTCCGGGCGCCGCCGCAAGCGCGGATGGGTCGCCCTGGCCGTCGTCGTCCTCCTCATGATCGTCGTCGCGGGCGTGTTCTGGTACCTCGGTCCGGGACCAGGAGGCAACGTCCGCATCCCGGAGGTCACCGGCAAGTCCGTCTCGCAGGCACGCCAGCTCCTCGAGGCGCAGGGGCTGCACCCGGCGTCGAAGACCGGGGTCCGGTTCGACGCCGTCGTCGCGAAGGGACAGGTGTCGACCACGCAGCCCGCCGCGAAGCGCGAGGTCCAGAAGGGCACGTCGGTCCGCATCGTGGTGTCGAACGGGCCGCGGATGATCCCCCTGCCCGCGATCGTCGGCCAGCCGATCTCCACGGTGACCGCCGCGCTCAATCACGACTTCCAGCTGCAGGACGACCGCTACCAGTTCTCGGCCGACGCCGCGAAGGACACCGTCATCGCGGCCACCGGGCTCGGGACCGACGGCACGCCGGTCGACCTGACGACCGTGCAGCAGTACGGCGAACGCGGGCCGGTGACGCTGACGGTGTCGCTCGGACCGGTGCCGGACGTGGTGGGCAAGACCGTCGACCAGGCCAGCACCGTGCTCCAGGGCGTCGGGCTGACGCTCGGCACGCAGGACGACCAGTACAACGACGAGGTGCCCGAGGGGCAGATCCTGTCCGCCAAGGCGCACGACTCCCCCGCCGTGCGTGGGACGGCGGTCGACGTCGTCGTCTCGAAGGGCCCCGCACCGATCACGCTGCCGGACGTGCACGGGAAGACGATCGACGACGCCACGTCGACGCTGGAGAACCTCGGGCTGAAGGTCTCGGTGCCGGACTGCACGAACGTGTTGTGCGGCTTCTACGACTGGAAGTCCTCGCTGCCGGTGTCGGGGACGGATCCGGTCGCCGGGTCGACGGTGCACCGCGGCGACACGATCACGCTGGCGTACGAGCAGTAGGGCGGCCGGGCCGGGGCGGCCCGCGACCCGACCGTCTGCGCGACCCGACCGTCTGGCGGACG
>NZ_JAGGPH010000016.1:196559-200118 GCF_018613895.1 Curtobacterium sp. ISL-83
GCGCTGAGCTCCTCGGCGACGAGGAACGCCAACTCGAGCGACTGCATGTGGTTCAACCGCGGGTCGCACAGGGACTCGTACCGGGTGGCGAGGGTGGCCTCGTCGATCTGCTCCGAGCCCCCCAGGCACTCCGTGACGTCGTCCCCGGTGAGCTCGACGTGCATGCCGCCCGGGTAGGTCCCGACCTCGCGGTGGGCCTCGAAGAAGCCGAGGACCTCGTCCACGACGTCGTCGAAGCGCCGCGTCTTGTAGCCGGTCGGGGTGGTCAGGCCGTTGCCGTGCATCGGGTCCGTGACCCAGAGCGGGTTCGCGTCCATGCCCTTGATCGCCTCGAGCAGCTTGGGCAGCTCGCCGCGGATCTTGCCGGCGCCCATCCGGGTGATGAACGTCAGGCGGCCGGGCTCGCGGTTCGGGTCGAGCTTGTCGACCAGGGCCTTCATGTCGTCGACCGTCGTCGTCGGGCCGAGCTTCACCCCGATCGGGTTCCGCACGCGGGACAGGAAGTCCACGTGGGCGCCGTCGATGTCCCGCGTCCGCTCACCGATCCAGATGAAGTGGCCGGAGGTGTCGTACGCCAGACCGGACCGGGAGTCGATCCGGGTCATCGGGCGCTCGTAGTCCATGAGCAGTCCCTCGTGCGAGGCGTAGAACTCGACGTGCTTGAGGGCCTCGAAGTCGGAGCCGCAGGCCGCCATGAAGCGGATAGCGCGGTCGATCTCCTTCGCGAGGTGCTCGTACCGGGCGTTCGCCGGGTTCGACGCGAACCCCTTGTTCCACGAGTGCACCTGGCGGAGGTCCGCGAAGCCGCCCTGCGTGAAGGCGCGGACGAGGTTCAGCGTGGAGGCGGCGGTGTGGTACCCCTGCACCAGGCGGCGCGGGTCGGCCGTCCGGCTCTCGAGCGTGAAGTCGTAGCCGTTCACGATGTCGCCACGGTATGCGGGCAGCGTGACGTCACCGCGGGTCTCGAGGTCACTCGACCGGGGCTTGGCGAACTGCCCCGCCATCCGGCCCATCTTGATGACGGGCATCGAGGCGCCGTACGTCAGCACGACGGCCATCTGCAGGATCGTCTTCACCCGGTCGCGGATCGAGTCCGCCGTGGCACCGGCGAAGGTCTCCGCACAGTCACCACCCTGCAGCAGGAACGCCTTGCCCTGTGCGGCGGCGGCGAGCCGCTCGCGGAGCTTGTCCACCTCGCCCGCGAAGACGAGCGGCGGCAGCGTGGCGATCTCGGCCGAGGCCGCTTCGGCGGCTGCGGCGTCCGGCCACGTGGGCTGCTGCTTGATGGGGAGCGTGCGCCAATAGTCGAGGCCCTCGATGACGTCCGGATCCTGCAGGGCGACGAAGTCGGTCGACTCGAACAAGGGCGTTACCTCGGTGTTCTGTACGGGCGGCCCGAGCACGCGGTGACCGCGCGGGACGGGCGTCCCGGCGGGGTGCCGGGACCTTCAGAGCCTAACGTGCGGGCGTCGGCTTCCGTTCCCGCGTGACGCGCTCCCGCGCCGAGGCAGCACGCTCCTTCACGCTCGTGGCGTAGACGTCGACGTACTCCTGGCGGCTCAGCCCGGCGAGCTCGTGCATGACCTCGTCCGTGACGCTGCGCAGGATGAAGCGGTCGGTCTCGAAGCCCTCGAAGCGCGAGAAGTCGAGGGGCTTGCCGAACACGACCCCGACGCGCTTGAACTTCGGGAACCGCTGGCCGATCTGCTGGACCTCGCGTGTGCCGACCATCGCGACCGGCACGACCACGACGCGCCCCTCGAGGATCATGCGGGCGATCCCGGTCCGTCCGCGGTAGAGCTTGCCGTCGGGGCTGCGCGTGCCCTCGGGGTAGATGCCGAGCTGCTCGCCGCGCGCCAGCACCTGGAGGCCGGCACGGAGCGACGCCTCGGAGGCCTTGCCACCCGACCGGTCGATCGGCAGCTGCCCGATGGCGTTGAAGAACGTCTTCGTCGCCCACCCCTTGAGCCCGCGCCCGGTGAAGTAGTCGCTCTTCGCCAGGAACGACACGCGGCGGTCGACCACCGCGGGCAGGATCACCGAGTCGATGAACGAGATGTGGTTCGACGCGAAGATGACCGGTCCCTTGGTCGGCACGTTCTCGCGCCCGACGACCCACGGCCGGAACAGGGTGAGGATGAGCGGACCGAGCACGAAGTTCTTCAACAGCCAGTAGGTCATCTTCGACTCCGATTCGGGACGGGCGGGACGTCGAGGGCGGGCGTCCGAGCCGAGGTTACGCGGTGCGGGCGTGGATGCGGGCCAGGTCGGCCGCGCCCACCACGCCGGCGTCGTTCACCAGCTCGGCGATGACGAACTCCGGCTCGGGGTGGTACCCGCGGGCCGGCAGGTTGTTGAGGTAGGCCTGGCGGATCGGTTCGAGCAGTCGGTCCCCCGCGCTCGCGACGCCGCCGCCGAACACGAACAGCTGCGGGTCGAGCACGGCGGACAGGGACGCGCAGGCCTCGCCGAGGTGCCGGCCGAGACGGCGCAGGGCCGCGAGGGCGCCCGGGTCGTCGGCGAGGATGAGGTCACCGATGACCTTGCCGTCGAGGTGCCCGCCGTTCGCGTCCCGGGCCTCGGCCAGGGCGACCCCGATCCCACCCGCGTCCGCGACGTCGTTCGCCATCCGCTGCAGGGCGCGGCCGGAGCCGTACTGCTCGATGCACCCGCGCGCACCGCAGCCGCAGGGCAGGCCGTTCGGGACGATGCGCAGGTGCCCGATCTCCCCGCCCGTGCCGAAGCCGCCGCGGAACAGACGGTCCTCGGTGACGATCGCCCCGCCGACGCCGGTGCCGATGGTGAGCATGGTCATGTCGGACACCAGGCGGCCCGCGCCGAACCGGAACTCGGCCCAGCCGGCGGCGTTCGCGTCGTTGTCGACGGTGATGTGCAGGTCGCCGAGGCGCTGCTGCAGCTTCTGGCGCAGCGGTTCGTTCCGCCAGCGGATGTTCGGCGTGTAGTAGACGATCGACTGCGAGGCGTCGATGAAGCCGGGAGCCGCCACGCCGACCGCGCTGACCTCGTTCGCGGCCCGCAGTCGCGACACCATGGTCACGACGTCGTCGAGCATGGCGTCCGGGTCCGCCGCGTTCGTCGCGACCCGGTCCTCGGCGATGATCTCGCCCAGTTCGGAGACGACCGCACCCGCGATCTTGGTGCCCCCGATGTCGATTCCGATGGCATGCACGAGCAAGGAGCCTACCGGTTCGCCGCGAAGGCACGGAACGCCCGGAGGTGCGCCCTATGCTGGCGGTGTCGCCTCGACGCTGAGGCAGACTCGAATCGAACCGGCCGACAAAGGAGTCACCGTGACCGATCAGCGGCCCGCCACCAGCAGCGCCACCACCACGAGCTCCGCCTCCGATGGCAGCACCAGCCCCAGCCCGACGAGCGCGTCGTCCGCCACACCGGGTACCGGCAGCGGGTCTGCCGCAGCACCGGCACCGGCCGGGAGGCACGCCAGCGCCGGCAACGCCGGTCCCGTCGCGCCCGACCACGGTTCCGCAGCACGGCTCCTCACCGACCGCGTCCGGCTCACGCCCGACCGGCCCATCCT
>NZ_JAGGPH010000017.1 GCF_018613895.1 Curtobacterium sp. ISL-83
GGGGGGGGGGGGGCGGGGCGGCCGGGGCGGCTGGCTGACCGGGCACTTTTCGTCACGCTGGCGCCCGTCTGACGACGAGTTCCGCTCGGTCGCTGGTTGCGGCGCGGCGGGTCCTGCCCGGTCGCTCCAAGCGTCCGTCCCACACAGGAGTCGTGGCTCGCGTCGTTCTCCAAAAGTGCGGCGGACGCCGGGTGACGACCGCACCGCGCGTCGGATGATGCCGTGCATGGCTCCACCAGCACCGCTCCCCGACCCGCTCGGCGCGATCCCGTTCCGCGTCCGGGGTGCTGTGGCAGATGGCGTGTCCCGTGAACGTCTCCGTCGCCGTGACCTGGTCACCCCCGTGCACGGCGTCCGGGCAAGCGCGTGCTCGGATGTCACGCCGGTGGAGGCTCTCGCCGTGGTCCTCCGACCGGACCAGTGGTTCAGCCACGTGACCGCTGCTCGGATCTGGAGCGCGCCCTTGCCGGCCCGGCTCCGCGACGACACGACCGTGCACGTCTCGTCCAGTTCGGAAGCAGCGATGCGACGGAACGGCGTGATCGGTCACCGGTGCCGGTACCCGGACGTGCGCGAGCACGAAGGGAAGCGGGTGAGCAGTCCGGCTCGGACGTGGTTCGAGTGCGCTGGTGTCCTCACCGTCGCCGAACTGGTCGCGGTCGGGGACCACATGGTCGGCCGTGCGGGCCTGGCAAGCGTCGACGACCTCGCCGCGGCCGTCCGGCCCGGAGCCCGCGGCGCGCAGGTGGCCCGTGCGGCGCTCGAGCGTGTGCGCGTCGGCTCGGAGTCTGCGATGGAGAGCGCTCTGCGGCTCGCGGTCGTGGACGCCGGCTTCCCCGAACCGCAGCTCAACATCGACGTGCACGGGAGCTCGGGGGACTTCCTCGGCCGCGTGGACATGGCGTGGCCCGAGTACCGGATCGCGCTGGAGTACGACGGGGACCATCACCGGGACCAGGCGACCTTCCGCCGCGATCAGCGCCGGGGGAACGGGTTCGTCGTCAACGGCTGGCTCGTCATCCACGCGACCGCTGTCGATCCAGCCCGGCCCGCGGTCCTGTTCGAACGACTGCGCCAGGCGTTCGCTGACCGAGCGGGCAGGACACCCCGTCGGCCGACCGGTCATCGGGCAGAAGATGTCGCTCGCGGCGGGCGAGGGTGACGAAAAGTGCACGCTCGGGGGCACCGCGCGCGATACGCCGCCCGCCGGCGGCCGGCGGCCGGGTCAGGCGGCGGGGGCCTCCGGGGCGCCGGGGGCGGCCGCGTCGCTGTAATCCCGGGGGAGCAGGGGGAGCCACACGCGGAAGGTGGCGCCACCGCCCTCGGTGTCGAAGACCTCGACCGAGCCGTGGTGCGCCGCGACGATGCCCGAGACGATCGCGAGCCCCAGCCCGGACCCGCCGGTGTCCCGCGCGCGCGAGGTGTCGGCGCGCCAGAACCGCTGGAAGATCTTGTCGCGGAGCTGCGGGGGGATGCCCTCACCGTGGTCGATGACGTCGAGGTGCGCCATCCCGCGCTCGTCGTCCACGCCGATGCCGATCTCGATCGGGTCGTCGTGCTCGGTGAACCGCATGGCGTTGCCCATCAGGTTCGTGACGATCTGCCGGATCTTGTTCTCCTCAGCGAGGACGATCGGCGGACGCTTCGGCAGCACGACGGTGGGCAGCGGCGTGGTCTCGTCGGTGAGTACGCCGGCGTCGACGCTCATCGCCCGGGTGCGCCGGGCCCGCAGGCGTGCGATCGTCTGCCGCGAGAACGCGATCGGGCCGGTGGTGTTCGCCGAGGTCGGCGACACGGGCGGCAGGGCGCTGTCGACGTCGGCGGCGGGGCGCACGGCCTGCGCGATGCTCTCGCCGGTCACCGAGTCCTCGACGAGCACCTGGATCTCACGATCGGGGTTGGAGGCCATCGTGTCGAGCGCGGCGTCGCGGGCGATCGCGACGAGGTCGACCGGGCCGAGTTCGAGCGGCTTGGACTCGTCGATGCGCGCGAGCTGCAGCAGGTCCTGCACGAGGAGCCCCATGCGCTGGGCTTCCTTCTCGATCCGCTCCATCGCCTGGGCGACGTCTTCTTCCTTGCGGAGTGCGCCCATGCGGTAGAGCTCGGCGTACCCGCGGAGCGACACGAGGGGCGTGCGGAGCTCGTGCGAGGCGTCCCCGACGAACCGGCGCATCTGGTCGATGGTCCGCTGCCGGTCCTCGAACGCGCTGTCGATGCGCTCGAGCATGACGTTCAGGGATCGGTTCAGACGACCGACCTCGGTGTTCGGGGTGTCGGCTTCGAGCCGCTGGTTGAAGTCCCCGGCGGCGAACCGTGCGGCGGTGTCCTCGACGTCGCGTAGCGGGTCGAACGTGGCCGTGACGAGGAGCCGGGTGAGCATGGCGCCGAGCAGGATGACCGAGATGCCGAACCCGAGGAAGATCACGGTGAACCGGGCGATGGTCTGGTCGGCGTCGGCGCTGGACACCGCGACCAGCACGAACCCGGTCTCGGTGGTGCCGTCGGTGCGGTTCTGCAGTGCCGCGGGGATGACCTGTGCGCGCCACTCGTGGTTGTGCCGGCTGTCGTAGAGCGAGAACCGCGTGCCGGCCTTGGCCGCGGCGGCGAAGTCGAGCTGCCGGATGTCGGGTCGGCTCGATGCCCGGGTCTGGCAGATCTGCGCGCTGTGGGCGTCGTACGCGGCGACGTAGGCGCTCTGCGAGAGGACCACGGACAGCTTGCAGTACTGCTCGCCGTCGCTGATGTTCTGACCCTCGAGCTGCTCGGTGGTCTGCTTGACGTTGTTGTCGAGCTGCGACATCAGGTACGTGGACAGCACGGTCATCGTGCCGAGCCCGGCCACGAGGAGTCCGAGCGCCACCAGCAGCACCGTGATCCCGGTGATCTTGGTGCGCAGGGAGATCCCGTCCCACCAGTGGCTCATTCGCGTGTGCATGCTGCCCCAACGATAGACGGCGGCTGCGGGTCGAAACCCGGCAGCCGCCGTGAAGACGATCCGAGGACCTAGGAGGCCTTGGACGCCTTGAGCATGTACCCGAACCCGCGCTTGGTCTGGATGATCGGCTCGGTGGAGTACTGGTCGAGCTTCCGACGCAGGTACGAGATGTACGACTCGACGATGCCCGCGTCGCCGTTGAAGTCGTACTCCCACACGTGGTCGAGGATCTGCGCCTTCGAGAGCACGCGGTTCGGGTTGAGCATCAGGTAGCGCAGGAGCTTGAACTCGGTCGGGGAGAGTTCGATCTGGGCGTCGCCGATGGTGACCTCGTGCGTGTCCTGGTCCATCGTCAGCTCGCCGGCGCGGATGATCGCGTCTTCCTCGTCGTTCATGGTGCGACGGAGGATGGCCTTGATGCGGGCCACGATCTCGTCGAGCGAGAACGGCTTGGTCACGTAGTCGTCGCCGCCGACGGTGAGGCCGGTGATCTTGTCCTCGGTGTCGTCCTTCGCGGTGAGGAACAGGATCGGGGAGGTGTACCCCGACGACCGCAGGCGCTTGGTGACGCCGAAGCCGTTCATGTCCGGGAGCATGACGTCGAGGATGATCAGGTCCGGCTCTTCCTCGAGCACGGCGGAGATCGCCTGGGCACCGTTGCCGACCGCACGGACGGCGAATCCGGCGAAGCGCAACGAGGTCGTCAGGAGGTCGCGGATGTTCGGCTCGTCATCGACGATCAGGATCTTGGGGCCATCGCTCATGGGCCTATCTTCTGACCGTTCCCTAAGGATTTCCTGGGAGCGGTTCGTGCGTCACCCTGTGACAGTCTGGAGGAACGGTGCCAGCTGGCACCGCTCCTCCAGTCCGGAAGCCGGGAACCGCCGTCAGGCGGCCTCGGCCACCTGGTCCGCGTCGAGGATCGTGTACGAGTACCCCTGCTCCGCCAGGAACCGCTGCCGGTTCTGCGCGAAGTCCTGGTCCACCGTGTCCCGCGCGACCAGCGTGTAGAACGACGCCGGCAGGCCGTCCTTGTTCGGCCGGAGCAGGCGACCGAGCCGCTGCGCCTCCTCTTGCCGGGAGCCGAACGAGCCGGACACCTGGATCGCCACCGTCGCGTCCGGGAGGTCGATCGAGAAGTTCGCGACCTTCGACACCACGAGGACGTCGATCGAGCCCTCGCGGAAGGCCTGGTAGAGCCGCTCACGTTCGTCGATGGGCGTGGCCCCGGTGATCTCGGCCGCGTCCAGGCGCTCGGCGAGGTCGTCGAGCTGGTCGATGTACTGCCCGATCACGAGGATCTGCTCGCCGCGGTGCTTCTCGATGAGGTCGCGGACGACGGGGGTCTTCGCGGGGGAGGTCGCGGCGAGCCGGTAGCGCTCGTCGTCGCTCGAGGCGGCGTACTCCAGCCGGTCCTGGTGCGGGAGGTCGATGCGGACCTCGTAGCAGGACGCGGGGGAGATGTACCCCTGTGCCTCGATCTCCTTCCACGGGGCGTCGTAGCGCTTCGGGCCGATGAGCGAGAACACGTCGCCCTCGCGCCCGTCCTCGCGCACGAGCGTCGCGGTGAGCCCGAGTCGTCGTCGGGCCTGCAGGTCGGCGGTCAGCTTGAACACCGGCGCGGGGAGCAGGTGCACCTCGTCGTAGACGATGAGGCCCCAGTCGAGGGCGTCGAGGAGCGACAGGTGCGTGTACTCGCCCTTCCGGCGGGCCGTGAGGATCTGGTAGGTCGCGATCGTGACCGGCCGGATCTCCTTGACGCTGCCGGAGTACTCCCCGATCTCGTCCGCGGTCAGGGTGGTGCGGCGGAGCAGCTCGTCGCGCCACTGCCTGGCCGAGACCGTGTTCGTGACGAGGATGAGCGTCGTCGCCTTCACGGTCGCCATGGCGCCGGCGCCCACGAGGGTCTTGCCGGCACCACAGGGCAGCACGACCACGCCGGAGCCCTGGGCGAAGAACGTGTCCACCGCCTGCTCCTGGTACGGACGCATGTGCCACTCGGACGTGTCGAGGGCGATCTCGTGCGGCTGCCCCGGCGTGTACCCGGCGAGGTCCTCGGCCGGCCACCCGAGCTTCACGAGCTCCTGCTTGATCTGCCCGCGGGCCCACGGCTGCAGCTCGATCTGCTCCGGGTCGACCTGGTCGCCCAGGAGCGGCTTGATGCGCTTGGACCGGACGACCTCGGCCAGGATGGCCGGTTCGGACGAGGTGAGCAGCAGCACGGGCTGGCGCTCGAGTTCCTCCCCGGGGGAGTTCGCGATCGCGGGCGCATCCGGGCGTTCCTGGCGACGGATGACGAGCCGCCCGTAGCGGGAAACGGTGTCGCGGATGTCCACGGTGACGCTCTGCGGCACCGGGAACTTGGCGAACTTCTCGAGGGTGTCGATCATCGACTCGGCGTCGTGTCCGGCGGCCCGCGCGTTCCACAGGCCGAGCCGGGTGATGCGGTACGTGTGCACGTGCTCCGGGGCGCGTTCGAGTTCAGCGAACGCCGAGAGCTCGTGCCGTGCGTCCTCGGCGTCGGGGTGCGCCACCTCGAGGAGCACGGTGCGGTCGCTCTGCACGATCAGCGGTCCGTTCATGACGGATCAGCCTAGGCGGCGCGGCTGCGTTCCCGCCCCGATGTCCGCTGGGGGCACATCGGCACCAGCGCTCGGTGCGCGCGTCGCGGGGGGCAGGTGGCGGCATCGCGCCTGCTCTGCCGTATCGGGCGCCCGTCGGGTCAGGCGTCGCTCTCGACCGCGACGACCAGGGACAGCGGCAGGGTGCGCTCGACGTCCACCGCCGTGTCGCGGCCGCGCACCCGACCCGCGGCGACCGAGGTGGGCACGATGGAGAACGGCCGCTCGCTGCCGTCCGGCATCCGGACGGTCAGCCGGATCGGGGTGCGACCGCGGACGGCGAGGTCGATCTGCCGCCCGAGCCACTCCTGCTCCGGCTCCGCGTCACCGCGTTCGGTGGTGACGCGGAGGCGCCCCACCAGCGCGTGCGCCGCCTGTTCCGGGGACCGTCCCGCTCCGCGACGGCGGCCGGGAGGCGCGGTGTGCGAGACGGGGCGGGCTGCGGTGGTCAGGACGGCCGGGTACCGCTGGTCCTCGAGCGCGGTGTGGACGACGTGCGCCGGGTAGCGGGTGACGAGGGTCGTCAGGTCGGGACGTTCCCACGCCATCTGGCGGAGCTCGGCGTCGACCCCGATCAGGTCGAGCTGGTCCGGGGTGCCGTGCACGACCGTCCCGACGCCGTCCGGCCCGAGGTCGACCACGAGTCCGCCGTCGCGGGCCGCCACCTGGTCGATCAGGTAGGCGAGGGGCTGTGGCAGGCCGGTGGCGGCGAGGCGTTCCAGCAGCCCCACCACCTCGTCACGGGTGTGTCCGGCACGGAGGGCGCGCCGGAGGGAGTCCTCGGAGATCCGGTAGCGGGCCGCGAGCCCCGGTGCCTCGAGGTCGGCGACCGCGCGCAGGGCGTCGTCGTCCGCCGGCGCGAGCGGCCCAGGCGCGATCACGGTCAGGTCGTGCTGCAGGTAGACGCTGTCGACCGTGTTCGGCAGGTCGGCGATCGCGTGCGCGGCGGCGTCGGGTGCGTCGTCGAGGAGCGCACGACCGGTCGGCGTCACGTGCCCGTCCACCGTCAGGCCGAGCGCTCCGGCGGTGCCGGCGGCGTCGAGCAGGACGGCGTCGAGCCAGCGGGCACCGGCGGGGTACGCCCAGCGGCCGAGGGCGACGAGGTCGCGGAGGTCGTCGCCGGCGAGGGCGAGGACCTCGTGCACGGCCGTGTCCAGGCGCTCGCGCCACGCGGTGACGAGCGAGGTCCAGCGGTCCGGCCACCCCGCCGTGAGCCAGGCGCTCCCGGCGTCGGTGGCCAGCCAGGCACCGTCCTCGACCACGGCGAAGCCGACGCCGTCGAGCAGGGACAGCCGATCCGGGATCACGTCGGCGTCCGCGCCGGCTCGCTCGGCGAGGGTGCGGGCGAGCGGTGCGCCGATGCCGCCCTTCACGAGTTCGCGGACCGTGCCGTGGTCCACGGCGCGCAGCAGCTCGGCCAACACCGTCATGGTCTCGAAGGCGTGCTCGGCGCCGGCGGCCCGCGCGCGGTCCTGGTCGGCGGGGTCGGCTGCTGAGCCGGCGGGACGGACCTGCCCCGCGCCTCCCGGCCGGCCGTCGTCGGTCGTGGCACCGGGCACGAGGGCCGCGAGCTCCGAGTGGGCGGCCAGGCGCGAGGCGACCGCGTCGTCCACGCCGCCGTCCGCGTCGGCGAGCCCGAGCTCGACCGCGGGGACCAGCGCGTCCGGGTCGCCGCCGTGCTGCAGGGCGATGAGTGTGCGCCGCGGCAGGTGTTCGATCGCGGCGTCCACGGCGTCGTCCGTGCGGAGCGCCTCGGCGAGGTCGAAGAAGTCGGAGACGCGCTGGGAGCCCGTCTCGGCGAGGACGGCGGTGGGGAGCCGCCGGGCGAGGACCAGGCGTTCGAGGGCGTCGTCCGGCAGGGCCCGGAGTCGGGCGGCCAGATCGGCGGTGGTCGTCATCGACCCGTGGCTGCGTGACGTCCGGCGGACGTCAGCGCGCCTGTCGGTTCTCGCGGGCGCGGCGGGTCCAGGTGATCGCCAGGAGCACGAAGACCATGACCATGCCGATCGGGAACCCGACGAGCGGGATCGCCATGACGACGGGCCAGGGCATCTGTCCTTCGGCGCCCGGGGCGGTCAACCACATGATGATCATCGCCACGAAGCACAGCAGGCCGAGGACGAAGATCCCGCCGACCATGAACGCGAGAGCACGTTCGGTACGATTGAACGTCACCGGGGAGTCCGCGGATTCGCGTGAGTTCCCGGTGGGACGGGTCGGCTTGGCCATCGGCCCAGGATATCCGACGCACCACGGCTGTTCCACGACCTCGAGGAGTCCAACGCATGCCCACCGGCAAGGTCAAGTTCTACGACGACGACAAGGGGTTCGGGTTCATCACCGGCGACGACGGCGACCAGGTGTTCCTGCACGCGTCCTCGCTGCCCGACGGCGTCACGACGGTCAAGGCCGGTTCCCGCCTGGAGTACGGCGTCGTGCAGGGCAAGAAGGGCTCGCAGGCGCTGTCCGTCCGACTGCTCGACCCGCAGCCGTCGCTCGCGAAGATGTCCCGCCGCTCCGCGGACGACATGGCCGTCATCGTCGAGGACCTCGTGAAGGAGCTCGACCGGATCAGCGGTGACCTCCGCCACGGCCACTACCCGAAGAACGGCGCCCGGACCGCCGCGATCCTGCGCCACGTCGCAGACCAGTTGGATGCGTGATGACTGACATCGAGCCCACCCCCGTCGACCCGACACCGAACGCCGAGGCTCCCGCGGACGCGCTGTCCGACGGGTCCGAGTCGACGCAGCCGGCGCCCACGCCTCCGGCGCCGCCGCGTCCGGCGCCCACCGCTGCACAACTCGCCGAGTACACCGCGCTCGCCCGGACGGCGCTGCTCGAGGTGACGCCGGAGGAGACCGTCGGTTCGTCGGTCGGCACCGTCGACGAGGGCGACGGCGTCGTCTCCGTGCAGTTCTCGAACCGGATGGCCGGCTACCCCGGTTGGCGGTGGACGGTGAGCGTCGCGCAGATCGGTGACGACGAGCCGACCGTGCTCGAGGTCGAGCTCATGCCGGGCGACGGTTCGCTGCTGGCGCCGGAGTGGGTCCCGTGGTCCGAGCGGCTCGCGGACTACCGCGCGGCGCAGGACGGTGCGGAGCACGACGACGAATCCGACGAGGATGACGACTCGGACGAGGACGACGACTCCGACGACGACTCGGACTACTCGGACGAGGACGACGACGAGTCGGACGATGACGAGTCCGATGACGACGACGACGACGATGACGAGTTCGACGCCGACGAGGACGACCTCGACGAGACCGAGGACGACATCGACGGGGTCGACGTCGACGAGCTCGACCCCGCGGACGACGACTCCGACGACGACGACGACGATGATGACGACGACGACGAGGCCCCGGCGCCTCCGGCCCGCGCTGCTCGACGTCGCTCCCGCCGCGTCCGTCCGGTCGACCCGGACGACGACCTGGAGGCCGACCGGCTCGACGCGAGCGAGGTCGACCCGGAGTTCCACTCCTCCTGACGCGATCGGGGCGCCCCGGTGGGCGACCGCGCAGCGCGAGAGACACGGAACGGACGCAGCACCACGGGATCCCGTGGTGCTGCGTCCGTTCCGCGGTGAGGCAGTGCCGGGTCGGCGGGTCAGCGCAGCGCGGTGACCGTGTAGTCGATGGCGCGCACGAGCTTCGCGACGTCGTCCGGGTCGATCGCGGTGAACGTCGCCACGCGCAGCTGGTTTCGGCCGAGCTTCCGGTACGGCTCGGTGTCGACGATGCCGTTCTGCCGCAGGGTCGCGGCGACGGCCTTCGCGTCGATGGAGTCGTCGAGGTCGATCGTGGCGACGACCTGCGACCGGTGCTCCGGCACGGTCACGAACGGCGTCGCGTAGTCGACCGAGCCGGCCCAGTCGTAGAGCGTCGCCGACGAGGTCTTCGTGCGGAGGTCCGCCCACGCGAGGCCACCGGACTGGTTGATCCACTGCACCTGGTCGTCGAGCAGCAGCAGGGTCGCGAGGGCCGGGGTGTTCAGCGTCTGGTTCAACCGCGAGTTGTCCACCGCGTTCTTCAGCGACAGGAACTCCGGGATGTAGCGGCCGGATGCGGCGATCCGCTCGACGCGCTCGATCGCGGCGGGGGAGAACAGCGCGAGCCACAGCCCGCCGTCCGACGCGAAGTTCTTCTGCGGGGCGAAGTAGTAGACGTCCGTCGCGCTGACGTCGAACGCGGCACCGCCCGCGGCACTGGTCGCATCGACGACGGTCAGGGCGCCGGGGTCGCCGACGGCGCGGACGACCGGGGCCATCACACCGGTCGAGGTCTCGTTGTGCGGGTAGGCGTAGACGTCGACGCCCTCCACCGGCTCGAGCGCGGCGAGGGACCCACCGGGTGCCTCGATGACGTGCGGGGCCTCGAGCCACGGCGCGGCGACGGCCTTGGCGAACTTGGAGCCGAACTCACCGAAGGACAGGTTCTCGGCACGGTGCTCGACGAGCCCGAACGCCGCAGCGTCCCAGAACGCGGTCGAACCGCCGTTGCCGAGGACGACCTCGTACCCGTCGGGCAGGTCGAACAGGTCGGCGAGACCCGAGCGGACGCTGCCGACCAGGTCCTTGACGGGCTTCTGCCGGTGCGACGTCCCGAGGATCGTCGCGCCGCGGGTCACGAGGGACTCGAGCTGCGCGCCACGGATCTTGGACGGGCCGCATCCGAAGCGTCCGTCGGTCGGGAGGAGTTCGGCGGGGATGACGATGTCTGCCATGCGCCGATCCTACCGAGTGGTATCCCAACCCAGGCGACCCTGCACCGGCCGGACGGGGCGGGCATGCACCGCGCCTCCCGGCTGTTGGCATCTCGAGGGGCGTGGCACCGTTCGGTGCCCGTCGCCGTGAACAAGTAGGGTGGGGCGCGCTGCACCCCGGACATGAGAGGCGGACCGTGACCGATCTCGTCGACACCACGGAGATGTACCTGCGGACCATCCTGGACCTCGAAGAAGAGGGGATCGTCCCGCTGCGCGCGCGCATCTCCGAGCGCCTCGGGCACTCCGGGCCGACGGTCTCGCAGACCATCGCCCGCATGGAGCGCGACGGCCTGGTCGTGGTCTCCGGGGACCGGCACCTCGAACTCACCGACGAGGGACGTTCGCGCGCCACGCACGTGATGCGCAAGCACCGGCTGGCGGAGCGGCTCCTCGCCGACGTCATCGGACTCGACTGGGCGTTCGTCCACGACGAGGCCTGCCGCTGGGAACACGTCATGAGCGAGCAGGTCGAGGTCCGGCTGCTCGAGATGCTCGGCAACCCCACCGAGTCCCCGTACGGCAACCCGATCCCGGGCCTCGCCGAGATCGGCGGCCCCGCTGCCGAGCCGTTCCTGGCGGGTGTGCACAACATCGTCGTCGCGACCGAGGGCACGGACCAGGTCGCCACGGGGGTCATCCGTCGCCTCGGGGAGCCCGTCCAGTTCGAACCGGAGCTCCTGCACCAGCTGCGGACCGCCGGCGTGATGCCCGGCCGACTCGCGAGCGTGCAGCGTGCCGGGGCGTACGTCGCCGTGCGGGTCGAGGGTGAAGAGTCCGGCATCGAACTGCCCGCCGAGGTCGCACAGCACGTCTACATCGAGACGAACTGATTCTTCGAGCTGATCAGTTTCTCGCCGCTGACCAGGGGTTCTTAATCGTTCCGTTACAAACGGGCGGTTTCATCTCGACAAGGTAACGGTGGCCCCGTACACTCGACGAGTCCCCGGGATCACGGCCCCGAGGACCCGTGGCAGGACGTCTCGACACCCGTCTCCTGCCTCGATCGGAAACGATGACGAACGGATGGGGTTGCACCGACCGGCCACTGGCCGCGACGTGGTGACGAGGCGCCGGAGACACCACTCTTGACGCAGACCGGTTCCGCCGCGGGCGACCTCACGCCCGCACACCCGACGAACACCGAGACCGCCACCGACGCTCCGCTCACCCGGCGTGCGCTCCGCCAGGCCGACACCGGCTCCGTCCGCAAGGTGACGCCCGTGCGCGAGGCCCCGCTGCCCGGAGGCCGTCGTGCCGCCCAGGCCGCTGCAGCCCGCACCGCCGCCACGGCGAAGTCCACCGCGTCCGCCAAGAAGCGCCGCTTCCTCGCGCCGGTCGTGTTGACCGTCGCCGTCGGCATGTTCGGGACCGTCGCCGTCGCCCCGGCCATCGCGGCAACGCAGCCGTCGAGCACGTCGAACGCCGCCACCGCCGAGCGTCAGATCCGCACCACCCAGAGCCAGGACTTCTCGGTCTCCGACGCGGTCGCCCTCGCCGGCACCAGTCGCGACGGGTACGGCGCGACCTCGACCGCGACCCTGAACGCCGAGAAGGCGCAGCAGGCCGCCGCTGTCGCAGCCGCGGCCGCAGCTGCCTCCGCGAAGCAGGCCGCCGCCACCCAGGCGGCCCGGGCCGCCACCGCGAAGCAGTTCTCCTCGTACACGGGCCCCACCGCCTCGGACTACGTGGCCACCGCCAAGGCCGCGAACACCCCGTTCTCGCTGCCGGCCGTCGTCGCGACCGCGAAGCAGTACATCGGCACCCCCTACGTCTTCGGTGGCGCCGACCCGTCGGGCTTCGACTGCTCCGGCTTCGTCATGTTCGTCTACGCCCAGTACGGCATCAACCTGGCGCACTCCGTGCCCCTGCAGGACCACGCGGGAACCACGATCCCCGAGTCCGAGGCCCAGCCGGGCGACGTCGTCATCTTCAACAGCGAGGCCCACGACGGCTTCTACATGGGCAACGGCATGATCATGGACGCCCCCAAGCCGGGCGGCGCGATCTCGATCCGCCCGATCTGGACCAGCGACTACCACATCGTCCGCTTCGGCATCTGACGACCTGAACCGGTCCGACGCTCGTCCCGACCGGACGCCGTCGAATCCGTGAACATCGCCGGAACCGGCCCGCGCACCCTCGTGCCGGGCCGGTTTCTGACGTACCCTGGCGCTGCAACGGTCCGAACCCGCCCGGACAGGGAGACCTCATGTCAGCGTTCCGCACGACCCGCACCACGGGTTGGCGCGCGCACGTCGACATACGGTCGACCACAGCCTGCGTGCACGAGCACGCCCCTGCATGACGAGAGCACTGCCCGCAACGGGTGGTGCTCTTCGTGGTTCAGGGGTCGTGCACGCTCGGCTCGTGGTCCCCGCCCGCCGTCTCCGGCCCGACGCACCCGCACCGCCTGGAAGCCGTCCAGGCTCGTCGGAAGGGAACCCATGCGCACTCTCGTCCTCAACGCCGGTTACGAGCCCCTCGCGGTGATCTCGTTCCGTCGGGCCCTCGTGCTGGTCATGAACCAGAAGGCCGCCATCGTCGCAGCGGACGCCGACCACCCGGTCACCGGGTCGACGTCGAGCTACGACCGTCCGTCCGTCATCATCCTGACCCGCTACGTGCGGATCCCGCAGTCGAGACTCGTGCCGGTGTCCCGTCGCGGGGTGCTCCGTCGCGACGCGAACCGCTGCGCCTACTGCGACCGGCATGCGACGACTATCGACCACGTGCAGCCGAAGTCACGCGGGGGGCAGGACTCGTGGGAGAACCTGGTGGCCTGCTGCCTGGCGTGCAACAACGCCAAGGGCGACCGCACGCCGCAGGAGATGGGGTGGCGGCTCCGGTTCCGGCCGCGCGCTCCGCACGGGGCATCGTGGGTGGTGCGCGGGATCGAACGGCCCGAGGCGGACTGGGACGAGTACCTGGTGGCCGCGTAGCGGCGATCATCCGGCCCTGACCCGCGACGAACGGGAGGCGCGGTGCCAGCTGGCACCGCGCCTCCTGTCCGTCTACCGCTCGCGCAGGGACGGCCGGGTGCGGACCGGGGCCAGCCACCTGGTCAGGAGCACCGCGGTCACGCTGCCGGTGGCCATGATCGCGGCGAGGACGACGATCTGGAACCGGCCGGCCTCGAGCGGTGAGACCCCGCCGAAGATCGCACCGACGAACGCACCGGGCAGGGTGACGAGACCGGTCGTCTTCGTCTGGTCGACCGTCGGGATGAGGGCGGCGCTGACCGCCCGGCGCACGAGGTCGACCGTCGAGCGTCTCGGGGTGGCGCCGAGTGCGAGCCAGCCCTCGACCTCCTCCCACCGGTCGTCGACGAGCTCACGGAAGCGTCGCCCGGCCATCGTCGCGATGGACATCGCGTTGCCGATCACGATCCCGCCGACCGCCAGGACGTAGCGCGGGCTGAACGCGATCGCGCCCGAACCGAACACCACGACGCCGCTCACCAGGATGCCCGCGGCCATCGTGACCGCCACCGGGGCGAGGCCCGTCCGCAGGCCACCGAGTCGTCGTGCCGCGGTCGTGGCCGCCACGGAGAACATCACCGTCAGGGCCAGCGCGATGAGGAGCGGCGACCGGATGATCCCGGTGAGCACCAGGCTGATCGCCGCGAGCTGCACGACGCCCCGGAGGATCGCGGCCGCCGGCGCCCAGGGCGACGCTGCACGGGCGGTGAGCAGCACGGTCGTCGCCACGGCCACGAGCAGGAGCACCCCGACGAGGGTGCGGACGATCTCGTCCGCGGTCACGGGCGGAGCACGGAGCCGGTCATGGCGGCATCGTACCGGGAGCGCGGTGTGGCTCGTCGGGCCGGAGTACGCACGACGTATACACCATCCGCGGTCTCGAGTCGATCCCCTCGTACTGGTTCCGTCTCCGACGTACCGTTTCTGTCTACCGGCACAGCGTCGCACCCGCGGCGCGACCGGCACCAGGACAGGACCTCGACATGAGCAGGGACACATCGTGACACGCCACGAACAGGGATCGGGGATGCTTCCCGGGTCGACGAGGAACCACCGCGAGCAGCGCGTCCCGTCGGCGTTCGGCGACCCGGCCTGCCGCGACGGCCTCATCGCGGGGGCCGCCGTTGCGCGCCGACCGACGGGCCCGTCGGACGGACCGCACCTCCGCGGGCTCGCGCTCGTGATGACGGTGGGTGTCTGATGACCACCGCGCTGACGACGCGACCGGTCCAGCCCGCCGCAGCCTGCAGCTTCCGCGCTGTCGACCCGCTCCCGTCGGACGCGTCCCTCGTCGCGGACGTGACGAGCCTCGCCGACCCGGTCCGCGAGTCCATCGCCGGGACCGACACCGACCACGCGATCGCGGCCCTCGCCGGGTTGTACGCGGGGAAGCGGTGGCACGCGGCGCCGACCGACGGCCCGTTCTGGTTCCGGTACGCCGCGCTCGGCGACACCGAGCTGTCGCTCCGCCGCTCGCAGATGCACGGAGCCCTCAGGGGTGACGTCGCGACCGGTGACGACTTCGTCGTGGAGTGGATCGACCGTGGTGCGGCGCGCATCGACGTCGGACGTGACGAGGTGGTCCAGCGACCACACCAGCCCGCACTCTTCCCGCCCGGGCGCCCCTTCGACTTCGTGTCCGAGGACTGGGACCAACGCCTCGTCCACGTGCACCGCGACCTCGTCCTCGACGTGGCGTCGGAACGGTACGACCTCGAGTCCATCGGTGGCGGGGGCGATGCACTCCTGTTCGACCACACCGCGGAACCGACCCCGGCTGCCACCGAGCGGTGGTTCACCGCGGTCCGCGCGGCCTCGGCTGCGCTCCGGACCGGCGGCGCCGGATCGCTGCGCTGGCACGAAGCGTCCCGCGGGGTCGCGGCGGCGCTGCTCGAGCTCTACCCGCCGCGGTTGGACGCGTTCCACGACGCGCTGAGCCAGCCCGACCGGGCGAACCTGCGCCGCGCGGTGGACTTCATCCACGCCCACGCGCGGGACCCCCTCACCGTGGGGGCGATCGCCTGTGCGGCGAACACGAGCATCCGGAGCCTGCAGGAGAACTTCCGCAACGTGCTCGGGACGACGCCGATGCTCTACCTGCGCGAGGTCCGGCTCGACGGGGTGCGGGCCGACCTGCTCGCTGCGGACCCGCACCTGTCCTCCGTCGGCACGATCGCCGGACGGTGGGGCTTCTCGCACCTCGGACGCTTCGCCGGCGAGTACGCGCAACGGTTCGGGGAACGACCGAGCCACACCCTCCGCCGGACACGCTGAACGGGCGGCCGACCCGTCGACACCGTCCCCGGGTGGCGGTAGCGTCACGCCCATGACCGAGCCGACGTGGATCGACGACGACACCATCGAGGACCTCCGTGCCCGACTCCGGGCCACCCGCTGGCCGGACGCCCCCGCGGGCAGCGGCTGGTCGCTCGGGGTGGACGTCGAGGAGCTCCGCGCGCTCGTCGCGTACTGGGCCGACGGGTTCGACTTCGCCGCACACCGGGACGCACTCGCCGCGCTGCCGAGCCGACGCGTGGTCCTCGACGGCATCGGCGTCCACCTGCTCCACGCCCGCGCTCCCCGTCCGGACGCGCTCCCCGTCCTGTTGGCGCACGGGTGGCCGGACTCCGGTTGGCGCTACCGCAAGGTGCTCCCCGTGCTCGTCGACGCGGGGTTCGACGTGATCGTCCCCGACATGCCCGGGTACGGCTTCTCCGACGTCCCGCCGCAGGTCCTCGACGCCCGGCAGGTCGCGGGGCTGTGGGCCCGGCTGATGACGGAGCTCGGCTACGACCGGTTCGCGGTGTCCGGCGGCGACATCGGCACGCACGTCGCCCGGTACCTCGCGCTCGACCACCCCGACCGGGTCGTCGCCGTGCACCGGACGGACGGCGGCCTGCCGTGGCCCGGGATCGACCCGTCGTCGCTGTCCCCCGCAGAGCGCGCGTACATCGACGCCACCGCTCGGTGGCGGACCGCCGAGGGTGCGTACGCGATGGTGCACCGGACCAAGCCCCAGACGGCTGCCGTCGGCCTCACCGATTCCCCCGCGGGGCTCGCGGCGTGGATCGTCGAGAAGCTGCGCGCGTGGAGTGACTGCGACGGCGACCTCTGGAGCGTCTACACCCGTGACGAGGTCCTCGCCCTGCTCACCGAGTACTGGGCCACCGGCACGATCGGGTCGTCGATGCGGATGTACCACGCGAACGCTGCGATCCCGGCCGACCAGTTGTCGCGACGGGTCGAGGTCCCGAGCGGGTTCTCGTTCTTCCCGGGCGACATCCTGCGGGCTCCGCGGGAGTGGCTCGAGCGGACGACGAACCTGGTGTCCGTCCGGGTCCTCGACCGCGGCGGACACTTCGCGGCGTTCGAGCAGCCGGCGCTGTTCACCGAGGAGCTCCGGACGTTCCTGGACCCGTTCCGCCGATAGAGTGGACGGGCCAGCCTCTGTAGCTCAATGGAAGAGCAGTTCCGTCCTAAGGAAACGGTTGGGGGTTCGAGTCCCTCCAGGGGCACCACAGTCCGCTCGGTGCTCGGCCCGGCATGGTACGCCCGGCGCATCGCGTGATCCGGTCCCCGCACCCGGTTCGCCGCGCAGAGTGGACAACCCTATGCTGGGGTCACCGGATCGAGTACAGGGTCCTGTCGTCACGATGCACCTCGCGATCTGCGGGGTCTGGCACCGCGGGACGGTCCGGCTAGATCCGGGGTGCGCATCACTCCGACGAAGGGCCGGTCGCCGTGACCGCCAGCAACCGACCGTGCACCACCGTCATCGAGCACTCCGCCGGGGCGCCGCGGAACCCCCGCTCGCCCGTCTTCGCGACCACCGAGTCGCTGGTGCTCGCGTGAGCGCCGGTCTCCCCGAAGCGGGTCACCGTCAGGTCCTCCGGTCGCCCGGCGCCGCTGCCACGGGTGGTGCCTCGACGCCCGCGGGGCCGTCCGACGAACCGTCCTACGCGGACTTCCTCGGCGAGCAGGTCTGATCCGACGCAGGTCTGATCCGACCATCAGGTCGATCCCGCCGCTGCGGTGAGCATCCGCGCAGCTTCGGACCCGACCACGCGCTCGAGGCGTCGCTCGTCCTAGTCTGACCGCATGGGGAACGAGAACGGCAGGAACCGCCGTCGCGGGGGCACCATCACCGCGGTCATCGTCGTGGGGTACCTGGCACTGCGGCTCGGGCTCCTCGCATGGCGCGAGCACGAGAGCGGGATGTCCACCGGCGGCATCGTGCTGAGCGTGATCGGTTTCGCCGCCCTCGTCGTCGTCGTCGCGGAGGCGACGCTGGCCGTGCACCACGCGCGGACGCGGCGGCGCGAGGCGGCCCTCATCGTCCAGCACCCCACGGCGCACCTCGTCCCGGTGTTGGTGCACAAGGACCTGGGGCAGCAGCTCCGGCACGCTGCCGGGGTGCTCGGACAGGCCCTGCCCGACGTGCCGCGCCGCGGGTACGCCACCCTCGTCGCCGACGGCCACGGCATCGGCCTGTACACGGGCGGTGCGGAGCCGCGGCTCCTCCTCGGGGTGCCCCGTCCGGCCGTGCAGGCCGTGGCGGACGGCGAGACCTCGGCTGCGGGCCGGTACGCGTTCGGCAAGGTCGATGCGCTCCGGGTCCTCGTCGGCACCGGAGCGCCGGTCGCGGTGGACTTCCCCGTGTACCGGACCGTGCTCGGCTTCCCGAAGACGCTCCGGGGCGAGGAACTGGCCGAGCGTGTGCGTGCGGTGGCCGGTTCCGCCGGCGTGCCGGTCGCGACCGGCTGAGGCACGCCCGCCTCCGCACGCCTCCCAGCATGTGGGACCCGGGACCGCTCGTGAAATCGAGCCTGTCCTCGTGCGCCCGACGGGGCGATACTGGGGTGGTGCGTGAACTCCAAGCCGCCATCGCCGCGGACCTCAACGTCCAGCCGACCATCGAGCCGGAGCAGGAGATCGCCCGCCGTGTCGGGTTCCTCCGCGACTACCTGCTCACGACCGGCGCGAAGGGGTTCGTGCTCGCCATCAGCGGCGGGCAGGACTCCACGCTCGCCGGGCGCCTGACCCAGCTCGCCGTCGAGTCGCTCCACGCCGACGGGCACGCCGCCGAGTTCGTCACCGTGCGCATGCCCTACCGGGTGCAGGCCGACGAGGACGACGCGCAGCTCGCCCTCGGCTTCATCGCCGCCGAACCGGGCATCACCGTCAACATCGAGCACGGCGTCGACGGGGTCGTGCAGGACACGGCCGCCTCCGGCGTCGAGCTGAGCGACTTCGTCAAGGGCAACGTGAAGGCGCGCATGCGGATGGTGGCGCAGTACGCCGTCGCCGGGCAGCGTGGGCTCCTGGTCGTCGGCACCGACCACGCCGCTGAGGCCGTCACCGGGTTCTTCACGAAGTACGGCGACGGCGGTGTGGACATCACGCCGCTCACCGGGTTGACGAAGAGCCAGGGCCGCCAGCTCCTCGAGCACCTCGGCGCCCCGGCCCGTCTGTACCAGAAGGCCCCGACGGCGGACCTGCTCGACGAGACCCCCGGCCAGACCGACGAGGCGAACCTCGGGCTCGCCTACGCTGAGATCGACGCGTACCTGCAGGGGCACGACGTCCCGGTCGAGGTGGCCGAGGCCATCGAGACGCGGTACCGCGCGACGGAGCACAAGCGACAGGTGCCGGCGACGCCCTTCGACGACTGGTGGCGAGCCGACGCAGGTCGCTGACGCGACGGCGGACGGGAGGCGCGGTGCAGGTCCGACCTGCACCGCGCCTCCCGTCGTTCCGTGCTCAGGAGTGACGGCCCTGCGGCCGTCGCGGATCAGTCCCGCGCGTGCCCGTCGTCCTGCCGGGTGTCGGCGCTCCGGTACTCGCCGCTCCGGTGGTCTGCTGTCCGGTCGCGTCCGACGTCCTCGCGGTGGCTGGCCAGCTGCTGCTGGCGGAGGACGCTCCGGGCCGCTCCCGTCAACACGTCGTCCACGCTGCGGCCGCTCTGGGCCGCGAGTGCGCCGCCGAGCCCCGCGGTGAGCGCACCGCCGGCCGCCGCGAGGCGTTCGACCACTTCCTCCTGGCGCGGGGTCAGGGGTTCGTCGATCAGCTCCTCGATGGTCTCGCGGATGTTCTCCTCGCTCGCGTCCAGCGCAGCATCGTCGCCGGAGTGCAGCGCGGCTGCCTCTCCGACCACGACGAGTCCGAGTCGTGCGGCGTCGTCCTCCGGACGGTGGGTGGCGTGCTCGTCGGTCATGCGGGGAACCGTACGCTCCGGCCGCGCGGGCGTTCGGAGGCGGAGTGGCGACGGAGCGGACACCGCCGACCTGTGGATGCGTTCACTGACGTGCACAGAGGGAAAACTTGCGCTGGCGGCAAAGGTGCCGAGGGTGTAATGTTGCAGCGTCTGCAAGGTTGACCCGGTTCCCCGTCACAGGATCCGGTGTCCCGCAGGCCGACTCCGTCGAGCCACCGCTCGGCGGCACGGAAAGCTCTCGAAGAAGGACACGCATTGTCTACTGCCACCGCACCGGTCGAGGTGCAGCGCGGACGACAGAGCTCCCCGGCGAACACGCCGGGGAAGCCGATCATGTCGCACCGCCAGATCCTCCTCGTCATCTACGGCCTCATGGCCGGGATGTTCCTGTCCTCGCTCGACCAGACGATCGTCGGGACGGCGATCCGGACGATCGGCGACGACCTGCACGGGCTCGACCAGCAGGCCTGGGTCACGACCGCGTACCTGATCGCGTCGACCATCACCACCCCGATCTACGGCAAGCTCTCCGACGTCTTCGGCCGCCGACCGCTCTACCTCTTCGGCATCACGGTGTTCATCGTCGGGTCGCTGCTCTCGTCGTTCTCGACGTCGATGATCATGCTCGCCGGGTTCCGTGCCTTCCAGGGCATCGGCGCCGGTGCGCTGATGTCGCTGCCGCTGGCGATCATGGGCGACATCCTCGCTCCCCGCGAGCGCGCGAAGTACCAGGGGTACTTCCTCGCCGTCTTCGGCATCTCGTCCGTGATCGGCCCGCTCATCGGTGGTCTGTTCGCCGGCGCGAGCTCGATCCTGGGCGTCACCGGCTGGCGCTGGGTCTTCCTGATCAACGTGCCGATCGGTGTCGGTGCGCTGTTCATGGTCATCGCGTTCCTGCACCTGCCGAAGTTCGGTGAGGCGAAGGCCAAGCCCCGCATCGACTGGTGGGGCGCGACGAGCGTCGTCGTCACGCTGCTGCCGCTCCTGCTCGTCGCAGAGCAGGGCCGCACGTGGGGTTGGGGTTCGGCGTCCGCCATCGCCTGCTACGTGATCGGTGCCCTCGGGCTCGTCGCCTTCCTCGTCATCGAGACGCTGATGCAGGACGACGCGATCATCCCGCTGAAGCTCTTCCGCTCCCGCGTGTTCTCGATGGCAACGATGCTCGGCTTCCTCGTGGGCTTCGCGATGTTCGGTGCGATGCTGACCATCCCGCTGTACCTGCAGATCGTCACCGGCCTAACGCCGACCGAGTCCGGGTTCGCCACGCTGCCGATGATCGGTGGTCTGATGATCGCGTCGATCGCCTCCGGGCAGATCGTCGCCCGGACCGGCAAGTACCGCATCTTCCCCGTCATCGGCACCGCCCTGGTGTCCCTCGGGTACGTCGTGCTCACGCGCATGACGATCGACAAGCCGCTCTGGTTCCTGATGATCGGCATGTTCCTGATCGGCCTCGGGCTCGGGCAGCTCATGCAGAGCATCACCCTCGCCTCGCAGAACTCGGTGCAGCCGCGTGACATGGGCGTGGCCACGAGCTCCGCGACGTTCTTCCGGCAGATCGGCGGGACGCTCGGTACCGCCGTGCTGCTCTCGATCCTGTTCTCGATCATGCCGACGAACATCCTGCACGCGACGGCGGACAAGGCGAACCTGACGCCCGCGCTCAGCGCCGCGCTCAACCCGGCGGTCGCCGGCGCGAAGGAGAACCGTGGCGTGATGGACCAGATCTGGAACCCGATCGTCACCCCGGTGCAGCAGCAGGTCCAGTCGACGCTCGACTCCGCGACGACGGCGGCGAAGCAGGCCGCCGCCGCGGCGGTGACGAAGCAGGTGACGACTGCGGTGCAGCAGCAGGTCGCCGCCGGTGCGATCCCCGCGGCCGCAGCGCCGACCGTGATCCAGCAGCAGGTCGCCGCGGCGACTCCGACGGCGCAGTCCGCCGCACTCCGGGCCGTGGCGCAGAAGGCCCACGCCTCGGTGCAGGGCGACGCGGTCTCGGTCGACTGGTCGAACGCCTCGCAGCGTGCGTACTGGGTGGACCAGCTCGCGCCGAAGCTCTCGGACCGGATCACCGCGAAGAGCGGCTCGAGCAGTTCCAGCAGCTCGGCCAGCGAGACGAGCGACACCTCGTACCTCAAGGGTGCGACGCCGGCGCTCACCAGGCCCTTCATGACGGGCTTCAACACGTCCGCCGTGACCGTCTACTGGGTCGGCTTCGGCGTGATCCTGCTGGCGTTCATCCTGAGCTGGTTCTTCAAGGTGCCGGCGCTCCGCAAGAGCTCGGCGCTGCAGGAACAGGCCGACGACGCCCGCACCGCTGACGACCTCCAGGTGCAGGCGACCGCGGCCGCTGACGCCATGGGATCGCCGACGGCACCCGGCACCGGGTCGATCCCGGTGCAGCGGGACCGGTCCGCCGTCTAGGGCACACGGGGCCTCCCGCCGAACGGCGGGAGGCCCCGTCCCACACCAGGAGCAGCACGTGAGCACCACCGAAGCACCGATCGCCGGGGCAGTGCCCGGCGGAGCACCGTCCGACGGGCAGCAGTCGGCCGGGAAGGGTCCGATCGCGGCGCCGTCCGTCGACTCGGGCCTCCGTGAACGGAAGAAGCTGCAGACCCGGCTCGCGATCCACGGGGCCGCGCTCGACCTCGTCGCCGACCGCGGGCTCGCCGGCGTCACCGTCGAGGAGATCTGCGCCGCGGCCGGCGTGTCCTCACGCACGTTCTTCAACTACTTCCCGTCGAAGGGCCACGCGGCGCTGGGGCTCTCCGGCACCGCGGTCCCGGAGGACGCCCGCGCACGGTTCCTCGCCGCCGGCGGATCCCTGGTGTCCGACCTCTGCGATCTCGTCGCCCGGTCGATGGACCTGCCCGCCGACCGGCAGCGGATGAAGGCTCTGGTGCAGGCGCGGCCCGAGATGGTCCCGACGATGCTGCAGTCGATGGCCGAGGCACGGCTCGCGATCGTCACGGTCGCGGCGGAGCGGACGGACCCCGACTCGGCGCGCACGGCCGTGACCCTCGTGATGGCCGCCGTCATCGAGACGGCCCACCGGTTCACCGCCGGGAGCCCGGCCGAGCTGGCCGACCGACTCCGCGCCGTCGTCGGTGAGATGGGACGGCTCGCCACGTCCTGACGTGCGGTTCTGTCCGACGAGCGCAGGATGTTCGCCGATCCACCGCCTCCACGTCCTACGGTCGTGATGATGGCGGATGCGCGGGCGGTGCAGGGCGGGAACGGACTCCGCCCGATCTCGCCCGGCGTCCAGGCCGCGGTGCGCTTCCTCCGCGACGCCGGCCGATCCGAGGTCCGTGTCGAGGACGCCGCCGAGGCCGCCGGGATGACCGCCCGCGGGCTGCAGGGTGCGTTCCGTCGCGAGCTCGGCACCACGCCGATGGCGTACCACCGCAGGCTGCGGCTCGAGGGCGTCCGCCGGGCGCTCGAGGAAGCCGAGCCCGGAACCCGCGTGACGATCGGTGAGGTCGCCCGGTCGTGGGGATTCTCCAACGTCGGGCGCATGTCTGCGGAGTACCGACAGGTGTACGGGACGGCGCCGTCGACGACCCTGCGGTTCCTCCAGGGTCGTCGCACGCCCGAGGGCGACCCCGTCACCGACGTGGACGCGCCCCGGACACGTCGTTTCCGCTTGGTCCTCGATTGCGAGGTCGACGTCGAGGACCCCCAGGCGCTCCAGGCGAGCATCGACGAGTCGACGACCACGGACAGCGGCGCGTGGCGTGGGTACCGCCCGAGCGGCACGACGGAGGACCTGCTGTCCTACACGCTCAGCAGCGCGGTGCGGCGAGCCGTCCTGGGCGTGGACGGCGTCACCCTGCGCGCCGTCAACCCGATGCTCCGCCTGCCCGACGTGCAGGGTGGGTACGCCCCCGCCGAGCTGCCCGCCTGGTCGGGGAGTCCGCCTGTGGAAGCGGACGACCTGCTCGCCGTAGAATCGGGCGATCCGAGGGAGGGACCCGATGGTTGACGCGTTCGAACGCGCGATCCGCGCGGTACGGTCCGCGGATGTGCCCCTCGCCGAGGTCGGGGCCGTCATCCTCGACGCGCTCCCGGTCGAGGGCATCTCCATCGCAACGTTCGGCGACCCGGCGGGCAACGAGACGGTGTCCGCCACGGACGACGTCGCGTCCCGACTCGACGAGCTGCAGTTCGACCTGGCCGAGGGGCCGTGCTGGGACGCGAAGCACACCGCCGCACCGGTCCTCGAGTCCGACTTCCTCGGGCGGCCGCACCACCAGTGGCCCGCCTTCACGGACGCGCTCCGGAACGAGCCCGAGCCGTCGGTGCAGGCCCTGTTCGCGTTCCCGATCGCATTCGGGCCGTTCCGGCTCGGCGCCATGGACGCCTACGAGGTCCGGCCGACGACCCTCGCACCCGCGCAGGTCGAACAGGCCAGCGCGCTCGCCGCGGCCCTCGGTCGACGACTGCTCCACCGCGCGGTCGCAGCGATCGGCGACGAGGGCGAGGGGCTCGACCTCGGGCCGTTCTCCCGCCGGGTCGTCCACCAGGCCACCGGGGTCGTGCTCGCCCAGCTGGACATCACGCCCGACGACGCGCACCTGCTCATCCAGGGGCACGCGTTCACCCGCCACACGTCGATGCGGGAGGTGGCCCACGAGATCATCGCCGGGCACCTCCGGTTCGAGCGTCACGGCGACCAGATCGAGGAGGTCTGATGACCCCGGAGAAGCGTCGTGTTCGAGTCCTCGAGACCTTCTTCACGCTGACGGACACGATGGTCGACGCGTACGACGTCGTCGCGCTGCTCGAGACCCTCGCCGGGTCCGG
Organism: Curtobacterium sp. ISL-83; assembly: GCF_018613895.1. Lineage (GTDB taxonomy): Bacteria > Actinomycetota > Actinomycetes > Actinomycetales > Microbacteriaceae > Curtobacterium. Next base: position 24,328 of record NZ_JAGGPH010000017.1, read on the forward strand.
AGCAGAGGTGCTCGGTGCGGAGCACGCGGGCATCGCGGTCATCGACGGTCGCTCGGAACGCCTGGAGCTCGTCGCGTCGACCTCCGAGGACGCGGCCGTCGTCGACCTGCTGCAGACGGACGTCGAGTCCGGGCCGGCGTTCGCCGCGTTCCGGTCGGGGGCCCCGGTCGCAGTAGCCGACCTGGCCCGCGCGGCCGCCGAGGAGCCCGCTTCGGCCGCTCCCGGGTTCGCCCGTCGCGCCGTCCGACTGTCCGTGTGCTCGACGTACGCCGTTCCGATGCGCCTCCGCGACACGGTCGTGGGCGTGTTCACGTTCCTGCGTGGCGAGCCCGGTACGCCGAGCGACGGCGACGCGCGGACCGCGAAGGCCCTGGCCGACATCGCGACGGTCGGCATCCTGCACGAACGGACCGTCCGTCAGGAGGACGCGGTCCGCGAACAGCTCGAGCGCACCCTCGCGGCGCGGGTGACGATCGAGCAGGCGAAGGGAGTCGTGTCGTTCACGAAGGACGTCCCCATCGACGCCGCGTACGAGGTGCTCCGGCAGCACGCGGACCTGACGGGTCGCGGGCTCTCCGACGTGGCCCGTGACGTCGTGGAGCGACGGCTCACACTCTGACGGCGCGGCCCGCGACGCCGGGCGCAGCCCGGAGCAGCGCGGACGCCATGAGGGCGGCTGTGCTGCGACGCGGGCTCAGCCCGCGACGGCCCCGCCGTCGGTCTGCGTCCCCACGATCCGTGCGGCGACCTGCCCGACCGTCAGTCCCGCCTCCCGTGCCTCGTCCCGGATCACGCGGAACGCGTGGTCGATCCCGATCCCCTGCCGCCAGGAGACGGCGCCCTTGGCCTGGTCGATGGTGTCCCGGACGGTGAGTGCCGCCTCCAGCAGTTCCTCCGGTGTGGGATCGGACTCCCGACGGGTCTGCGCGGCGATGACCGCAGCCACGGTGTGCGAGACGAGCTGGATGACGGCGGCGTCGTGGTCGTCGGGCCCGTCGTGGCCGGCGAAGAACACGCAGAGGCTCCCCAGCGTCCGACTGCGGAGCACCAGGGGGGCCGCGTACATCCCGCCGAACCCGCGCTGCTCGGCGATCCGGACAACGTCGGGCCACTCGTCGGCGTGCGGGCGGAGGTCCGGGACGTCCTTCACGGTGCCGGTGCGGAAGGCCTCCAGGCAGGGACCCTGCACGATGCCGACCTCGGCCTCCTCGACCTCGGCGGCGCGCTCGCTCGACGACGCGACGACCTGCAGGTCCCCCGAGGCGTTCACCAGGACGGCTCCCACCCCGGCGGCCGAGGTGGTGGCGACGACGAGCTCCACGGCGCGCAGCATCGTCTCGGCGAGGTCGTCGTCGACGACCATGCCGTGGAGCTCCCGGAGGACCGTCAGCACACCCTGGTTGGACATGCCGCGAAGATACCCGAGTGCCCCTGGTCACCGACTCGCCCGCGTGGACTGGATCGCGGCACCCGTGCTGTCCCTGGTCCGCCTGAGCGCGGCCGAGGACTACCGTGCGGTGCGGCACCGGGGAACCGCCCGGTCCGGCCCGTGGGAGGACAGTCATGACCGAGGTCGACTTCGACGCAGGGCCGTTCTGGCTCGGCGGTGCCGGGATCGGGAACCTGCAGCACGCGATCAGCGACGATGACGCACACGCCACCGTCGATGCCGCCTGGGACGTCGGCGTCCGCGGCTTCGACACGGCGCCGCACTACGGGCTCGGCCTGTCGGAACGACGGCTCGGTGCTGCGCTGGCTGGCCGGTCGCGGGACGCCTACCTGGTCTCGACGAAGGTCGGGCGACTGCTGGTGCCCGGGCCCGGTGACGGGTCGGACGACGACGGCTTCGCGGTGCCGAACGACCTCGTCCGGCAGTGGGACCCGTCAGCGTCCGGGGTGCGCCGTTCGCTCGACGAGTCGCTCGGCCGTCTCGGCCTCGACCACGTCGACGTCGCCTACCTGCACGACCCCGACGTCTACGACCTGGCCGCAGGGTTGTCGCAGGCGCTGCCGGCACTCGCTGCGCTCCGTGACGAGGGTGTGGTGCGCGCGGTCGGCGTCGGGTCGAACTCGGTGGCTGCGCTGTCAGCGGCGGTCGACACCGGGCTGTGCGACGTGGTCATGCTCGCCGGGCGGTACACGCTGCTCGAGCAGCCTGCGGCATCGCTCGTGGAGCGGTGCGCCGCGCTCGGCGTGGCCGTCGTGGCGGTCGGTGTCTTCAACTCCGGGCTCCTCAGCACGCCGCGACCCGTGGCGGGCACGACGTACGACTACGCCGAGGCGCCGCGGGCGGTGATCGACCGCGCGAACGCGATCGCGGACGTCTGCGAGCGACACGGGGTGTCCCTGCCGGAGGCGGCGGTCGCGTTCCCGCGTCGGGCTGCGGCGGTGCGTGCGATCGCGCTCGGCGCGCAGTCCGCGGCGCAGGTCCGGGAGAACGCGGCGCGGGCTGCGGTGTCGGTGCCGGATGCGGTCTGGGCGGACCTGCGGGCAGCGGGGCTCCTCGGAGCGTGACCCGCAGAGGGGCTGGACCCGGTGGCCTCCAGAACGGGTGGCGTCCGGACCCCATGGCCACCGGACCTGGTGGCCACCGGACGACAAACGTCGGCCCGGGCCACGCGATGGCGTGGTCCGGGCCGACGTCGGTGCGCCGGTGCCGGCTGAGCCGGCGCATCCGCTGGGGTCAGCGGGTGCGAGCGCCGCGGTTGAAGCGCGTGTAGATGAAAAGCACGATGATCGCGCCGATGATCGACCCGATGATGCCGGCCGGCTGGAAGAAGCCGTTCGAGGCGTCGTGGTGGAAGATCAGGTATCCGAGGAACCCACCCACGAACGAGCCGATGATCCCGAGGACGATCGTCATGAGGATCGACATGTGCTGCTTGCCGGGGATGACGAGCCGTGCAAGCGCCCCTGCGATGAGCCCGACGATGATCAAGCTGATGATGAGACCGATCACGGTTTCCTCCTGGTGATACGAGCGGTAAGAGCCCGGCAACACGCCGGACTCCGATCAGGACCCGAGTGAACACGCAGCTTCCTGACAGCGTTCGCATCCGCGGCTGCACTGGCGCCGGAACGTGCTCAGAGCCAGGCGTCAGAGCACGCCAGCGGCCTCGAGCTCGCCGCGCAGTTCGGCATCCGACGGCTCGACGAAGTGCTTGCCGTTCGGCAGGACGACGACGGGGATGTTCTTCCGGCCGCTGATGGCCTCGGCACGGTCAGCCGCCGAGAGGTCCGCCTCGACGTCGACGTACTCGTAGTCCACGCCGAGCGAGTCGAGCAGCGCCTTGGACCGGCGGCAGTCGCGGCACCAGTCCGCGCCGAACATCGTGACGCGGTCGAATTCGTTCGTCTCGTTACCCATGCCCAGTGGATACGTCCGCGCGCGTCGTGGCATTCCCGAGCACTGTCCGCTGCACGTCGGAGCACGATGGGGCGATGAGCACCCTGCCCTCGGCGGTCGACGTCCCACACCCGCACCACCACCACGGATGGTGGTGGAAGACCCTGCTCGTCGGGTTCGTCCTCTGGGTCGTGACGATCGTGGTGACCGTCTTCACGCAGAACACGAACCTGGTGCCGACGATCATCCTGCTCGGCAGCTTCCTGGTGCCCTTCACCGTCGTGCTCTTCGTGATCGAGCGCGTCACCGGGTCGGTCAGCACGATGCAGCTGGTCAGCGCGTTCTTCGTCGGCGGGATCCTCGGTGTGCTCGGGGCGTCCCTGCTCGAGGTGAACCTGCGCCAGGACGCCACGCTGTACGTGATCGTCGGTTTCGTCGAGGAGCTCGTCAAGGCCGTCCTGCTCGTGATCGTCGGCTGGCGTGTCCACCCCAAGACCGCGCGGCAGGGTGCGCTGCTCGGCGCCACCATCGGCGCGGGGTTCGCGGCGTTCGAGTCGGCTGGGTACGCCTTCAACGCGGCGATCACGACGGGTGGCATCGACCTGGCGTCGCTGCTGCAGACCGAGGTCGCCCGCGCGATCCTGTCCCCGGTCGGGCACGTGCTCTGGACCGCGATCCTCGGAGCGGTGCTCTTCGGTGCGTCGCACGGCCGGGAGCGGTTCCGCTGGACGTGGTCCGTGGTGATCACGTACGTCGTCGTCTCGGTGCTGCACGGCCTGTGGGACTCGAACTCGACGATCTCCACGCTGCTGGCCTTCATCATCACGGGCACGCCGTTCTCCGCGGCGCAGAACGGCACGGTCCCGGCGGTGCTCGGGGGTGTGGTGACGATCCTCTACGTCATCGGGCTGCTCGTCGTGACGCTCATCGGTGTCGTCGTGCTCATCGCGGTCCTGCTGCACTACCGCCGTCGCGCTCGCCGTGCCGCCGCGCTGGACGGTCCGGGCTTCCCCGGCGGTGGTGCGCCGGTCTCCGGCTGGGACGGGACCCCGCCCCTCCGCTGACACCGCCGGGCCCACCCGGCGGCACCGGACGGTTCCCCGGCCGCCCTACGATGACCCCATGCCGCCAGCACCCGATCCCGACACCGTGCGCTGGGCCTCGGCGGCGGTACGACGCTTCGCCGGCGCCACGAACCTGCTCGTCGCCGCACGTCGGTTCCGGATCCTCGGCGGGGACGTCCGGGACGCCGCTGCACTGCACGCCCTGCTGACGGGACTCGGTGCCCGCCGGGCCGCGCCCCACGAGCCCGTCGATCAGCTCTGGTGCCTCGGGACCCCCGAGGAGAGCACGGTCGTCATCGAACGCGAGGCCGACCGGCCCGCCGGTGCCACGCTGATCGTGATCGACGCCGGGCGACACCTGCCCGCCGTGGACGAAGACGCCTTCGGTCCCGTCGCCCCGGTCCGCCCGGGGGTGCTCGGGGTGCCGATGCTGTCCGAGGACGTGTTCCTCGTGTCGACCGGCCGCGACCCCGAGGACGACCCCGCAGCCGACGCCCGCCTCCGCTGGGCGCGTCGGTCGATGCCCGTCTCGCGCGCGGTCGCCGCGGAGCTCCGGGACGGCGGTCTCCTCCGCGGCACCCGCATCGGGGTCAGCATGGTGCTGGAACCGAAGACCGCGGTCCTCAGTCTGCTGCTCCGGGACGCCGGTGCCGAGGTGGCCGTCTACGCCCACGCCGACGAGACCGACGACGCCGTCGCGGACGCGCTCCGACGTGCCGGACTCCCCGTGCACGCGAGCAGCACGGCGACGACGGCGGAGCAGAAGACGCTGGCGCTCGCGATGCTCGACACCCGACCACACATCCTGCTCGACGACGGCTCGCACCTCATCCGTCTCGCGCACCAGGAGCGCCCCGACCTGCTGCCGACGATGCTCGGTGCGGCCGAGGAGACCACCAGCGGCCTGCGCCCGCTGCGTGTGCTGGCGTCGCACGGCGAGCTCGGCATCCCGGTGATCGCCGTGAACGACGCCCGCACCAAGACCTTCTTCGACAACCGGTACGGCACCGGCCAGTCGACCGTGTTCGCGACGCTCGACCTGCTCGACGGACTGCCGTCCGACGCGCACCGCGCTCGGGCGGGAGGCGCGGCGGTCGTCGCCGGGTTCGGGCACGTCGGTGAGGGGGTCGCCCTGGTCCTCCGCGCGCTGGGGTTCCGGGTCGTCGTCGCCGAGACCGATCCGGTCCGCGCCCTGCAGGCGCTCTTCGCCGGGCACGCGGTCGCGCCGCTCGACGACGCCGTCCGCGATGCCGACCTGGTGGTGAGCGCCACGGGCGTGACGGACACCATCAGCCTCGCCGTGCTCCGGTCGTGCGCCCCGGGTGCGGTCATCGCCGTCGCAGGGGGTGTCGACCAGGAGGTCGCGCTCGACGCGGCCGCGGGGTCCGGTGCCGTGTCGTCGCCGATCGGACCGAAGGCCGACCGACTGGCGTGGGACGACGGCCACCACGTCGTCGTGCTCGACCGGGGCGGGTGCATCAACATCACCGCGGCCGAGGGCAATCCCGTCGAGATCATGGACCTGTCCTTCGCCGTGCAGCTCGGCGCGGTGCGGATGCTCCTCGAGCACGGGGACGAGCTCGCGCGCGACGTCGTCCCGATCGACCCTGCTGTCGACGAGGCGACCGCCCGCACGGCGCTCGCCGCGTTCGGGAACCGTGTCGCGCCTCCCGGATCCGGCACTGCCGGTGGGGTCGTGCCGTCGTCGGACGGCCCGACCGGCCGCGACCCGGACGTCCGCACCCATCGCTTCGGAGCCCCCGCGTGAGCGCGGGTCGCGCCGGGACCGACCACCCGGTCGTCGTGCACCACCCGGTCGTCGTGCACCAACCCGTTGTCGTGCACCACCCGGTCGTCGTGCACTCGGCGCGCATCGTCGTGCCGATGACCGCGCCGCCCATCGCGGACGGCGCCGTCGCCGTCAGCGCCGGGCGCATCCTGCACGTCGGCGACCGGTCGTGGGTGCTCGACCAGCTGACCGGCGCCGGCACGGCGTTCTCGGAACGGCGGTGGCGGGGAGCCCTGCTGCCCGGCCTGGTCAACGCGCACTCGCACCTGCAGTACACCGGCATGGCCAGTGTTGGTCAGCACCAGTACACCGGTTTCGAGGACTGGGCGACCGCTTTCAACCGGGTGTACTCCGAGCCGCACGACTGGCGGGCCGAGGCGGCCGACGGTGCACGCGCCTCCATCGCGGCGGGGGTGACGAGCATCGCCGACATCGTCACCGACATCGAGGCCGCGACCGCACTGGAGGACGCCGGACTCGGCGGCATCGCCTACTGGGAGGTGATGGACTGGGAGAACGAGGCGTGGCAGGCGCACGGGCGCGACCAGGTCCTCGACGAACTCGCACGGATCCCGTCGACGCCCGGTGCCGGACTCTCCCCGCACGCCCCGTACTCGCTCGACGTCGCGCCGCTCCTCGAACTGCCCGACATCGTGCGGCAACGCGGACTCCGCCTGCACCTGCACCTCGGCGAGGCCGCGTTCGAGGGGGAGCGGACCGCCCTGGAACCCGTGCCCGGGTTGGACGGCGTCGACGGCGTGGGGCACGGAGCCGACTGGCACCTCGCGAACGCGCCGTCCTTCCGCGCGATGCGTGCTCTCGGCTTCGGGGCCAGTGCGACGAGCTTCGTCGACCGGCTCGGCGTCCTCGGACCCGATTGCCACATCGCCCACGGCGTGTACATGACGGCGGCCGACCGGGCACTGTTGCGCGCCCGCGGCACCGCGGTGGCGCTCTGCCCGCGCTCGAACGCCGTGATCGGGCTCGACCCGCCGCCCGTCGCGGACTACCTGCGGGAGGGGAGTCCCATCGCGATCGGCACCGACTCGCTGTCGTCGTCGCCGTCCCTCGACCTGATGGCCGACGTCACCGCGCTGCACCGGATCGCCCGCGCCCAGGGGTACGGGCAGCGCGACCTGCACGAACGGCTGTTGGCCGCGGCGACCCTCGGCGGCGCGCACGCGATGGGCCTCGCCGTCGGGTCGGACCGGATCGGACACCTGGCGGTCGGTGCCCGTGCCGACCTGGCGGTGTTCGACGTGGACGCCCGCACCGTGGTCGACGCGCTCGCCGAACTCGTGGAGGACGGCGCCGGCCGGGCCGTCGGCACGGTGATCCGTGGGGTCGTCCGCGCCACCGACGGTGCGCTCGTGTCGAACGCGGTTCGCCACCCCACACCCGACGACCGCACCGCCCCCGACGACCGCGCCGCCCCCGACGACCGCGCCGCCCCCGACGAGCAGGAGCACCGATGACCGACACCGCACCCCGACCCGGCATGGTCGCCCGACGCACCGTCGACGGCGATCTGCTCGAGTGGCTCGACGTCCCACAGCGAGCCGCCGCGCTCGGCATGGAGCCGCACCCCGAGGGCGGCTGGTACGTCCGGACGTGGACGTCCCCGGCGACCGTGACGACCCCGGCCGGCCCGCGTCCGGCCGCCACCCTCATCCACTTCCTGCTGCCGCCGGGGGAGTCCTCCGCCTGGCACCGGGTCACGAGCGACGAGATCTGGATGTGGCACGGGCCGGACACCGTCGTGCTCGAGCTCGGCGGCTCCGGTGACCAGCCCGAGCCCGGCGACCGGATCACCCTCGGTCCCGACGCCGGCCGGCACCGCGTGCACGACGCGCAGGCGTTCGTCCGCGGGGGCGTGTGGCAGCGGACGATCCCGTCCGCGGGCGAGGTGCTCCTGAGCTGCCTGGTCTCGCCGGGGTTCTCGTTCGAGGACTTCACCCTCGCCGAGTGACCGCACCGATCCCGAGCGTCTCGCGGTGTCACCGTCTCGCGGTGGTACACCAGTGCGAAGTACACTGCCCCCTGCCCATGCACCCGAGCACGAAGGCCTGACCGTGACCCGTTCCCTCCGCTTCACCCTCGCCGTCGCCACCGCCGCGGCGGCCGCCCTCGCGCTCGCCGCGTGCTCCTCCGGCAGCAGCTCCGCCTCCGGCACCATCACCGACGGCAAGCTCACCATCGCCACCGGCCAGCCGGCGTACTCCCCGTGGGTCTCGGACAACAAGCCGGAGTCCGGCAAGGGCTTCGAGTCCGCCGTCGCCTACGCCGTCGCGAAGGAGATGGGGTACGCCAAGTCCGACGTGGTCTGGAAGCGCAGCACGTTCGACAGCGCGATCGCGCCTGGTCCGAAGGACTGGGACCTCAACATCCAGCAGTTCTCGATCGACGCCAAGCGCAAGAAGGCCGTCGACATGTCGTCGCCGTACTACACGACCACGCAGGCGGTCGTCACGACGTCGAAGTCGAAGGCCGCGCACGACACGACGATCGCCACGCTGAAGCAGGATGCCATCGGTGTCGCCACGGGCTCGACGAGCATCACGAGCGTGAAGGACGTCCTCGGCGTCACGCCGCAGGTCTTCAACTCGAACGACGACGCGGTGCTCGCGCTGAAGTCCGGCCAGATCGACGCCATCGTGACGGACCTGCCGACGGCGTTCTACATGGCCGGTGCGCAGCTCGACAACGGGACGGTGTCCGCCCAGTTCCCCGCCGACGGCAAGGGCGACCAGTTCGGGTTCGTCCTGCCGAAGGGGTCCGGTCTGACGAGCAAGGTCGACAAGGCCATCGCGAAGCTCGACTCGGACGGCACCCTGAAGTCCCTCCAGACGAAGTGGCTGTCGTCGGAAACGAACACCCCGGTCCTGAAGTAGCACGGTGAGCATCCCCGCCGGCTCCGGCACCCCTGTCCTCGCCCCGGCTCCCAGTCAGGTCGAGGTCGAGCGGCAGCTGTACCGTCGCTCGCGCGGGCGCCGGTCGATCACGATCAGCGTCGTGTCGACGCTCGTCGTCGTGGCGGTCGTCTACTTCGGTGTCGTGAACACGCCGGGCTGGGCCGCGGTCCAGCAGTCGTTCTTCGACCCGCAGACCGCGGTCGACAGCTTCCCGGAGATCCTGCTCGGCCTGTGGCTGAACATCCGGATCCTGTTCTTCAGCGCGATCGGCGTCGCGGTGTTCGGCACGCTCCTGGCCGTCGTGCGGGGCCTCCGCAGTCCGGTGTTCTTCCCGCTGCGGATGCTGGCGACCGGGTACACGGACCTGTTCCGCGGCCTGCCGCTCATCATCGTGCTGTACCTGGTCGGCTACGGGATCCCGGGACTCGGGGTCTTCCCGCGCCTCCCGGCCGAGGTCTGGGGCACGATCGCGATCACGCTGACGTACTCGTCGTACATCGCCGAGGTGCTCCGCGCCGGCATGGAGGCCGTGCACCCCTCCCAGCGCCTCGCAGCCCGGTCGCTGGGCCTGTCCCATGCGAAGACGCTGCGTCTCGTGGTGCTGCCGCAGGCGATCCGGAAGGTGACCCCGGCGCTCATGAACGACTTCGTGTCGATGCAGAAGGACGTCGGGCTCGTCTCGATCCTCGGGGCGGTCGACGCGGTCCGGTCCGCGCAGATCGCGCAGGCCGAGACCTACAACTTCACGCCGTACTTCGTCGCCGGACTGCTGTTCGTCGTGATCAGCCTGCCGCTCATCCGTGTCACGGATGCCATCGCCCGGCGTCAGCAGCGCCGCGAGCAGATCGGAGGGACCGTGTGAACCAGGCAACGCAGACCGGGAGCGGCGAGGCGGGCGCTGACCGCGCCTCCCGTCCCGGACCCGGCCAGGAGGCACGGGGTCCGTCGCCGACGTCGGGTCCCGTCCTCGAGCTGCGCGGCCTGCGCAAGCGCTTCGGCGACCACGAGGTCCTGCGCGGCATCGACCTCGCCGTGCACCGGCACGAGGTCATCTGCGTCATCGGCGCCTCGGGTTCCGGCAAGTCGACGCTGCTCAAGACGGTCAACCTGCTCGAAGGCATCGACGACGGCCAGGTGTTCCTGCAGGGTGCGGACATCTCGGACCCGCGGGTCGACGTCGACGCGACCCGCGCGCGCATCGGTGTCGTGTTCCAGCAGTTCAACCTGTTCCCGCACATGACGGTGCTCGACAACGTGACCCTCGCCTCCCGGCAGGTGCACGGCGTCAGCCGGGCGGACGCGTCCGCGACGGCGATGCGCCTGCTCGAACGTGTCGGGCTCGCCGACTTCGCGCGGGCGTACCCGGACCGGCTCTCCGGCGGCCAGCAGCAGCGCGTGGCGATCGTGCGGGCCATCGCGTCCGACCCGGAGTTGCTGCTGCTCGACGAGGTGACGAGCGCGCTCGACCCGCAGCTCGTCGGTGAGGTCCTGGACCTCGTGACCGAGCTGAAGGAGCAGGGGTCGACGATCCTGATGACGACGCACGAGATGCACTTCGCCCGGAACGTCGCCGACCGGATCGTGTTCCTGCACCAGGGCGAGGTCGTGGAGCAGGGCGACCCCGCCGCGGTGCTCGACCACCCGCAGCACCCGGCGCTCGTGGAGTTCCTGGCGCGGGTGCACGCGTAGCGCCGGCGGAGCGGCGGCGTAGCGGCGGCGGGGCGCTCGGTGCGAGGTTGGTCGGCCCGTGCGTCGCGCCAGCCGCGCACCGGGCGATCAACCTCGCACGGGTCGGCGGCACGGCGACGCCGCAATCAGCCCGGTCAGGGCGTCAGCAGCACCTTGCCGATGACCTCGCCGTCGGTGACCCGGCGATGGGCCTCGGCAGCCTCCGCGAGCGGCAGGACGGAATCGATCACCGGACGGATCCGGCCGTCGGCGACGAACGGCCAGACGTCGACGCGGACGGCTGCGACGATCGCTGCCTTCTCGTCGCGGGGGCGTGCGCGCAGGGTGGTCCCGCTGATCGTCGCCCGCTTGCGCATGAGCGTGCCGAAGTCGAGCGTCGCCGTCCGGCCGCTGCCCGAGGCGATCACCGCGATGTGCCCGTTCGTCGCGAGGACGGCGAGGTTCCGCTCCAGGTAGTCGGGGCCCACCACGTCGAGCACGACGTCGGCGCCGTGCCCGTCGGTGAACGCGAGGGTGCGTTCGACGAAGTCCTCGGACCGGTGGTCGATCACCAGGTCGGCGCCGAGCGCCTGGGAAGCCCGCACTTTCCGCTCGCCCCCGCTGGTGGCGATGACGGTCGCGCCGAGGGCCTTCGCCCACAGCACCGCGTGGGAGCCCATGCCACCGGTGCCACCGTGCACCAGGAGGACCTGCCTCGGGCGGAGGCCGGCGATCATCCCGAGGTTCGAGTACACCGTGCAGGCGGCTTCGGGCAGCCCCGCGGCCTGGATCAGGTCGACGCCGTCCGGGACCGGCAGGACCTGGGTCGCCGGCACCGCGACGAGCGAGGCGTACCCTCCGCCGGACAGCAGGGCGCACACCCGGTCACCGACGGCGAAGCCGGTGACGCGGTCGCCGACGGCGGCGATGGTGCCCGACACCTCGAGGCCGAGGATGTCCGACGCTCCGGGAGGCGGCGGGTAGTGCCCGGCGCGCTGCTGCAGGTCGGCGTTGTTGACCCCGGCGGCCGCGACGGTGATGAGCACCTCGTCGGCCGTGGGGACGGGGTCAGGCAAGTCGGTGACGTCGAGGGAACCGTCGGTCGTCGTGATGGCACGCATGGGACCGACGCTACTCACCGGACTGCGGGGCGACCGGGAACGCGGGAGCGCCCCGGGGCCGCTGTGGCTCCGGGGCGCTCCTGTCGTGCTTGGTGCGATCAGACCTGGACCGTGACCGGGATGTCGAGCACGGTGGCACCCTTCACCTTGACCGTGATGGTCTGGGCGCCGAGACCGATGCCGTAGACCTTCGTGGTCAGGTCGCCGTTCTCGTCGACCGTGGCGTAGCCGAGGAACGTCGAACCGCTGAACAGCTGGACCGTGTAGGCCGAGCGGACCGACGGGTCGTGCAGCGTGATGGTCGCCATGCCGCCGAAGAACTTCGACGTCTCGACGTCCACGACCTCCAGGTCAGCGCCGGGCTTCACGTCGCCGACGGGCGAGAAGCCGGGGTCGACGTCGCCGGGGGCGGGCTGGGCCACGATGGGCTCGGCGACGACGGGTTCGGGCTTGGTGAAGCCGGGGTCGACGTCACCGGGAGCCGGCGTCGCGACGACGGGCTCGGGTGCGGTGAACCCGGGGTCGGTCTCGCCGGGGTTCGGCTGCGCGACGACGGGCTCGGGGGCGACGGCGGAGGCGACGGTGACGTCGTAGCGCTCCTGTTCGCCGGTCCGCGGGTCGGTGGTGGTGAAGGTCACGGGGGACTGCTCGCCGGCGGCGATGCGGAGCTTCAGGGTGAAGCGGCCGGAGTCGTCGACCGTCCCGCTCGTCCAGACGTGCTGGTTGACGCCGTCGAAGTCGGCCTGCCACTGCTGGCCGGGGGTGCCGGCGAACTCGGCGACGGTGATGCCGTCCTCGGCGAGGTGGGTGCCGGCGAGGGAGATCTTGGTGGCACCGGCCGAGAAGCCGGGGTCGGTGACGCCCGGGTTCGGCTGGGCAACGACGGGCTCGGCGACGACGGGCTCGGGCTTGGTGAAGCCGGGGTCGGTCTCGCCCGGGTTCGGCTGGGCGACGACCGGGATGGTGAACCCGGGGTCGGTCTCGCCAGGGTTCGGCTGCGCGACGACGGGTTCGGGGGTGACGGCGGAGGCGACGGTGACGTCGTAGCGCTCCTCTTCGCCGGTGCGGGGGTCGGTGGTGGTGAAGGTGACCGGGGACTGCTCGCCGGCGGCGATGCGGAGCTTCAGGGTGAAGCGGCCGGAGCCGTCGACGGTCCCGCCGGTCCAGACGTGCTGGTTGACGCCGTCGAAGCTGGCGAGCCACTGCTGGCCGGGGGTGCCGGCGAACTCGGCGATCGTGACGACGCCGTCCTCGGCGAGGCTGGTGCCAGCGAGGGAGATCTTGGTGGCACCGGCCGAGAAGCCGGGGTCGGTGACGCCGGGGTTCGGCTGGGCGACGATGGGCTCGGGTGCGGTGAAGCCGGGGTCGGTCTCGCCCGGGTTCGGCAGCGCCACGACCGGGAACGTGAACCCGAGGTCGGGCAGACCCGGGTTCGGCTGGGCGACGACGGGCTCCGGCGCCGTGAAGCCAGGGTCGACCTCGCCCGGCGCCGGCACGGCGGTGTCGGAGTCGGCAGGGGCCTCGTCGGCGTAGGACAGGATCGTGACGGCCGGGATCTGCTGGAGGCCGTGGTTGTTGATGATCGTGCCCTTGACGGTGTGCTCGCCCGCGGGCAGCCCGTGGATGTCGCACGTGTCACGCTCGAAGTCGGCCTTGGCGACGGTGCAGAGCACGTTGTCGTCGTCGTCCGTCAGCGTGAGGTCACCCGGCTCGGCGCGCACCAGCACCGGGACGTCGGTCTGGTTGACCTGGAAGACCGCGCGGCCGTCCTGCTGCGTGTACGCGGGTGCCCACTGCACGTAGGCGATGGTCGGGTTGAAGAGGTTCGCGCCGCGTTCGGTGGCGTTCGCGGGGGTGGCGGCGATGAGGCCACCGGTGATGCCGGCGAGGGCGACACAGGTGAGCGCTCGGCGGCTGCGGAAGATCGAGGGAGCCATGAGCTCGCTTTCGTTCGGTGTACAGGACCTGCACACCGTAGCGAACCGATATTCCGTATGTCGAATCTATTCCGAGCGAGAGGCGTTCACGGCGTCAGAGCCCGCGCTGCGTCGAGCCGCGCGATCTCGTCCGGCCGGAGGCGCACCGTGGCCGCCGTGATCGAATCGAGGATCGACTGCGGACGCGATGCCCCGGGGATCGGTACGACGACGTCGCTCTTCGCGAGTGCCCACGCGAGCGCCACGACCTGCGGCGTGATGCCGTGCTCCCGCGCGACGACCGCGAAGTCCTGGTAGGTCGAGCCGAGTCCGGACGCGTTCGCGATGCCGCCGAGGGGGCTCCATGGCAGGAACGCGATGCCCAGCTCGTCGCACAGCTCGAGTTCGGGCTCGCTCGAGCGGAACGCCGGCGAGAACTGGTTCTGCACCGACGCGAGCCGTCCGTCCAAGACCTCGTTCGCCGTGCGGATCTGGTCGAGGTCCGCGTTCGAGATGCCCGCCATGCGGATCACGCCCTCGTCCAGGAGCTCGCCGAGCGCACCCACCGACTCGGCGTAGGGGACCGCGGGGTCCGGGCGGTGGAACTGGTACAACCCGATCGTCTCGACGCCGAGGCGCTTCGCGGACGCCTTGGCCGCCTCCTTCAGGTACTCCGGGTGACCGTTCTGCGCCCACGGGCCCGCTGTCGGCCGCAGGTGCCCGCCCTTCGTCGCGATGAGCACCGCCGAGGTGTCGCCGTGGAACTCCCGAACGGCCTTGGCGATCAGGAGCTCGTTGTGGCCGACCTCGTCATGCGCGGCCAGGTGGTATGCGTCGGCGGTGTCGATGAGGGTGACGCCGGCTTCGAGGGCCGCGTGGATCGTCGCGATCGCGCGCCGCTCGTCGGGTCGCCCCTCGATGGACATCGGCATCCCGCCGAGACCGATGGCACTGACGGACACGTCTCCGATGACTCGTTGCTTCATCGCCCCAGCATGCGCCCGACACGGTCCGCGCGCTCAGGATCGACAAAGCGAACCAGCACCAGCACCAGCACCAGCACCAGAGCCAGACCCAGCACCAGCACCCGTACCCCCACCCGCACCCGCACCCGCACCCGCACCCGCACCCGCACCCGCACCGCCAGTGTCAGCGCCGCGCCCAACTCGGCGCGTGCTCCGGCAACGGCCCGAACGCGATCCCGCGCGCGTACAGCCCCCGCACCGGCGGCACCCACCGCGCGAGCAGCACGGGCAGCAGCGGCGGTCCGTCCCGTAGTGCGCCCGAGAACGCCCGCTCGAACACGACGCGGTGCAGCACCCTCTGTGCGGCCTGCACGAGGACGGCCGGCGGCATCCGACGCTGCTGGACCGCGGCGAGCGTGACCCCGAGCGCGTCCCCGCTGCGACCCCGGCGGAGCGCGGGCGCCAGGATCGTCGCCGTCGCGACCGCGTCCTGGACGGCCAGGTTGATGCCGACGCCCCCGGCGGGTGACATGGCGTGCGCGGCGTCCCCGATGCACAGCAAGCCCGGTCGCCACCAGCGCCGCAGGCGGTCCATCCACACGTCGAGCACGTGGACGTCGTCCATCGAGCCGATCGTGTCGACCCGATCCGCGAAGTCCGGCCGACTCCGCGCGATCCGGTCCCGGAACGACTGGACGCCTGCGGCTCGCAACGCGGCGTCCGAACCCTTCGGCGCGAAGTACGCGACCTGGTGGTAGTCCGGCCGCGGGAAGCTCAGCACGACGTCGTGGTCGGAGAACGCCGGGACGAGCGCCGAATCGGCATCACCCGGCTCCTTCGGCAGCCGGAACCACCACGTGTCGAAGGGCACGTCGAAGGCCTTCGGGACGAGCCCGGCGGCTGCTCGGAGTACTGAGTCCCTCCCGTCGCACGCGATCACGACGTCGGCACGCAGCTCCTCGACAGCGGCGACGTCGTCCCCGTCACCGCCCCGGCGGTACGGCCGAAGGTGCACGCCGGACACCACGCCGTTCTCCACGATGACGTCCGTCGCCTCGAGCCCCATGCTGATCGAGAAGGACGGTTCGGCCTTGGCTGCGGTGACGAGCAGGTCGAGGAGGTCCCACTGCGGCACCATCGCCACGTAGTCGTAGGGGGGTCGCAGCCGGGAGAAGTCCCCGAGCAGCAAGCGGGAGCCGTCGGGCATCGGCAGCGAGAAGTCGTCGAGCCGCGACTGCGGGAGCGCCCGGAAACGCTCGCCGAGACCGAGCTCGTCGAGCAACCGGATGGTCGACGCGTGCACGGTGTCGCCGCGGAAGTCCCGGTTGAAGTCGCCGTGCTTCTCGATCACGCGGACGGCGATGCCGGCTCGCGCGAGCAGCAGCCCGAGGACGACGCCGGCCGGGCCGCCGCCGATCACGGCCACCGTGGTCCTGCTCACCGTCACCATGCGCTCACGCTACGCGCGGCGACCGACGCAGGACGCGCCTCCAGTCCGCCGTGTGGTGACCACGGTCGGTCTGGAGGCGCGGGCCGGGACCGCCAGCCGGCGGACGTCCGTCAGGCGGTGCCGGAACTCGCCGACGCGATCGTGAAGTTGTACCGCTCAGGCGTTCCGGTGCGGGGATTGGTGATGACGATCGTGCCCGGGGAGTTCTTGCCGGCCTTGATGCGGAGCTTGAGGGCGAAGCGGCCGGATTCGTCGATGGTTCCTGTGGTCTGGATCGGTCCGTCGGCGGTGGGGAAGCTCGCCCTCCACTGCTGGCCGGGCTTGCCGATGAACTCGGCGACGGTGAGCGAGCCGTCGTCGTCGAGGTGCGTGTCGGCGAGGGTGATCGGCTTGCCGGCGGTGAAGCCGGGGTCGGTCTCGCCCGGGTTGGGCTGCGCCACGACCGGCTGCGGAGCGGTGAACCCGGGGTCGGTCTCGCCTGGGTTCGGCTGTGCCACGATCGGAATGGTGAAGCCGGGGTCGGTCTCGCCCGGGTTCGGCTGCGCGACCACCGGCTTGTGCACGGCGAAGCCCGGGTCCACCTCGCCAGGGGCGGGTACCGCGGTGTCGGGGGCTTCCTCCGCGAAGGAGACCACGGTGACGGCGGGGATCTGCTGCACGCCGTGGTTGTTCCTGATGGTGCCCTTCACGGTGTGCTCACCCGCCACCATCCCGACGATGTCGCAGGTGTCGTGTGGGAAGCGTTCCTTCGAGACGGTGCAGAGGACGTTGCCGTCCTCGTCGGTCAGGGTCAGGTCGCCGGGCTCGGCGTGCACCAGCACCGGCACCTCGGTCTTGTCTGCGTAGAAGACCGCGCGACCGTCGAGCGTCTCCGACGCCGAGTGCCACTGCACGAACGTGATGTACGGGCTGAAGATGATCGGGTAGCCGCTGCTGGCGTTCGCGGGCGCGGCGGCGACCAAGCCGCCCGCGACCGCGGCGAGGGCGACACCGGCGAGCGTGCGGCGGCTGCGGAGGATCGAAGGAGCCATGAGGTCCCTTTCTGTCGTCGGTCAAGTCCGCTCACCTTAACCGCCGAGTATTCCTTATATCGGTCTCATCCTGAGCGCGATGAATTCGATCACGCAGCACTGCTGACCGAAGCGGACGACCCCGCGTCGGCGGCTTGCGCGAAGACGACGCCACCCCAACTGATGACGCCGATCGCCAGGACGAAGCCGATCGCGGCGATCCACCACGACGACCGCCGACGGATCCAGGCGCCCACGGCCAGGACGATCGTCGCGACGCCGATCACGAACGAACCCCCGATGGCGATCGCCGCGCCACCGAAGTACCCACCAGGGGTGCACCCGGCCGACGCGTCGCAGTTCGCGGTCGCGGAGAGGATGGCGATGATCCCGACGACGGCCGTGATGACCGTCATGATCGCGCCGAACGCGAGCAGCAGCACGGTCGTGATGCGGTCCGCGAGCTTCGCGGCCGGGAACAGCGTGGTGCCGCCCTGCTCCCAGGCCCGTCGCTCCGCGTCGGACGGGGTGTGCTGCGGCGGTCCGCCGGGGACGTTCGACCAGGTCATGTCGTCCGTCCTACCGTGCCTCGACGCCGAACGCCTGGGCGAGGCGCTGGATCTTCTGCGCGCGGCCGAGCCGGGGCAGGTCCGAGCCGTCGCGGATGACGCGCCCGCGTGCCTCGAAGTCGTCGAGGAAGTCCTGCGCCCACGCGACGTCGGTCGGGGTCGGCGAGATGACCTCGTTGATGACGGGGAGCTGCTCGGTGTCCAGGCAGAGCTTCCCGGTGAGTCCGAGCGACACGGCCACCTGCGACTGCTCGCGCAGGATCGGGTGCGACGACCCCACCGTCGGCCCGTCGATCGGGCCGGGCAGGTTGCCGACGCGCGAGGCCACGACGAGCTTCGACCGCGGGTAGGCCATCGCCAGGGTGTCCGCACTCGTCCCCGTGTCGCGGCGGTAGTCGCCCGACCCGAACGCCAGGCGGAACGCGCCCTGGGCCTTCGCGATGCTCGTCGCGTCCTCGATCCCGACGGCGGACTCCACGAGCGCGATCACGGGGATCTGCCCGCCGAGACGGTGCCAGGTGTCGGTGACCTGTGCCGGCGCCTCGGTCTTCGCGAGCATCACGCCCTGCAGGCCCGGCAGACCGCGGAGCTCCTCGACGTCGTCCGCCCAGAACTCGGTCGTCACGTCGTTGATGCGGACCCAGGCCTCACCGCCACCGGCGAGCCACGACGCGACGGTCTGGCGTGCAGCCGGCTTCGCGGCGGGGTCGACGGCGTCCTCGATGTCCAGGATGATCTGGTCGGCGCGGGAGCGCTGCGCGCGCTCGAACTTGTCCGCAGCGGTGCCGGCGACGAGCAGCCAGGAGCGCGAGATCTCCGGCGGGACCGATCGACGCCGGTTCGGCGCAGGGGTGGACGGAGTGGTGCGGTCGTCGATGGCCATGTCCACGTTGGTACCACATCGACCATCCGGGGAGCGCTCCCGCGGGCCGTCGCCCGCGTGTCCGCGCGGTCGGAAACCCCGAAACCACGGTTCATTGCCAGAGAGGTCGCCCGCTTCCGCCTACAGTGTCGGATGTGTGGCGAGCGGACAGGGTGACCGACGGTGAGGACGACGTGAACGACGACGTCCCCGTCGAGGGCGGTGACGCGCGCCCGGACGACGGCGCCGACACGACCGCGGATGCCGCGAGCGGGGCCTCCGAACAGCGCGAGGGACAGGCCGACGCCCGAGCCCACGAACAGGCCGACGGCCGACTCGACGACGAGCCCGACCGACGCCTCCGACCCGAACTGCAGGTCACGAGCCCGCACGCCATCAGCCTCGGCGACCCCCGACTGACCGCGGGGAACGCGGCCGAGCCGATCTGGGAAGCCTGGCGCACCCAGCTCGTCGGCGTCGGCGGGACGAGCCCCCTGACGCACTTCGCGGACCACCCGCGCGCCCGCATCGAGCTCTCGACGACCCACCCCGGTGGGCTCGCCCAGTTCATCACCGGCAAGACCACGCTGCTGTCGAGCCTGATCCGCGACGAGGTCGCCCTGCGCGCGGCCCGTGTCGCTGCCGGGCACGTCGAGGCGAAGGGCACCGAACTCGCGACCGTGCGCGGCATCGACGCCGTGAGGCTCGGGATCGGCATGGCCGACTGGCAGCACGGCGACGAGCACTTCCGCGGACCGGTGCTCCTGCGACCGTTGGCGATCCGCCGCCACGGCCGCGACTTCGAGGTCCGCCTGCTCGGCGAGCCGGTGCTCAACCCGGCGCTCGCCGACGCCCTGCGCGAGCAGTACGGCATCACCCTCGACGCGCAGTCCTTCGTGGCCCTCGCGCAGCAGGACGGCTCGTTCACGCCGAACCCGGTGATCGATCGGCTCCGTGGACTGACGGCGCACATCCCCGGCTTCTCCGTGCACGCCCGTCTGGTGGTCTCGACCTTCGCCGAGGTCGCGACCGGCCTGGCCGAGGACACGAAGGACCTGGCCCACCCCGTGCTCGACGCCCTCGCGGGCAACCCGAGCGCGAAGTGGCAGGTCGAGCAGTCCTACCGTCCCGTCGAGCAGACCCCGTCCGACGAGCGCAGCCCCGAGACCGACACGCTGCTGCTCGACGCCGACGACGAGCAGGAGAACGTGATCGCGCAGATCACGGCCGGCAACTCGATCGTCGTCAAGACCCTGCCGGGCACGGGTGGCACCCAGACCATCGTGAACGCCCTCGGCGGCCTGGTGGCCGCGAACAAGCGCGTGCTCGTCGTCAGCCCGCGCCGTGCGACGCTCCGCGGGATCGCGGCCCGCTTCGGCGAGGTGCAGCTGCCCGGCGTGGCCGTCACCCCGTCGACGCTCCGTCGGGACATCGTCCGTGCAATCGCCCGAAACGAGAAGGCCAGCCGTCCGAACCTCCGTGAGGTCGACGACGCCCTGGTCCGCCTGCGCAAGGTCCTCACCGACTACCGCGGCTCGTTGACCCGCATCGACCCCGACTTCCGCGTGTCCGTGCTCGACTGCCTGGTCGAACTCTCCCGACTGTCCCTGCTGCCGATCGCGCCGTCGACGACCGCACGACTCTCGAAGCGCTCGGTCTCGTCCATGGTCGAGGGGCGCTCCCGCGTCGCCGAGACGATGGTCAGCGCGGCGAACCTCGGCGAGTTCCGCTACGGCCCCGACGACTCGCCCTGGTACGGCGCGAAGTTCTCGTCGAGCGACGGAGCACAGCGCGCCCACAAGATCGCGAAGGACCTGGACGCCGACGGCCTGCCGACGCTGCTCGGCCGCGCCCGTGACCTCGTCAGCTCGACGCACATGCGGCAGTTCACGACGATCAACGAGCTCGGCATCTACCTCCGCCTGCTCACCGAGATCCGCGACACGCTCGACCGGTTCCTGCCCGTGGTGTTCGACCGCTCCGTGTCGGAGCTCGTCGCGGCGACCGCACCCCGTGGCGAGGGTGCCCCGATGTCGAGCACGAACCGTCGCCGGCTGAAGAAGCTCGCCCGCGAGTACGTCCGCCCCGGCGTGCACGTGTCCGACCTGCACGAGGCACTCACACGCGTGCAGCAGCAGCGCGTGCTCTGGCAGCGGTACGTCGCAGCCGGCGTGAACCCCGAGGTCCCCACCGGCATCGCGGACGTCCAGGTGCTGTTCTCGAACGTCGCCGAGGACCTCGCGCGCCTCGACGAGCCGCTCGGCCGGACCGACCGCGACCAGCAGCTCGCGAACCTGTCGATCGACCGGCTCGTGCCGTTCGTCGCCGAGCTGGCTGCCGAGTCGGACGTCCTGCACAACCTGCAGGAGCGCACCGAGCTCATGCAGACCCTGCGCGACCTGCAGCTCGAACCCCTCATCACGGACCTGGCGAACCGGCACGTGCCGGACACCCAGGTCCCCGCCGAGCTCGAGCTCGCCTGGTGGCAGTCCGCCCTCGAGACGATGCTCGAGTCGGACCGTGCGCTGCTCGGGGCGAACACGGACATGCTCGACCGGGTCGAGGCCGACTTCCGGCTCGTCGACGACGCCCACGCCGCCGGGGTCTCGCAGGGTCTGGCATGGCAGCTCGCCGAGAACTGGAAGGTCGGACTCGTCGACTGGCCGGAAGAGGCCACGGCGCTGAAGACCCAGCTGCGGGACGGCGCGATCACCTCGCGCCTGCTGCAGGACTCTGCCCCGCACCTGTCCCGGTCGATCGCGCCGGTGTGGCTCGCGTCGCCGTACGAGGTCGCGCAGATCGCCGACACCATGCCGTTCGACACGGTCATCCTGGTGGACGCGGGCGCCGTGACGATCGCCGAGACCGTGGGTGCCGTCCGCCGCGCCCGGCAGACCGTCGTCTTCGGTGACCCGGTCACGCAGACTCCGTCGCCGTTCCGCATCGCCGTCGACCCCGAGCACCGCGCGCTGCAGGTCGACGAGCAGACGCTCGACGCCTTCCACGCGGACTCCGCACTCGCGAAGCTGTCCACGCTGCTGCCGACGCTCTCCCTCACCCGGTCGTACCGCGCCGGCGGCGAGGACCTGGCCGAGCTCGTCAACCGACGCTTCTACGGCGGCCGCATCGAGTCGCTGCCCTGGGCCGGCTCGTTCCTCGGACACGGCTCCATCGCGCTCGACTACGTCAGCGAGGGCAAGGCCGTGCCGGACCCCGAGTCCGGTGCCGTCGAGAGCGTCGACGCCGAGGTCGACCGGGTCGTCCGGCTGGTCATCGACCACGCCCGGACCCGCCCGACCGAGTCACTCATGGTCATCACCGCGTCGGCCAAGCACGCCGTCCGGGTCGAACAGGCCGTGCTCACCGCGGCCCAGGGCCACAAGGACCTGACCGAGTTCGTCATCGGTGACCGCGCCGAGCCGTTCATCGTCGCCACCCTCGAGCAGTCCGTCGCCCAGAGCCGCGACCGCGTCGTGTTCTCGATCGGCTACGGCCGGACGCCGCACGGCCGGGTCCTCCGCGACTTCGGCCCGCTCGGCAAGCCTGGTGGTGAGCGCCTGCTCGCCGTCGCGATGACCCGCGCCCGGCGCTCGATGGTCATCGTGACCTGCTTCCAGCCGTCTGACATCGAGGCCGAGCGGATGGGCCACGGCACGGTCGCGCTCGCGGAGATCCTCGCCGAGGTCCGGGCCCGCACCAGCGCCGAGTACGTGCCGGACGACTCCGACCCGCTGCTCGTGGACCTGGCGCGCCGACTCGAGATGCGCGGCATCCCGGTCGCGCTCGGACACCGCGGGAAGCTCGGCCTCGTGGCCGCGCACGGCGGGGTCTGCGTCACGATCGAGACCGACGCGTCGCTCGTGAAGGGGTCGCTCCGCGAGTCCCTGCGGCTGCGTCCCGAGGTGCTGCGGCGACTCGGCTGGCACTACGTGCGTGTGCACGCGTTCCAGCTGTTCTCCGACCCGGACCGCGTCGCGAACACGGTCGCCGCCGTGCTCGGCGTCGACCGCGGCGCGACGCAGGAGATCTCCATCCCCCCGATCCCCGCCCGCCGATGAGCACGCTGGATCTCCACCCCGGCGTGCCCGCGACGGGCCCCGCGCGCCGATGACCACGCCGGATCTCCACCCCGGCGTGCCCACGACGGGCCCCGCCCGCCGATGAGCGCGCCGGATCCCGGCGGCGCCCGCGTCCGCCGATGAGCCGTCGGGCTGCACGGCCCGCCGGGCCGGTGACGCCCGAGACGGACCACCTGGTGGGCACGTGGACGCGAGCCGACGACGAGCCGTCAGCCGCGCCTCCCGTCCGTCCCGAACCGGACGTCGTCCGGACTCCCGCCGGTCAGCCGGGAGGCGCGACGCGCCGCCACAGGCGCGTCACCACCCAGCCGGCGCCGGGCAGCGACCCCGCCCCGGCGCCGGAACCGGCGCGCCACCGCGACGGCGAGAACGACGACCAACTCCTGCGGGACGTCCCCCCGCACTGGTGAGCCGGTAGCCTGGCCTGCGATGAGCGACACCGTGAAGCAGCGCCCCGACTGGCAGACGTGGCCGAACCTGATCACGCTGTTCCGTTTCGCGCTCATCCCCGTCTACATCAGCCTGGTCGTGCAGGGGCACCCCGGATGGGCGCTCGTGTCGCTCGTCGTCCTCGGGTTGAGTGACTGGGCGGACGGCTTCATCGCCCGACGCTTCGACCAGGGGTCCGAGCTCGGCAAGGCACTCGATCCCGTCGCCGACCGGCTGGCGATCATCGCGATCGTGCTGTCCCTCGTGCTCGTCGGGCTGCTGCCGTGGTGGGTCGTCGCCGTCGTGGTGCTCGTGGACCTGGTGCTCGTGATCCTGTCGAGCGTGCTGTTCCACGGCAACCCGGACCTCGACGTGACCTGGACCGGCAAGATCCGCTCCGCGCTGCTGTTCGTCGGGCTGCCGGTGCTGCTGTTCTCCTCCGTGCACGTCGTCGCGGACGGGGCTCCGTGGGTCCGGACGGTCGCGCTCGTGTTCGTGTACCTGGGCACGGTCGGCCACGTCGTCGCGGGCACGCAGTACGCCATCGCGATGTTCGCGAAGCGCCGTCGGGTCGCCGCCGCCTGACAGCGCGGTCGGCGCGGCGTCGCGTCACCGGGTCCGCGCCGTCGCCGGGCCGGGGCCCGGGCCACCCCTGGAACCACGAAACCGACGTCGAACCGACCCCGCGGGCTGGTTCGACGTCGGTTTCGTGGTTTGATCCGCCGGGAAGCGGGGCGCGGCGAAGCGTGCCGCCGCCGCCGCTACAGCTTCGTCGTGCCGGCGATCCCCGGGCCCTCGGGTGCCCTCGACGGCGCCACGTGCGCCCCACCGCCGGTCGACGCGCTGATGCCGTTCTGGGAGCGGAGGAGGTCACGGATCTCGAGCAGCACCTCGACATCGGTCGGCGGGACGTCCTGCGGCGTCTGCTCAGCGTCGTTCTTCACCCGCTCGAACGCGACCTTCCGCAGGTGGTTCACCGGGAGCACGAGCGCGAAGTACACGACCGCGGCGACGATGACGAAGTTGATGACCGCCCCGAGGACCGCGCCGAAGAGCAGCTTCGCGTGCCCTCCCGACACGGTCGGGATGGCGGTCACGAGGGCCTTGTCCAAGCTCGACGCGTTGAACACCGCGCCGATCAGCGGGTTGATGAGGCTCGTGACGATGGCGGTGACGATCGCGGTGAACGCCGCACCGATGACGACTGCGACGGCCAGGTCGATGACGTTGCCGCGGAGCAGGAACTCCCTGAATCCCTTCACGGGACCCCTTCCGGTCGAGGACGGCCGCCGGTCGGCGACACCTCAAGCTACTGAAGGAGCAGAGCCGTCAGGACGCGGCGGGCGCGCTCGGCTTCGAACCGGCGCCCGAGGAACCGGCGCCCGACGAACCGGCGCCCGACGAACCGGCACCCGACGAACCGGACGGCTTCGACTCGGACTTCTTCGATTCGGACGGCTTCGACCCGGCCGACTCGGACGACGTCGCCGGAGCCGACGACCCCTCGCCCTTCGGAGCAGCCCGCGAGTCCGTGCGGTAGAACCCGCCACCGTTGAACGTGACGCCCACGGGGGAGAACACCTTCCGCAGCACACCACCGCACACCGGGCACTCCGTGAGGGTCGCGTCGGTGAACGACTGCTTGATGTCGAAGGCGTTGCCGCACTCGGTGCAGCGGTACGAGTAGGTGGGCACGTCAGCTCCGGAACGTGATGATGCGCGACGGCGTGATGATGCCGTCCACGGGTTCGTCGTGGGGTTCGCGCGGGACCTGGTCGAGGTACTCCGCGTCGAAGATCACAGCATAGACGGGCGGGCGGTTCGCCATGGACCCGAGGGTCTTGTCGTAGTAGCCGCGCCCCCAGCCCATCCGGACCCCGTCGTGCCCGACCGCCGCGGCGGGCGCGAAGATCACGTCGACGTCGTTGATCGCCAGTGGGGAGAGGACCTCGCCCACGACCTCGGGGACGCCGTACACGCCCTCGCGTTCGGTCTCCCCGTCGCCGACGGCCCAGTCGAGCAGCCCGTCCTCCCGGGTGACCGGCAGCAGGACCCGGATGCCCTCGGCGCAGGCCCAGTTCAGGAACGGCCGCACGTTCGGTTCGTCCGGGGCGGACAGGTACAGCGCGATGGACCGGACCTGACGTTCCTCGGCGAAGCGCTGCAGCGTCGCGGTGAGGGAGTCGGTGTCGGCCTCGCGCTCGGTGGTGGTCCGGGTGCGCCGGCGTTGCCGGAGTTCGGCTCGCAGGGCGCGCTTCTCGTTCCCGAGATCGGCGATCATGCGCTGGAGTCTAACGAGGCCCCCACGGTGGTCCGTGCGGGAAGCCGCCGAAGAGCCGTGTCCCCCGTTCCGTTGACATGCCCCCGACGGGGGCCATCGGATACGGTCAGGGCATGGGCTTCCAGATTTCCAAGGCGGTGATCCCCGCCGCAGGGTTGGGCACGCGCTTCCTCCCCGCGACCAAGGCGATGCCGAAGGAGATGCTCCCCGTCGTCGACAAGCCGGCCATCCAGTACGTGGTCGAAGAAGCGGTCGACGCCGGCCTCACCGACGTCCTCATGATCACCGGGCGCAACAAGAACGCGCTCGAGAACCACTTCGACCACGTGTCGGAGCTCGAGGAGACCCTCCGCAAGAAGGGTGACCACGAGAAGCTGCAGAAGGTCAACCAGTCGACCGACCTCGCCGACATGCACTACGTGCGCCAGGGTGACCCGCTCGGCCTCGGCCACGCGGTGCTCCGCGCGAAGATGCACGTCGGCCGCGAGCCGTTCGCCGTGCTCCTCGGCGACGACATCATCGACGCCCGCGATCCGCTCCTGAAGCGCATGATCGAGGTCCAGGGCGACAAGAACGCGACCGTCGTCGCGCTCCTCGAGGTCCCCGAGTCGCAGACCCACCTCTACGGCATCGCCACGGTGGAGCCGACCGACGTCGACGACGTGGTGAAGATCACGGGTCTCGTCGAGAAGCCCGCCCAGGGCGAGGCGCCCTCGAACCTGGCCATCATCGGCCGCTACGTCATCCGCCCCGAGGTGTTCGACGTCCTCGAGAAGCAGGAGCCCGGCAAGGGCGGCGAGATCCAGCTCACCGACGCGCTCATGAAGATGGCGAACGCCGAGGAATGGACCGGTGGCGTGTACGGCGTCGTGTTCCGTGGACGCCGGTACGACACGGGTGACAAACTCGACTACATCAAGGCGATCGTGCAGCTCGCCTCGGACCGCGCGGACCTCGGCCCCGACCTCAAGTCGTGGCTCAAGGAGTTCAACGCGGGCGAATGAGTCGACCCATCCCCCGCGGTGCCGCGATCCGGCACCGCGGGGGACACCCGCCCCGGGATCAGCCGGGGCACCGGAGGAACCTGAACCGATGACGACCATCCCGACCCTGTCCCACGGGCGGGTCACCATCCGGCCCCTCCGCCTCCGTGACACCCGAGACCTCGACGTCGCGCTCGCGAGCAACCGCTCGTGGCTCCGCACCTGGGAGGCCACGAACCCCTCCGGCCACGTCTCGACGGACGTCCGCGGCAGCATCCGCGCCCTCCAGGCGAACGCCCGTGCCGGTCTCGGCCTCCCGTTCGCGATGGAGCTCGACGGCCGCTTCGTCGGGCAGCTCAACGTGTCCGGGATCACCTACGGCTCACTGGCGAGCGCCTCCATCGGGTACTGGGTGGTCGAGGACGCGGCCGGGCACAACGTCACGCCGATCGCGGTGGCGTTGGCGGTCGACCACTGCTTCCAGGTGGTCGGTGTGCACCGCATCGAGATCTGCATCCGTCCCGAGAACGGCCCGTCGCTGCGCGTGGTCGAGAAGCTCGGGTTCCGGTACGAGGGCCTCCGGCGCCGGTACATCCACATCAACGGCGACTGGCGCGACCACTTCTGCTTCGCCCTCGTGGCCGAGGAGGTCCGCGAGGGCGTCCTCGAGCGCTGGGTGCGTGGCCAGGTGCCGCCGGGCGCGGGCAGCGTGCCGCTCGCGGCCCGCGACGAGGCGGCCCTGCCGATCCACACCACCCCACGGCTCTGACGGGAGGCGCGGCCCGCGTCACGTGATTCCGTCGCGACACGCGCAACACGCGTCCGGCAATCACCGGCCCGGGGAACCCGCGCCCCTACCGTTGCCCCATGGCAGGTATCGGCTCGTGGGGTGGCGGCATCGTCCTGCTCATCGCGGCCGTGCTCTGGCTCGTCTACCTCATGCCGTCGTGGGCTGCTCGACGCCAGTACCTCGCGACCGAGCGGAACGCGATCCGGCTGCAGCAGACGCTCCGCATCCTCGCGCAGACCTCCGAGCTGCCGGACGAGGTGCGCATCGAGATGAACGCACGATCCCTCGCCGAGGCCCAGCGGGTCGCGAAGTCGGAAGAGGCGAAGCGCGCCGCGATCGTCCGTGCCCACGAGGCCGCTCGGCAGCGTGAGATCACCCGCCGGCTCGCCGAGCAGGCCCCGGTGCTCGCGCAGGTCTCCTCGGTCCCGGCGCTCACCGCGATGCGGATGCGTCGGTCGCGCCTCGGCGCCACGCTCCTCGGTGCGCTCGGACTCGTCGTCGCCCTCGTCGTCTTCGTGGCCGCGCCCGGTGCGTGGCTGATCGGTGTCGCGGGCCTGGTGGCCGTCGGCGGCGCCGCCACGGTGCTCGCACAGCTGCACCAGGTCGCGACGGCCCGGAAGAAGCGGGCCGCAGCGTCCGTGACGGCCGCTCCCCGCGCCTCCCGACCGGCGACCACGTGGACGGACCCGGCGCCGCCCCTGTCGACGGAGGTGCCCGCCGTGTCCGCGCAGGACCGCAGCTGGACCCCGGCACGGGTGCCGAAGCCGTTGTACGTGGAGCGGCCGACCGCTCCCGCTCCATCTCCCGAGTCGTCGGCGGAGCTCGCCGCGCGTCTGAAGGACCGCGTCGCCGAGGCCAAGGCGGAAGCCGAGGCCGAGGCCGCCGCGATGCGTGCGGGGGAGTCGGATCCGACGCTCGCGCGGGTGTCCCGTCTGCGGTCGGACGTCGAGGAGGCCGCGGCCTCGCTCTCCGCGCACGACCAGGGTCGGCTCGCCGAGCGTCTGGGGCTCCGCGCTCCCGGGGCGACCGGACGTGCCGCGGCCACCGGCGCCGGGACGACCGATGTGCCGGAATCGGCGCCGACGGCCCCGCCGAGCAAGTGGGCGGGGATGGGGGTCCTCGGTGAGGACGCCTACCAGCAGGCCGATCTCGACGCGATCATGCGGCGCCGACGCGCGGTCTGACGGACGGCACGCCCGACTTGTCCGCACCGATTTCGGATCGGCCGTGACTCGGTGCTAGTGTTGACGAGTCCCTGGGGCTATGGCGCAGTTGGTAGCGCGTCTCGTTCGCAATGAGAAGGTCAGGGGTTCGAATCCCCTTAGCTCCACCGGTAACCCCCTCTGTTCTGCGGAACAGAGGGGGTTTTCTCATGCCGTGGCGACGCCGACGGCGACCTGGTCGAGAGTGACCGGGGTCGGTCCCGCCAGCGGTATCGTGTCGGTGGGAGTGATCGTGGGTGTGGTCACGAGGGGGGCTGTGTTGGGGGATTTGACGATCGACCTGGGGTCGATGCACGGGGTGGCATCGCAGGCGAAGCAAGCTGATGCGGCGTTCGCTGCCGAGCGTCCGTTGTCGGCCGCGGACGCGGGGGTGTTCGGGTCGGATGCGGTGGCAGGAGCGTTCGCGGCGTCGGCAGCTGCCCACGATGCTGCGATCACGTCGCTGGGCGCGGACGCGGTGACGCTTGCCTCGTACGTGGAGGAGGCCGCATCGACGATGATCGACACGGACAGCGCGTTGGCGAGGAAGACGCGGTGACCGCCGATCCGACCGCGGGTGACCCGTCCGGCATCCGCCGGGTCGCTCGGCTGCACTCGCAGCGCGCGGACGCCGTGCGG
The DNA here is from genome assembly GCF_018613895.1 of Curtobacterium sp. ISL-83. Classification (GTDB taxonomy): domain Bacteria; phylum Actinomycetota; class Actinomycetes; order Actinomycetales; family Microbacteriaceae; genus Curtobacterium. The sequence goes on from NZ_JAGGPH010000017.1 coordinate 53,403, forward strand.
ACGGGCAGTCGGCACATCATCAGCGCGGCCGAGGCCGCGTCGACGGGATGGACCGGCAAGGCGCAGCAGCAGTTCATCGCCAAAGCCGCGACGGTCCCAGCGAGCGCGCAGCGAATCGCTGCCCGGCTCGATGCGGCGGCAACAGCGCTGGATGCCTACGCACGCGAGGTGGAGCAGATCCAGGACGAAGCGAAGCGGCTGCAGACCGCGCAGAAGAACGCCGCTGACGACGCCGCCGAGAACGCCCGTGCGATCCATGCTGCGACGCTCACCGTGCAGAGTTCCGATGCGGTCGAGTCCGACACGGTCCGGTTGCAGCAGTTGGAGAGCGGGGCGGCCGGTCTCGCCGGGTTGCAGGGGCGACTGTCCGTCCAGTGGGACGAGTTGGTGACACGACGAGCCGCAGCTGATCAACGAGCAGCATCCGCATTGGAGAGCCCGTCCGTCGTCGGCAAGCTCGTGTCAGCACGTACCGTCGCCGCGATGAGCGACGGGCAGTTCCTGACGTGGCTCGGCACCCTCGATCCTGAGACCATCGCGTCCCTGAAGAGCGATCCGAAGATCGCAGCACGGCTCGCCGGGTTGGATGCGAAGGACGTGGCGTCGTGGTGGAACGCGATGTCCGGGCCGGGTGGTGCGCACTCCGCGGCACAGGATGCATTCGTGGGAGCGATCCCGGCTGCGTTGGGCAACCTCAACGGTGTCGCCTACTGGGCACGGGCGAAGGCGAACTCGGTCGTCTTGTCGAGGAAACTCGCGGAGGCGGAACGGCAAGCCGCGCACTGGAAGAGGGAACAGGATGCCGCGCGGAGCCCTGCTGCCGCGGCGGACGCCCGCTCGCACCTCGCGATCTGGGAACGCCAGCGGGACGCGTACCAGAACATCCAAGACACCCTTGATTCCAGCCCCGTCTCGCTCATCGCTCTGGTCGATGATCGGCCGCCGCTGGCGCAGATCGTCTCGGGGGACCTCGACACGGCCGCGCACGTGACGTACATCGTGCCCGGCATGGACACTGCGACGTACCAAGACGACACCGTGCAGAACTACGCCGGCATCGCTCAGGGTCTGCGATCGAAGCAGGCTGCCGTCGGGAATGTCCCCCCAATGGACTTGGCTGTGGTGTCCTGGATCGGATACCACCCGCCGATGGCAGATGATTCGTCGTTCATCGATGTCGGAGGAGACGGTCGCGCCCACGCGGGAGCGGACTTACTGGTCAAGGATCTCAACGGGTTCGATGCGGCCCGTGCGGCGTCTGGTCACGACGCGGACCTTTCCGTGGTCGGCCACTCCTACGGAACGGACGTCGCGACCATCGCGCTGACGCGGACCCATGCCGACCACGTCGTCCTGCTGGGGTCAGCGGGCGTCACCGACGTTGCGCCTTCCGCGTCGGCCCTCGACGTGCCGAAGGGGGAGGTGTTCGCCAGTCAGGGTGCGAAGGACGGGTGGGCAGTCATCGGTCAGAACCTCTCCCGGCGACAGGACCCCACCGATCCGTCCTGGGGCGCCCACGACTTCAGCTCCGAGACACAAGGGCGCGGCGCAGATACTCTCCACGGCATCACCAACCACGGCCCGTACGACGGCAAGAACAGCAACGGCAAGTACTCGTACTTCGACAACGGAACCACCGCGCAGTACAACACTGCGAGAGCGACCATGGGGCAGGGCAACACGATCCCCGAGCAAGGCAACCCACTCGATCGCGTGCAGCGGCAGACGAAGGACAATTTGTTGATGTTCGACTGGCAGACAGGACTCCCCGGTGGCCCGATTCTCTAGACGACGGGCAGGAGCGGTGGTTGCGATCGGCGTCACCCTGCTGTTGATCACCGGCTGCGCTGGCGCCGACCCCCATTCATCCGCGAGCAAGGACCCCACGATGTCGCTTGAACAGTCACACCAGAACGTGATGGACATCTTCGCCGCCGTCAAGTCGGTGGTGGGTGAGGACGGATGGGACTCCGGGACGGCGTCGGGTTGGTTCAGCTGCTCGTCAAGCGGTGGGAAAAGTGCTCAGTTCAACCTCACCTCCATCCGGAAGCGGCCGCTGCCCCTCCAACCTGAGGAGATCACGTCGCGTGTTGCAGAGGCACTGCACACGAAGGTCGGCCTCCTCGGATTGCGAGTCCAACACGATGCGACCCTGACCCCGCGACGTACGGTGATCGGCTACCCGAATGGATACAACGGTGGCACGGCGGCGGACGGATTCGGGTTCGAATTCCAATCGGGCACTGACTTCGCAAGCATCATCGTGTACGGGCACTGCGTGCCAGGGGCACCACCGAAGTTCGGGACGCCCCTAAACCCACGTCCCACCGACCTGCCGTAAGGGAATTACTGAAGAGTCCCGCATTTGCGTACTCTGTGCTACTCGTCACTGCGATCAGGAAGCGGGCCCTTTCGATGACCCCGCCTCGGACCGACATAGGGTACCCGAATGGGTTCAACGGGAGAAACGCCGACGATGGCTTCGGCCTGCAACTCCACGCTGACCCGAACTACGCCGGAACGATCATCTACGGACACTGCGTGCCAGGGGCACCGCCCAAGTTCGGAACGCCGCTGAACCCGAAGTCGGCTGAACCCTCGTGAGGAGGCGTCACGGAGTGAGTCGGAGCGCTCGACACTGGGCCGTCATGGTCATCGGTCTCGGTATCGCGCCGTTCCTGTTCGTCGGCTGCGCCGACACAGGCAGCCGCGCGCCTTCGAGCCAGAGCACCTCGATGACGGTCGCCCAGTCACACCAGGACGTTCTACGTGTCTTCGCTGCCGTCCAGTCGGTCGTCGGAGCCGACGGGTGGGAGGACGAACAACCGGCTTGGGACAGCTGCGGAAGCGGCAGTGAGGACGCGGCCCAGTACACGTACTCGGCGACCCGCAAGCTGCCGCTCCCGGGGACGCCCGACGAGGTGACCAAGCGAGTCGCAGCAGCGCTCGCGAAGATCGACTACGCCGGTGCTCGGATGCAGCACGACGACACGCTCACCCCACCCAGGCCCGTGATCGGCTACCCGAACGGGTACAACGGCGGTACGGCAGCAGACGGATTCGGCGTCGCGTTCCAGGCGTACGACTCCTATGCTGACCTGTCGATCTACGGGCACTGCGTCCCCGGGAAGGCGCCCCGGTTCGGGACGCCCCTCAACCCCCGCCCCACCGACCTGCCCTAGGAAGACGCCCCGAGCCCGGAGGATGGGCTCCGTCGTCAGCCGGCGACGCTGTCCGTCAGGATCCCGGCCTGCGTGAACTCGGTGTGCAGCGCGTTCGCCGCCTGCTCGAACGCACGGTTGCCACGGGACACGCCCAGCGCGCCACCCTTGAGCGCTGCCTTGCCCGACCCGCGGATCAGGCGGGCCACGGTACGACCGTCAGCCGTCACCATCACCTGCACGTCCAGCCGCGTGTGGAAGGTCCGGTCGTTGGCGAGGCCCCCGATCAGGAGCGTCAGCCCCATGCTGCCGCGGGTCGCACGGAGCGCGCCCTGCTCGCCGTCCTCGACGGTGTAGCCCTCGCGGGCGAGCGCGTCCCGGACGCGGGCGCGGACGGACTCGGGGTCGGCTGCGATGAAGAAGTCGTGGCTCTCGGGCATGTGGTGGTGGTCCCCTCGGATGTCGCGTGGTCCTGCAGCGGGCCTGATCGTCCCGCCGGAGCGATCATGCCGTGTCCCGCGGCGTTTGGCGAGGCTTCCTCGACGGGGGTGTCGCGTACCCTGGAGGGGATGACTGCTTCGTTCACCCGCCGGTCCCTCCTGTCCCTCGCCGGCGTGACCGGCATCGGTCTCGCGGTCGCCGCGTGTGCGTCGAACAGTTCGAAGGGAACGCGGTCGGACGAGGCGACGAACCCGGCGTCCAACGGCGCAGTGGCCGGGCCCGGTTCCGCGAAGGCCGTCGCCCGTTCCCTGGCTCCGGCACAGGTGCCCCTCGCCGGGGGCATCACGATCACGGTCGCCGGCAGCGGGTTGGCTGCCGTTCGGGGCGTGACGGTCGGTGGCGTGCCAGCTCGTGACGTCCGGGCGACGGCGAGCAAGGTCACGTTCACGGCACCGCACCAGGCGATGTACACCGCGGGGAACGCCGACGTCGCGCTGTTCACCGCGGCGATCGCCCCGCGCCCGTCGGCGAACCAGTCCTCGGACGGCAACGGCAGCGCGGCGAACGACGGGCAGAGCGGGACGACGCAGGGCGACGCCGCCGCGTCAGCGACACCGACGGCGGCACCGGTGCCGGACGTCTCGGCAGCGGTTGCGACGACGACGCTCGCGTACGCCGCCCTCACGGCCGTCGACCGCCAGCTCGAGTACGCGATGCGGCACTGGAAGGACTACAACCTCGCCGAGTACGGCACCATGAACCCCATCGGCGGTGACTGTGCGAACTACGTCAGCCAGACCCTCGTCGCCCGGGGATGGCAGCAGCGCGACGACTGGTACAGCCACGACGAAGGCGAGGCGCACTCGGCGACCTGGACCTACTGCCCCGCGATGGACCCCTGGCTGACGTCGAACGCGGCCGAGTTCGGGCTGACCAAGCGGACGCTCGACGAACGGGACAAGGTCAAGGTCGGTGACATCGTGTTCTACGACTGGAACGACAACGACTCGCCCGACCACACCACCATCGTGTCCGAGGTCTTCACGGAGCCGGACGGCACCGTCCGCATCAAGTCGGCGAGCCACAACCAGGACGGCCCGTACCGTGACCTCGACGAGATGATCACCATCCAGCACCCGGGCGGCACGGCCTGGTTCCACACGTTCGACGCGTGACGGAGCCCGCCACCGGCTAGCCCCCGCGGGCTGGAGGACGCGCCGCTCAGGGATACCCGAGGAACCACAGCAGCACGATCGCGACCGGCTGCAGGCACACCCCGACGACCAACCAGGCCACCGCGCGCCGCCGCGTCCCGACGAACACGTCCGATCCGAGCAGCGGCGCCGCGGGCATGAGCAGCCGTGGCAGGCTCTGCTGCGGCAGGAACACCGCCACCAGGTACAGCGCGTACGACGCCGTGAACGCGAGCACGTCCACCCCGAGCGCCCGGACGTCGCGCCGGGTGGAGAACCACACACCCGCCGCCAGGACCACCACCACCAGCACGATCCCGAGCGGCCCGAGCCACGTCCCCGCCATCGTGAACCACGGCGTCAACGGCACGAAGTGCTGCCGTCCGACGAACCCGACCCACCACGACAGCTCCGTCTCCAGGTAGGCCCCGGGGTGGCCGGTCACCGCCGACGCGATGAGCGGCCAGGCCGTCCCCGCAGCGGCGACCACGAGCCCCGACACCACGATCGCCACCCGCTCCCGCCACGGGAACGGCTCACGTCGACGCACCAGCGCGACCGCCCGCACGATCAGGTGGACGGCCAGGGCCACCGCCAGGGCGAGGACGCCGGGCTTCGTGAAGGCCGCGACGAGCCCGAGCGGTGCCACCACCCAGTACCGACGCCGGACGAGCGCGAGCAGTGCCCCGAACAGCAGCAGCAGGAACAGGCTCTCGGCGTAGGCGACCTGCAGCAGGAACCCGGTCGGCCCGAACGCGAAGAGCGCCGTCGCCCACCGCGCTCGTCGCGAGCACCCGACGGCCAGCACGACGCGGTAGAGCGCGACACACGCGCCGGCGCCGGCCAGGGTCGCCACCAGGACACCCGCGATCCAGAAGGAACCGCCGACCACGGGCATCACCAGTCGGACGACGACGGGGAACACCGGCAGGAACGCCCAGGCGTTCGGGACCACGTGACCGGACCCGTCCACGGGGACGCGGGCTGGGTAGCCGTGCTCCGCGATGATCCGGTAGAACGACGCATCCCAGGAGCCCGAGAACGTGAAGAACGACGGATCCGACCGGTGCGACGCGAAGGGCGCGCCGGTCGCGGTGGCGACCAGGTAGACCGTCAGGAGGAGCGCCGTGCTCACGACACGGGAACCCAGCCACAGGAGCAGGGGAGCGGTCCACCTGCTGTGCCGTCCCTCCAGGCCGTTCCGCAGCACGCGTCGGACGCGTGTCGGCAGGTCAGGCCAGGAGGCCCGGGTCGTCTCCGCCACGTCGGTCACCGATCGATCCTCGCACGCACCGGCCACCGGCCCGCGTCCTCGGGACCGGCCGCCGCCGACTGGCGACGGGTCCCGAGGACGGGTGCCGGCGTCAGCGCCCGGTGACGGCCCGGCGGATCTGCTCGATCGGCACCTTCGGCGACCGGTCCGCGTTCAGCAGCCCGTTCGTCTCCTGCATCGTGTCCGTGAGCTGCGTGTAGCAGGAGCCCGCGAGGAACGCGCTCGCGCGGATCCCGTCGTACAGCGCGGTGATCCGGGTGATCCAGTCGTCCCCGTCCGTCGCGGTCGTGTAGCCCCAGGCATCGTCGCGCTGCGCTCCCGGCTGGTAGTTCACGCCGCCGAACTCGGTGAGCATCACCGGCTGGCCCCGGTCGACCGCGCCACCGACCAGGATCCGTCGGTCTGCGGGACCGACGCCCTCGACGAGCCGCGTCCGGGCCGCGTCGTCCGCGTAGGTCGCCGCGAGTCGGGGACCGTCACCCTCGTAGTCGTGGATCGTGATGATGTCGGAGTTCGTGTGCTCCCAGCCGTCGTTCGAGACCACCGGCCGGGTCGGGTCCAGGGCGCGCGTGACGTCGGCGAGGGACCTGGCGTACGCCTGCTGTGCGGGGTCCGTGCGGATGTGCTGCACGCCCCAGCTCTCGTTCGCCGGGACCCAGGTGACGATCGACGGGTGTGAGGCATCGCGCTCCACCGCCTCCATCCACTCGCGCATCAGTCGCTGCACCGCCCGCGACGAGAACGCGTACGCGCCCGGGGCTTCTCCCCAGACGAGGAGCCCGAGTCGGTCGGCCCAGTACAGGAACCGGGGGTCCTCGATCTTCTGGTGGTTGCGGGCCGCGGTGAAGCCGAGCTCCTTGATGAGCTCGACCTCGCGGCGGAGCGCCTCGCGGGACGGTGCGGCGAGGTGCGACTCGGGCCAGTACCCCTGGTTCAGGACACTGCGCACGTCGTATCGTCGCCCGTTCAGCAGGAAGGCGCCGCCGTCGATGCCCACCGTGCGGACGCCGAAGTACGACGCCACCGTGTCGACGGTCGCGCCGTCGGGGTCGATCAGGGTGACCGTGGCGTCCACCAGGTGCGGGGTCTCCGGCGACCAGTGCAGCTCGTCCTCGGCCTGGCCGTTCCCCTGACGCGCGATCGGCACGACGATCTCGAACTCGGAGGTCTCACCGGCGAGCGTCGTCTCGACCGTCGCCAGGTGCTCGTCCTGTTCCTCCCACCGTGCCTCGACCCGGAGCCGCGCCCCCGGTCGGCGCTCGCCGGAGAGCCGGACGGTCAGCCGCACGGTCTCGTGGTCCGTGTTGGTCCACCGCAGGGACTGGATCGCGGTCGTCGGCACGGCCTCGAGCCAGACGGTCTGCCAGATGCCGGTGGTGCGGCGGTACCAGATCGCGTGCGGTTCCTCGTGCCAGTCCTGCTTGCCACGGGGCTGCGTCACGTCGTGCGGGTCGTCCTCGGCGCGGACGACGAGCGAGTGCACGGCGTCCGGGTCCGTGCCGAGGGCAGCGGTGACGTCGAAGGCGAACGGCGTGTGGCCGCCCTCGTGCTCGCCGATGAACTGCCCGTCGATCCAGACACGGGCGCGGTGGTCGACGGCACCGAAGTGCAGGACGAGCCGCGGGTGCTCGCCGTCGAGTCCCGCTGCCGCGAGGTCGTCGCGGGTGATGGACCGCGCGTACCAGACCACGGGGTGGAAGCCCGGTTCGTCGATGCCCGACGCGGGCGACTCCGGCGGGAACGGCACGACGATGTCCCGGGCGTCCGGGAAGCCGGAGCGCCACGACTCGTCGTCGCCCTCGTTGCGGAAGGACCAGGTGCCGTCGAGGTCCGCCCACCGGGGCCGCAGCACCTGCGGGCGCGGGTACGTCCCGTCCTGACGGGATGCCAGCGGGAGGACGGAGGGAGGGGCAACGGTGCCGTCGAGCGTGCTCATGACTCCATGCTGGACCGATCGCTACATCGTTGTGAAGACCCGGCGTCGACGCGGCGCAGAGCAGTCCCGCGGGCTCGGTCAGCCGATCGCGGCGTCGCGCGTCAGCACCATGACGTCCATGCGCCCCTGCTGCACGACCTCGCCGTGCTGGTTCCGGAGCGCGACCCGGCGTTCGACGATGCCCGTCGTGCCGGAACTGGTCAGCCGCGTACCGAGGATCTCGACCTCGCAGGTCACCGTGTCCCCGATGAAGACCGGGGCGGTGAAGCGCCACTGGTCGATCCCGAGCAGCGCCACGGCGGAGCCCTCGAACACGCCGGTCCGCGCGATGAGCCCGAGGCAGAGCGAGGTGCCGAGCAGCCCGTGCACGACACGCTGGCCGTACCGGGTGCGTGCGGCGAACTCGACGTCGGTGTGGACCTGGTTGTTGTCGTTCGTCCACGAGGCGAAGGACATCACGTCGGCCTCGGTGATGGTGCGACCCGGGGTCGTGAAGGTCTGTCCGGCTGCGAGGTCCTCGAGGTAGTGCGCCACGCCCTCATCCTCCCAGACCGCGGGCCACAGAGACCCGCCACGGAGGACGCGCACGACCCCGGACACCACGGTGCGGGCGTCCCTGCGGGCTGGCCTCTGGTCGTTGCGGTCTGGGGAGGACTCGGCACGACGGCAGGCGCCACCGCGTAGGTTCCCCAGCATGAGCGACGCGGACACCGGAGCGGCACCCGACCAGGCGACACCCCAGCACGCGACGACCGGACAGGCGGTGCAGGACCAGACCGCGGACGGCCAGGTGTCGGACGCCGCCCTCGGTCCGTGGATGGCCGAGCAGCGCTGGTACACGGCGAAGGGGAGCACCCCTCGGCTCCGGACCATCGCCACCCCGGACGGCACCCGACTCGTGATCGACGACGCCGTGACCGGCCCGGTGCTCTACCAGGCCCCGGTCCTCCTGGGCGCGAGTGCGACGATCACCGGCGCGAGCCCGACGATCACCGACGCGACGACCGACACCGCGTGGGTGCAGGAGCTCGCGGCGCGGATCGACGACGCCCCGGACTCGCTGCGGCGCATCGGTCGGGTCACCGGCTCCCGCGTGCTCGGCGGCGAACAGTCGAACACCTCGATCATCTGCGACACCGAGTCCGGTGACCAGGTCATCGTGAAGGTCTTCCGCGTGCTCCACCACGGCGACAACCCCGACGTCACGACGCAGCTCGCCCTCTCGGGCGCGGGCAGCGCCCGCGTGCCCCTCGTGTACGGCGCGGTGCGCGGGACCTGGCCGGATCCCGGCCGACCCGACGGCGGCGCGACCGGCCACCTCGCCTTCGCGCAGGAGTTCCTGCCCGGGCTCGAGGACGCCTGGCGCGTGGCGCTCGGCGACGCCCGGGACGGCACGCGGTTCGAAGCCGATGCGGAACGACTGGGTGCTGCGCTCGCCGAGGTGCATCGGACGCTCGCCGAGGCCCTTCCCACGCAGCCGGCCGGCGAGGCCAGCCAGGCAGCCGCGATCGACACGATGCACCGGCGCCTGGACGCAGCGGCGGCGGAGGCCCCGGCGATCGCCGAGCACGTCGACGCCGTACGGGCCGTTTACGCCCGGGCAGCCGCGTCCGCGTGGCCAGCCCTCCAGCGCATCCACGGCGACCTGCACCTGGGGCAGGTCCTCGCCGCCCCGGAACCCCGCGGCTGGGTCTTCCTCGACTTCGAGGGCGAACCGCTCCGCCCCCTCGAGGAGCGCTCGCTCCCGGACGTCACCCTGCGCGACGTCGCCGGCATGCTCCGGTCGTTCGACTACGTGGCGGGTGCGCTGGCACACGACGCCGAACCGGTGGACGCTGCTGAGTGGGCACTCGGCGCCCGGGCGGCGTTCCTCGCGGGCTACCAGCGCGGAACGGGCACGGAGCTGCGGCGCCACCGGGAGCTCCTGGACGCCTTCGAGCTCGACAAGGCCGTCTACGAGGTCGTGTACGAGACGCGCAACCGGCCCGACTGGGTCGGTATCCCGCTCGCGGCGGTCGCGCGCCTGGTGGCGCGCGTCGCGTCCTGACCGGACCCCCATCAGACGGGAGGCCCGTGGCGACACCGCCACGGGCCTCCCGTCCGCCTGCGGCGACAGCCGCTAGTTGACCGGACCGGTGTACTTCTCACCGGGACCGGCACCCGGGGCGTCCTGGATGGACGAGGCCTCGCGGAAGGCGAGCTGCAGCGACCGCAAGCCGTCACGCAGTGGCCGAGCGTGGTGGTCGCCGATCTCGGTCGCGGCGGCGGTGACGAGACCTGCCAGCGCCGTGATGAGCTTCCGTGCCTCGTCGAGGTCGGTCTGCTCCTGCGGGTCGTCGGCCAGCCCGACCTTGACGGCAGCGGCGCTCAGCAGGTGCACGGCGACCGTGTTGATGAGCTCGACGGCCGGGACCTCCGCGATGTCACGCGCTTCCTCGGCTCCGGTGCGGTCGTCGAACACGGCGTCCGTGTAGGTGGCGTCGTTGGGCGGGGTGTCGGTCACGGTGCTCCTCTGCTAGACTCGACCACGGCAGATGCTGTCTGCGTGCCCGGACTCGTTCCGGTCACCACGTCAGCGTCACGAAAGAGGAGTCTCTCCCACCCGCGGCCGAGCTGCATCAGGCTACCGGGTCACCACCGCTCCACCGACAGTGCACTCCCGGGTGCTCGTCGGTAGGCCGGACCGCAGGGTCCGACGTCGGGCGGCTGCCGAACGGGTCCCGATCCGTTGCGTCAGATCTCCTCTCTCGTGCTGTCGTCCAGGGCAAACGCCCCGGACGGCCACCACCTGATTGAAGGAGCTCCGCATCACCGATCCCCGTACCAACGACCGCATCCGCGTCCCCGAGGTCCGACTCGTCGGTCCCCAGGGCGAGCAGGTCGGCGTTGTCCCCATCGCCGTCGCACTGCGCTTGGCGCAGGAAGCCGAGCTGGATCTGGTCGAGGTCGCGCCGAACTCGAAGCCGCCCGTGGCCAAGATCATGGACTACGGCAAGTTCAAGTACGAGGCCGCTCAGAAGGCCAAGGAAGCCCGTCGCAACCAGGTGAACACGGAACTCAAGGAGGTCCGTTTCCGCCTGAAGATCGACGTGCACGACTACGAGACGAAGCGCAAGCGCGCCGAGGGGTTCCTCCTCGGTGGCGACAAGGTGAAAGCGATGATCCTCTTCCGTGGTCGCGAGCAGTCGCGTCCGGAGCAGGGTGTCCGCCTCCTGCACAAGTTCGCCGAGGAGATCGCCGAGTTCGGTGTCGTCGAGTCGCGTCCGACCCAGGACGGCCGCAACATGACGATGATCATCGCCCCGCTCAAGAACAAGTCCGACGTCAAGGGCGAGCAGAACGCGAAGCGCGCTGCACAGAAGGCCGAGCGTCGTGCCAGCGAGCACGCCGCGAAGGGCGCCCCGGAAGGCGACGACGCGAGCCAGGACGCGGCCGCCGTCGAGTCCGAGGACACGGTGACCGCCGAGTCCCAGGACGCGGCCGGCGCTGAGTCCCAGGGCGCAGCAACCGCCGAATAGGCCCCACGACCGAATCCGCAACGACGCGGCTCCCCATCCATCCCACGGAAAGGCACCACCATGCCCAAGCAGAAGACCCACTCCGGGTCGAAGAAGCGTTTCAAGATCACCGGTTCCGGCAAGGTCATGAAGCAGCAGGCCGGTATGCGTCACAACCTCGAGGTCAAGTCCGCCAAGCGCAAGGCGCGGCTGAACACGGACCAGGTCCTCTCGAAGGCCGACGCGAAGAACGTCAAGAAGCTCCTCGGCCACTGAGTCGACCCGGAACGTAAAGGAACGAACTAATGGCAAGAGTCAAGAGAGCGGTCAACGCCGCCAAGAAGCGTCGGGTCATCCTCGAGCGCGCCGAGGGCTACCGCGGTCAGCGTTCGCGTCTGTACCGCAAGGCCAAGGAGCAGGTCACCCACTCCCTCGTCTACGCGTACCGCGACCGTCACGCGAAGAAGGGCGAGTTCCGTCGCCTGTGGATCCAGCGCATCAACGCTGCGTCCCGTGCGAACGGCCTGACCTACAACCGCCTCATCCAGGGTCTCGCCCTGGCCGGCGTCGAGGTCGACCGTCGCATCCTCGCGGACCTCGCGGTGAACAACCCCGAGACGTTCGCGGCCCTCGTCGCGACCGCGAAGAACGCCCTCCCGGCCGACACCTCGGCCCCGAAGGCCGCGTAGTCCGTTCGGTTCCCCCGAAGCCCCTGTCCCGATCGCGGGACAGGGGCTTCGTCGTTCCTGGACCGTCGTCGGTCGTGCGCTGCCGTCGTTCGTGCGCTGTCGTCGTTCCTAGACTGAGGGGGTGAGCGATCTCCTCGAGAACCCCAAGGCCGGCCGCGTCCGTGCCGTTGCCGCCCTCGCGAAGAAGGACGTCCGTGCCGACACGGGCCTGTTCCTGCTCGAGGGGCCGCAGGCGGTGCGCGAGGCGATCGAGTACCGGCCGGAGCTCCTCCGCGAGCTCTACGTCACGCCGACCGCTGCCGCGCGGTACGGGCTGGACGACGCGCCGGTGGACACGTGGTTCGTGACGGAGCAGGTGCTCGCCGTGATGGCCGACACCGTGACGCCGCAGGGCGTGGTCGCGGTCTGCCAGCAGTTCCCGACGTCGGTGAAGGACGTCTTCCCCGATGCGGGTCACGAGGACGCGCGCGCATCGGCCTCGGACGGCGGCCTGCCCGGGATCGTCGCCATCCTCGAAGAAGTGCGCGATCCGGGCAACGCGGGGACGATCATTCGGGCCGCCGACTCCGCCGGGGCGGACGCGGTCGTCCTGACCGGGCGGTCCGTCGACCCGTACAACCCGAAGGTCGTGCGGTCCACGACGGGGTCGCTGTTCCACGTGCCCGTGTCCGTCGGCGTGACGCTCGCGGATGCCGTGTCCCGCGCGAAGGCCCTCGGGTACACCGTGCTGGCGGCGGACGTGTCGGGTGACGACCTGCCCGACGTCCGCGCCGACGGCATGCTCGACGGTCCGACCGCATGGGTGTTCGGCAACGAGGCCCGTGGGCTGACCGCCGAGGACCTCGCGCTCGCCGACCGCGCCGTGAAGGTCCCGATCTACGGTCGAGCGGAGTCCATGAACCTCGCCACCGCTGCCTCGGTCTGCCTGTACGAGAGCGCGTTCGCGCAACGGACCGCTTCGTCCTCCACAAGCTCGAGCTGACGCCGCTTCTTCCCAGTCCGTCCGGTACAGGACGGCGGTATCCCACGGGCCGGTAGGCTTGGGCCTCGTGTCAGAACCTCTCGAGATCAGTGAATCGGCCGTCGCCGATGCCGTGGACCGGGCCCTCGCCGCGGTCCGCGCCACGACGACCGTCGCCGAGCTGAAGCAGGCCCGGACCGAGCACACCGGCGAGCAGTCCGCGCTGGCCCGCATGAACGCGTCGATGCGGAGCGTGCCGCCGGAGCAGAAGGCCGCTGCCGGCAAGCTGGTCGGACAGGCGCGCGGCCAGGTGAACGCCGCGATCACCGAGCACGAGTCGGTCCTCGCCGAGGCCGAAGAGCGCGCACGGCTCGACGCGGAACGGCTCGACGTCACGGCGCTGCCGTCGCCCCGGACGCCCGGTTCCCGCCACCCGCTGTCGCTCCTCAACGAGACCGTCGCCGACATCTTCGTGGGCATGGGGTGGGAAGTCGCGGAGGGGCCCGAGCTCGAGCACGAGTGGTTCAACTTCGACGCGCTGAACTTCGACCAGGACCACCCGGCGCGTGCCCTCGCGGACACCGTCTTCGTCGAACCGGTCGACCGGCACCTGGTCATGCGGACGCACACCTCCCCGGTGCAGGTGCGCTCCCTGCTGACCCGCGACCTCCCGCTCTACGTGATCGCTCCCGGCCGCGTCTACCGCGCCGACGAACTCGACGCCACCCACCTGCCGGTCTTCACCCAGGTCGAGGGCATCGCCATCGACAAGGGCCTCACGATGGCGCACCTCCGTGGCACGCTCGAGCACTTCGCGCGCCAGATGTTCGGCGACGAAGCGCAGATCCGTCTCCGTCCGAACTACTTCCCGTTCACCGAGCCCAGCGCCGAGATGGACGTCTGGCAGCCGAACGCCAAGGGCGGCGCGCGGTGGGTCGAGTGGGGCGGCTGCGGCATGGTCAACCCGAACGTCCTGCGCTCCGCGGGCATCGACCCCGACGAGTACCAGGGCTTCGCCTTCGGCATGGGCATCGAGCGGACGCTCCAGTTCCGCAACGGCCTGAACGACATGCGTGACTTCCTCGAGGGCGACCTCCGCTTCTCGCAGCAGTTCGGAACGGTGGTCTGATGCGCGTCCCCATCCGTTGGCTCGGCGAATCCGTCGACCTGCCCGACGACGTCTCCCTCGAGCACGTCCACGCGGCGCTCGTCTCGGTGGGCTTCGAGGAAGAAGACGTCCACACGTACGACCTCACCGGTCCGATCGTCGTGGGCCGGGTGCTCGAGCGTGTGCCGGAGCCGCAGAAGAACGGCAAGACCATCAACTGGTGCCAGGTGGACGTCGGCGAGCCCGAGCCCCGCGGCATCGTGTGCGGTGCGCACAACTTCGACGTCGGCGACCTCGTCGTGGTCACGTTGCCGGGAGCGGTGCTGCCCGGCCCGTTCCCGATCGCGGCCCGCAAGACCTACGGACACGTGTCCGACGGCATGATCGCGTCGGCGCGGGAACTCGGCCTCGGCGACGAGCACGACGGCATCCTGCGGTTCGCCGACCTCGGGATGGACCCGGAGGTCGGACAGGACGCCATCGCGCTCCTCGGCCTCGACGACGCCGCGGTCGAGATCAACGTCACGCCGGACCGCGGGTACGCGATGAGCCTGCGCGGGGTCGCCCGCGAGTACGCGCACGCCACCGGCGCGAGCTTCCACGACCCGGTCGACCGCGTCGCACCGCACGCGGCCGAGGGCTTCCCGGTCACGATCGACGACCGCTCGCCCGTCCGCGGCCGCGTCGGGGCGAGCACCTTCGTCACCCGTGTCGTGCGCGGCATCGACCCGACCCGCAAGACACCGGCTTGGATGGTGTCGCGCCTCGCCCTCGTCGGGGTCCGCTCCATCTCACTGCCGGTCGACATCACGAACTACGTCATGTTCGAGCTCGGCCAGCCGCTGCACGGGTACGACCTCGCGACGGTCCGCGGCGGCCTCGGCGTCCGTCGCGCCGCTGCCGGCGAGCGCCTGACGACGCTCGACGACGTGACCCGGACGCTCGACCCCGAAGACCTGGTCATCACGGACGACGACGGCCCGGTCGGGCTCGCCGGCGTGATGGGCGGCGCGCGCACAGAGATCTCGGACGCCACCACCGACGTGCTGATCGAGGCCGCAGGATTCGACCCGGTCTCGATCGCCCGGACCGCACGTCGACACAAGCTCCCGAGCGAGGCGTCCCGGCGGTTCGAGCGGGGCGTCGACCCGCTCGTGGCCGAGGCGGCGGCGAACCGCGCCGTCGAGCTGCTCGTCGAGCTCGCGGGCGGCACGGCCGACTCCCTGGGCTCGACCCTCGTGGACACCACGCCGCGCCCGGTCGTCACGATGCGCCGCACGCGGCCGTCCGAGCTCGTGGGCGTCGACTACTCCGACGCCGAGGTCATCGACACCCTGCGGGCGATCGGTGCCACGGTCGAGTCCTCCGGCGACCAGCTCGTGGTGACGCCGCCCTCGTGGCGGCCCGACCTCGACGACGACACCACCCTCATCGAGGAGATCGCGCGCGTCGTCGGCTACGACCGGATCCCGAGCGTCCTGCCGGTCGCTCCGCCCGGACGTGGCCTGACCGCCCACCAGCAGGCACGCAGGCGCGTGTCCGCGGCGCTCGCGGCGGACGGTCTGGTCGAGGTCGTCACGGCCCCGTTCGTCTCGCAGGCCGACCAGGCCGCCTTCCCCGGCATCGACGGGGACGGTGGCCCGAGCGTCGTGCTCGCGAACGCGCTCGACAGCGAACAGGACCTACTCCGCCGCAGCGGGCTGCCGGCGCTGGTCGACGTCGCGCGCAGGAACGTGTCCCGTGGCCTCGTGGACGTCGCCGTGTACGAGACGTCGCGGGTGTTCCTGCCCGTGGCGGGGGCGACGCTCGGCACGGACACCGTCCCGGCCGGAGCGATCCTGCCGGACCGCGCCACCCTGCAGGCGCTGGACGCGTCCCTGCCGGCGCAGCCCTTCCACGTGTCGGCGCTCCTGACGGGCAACCGCGTCGTCAAGCAGCCCGGCGTGCAGCCGGAGCCGTTCGGCGTCGCCGACGCCCTGGACGTCGCACGGGCGGTCGCCTGGGCCGTCGGTGTCGAGCTGACCGTCGCGCAGACGACCCACCCGTCGTTGCACCCCGGCCGCGCCGCGACGCTGCTCGTCGACGACACGGTCGTCGGGATCGCCGGCGAGCTGCTGCCGGAGCTGACGGAAGCGGCCGTGCTGCCCCGCGTGGTGGCTGTCGTCGAGCTCGACCTCGATGCCCTCGTGGCCGCCGCACCCGACCTCGTGTCCGTCGCGCCGATCGTGTCGTACCCGGCAGCCACGCAGGACCTGTCGCTCGTCGTCGGGGTGGACGTGCCGGCGGGCGACGTGCTGGCCGCCGTGCGCGATGGCGCCGGAGAGCTCTTGGAGTATGCTCGGCTCGTGGATGACTACCGGGGCACCGGCGTGGACGAGGGACAGAAGTCCCTGACGTTCGCGCTGCGGTTCCGTGCCACGGACCGCACCCTGACCGCTGCCGAGGCCTCTGAGGCCCGTGACGGCGCAGTCCGACGTGCCGGCGAGCGATTCGGGGCGACCCTGCGCGACTGATCCCCTTCGGATCAGCATCGCCCGGGGCCGCCGCCTCCGACTCTCTCGACGATCAGTCCGACCAAAGGTGGAATCCCATGTCCGTATCCGTCGCCGTGGCGGGAGCATCCGGCTACGCGGGTGGGGAGCTCCTGCGCGTGCTCTCGGCCCACCCCGAGTTCGACGTCAGGACGGTGACCGCGTTCTCGAACGCCGGACAGCCACTGATCGCGACGCAGCCGCACCTCCGCTCGCTGTCGCACCTGACCCTGGTCGAGACGACGGCGGAGAACCTGCGCGGGCACGACGTCGTCTTCCTGGCGCTGCCGCACGGACAGTCCGGCGCGATCGCGGACCAGCTCGGGGACGAAGCCCTCGTCGTCGACTGCGGGGCTGACCACCGGCTGACGGACCCCGCCGCGTGGCAGGCCTTCTACGGCGGCGAGTACCACGGTGCGTGGACCTACGGTCTCCCCGAGCTGCTGCACGCGGCCCCGACACCGGGGTCGGCGGACGAATGGCGGGACGTCGACGACATCATCGAGCAGGGGCGGCAGCGGTCGGTCCTCGCCGGGACGAAGCGCATCGCGGTCCCCGGATGCAACGTCACCGCGGTCACGCTCGGCATCCAGCCCGGCATCCAGGCCGGGCTCGTCGAGTCGGACGACCTCGTCGCCGTCCTCGCCGTGGGCCCGAGCGGTGCCGGCAAGAAGCTCGCGACGACGTACCTCGCGTCCGAGATCATGGGGTCCGCCAGCGCGTACGCCGTCGGGGGCACCCACCGCCACGTCCCGGAGATCCAGCAGAACCTGACCCTCGCCGGCGGTGCGGACGTCACGATCTCGTTCACGCCGGTGCTCGTGCCGATGTCCCGGGGCATCCTCGCGACGACGACGGCGAAGCTCGCGCCGGGGGTCAGCGCCCGTGACGTCCGGCTGGCCTGGGAGCAGGCCTACGCCGACGAACCCTTCGTGCACCTGCTGCCCGACGGCGAGTTCCCCCGTGTCGCGGACACGATCGGCGCGAACACCGCGCTCATCGGCATCGCCGTGGACGAGGCCGCCGGCCGCCTGGTCGCGGTGACCGCCCTCGACAACCTGGCGAAGGGCACCGCGGGCGCCGCGGTGCAGTCGACCAACATCGCCCTCGGGTTCCCCGAGACCCTGGGCCTCAGCGTGGACGGAGTCGCACCGTGACCGACGCAACCCAGACCGTGGACGCCGGGTCGTCCCTCCAGGGCGTGACCGCGGCAGCGGGATTCCGCGCAGCAGGCGTGACCGCCGGGCTGAAGCCGAGCGGTCGACCGGACGTGGCGCTCGTCGTCAACGACGGTCCCGATGCCGCCGTGGCGGCCGTCTTCACGAGCAACCGCGCGCAGGCGCACCCCGTCATCTGGTCGCGGCAGGCGGTCGGCGACGGCGTCGCACGGGCAGTCGTGCTGAACTCCGGAGGCGCGAACTGCTTCACGGGGCCGTTCGGGTTCCAGACGACGCACCTCACCGCCGAGGCCGTCGGCGCCGGGCTCGGCATCGGGGCGGGCGACGTCGTCGTGTGCTCCACGGGCCTGATCGGTGTCGGCGACCAGACGTTCCGCGACAACGTGCTGCGCGGTGTCGACCTGGCCGTCGCGGCGCTCGACGCCGACGGCGGCCCGGATGCCGCCACGGCGATCATGACCACCGACACGCGGGCGAAGCAGTCCGTCGTGACCGAGGACGGTTGGACCGTCGGCGGGATGGCGAAGGGCGCGGGCATGCTCGCACCCGGCCTCGCCACCATGCTCGTCGTCATCACGACGGACGCGGTGCAGACCTCCGACGAACTCGACCAGGCGCTCCGCGCGGCCACGCGGGTCACGTTCGACCGCGTGGACTCGGACGGCTGCATGTCCACCAACGACACGGTCGTCCTGCTCGCCTCCGGCGCGAGCGGGGTCACGCCCGAGGTCGGCGACTTCCAGGAGGCGCTCACCGCGGTGTGCGCGGACCTCGCCCGCCAGCTCCAACAGGACGCCGAAGGCGCCAGCCACGACATCGCGATCGAGGTCGTGAACGCGGCGACCGAGGACGACGCCGTCGCGGTCGGCCGGAGCGTCGCCCGCAACAACCTGTTCAAGGCGGCGGTCTTCGGCAACGACCCGAACTGGGGCCGTGTCCTCGCCGCCATCGGGACGACCGACGCCACCTTCGACCCGTACGCCGTCGACGTCAGCATGAACGGCGTCCGCGTCTGCCACGCGGGCGCTCCGGACCGGCCGAGCACCGAGGTCGACCTGACCCCGCGCGACACGCACGTGCTGATCGACCTCGGCGTCGGTCCGCACGTGGCGACGATCCTGACCAACGACCTCACGCACGACTACGTGCACGAGAACAGCGCGTACTCCAGCTGATGCCGAACGACATCCAGCACAGGGACCCGGTGACCGGGGAACTCCTGTCCAAACAGGAAGAGCACGAGCTCGCCGCGGTGAAGGCGGCGACGCTGATCGAGTCGCTGCCGTGGCTCAAGCGGTTCTCCGGCAAGGTCGTCGTCGTCAAGTTCGGCGGCAACGCCATGGTGAACGAGGACCTCAAGCGCGCGTTCGCCGAGGACATGGTCTACCTGCGGTACGCCGGCCTCCACCCCGTCGTGGTGCACGGCGGCGGCCCGCAGATCTCCGCGGCGTTGAAGGAGCAGGGCATCGAGTCCGAGTTCCGCGGCGGCTACCGCGTCACGACGACCGAGGCGATCACGGTGGTCCGCGACGTCCTGGCGGGCGAGGTCAACCGCGAGATCGTCGACCTCGTGAACGAGCACGGCGAGGGCCTCGCCGTCGGCGTGTTCGGTGACGGCGGGTCGCTCTTCACGGGCGAGAAGAAGGGCGTGGTCGTCGACGGGCAGGCGTACGACCTCGGGCACGTGGGCGACATCACGCACGTCGACCCGTCGGGCGTCCTCGCCGCGATCGAGGCCGGCCGCATCCCGGTCGTCTCGAGCATCGCGATCGACGACGCGCACCCCGACCAGGCGCTCAACGTGAACGCTGACGCGGCGGCCGGGGCCCTGGCGATCGCCCTCAAGGCGGCGAAGCTCATGATGCTCACCGATGTCCCCGGCCTCTACCGCAACTGGCCGGACCGCGATTCGATCGTGGACCTCATCGCCGTCGAGGAACTCCGGCAGCTCCTGCCGACGCTCGAGTCGGGGATGATCCCGAAGATGACGGCGTGCCTCGATGCCGTCGTCGGCGGAGTCGGGGGCGCCACGATCATCGACGGCCGGATCCCGCACTCGATCCTGCTCGAGGTCTTCACCCTGCGGGGTGCCGGCACCGAGGTGATCCCGGACCCGAGCCGACGCACCGAGAACCAGATGACCCACGCCGAGATCGGCCGACGCGTCGCAGCACCGACGACCACCACCGGCGCGCACGTGGCCGGGACGACCAGCACCGGCGCAGACCTGGCCGAGACGACCCAGAAGGGCAGCAACCGTGAGCACTGACACGCAGACCGAGACCTGGAACGACCGGTTCGGGGCGTCGCTCATGCGATCCCTGACCCCGCCGAAGATCATGCTCGAGCGCGGCGAGGGCTGCCGCGTGTGGGACGTCGACGGCAACGAGTACCTCGACTTCCTGGCCGGCATCGCGGTCAACTCCCTCGGGCACGCGCACCCGGCACTCGTCGCAGCGATCGCCGACCAGGCCGCGAAGCTCGTCCACGTGTCGAACTACTTCGCGACGCCGCCGCAGCTCGAGCTCGCCGAACGCCTGAAGCGCATCACGGGTGCCGGCGACGCGGGGCGCGTGTACTTCGGCAACTCCGGCGCCGAGGCGAACGAGGCCGCGTTCAAGCTCGCCCGCCTGAACCGCGGGGCCGACGGGAAGAAGACCCGGATCCTGGCGCTGAAGCAGGGCTTCCACGGCCGCACGATGGGTGCGCTCGCGCTCACCGGCAAGCCCGCCCTGCAGGAGGACTTCCTGCCGATGGTCCCGGGGGTCGAGCACATCGACTCGACGGTCGACGCGCTCGAGGCCGCCATCGACGACACGGTCGCGGCCCTGTTCATCGAGCCGATCAAGGGCGAAGCCGGCGTCGTCGACCTGCCCGAGGGCTTCCTGCTCGCGGCGCGTCGTCTGACCGAGGAACACGGTGCGCTGCTCGTGCTCGACGAGATCCAGACGGGCGTCGGACGCACGGGCAACTGGTTCGCGTTCCAGGGGCACGGGTTCGTGCCCGACGCGGTCACGGTCGCGAAGGGCATCGCCGGCGGGTTCCCGATCGGCGCCCTGGTGACCTTCGGCTGGGCGTCCGACCTGTTCTCCGCCGGACAGCACGGTTCCACGTTCGGCGGCAACCCGCTCGGCACCCGCGTGGCGAACGCGGTGCTCGAGGAGATCGAGCGTGCGGACCTCGTGCGCGGGGCCATCGCCAAGGGTGAGCGCATCCGGAGCACGGTCACGGCGCTCGGTTCGCCGCTGGTGGAGGAGGTCCGGGGGAGCGGCCTGCTCATCGGCATCGGCCTCACCCGACCGGTGGCCGCCGCGGTGAACGCCGCCGCACTCGAACGCGGTCTGATCATCAACGCCCCGAACGAGTCGAGCCTGCGCATCGCGCCGCCGCTCATCGTGTCCGACGCCGAGATCGACGCCTTCGCGGCGATCCTCGGCCAGAGCCTCGCGGCCGTCGCCGCACAGGAGACCGCCGCATGACCCGCCACTTCCTCCGGGACGACGACCTCAGCCAGGCCGAGCAGTCCGCCATCCTCGATCTCGCGGTCCAGATGAAGGCCGATCGATGGGGCGCGAAACCGCTCGCCGGCCCGCAGAGCGTCGCGGTCATCTTCGACAAGTCGTCCACCCGGACGCGGGTGTCCTTCCACGTCGGCATCTCCGACCTGGGCGGCAGCCCGCTCATCATCTCGACGGCCAACAGCCAGCTCGGCGGCAAGGAGACCCCGACGGACACGGCTCGTGTGCTGGAGCGACTCGTGTCGGCGATCGTCTGGCGGACCTACGGGCAGGCAGGCCTCGAGCAGATGGCCGAGGGCACGCGGGTGCCCGTCGTGAACGCCCTGTCCGACGACTTCCACCCGTGCCAGCTGCTCGCCGACCTGCTCACGATCCGTGAACACCGCGGCACCCTGGCGGGCCAGACGGTCGCCTTCATCGGTGACGGGGCGAGCAACATGGCGCAGTCGTACCTGCTCGCCGGGGCGACGGCGGGGATGCACGTGCGCGTGGCCGCCCCCGCGGAGTTCTCGCCGACTCCGCAGGTCGTCACGGACGCCGAGCACCGTGCTGCCGAGACCGGCGGCTCCGTCCTCGTGGTCACCGACCCGGTCGCCGCCGTCGCCGGCGCGGACGTCGTCGTGACCGACACCTGGGTGTCGATGGGCAAGGAAGACGAGAAGCAGGCGCGACTCGACACCTTCAACGGCTACCGCGTCGACGATGCGCTCATGGCGCACGCCGCCGCCGACGCCGTGTTCATGCACTGCCTGCCCGCGGACCGCGGCTACGAAGTGACGGCCGAGGTCATCGACGGCCCGCGCAGCATCATCTGGGACGAGGCGGAGAACCGTCTCCACGCCCAGAAGGCCCTGCTGGCCTGGCTCCTCGCCGCCAACGCGACCGGCGCGACCCCGGCAACCGGGTCCACCGGCGCAGCCGGCGCGACCCCGGCGACCGGGTCCACCGGCGCAGCCGGCGCCTCCACGAACTGACCACCAACCACCCCACCCCGAGGAGAACACCCATGGCAGACCGCGTCGTACTGGCGTACTCCGGAGGTCTCGACACCTCCGTCGGCATCGGCTGGCTGAAGGACGCCACCGGGAAGGACGTCGTCGCGCTCGCGGTCGACGTCGGCCAGGGCGGCGAGGACATGGAGGCCATCCGCCAGCGCGCGCTCGACTGCGGCGCGGTGGAGTCCATCGTCGTCGACGCCAAGGACGAGTTCGCCGACGACTACCTGGTGCCGGCGCTCAAGGCCAACGCGCTCTACCAGAAGCGTTACCCGCTGGTCTCCGCGCTGAGCCGCCCGCTCATCGCGAAGCACCTCGCCCTCACCGCGAAGCAGCTCGGCGCCGACAGCGTCGCGCACGGCTGCACGGGCAAGGGCAACGACCAGGTCCGGTTCGAGGCCGCGGTCGCCGCGATCGCCCCGGACCTGACGAGCGTCGCCCCGGTCCGCGACCTCGCGCTCACCCGCGACAAGGCGATCGTCTACGCGAACGAGCACAACCTGCCGATCCAGCAGTCGAAGAAGTCGCCGTACTCGATCGACCAGAACGTCTGGGGTCGTGCGGTGGAGACCGGGTTCCTCGAGGACCCGTGGAACCCGCCGATCGAGGACCTCTACGCCTACACGCAGGACCCCACGATCCCGCGCGACGCCGACGAGGTCACGATCACGTTCGAGCAGGGCGTCCCGGTCGCGATCGACGGCCAGCGGTTCAGCGTGCTCCGCATCGTGCAGGAGCTCAACGCCCTCGCCGGCAAGCACGGCGTGGGTCGCATCGACGTGGTCGAGGACCGTCTCGTCGGCATCAAGTCCCGCGAGGTCTACGAGGCCCCGGCCGCGATGGCCCTCATCGCCGCGCACGAGGAGCTCGAGAGCCTGACCCTCGAGCGTGACGTCAACCGCTACAAGCGCGGCGTCGAGTCCGAGTGGGCCGACCTGGTCTACGACGGCCTCTGGTTCGGCGGCCTCAAGCGCAGCCTGGACGCCTTCATCGACCACACCCAGCAGCACGTGTCGGGCGACATCCGGCTGCAGCTGCACGGTGGTCGTGCGACCGTGACGGGCCGTCGCTCGGAGCAGAGCCTCTACGACTTCGACCTCGCCACGTACGACACGGGTGACACGTTCGACCAGTCGCTGTCGAAGGGCTTCATCGAGATCTGGTCGCTGCCCAGCAAGATCTCGGCGCGCCGCGACCTCGCGAACTGACCCGACGCGGACGGCGGGGCCCCACCCCGCCGTCCGCTCCGCACGCGCCGCCGCTCGCGGTCTGCGCGTGCGCGACCCGGACGGGAGGCGCTCCCCGCGTCCGTCCCGCCGCCCCCGATCAGCGGGTGCCCACCTCGGCATCCCACCACCGACACGACGCAGGACGACATGACGGACGCAACCGGGGCCTCCAGGCCGGAGACCGCATCGACCAAGGCCGACGGCACCAACCAGGGCGCGCTCTGGGGCGCCCGCTTCGCCGACGGCCCGAGCCCCGAACTGGCCGCGCTGTCCCGCTCCACGCAGTTCGACTGGCAGCTCGCGCCGTACGACCTCGCCGGGTCCCGTGCCCACGCCCGGGCACTGCAGACCGCCGGGTACCTGACCGAGGACGAGCTCGAGCGGATGCTCGCCGGGCTCGATCGCCTCGACGCCGCGCACGCCGACGGTTCCCTGCTGCCCGACGACGGCGACGAGGACGTCCACGGCGCCCTCGAGCGCCTGCTCATCGCCGACCTCGGCCCCGAGCTGGGCGGCAAGCTCCGCGCGGGACGCAGCCGCAACGACCAGATCGCCACCCTCGGCCGCATGCACATGCTCGACCACGGTCGTCGCATCGGGCACCTGGTGATCGACCTCGTGGACGCGCTGAGCCAGCAGGCGAGCGAGCACCCCGCGGCGATCATGCCGGGCCGCACCCACCTGCAGCACGCGCAGCCGGTGCTCCTCGCGCACCACCTCCTGGCCCACGCGTGGCCCCTGGTCCGCGACCTGGAGCGCCTCCGCGACTGGGCCGGCCGCGCGAGCGTCAGCCCGTACGGTGCCGGAGCCCTCGCCGGCAGCTCCCTCGGTCTCGACCCGGCCGCCATCGCCCGCGAACTCGGTTTCGACCGGCCGTCCGAGAACTCGATCGACGCCACCGCGGCCCGCGACGTCGTAGCGGAGTTCGCGTTCGTGCTCGCGCAGATCGGCATCGACGTGTCGCGTCTGGCCGAGGAGATCATCCTCTGGAACACCAGGGAGTTCGGGTTCGTCCGGCTGCACGACGCCTTCTCGACCGGGTCGAGCATCATGCCGCAGAAGAAGAACCCGGACATCGCGGAACTCGCGCGCGGCAAGTCCGGGCGCTTGATCGGCAACCTGACCGGGCTGCTCGCGACGCTGAAGGGCCTGCCCCTGGCGTACAACCGCGACCTGCAAGAGGACAAGGAACCCGTCTTCGACTCGGTCGCGCAGCTCGAGGTCCTGCTCCCCGCGTTCACCGGGATGGTCGCGACCCTGACGTTCGACACCGAACGGATGGCCGAACTGGCGCCGCAGGGGTTCTCGCTGGCGACCGACGTCGCCGAGTGGCTCGTGCGTCGGGGTGTCCCCTTCCGTGACGCGCACGAGGTGTCCGGGGCCCTCGTCCGCTCCTGCGAGGAACGCGGCATCGACCTCGACGACCCGACCGACGACGAGTACCGGTCGGTGTCCGAGCACCTCACGCCGGAGGTCCGCACCGTGCTCACGATCGAGGGCAGCGTCGCGTCCCGTGCAGGTGTCGGAGGGACGGCTCCGGACCGCGTCACCGAGCAGCTCGCATCCCTGACCCGTCGCGTGCGCGACCTGGCCGAGGGCGTCCCCTTCACCCGATGACCACGTCCGACGTCGTCCGCGCGCTCCTCACGGAGCCGGCGCCGGTCGCCGCGCCCGCCCTGCTCGGCGCGACGATCACGGGCAAGGGCGTGACGCTCCGGATCACGGAGGTCGAGGCCTACTTCGGCCCGACCGACCCCGGATCGCACGGACACCGGGGTCCGACCCCGCGGAACCACCACCTGTTCGGCCCGCCGGGCACCCTGTACGCGTACCGCTCGTACGGCATCCACACGTGCGTCAACGTGGTGAGCGCTCCCGACGGCACGTCATCCGGGTCCCTGCTCCGCGCGGCCGAGGTGGTCGACGGACGGGACGTGGCTCGGTCCCGCCGCGGCCCGTCGGTCGCGGACGTCGCGCTGGCGCGTGGCCCGGGGAACCTCGGGGTCGCGCTGGGCGCGGTCCTCGGCACGGACGACGGCACGTCGCTGCTCGACGGCTCGGGACCGTACGTGCTCACGCTGGCACCCGGCCTGGAGGCGCGGCTCACCGCCGACGGTCCGGCTCACGTGGTCGACGAGCTCCTGTCCGAGACCCTGCCCGCGCAGGGCAGGCCGACCGGTTCCGGTCCCGGCGGCACCACGGTGCCGCGGATCTCCCGGGGGCCGCGCACCGGTGTCGCCGGGATCGCTGGCGGCGGGGGCTTCCCGTGGCGGTTCTGGCTGACCGGTGACCCGACCGTGTCCGCGTACCGGCGGCACAAGAAGGCGGTGGGCTGACCGCCCCGACCGCACCGTGCCTCCCGGCCGGCGCCCGGCGCTACGATGGCGAGGTGTCCAGTGATACCGCGAACGACGTCCTGACGCGCCAGCAGAACGACCCCACCTTCGCCTCGGTGTGGGACGAACTGCGCTGGCGTGACCTGGTGCAGGTCTCGACCGATGAGACCGCACTGCAAGAGGCCCTCGACGGCGCGCCCATCACGTACTACTGCGGGTTCGACCCGACGGCACCGTCGCTGCACTGCGGCAACCTGCTCCAACTCCTGACCATGCGGCGCATCCAGTTGGCCGGGCACAAGCCGTTGGCGCTGGTGGGCGGGTCGACCGGCCTCATCGGTGACCCGCGTCCGACCGCCGAACGCACCCTGAACACCCGCGAGACCGTCGCCGAGTGGGTGGCGCGGCTCCAGGAGCAGGTGTCCCGGTTCCTGAGTCCCGACGGCGACAACGGCGTGCGGCTCGTGAACAACCTGGACTGGACGGAGCCGCTGTCCGCCATCGACTTCCTCCGGGACATCGGGAAGTACTTCCGCGTCAACTCGATGCTGAAGAAGGACGCCGTGGCGGCGCGGCTGAACTCGGACGCGGGGATCAGCTACACGGAGTTCAGCTACCAGATCCTGCAGGGGCTGGACTACCGGGAGCTCTTCCGGCAGTACGGGTGCACGCTGCAGACCGGTGGCTCCGACCAGTGGGGCAACCTGACCTCGGGGACGGAACTCATCCGTCGTGCCGAGGGTGCGACCGTGCACGCGCTCGGGACGCCGCTGATCACGAACTCGGACGGCACGAAGTTCGGCAAGAGCGAGGGCAACGCGATCTGGCTCGACCCGGACATGACGTCGCCGTACGCGTTCTACCAGTTCTGGCTCAACACGTCCGACGCCGACGTGATCCCGCGGCTCCGGCAGTTCACGTTCCTGTCCCGCGCCGAGGTCGAGCGGCTGGAACAGGTGGTGGCGGAGGAACCGTTCCGACGTGAGGCACAGCGGACCCTCGCGTTCGAGGTGACGTCGATCGTGCACGGGGTCGCGGCGACCCAGGCGGCGATCGATGCCGCGGCGGCGCTGTTCGGCAACGGTGACCTCGGTGCGCTGGATGCGGAGACGTTGCGGGCGGCAATCGGCGAACTCCCCGGGTCGGTCTCGCTCGAGCCGGACGCCGACCTCGCCCGCGCGCTCGTCGAGTCCGAGCTGGTGAAGTCCCTCGGTGAGGCCCGCCGCGCGATCGACCAGGGCGGCGTCTACGTGAACAACACCCGCGCCGAGGATGCCGGCGCCCGGCTGGCCGACCTTGCGCTGCCCGGAGGTGTGCTCGTGCTCCGCCGCGGCAAGAAGACCCTCGCCGGCGTGACGCTGCGCTGATCTCGATCGTCCGCGATGCCCGGTCCCCCGTGGGGGACCGGGCATCGTCGTGTTCCGCGGAGACGTGTTGCAGAACGCGACACGCCCGGGATCTGGCAGGTCTTGGCGCACCCGCGAAACCCTGCGTATAGTTTCCTCTCGTCACCCCAAAGGTGCGGCGGAGCGGCTGGAGCGAAAGCCCAGAGCACGCCGGCCCTCAAGTGGGACCATCCTCCACTGGAGTTCAGATCTGGCCTTGCGCTGGATCGCTTTGACGCCTAGGATGACTACTCCACCGGTTCTCTCCCACGGGATGAGCCACAGGGTCCTCGGATCCGACGCAGGCCTCGCGGCCTGACTGGTGAACAAGAACGAATGCCTCTCTGGCGGAACCTCTTT
>NZ_JAGGPH010000018.1 GCF_018613895.1 Curtobacterium sp. ISL-83
CAACGACCGGCTGAACCCAAGACCGGCAACTGAGACACATCTGGGTTCACACGACGGCGGGAACGAGCTCGTCGTCTGGGGAAGGATGAGCGGGTCGTCGCATCATGGAAGTGAGACGTCGCCTCGATCAGCGATTCCAGCAACTCACTCGAAGGGAGGGGCTCGTGTGACCGGCCAACCAGCCTCGAGACGGAAGCAGCCAGCTCGGCTTCCGGGCGTGTGCGAGGAGCTTGTGGTGCACGAGTGCGAAGTCAGTGCTGAGGGTGAGATCGACGGTGTCAGCGGCCCGTGGGGCGAGATCGATCAGGTCAGAGCCGTCGCCCTGATCGAGTCCGGTGCTGTGGGTTTCTACCTCGAGGGTGCTCGGCATCGGGCCGTGCGGGTGTTGCACTGTCCGGGACGGATTGTCCTCTACTGCAACTGGGACGGCAGCGCGCGGAACAACCTGCTCGACCTGTGACCACTGCGACGTCCAGGGACGTTGTGTCGTGAATTCGTGGCGGGGAGCTTGCCGGGGAAGAGGGGCCGGCGTGCCCGGTGGCCGATCCTCTACTGGACGAGTCGCGACCGCTCCTCAAACCAAGGGGATTCGGCGGGAACAACGTCGAACAGGAGGCCGGAGGGGTCTTGCATCACCACCCATGCCCTTCCGGCGGCGACCTGCACGGCCCCGAGCTGCTTGAGGCGGTTAACCTCGGAGTCGACGTCATCCGTCTCGATGTCGAGATGGTACCGAGCAGTCTTCTCGGGGCCGATGTTTTGCAGTCCTACCCAGGACAGGGCAGCTGGTTGCGGCATCACGGTGAACTCTGGGAACCGTTCGACTTGTTGCGCTTCGGTGAGCAGGGCGGCTGCCCAGAAGGCACGGGTCGCCGCAAAGGTTTCAGATGGCGCGTCGATGACGACCTCACGTAGCAGTACCCGATGCATGCCGCCGAGTAAACCCCAGCGACCTCGCTAGCGACTCCTGCGGACGGAGGCGGTGAGGTACCAGGCCAGCAGGGAAACGGTGTCGAGCGGGATCTCGGTTCCGTCCGGGTCCCGTAGTGCTGCTCGTAGCCGTGCGGCGTCCTCATCAAGGAGCAGCGCGATGAATGCTGATGGCCGAATCGAGTACGAAACGCCCATGTGGGTGTGCAGCCCGCCGGTGTTGACGCCGAGGGCGTCGGCGAGGACCTGGGGCGTGTACCCGAGGGTGCGTGCGGCATGCAGAAGCGCCCGAGTGCGCCGGAACGCATCGCGTCGTTGGTCGGGGGGGGTGCTGATTTCTCGGCTCGGCTCGCCGTGTCAACGCCTGGTGAATACTGCGCTGTTCTCGACGGTTGAAAAGTGAGCACCCTGGTCCGCTTCAGGTCCGTCGGGCGGTGACTTTGGGGTCTCCGCAAATTTGTCACGTTCCCCAAAGTCGCCCCAAACTCCGGCGACCGCTGGCGCTCAGCTCAGCTCTGGTCTGCGCGTCCGCCCTGGTTGAGGAGGTCGCGGCGGCCGTGGGTGCGGTAGGAGTCGCCGGAGAGGGTGAGGACCTCGGCGTGGTGGACGAGCCGGTCGATCATGGCTGCAGCGACGACGTCGTCGCCGAAGGTCTCACCCATCGGCCGAAGGGCAGGTTGCTCGTGACCGTGATCGAGCCCTGCTCGTAACGGGATGCGACGAGTTGGAAGAAGAGGTTCGCGGCGTCGGTGTCGAACGGGATGTAGCCGATCTCGTCGACAATGATCAGCTTGTAGCGGCGGATCTTCTTCAACTCGGCCTCGAGCTGGCCTTGGTGGTGTGCGGCCGCGAGGCGGGCGATCCAGTTGTTCGCGGTGTCGAACAAGACGCTGTGGCCGGCATGGGTGGCGTTGACGCCGAGCCCGATCGCGAGGTGAGTCTTCCCGATGCCGGGCGGGCCGAGCAGGATCACGTTTTCCCGCTTCGCGACAAACGTCGACGTCGCCAGGTGCGCCAACACGTCCCGTCGCAGGGACGGGAGGTGGTCGAGGTTGAAGTCCTCGAGCGTCTTGATTTGCGGGAAGTGCGCGGTCCGGATCCGCATGATCGTGCCCGCGGACTCCCGGTCCGCGACCTGGCGTTCCAGGACCGCGCGAGGTATTCCTCGTGCGCGCAGTTCTCGTCCCGCGCTCGGCTGGCGAGGTCTTCCCAGACCTTCCCGATCGTTGGAGTCTTCAACGCTCGGGCAAGGTAAGCCAGCGAGCCGACCCGTTCCGTCGGTGGGCTCGTGACCGTGTCTTCGTCAGTGGTCTTCGTTGGTGGCGCCATCGGGTTGCTCCTTTATCTGGGTGGCTAAAGCGCCCTAAACCTCGAAAAGCAGGGTGGGGGCACTGGGTGAGTGAGTTCAGGTGGCTTCGGCGGCGGGGCCTGGCTGCACGGGGTCGAAGTTCACGCCGAAGAGGGTGTCGTAGTCCGTCAACGCGCGGATCGCGACGGGGTGTCCGTCCGTGTGGCGCCGCGAGGAAGCGGAGCGTTGTTGGGCTTGGAATCGGGATCGGAGCCCAGCAGCTGTCTGCACGTGGTCGGGGTCCGTGATCGTTTGGCGGGCCTGCCATGACCGGGTATGACGGGCGACCGGCTGCCCGTCGCAGAACGCGAGGACCTCGGTCAGCGTGGTGCGGAGGTCGATAAATCGGCCGATCCGTCGTGGCTCGACGGAGTAGTCGTTGCCATCCACGCGCACGTAGTAGTCCCTGCTGAGCCGAACCCGCAGCGTTAGCCCCGTTGCTGGGGCGACGGCGGGGAGCGGCATCATCGCTTGCCGGTCGCGGACGATGAAGTCCGCGGGCCGGCCGCCGAGCGCTCGGACGGTCCGGGTGTTCGCGCGGACCAGCCAGGCGGACAGTTGCGTGTTGAAGTCCGCTGGGGATGCGAACACTCGCCCCGGCAGGAACGATGTCTCCAAGTAGCCATTAGCTCGCTCGACGATGCCCTTGGTCTCGGGGTCCCGCGGTGGCGCTAGCCGGATACTTGTCGCCAATGTCCCCGCGAACGCTGCAGCGACTGGTGTCACGCGTCCAGTTCCCCCGATCGCGGCTTCCCGGTCCCAGAGCAGACCTCGTGGGCAGCGGCCAAAGCGCTGGAGCAGTTCCCACATACCCGCGGTGAGGTCACCGCCCTGCCGAGACGGCAGCAGCACCGCCTCAATCCACCGCGAGTGCGCCGAGACCATCACCAACACCGGCAGGATTCGATCCTGACCGCCACCAACCGTGATCCGCACCGCCGGGAACCAGAGATCACACTGCGCAAGCTCGCCGGGTTCGAACGAGAGCCGGTCAGCAGGATCCACGCTGCGATAGTCGGGCCGGATCTCAGCGACCCTGACCTTCAACGTCGTCATCGAGTGCGGCCAACCGATCCGTTCCGCGATCACCGTCGCGGGCATCGTCGGGAACGCCGCGAGCAGCGCACGGATCTGCTGCTCGAACCGGTCCGCTTTCACCTCCCGGCTCGCACGCTGGTACTTCGGCGGCCGATCTGACCGCAACGCCGCCGCGACCGTGTTCCTCGAGATACCAAGCGACCTCGCGATCGCTGCCTGCGACAACCCGACCGACCGATGCAGTCGACGGATCTCGGCCCAGTTCTCCACCGTGATCACACCTCCAACACGTATCGGAGGTGCTCACTTTTCGCCCGTCGATACCTGCTCAGTATTCAGGCGTCGTCGACACGCCGCCGTGAGGAGCTGCTGTAGCACCGGGATAGTTGCCTCCGAGGGGTGCCCGAGCGTCCCGTCTGGGTGGTCCATCTGCCGCGCCTATCAGGTGGGAGG
The DNA here is from genome assembly GCF_018613895.1 of Curtobacterium sp. ISL-83. Lineage (GTDB taxonomy): Bacteria > Actinomycetota > Actinomycetes > Actinomycetales > Microbacteriaceae > Curtobacterium. Next base: position 3,770 of record NZ_JAGGPH010000018.1, read on the forward strand.
AGTTGCGGGAAGGCAGTGGGGCCGGTCCCAACCGGAACCGGCCCCATGCCGTGCTATCAACTGTTCAGCGGGTTAGGAGCTGTTCTCCTGGCCCTGCTGGCGGCGGCGGTAGACCAGGGTCAGAAGGAGCAGCAGGAACGCCAGCGCTGCGCTGGGAACGACCAGCTCAGTGCCGGTGAATGCCAGTGCACCGTTCCCGCCAGTCGGGGCGCGTCTCCGACGGACACGCACGTGCGACCGTTAGCGTCGTTCTGCCCCTGATCGAGGCACCAGGGGTGGTGGGCGTGGACCAGCGCCCGCCACCCCGCCCTCCCGGGCAGCGTCGCCTGCTCGATTCGTTGCCTCGGCGAGAGCGGCCGCCTCACGAGCGAGGAACCGGGTCTTGATGTAAGCCGGCCAGGGCCCGCCGTGGTCACTGGTGGAGGAGATCGGTTCGCGCTGCGCGAGCCGGACACATCCCGCCGGTCCCGGCGGCCACGATAGGAACCATGTTCGGCAACCGATCCACGATCACCGGCCGCTGCCGGGCGCAGGAGGCCGGGTGCCGCTGTCAGCAACCCGAAGGGCATACCGGTGCGCACTCCGTACGACGACGTCTCCACGCGTGCGCGTTGGGGTAGCCACGGTGTGAACCGTGCGGACGTCGAATGGCTCATCGAGGGCTTCACATAGGTGCCGGACTTCACGCTCAGACGTATTGTCTGAGCCCAGGGCAGCCGCCGCAGCGTCGCGGCGGCTGCCCTCCGGCCCTCATGCGGTCGCTGGAGCACGTGGCGTGGGTCAGCAACGAGGGAGAATCGGTGTTGGGCCGTGTTGCTGAGCAGCTGCCTCGCGCATTAGGCCGACGAACGGTCGTCCCCGTCAACGAGAACCCTGTCGCGTTCGTCGGCCCACACGGGCAAAGCTACGAATCCCTCGCCCAGTAGACGATCGTCGGGTTCTTGCGGTGGTCGCGACACCTGATGGATGGTGTGTTGTGGCGACGTGCTCACCCTGCGTCCGACCTGAGTTGCTGCAGGTGTTCTGGGGCGCGGATGGAGGCGGGTGATTTCATCACCGGCGCGGTGGAGCCGTGGGGGACCAGCAGGCGGACGGGCAACCGCGTCGTGATCGACGCTGGCGGAGTCCGGCCGAGGTGATGGGCGGGTGATCGGGTAGGCCGTCCCGCCGCGGTATTCCGCAACGGGACGGCCCCTTCAGCTCCGCGGTGTACCCGAAACGCCGCAGAGCTGGCTTGAGGGCGCTGCGTCAGCGGCCGGTGATGCTCCGGCCGTTGACGTCGCGCGTGTCCGATTCGGGCTTGTTGACGCCAGCCTTGGCAATCCCGCGACTGACGATGTACGCAGCCGTCACGATCGCGACATAGAGCCAGGCGTGATCCGCGCCGAAACCCTGCCCGTCATCGCCGTTGTCGACGACCGCGGACGCGATCAGAATCGCCAACGACACCACAATCCACGCGTAGAACTCGGTCGTCTTCAGCGCCGACGTCGTCTCGCTCCAGGTGCGGCGGATGCCGGAATTGTGGCGTCCGGGGGTTCCTGCCGTGTTCGACATGGGTGTCTCCTTCGTGTGCTGACACTGCTGATCCACAGCGTCTGGCCCACCATGCCAGGCGATACCTGCTTCGGTTAACTATTCGCCAAGTTAGCAGATTGGCGTGCGTTATGAGACTATTCCCGACAGGCGGCGAGGTGCCGAGAGCGGGAGAGCGAACACGATGGATGACGGTCCGACGCCCCGGGTTCCGGAGCACCTTTACGCGCAGCAGCCGCGGTCCGCAGCCGGGCTGGCAGCGATTGCGGGCCTGCAGGCATTGAGCGAAAGCGCGCATAACGCGGACGAGCAGGCGGTATGTGCGCTGCAGATGCGGCCGCTTGACGCGTTGGCGCTGCTCCACCTGGTGCAGTCTGCACGCGAGGGGCGGCCGATGAGCGCCACGCGTCTGGCTCGGACGATAGGACTGTCGTCCCCGGCGGTCACGAAGCTCATCGATCGGATCGTCGACACGGGCCGCGCAGAGCGGCAGCCGAATCCGAAGGACCGGCGAGGCATCGTCGTGATCCCTACGGGGACCGCCGTCGAGGACATCGCCCTTGCGTATGCGCACATCCACGCCCCGCTGGTCGAGGTCATAGACGAGCTGTCGGACGAGGAAGCAATGACCATCGCCCGGTTCTCCACCCGCCTCGCCGGCGCCCTCCGCTCGAGCAACCCCCCGCGGCTCCCCGCGCAGCGGACAGCGCGGAGGACCATCCGTCGTGGTCTTCGTTGAGCCCCACGGACGGTCCCTAGCGATGCCACGCCCGAACGGCTTCGAACCTGAACGTGACGCGGCAACGGCGGTGCGGGTCGCAGCAGCTGGCTTCACGGTGGACGAGGCGATGGCGACGCTGCCGGGGCTGTACGGCGGGAAGCGGTGGAACAGTCGCGAAACCGGCGCCCCCTACCGGTACCGGTACATGGCTGCAGGCGACGAGGCTCTGACGCTGCGACGATCACAAATGACGGGGTTCGTTCAGGGCGAAATCACGCCTGACGACGACTACATCGTGCAATGGATCGACGCCGGCTCGTCCGTCGTCGATGTTGGTGTCGACGACGTGCAGCAGCAGCTGCACCAGCCGCTCCTGTTCCCGCCCGACCGGGAATTTGTGTCGACCGCCACCGATTACGACCAACGCTTGGTGCACCCCAACCGGAACCTCGTGCACGACGTTGCCGCGGAACGGTACGCACTCACCAGCGGAAGGTTGCAGTTCCAATACCGACAGGTGCCGAGCGCTGGTGCGGTGCTGCGGTGGCGGGAGAGTGTGTCGGCTGCTTCCCGGGCACTCGGCGAGGCGGGTATCAATTCCCTGCTCTGGCACGAGGCCACCCGAGACGTAGCGGCTGTGTTCCTGCGCATGTACCGGCCACACGCCGACGGACTGAGATCTGCGTTGCAGCAGCCCTGGAACGTTCGCATCCGAGGCGCCATCGAATACATCCGACCACGTGGATCAGCCACTCACGGTCGCCGACGTCGCAGCTGCCGTCGGCCTCAGCGCCCGCGGCCTGCAGGAAGGCTTCCAACGGGCGACCGGCAGGACCCCCACGGCGTACCTCCGCGACGTCCGCCTGGACTACGCCCGCCATGACCTTCTCCGCGGCGGCCCGGACGCCACCACGGTCCGTGGCGTCGCCCGCCGCTGGGGATTCACCCACTTGGGGCGCTTGGCGCAGTCCTACATGGAGCGTCATGGCGAGTACCCAAGCACCACCCTCCGCCGGGAAACAGGCACGTCCCGCTAACTACCAAGGACCCGGCTTCTCCCCCGCCCAAACGCCCGCAGCGGGTCCGACGCCCGTTGATTAGGAACGGACGTGCTGTGCGCGCAAATGTTCAGGCGCCGGAATCCAGGCGGAGGCGGGAAGCTGGGTGCTCGCAGCGCTTCCGTCCCCAGCGTCGCGAGTTCGGCGATCGCCGTCGGTGACTCGACCGCCCGCGCAACAGCGGACCGCAAGCCCCCCCCTGTGCTGGGGCGTGATCCGGCGGCCGCGGGAACGTAGGGTTTCGCGTAATGACACCCCGACGAGTCCGGCAGTCCGGACACGCCCTCGCTCTCACCGCCACGATCACCGCAGCGATCCTCACCATGACGGGCGCCCTCAGCGCGCCGCAGGCCGCTTCTGCGTCGGATGTGCTGCGAAAGGTGGTTCCGTCCGCCCCGAGCGCAGCGCCGCCGGAAACGGCTACCGCGACACCTTCGGAGACCCCGGTCACGCTCACCGTCGTGCTCACGCCGCATGATCGTTCTACGTTGCGGCGGTTGGGTACGACGACGTCTGGATCAAGTGCACAGCGACGCGGCCGCGTGGATGCGACCGCACCGCGCGCTGGACGCGGGGGGCTCGTCCGTGCCGCATTGGAGCGGGCCGGCTTCACGGTCACGAGGACCGGCACGTGGGAGCTCACCGCTACCGGCACCGTAGGTCAGGCGGAAGCGTTGCTGCAGGTCGCCGTCGTCGGTATCGGGAAAACGATGCATCCGACCACGACGCCGACGATGCCCGCCGCGTTCGGTGGCGCCGTGTCGAGCGTCCTCGGCCTGGATCAGCGGCCGGTAGTCGTACCCACCGCGGTGCCCGGCCGGCCGGTCAGTGACCTTGCCGCCGCGTACTCGGTGCCGGCGGATCCGACCGCTGGTTCTGGCGCCACGATCGCGACCGTGCAGTTCTCCGGGTGGAAGTCCTCCGACCTCGCCACGTACGCGCAGGCCGCGGCACTGCCGCTGCCGCAGGTCACCGAGGTCCCCATCGATGGGGCATCGGCGACGCAGCTCGACGGCAGCAACGGCGACGTCGAGGTTGCGTTGGATCAGGAGTCGCTCCTCGCCGTGGCGCCGAAGGCCGCGCAGCGTATCTACTTCGTGCCCTCCACTATTCAGGGCATGTACGACGCCTACACGCAGATCGCGAACGACGTCGCCGCGCAGCACATCTCAGCCGTGAGCATGTCCTGGGGAACTTGCGAGGCGTCGCTGCCCGACCAGTACCGCACAGTCCTCGAGGACGGCATCAGCCGCATCGTCGGCGCCGGGGCGACCATGTTCGCCTCCTCCGGCGACACCGGCACGACCTGCGGCGGTACGACGACGGTCAACTACCCGGCATCATCGGCTGCCGTCATCGGCGTCGGGGGCACGACGCTGCAGAACAACGGTTCGACCTTCACCGAGACGGCGTGGGGCAACAGCAACGGCTCCTCCGGCGGCGGCTACTCTACTGCTGCCCGCCCGGCGTACCAGGCGAACACCGGCATCCCCGGGAGCAGCCGCCTCGTGCCGGACGTCTCCGCTGTCGCGGACCCGAACACCGGTATCGGGATCTACTCCGGCACCCTCGGCGGGTGGGTCCTCGGCGGCGGCACGAGTCTTGCATCCCCGGTCCTGGCAGCGCAGCTGACCACGACCCTGGCCGCGCGCGGATGCACGACCGGCATCGGTGACATCCACACTGCCCTCTACGCCCACCCGGAAGCGTTCCGCGACGTCACGTCCGGCAGCAACGGCACCGACTCCGCCGGCCCTGGCTACGACCTCGTCACCGGACTCGGCAGCCCCAACTGGACAGCCCTCACCAAGCTGCTCCCCTTCGCATCCACCTGCCCGACCACCACACCGACACCCACACCGACCACCACACCGACTCCCACACCGACACCGACCCCAACGCCGACACCCATTTCGGTGCCGTCGAGTGGTGTGTCGAAGGATGGCACGAAGGTCTCGGCCGGCACGGTGCGGCTTCCGGGAGGGACATCAATCCACTCGCCGTTGCAGCAGTACCGCCTCGACATGCAGAAGGACGGGAACCTCGTCGAATACGGCAACGGCCGCGCCCTGTGGGCATCAAACACGTCAGGCAATGCGGGAGCGACGCTTGCGATGCAGACCGACGGGAACCTCGTCGTCTACAGCACGGCCGGGAAGGCGCTGTGGGCGTCCCATACGAGCCGGACTGGCTCGTCGAACATCCTCACGGTCACTGACCGGGGTGACGTGCGGGTCCTCACCGGCGGCACGGTCCGGTGGCACAACGGCGCTCCAGGCGCGGACACGATGACGCCCGCGAGCACCCTCACCGCCGGGCAGTCGTTGTGGGACACCGCGGGGAAGCGGCAGCTGGTGATGCAAGCCGACGGGAACCTCGTGGTGTATATCAGCGGGAAAGCGAAGTGGGCATCCCGCACGTCGCAGTACCACGGCAGCCGGTTCACGCTGCAGGCCGACGGGAACCTCGTGATCTACGACGCACAAGGCAAGGCGCGGTGGGCGTCCAGCACGAGCCGGTACCACGGCACCGGCATGCGCCTGGTGATGCAACAGGACGGCAACGCGGTCCTGTACCAAAAGACCACCGCACGTTGGGCGACCCACACCCACGGCTAACCCAGCGGGCGGCTCGAACTGGGGGAAGCGCGTCCCCGAGGAGATTCGTACTGTTGCATTGCCCCTGCAGGAGGGGTTCCACCAGCCCACACACCGCCGGGCGAGCGTTTTGAGATGAGACCATGAAGAAAACCATCACCACCGCGTTCGGCGCGGTCGTTCTTGCCAGCGCGTTGTCCCTGACGGGTGCTGGTGTGGCGAACGCGGCCCCGGCTCACTCGGCTACCCACACGACGTCCGCTGCTCGCGCGGCAGCGGCACAGAAGGCTGCCGCTGCGAAGGCCGCCGCATCGAAGAAGGCTGCTGCCGCGAAGGCCGCCGGTCAGGCGAAGGCTGCCGCGGCAAAGGTGCTCGACGCCGCCGAGAACACGCTCACCGCCGACCAGGAGACCCTCACCGAGGCGCAGGACGCCGCGGCTGCCGTGGAGACCAACGGTGACGCGCAGGTCGCTGCTGCGCAGGCAGTCGTGACATCGGCGCAAGACGCCGTCACTGCCGATCAGGCTGCGCTGGCAGCCGCCACGGACCCGAGTGTCCAGGCCGCGGCCCAGGCGCAGCTGGGCCCAGATCTGGCCGCCCTGAACCAGGCCCAGGTCACATTGTCGACCGTCATCGCCACCACGACTGCCGCGAACGACGCCGCGACCGCGGCCGTTACGACCGCAGCCGCGACGGTCGAGCGGGACCAGGCTGCCGTCGATGCGGCCAAGGAAGCGCTCCGCGCCCTGACCCAGCCGGTTGCGAAGAAGTAGTACCTGGTGCTGATGGCCTCGCCCCAACTGGGGCGAGGCCATCAGCGTTTCATTGTGAGCGTCAAGCCCGAGCTGCGGCTTCGCCTTTTCGAGTGACTCAGGGCGACGACAGCACGCAGCGAGCAGACCCGTCAGGAGGCGCCGATGGTGGGTGCGGGGAGGTAAACCCTCCCGCCGGCCCGCTGGAACTCCTCGGATTTCTGCCGCATTCCGGCGATGACTTCCTGGTCGCCGGCGTCCCCGAACTGGTCGCGGATGTCTTGGGAGATCCGCATGGAGCAGAACTTCGGGCCGCACATGGAACAGAAGTGGGCGGTTTTCGCCGGCTCGGCGGGGAGGGTCTCGTCGTGGAACGCTTCGGCGGTGACCGGGTCGAGTGCGAGCGCGAACTGGTCCCGCCACCGGAACTCGAATCGAGCCTTCGACAGCGCGTCGTCACGCTCGTTTGCGCCAGGGTGGCCCTTTGCGAGGTCCGCGGCGTGCGCGGCGATCTTGTACGTGATGACCCCCGTCTTGACGTCGTCCTTGTCTGGCAGGCCGAGGTGTTCCTTCGGGGTGACGTAGCAGAGCATCGCGGTGCCGTAACGGGCGATCTCGGTGGCGCCGATCGCCGACGTGATGTGGTCGTAGCCCGGAGCGACGTCGGTCACGAGCGGACCGAGCGTGTAGAACGGCGCCCCGTCGCACCACTCCTGCTGACGTTCCACGTTCTCCCGCACCAGGTGGAACGGGATGTGCCCGGGACCTTCCACCATGACTTGCACGTCGTACTTCCACGCACGTTTGGTCAACTCGGCGAGGGTGTCGAGTTCCGCGAACTGGGCGGCATCGTTGGCGTCGGCGGTGGACCCGGGGCGGAGCCCGTCACCGAGGGAGAACGCGACGTCGTACCGGGCGAAGATTGCACACAACTCGTCGAAGTGTGTGTAAAGGAAGTTCTCCTGGTGGTGCGCCAGGCACCATCCGGCCATGATCGATCCGCCGCGGGAAACGATGCCGGTGACCCTGTTCGCTGTGAGCGGAACGTAGCGGAGCAAGACGCCTGCGTGCACGGTCATGTAGTCGACGCCCTGCTCGCATTGCTCGATCACGGTGTCCCGGTAGATCTCCCAGGTGAGGGCGTTGGCGTCCCCGTTGACCTTCTCGAGCGCTTGGTAGATCGGCACGGTGCCGATGGGGACGGGGGAGTTTCGGAGGATCCACTCGCGGGTGGTGTGGATGTCGTCGCCGGTGGAGAGGTCCATGACGGTGTCCGCACCCCACTTCGTCGCCCACTGCAACTTGTCGACCTCTTCGCGGATGGAGCTTGTCACCGCGGAGTTGCCGATGTTCGCGTTGATCTTCACCAGGAACGACTTCCCGATGATCATCGGCTCGGATTCGGGGTGGTTGATGTTGTTCGGGATGATCGCGCGGCCGGCGGCGAGCTCGGCGCGGACGAGTTCCACGTCGCAGTTCTCCCGCAATGCGACGAACCGCATCTCCTGCGTGATGACGCCGGCGCGTGCGTAGTGCATTTGCGTGACGGTCTTCCCGTCGCTCGCCCTGCGCGGCTGCGACCGGCGGCCGCGCCACTCGGCGGACGCTGCACCACGGCGCTGCGCGGTCCGGCCGTCGTCCTGCAGGTCTCGTGCCCGACCCTCGTACGTTTCGGTGTCGCCGCGATCTTCGATCCATGGCTGGCGGAACGCCGGGAGGCCGACGGTCGCCTCGCTCCCAGGACCCTCCGTTCGGTACGCCGTGAACGGGCCGTTGTCGGCACCGTCTGGGCTGGGGTCGAGCCGGATCTGGGTGACCGGCACCCGAACGCCGTGTTCGGCATCCTCCACGTACGCAAGAGTGTGTGAACGCATGGCGGAATCCATCAGAGGTCCTACTTCCTTCGCCGGCATGACCCGGACAGGTTCGAACGGTCTCGGGCCGCGTCAGCCCGCTCTCAGCCCTTGCGAGGGCCCCCGTGTGGATGCGACGACGATAACACCACTGCCGCGCCAGTACGCCCGTCGACGGTGCGGCATCAGCGCCGGGTCACCGGACGGCTGTGCCGGCCGCCCTGGCTGCTCCGGCCGCAGACAGGCGGCGGTGTTGGCGCTGCAGCAGGCCACCGACGGCCACGAGCACGCCGCCGAGGAACATCAGGCTGGCGACCGCGGGGGTGGCGCCGACCAATTGCTCAAGGGGTGGCAGGTAGTACGGGTAGAGCGCGGGGATCACGATCGAGAGACTGTAGGCCAGCCCGTAGCCCGTGGACCGCGACCCGGCGGGGAACTGTTCCGACAGATGCGCCGCGACCGGCCCGTAGCCGGAGACCGTGACCAGCTGCAACAGCGCAGCGAGCACGACGACCGTGACGATTCCGTCCGCTCCCGCCCGGCCCAAAATGGCAGCGAACGCGATCGGGGCAGCGATCGCGGCGAGGATCCCGGAGGCGCTGAAGAAACGCCGATACCCGACACGGCGCGACAGCAGCCCGGCGCCGAAGATCCCCACCGCGGAAACGGCGGTAGCGATGAGGAGAACCATCGCGACGGCCTGCGGGGAGGCGAGGGCCACGCTCAAACGGCCAGTGAACACTGGGACCGCCATGTCCGTCAGGACCCACAGCCCGCTCATGAGGGCGAACAAGCGCACGAAGGCGCCCCGGTCAGCACCGAGCAGGACCTCGTGGAGCGGCCCGCGCTCCCGCCGGTGCGCCGCGCTCCGGACCGGCTGCGCGGCGGGTTCGTCTCGCTGCGGGTCGAGGGTGCGCGCGTAGGCCGCCCGGGTGATCACCGCGATCACCGCTCCGGCGAGGAACAGCACCCGCCACAGTCCCTCCGCGTATGCGGCCGGACCGGCGGTCGCGAGAAGGAGCGTGACTGTGCCCGCGATCACCGCGTTCGCGAGCGGCGACATCGCCATGATGAGGCCGCTGAGCACCGGACGCTGATGCGGTTGAGACCATTCCATCGCGAGCGGCACCGCGGCCGTGTACTCGCCGCCGAGGAACACCCCGCCGATGAACCGAAGGATGATCACCGCGACGATCGTCCCCATACCGAGGACCTCATGCCCGGGGATCACCGCGATGCAGCCAGTGCAGATGGCAACACCAAGGAGCACGAGGCGGGTGGTTCGGGAGCGTCCGAAGCGGTCCGCCGCGGGACCGAACACGGCCGCGCCCACGGGCCGGCCGAGGAGCGTGGCGACGAACACCCACCCCGTTCCCCACGCGGCGTTCGCTCCGAACAGTGCGGCGCTGACGGGGGCGAGCGCGATCACGGGGAGGAAGATGTCGAACTGGTCAGCGAAGTTCCCGAGCACCGCACCGCGAACCGCTCGGCGAGCCACCGCCGCCGAGGTGGCGGGTGGAACAGTGTCGGCGTGACCGACGGGACGCGCAACAAAACGGTGCATGGAAGCCCACTTCCTTCGCCGGCATGACCCGGACAGGTTCAGCGGTCGAAGCTGTGGCTTCCTCTCAGCCCAGTACCGTGGGCTCCCGCGTGGTGACACCCAGAGCATACCCACCAACACGATTCCCGCCCGCGTACCACGCAGCCGGCACGGTTGCCGCGCTCTCCGAGCCGGTCCCATCCAAGTCGCCATGCGACCGGCGGCGGGGGCGGAAGCGGCTCCTTTCCGCAGATCAGATGGCGCGACTGCGACCGCCGTTTTGGGACGACCGGGTTCTGGTGATGCGGGGGCCGAGGACGGAGGCGACGGTGATCAGCGCGACGTACGGCCACGCACCTGACCCGGGCGCGCTACCGGCCGGGTTGCTGATGGCGGCGGGGCCGGTCAGGCTCTCTGCCACCCAGTCGAGATCCTCAGCCTCGGCGCGGCTGTCAGGATCGGGAGGGTCAGTAGCAACCATGACCTGCACCCTTGAGAGCACGCAAGCCGCCCCGGACGTTCGGCGTCCCTTGGCCGATGCGGAGCACACATCACCGCGCCGGCAGGACCGCCCTTCGCCACTGCCGAGGTTCTTGTGATCCCCCTGCTCACCCTACGGCACGCGGCACGTCGCTCGAGGGTGGCGGTAGTGGAGGCGCGCACGGCAAGCCCCGCGAGAATGCTCGGCGTGATTAGGCAGGCGCACACGGGCTCGATGCAACCCGAATGCATACAGCCCGTGTGCGCACTTGCACCCTTGGGTGCAGTACGCAACGCTAGCATCCATGTTCGCACATGGGCGGAACGTGTGTGGTGCCGCTGCCGTCGGTTCAACTGCGCCGCCCCCGGCCTGGTGCTTCCGCATGGATACGCCACGGGAGCGGGCGCCGACGCATCACGGCGACCAGGTCCAGCGAGGTTTGGATGGGGATAGTCAGACCGAATTCACGCTGGGATCGTGAATCCGAAAGCTGGACCGGAACGGGGCTGGGGCATCGCGCCTTCAGATCGTGCGGAGCCGCTCACTCTCCGAGTGGGTTGGGCCCAGCACCCGGTCATCGAGTCGGACGTGTCGTTGCTACTGTCCGGCGGCCGGTACGGAACTGGCGCCACCGACGGACCGCGCTGGGGAACGTGGAGCGGAACGCGTCGTGGAGGCTGCGGTGTTGCCGCCACTCTCGCCACGTCAGGACGATGATGATGGCGTCGAAGATGCTCAGCGCGGCAACACCGGCTGAGGGATGCAGGATCATCTCCGCGCACTGCCACACCAGGAACGCGCCGAGTGCAGCGATCGCCCAGGGATACACGCGGCTGGATCCGCGGAGCATCGCGATCACGATCGCGACCTTCACTAGCCCGTGGATGATGAGGTAGACGGCGGCGATCAGTGCTGCGTCCGCGCTCAGTGCTGATGCCCCGTGCAGCAGCAGGTGCGCGATGAGATCGTGCGGGTCCTCGTTCAGCTCACGCGCCGTTGCCAGGTGGGCCAGTGAGGTGATCTGTGCCGGGCGGAGGAACAGCATCGGTAACCCGAGCAGGAGCTCACCAACGCCGTCGAGGCCCTTCAACGCGATACCGACAAGGAACACCAGGTCGAATACTCGCTGCCGCCGTTTCGTCCTGTCACTCATGCGAACCACTCTCATCGGGGTGGTCACAGAAACCACACACCGACCCCACCCGGCCCGGGTCGGAGGTGCTGCGGTCTCTGAGTCGTTCCTTTGCACGCCGCTCCCACGCTGTGGTCGGAGGTAACTGGTGATGGCTGTCATGTGGGTTCTCGTCGCCGTGGGCGGCGGCGTGTTGTTGAGTGCCGCTACTGGCGTCACCGCGCTTGTCGCGGTGGCTGTTGAGGCTGAGCGTGAGGGGCTGCTCGATGCTGAGTGATGTGAGTCGGCGTCTGCGCACGCCGGAAGTCGTCGTGTCGTTTCTGGTCGCTGTGCTGGTGTTGGTTGCGGGCTTCGTCCTCACCGCCGTGCCGCAGGTCGGAGTCACAGAGTTGCGTGTCGACCGGCTGCTCCTCGCGCACGTACCGGCGACTGGACACGCGATCGCCACGGGCATCGGAATGGTGCTGGAGCCGGTCGGCGGCGTCCTGATCATTGCCGTTGTCGCCGCTGTCGTGTGGTGGCGTGCTGACGTCCGCCGGGCCGACCAGTTCGTTGTTACGGCCGTGGTTCCGTGGCTGTCGGTTGAGCTGGTGAAGTTGCTCGTGCACCGGCCGCGGCCGGTGCTGCCCGGTGTGCATGCGGCCGCTGAGAGCTGGTCCTACCCGTCCGGGCACGTCGCGTTGATCACCGCGGTCGTCCTCGGAATCCTGACGGTCACGGCTGGGCGAGTCAGAGTGGGGACGCTCATCGTCGGGGTCGTGGCGATCGTTCTGGTCGCGGTGTCCCGCTTGAGCCTGGGGGTGCACTACCCCAGCGATCTCGTCGCGAGTGTGCTGTGGACGACCGCGGTGTGGGTGGTCCTTCGTCATCTTGTGGCTGCCGTGCAGCAGGAGCAGGTGAGGCGACGGGATCGCCCGACGCGCAGGCACGGCGCCGCACCGGTTGAGCGTTCCGTGCCGGCGCACGTCACCGACGAGCGGACCACGGATGCGAGAACCCGCTGATGAGTGCCGTGCTCACTCGCGCGCAACCAGAAATCGGCCGGCCCGACGTGGCTCGAGAGCGCCGCGGGGCCGCCCCGGTTGTGGTCGGCGCTGCGGCGGCACTCGTCGCGGTGGCGTTCAGTTGGGTGCCATCGGTTTGGTACGACGAAGCCGCCACGGTCGTGTCGGCGGGACGCCCCTGGGCTGACCTCGGCCGTGAGGTCAGCCATGTCGACATCGTCCACGCGACCTTCTACAGCTTCATGCACCTGTGGTTCCAGCTCGTCGGGTACTCGCCGTTCACGCTCCGGCTCCCGTCGGCTCTTGCCGTGGGTGCTGCAGCCGGACTCGTCGTGGTCCTCGGCCGCCTGCTCGTCGACGTCCGCGTGGGAGTGCTCGCGGGTGCGTTCTTCGCCCTCATGCCGCGGGTGACGTGGATGGGCTCCGAGGGACGCTCCTTCGCGTTGGCAACACTGATCGCCGTCGCGGCGACGATCGTGTTCGTGATCGCCCACCGGCGGATGACCAGTGGCGGGCGAGCGTGGCCATGGTGGATCGCCTACGTGGCCCTGTCGGTCCTTGGTGGCGCGGTGTTCTTGTACTTGGTGGCGCGGTGTTCTTGTACTTGGTGCTTGTGACCCTCGGACACGGGATCACCGCGGCGCTGCCGCTGATCCGCCGGAACACTCGCAAACGACCCCTGTGGCGTGCTGCCTGGTCGTGGGTTGCCGCCGCGGGGATCACCGTCGCTGCTCTCACACCCCTCGCTCTGACGTCGTCCGAGCAGTCGGCTCAGATCGACTGGATCCAGCACATCAGCACGCACACGGTGCAAGAGGTCCTGCTCACACAGTGGTTCACCAAGAACCCTGCCTTCGCCGTGTTCGGGTGCGTTGTCGCCTCCGGTGGCGCGCTGCTGGCACTCCGCTCCGATCGCGGCCGGAGCCTGGTGGCGGTCGCCCTTCCCTGGGCTGTCGTCCCGACCGTTGTGCTGATCGTCGCGTCGCTCGTGACGAACCCGCTGTACTCACCCCGATACGTGGCGTTCGGCGCTCCCGCCGCCGCGCTCTGCATGGGCGCTGCAGTGACGGTCGTCCCGGACCGGGTCGTGCGGCGTGTGATCGCAGCCGCCGTGATCGTCGCTGCCGCACTCTCAGCGCCCACGTGGGTGCAGCAGCGCACCGTGACCGCAAAGGACGACTCCGCCTGGAACCAGGTTGCTGCCCTCATCCGCAGCGAACGGGCGAAGGAGCCGGCCGGACAGGACGACGCAATCGTCTACGGACCTCTCGAACGACACCCCCTGGCAACATCCCGCATCATCGAGGAGACCTACCCCGCCGCGTTCGCTGGGATTCGCGACCCGCTCCTCGAATCGCCCGCCGTGCGCGCCGACGGGTTGTGGGAAACCCAACGGCCACTGACCGACCTTCCCGGCACGATCGGTAACGCGAAGTCCGTGTGGCTGCTGACCGCGGTCTCTCCCGACGAACGCAACACCGTCACGAAGCAGCTCGCCGCGGTCGGCTACCACCCGGACGGAACGTGGCAGAAGGCCCGCACCTGGGTCATCCGCTACAGCCGGTAACAAGCCCGCGGTCAATCGGGGGTCGCAGGAGTGGGCGAGGTCAGGCGGGGGTTCCGAGGCGGTAACCGATACCGCGGACGGTGGTGATGAGGTCGGGTTCGGTCTTCCGCCGGAGGTAGTGCACGTACGTGTCGACGGTCCCTGGCTCGCCGTGATCGAACACCGCGGACAGGAGATGCTGCCGGGAGAAGGTCCTCGCGGGTTCGGCGGTCAGGATGCGGAGCACCGCTGTCTCCGCGTGAGTCAACATCACACGGCCGCTGTAGGGCGAGTCGATGGATCGGTCCTCCGGGTAGAACGTCCAGCTGCCGATTTCCACACGATCGCCGGAGCCGGTGTAGTCACGAGTGAGGGCGCGAAGCCGCGCGTTCAACTCGTCGAACTCGAACGGTTTCACGAGGTAGTCGTTCGCGCCGGCGTCCAGCCCCGACACCTTGTCCTGCAGACTGCCAAGCGCCGTGAGCATCAGGACCGGTGTGCTGATCCGACGCCGCCGGAGCTCCGCGATCAACGCCGCACCGTCCATCCCAGGCAACCGACGATCCACGACCATGACGTCGAAGAACCGCGCCAGGGCGGTTGTGAGCGCCGCTTCACCATCCGCCACCAGCTCGACGTTCCACCTTGCGCCGAGGACTTTCGCCATCAGCGGGCCGAGGCGGGCATCGTCCTCGACCAGCAGCAGCCTCGGGAGATCGGTCATCGTGGGCCTCCTGTTGGTTGCCCTCGCCTGGTGGAGGGTGTTGATGGGGTGCGGGGTAGGCGAGTCGCGGTGATCGCGCCGGCGGCCGCGAGCACCGCGAATGCGACGAATCCGACCGGGAGGGTCGCGATCGTGCCGACCCAGCCGACCAGGAGCGGTCCTGCTGCGTCGCCGGTTTCACGGCCGAGTTCGGCGGATCCCATTGTCCGCCCCAGGCGTTCGGGCGGTGTCGACGCGGCTAGGGCGTGTCTCCTAATTG
>NZ_JAGGPH010000001.1 GCF_018613895.1 Curtobacterium sp. ISL-83
CCGCGCGGCCGTGGCCCGCGGCCTCAGAAGGCGAGCCGACGCGCCCCGCGGACACCGCGCCGGACCGGAGCCGCACCGACGCCGGTGGCGACCGCCGTCGACGGAGCCGAGCCGCGCCTCCAGGCCGGTGCCGACGCCGGTGCATCCGGTGCACCCGGTGCGACCCGCGCGACCCGTGCCGTCGGCGCGACGCCCGGAGCGCTCCTCGGTGCCTTGGCGGGGATCGCGACCCTCGGACTCGCCGCCTGGTGGTTCCTCGCACCGACCACGGTGCACGGGGTCGGGATCGCGCTCGGCGCCCTCGCGCTCCTGCTGTCGGTGAGCACGCTCCGGAACCCGGCTGCCACGTGGCAGCGTCCGATCGCGCTGCTCGGTGCGGTGCTCGGCGGGGTCGGGACCCTGCTGCTGCTCTGGGCCGTGGCATCCGCGCTGCTGCCGATGGCCGGCATCACGCTGCCGGACCTGACGGGCACCGGGTCCGTCCCGACGCTCGCGCCCTGACGCACTCGGTGCGCCGGGCCCGCTCGGCACGTCGGGGCCGCTCGGTACGCCGGGCCCGCTCAGTGCGGCGATCCCGCTCGCTGCGCCGGGCTGGCTCGGAGCGTCAGACCGCGCGGACGACCCCGCGGGACAGGATCGCGTTGGTCAGGGCCTCGATGGGCTCCGGCTGGACGGTCGGGTTGGCGATCAGGACGTAGTCGACGGGCGGCAGGTCCGGCAACGACAGCCGCTGCGACACCTTCACGAGGTCCGCGGGGATGAGCGAGTGCGGGAACACGGCGACGCCGATCCCGGCCCGGACCGCCGCGAGCACCCCGTTCACGTCGCGGGTGTTGCACGTGATGCGCCAGGTCCGCCCCGCGGCCTCGAGCGCGTCGATCGCCATCTGGCGGCTGATGCTCGGCGCCTGGTAGGCGATCAGCGGCACCGGTTCGTCGCGTTCGAGCGCGATGCCGTCCTGGGCCATCCAGACCATCTGGTCCGTGGCGACCCGCGTGCCCTCGGCCGAGACACCGGCGGTCTGCTTGATGAACACCAGGTCGAGCTGACCGGCGTGCACCCGGCGGAGGAGCGGCGCCGACTGGTTCACCGTGAGCTCGAGGTTGACGTGCGGGTGCAGCCGTCGGAAGTCCCGGAGGATCCGTGGGAGTTGCGTGATCGCGAGGTCGTCGGCCGCTCCGAACCGCAGGCGACCACGCGCTGCCGCGCCCGAGAAGTAGGCGTCGGCCGTGGCGTGCGCGGCGAGGATCGTCCGCGCGAAGCCGGCCATCGCGTCACCGTTGTCCGTGAGCGCCACGCCCCGGGTGTCCCGCGCGACGAGGGTGCGTGCAACGGCCGTCTCGAGACGGCGGACGTGCTGCGACACCGTCGGCTGGCTGATGCCGAGGCGCTGCCCGGCCTGGGTGAAGCTGCTGGTCTCGGCGACCGCCAGGAACGTTCGCAGCAGGACGGGATCGAGCACGGCGGCTCCCCTCATTCGACATCGCAATGGAGTGATAGCCACCATACGGGTATCGAATGAGACGCGACCACGTAGTTTCGTTGGGGTACCAGTTCCGCAGTCGACGTCCGGAGATCCCCACACCGTGAGCGCGTCACCGACGACCCTCCCCCCACCCACCGAACCACTGCCCGTCCAGGCCGAACGACCGCCGTGGCGGCACACGCTCATCGCGCTGTCCGTGCGGAACTTCCGGCTGTTCACCGCCACCAACCTGGTCGCGATGACCGCCGGGTGGATGCAGCGCATCGCCCAGGACTGGCTCGTGCTGCAGCTCACCGGCTCGGTCGCCCAGGTCGGCATCACCGTCGCGTGCCAGTTCGCCCCGATGCTGCTGTTCGGGCTGCTCGGCGGCGTGCTCGTCGACCGGTTCTCGAAGCGTGCGCTGATGATGATCACGCAGGGCCTGTTCGCCGTGCTGTCGGCGGTGCTCGCGGCGCTGACGCTCGCCGGCGTGGTGCAGGCCTGGCACATCTGGCTCATCGCGTTCCTGGTCGGCATGGTCACCGTGATCGACAACCCGGCCCGGCAGGTCTTCGTCACCGAGATCGTCGGGCACGAGCACCTGCGGAACGCGATCAGCGTCAACTCGAGCGTGTTCCAGCTCGGCGGGATGATCGGCCCCGCACTCTCCGGCGCACTCCTCGTCGCCGTCGGCGCCGGGTGGTCGTTCGGCATCAACGCGATCGCCTGCGTGGCCGTGGTCATCACGCTCGGGTTCCTGAAGACCTCGGAGCTCCACCGCACTCCACCGGCGCCGCGGGGCAAGGGTCAGCTCGTCGAGGGCCTCCGCTACGCCGTCCGGAAGCCGACGATCATCGTGCCGGTGATCCTCGTCGCGTTCTTCTCGGTGTTCGCGCTCACGATGCCCGTACTGCTGTCCGCCTTCGCGTCGAAGGTCTACGACGTCGGGGCCGGCGGCTACGGCCTGTTCAACTCCGCCGTCGCCGTCGGCGCGCTGACCGGGGCACTCCTCTCGACGCGGCGGGCGGTGATCCGGCTCCGCACCGTGGTCGGCGGCGTGTTCTGGACGGGCCTGCTGCTCGTGGTCACGGGGTCGATCCCGGTGATCGCGCCGTTCACCGTGGCGCTCGTCGCGGTGGGGATGTCGCAGCTGCTGTTCCAGACCGCGTCGAACTCACTCGTGCAGCTGTCGTCGAACGTCTCGATCCGGGGCCGCGTGATGTCGCTGTACGTGCTCGTGCTGCTCGGCGGGCAGGCGATCGGTGGCCCGCTGATGGGGCAGATCGTCGACCACTTCGGGGCGCACGTCGGGATGGTCGTCGCCGGGAGCGTGCCCGCGGCAGCGGCGGCGATCGTCGGGCTCGTGCTCGCGCGACGCGGAGGCCTCCACGTCGAGGTGCGCGTCCGCCACCACCTGCCGCTGCCGAGCATCGTCGGGCACCGCTGACGCGTGCGGCGCGGCGCCGCGCGCGTGCGGCGCGGTCACGCGGGTCGAACCGCGCACCGCGCCTCCCGTCCGACGGGTGGGCGCCATCGCGACCGGACCCGCGGAACGGACACGGCACCGCGGCGTGACGCGGTGCCGTGTCCGGAACCTGGTTCCGGCTGGGGGTCAGTACGCGACGCCGAAGCGGGCGCGGTGGTGCGTCGGCGTCTCGACCTCGTCGACGACGGCGATCGCGAAGTCCTCACCGGAGATGTCCGAGTTGCCGTCGGCATCGGTCAGGAGCAGGTCGTCCGAGGTGCGGTACGTGCCACGACGCTCGCCGGGGTTGTAGCCGCCGAAGGCCGCCGCCGGGCTGACGTAGAACCAGTCCACGTCGCCGGTGTACGCCCCGGCACGGAGCCGCTCGAGGATCTCGCCGTGGCTCGACGCCTCGGCCTTGAAGGCGTCCGGGAACGACTCGGTGTCGACCAGGCGCGGGCCGCCCTCGGCGACCAGGAGCGACCCGGCTCCCCCGACGACGCCGAGGCGAGCGCCAGCAGCAGCTGCGGCGTCGACGAAGTGCTGGAACCGGTCCTTGAGCTCGCTGCCGTCGGCCTGGACCGCGTGCAGCGAGACGATGACGACGTCTGCCCCGGCGGTGACCGAGGTGACGAAGTCCGCGTCGAAGGCGTCACCCTGCGCGAGCGTCAGGCCCTCGGCCGGCTCCAGCTTGGAGGTGTCGCGGGCCACGGCGGTGACGGCGATGCCGCGGGAGAGAGCCTCGCGGGTGATGGCGGAGCCGGCGTAGCCGGTGCCACCGATGACGACGATGCTGGTCATGGGCGTTCCTTTCGTGGAGCTGGTGCGCCTGGTCGAGGCGCTGTGACACTCACTGTACGGGTGTTACTCTCTTTGGGTAAGTAGGCACCTCGTGGTGCGTAACGGAGGTCATCGTGTCCGCTCTCGAGTACTCGCCCTACGCCGCCGACTGCCCCTCGCGCCAGTTGCTCGACCGCATCGGCGACCGGTGGAGCGTCCTGACGATCGGCACGCTCGCCGACGGTCCCCAGCGGTACTCCGCGATCGCGCACCGTGTGCAGGGCGTGTCGCAGAAGATGCTCACACAGACCCTGCGGGCACTCGAGCGCGACGGTCTGGTCACGCGCACGGTCTTCCCGGAGATCCCGCCGCACGTCGAGTACGAACTGACCGACCGCGGGCGCTCGCTCCGCACGGTGCTCGAGCCGCTGGAGCGGTGGGCCACCGAGCACATGGCCGAGGTCAGCGACTCGCGCGTCGACTACGACGCTCGCTGAGCGCCCGCCGGGGTCTGCCGAGGGCCCGCGTGGTTGCCTGGGGACATGCGATCTGTCGTCTACTCGAAGCCCGGCCCGTCGTCCGTCCTGACGCTCGAGGAGCGTGACGTCCCCGAGCCCGGCGCCGGTGAGGTCCGCGTCCGCGTCGTCGTGTCCGGCGTGAACCCGACCGACTGGAAGGCGCGGCAGGGCGGGACCTACGGCGACGGCCTGCCGTTCCCCGAGATCACCCCGAACCAGGACGGCGCCGGCGTGGTCGACGCCGTGGGGGACGGTGTCGAGGGCCTCGCGGTCGGCGACCGCGTCTGGCTGTTCATGGCCGCCGCGAGCCGCCCCACCGGCACCGCGCAGGAGTACACCGTCGTGCCGGCCGAGCGCGCTGTCCCGCTGCCGGACGGTGTGTCGTTCGACGTCGGCGCCGCGCTCGGCGTCCCGGCGATGACGGCCCACCGCGCGCTCACCACGCACGAGGCCGGCCCGGCCCGGTTGTCCCCCGGTGCGCTCGACGGTCGCACGGTGCTCGTCGCCGGCGGCGCGGGTGCCGTCGGCCACGCGGCGATCCAGCTCGCCCGCTGGGCGGGTGCGACCGTCATCACGACGATCAGCTCGGACGCGAAGGCAGCGCTCGCCTCGGCCGCGGGCGCGCACCACACCGTCAACTACCGGAACGAGGACGCCGCCGCGCGCATCCGTGAGATCGCCCCCGACGGCGTGGACATCGTCGTCGAGGTGTCGATCCCGCACAACGCGGAGCTCGTCGCGGACGTCCTGGCGAACCACGGGGTCGTGTCGATCTACGCGAACAACGGCGGCGACGAGGCCACCCTGCCGATCCGCCCGAACATGAGCGTGAACGCGCGGTACCAGTTCCTGCTGCTCTACACGATCGGCGACGACGCCCTGACGGCGGCCGCGACCGACATCACCGCCGCCCTGCGCGAGGGGGTCCTGCCGGTGGGTGAGGACGCCGGGCTGCCGCTCGTGCGGTTCGCGCTCGAGGACACCGCCGCCGCCCACGACGCCGTCGAGCAGGACACGGTCGGCAAGGTGCTCATCGACGTGCAGCCCGCGTAGCACCCGGTGCCGCCGCGCCGGCTGAGGGTGACGCAGTTGTCCTCCGCAACGCCGACTTGTCCCCCGGAGGAGGGTCGCGGAGCATCGTCGTCATGAAGCAGCGACTGACGCTCCGCGTCCTCACCCTCACCGCCGCGGCGGCCCTCACCATCGTCGGCGGCTCCCTCGGTGCCACCGCAGCGAACGCCGCCACGGCCTCGCCGCAGGTCATCGGCGGCACGCAGGCACCGAGCACCCGGTGGGAGGTGCAGCTCATCTTCCAGCAGGGCGGCACGGACTCCTACGGGTGCACCGGCGAGCAGCTCAACGCCTCCTGGGTCCTGACGGCGAAGCACTGCGTCGACGGCACGACGGCGATGAACGTCTACCAGTCGAACAGCACGACGAACCGCGGCACCGCGACGCCCGCCGACCGGCTGTACGCCGCACCGACCGGGGACATCGCACTCGTGCACCTGCGGACCGCGAAGCCGCTGTCCTCGTACGCCCCGCTCGACCTGACCTTCACCCCGAAGTCGACCGGCACGGGCACCATCCTCGGGTACGGCAACCGCGCGAACAGCGTCCCGACGACCGGGCTGTACCAGGCCAGCGTGAACCTGACCGGGGCGTCGACCGACGCCTACCGCGGTCGGGCGCAGCACGTCACCGGCGTCTCGGGCGCGTCGAACCACGGCGACTCCGGTGGATCGCTCGTGGTCGCGGGCAAGGTCGTCGGCGTCTGCTCGACCGGTGACGTGGCCGACCCGGGCGCGAACACGCACGCCGGGTCGAACTACGCGGTGCTGTCGCAGAGCGCCAGCTGGATCCGTTCCACCGCCGGCGTCTGACGACGCGACCGATCCGTGGACGGACGTGCCCCGCTCGGCGGCGACGCGAAGCGTTGCGCGGGCACGCCGACCGAGCGTCGGACAGGAGGTGCGGTGCCAGCTGGCAACTGGGCCCACGCCGGCCGGTTCCGGACAGACGCGCCAGCGGCTGTCCGGCCGTGACCGGTGGGGAGCCTCCCGTCCGACGTTCCGCGCGTTCCACGGCACGGCGACACCCGTTGCTTGGTAAGCAGGACACATGACGGACCTCGCGACGCCCACCCCCGGAATCAGAGCACTCGTCCTCGGAGGTGGCGGCGTCGCCGGCATCGCCTGGGAACTGGGAGTCCTCGCCGCACTCCACGACGCGGGGGTGGACCTGGACGCCGCTGACCTGGTGGTCGGGTCGAGCGCCGGCAGCGTCGTCGGCGCCTTCGTGCGGTACGGCGCGGTGCAGGCGGGCTTCGACCAGTTGCACGCCCCCGTCCCCACCACCTACGTGGAGCCTCCGGTCCTCGACGGCGAGGCCTTCCAGGGCGAACTCGAACGCATCCTCGGCGGAGCGACCAGCGAGCAGGACGCCCGCGCCCGACTCGGCGCCGCGGCCCAGCAGCTGACCGGCGGACAGTCCGACGAGGAGCGCATCGAGACGTTCACGCACACCCTGCCGGGCACGGAGTGGCCGGCGAAGCCCCTCGCGGTCACCGCGATCGACGCCACCGACGGCCGGTTCCGGGTCCTGACCGCGGCCGACGGCATCCCGCTCCCCCGCGCCGTCGCCGCGAGCTGCTCGGTGCCGCTCGTGTGGTCCCCGGTCACGATCGACGGCACGCCGTACATGGACGGCGGCCTGCGCTCCGCGACGAACGCCGACGTCGCCGCGGGGTACGAGCGCGTGCTCGTCATCGCGTGCGGTGCCGAGGGCCCGTCGCCGCTCGGACCGTGGCTCGACATCGCGGTCGAGCGCCTGCGGGCCGGAGGCAGTTCGGTCGAGGTCGTGGTCGCGGACAGCACCGCGCAGCAGGCGTTCGGACCGAACTCGCTGTCGCTCTCGACGCAGGCGCCGGCCTCCGATGCCGGACGCACGCAGGGGGCCGCCCTGGCCGCGGGCCTCGCCGCGTTCTGGGCGTAGTCGGGCAGTCCGCCGCGGCGTCTGGGTAGCGTGGTGGCATGACGACGCCGTTCTCGGATCTGGACCAGTACACCGCGCTCCCTCGGGTCGACGGGATCGCGGTGAGTCCCGACGGCACCCGGGTCGCCCTCACCGTGAGTGCCCTCGACGGCGAGGGAACCGGCTCCCGCCGTGCGGTCTGGTCGGTGTCCGCGACGGACGCCGCCGCCGACCCGGTCCGCCTGACCCGTTCCGCGAAGGGCGAGGGCGGGATCGCCTTCCGCCGGAACGGTGACCTGCTGTTCGTGTCCGGCCGGGCCGACAGCGAGCCGGGTGCCGTCGACGACTCCGCGCAGCTCTGGCTGCTCCCCGCGACCGGCGGGGAGGCCCGCCCCGTCACCCGGCTCGCTGGTGGCGTCGGGGGCGTGCTCACCACGGCCGCCGGTGCCGACACGGTGGTCATCACCGCCGACCTGCTGCCCGGTGCCGGATCGGACCGCGAGACCGTGATCGCCGCCGACGCCCGGCTCCGCGCCCGGCGGAAGGACCGGAAGGTGCGGGCGATCCTGCACGAGACGTACCCCGTGCGGTTCTGGGACCACGACCTCGGGCCGGACGAGACCCACGCGCTGGCGCTCGACCTCGCGACGCTGCGGGAGCCCGACGCCGCGGGTGCCGCCACGGCCGAGGGTGGTCGGTCTGCCGACGCCGAGGGCGCGCCCGCAGCGGCTGCCACCGACGACGGCTCGGCCCCCCGCACCGACGGCCCGGTGTACCCGGCGCACCTCCCCGCTCCGCGCGACCTCACGCCCACCCCCGGACGGTCGCTCGACCACGTCGCCGGCGTGTTGACGCCCGACGGGTCCACGCTCGTCGCCGCGGTCGCGGTCCACGAGACCCGTGGGTCCCGCTCCGTCCTCGTCGCGATCGACCTCGCGACCGGTACGCGGACGGTCCTCCGTGACGAGCCCGAGGTGGACCACGAGACGCCGACGCTCAGCCACGACGGACGCACCCTCGCCTGGGTCCGCACCGCCCGCTTCACCCCCGCCGGTGCCACCGAGCAGGAGGTCTGGGTCGCTGGCCTCGCTTCCGACGGCCTCACCGACGCGCGTCGCATCGCCACGGAGTGGGACCGCTGGCCGAACGAGCTCGTCTTCGAGCACGGCGACGACGCGGTCCTCGCCACCGCCGACCAGGACGGCCGGGCACCGATCTTCCGCCTGCCACTCGACGGCGCCGCCGCCGAGCAGCTGACGCACGACGACTGGGCGTACTCGAGCCTGCGCGTGGCGGAGGCGACGGGTGTCGTCGTCGCGCTCCGTGCCTCCTGGGCGGCCCCACTGCACCCCGTCCGGATCGCGACCGACGGCACCGTGACCCCGCTCGCCACGCCGGCCGCGCTGCCGGACGTGCCCGGGCGCTTGGAGGAGGTCGAGACCACCACGGCGGACGGCACCCGCGTGCGGGGCTGGCTCGTCCTGCCGTCCGCCGAGCACGGCGACGGCCCGCACCCGCTGCTGCTCTGGATCCACGGCGGCCCCCTCAACTCGTGGAACCAGTGGTCGTGGCGGTGGAACCCGCAGCTCGCCGCCGCCCGCGGGTACGCCGTGCTGCTGCCCGACCCGGCGCTGTCGACGGGCTACGGGCTCGACTTCATCAACCGCGGGTGGAACGCGTGGGGGCAGGCGCCGTACACGGACCTGATGGCGATGACCGACGCCGTCGTCGGCCGCGATGACATCGACGAGACCCGGACCGCTGCGATGGGCGGATCGTTCGGTGGGTACATGGCGAACTGGGTCGCGGGGCACACCGACCGGTTCCGTGCGATCGTCACCCACGCGAGCCTGTGGGCGCTCGAGCAGTTCAACGGGACGACGGACATGTCGCAGTACTGGCAGTCGATCTTCGACGAGGCCGGTATGCACGACAACGATCCGCACCGGTTCGTCGCCGACATCACGTCGCCGGTGCTCGTCATCCACGGCGACAAGGACTACCGGGTGCCGATCGGCGAGGGGCTGCGGCTGTGGTCCGAGCTCGCGGAGCACCACGCGGGTCCCGACGGGTCGATGCCGCACCGGTTCCTCTACTTCCCGGACGAGAACCACTGGATCCTCAAGCCGCAGCACGCGGTGGTCTGGTACGAGACGGTGTTCGCGTTCCTCGCGGAGCACGTGCTCGGCGAGGAGTGGGAGCGGCCCGAGCTGCTGGGGTAGGTCGGGCGCGGGGGCCGGGGGCCCGGTCGGTGCGAGGTTGGTCGGTCGGTGCGAGGTTGTTCCCTCGCACGGGGCGAACAACCTCGCACCAGCAGGCCGGACTGGCCGCACGGGCCGCACCAGCCACCGGACTGGCCGCACGGGCCGCCGCCTCAGACGAACGCGGCCTGGCCCGTGATCGCCCGACCGACGATGAGCGTGTTGACCTCGCGCGTGCCCTCGTACGAATAGATCGCCTCGGCGTCCGCGAAGAACCGGGCCACGCCCTTGTCGAGCACGATGCCGTTGCCGCCCTGCACCTCGCGGCACCACGCCACCGTCTCCCGCATCTTCGCCGTCGCGAACGCCTTCGCCATCGCGGAGTGCTCGTCGCCGCCGACCCCGGCGTCCTGCATCGCCGACGCCTGCGTGCACAGCGCGATCGAGGCGGTGATGTTCGCGAGCGACTGCACGAGCCGGTCCTGCACGAGCTGGTGCGCAGCGATGGGCTTGCCGAACTGGATCCGGTTCCGGGCGTAGTCGAGCGCGGCCTCGTAGGCGCCGATCGCGATGCCGATGGCCTGCCAGGCGACCTCGGTCCGGGTGAGCCGGAGCACCTCGGCCGTGGTGCGGAACGAGTCGGCGTGCTGCAGTCGACGCGACTCCGGCACGCGGACCCCGTCGAGCACGATGTCCGCGTTCTGCACGCCGCGGAGGGCGATCTTGTCCTCGATCTTCGTCGCGGTGAAGCCGTCGCTGTCGGTGGTGACGAGGAACCCCTTCACCTGCTCGTCCGCGACGTCCTTCGCCCAGATCACGACGACGTCCGCGAAGGTCGCGTTGCCGATCCAGCGCTTCTCGCCGGACAGCACCCACGTGTCGCCCTCACGCCGCGCAGTGGTGCGGAGGCCCCGGGCCGAGTCGCTGCCGGACAGCGGTTCGGTCAGCCCGAACGCGCCGACCAGTTCACCGGAGGCCATCCGGGGCAGCCACTCCTCCTGCTGTTCCTCGCTGCCGGCGACGGCGATCGAGTTCATCGCCAGGCCGGACTGCACCCCGATGAACGTCGCCACGCCCGCGTCGACGCGGCCGAGTTCGAGCGCCGCCCACCCGCGGTACACGGCGGAGTTCTCGAACTGCCGCACGAGGGGCACCCCGGGGCCGTACATCCCGAGGTCGGCGAGCGGCTTGATGACCTGCATCGGGAACTCGGCACGGGCCCAGTAGTCGTTGGCGATGGGCACGACCTCGGCTTCGAGGTACTCGCGGAGTCGGCCGAGGGACTCGCGCTCCTGGTCGGTCAACTGTTCCTGGAAGCGGTAGAAGTCGGACTCGAGCAGCGACGGCGTTGACATGGAAGCAACGATGCATCATTCTCGGAAACGTTGCAAGGGAGGAACGCTGTGTACACGAACGAGAGTGCGCTCCGCGCCTTCCGGGAGGCACGCCACACCTTCATCGCCGGCTCGCGGATCGACATGGGTGCGTTGGCGACCGAGCTCGGCGTCGACCGGACGTCCCTGTTCCGGTGGGTCGGGAACCGCGACCGGTTGCTGTCCGAGATCCTGTGGTCGCTCGCCGTCCCGACGCTCGATGCCGCACGCCAGGCCGCGTCGCCCGCCGGCGCCCGGCGGATCGTGGACGTGCTCGACCGCTTCACCGCCGACCTGATCCGAGCGCCGTACTTCCGCGCGTTCCTGACGCGCGAGCCCGCACGGGCCCTGCGGCTCCTGACCACCTCGGACAGTGACGTGCAGAGCCGGCTCGTGGCCGAGGTCACCGACCTGGTCGCCGCCGAGCAGGCGTCTGGGGCGTTCGACCCGGCGCCACTTTCCGCCGAGGAGCTCGCCCGGTTGCTCGTGCGGATCTCGGAGTCGTTCACGTACGCGGACCTGATCAGCGGCGAGCGGCCGGACCCCGCACGGGCACGGGCGGCCTACGAGTACGTCCTCCGCCCGTGACCGGGACCGGCTGACCCGCTGACCCACTGACCCACCGACCCGGAGCCAACGGCCCGGAGTCGGTAGCCCGCAGGGGATAGCGGCGGCCGCACCGGCAGCGGGGCCGCGCCGGCCTCGGCAGCGCCCGCGGCACAGGGAGCCGCGGCCGCAGCCGCTCCGCAGCTCAGATCAGCGCATCGGTGAGGTGGTTCGGCGTCCCGAAGCGGTGCGCCGTGATCGACACCGCCTGCTCGCGCAGGAACGGCAGCATCTCGATCCGACCGGCCTCGGTCACGGGCTCCCCGTAGACAGCGACGTCAGGCCGACCGTCCACCGCGGTGTACAGCCCGGAGATGTCCCCGTCGATGAGGCGCACCCGGGTCGACGGACCGTCGGCGATCCGCGCGGCGAACGCGGCATCCGACTCACCGGCGACCACGGACCGCAGGGTGGGGAGCGCCCGGACAGCGGCGGCGACCGGAGCCGGCAGCTGGCCGACCGTCGACACCTCGATCTCGGTGCCGGTGCGGACCGACGCCGCGATGACCCGGACGAGCGACTCGACCGCGTCTTCCTGCGTCGACGCCAAGCGGACGTGCACGGTCGGGTACGGCAGGTAGCGCGCGATGTTCCGCTCCGCGGAGAGCCCGGACACGTCCGCGGCCGTGCCGAACAGGTCCTTCCAGACCTGCTCGTCGCTCACCACGGCCCGCTGGAGCGGCTCCGAGCCGATGCCCGCCGTCCGGACGAACGACGACACCGCTGGAGAAGGCGTGGTCGACACGGGAACCGCCGCCGTCGCGGGCGTCCACGACCCGAGGCCGAGCAGGTAGTTCAGGCCCCCGGCCTTCGTCCCGGCGCCGACGGCCGACTTCTTCCAGCCGCCGAAGGGCTGCCGGCGGACGATCGCTCCGGTGATGCCGCGGTTGACGTAGAGGTTGCCCGCCTGGATCCGACCGAGCCACCGGTCGATCTCACCGACGTCCAGCGAGTGCAGGCCCGAGGTCAGCCCGTAGTCGACCTCGTTCACGATGTCGATGGCCTCGTCCAGGGAGTCGGCGGTCATGATGCCGAGGATCGGGCCGAAGTACTCGGTGCGGTGGAAGGCCGAGCCCCGGCGGACGCCGTCCCGGACACCCGGGGTCCAGAGCTGGCCGGTCTCGTCGAGCTTCCGGGGCTGGACCGCCCAGGACTCCCCCGCACCCAGGCTCGTCAGTCCCTCGAGCAGCTTGCCCGCGGCGGGCTCGATGACCGGACCCATCTGCGTGGTCGGGTCGCTGGGCAGGCCGACGGTCAGCGACGACACCGCGTCGATGAGCTGCGACCGGAACCGTCGCGACCGCGCGACCGAACCCACGAGGACCACGAGCGACGCCGCCGAACACTTCTGACCCGCGTGCCCGAAGGCCGACGCGACGACGTCCTTGACGGCGAGGTCGAGGTCCGCCGACGGCGTGACGATGATGGCGTTCTTGCCCGACGTCTCGGCGAGGAGCGGCAGGTCCTTCCGGAACGAGCGGAACAGCTCGGCGGTCTCGTAGGCACCCGTCAGGATCACCCGGTCGACCATCGGCGACGCGATGAGCTGCTGCCCGAGCTCGTCCTCCGACACCTGCACGAAGGCGAGGACGTCGGCAGGGGCTCCGTGCGCGTCAAGCGCGGTCTCGATGACCGACGCGAGGACGGCACCGGAACGCTCGGCGGGCGGCGCGGGCTTGAGCACCACGGCGGACCCGGCGGCGAGCGCGGCGAGGGTGGACCCGGCCGGGATCGCCACGGGGAAGTTCCACGGGGGCGTCACGAGCGTCAGGGAGGCGGGCGTGAAGGTCGCGCCGTCCACCTGGTCGAGCTGCGCGGCGAGCTCCCCGTAGAAGTGGGCGAAGTCGATCGCCTCGGAGACCTCCGGGTCGGCCTGGTCGATCGTCTTGCCGGTCTCGGAGGCCATGACCTCGACGAGGGCCGCGCGGTTCGCCTCGAGCGCGTCTCCGACGGCGTGCAGGACCGCGCCTCGCGCGGCTCCGGACCACCCGGCCCAGACCGACCCGGCTGCGCGGACGCGACCGAGGACGGTGTCGAGCTGCTCGGCGGAGCTGAGCCGGGCCTCCTGGACCCCGCGGACGCCGAGCGTCGACGACGCGATCCGCTCGGTGATCGCCGCGCCCCACGCTCGGACCTCGGCGACGGACGGGTCGCTGTCGGGGGTGTTCTCGAAGCGCCCCGGGGCGGGACGGGAGACGGCTGCGTAGCGGTCGGCGACACGGTGCGCTGCCGGGGCGTCGAGACCGCCGGGCTGCGCGAGCGGTGCGAGGGAGTCGCGGAACCGCTGCTCTTCGCGGGCGAACAGCGTCGGCGACGACGCGAGCGAGAACACCGCGGACATGAAGTTCTCCTGCGACGCGCCTTCTTCGAGGCGTCGGATCAGGTACGCGATGGCGACGTCGAACTCCTGCGGGTGCACGACCGGCGTGTAGAGGAGGAGCGACCCCACGGTGCGGCGGACGGCTTCGGCCTGTCCCTGCGCCATGCCGAGCAGCATCTCGAACTCGATGCCGTCCCGCACCCCGCGCTGCCCGGCGAGCAGCCAGGCGTGCGCCACGTCGAAGAGGTTGTGGCCGGCGACACCGATCCGGACGTTCTCAACGCGGGACGGGATGAGCGCCCAGTCCAGGACGCGCTTGTAGTTGGTGTCGGAATCCTGCTTGGAGTGCCAGGTCGCGAGCGGCCACCCGTGCACGGACGCCTCGACCTGTTCCATCGGCAGGTTCGCGCCCTTGACGAGCCGCACCTTGATGCCGGCGCCACCACCAGCACGGCGGGCAGCAGACCACTCCTGCAGCTGCTGCATCGCGGCGAGCGCGTCGGGCAGGTACGCCTGCAGGACGATGCCGGCTTCGAGCTGCGTGAACTCGGGTTCGTCGAGGAGCTTCGTGAAGACGGCGATGGTGAGGTCGAGGTCCTTGTACTCCTCCATGTCCAGGTTGATGAACTTCGCCGGGGTGGAGGACGCGGCACGGCGGAACAGCGACCGGAGCTGCCCGATGATGTCGTCGACGGCGTGCTCGAAGGCCCACGGGGAGTGCGGGTGCACGGTCGACGAGACCTTGATCGACACGTAGTCGACGTCGTCGCGGGCGAGGAGCTGCTGCGTGCCCTGCAGGCGTCGGGCCGCTTCGCCCTCGCCGAGCACGGCTTCGCCGAGCAGGTTGACGTTCAGCCGGACCCCGTCGCGCTTGATCTTCGCGATGGCCGGGCCGAGTTTCGCGTCGGTGGCGTCGACGATGAGGTGCCCCACCATGTTCCGCAGCACGCGCCGGGCGATGGGCACGACGACCCCCGGGAGGCCCGGTGCGAGTCCGCCGCCCAACCGCACGAGTCCGCGGAGCGCGCTGGGCAGGAAGCCGGGCGCGTCCGGGGCGATCTCCCGCAGCTTCCGTGCGGCGACACCGAGGTCTTCCGGGCGCACGACGCCGTCGACGAACCCCACGGCGAACGCCAGGCCCTTCGGGTCCGCGAGCACACCGGCGAGCTGCTTGGCGGAGCCGTCGGCCGGGTAGCGCTCGGCTTCGGCGAGCCACTGCCGCACCAGCGCGACCGACTCGTCGGCGAGGGCGTCGTGCTCGGTCATCGGCTGCTCGGACAGGTTCGTCATGCGATCAGTGTGGAGCGCCCGAAAGAGGTAGCGGAAGCGAATACTTCTGATGGATACGCTTCAGTTGAGCTACCGTTTCCACATGCTCGACGTCCGACGACTCACCCTGCTCCGGGAGCTCTCGATCCGCGGGACGATCGCTGCCGTGGCCGAGGCGATGAACTTCACGCCCTCGGCGGTGTCCCAGCAGCTCGCGGTCCTCGAGCGCGAAGCCGGCACCCAACTCCTGCGTCGCGCCGGACGCCGCCTGCAGCTCACCCCGCAGGCCGAGGTCCTCGTCGCGGCCGCCGGGCACGTGCTCGACGTGCTCGAGCAGGCGCAGGCCACCGTGGAGTCGACCCTGCCGACCGTGCAGGGCCGGGTGCGGGTCGCGGTGTTCCAGTCGGCGGCGCTCGCCCTCATGCCGAGTGCCCTGCACGCGATGGCGACGGAGCACCCCGACGTCCGTGTCGAGATGGTGCAGCGCGAGCCGGAAACGGCGCTCCACGAGACGTGGGCCCGCGACTTCGACATGGTGATCGCGGAGCAGTACCCCGCCCACGCTGCGCCGCACCTGTCCGGCCTGGTGCGGTCGGACCTCACGACGGACGCGGTCCGGTTGGCACTGCCCCCGGTCGAGACGGCCCTGCTCCCGGTGTCATCGCTCGAGGACGCCGAGGCACTCCCCTGGGTGATGGAACCGCGGGGCACGGCGTCCCGACACTTCGCGGAGCAGACTTGCCGCCGGTCCGGGTTCGAACCAGACGTGCGCTACGAGACCGCCGACCTGCAGACGCAGATCCGCCTGATCGAGTCCGGCAACGCGGTCGGGCTGATGCCGGACCTGGTGTGGACCGGCCGGACGACGACCTGTCGGCTGCTCGACCTGCCGGAGCGTCCGCGACGGACGATCTTCACCGTCGGTCGCTCCGCTGCCGCGTCGTCACCGGCGGTGCGGGCGCTCCGGATCGCCCTCGAGCAGGCAGCCGCCTCCGTCGCCGCCTGACACGACCGACGCACCGCGAGGTCGTGACCAACTCGTGACCTCCACCTTGTCGCATCCGCCGCTGCGACGACATCTCCTTGGTGAGGGCACTTCCCGTGTCCGCCATCGACCCAGGGGGATCCCATGCAACAGTCCTGCTCGTCCACGTTCCGACGCGGAGCCGCCATCGGCGCCGTGGTCGTGGTCCTCACGACCTCATCGGCGTTCGGCATCGGTGCCGCGACCGCATCGGCAGCGCCGGCTGCCGCACCCGCTGCGGCTGGATCGGTGCGCGACGCCCGGACGAGCACCACGTCGACCGCGGCGGCACCGGGCACCACGACGCCCGCCACCACGACCACGGGGACGCCAGGGGCTGCCGGCACCGCCTCGACCAGCACCGACTCGACCAGCACCGCCTCGACCAGCAGCCCGGACGCCCCGCCCGCCGGGACGGTCCAGAATGCACCGACGACTCCCACCACCGCCGAGCCCACCGGGTCCGCGACGCAGTCCGCCGCCGACCCGGCCGCGACCCCCGCACCCACTGCTGCGCCGACGCCGACCACCCTCGACGCGACCGCGCCGGCCGCCCCGGCCGCCCCCACCGCGACCACGACGACCGCCACGATCACGGGGACCGTGCGGATCGGCCAGGTCCTCCACGTCACGACCACCGGCTTCACGGGAGCGACCACCACCGCGTGGACCAGCAACGGCAAGCCCGCGGGCTCCGAGACGACCTACACGATCACCCCCGCGGACGCCGGTCACGTCATCGCCGTCACCGTCTCGAGCACCGTCCAGGGCGAAGCACCCGCCACGGCGTCCACGACGGCAGTGCCCGACCAGATCGCCTTCACCGAGCAGTCGACGCCCGAGGCTCCCATCCGCCTCGCGTCCACCGCCGGCGAACGGTTCGCACACCAGTTCACGGCCACCGGCTCCGCGACGGCGCTGCACTACCTCCTGCTCTCCGGCCCGACGGCGTTCCCCGTCCCGGGGAACGACCACCCGATCGCACCGGAGTCCGTGTCCCTCGACGAGTCCACGGGGTTCCTGAGCGGGGCACCGACGACCGCCGGCGAGTACGACTTCCAGGTGATGGCCGCGAACGGCAACCGTGCGGCCACCGAGTACGTGCACCTGTCGGTCCGTCCGGCCGCCGCGAAGACCCTGCAGCTCTTCATCGACGACCCCTCGGACGCGCCGCTCGCCGGTGCGCCGGGCGCGTGGGGACTCGGCGAGGACGGCCGACTCCTGCGCTACCTCGCCGAGGCGTCCGACGACGCGTCGGGTCCGGTCGACGCGGTCCGTCTGGGCCAGGGCGGATCCCTCGTCATCACGACCACCCCGCTCGACGCGTACGGCAACGACACACGGTTGGCGGGAACCCCGACACCGACGGTGACGAGCAGTCGCACCTCGGACGCGGTCGCCGGAGGAACGAGCGCATGGGACACGGTCGTCCGTTTCCCGGAGGCTGGCCGGAGCACCATCACCGTGACGGACGGCACCCTGACGACCTCCTTCGCGGTCGACGTCGAGCAGCGCACTGCCGCGTCAGCGGTCGGTCACCACACCGGAGCCGCGCCCCACGGCACGCTCGCCTACACCGGGTCGGACGAATCCGGGCCGCTCGCGTGGGCGCTCGGCCTGCTCGCCGCGGGCGCCGGCCTGCTGGTGCACCGCCTCCGCCGTCGGCGGATCTGACCCGACTGGGAGGCACGGGGCCGTCCGCCAGGACCCGTCCGGGAGGCACGGGGCCCGTCCGCCAGGACCCGACCAGGAGGCACGGGGTCGGTCCGCCAGGACCCGACCAGGAGGCACGGAGCGCGTCCGTCAGGACCCGCCCCGTGCCTCCGTGCTGTGCCCGGGAGGACCCCTGCACCAGACCTGTGGAAAACCCCAGGTGACAACGGCGTTTCCGTGACGAAACCGCAACATTTCCGACCACTCGCCACGGGCCTCCAGGCCCTAGATTGCAACTGCACGGAGGCGGGTCCCGCCCCGGCACCTCAGTTCGTTTCCCAGGGGGGAATCTCATGCAGCAATCCCGCGTGTCCGCAGCTCGACGCATGGCATCCGTCGGCGTAGCCGTCGCCATCGTCGCGGCATCCTCGGCCTTCGGCATCGGCGCGGTCAGCGCCGTCGCCGCACCCGAGGCGTCCTCGACGCCCGCGTCGACGACAGCGACACCCGCATCGACGACACCGGCACCGTCCACGACGCACGCGTCGACGACGGCACGACCGGCCGCGACGACAGCGACACCGAGCGCGACGCCCACGGCGGCCCCGCTCGCCTTCACGGAGCCGTCGACCCAGGCGGCGCCCCTCGCGCTGACCGCCACGGTCGGCACCCCGTTCAGCCACACCTTCCACACCACCGGCGGCAACGGCACCGTCGCGTACGCCATCCAGGACGCCCCGTCCGCGGCCTACACCGTCAACGTCGAGACCGGCGTGCTCAGCGGCACACCGCCGACGGCGGGGACGTTCACCTTCGAGGTCGTCGCCCTGAGCGGGTCGACGCAGGTGACGGAGTACGTCCGCCTGACCGTCGCGCAGGCGCCGTTGGCCTTCACGGAGCCGTCCACCAAGACGACACCGCTGCAGCTCACCGCGACCGCCGGCGTGCCGTTCTCGCACACGTTCCACACGACGGGGGGCAACGGAACCGTCGGGTACGCGCTCCAGGCCGAGCCGAAGCACGACTTCTCGGTGAACGTGGACACCGGGGTCCTCAGCGGCTCCACCACCGAGGCCGGTGTCCAGGACCTGCAGGTCGTCGCACTGAGCGGTGGCACGCAGGTCACCGAGTGGGTCCAGCTGACCGTCAAGCCGGCTGCTCCCGTCGGGGTCCTCACCATCGTCGGCACCGGGTCGGCGAACGCGAACGCGTGGGAGGTCGCCCCGAACGGCACCATCACCCAGTACGGTCCGGGAGAGACCAAGGAGCAGACGGTGACCTCGATCCCCGCGCAGCAGGGCTCGACGCTGTACGTGAGCGGCCTCGCCGTAGACCGGTTCGGCAACAGGACCACCCCGTGGACCGGGGCCGGCGTCCCGATGTCGACGGTCACGAGCTCGGTCGCATCGGACCGCATCACGTGGCTGCCGTCGAAGTACTCGTCCTCGGTGACGTTCGTGCACGCATCTCCGCACACGATCACCATCCGTGAGGGTGGGGCCACGACCTCGTTCCTCGTGACCGTGCAGCCGACGGTGGTGACGATCGCTGCGGGTTCCGGTGGCGAGCTCGCCTACACCGGCGCTGACGTGTCCGGTCCACTGACCGGTGCCGTCGGCTTGCTGCTCGGTGGCATCGCGCTGCTCATCCACCGGCTGCGTCGTCGTCGCGTCTGATCGACGGCCCTGACCGGGCGTGAACCGGGGTGACCCGGGGATGACGGGAGGCGCGGTGCCAGCTGGCACCGCGCCTCCTGTTCGTTGCTGGTCCGGTGATGTGCGGTCCCCCGCACGCACCCCCAACATGGTCACATTTCGGTCAACTCGGTCCTCGGGGAAGCTGAACGCCAGTACGCTCCGAAGACGCCGATTCTCGGCGGATTCATATGATCCGGCACCCGACCGGACCTGATCCCCTGGGGGGGAAACCCGTGCATCGCAACACCTCCGCCGTCCGCCGCGCGTGCGCCGTCGGCACCACCATCGCCCTCGTCGGCCTGACCACCGGCCTCGGCGTGTTCTCGGCCTCGACCGCGTACGCCGTCGACGCACCGTCTGCTGTCTCCGCCTCGGCGTCGCCGACCGATGCCGCGACCGGCGTCGCCGACCCGGCTGCGTCGCCGAGCCCCACGGCGAGCGCCAGCCCGGACGCTCCCGTGACTGGCGCCCCCACGCCGATCACGACCGCGCCGTCGAAGCCCAACGCGGTCGAGCTCGCGCCTGCCGTCCCGGACCCGAGCGCGACCCCGTCGGCGACGACGCCGCAGCCCTCCACTCCCGCGGCGACCCCCGCGGCGGCCGGCACCGTGACGATCTCCGGTGACGCGAAGGTCGGCGTCACGCTGCACGCCGAGACGACCGGCTTCGTCGGTCCGCACACGTACAGCTGGACCCGCGACGACGCGACCACCACGGTCGTCTCCACGGACGACTTCTACAAGGTGACGACGGACGACATCGGACACGTCCTGACCCTGACGGTCACGGACACGCTGGCCGGAACGTCGTCGTCCGACGCCACCGCGACGGTCACCCAGGACGTCGCGTTCGCGGACGCTGCGACCAACACCGTCGACACCCCCCTCGAGATCACGGCCACCGCCGGTGCCGCGTACTCGCACGACTTCGCGGTCGCGCAGGGCAGCGGCACCGTGACCTACTCGATCGGGTACTCCTACCCGGACGAGGTCGACCCGACCGACCCGACGGACCAGCCGTCGAACTACCTGCCGGACGGCGTGACCTTCGACCCGTCGACGGGCGCGTTCAGCGCCACGTCCTACTCGGCGGGCAGCTACGAGTTCACCGTGATCGCGTCGAACGGCACGTCGACCGCGACCGAGTACGTGGACGTCACGATCAACCCGGGCAAGGCCGTCGGTGTCATGGCCGCCGCGACCGACCTGTCGTCCGAGGAACTGTTCACCAGCGGCAAGTCCGGGCACTTCTGGATCATCGCGCCGGACGGCAGCATCACGACGGTCTCGGTGTCGAGCGACCCCAACGCCGAGCCGACCTTCACCCCCGGTGGCCAGCCGACCGTGAAGCAGGGCCAGTCGCTCTGGATCCAGGGCAACGCCGTCGACCAGTACGGCAACGACACCGCGCCGGTCGACCCCGAGACGGGGAACGACGTCCAGCCCGTCGTGACGAGTGACGTCGCGAGCGACCAGATCTCCTTCGACGAGAACGAGTTCGCCAACAAGGTGACGTTCCCGCACGCGTCGACCCACCACCTCACGGTCGCACAGCAGGACGTCTCGGTGTCCTTCGCGGTCACCGTCGTCCCGACCGCGACCACCATCGCGGTGGTCCACCCGGTCGCGCCGACCACCGGCGAGCTCGCCTACACCGGCTCCGACGCCACCGGCGCGCTCCCCTGGGCGCTCGGCCTGCTCGTCGCCGGTGCCGGTCTGATCGGTGCTCGCACGCTGCGTCGCCGTCGCGCCCAGCGCTGATCCAGTCACCCAGCGCTGATCCAGTCACCGGCTGGCGCCCACGGGCGCTGACCTGACAGCGTCTCCCGTCCGATCCGTGCCCGCGGACCGGACGGGAGGCTCCCCCCCCCCCCCCGGCCCCGCACCGCCCCTCCCGGCGGCGCGGGGCCGCTTCCGTCTGCGGTCGGCCGGAGATCGGTAGCGTTGCTGCATGCCCACCCTGCTGCACATCGACTCCTCGGCCGACCTCGCCCACTCCCGCTCGCGCGGCCTCACCGCCGCGTTCGCCGACGCCTGGCGTGCGCGCGGACCCGAGTACACGGTCGTCCGTCGCGACCTGCACACCGATCCGCTCCCGCACCTCGAGACGTCGGCGCTGCACTGGGCGGCGGCCGACCGCACCGACGCGGAGGTCGTGCCCGCCGACGCCGAACAGCTGCGACAGGCCGTCATCGACGAGCTCCTCGCCGCTGACGCGGTCGTGGTGGGTGCTCCCCTCTACAACTACACGCTGCCGTCGACGCTCAAGGCGTGGATCGACCGCATCCACGTCCCCGGGGTGCTCGCGCCCGCGGTCGAGGGCGGTGCCCAGCCCCTCGCCGGGCGGCCGGTCGTGACGGTCGTCACCCGTGGTGGCACCTACGACGTCGGCACACCGACGGAGACCTGGGACCACGGGTCGCCGGTGCTCGACATCGTCCTCGGCTCGGCCCTCGGCATGCGGGTGTACCCGGTGATCGCGAGCGCGACCCTCGCCGACCGCCTGCCCGGACTGGCCCCGCTCGCGGACCGCGCCCGTGCGGAGTACGCGGACGCCAGGACGACGCTGGAGCGCCTGGCTGCCACGCTCGACTGAGGGTCAGCCCCGGCGGAGCTCGCCGAGCCGGCCGATCAGGTCGGCGTGGAACGCGGTCTGCGTCAGCGCGCTCGCGAGCAGGAACCCGGACATCGACGCGATGCCACCGCTGAACGGCACGCGCGAGGCCACCTCGAACAGCGTCGGGGCATCGAGCTCGTCGAGCGCCCGAGCGACGTGGCGCGACCGCTCCTCGCGGTGGCGTGCCAGCGTCCGGGCCCGGGTGACGACGTCCCGGAACCGGTACTCGTGGCCCGGGCAGACCTCGTACGTGCCGTACTCGTCGAGCCGGGCGAGGGACGCGAGGTAGTCGCCCAGCGGGTTCGTCGCGGTCCGGCCCCCGAGGCCGATCCCCGGGTTGATCCGCGGCAGCACGTGGTCGCCGGTGAAGAGCAGGCCGTCGGCTGCGTCGACGAAGCACACGTGTCCGGCGGTGTGCCCGGGCGTCCAGAGGGTCGTGAGCGTCCGTCCGGCGATCGGGAGCACGTCCCCGTCGTCCAGCAGGAGGTCGGCGTACGGCTCCTCCGTCTGGCCGTCGCCCATCCGGCGGCCACTCCCCCAGGCGTCCACCACACCAGCGCGCAGCGACTCCGGGATGCCCCAGGTCGCGATGTCGGCGTCGTTCGCCCGCCCGTCCTCGGCCTCACGCCGGAGCGCGTCGACCTCGAGCCGGTGCATCGCGACCCGCGCACCCGTCGCGCGCCGGACCGCCGCGGCGGCGGCCAGGTGGTCGACGTGCAGGTGCGTGACCGCGACGAGGGTGACCTGGTCAAGGGAGCGGCCGATCTCCCGGAGCCCCTCGCGCAGGGCGGGCAGCGCGTCGTCGTCGCTCCACCCGGGGTCGATGAGGGTGAGCGAACCGTCCGACCCCTCGATCACGTAGACCAGGGTCGCGTCCGGGAAGCCGGCCCGGAACGGCACCGAGACGGTCCAGACGCCGGGGCGCACGAGTTCGGCCGGCGGCAGGACACCGTCGCGTCGGGCGGCTGCCTGCACGGCGCTGATCGGTTCCGGAGCAGGCGCTGCCGGCGGGGGCACGGTCGTCACCTGACAACCCTAATGACGCACCCGACCCCGGTCAGGCGAGCCGCGCCTCCCGTCCGCCACCCCGCCCGCACCGTGTACACAGGTCGCATGGACATCGCACCGATGCTCGCCAAGGCCGTGCCCGACGTTCCCGAACCCGACTCCGTCCGCGGCGGCCTCCGCTACGAACCGAAGTGGGACGGCTTCCGCGGGATCGTCACCGTCGACGGCGACTCCGTCGAGATCGGCAGTCGCGGCGCGAAGCCCCTCACCCGGTACTTCCCCGAGCTCGTCGACGCCTTCCGCTCCCAGTTCGGCGGCCGCGAGCACCCGGTCGTCCTCGACGGCGAGGTCATCCTGCGCACCGGCGAGCCCGGCGCGGAGCACCTCGACTGGGAGGCGCTGTCGCAACGCATCCACCCCGCCGCCTCGCGGATCGCGAAGCTCAGCGTCGAGACCCCCGCGCAGTTCGTCGCCTTCGACCTCCTCGCCGCCGACGGCGAGGACCTGACCGCCCTGCCCTTCGACGAGCGCCGCGAACGACTCGAGCACCTCCTCCCGGACATCGCGGACCCGCTCTTCGTCACGCGCACCACCCTCGACGTCGCGCTCGCCCGCGAGTGGCTCACCACCTTCGAGGGCGCCGGCCTGGACGGCGTCGTCGCGAAACCGCGCGCGAAGCCGTACGAGCCCGGGAAACGGTCGATGCTCAAGATCAAGCACCACCGGACCGCGGACGTCGTGGCGATCGGCTACCGGGTCCACAAGAGCGGGAGCGGCGTCGGCTCGCTGCTGCTCGGCCTGTACGGCGACGACGGCGAGCTCCGCCAGGTGGGCGGTGTCTCCGCCTTCTCCGACAAGCGACGGCTCGCCCTGGTGGACGAGCTCGACCCCGTCGTGCTCCGCGATGCGGACGGGAGGCCCGTCACCAGTTCCGGGGAACGCTCACGGTTCTCGTCGGGTCGCGACACGTCGTTCGTCCGGCTGGCGCCGGAACTGGTGCTCGAGGTGCGGTACGACCAGATGGAGGGCGACCGGTTCCGGCACACGGTCCAGTTCGAACGGTGGCGTCCGGACCGCGACGCCGAGTCCTGCCGGTTCGACCAGCTCGAGGTCCCGACCGCCTACGACCTGCGAGCGGTCCTCAATTGACCCTTGCTCTGTCCGTTCCACGCTCGTACCATTCACGTAGTTAGGTGAACTAGGCACTCCGTGGAAGCATCAGACCACGAGGTCGTCGGGCGGTGCACAACCGCCCCGGATGCACAGAACGGGGATCGACATGAGTTCCAGCCTGATCGTCAGGAGCGCACAGCGCAGCCCGTTCACGGAGCTCCGTGAGGCGCGGCACCTGCGAGTGCTGCAGATCAGCGCGGTGGTCAGTGCCCTCGCCGGCATCACCGCCACGGCACTCGCGCTCGTCACCGTCGGGCTGGGTGCCTGATGATCGTCGACGGCATCAGCGACGTCCACCGCGGCACCTGGTCGCGCCTGACCCGACTGCACACGGCGAGCGTCGCGCTCCCGATGCAGACCTCGCGCGTCGAGGACCCGAACCACCACGGCGAGGACTGCCCCGCCATCTGACCGGTCCTGCCCGGTCGGCCCGCCCGGGCGAAGCCTCTACGCCTTCTTGGCGCGCGACGGTTGCACGCGCGGCGGCTCCCCCGGCATCTTCGGGTAGTCCGGCGGGAACGGCAGCTCGCCCAAGCCGTTCGACAGGTCGCGCTCCCACCACGCCAGCAGCGGTGCGATCGACGCCGGTGACTGCCCCATGGACTCCCACGGGTCGCCGACGCTCGCCAGCCGCTCCGGCACCGTCCGGATCGTGAAGGTCGTCGGGTCGGCGGTGTCGAGTTCGTCCCAGGTGATCGGCGTCGACACGGACGCGTGCGCCAGGGCTCGAGGACTGTAGGCACCGGCCATCGTGCGGTCCCGGTTCGCCTGGTTGAAGTCCACGAAGACGCGCTGTCCCCGCTCCTCCTTCCACCACGCCGTCGTCACCCGGTCCGGCATCCGGCGCTCGAGCTCGCGCGCGGCGGCGATGACGGCGTGACGGACGTCGAGGAACTCGTACTCGGGGACGATCGGCGCGAAGACGTGCAGCCCCCGGTTGCCGCTCGTCTTGATCCACGTGGTGAGACCGGCTTCGTCGAGCACCTTCCGGAGCTCGTGCGCGATCGGCACCGTGTCCGAGAAGTCGGTGCCGGGCTGCGGGTCCAGGTCGATGCGGAGCTGGTCCGGGTGGTCGCTGTCCTCGGCGCGGGAGGCCCACGGGTGGAACACGACGGTGTTCATCTGCGCGGCCCACACCGCGACGGCCGGCTCGTCGATCACGAGCTGCGGGTGGCTGCGCGCACTCGGGTACGTCACGGTCACCGATCGGACGTAGTCGGGGGCGCCCTTCGGTGGGTTCTTCGAGAAGAACTGCTCGCCGTCGACACCACCCGGGAAGCGCTGCAGCGAGATCGGGCGGTCCCCGTTCGCGCGGACGAACGCGTCGCCGACCGTGACGAGGTACTCGGCGAGGTCCCGCTTCGTGATCCCCGCCTCGGGCCAGAGCACCCGTGACGGGCTGCTGATCCGGACCTCCCGGTCGCCGTGCGGACCCGGGACCGTCAGCGTCATCGCCTCACTCGCCATGCAGCGGACGGTACACGTGCTCCCAGGACCCGGCTCAGGACGGGGCTCGCTGCACAGCACGGTCGGGCACGATGAGCGCATGAGTGCGTACCTCGGCGTGGACCTGGCGTGGGGCCTCGGCACGCCCACACGGGCCCCGAACGAGACCGGTCTCGTGGCGCTCGAGGCCGACGGCACGATCACCGACGCCGGTTGGGCTCGCGGCGTCGACGCCGTGGCCGACTGGATCGCGGGTCACCTCGGACCGCGGACGCTCATCGCCGTCGATGCCTCGCTCGTCGTGACGAACCCGACCGGGATCCGCGAAGCCGAACGGCAGGTCGGACAGCGTTACGGCCGGTGGAAGGTCGCGGCGAACCCGACGAACCTCGCGTCCGCGGCGAGCGCCGGCGCCCGGCTGCTCGACGACCTCACCGCGCGCGGTGTCGGGTACGTCTCGGACACCCGGGCGATGCGGGAGCGCACCGGTCCGGTGGCGTTCGAGTGCTACCCGTACACGACCCTCGTCGGTGTCGAGGAACTCGGCTACGACGACGAACGTCCCCGGTACAAGCGACTCGACCTGAGGGTGCCGGCCCC
Source organism: Curtobacterium sp. ISL-83 (assembly GCF_018613895.1). Classification (GTDB taxonomy): domain Bacteria; phylum Actinomycetota; class Actinomycetes; order Actinomycetales; family Microbacteriaceae; genus Curtobacterium. The sequence continues at coordinate 26,188 of NZ_JAGGPH010000001.1, forward strand.
GACGGCGCGCGCCCGTCGCGCCGAGGCGTTCGACGAGCTGGTCCGACGCCTCCGCCACACGCCGCTCGATCCCCCGCTCCGGCTGGACTCCCATCCACTGACGGCGGACCTCGCGACGCCCTCGGGGCTCAGCGGGCCGGTGCACAAGCACCGTGAGGACCTGCTCGACGGTGCCCTGTGCGCCTGGACGGCCGCGTTCTGGGAGCGGCACGGCGACGAACGCGTGCAGATCCTGGGAGGTGATGCGAGCCTCCCGTCCGACCCGGTGGACCAGGCGGGCCGCCGGCCGGTGATCGTGTCCCCCGCGCGACCGGAGCAGCGGCGCGCCGTGGGTACGCTGGAGGGGTGACCGCGACCACCAAACCCCTGCACATCGGGTTGGTGTCGCTGCACACCTCCCCCGGCGACGAACCCGGCTCCGGCGAGGTCGGCGGCATGAACGTCGTCGTCCGGCACCAGGCCGAGGCACTGGCGGACCGGGGGCACCACGTCGACATCGTGACGCGGCGCTCGTCGCCGACGCAGCCCGACTCGGTGTCGCTCGTCCCGGGCGTGTGCCTGCGGTTCCTGTCCGCCGGTCCCGCGGAGCCCGTGCCCAAGGGTGAGCACGATGCGTTCATCGCCCCGTTCCGCGACGAACTCGCGCAGCTCGGCGCCTTCGACGTCCTGCACTCGCACCACTGGTTCTCCGGCGCCGCCGCGTTGCCCGTCGCGCGCGAGCGCGGCATCCCCCACGTGCAGTCCTTCCACTCCATCGCCGCCGACGCCGACACCCCGCTGTCCGAGGGCGAGCGCCCCGAGTCCGTCGGCCGGATGGCGGGTGAGCAGCTGCTTGCGCGGGAGTCCGACGCCGTGGTCGTCGTGAGCCAGGCCGAGGCCGACACCGTGCGCGAGCGCCTGGGCGGGGAGCCGGCTCGGGTCTGGATCGTGCCGCCGGGGGTCGACGGCTCCGTGTTCCGCCCGGCCGCCGCGGGCGCCCGCCGTGCGGCCGCTCCCTACGTGGTGGCCGCGGCACGCGTGCAGCCGTTGAAGGGGCTGGACCTGGCGATCGAGGCGATCGCGGGGATCGGTCAGGAGGCCCGTCCCACCCTGGTCATCGCCGGGGACGCCTCGAGCGAGGCAGGCGACTACGTGCAGGAGTTGCGTCGGCTCGCGAACGCGCGTGGCATCGGCGACCGCGTCACCTTCATCGGTCCGCAGTCGCGCGCCGACCTGGCGTTCCTGTTCCGTGGCGCGGCAGCCGTGCTGGTCCCGTCGCACTCCGAGACCTACGGGCTCGTCGCGCTCGAGGGCTCCGCGTCCGGGGTCCCCGTCGTGGCCGCCGCTGCCGGTGGCCTGCGGGAAGCCGTCGTCGACGGGGAGACCGGGGTGGTGCTCGAGTCCCGCGACCCGCACGTGTGGGCGGCCGAGATCGAGCGGATCCTGACCGACCCCGTCTACGCGGCCGGTCTGGCGGCGGCGGGCCGGGACCACGCTGAGCACCTGAGCTGGGAGCGCTCGGCGATCGGTCTCGAGGAGGTCTACCACCGGGTGCTCGGGCGACCGTGACGGCCTTCGACGCGTTCTGGGCCGCGCTCGACGCGGTGCCGCCAGCGGCGGACGCCGAGGCCCTGTACGACGTCGGGACCGAGGCCGGACGACTCCGGCGCACGAACCTCGAGCGGTACTTCGACCGATTCGGGCCCGAGGCGGACACGCTCCTCGTCGCCGAGGCCCCGGGGTGGCGCGGCATGACGAACACGGGCATCCCGTTCACGAGCATGCGGGAGCTCGGCCCGGAGTACCTGGTGCCACCGGCGCCGACGGCCCCGTGGGAGGCGTCGTCGCGCGTCGTGCACGCTGCGCTCGAGGACTGGTCGGGCCCCCTGCCGGTGGCGTGGGCGATCTTCCCGCACCACCCGTTCGTCGCACCCGACCCGTTGACGAACCGGACTCCCCGGCCGGCCGAGATCCGGGACGGCGCTCCGGTGGCGCTCGCGTTGCGGGAGGCACTGGGGCAGGCGCTCGGGGGGGCGGACCGTGTCCGGGTGGTCGCGGTGGGGCGGAAGGCGCAGGGAGCGTTGGCCCTCGCCGGGATCGAGGCGGTCGCGGTGCGGCACCCGGCGCAGGGTGGCGCGCGGGAGTTCACGGAGCAGGTCAGGGCGCTGTCCCGGTAGCGGGTGCAGCCCGGTTGCCGGTGGTCGCCGCCGTCAGGCGGAGCGGACCTCGACGCCCTTCGCCGCGAGCCGTTCCATGACGTGCGCCGGCAGCGGGGCTGCTGCGTACACGGTCCGGAGCGCCGGCAGGTCGAGCAGGTCGTCCCAGTTCTGCGGGTCGAACCGGTCGTCGGAGCCGTCCCAGCCCGGGTGGACGTCCTGCAGGATCTCGAGGTCCGAGTCGACGGTCAGCTCGGTGACCAACGACAGGTGCGACGGCAGGAGGTCCAGGTCGTCGTAGTACTCGCGTGCCCGGTCGTCCTGCCCTTCGACGTCGAGGTCCTCGTCGCTCACCACGTCGTCGGCGCCGGTGTAGCTCTCGAGCACGTCGAGGTCGTAGCAGAGCACGTCGAGCACGAGCAGCTTCGCGTTGAAGTCCGCGAACTCGATGGGTTCTTCGGTGCGGTTCGAGTCGTCGTCCATGCAGCGGAGCGTAACCACGGCGGCTGCACGTGTCCGGTCGGGGCGTGTCCCACAGAACACGAGGGTGTGACGATCGGCGGAGAGGTTCCTGTGAACCTGGACAGGATCGGCCCGGGTGGGAAGAGTGTGATGCATGGCCACCACCACGAAGACGGTCCCGCCGACCGAGCAGCAGCCCGAGCTCCGTCGTGTCCTCGGACCGAAACTGCTGCTGTTGTTCATCGTCGGCGACATCCTCGGCACGGGCGTCTACGCGCTCACCGGGCAGGTCGCCGCCGAGGTCGGCGGGGCAGCCTGGCTCCCCTTCCTCATCGCCTTCGCGGTCGCGCTGCTGACGGCGTTCTCGTACCTCGAGCTCGTCACGAAGTACCCGCAGACGGCGGGCGCGGCGCTCTACGTGCACAAGGCGTTCGGCGTGCACTTCGTCACCTTCATCGTGACCTTCATCGTGATGTGCTCCGGGATCACCTCGGCGTCGACCGCGTCCCGGGCGTTCGCTGCGAACCTCGGGGTGGGTTTCGGGCTCGACCTCCCGAACGCCGCCGTGATGCTCATCGCGATGGGGTTCATGCTCGCCGTGATGGCCGTGAACTTCCGCGGGGTGAGCGAGAGCGTCAAGACGAACGTCGTCCTGACGCTCGTCGAGCTGTCCGGTCTGGTGATGGTGATCCTCATCGGGTTCTGGGCGATCGCGGGTGGCAACGCGGACTTCTCGCGCGTGGTGATGTTCGAGACGCCCGAGGACAAGAGCCTGCTGCTCTCGGTGTCCACGGCGACCTCGCTGGCGTTCTTCGCGATGGTCGGGTTCGAGGACTCGGTGAACATGGCGGAGGAGACGAAGGACCCCTCCCGGATCTTCCCGAAGGTGATGCTCACCGGGCTCGGGATCACCGCCGTGATCTACGTGCTCGTGTCGATCTGCGCCGTCGCGGTCGTGCCGATCGGGCAGCTCGCCGGCAACGAGACGCCGCTCGTCACGGTCGTCCAGACGGCGGCCCCGGACTTCCCGATCGCCGACCTGCTGCCGTTCATCTCGATGTTCGCCGTCGCGAACACCGCCTTGATCAACATGATGATGGCGTCGCGCCTGCTCTACGGCATGAGCAAGCAGGGCGTCCTGCCCGGCTTCCTGGCGCGCGTCTCCCCGACCCGTCGCACCCCGTCCACCGCGATCGTCTTCACGACCGCGATCTCGTTGGCCCTGATCGGGTGGGTGTCGCTCAACCCGGACTCCCCCATCGTGGTGGTGCTCGGCGGGACGACGTCGCTCCTGCTCCTCTCGGTCTTCGCGGTGGTGAACACCTCCGTGCTCGTGCTCCGTCGGGACGACGTGGGGCACCGGCACTTCCGTGCGGGCGTGGTCATCCCCGTGATCGGTGTCCTGACGTGCATCTGGTTGGTGCTCCCGTTCTCGTCCGGCCGCGATCCGCAGCAGTACCAGATCGCGGGAGCACTGCTCGCGCTCGGCGTGCTGCTCTGGATCGTCACGTGGTTCACGCACGGACGGAAGCAGCTCGACAAGGCCCCGACCGGGCTGGTCACCGAGCCGACCGCCGTCCAGCAGCCGCACGACCACCACGACGCCTGACGCGGCGCCCGGCCCACGGCGACCCGGTACCGAGCGTTCCGGTTCCCAGCACTCCCCCCGATCGGGCGGGTGCGGTTCCCAGCGGCCGCCCGTACGCTCGTCGTGCTCCGGGCTACCGCCCGCCGCACTCCGGTTCGCTGCGGGGCCAACCGCCCGGCCCGCACGCCCCGCCCCGCCCTTCCGACGAGAGGACACCCGATGCGCCGCGTCGGCATCACCCTCGCTTCGGTGTTCGGCGCGGGGGTCGTCGCGGTCGCCGTCGGCCTGGTCGTGGTGGTCGTCATCGCCGTGAACTCGCTGTCCGGCGTCGCGCGGTCCGCCACCGCCGACCCGGCACCCACGTGCCCGAAGGTCGCGTCCGAGGTCGTCAGCGGGATGGTCGTCCCCGCTGGCCCGATCGCGGGCTACTGCCAGGACCGCCTGGTCAACGCCGCCGCCGTCATCCGGGCCGCCCAGGCGCTCGGTATCGGACCGCACACCCAGGCGGTCGGCGTGATGACCGCGATGGGCGAGTCGAGCCTGGTGAACCTGGACCACGGCGACGCCGCAGGCCCCGACAGCCGGGGCTTGTTCCAACAGCGGGACAACGGCGCATGGGGCACGTACGCCCAGCGCATGGACCCGTACACCGCAGCGACCACGTTCTTCCGGAAGCTCGTGAAGGTGCCCGGCTGGAAGACGATGACGCCGACCCAGGCGGCGCACGCAGTGCAGATCAACGCGGACCCCTCCCACTACGCGAAGTACTGGCCCGACGCGAAGGTCGTCGTCGAGCGCCTGACCGGGCAGACCGTCCCGGACGCAGCGCCCCAGGGCTGACCACCGCCGACGGCCGCTCTTGCGGTCCAGCTCACGAGGCCTGCTGCAGGTCGTCCTCGTCGAACTCGACCATCGCGGCCCCCTGGTCGTGCAGGACGACCTGCCCCCGCAGGCGGACACCGTGCTCGGCCAAGGAGCAGGCACACGCGTCCACCCACTCCCAGTCGACCGGGTACAGGCGGGACGCCCCCGGCCGTTCCCAGCCGAGCACGACCTCGGACGCGCCGAGCTGTCGGACGAGGTCGGCGACGAGGGCCGCGAAGTCCTCCACGTGTTCGTCCGGCTGGTACGGCAGGTCGGCGATCGGCATGACGAACGGGATCGAGGTCGAACGGTCATCGAGGAACACCGCCCAGCACTGCCGGCGGATCGGTCGTTCGACGAGGGCGACGACGAGGTCGACCACGTCGTCGTCGGTGCGGACAGGGGTACGGATGAGGCGATCGAGCATCTCGGTGTCTGGCATGCCTCCAGCCTCGCGACCCCGCCGCCGCCCGGGGCGCCACCGCCGAGATCTGTGGACAACCAGCCGACCCACACGCGCTGTGGAGGAACGACAGGAGCGCACCGACTGCGCCTGCCACCCCGCCCCCGACCACGACCACGACGCGCGGGCTGCACCGCCGGCGGTCGTGCACGATGGAGGCATGCGATCCTTCCTCCGTGTCCTGCTCGGTCTCGCCCTGGTCTTCGCGGGTGCGAGCCACCTGACGTTCGCGCGCGAGGAGTTCCGCGCCCAGGTGCCGGACTTCGTGCCCCTCGACGAGGACGCCACCGTCCTGGCCTCCGGCGTCGCCGAGATCGCGATCGGGTCCGCGCTCGTCCTCGCCCCACGCGCCAGTCGTCGCGCGGTCGGGGCCTTCGCGGCCCTCTTCTTCGCGGCGGTCTTCCCCGGGAACCTGTCGCAGTGGCGGAACCACCGCGATGCCTTCGGCCTCGACTCCGACCGCAAGCGTCTCGGCCGCCTGTTCGGGCAGCCGGTGCTCATCGCCGCCGCCCTGTGGTCGACGCGCGGACGACGGTCCTGATGGTCGCGGGGCGCGAACGGGAGGCCCGACCACCCCTGGTCGGCGGCCGTCGCGTCGCCGACGTGGTCGCCACCGTCGTGCTCCTCGTGGTGACGACCGGCGTCGCTGCCGCCGCGGTGTGGGGGATCCGGTTCCTATCGCTCGGGTTCCGGTCCTGCGCAGCCCCGGGCAACTCCTGCAACGAGACGCTCGGTGGTGCGGTCGTGACCGGCGGCCCGGTCATCGTGGCGTTGGTCCTCGTCGCGGCAGTGGCGACGTGTGTGCTCCGGATCGTGCGGCGCCGGGTGGCGTGGCCCGTCGCACTGTCGGGCTCCGCGGTGATCGTCGCCGTGTTCTTCGCCGCGGTGCTGCTCGCGCACGGTTCGGTGACGCTCGGCATCTGAGCGGGCCACGCCGCCGCGCTGCGCTCCAGCGTCCGGTGCGTCGAGCGGGCCGTGCCTCGAGCGGGCCGTGCATCGAACCACGATCCCGACATCGAACCGGCCCGTTCGACTGGTTCGACGTCGGGAACGTGGTTCGACATGGGCGCACCTGGTGGGCGCACGGGGCCGACGCACCTCTCCACGTCCCGTCGCGCGCGTCACCGCCGTGGGAGCGCTACATTTCCCCCATGGCAGTCGCCCGAGACCACGAGCCGCCCGCCGCTCCGGCGACCTTCGCCGTGCTGCTCGGCCCCGTCGCCTTCTACATGGGGATCATCGTGCCCGCCGAGTCCACGGTGCGCCACGTCCTCCTCGGCGCCGTGTTCGCAATCGTCTGCCTGGCGAGCGGGTGGCGCGCGATCAGCATCGCCCGCCGCCGGGTCGCGGTGCGGGTGTGGGCGTGGATCGGGATCGTCCTCGGCGCGGCCGGGCTGCTGATGCTGGTCTGGCAGGTGCTCGTCCTGCTGACCGCAGGGGCGTTCCCCCCGCCGTTCTGGTCGCCGTACGCCGGGCACTGACACGGCGCCCACCCGGCGGCACCGTCACCGACGTCACGCGCACTCTGCCCCGCCCGACCTCACCAGCCGAACGTGCCCGCCCCGCCCTTGAACGGCCCGACGACCGCCGACGTGATCCACCCGCCGTAGAAGTCGCCCTCCTGCGCCTGCACCCGCTCGCCGCCGACCTCGCACGAGTCCATCGCCGACGGGTAGATCGCCACCCGGTCCCGCAGCGTCTCGTACCCCGGCTCCGGCGTCGGGTAGTTCCACGCCGCCCGCGAGGCCGTGACACCCCCACCGGACACGTCGAAGTACCGGGCCCGCCCCTTGAACTCGCACATGCTCGACCCCTCCGCCGGCTGCAACGCGCCGTCGGCCAGGTCGCTGATCGGCACGTAGTAGACCGGCGGGTGCGAGGTCTCGAGCACCCGAACCGCGTCCGTCGTGTCGGCGACGACCTGCCCGCCGAGCCGGACGACGACCCGCGCGGCCACGGGCTCGACGGCCGGTGGCCGGGGGTAGTCCCAGACGGATTCCTGTCCTGGGCCTGGTTCGATCCGTGCTGGATGGCGCATGTGGTCCGGTCTACCCCGTCGGCCTGGAGGCGCGGCGAACGCCCGCCACGCGCCTCCCGTCCGGCGTGAGCACCGATCCCACCGCGACCGGTGCGGCGGACGCGACCACGCGCCTCCCGCCCGACACGCGCGACCAGCGCGCCCACGCAACCCGCCGCCTCGCCTGCCCGCCCCGAAGCGCATCGGGTGCAGAGTGGTCGGGTGACGACAACGACGACGCACAGCCTGTTCCGACGCAAGCCGATCGACGCCATCGACGACGAGTCCGGCGGCGAGGACGGCCTGAAACGACACCTCGGCCTCTGGCAGCTCACCGCGATCGGCATCGGCGGGATCATCGGCGCCGGCATCTTCACCCTCGCGGGCACCGTCGCGCACGGGGTCGCCGGACCGGCCGTCCTCGTCTCGTTCCTGGTCGCCGGCATCGCCAGCGCCGCGGCTGCCCTGTCGTACGCGGAGTTCGCGGGCCTCATCCCCCGCGCCGGCAGCGCCTACACCTACGGGTACGCCGTCCTCGGCGAGATCGTCGGGTGGTTCATCGGGTGGGACCTGCTGCTCGAGTACACCGCGATCGTGGCGGTGGTCGCGATCGGCATCTCCGGGTACGTCGGGTTCCTGGTCGGCCAGTTCGGCATCGACCTGCCTGCCTGGATGCTGGGTGCGCCCGGCACGGGACACGGCCACGTGATCGACCTGTTCGCGATCCTGCTCTGCCTGTTGACGGCGTTCGTCCTGACCCGAGGGATCCGGAGTGCTGCGCGCTTCGAACTCGTCGCGGTCACGATCAAGATCGCGCTCGTGGTGCTCATCGTGGTCCTCGGGGTGTTCCACATCAACAGCGGCAACTACCACCCGTACTTCCCGTTCGGCTTCAGCGGCGTGATGGCCGGTGCGGCGACGGTGTTCTTCGCCGTGTTCGGCTACGACGCCATGTCCACCGCTGCCGAGGAGTCCATCGACGCCCGGAAGCACATGCCGAAGGCGATCCTGCTGTCCCTCGGCATCTCGATGGTCCTGTACGTGCTCGCCACGCTTGTGCTGACCGGGATGCAGAAGTACACCGAGATCGACCCCGCCTCCGGGTTCTCGTCCGCGTTCAAGTCCGTCGGTCTCGGCGGCATCGCGAACGTCATCGCGATCGGCGCCATCATCGGCATCATCACGGTGTTGCTGACGTTCATGCTCGGTGCCTCGCGCGTCTGGTTCTCGATGAGCCGCGACGGGCTGATGCCGAAGTGGTTCGCGAAGACCGACCCGAAGCGCCACGTGCCGACCCGGGTGACCTGGATCATCGGCATCGCCGCCGCTGTGCTCGCCGGGCTGTTGCCGATCAGCATCGTCGCGGAGCTCACGAACATCGGCATCCTGCTCGCGTTCGTCGTGGTCTGCACCGCGGTGATCGTGCTCCGCTACCGCCACCCGGAGCTGCCGCGCACGTTCCGACTGCCGCTCATGCCGGTGATCCCGGCGATCGGCGTCATCGCATCGCTGTGGCTCGTCACGTTCTTGCAGTGGGAGACGTGGGTGCGGTTCGCGGTGTGGTTCGCGATCGGCCTCGGGGTGTACCTCGGCTACTCGCGGAAGCACAGCAAGCTGTCCGGCACCGAGGCGGGCACCGGCACGGGTGCGCCCGGACGCGGTCAGGTCGGTCCGTAGGATCGGGAGGATGACGACGATCGAAGGCAGCCGTTGGGTCATCACCGGTGCCGCCGGCACCATCGGCGCAGCGCTCCGTTCTGCGCTGGCGGACCGAGGGGTGGACCTGGTGTCCACCGACCTGCGCAGCGCGGCACCGGTCGGCCCTCGTGACACGGTCACGATCGTGGACCTGTCGGATCTCGAGGCGTTGGTCGACCTCATCGCCGGAGCGGACGGCGTGGTCCACCTCGGCGGCATCGCGGACGAGGCGGACTTCCACGACCTGGCAGAGGTCAACATCGTCGGCACCTACCACGTCCTCGAAGCAGCGCGGCGGGCGGGCGTCCCGAGGGTCGTCTTCGCCAGCAGCAACCGCCTGACCGGCATGTACTCGGCCGGCGACGACGTGTCACCGGACCTGCCGCCGCGGCCGGACGGGTTCTACGGGGTGTCGAAGGTCGCCGCGGAGGCGCTGTGCCGGCTCTACGCGGACAAGTTCGGTCTCAGCACCATCTCGCTGCGGATCGGCAGCTACGAGGAGCGGCCGGGCTCCCCGCGCGAGCAGCGGACGTGGTTGAGCCCGGCGGACGCGGTCCGGGCGTTCGTCGCAGCGATGACGACCGAGCAGCACACCGCCGTGTTCTACGCGGTGTCCGACAACCACGACCGGTGGTGGGACCTGCAGGCGGGACGGTCGGTGGGGTACGAGCCGCGGGACGACGCCGCACGCTGGGGTACGCCTGCCCACGTCGACGCGGAGATGCTGCAAGGCGGGGTCTACGCGACCCCGGAGTACTCGACGGACCGGATGCGCCGGTAGGCGCTGGCTACCGGCTTCGCCAGCGCACCCAGGCCTGCACCTGGGCGGTCGCGCTCTCGAACGACGTGTGCGCGCCGGAGATCACACGACCGGGCGAGTCGACGACGTACTGGTTGCCGCGGGTCACACCGCACACCACGTCCGGACCCATCCAGGCGTTCCAGTGGTTCTCGGTGTCGTGTTCCCAACGGAGTCTGTCGGGCATGTGCGGTCCAATCCGGCCAGGAGGCGGACACCCCCACGCGGCTCGGACCCGACGCTAGCCCTGTCCACCTGACATGTCGCCGGATGGTCCCCGTACCGCGGTCGATCAGGCAGCGCGGCGGTGCTTGCCCTGCGCAGCGGACGGGTCCGCCATCGGGTGGTTCCGGAACCACCGCAGGAGTTCGCGCGCGCGGCTGGTGTCCGCGCTGGAGTCCCCGGCGGGCAGGAAGTCGCTGAAGCCCGCGGGCGGCTCGTGGCCTTCCTCTCCGCGGTCGTACGCCATCGACCACTCCGGGAACCGGCGGGTGTGGATGGACTCCTCGACGAGCAGGGCGACGCTGTCGTGGCGCGGGTCCCCGACGATCCGCGCGTACGTCTCCATGACCGCGTCGTACGGCCCCTCGAGCAGCTGCATGAAACGCCCATCGCGGTGCACGAGCAACCCGGACAGGCCGGCGGCCGTGTTCCGTTCCCGCGCGTGGGCGAGGACTGCCTCGAGCGCGTCGTCGTCGAACGGCGTCGTCGACGAGCTCATGTAGACCAGTGAGTGCAGCATGCGGGTTCCCTCCGTGGATCACCGACGATCCTGCCCGCAGTCCGGCCGGACCGGCATCCCCAGAACGGGCGGTGGGTGCGCGGGGTGTCGGCTGGTGCTGGCACGATGGGGACGTGCCAGCCGCCCCGATGATCGACGCCGTCGACGTCATCCGCTTCGTCGGGCCGCAGGCGTTCGGCCGCGCACGGGACATCGTCCGAGCCGGGCACGTCGACGACGCCGACTGGCACGACGACGACGGCACGGTCACCGCGACGGTCTCCGGCACCGCGGACGACCCGTACCAGGTCCGGATCGAGACCACTCCCGCCCGCGGCGAGTTCGTCCGTCCGGTCCGCAGCACCTGCTCTTGCCCGCTCGGCGGGGACTGCAAGCACGTCGCCGCCGCGCTCCTCACCATCAACGCACGTGCCCTCGCCACGAACGCGGGTCCGCCGACCGCCGCTCCGGCTCCCCCGGCCCCGGACTGGAGGCACGAGGTCGCCCGCCTCGCCGGTGACGACGAGCAGGTGGTCACCCCGCAGGGCACCCCGATGGGCGTGCAGTTCGAGTTGCGGGACGCCGTCCCGGCGCGGATGGCTGCCCGTGCCCGGGCGGCCGGTCGAGCGCTGCCGGTGGCCTCGCGCTCGGTGCGACTCGGGGTCCGCCCGGTGACCCGCAGCGGAGCCGGTAACTGGGTGCGCGGGCAACTGACGTGGGGCACGCTCCCGTACTCGATGAACCGGCTCGGCCTGGTGTCCGAGCAGCACGCGTGGTTCCTGCAGCTCGCCGCCCTCTACCGCGCCGGGCAACTCGCCGGGTTCCCGGGTGAGAGCGACTGGATCCACCTCGACGACTTCCAGAGTCCGCTGCTGTGGCCGCTGCTCGCGCAGGCCCCGGGGCTCGGGATCGCGTTCGTCACCGGCAAACGCGAGGGCGGTGCCGTCCTCGGGGCGGATGCCCGGGTCCTGCTCGACGTCGCACGGCACGACGGGGGCCTGGTGATCGGAGCGAGCGCGGTGCTCGACGGTCGGCCGGTCGCCGACGGTGCCGCACGGATGATCGGCGACCACGGACTGTACGTCTTCCGCGAGAGCCCCGAGTTCTCGGTCACGTTCGCACCGACGCCCGCAGCGGTCCCCGCTGACCAGCGCGCGATGCTCGTCGACGGGGCCCGGATCACCGTCCCCGGGGACGAGGTCGACGAGTTCCTGGCGGACTGGTCCCCCAGGCTCCGCGGGGCGCTCGGGCTCGTGAGCTCCGACGGCTCCATCGAGCTGCCGGAGCGGACGCCGCCCGAACTCGTGCTCACCGCGACCTTCGAGCCCGCCCGCGCACCCCGCACCGACGACCGCGTGCACCTGCAGTGGCGCTGGCACGTCGACGGGCGGAAGGACCCGGTCGCGCTGCACGGACCGCTCCCCGACCTGTCGGGCCTGCGCGCTGCTGACGACGACGAGCCCGCAGCGACCGCGTCGGTGCCGACGGCCGACGACGCGAACCGAGCCGAGCCTCCCGTCGGTCCCACCGGACCCGGTGGCGGGCTGGACTGGTTCCAGGACGGCACCATCGACGGCGCCGACGTCGCGGTGTTCGCCAACGAGTTCCTGCCGGAGCTCCCGGCGCTGGGGGTCCGGACCGTCGTGCAGGGGGAACGCCTGGACTACGAACGGCTGACCGGCCGACCGCACATCCGCGTCACGACGATGCCGTCGGACAAGCACGACTGGTTCGACCTCGGGATCATCGTGAGCGTCAACGGCAAGGAGATCCCGTTCACGCCGTTGCTCCGGGCCCTCGCCTCGCGGGCCCGGCGGCTGAAGCTCATCGACGGCTCGTACCTGTCGCTCGCCGATCCCGCGTTCGACCGGCTCAAGGAGCTCATCGACGAGGCCCGCGACCTCGACGAGTGGGAGCCCGACCAGCCGATGACGGTGACGCCGTTCCAGGCGGGGCTGTGGTCGGCGTTCGACCAGCTCGCCGACGAGACCTCGCACGACGAGCGGTGGCAGGCGATCGCCAGCGGGCTGCTCGGAGCGACACCCCCCGGCGACGTCCCCGTGCCGGACACGGTGCACGCGTCCCTCCGGCCGTACCAGCGGACCGGGTACGCGTGGCTCTCGTTCCTGCTGTCGCACGGCATCGGCGGGGTCCTCGCGGACGACATGGGGCTCGGCAAGACGCTGCAGGTGCTCGCGATGATCGCCGCTGCACGGCAGGCCGCGCCGGACGGGGCGCCGTTCCTGGTCGTCGCGCCGACGTCGGTGGTCGGCAACTGGGCGTCGGAAGCCGCGCACTTCACGCCGTCGCTCCGGGTCGCGACCGTCACGTCGACGTCGCTGAAGGACCCGGCACTCGTCGCCCGGACCGCGGCCGAGGCGGACATCGTCGTGACGTCGTACGCACTGCTCCGACTCGACGCGCAGGCGTGGACGGACCAGGCGTGGTCGGCGCTCGTCCTCGACGAGGCGCAGTTCGTGAAGAACCCGCAGTCGCAGACGCACCGGGTGGCCTCGGAGTTGCGCGCACCGGTGAAGTTCGCGATCACCGGCACGCCGCTCGAGAACGGGCTGACCGACCTGTGGGCGCTGTTCCACGTCGTCGCACCCGGGCTGCTGTCGTCGTCCACGCGGTTCGGGGACGATTACGTGAAGCCGCTCGCGTCGCCGGACCTCCGGGGCGAGGCCCGTCGTGCCCTCGTCGAGCGACTCCGGCGTCGGATCCGGCCGCTCATGCTGCGGCGGACGAAGGAGAGCGTCGCGTCAGACCTGCCGCCGAAGCAGGAGCAGGTCGTGCGGGTCACGCTCGACCCGGCGCACCGAGCACTGTACGAGCGGACGCTCAACCGGGAGCGGTTGAAGGTGCTCGACCTGATCGACGACCTGTCGAAGAACCGGATGATCGTGTTCCGGTCGCTGACGCTGCTGCGGATGCTGGCGCTCTCCCCCGCGCTGGTCGGGGCCGACGCGTCCGACCCGGCGGGGCCTCTCGCTTCCGGGTCCGCCGCCATCCCCTCGGCGAAGCTCGACCTGCTGCTCGACGAGCTCGAACAGCTCGCCGCCGAAGGTCGACGTGCCCTGGTGTTCAGTCAGTTCACGTCGTTCCTGCGAATGGTGTCCGACGCGCTCGACGCCCGGGGCATCGGGTACGAGTACCTCGACGGCTCGACCAGGCGCCGGCCCGAGGTCATCGACCGCTTCCGGAACGGCACCGCGCCGGCGTTCCTCATCTCGTTGAAGGCGGGCGGCTTCGGGCTCACCCTGACCGAGGCGGACACCGTGTTCGTCCTCGACCCGTGGTGGAACCCGGCTGCCGAGAACCAGGCGGTCGACCGGACGCACCGCATCGGGCAGACCCGGTCCGTGAACGTGCAGCGGTTCATCGCGGAGGACACCATCGAGGAGAAGGTCCTCGCCCTCGCCGGCCGCAAGGCGAAGCTGTTCGCCACGATGATCGACGACGACGCCCTGTTCGCCGACGACCTGACGGCCGACGACATCCGCTCGCTGCTGGCCTGACGGCGGCGCGGCGCGGCGGCGCCGCTGCCGCTCGGTGCGAGGTTGATCGCCCCGTGCGCCGCTAGAACCGCGCACCACTCGAACAACCTCGCACCACGCTGAGCCGACCGCCCGGCCGGCGTCAGCGGCCGAGCGCGTCGATCCGGGACACCTCGTCCGTGCTCAGCTCGATCAGCGCACCGGCAGCGTTCGACCGGATGCGCTCCGGGTTCGACGACTTCGGGATGACCACGAAGCCGTGTGCGACGTGCCACGCGACGATGACCTGCGCGCTGTCGGCATCGTGCGCCTCCGCGATCTCCACCAGGGTCGGGTCCTGCAGGTTGCTCGCCTTGAACGGGCTGTAGCCCTCGAGGACGACCCCGCGCTCGGACAAGCCAGCGGCGATCGACGCGTCGTACTCGACCGGGCTCCACTTGATCTGGTTCACCGCGGGCGTCGCTCCGGTCGCGCTGACGAGCTCGTCGATCTGCGCGAGCGAGTAGTTGCTCACGCCCACGGCCGTCGTCAGCCCGTCGGCCTGCGCCTGCACGACCTGCTCCCAGACGTCGGGGCGGGCTTCACCGTTCGGCGGCCAGTGCACGAGCCACAGGTCCAGGTGGTCGAGCCCGAGCTGGTCGAGGCTCTCCTCGATGGTCTCGCGGACGCGGTCGGCGCGCTCCGGCGGGAGCTTCGTCGTGATGAACAGGGAGTCGCGGTCGAGCCCGGAGGCGGCGATCGCCTTGCCGACGCCGCGCTGGTTGCGGTAGCCGGTGGCGGTGTCGATATGCCGGTAGCCGGCCTCGAGCGCGGCGCCCACTGCTGCGGGAGCGTCGGCGTCGGGGATCTGCCAGGTGCCGAAGCCGAGGAGCGGCATCGATCCACCCGTGACGGGAACGGCGGGGTTCGCGTAATCGGTCATCCACCGTGTCTACGCCCGGGTTTGTCGGCGCCTCACGGGAAGATCGTGGCGGCTCGATCGAGTCCGCACCGCCCGCAGCACCAGGAGTCCCGCCCCGCATGACGTCCCGCCGACGCCGCTCACGCACCACCGTCGCTTCCGTCCTCGTCGCCCTCGGGGTCGCGCTCGCGGTGGCCCTGCTCCACGTCGCGGGTGTGATCCCTTCCGCGGGTGGCCCGGACGCGGACGCCGCACCGACGGCAGGTGCCGGCACCACGATCTCGACCTCGCCGGCCGGAGGCACGACGACCGCAACGGACGTGCCGGGGGCGAGCGGCGCCTCCCGTCCGGCTCCCGCGGATGCAGCAGCCGGCGCGTCGGCGCGCGCCCAGCTGGCCGCGCTTCCCGTGAAGGGCAAGGCGCCCGCGACCGGCTACGACCGCGTCGGCGACTTCGGCCCCGCGTGGCTCGACGTCGACCACAACGGCTGTGACACCCGGAACGACGTGCTCGCCCGCGACCTGTCCGCGATCACCCGGCAGGGCCCGTGCAAGGTCGTGACGGGCACGCTCGTCTCCCCCTACACCGGTGCGAGGATCGCCTTCGTTCGCGGCAACAGCACCTCCACGCTCGTGCAGATCGACCACGTGGTCGCCCTCGAGAACGCCTGGGTCACCGGAGCCCAGCAGTTGACGGTGACCCAGCGCGAGGCCCTGGCCAACGACCCCGAGAACCTGTTCGCCGTCGACGGCCGCTCCAACTCGCAGAAGGGCTCCGGCGACGCTGCGACCTGGCTCCCCGCGAACACCGCGTTCCGCTGCACCTACGTCGAGCACCAGGTCGCCGTGAAGGCGAAGTACCACCTGTGGGTCGCACCCGCCGAGCGGGACGCGATGGAGCGGGTCCTCAGTCGCTGCTGACCGCCGGACGGGAGGCACGGTGCACCTCCGCCCCGCTGGCGCGGCGGGATCGCGTCAGACGTTGCGCAGACGGTCAGGACCCGAGGGC
This sequence comes from Curtobacterium sp. ISL-83, assembly GCF_018613895.1. GTDB lineage: Bacteria > Actinomycetota > Actinomycetes > Actinomycetales > Microbacteriaceae > Curtobacterium. The sequence continues at coordinate 42,341 of NZ_JAGGPH010000001.1, forward strand.
GCCCATCGCGGTCGCCCACCAGTAGCCGAGCAGGGCGCCTGCCGGCACCGCGAGCACGGCCTCGGGCGGCGTGGCCTGCGATCAGCGGGGGTCGACCAGGTCGATGAAGCGGGACAGCAGGGACAGGCCCGCGATCGACGGCGGCAACCCCGTGGTGAGCGCCGGCGAGTACACGACGTACGCAGCCCACTTCGCCCGGGACAGCGCCACGTTCAACCGGTTCGGCATCAGCAGGAAGTCGAGCCCCCGCGGGATGTCCGCTGCGCTCGAGGCGGCCAGCGACGTGATCGACACCACGGCCTCCCGGCCCTGGAACAGATCGACCGTGCCGACCTGCGTGCCACGGAGACCCGCTCGGTCCAGGGCATCGCGGATCACCGCACCCTGCGCGTTGTAGGGCGCGACGACGATGACGTCCTCGTCGGTCAGCGTCCGGATGGTGCCACCGTCGGTCCAGCTCCGGCCGACGACGTCCTGCACGAGCTCGACAACGCGCGCGGCTTCCTCCACCGAGGAGGTCGTGGTGCCGACGTGCGCGACCGGCACGGGGTGGACGCCGGGCTCGAGACCGGCGAGGTGCCGCCCGCTCACGATCGACGACAGCTGCCCGTTGTACGACAGGTCGGACACCGAGGCCGTCAGTGCAGGATCCATCCGGCGGGTGTGCGCGAGGAAGTAGCCGAACTGTGGCGGCAGCACGTGCTCCCCGTCCGCGAGCCACCCGAGCGCCGACTCGTCGACCGGCTCCGGGTGCGACCCCTGCGAGACCTGCGGCAGCTGCTGCGGGTCGCCGAGGAGCAGCAGGCGCGTCGCAGCGATCGCGGACGCGATGGTCGGCGCGAGGGAGAACTGCCCGGCCTCGTCGACGACGAGCAGGTCGAGGGAACGGCGGGCGATCGTGCCCTCGTTCGCGAACGTCCACGCCGTCCCGCCGACGACTCCCCCGGTGCCGGACGCCTTGCAGGACGACAGGAACGCTGCAGTTGCCGCGCCGTTCTTCACGGGCGTCCACTGCGCCGCCTCGAATTCGTCCTCGGAGGCTCCCGACTTGGGCACCTTCACCACCCGATCGGCGGGGACCCCGGCCGCGATCACGGCGTCGAGGAAGTTCTCCGCGGTCGCATGGGACTGGCCGACGACCCCGACACGCCAGCCGTACTCGCGCACCAGTCGCGCGACGACGTTCGACCCGACGTACGTCTTGCCCGTGCCGGGAGGCCCCTGGATCGCCAGGTACGAATGGTCGAGCCCGAGCAGCGTCGCGACCACGGCCGACACCGTGTCGTCACCCTGCACGGGCGCGATCGTCCCGCGCGGCGGCACCCGGCGCAGCAGGTCGAGCGCAGGATCCCCGAGCATGTCCGGGAGCTCGTCGAGCACGGCCCGCCCCCACTCGGCGATCGCCTCGGGCTGCGGCTTGGCGCGCGGCGGAGCGGAGGGCGCGAGCGCGACCGGGAAGTCGTGGTGGGGTTCCCCGCCGACCGGCAGGCGTTCGAGCAACCGGACCTCGGTCGTGTCGCCGTTGTCCCACACGTCGAGCACCGACACCCGATCCGTCGCACCCTTCGATCCCGGGCCCGGAGCGGTGACCGACGGCGGAAGCGGGTCGTCGTAGACGAGGTGGGGCGTGCCTCCCGGCCGGAGCCGCGAGCCGGGCGCGAGCGTTCCCGACAACCGGAGCTCTCGTGATTGTGAGCGGGCACGCGGCAGCGTGTCCCAGTCGCGCTCGACCGACGCCCGCTCGACGACGAACACATCGCGGGTGTCCGCCCAGTCGTCGACGGGGTTCCAGAGGCGGTCGAAGTGGTCCTGCCAGAAGGTCTTGGCCTCGCGTCGGTGGTAGTCGATCGCGGCTGCGGCGAGCGCGAGCGCCGTCTGGTCCGGCGTGCGGCCGAGCGCGTCGACGCCGTCCAGGTGCGCGGCGAGCGCGGTAGAGACGGGGTTCGGCTCCCGCTCGACCGGCAGGGGTGGCAGGTCCAACTCGGCCGGCTCGTCGGTCGCTGCCGAGGGCGTCCGGAGCGACAGCAGCCAGTCCCGCAACCGCAGCGTCGAGCGGCAGTCGTACGCGTTGTAGTCGGCAACCTCGTCGAGCATCCGCTGCCCCTCCGCCGCGTCCCCGGTGCGGAGTTCGTCGATCGCCTCGACGTACGCGGTGATGCTGTCGGCGGCATTCGTGACGTCGCTCAGGCGGAGGTCCTCGCCCATGTAGAGCGGTTCGAGCTTCTTGATCGAGTAGCTGTGGCTGCCGACGACCAGGGCCTTGCGGACGATCGGGTACAGGTCGACCAGGACACCGGCGCGGAGCAGGTCGTCCACGGCCTCTTCGCCGACGCCGTGCCGGGCGGCGAGGGACAGCAGGTGTGTCCGCTCGTACGCGGCGTAGTGGTAGATGTGCATGCCCGGGAACTGCTCGCGCCGGGCCGCGATGAAGGCCAGGAACCCCTCGAGCGCCGTCCGTTCGTCGCGGATCGTGTGCGCCCAGAAGGCGGTGAACTCGGCGCGGTCGTCGACGAGACCGAACAAGTAGTCGAGCCCCCAGTGCACGCCGTCCTCGGTGTGGAGCGGGTCGCCTTCGAAGTCGAAGAAGACGTCGCCCGGGTCCGGCGCCGGGATCGCGTCGAGCGCGCGCGGGTCGAGGACCTCGAAGCGCGGCGTGGTCAGGTGGGGCGCCGCCGCCGGGTCGATCGCGGCCGCTGGGTCGTCACGTCGGGCGCGTTCCGTCGCGGCGTTCGCCGCCTCCTCCGTCGCGATCTGGAGGCTCGCCTGGCGCACCAGCCGATCCTGCGTCGCGCGCGACAAGCCGGGTACGGCTGTGGTCCGGCCCGCCAGGTCGTCGATCGTCCGCACCCCCTGCCGGATCAGCTTCGTCCGCTGGTCCAGGCGCATCCCGGCGACGAGGACCAGGTCGCGGTGCTGCTCCACCTGGGTCGTGCACACGTCGCATCGCCCGCAGCTGCTGTAGCGCGGGTCGCCCCACCGGAGCTCGTCGTCGGCAGCGATCCGCTCGCCGATGACCCGCTGCAGCTCGGCGCGCTGCGTCCGGTACACCGGGGCGATGTCGGCCAGCTCGTGCGTGGTCGTGGTGCGGTCGCCGAGCACCAGGTGGACCTGTGCTCCCGTCGGGATGCCGTGCGCCTGCATCTGCTCGGCGTACGCGGCGAGCTGCAGCAGGGCGCTGATCTTGGCGTGGCGGGCGAGCTTGGTGTCGTAGACCTCGTACTCGCCGCGGTCGTTGCGGATGATGAAGTCCGCGAAGCCGATGAAGCCGATGAAGCCGGGCTGCTCGGCCGACGGCGGCGCGTGGAACGTCGGCTGGTACAGGACGTCGGCACCGTTCCGCATCGCTGCGAGGGCCTGCTGCGCTGCCTCGGTGTACTGCGGCGGAGCCGGGCGGTCGAACTCGACGACATCGTGGGTCTGCTTGAGGATCTCGAGGTAGTCGAGTTCGTGCTGGTCCCCGAGCCGGGCGGTGCGCTCGAGCATGTCGTCGTGCGTGTCGGGCAGGGGTTCGCCGCGGCCGAGCTTGACGTCGAGGCGGCGGAGGAACGCCCACTCGCAGGACCCCCAGGTGCTCAGGTCACTGGGGCTGAGCAGCACGTGGCCGTCGGTGCTGATCTGCATGCCGTTCCCCCGTCTCGTTGGTGCCCTGCGAGCCTAGGGCCGCCCGGCGACAGAGCCTCCGCTCGATTGTGTGCGCCTGCCAGTGAGCGGCGCGCGCACACTATCCGCGCAGGCCCTCGTGGAGACAACTGCCGTCGATCAATCGTCATCCGTCCTCGAGCGGGAACCCACGATTCAGCGCGAATGCCCTCAGCGCCGCAGTGAACTCCACGTGCGTTCCAAGCGCACTTCGGACGTCCTGAGCCAAGAGTTCTTTTACCTCTCCCCGCGTCTCGCGCTCCCAATTCCGTAGCCGTACATCCAGGTCCTGTATTCTGCGCGCGCGCGAAATCAACAAGTCTTCCCGTTCCGCAAACTTCAATTGACGGAGCGTATTCTCACCTCGAGAACTATTGTTACACACAGTAGCGAGCGGCCCAGCCCATTTTAGGTGCTGATCAACTTCATCCTCATAAGGGTTCAAAAGACACATCTCCGGCGCATCCGACCAGTACGAGCCCTTGTTCGTGTTGCAACGGGTGCAACAGTACCCAAGGTTCCCCCAGGTCATATCCTGCGAAGGGAACTTACTCTTCGGGCGGATGTGTTCGACCGCGCCGTACGATACATCGTCCATTGCCGCTTCGCAATACATGCACTTTCCTTTGGCGTCCGCCCTCAAAACGCCTACGATCTCCGCTGCTCTCCACGGCGACTGCTTGGTTGCCCTCTGATACTCGCCGTTACTCGACTTCCGGATCTCGGCAAGAATCGCGGGTTCCTCGCTTCGCTCGATGGGGATCACCTGTTGCTCCTGTCCGCGATTGCGTCGATCGCAGCGGGGAATTGGCTCGACAGCCCGATTTCCGACAAACGTGCTTGGACTCGACGAAGATCATCCACTGTTGGGTCGGGTGGCAAGTCCGCAACGGCCTCGCGGATTCCGTTCTCGACCCACAGAGCCATGGGCGAGCTCAGGCCCAAAACATTGGTCAACGTTTCATCTGTGGAAGCTGCCGAATTTACTGACTGAAGTCTCCTCGATGAGACTGTGCCGTCCGATCCTCGTTCCAGGGCGTACACCGCGGCGTCTGCGACGGCTGTGACGACGAATGGACTGTGTGTCGCCAAGATAAACCGGACATTCGGGAAAGCTTCCAGGAGCGCCGGCACAATCGATCGCTGCAGCTCTGGATGCAAGTGATTCTCCGGCTCGTCGATGCAGACCGTAAACGCTTCGACTCGACGACTGCGGAGGTATATTTGCCACGAAAGCTCCAACATTGCACTGAGGCCACCAGAAGCCGCCTCGAGTGGGAACCTGCCTCGAGAAGTACATACGAGCAACTCGCCATCGGTGACCAACAGATTCTCGAATTCGAGGTCCGCAGGCAAGAGCCGTGCAAGTACTTCCTGAAACCCCTCCCAAACGACTCTCGCCTCTTCGCTCGCGACGACCGCCTTATTCCCATATCCATATGTCGCAGCGCTAACAAGGCCCTCCTTCATCCGATAGAGAGGCGGGAAGTTTGACATTCCCCCGTTATAGCGCGTCTGAACTTCCGCCGCGAACTCCTGGAGTAGCGCTTCCGCCTCCGAGAATCTCACAGGCATGTGCTGCAGGGGCTGGTACCCACTGACAGTCCGATGCGAGGAAATGAAAATACCGGCTACGTCCTGCCGCCCGATTACAGTAACCGAGGCCTGTTGCACCCCCTCTGCCCATAGAGGATCCTGAGTGACGGCCGCCCGCACTCCGTTGCTGTAAGTAAGATGACCGACGTGCGTAGGGTTTGTGGATTCTTCGACACCGCGCCTACTCGCGACAAATTGTGAATTCCAACTAAAGTGAGGCGCAAGAAGGTTTAACAGGGTAGTTTTACCAGCGGCGTTTACACCGGTGAGAACGGTCAAGCGAGCGTGAAACTCGATATCGATGGCGGCAAACTGTCGCCAGTTCTCGACGGTCAGGCGATTGAATGTTGTATGGTCGGCCCACAAGCCTCGAGACATCGCGGCGTTGAGCTCTTGCATTTCGATCCACTCGGAGGCGGCCGCCCCTTCGAAGTCGACGCGCTGACCTGCCTGCTGAGCGAGCGCTCGGCGCCCACGGTCCGTGAGCAAGACGTTGTAGCCAGCCATGCGTTCGATGAACCGCAGGGTTTCGAGTAGATCGAGGCCTTGGTACAAGCCCGCTCTCAACTCTGCGCTCTGTTGCCAATCGTCCCGACCGCCGTGCGCCATGGTCATCAAAACCTCCGGCGGCACGGGGCTTACATAACGCTCTGACGCGTGGAGTAGGTCGCTGGCGAGTTTCAGTACCGCATCAAGGTCCATGATGGGACTCTAGCGACACCGATCCGCCTCCGGTCTTTATACAGCTTAGAGAACGCGGTCGGTTCGGTTCGTGTTACGCGGCATGAGATCGGACAGTAACGTGCGTAAGCCGGTTCTCGGTCGTGACCGTCACGGTTAGATGACTACAGCGGCTTAGTGGACGTCTGCGCCGCAGACGGAAGAGAACTACTCGCCTCTCCGCCCAGGTCCACCGCCACGAACCGTGGCCCCTCGTACCCATCCCGCGACACGTGGGCCGTGAAGTCCGCCAGCGACCGCACCCAGTGCCCTCGCTCCCCGTACAGCGCCTGGTACACGACCACCGGCTCCTCGGTCTCGACGTCCCGCGCCACGAGCAGCACCTCGTACTCCCCGCCCTTGAAGTGTCGGTAGCGGCCTGGCTTCACGGAGTCGTCCATCCTCCAGATCGTAGAGCGAGCCCCGACCGAGCAAGGAACGACCACAGATGCCAAAGCAGGCCGGCACTCCCGTCACACGAGGTCACCTTCCCCACGCACGAACCTCCGCGCCGTACCGTCCCACCATGACCGTGCTCCTGGCCGTCGCCGCCCTCGCCGCGGTCCTCGCCCTCGCCACCGTGCTCGGCCTCGTCCTACGAGCCCGCACCGGCCGCGCCCATCACCGGAACGCGGCACGGCCCGACCAGACCGTCGCCGACATCGCCCCGCCCGAGGCGTTCGGCCCCCGCGCCACCCTCGTCCAGTTCTCGACACCGACCTGCGCCCGCTGCCCAGCCACCCGCCGCCAGCTCGATGTCCTCGCGACGCAGCACCCGGGCGTCGCTCGCCTCGAGATCGACCTCGCGGACCGACCCGACCTCGCAGCGCGCTTCAACGTCCTCCAGACCCCCACGGTCCTCCTGGTCGACGCCGACCACGCGATCCGCACCCGCTTCGGAGGCCCACCCCGCCCACCAGAGCTCGCCGCCGCCCTCGCCACCGTCCTCACCCAGGAGTCCCGATGACCACCCCACAGCACGCCCCACAGACCGCCGACTCCGGCATCGCCAACGGCATCGACCCCCGCTCCCCGCGCTTCGGCGCGGCCATCACCACGGTCCTCCTCGCCGTGACGATCGTCCTCACGCTCGTCCCCGCTACATACGTCGCCGGCCTCGTCCTCCTCACCCTGATCGTCGCCCTGTTCGCGATCGGAGGCCTCGCCGGCATCCGCCGCCACCCCTACGGCGCGCTCTTCCGCCGCTTCGTCCGCCCACGCCTGGCCCCGCCCACCGAACTCGAAGCCCCGGAACCCCCGACCTTCGCCCAACAGGTCGGCCTGTTCGTCACCGCCGTCGCGCTCCTCCTCGCCCTGCTCGGCGTCCCGTACGCCGCTCCGATCGGGGCCGCCGTCGCCCTGGTCGCCGCGTTCCTCAACGCCGTCTTCGACGTCTGCATCGGCTGCATCCTCTACGTGTGGCTGGTCCGCGCAGGCGTCTTCCGGCAGCGGCGCACCACCGCCTGACGGCTGCAGCCCGACAAGACGGCGGACCGGCCTGGAGGCACGCTTCACCTCCGCAACGCCGCCCGCGTCACGACGTGGTCGCCTCGCCCTCCTAGAGTCGTGAGGACGACTCCGCACCAGGTCGTCGCGCCGAACGCCGGGAGGCCCAATGGACCAGCACACTCGGACCGACCGAGGCCTCGACCGCCTCGTGAACTTCTCGGACGCCACCGTCGCGATCGCCATCACCCTGCTGGTCCTGCCGCTCGTCGACCTCGCCGCGAGCTTCAAGCACGGCCAGGGAGCGAGCGACCTGCTCCGAGCGCACTGGCCGGCGCTCGTCGCGTTCGTGGTCACCTTCTGGGTGATCTCGCGCTTCTGGACCCTGCACCACCAGGTGTTCGAGCACGTCCGCTCGTACAACGTCCGCGTGATGCAGTACAACTTCCTGTGGCTGCTGAGCATCGTGTTCCTGCCGTTCGCCGCGAACCTGCTCAACAGCGACGTCGACAACGACCGGGTGGCGCACGCGCTCTACATCGGCACCATGGTGGTCACGAGCCTCGCCCTCACTGCCATCGAGTTCGAGCTGCGACGTTCGCCGGAACTCATGTCGTCCCCACTCGTCGACCCCCACCGAGGTCTCGTCTCCTCCGGCATCCTGGCGCTCGCGCTCGTCCTGTCCGTCGTGTTCCCGAGCATCGGCCTGTACTGGGTGCTCCTGCTCCTGCTGCAGGGCGTGATCACGCGCCTGCTCGGTCGGCGCGGGCGGTAGCCGTCCTGTGCCGCACGGCGACGGAGGCTCCCCCCATCGAAGCCTCCGGCGCCGCGCATGCCCCTCGCTCAGACGGCTGGCATCGCGTGCTCAAGCGCCTGCTCACTCAGGGCCACGAGGTCGTCCTCGCGGAGTTCCGGCCAGCCGTGCAGCAGCGACCGCCACTCCACGGGGAGCGCCGACGCTCCGTACAGCGCCCCCGCGAGGCCCCCGGCGATCGCGGCGACGGTGTCGGTGTCGTTGCCAGAGCGGACCGCTCGGACCAGGGCATCCTCGAGCGAAGAGCTCCGACGCACCGCCGCGTACGCCGCCTGGAACGCGGACACCACCCACCCGTTCGAGTTCGTGAAGTCCACCGGTTCGGAGTGCTCGGCCGTCACGATCCGGTCCACCCACACGCGGCGCCGTTCGAGGTCGAGCAGGTCGAGCCCGCGCATCAGGTCGAGCTCGCCGTGCAGCACCGCGTGCCGGATCGCCACGCACCACAGCACGCACGCGTCCCCCGCGTCCGCCTCGTAGTGCGTCAGGTCACTGATCGCGCGCGCGGCGGCCGCCAACCGGACCTCTTCGTCAGCCGCTCCCGTCAGGTAGCCGAGCACCAACGGGGCGGTCCGCATGAGCGACCCGTTCCCCGCGGAGCGGCCCTTCGAGTCGTGTTCGCGCCGGGCCGCAGTCCGCGCGTGGGAGGCGGTGCGCGCCTCCAGGCCGGAGAGCACGCTGCGCGTCTGGATGCCGACGTCCGGCGCGTTGACCGACCACGCTGCCCAGGCGGCCACCAGGCCGTCGAGCGCTTCCGTCGAGGCGGGGTCGACGCCGCTGGCCACCAGGCGGAGGATCGGGACGGCCATGCTCGTGTCGTCGGTCCACTCCCCCGGCGCCCACTCGAACGTGCCGCCGCCGGCCATCCGGATCGGCATCGGCTCGGGGACGGGCGGCCCGAACTCGTACCCAGCGCCGAGCGCATCGCCAGCAGCCGAACCGAGGACGGCACCGATCGCGCGGTCGCGGATGTCGAGGTTGGTCATGGGGACCTCCGATGGTTTGCGCAGGATTGCGTAAACCCCAGCCTGCACCACTCCCTCAATTTGCGCAAGTGTGCGTAAACTCGGAGCCGTGACCGACGAGTACCGCGATGCGAGCGGCAAGCGACTGGCGGACTACCCGCGCCCCTCGGTCGCGGTGGACGCTGCTGTGCTGACCGTTCCCGCTGGCGGGCCGCTGTCCGTCGTGCAGGTGCGGGATCCTGCCGAGGGTGACTGGCGGCTCCCGGGCACGTTCGTGCACGAGGGTGAACGGCTGGCGGACGCGGTGCTGCGAGGCCTCCGCGACAAGGCCGGGGTGAGCGGGTTGGCACCGCAGCAGTTGCACGTGTTCGACGACCCGTCTCGTGACGATCGCGGGTGGGTGCTGTCGGTGGCGCACCTCGACGTGGTGCCGGCCGCTGCCCTGGTGCTCGATGATGAGCGCGCTCGGCTCGTGCCGATCCACCAAGCGCGCGCGATGGCGCACGGGCACGACGAGATTCTCGACTTCGCGGTCGAGCGGTTGCGGGCGGCGTACACCGAAGCGCCGGACCCGCACGGGCTGCTCGCGGAGCCGTTCACGATGTCGGAGTTGCGGCGGGTGCACGAAGCTGTGCGGGGCACCGGGCTGCTGCCGGACACGTTCCGTCGGGCGATGCTGCCGCAGCTCGTGGCGACGGAGGCGAAGCGGGTGGAGGGGCCGGGGAAGCCTGCGACGCGGTTTCGGCGACGGACCGCCTGAGATCAGGCTCTTCAACGCCCGCTGTTTGAGGTGGCAGGTGACTACTCCACAGCGCCTCTCGGTCAATCTGTTGTCCACAGGATCGGCCTCCGGTGAAACGTTGGAAAAGTCCGCCGGGCGATCATCGCGACGATGGAACAATGGGGGAACTCCCGCAGGAGGACCGCGACTGGCTGCTCTTCACCGAGGAGCAGCCCGTCGTCGAGGTCCACCCGAAACGCGACCGGGTCGCGAAGCCGTACAAGGGGCGGTTCTGGAGCGCACGGCAGTTCGTCATGCACACCCTCGCCGACTCGCAGAGTGAGTCGCAGCGCAAGAAGGTGCTGCAGTTCGTGGAGTCCGGCCCGTGCACGCTCTGCCACGGCACCGGGCTGACCCGCGCGGCACTGGCGGTGACGTTCGGCGGCCTGACCATCGCCGAGCTCAACGCGTTGCCGCTCTCCGCCCTGACCGACGTGTTGCGCCCCGTCGCTGCGCTGACCGATGCTGGCCCGGCGACCTCCCGAGCGAGCTCCGGCGAACGCACCGAGGTCGCCGTCGCCATCGCGAAGGACCTGCTCAGCCGCGTCGAGGTCCTCACCGGCCTCGGCCTCGGCTACCTCAGCCTCGACCGCGCGACCCCCACGCTCTCCCCCGGCGAGATGCAGCGCCTCCGCATCGCGACACAGCTCCGCTCGGGCCTGTTCGGCGTCGTCTACGTCCTCGACGAGCCGAGCGCGGGCCTCCACCCCGCCGACGCCGAACCACTGATGGAGGTCCTCGAGGACCTCCGAGCCAGCGGCAACAGCGTCTTCGTCGTCGAACACGACATGAGCATCGTCCGCCGCGCCGACTGGATCGTCGACGTCGGCCCGGGCGCCGGGTCCGGCGGCGGCACCGTGCTCTACAGCGGCCCGGTGGCGGGACTCGACGACGTGGACGCGTCCGTCACGCGCCGGTACCTCCGCCCCGGAACCGCCGGCCTGGAGGCACGCCCCACCCGGTCCGCGACCGGCACCTTGAAACTGCGGAACGTCACACAGCACAACCTGCAGGGGCTCGACCTCGACCTGCCGCTCGGCGTCCTCACCGCGATCACCGGCGTCTCCGGATCGGGCAAGTCGTCGCTCGTCGGCGGCGTCCTGCCTGCCGTCGCCACGGAACACCCGATGATCAGCCGCGTGGTCGAGGTCGACCAAAAGCCCATCGGTCGGACGCCCCGCTCGAACCTCGCGACCTACACAGGCCTGTTCGACGCCGTGCGGCAGGCCTTCGCCAGCACCAGCGACGCCCGGGAGCGTGGCTGGACCGCCGGCCGGTTCTCGTTCAACGTCGTCGGCGGCCGGTGCGAGGTGTGCCAGGGCGAGGGCTCGGTGTCCGTCGAGCTGCTGTTCCTGCCGGGGAGCTGGGCCCCGTGCCCGGAGTGCCACGGCTCCCGGTACAACGACGAGACGCTCGAGGTCCGGTGGAACGGATCCACGATCGCGGACGTCCTCGGCATGACCGTCGACGACGCGGCCGCCGCCCTCGCCGAGCTGCCCGCCGCGGCCCGTGCCCTCGAGGCCCTGCGCCAGGTCGGCCTCGGCTACCTGCGACTCGGGCAGCCCGCCCCGGAGCTCTCCGGTGGCGAGGCCCAGCGCATCAAGCTCGCGACCGAACTCCAGCGCGCACGGTCCGGGCACACGCTGTACCTGCTCGACGAGCCGACCACGGGCCTGCACCCCGCCGACGTCGAACTCCTCACGGAACAGCTCTCGCAGCTGACCGATGCGGGCAACACCGTCGTCGTGGTGGAGCACGCGATGTCGGTCGTCGCCGCTGCCGACCACGTGATCGACATGGGGCCGTCGGGGGGCGATGACGGCGGACAGGTCGTGGCTGCCGGCACCCCTTCCGAGGTCGCCGCGTCCCCGAGGAGCCGCACCGCCCCGTACCTCCGCGCCGAGCTCGGGCTCGAAAGCCAGCTCGGACCCTGACCCGAGCTCGGCCTGAGAGCCGAGCCGAGCCCCAGCCCGAGGGCCGGGCCACGGCGCAGACCCGGGGACCGGTCCGTCCGGCATCCTCCGATCGGAGGATGCCAGTCCACCGACCCCGCCGATCCCCCGGTCGCCGGGAGCGGGGATGCTGGGCGCATGCCCGACACGCCCGCCATCGAGGTCCAGCACCTCACGAAGCAGTACCCGACCGGCAAGGTCGCCGTCGACGACGTCTCGTTCTCGATCGCGCCCGGCGAGACCTTCGCCCTCCTCGGCCCGAACGGCGCCGGCAAGTCCACCACCGTCGAGATCCTCGAGGGCTACCGCACCCGCACGACCGGTGACGTCCGCGTGCTCGACCACGATCCGGCCCGCACGAGCCGCAGCCACAACGCCCGGATCGGCATCGTCCTGCAGACCAGCGGCGAGTCCCCCAACGTCACGGTCGCCGAGCAGCTGCACCACTTCGCGACGCTCTACCCGAGGCACCGCAGCGTCGAGGAGCTCCTCGACAAGATCGGCCTCGAGTCGCAGCGGAACACGCGCATCAGCCGACTGTCCGGCGGGCAGCGCCGACGCGTCGACGTGGCACTCGGCATCATCGGCCGCCCCGCGGTCCTGTTCCTCGACGAACCGACGACCGGCTTCGACCCCGAGGCCCGCCGGCGCTTCTGGGACCTGGTCAACGAGGTCAAGGCCGAGGGCACCACGATCCTCCTCACGACGCACTACCTCGACGAGGCCGCGCACCTCGCCGACCGTGCCGCGGTCATCGCCGACGGGAAGCTGCTCGACATCGCGCCGATCGACGAGATCGGCGGCACCGAGGCCCGGACGCCCCGTGTGACCTGGCGGGATGCCTCCGGCGAACCCCACGAGGTGCGCACCACGGACCCGCACGGACTGATCCAGCGCACCCCCGTCATGCACGACCTCGAAGTCATCCGGCCGTCCCTCGAGGACGTCTACCTCGGAATGGTGGGACACCAGTGACCGACGCAGCAGCAACCAACCCGACCCCGGCGCGCAACCGCGCCACCGCAGCGACGCCCTCCCGCAGCGCGGCCGTGATCGGCGCACACCGCATCCGCTACGAGCTCCGCTCCTACTTCCGCGCTCCCGATGCAGTCTTCTTCACCTTCCTGTTCCCCATCGTGATGCTCGCGTTGTTCTCCGTGGCCTTCGCGAACGCCGCCGACATCCATGCCGGCCCGAACGTCAGCGTCGACTACGCGAACTACTACCTGCCCGGCCTGGTCGCCACGGGCATCCTGTTGTCCGGCACGCAGTCCCTCGGGGTCGACATCGCCGGCGAACGATCCGACGGCACCCTGAAGCGCCTCGGCGGCACGCCCCTGCCGGTCCTGAGCTACTTCATCGGCAAGATCGGCATGGTCCTGGTGACCACCGTGCTGCAGACCGCGATCCTGCTGGCCGTGGCGAGCCTCCTGTTCGGCGTCCCGCTCCCCACTGAGGCGAGCCGGTGGGGCACCTTCGCCGGGATCATGCTCCTCGGCATCGCGACCGCGAGTGTCCTGGGCATCGCGATCTCGGCGCTCCCCCGCGAGGGCCGTCGCGCCACGGCCACGATCGTCCCCATCGTCCTGGTCCTCCAGTTCATCTCCGGTGTCTACCTCCCCTTCACCCAGCTCCCCGACTGGCTGCAGAACGTCGCGTCCGCCTTCCCCCTCCGCTGGATGGCGTCGGGCATGCGGTCCGTCTTCCTGCCGGACGCGTTCGCGTCCGCCGAGCCGGGAGGCACGTGGCACCTCGGTCTCGGCGCCCTCGTCCTGACAGCATGGCTGGTCCTCGGCACCGTCGTGTGCCTCCTGACATTCCGGTGGAATCGCAAGGACGCGTGACCCGGCCTGTGGAAAACCGCTCCCGGATGCGGCTCGGATGGGATGCTGAGGGCATGCAGCAGGAACCCGTCACCGCCCGGACGAACGCGTGGCTGCACGCGTTCTTCGGCGGCACGGTCCTGCTCACCGGGGTGATCGCCGCAGTCGGCTGGTCCCCCTGGTCGACCCGGTGGCCCGCCTTCGTCACGCTGACGGTGTTCGCCCTCGCCTACGCCGCCTACGGGTGGCGCGGGTACGAGACTCCCCGCGCGGCCGTGGCGTTCCTGCCGCTCTTCGCCGTCGTCGGCTTCGTGCTCCCCGCGGTCGCGCCGGCCACCGCCTTCGTGCAGTGCATCCTGTTCCCGCTCGTCTGGTGCCAGACCGAGCGCGTCCGCAACGCGGTGCTGCTCTCCGGCGTCATCGGGCTCGCGAGCGGGATCGGCCTGCAGGTGAGCGGCGGTCCCGAGGCCCTCGTCGGCACGATCCTCATCGAGACCGTCAGTGTCGTGGGTGCCTGCGCGATGGGCATCTGGATGACGCGGCTCGCCCACCTGGCCGAGGAACGTCGTCGCCTGCTCGAGGAGCTCCGCGCCACGCAGGACTCCCTCGCCGAAGCCCACCGCACCGCCGGCGTCACGAGCGAGCGGGAGCGCCTGGCCCGTGAGATCCACGACACCGTCGCGCAGGACCTCGCCGGGATCGTCATGCTCACCGAACGCGCTCGTGGTGACCTCGCAGCGGCCCGCATCAACCAGCTCGACGAACGGCTCTCCGTCCTCGAGGACTCGGCCCGCTCCGCCCTCGAGGAATCTCGCACCCTCGTCGCCGCCGGCGCTTCCGGCACCACCGGCGACAGCCTGGCCGGAGCCCTGCACCGTCTCGCCGAGCGGCACACGCGCGAGACCGGCGTCCCCGTCGTCGTCGAGGCCAGCGAGTGCGCGTTGGATCGCGACGCGCAGGTGGTGCTGCTCCGCGTCGCCCAGGAGGCCCTCGCGAACGTCCGCGCGCACGCCCAGGCCGGCTCGGCGCACCTCCACCTCGTGGTGGACGCCGAGCAGGTCGTCCTGCGCATCACCGACGACGGGGTCGGCTTCGACACGACCGGTGCGTTCCCGGGGCACGGCCTCCGCGGGCTGCGCGACCGCCTCGCTCTGGCGGGTGGCACGTGCACGATCACGAGCGCGCCCGGCGAGGGCACCACGATCACCGTCGCCCTGCCGACGCCACCCTCCGACACCGTCGACGCGCACCCGTTGCCCGCGCGCGACGAGCAGCTCGCGACGCCGGTCCTCACCGGTGACACGGCGGTCACTGCCACGACCCCCGCGCCCCAGCCCGTGCAGGCGCCCCAGTGATCCGGGTCGTCGTCGCTGACGACCATCCCATTGTCCGCGCAGGCGTCGTCGCACTGCTGCAGGACGCCGACGACATCGAGGTCGTCGGCCAAGCTGTCGACGGCATGTCCGCGGTGGACACCGTCCTCGCGCAGCAGCCGGACGTCGTCCTGATGGACCTCCGCATGCCGGGGCTGCCCGGGGACCAGGCAACGGCTCGCATCCTCGCGACCGACCCCGGCATCCGCGTCCTGATCCTCACGACGTACGAGTCGGACGACCAGATCCTCGCAGCCATCGAGGCCGGAGCTACCGGCTACCTCCTCAAGGCCGCGCCCGAGTCCGAGATCCTGGCCGGCGTGCGAGCCACCGCCCGCGGAGAGACCGCCCTCGCTCCCTCAGCAGCTGCGGCACTCGTGCGTCGAGCATCCGGGTCATCCTCCGCCGGCCCGACCCTGACCCCGCGCGAACTCGAAGTCCTGCACCTCGTCGCACAGGGCAACTCGAACCCGGCCATCGGCCGATCCCTGTTCCTCAGCGAGACCACGGTGAAGACGCACCTCGGGCACGTGTTCGAGAAGCTCGGCGTGAACGACCGCACCCGGGCCGTCACCCGCGCCATGGAGCTCGGCCTTCTCCCCTAACAGCAAGTCACTCTCAACCGCGACCGGTCAAAGGCTCCGCAAACGCAGAAAACCCCCGACAGGTCACGGCCAGGGGCTCGGCAGATGCAGACAACCCCTGACCGCTACCGGCCAGGGGCTAAACGCAGAAAACCCCTGACCGGTCACGGTCAGGGGTTCCCTGGTGTTGCACGTTAAGTCCGGCGGCGTCCTACTCTCCCACAAGGTCCCCCTTGCAGTACCATCGGCGCTGAGAGGCTTAGCTTCCGGGTTCGGAATGTGACCGGGCGTTTCCCTCTCGCTATGACCACCGGAACACTCTCGACCCGATCCCGGATCAAAACTGTCCCGCCAGCACACCCCGGCACACACGAATGAGAGCCTGGGCGTGGCGAAGTATTCAATTCTGATTCCCGATCATATATCGGGAACCACAAAGTGGACGCGAGCCCCACACCCAAAAGGTGCGGGAAATAATTGTG
>NZ_JAGGPH010000019.1:0-5616 GCF_018613895.1 Curtobacterium sp. ISL-83
CCGGCACCGTGATGACGGACGCGGTGTCGAGGCTCCGGCCGGCGAGCGCCCCGACCTGCCAGAAGCGGAGCTGGTCGAGCAGGCTCTGGTTCGTGACGAGCACCGCGGTCGTCACCGAGGACAACGCTGCCGCGACGACCGCGCCCGACAGCGCGAGGCCGACGGGTGAGAGTCCGCGTCGTGCGACCGCGGCGATGCCGTACACGAGCAGGGCGGCGAGCGCGGCTCCGGCGAACGCGAAGGGCAGGTACGCCGCGGTCCCGCCGATGCCGAACACCGCGATCCCCGTGACGACGGCGAGCGCTGCCCCGGCGTTGATGCCGAGGACGCTCGGGTCGGCGAGCGGGTTCCGGGTGACTCCCTGCATGACGGCACCGGCGACCCCGAGGGCGGCTCCGGCGAGGAGGCCGACGACGGTCCGCGGCACCCGGTTCCCGAGCACGATGAGCCCGATCTCGTCGTGCCGCCCGGGATGCAGGACGGTGTCGAGCACGGTGCCGAGCGGGATCGGGCGTGATCCGAAGGCGACCGAGAGCGCCACGGCGACCGCGAGCACGACGACCGCCAGCACGGTCGCCCACACCAGCGGCACGGGTCCGCGACGGGAGGCGGTGCCGGACGGCGGTGGGGTCGGAGAGGCGCGCATGGGAAGTGAGGCAACCCTAACCCAGCACCACGTTCGGTGAGCGCCGAGGAAGCCGTGAGCGTGCGCAGGGCCGGTTCATAGGGTCGTCATGGGAACGGGGCCTGTACTGGGTTCCATCGACGCCTGACCAGGACGCCGAGGACGACCGGAGAGCACCGATGAACGAGACCCCGAACCCCGCCGCGAACGACGAGCACGGCACCGCCCGCCCCGACGCCGCACAGGGCGCGGCTGGACACTCCGCCTGGGAGCCGCCGCACGCCGACCGCGCGACCCTGCGCCCCGCGTACGCCTTCGACGGCTCCGGGCCGTTCCTCTACGGCCCCGACGGCTCCGGCCCGTACGCCTACACCCCCGACGGCCGCGGACCGTACCGCGTCGGTTCGGCCGCCCTCGGCGGGCCGCAGTACGCATGGACCCAGGGCGCCGCTGCGGCGAACCACCCCGGCACGAAGCGTCCGCGGCGACTCGGCCTGGTGATCGGGTCCGGCATCGCGGCACTCGCGATCGTGGGTGCCGCCGGGGGGACGGCGCTCGGGCTCTCCACGCAGCACACCACCACGACGTCGAGCCAGTCGCAGGGCTCGACCACCCTGCCTGACACCGGCACCGGGAACGGCACGGGGTCCGGCACGGGCAGCGGGACCGGCACGGGCGACGGCAGCGGCACGAACGGGTTCACCGTCCCCGGTGACGGCACCGGCTCCTCCGGCAGCACGGGCGGGAGCACCGAGTCCGCGGCGACCCCCGCGACGACGGCGCAGAAGAAGGGCGTCGTCACGATCAACACGGTCCTGAACTACGACCAGTCGTCGCAGGCAGCCGGGACCGGGATGATCCTCAGCTCGAACGGCACGATCCTCACGAACAACCACGTGGTGCAGGGCGCGACGAGCATCACCGTCACCGACGAGACCACCGGCAAGCAGTACAAGGCGGACGTCGTGGGGACGGACGCCACCGACGACGTCGCCGTCCTGAAGCTCGAGAACGCCTCGGGGCTGTCCACCGTCACGCTCGACCAGGACGGCGAGCCCGCGACCGGCGACACCGTGACGGACGTCGGCAACGCCGAGGGCACCGGGAACCTCGTCTCCGCGGTCGGCACGGTCACCGCGACGAAGCAGGACATCCAGGTGCAGAGCGAGTCCGGCACCGGCACCGAATCCCTCAGCGGGCTGATCGAGATCGCCGCGAACGTCGTCTCCGGCGACTCCGGCGGCCCGGTCGTCGACAGCCAGGGCGAGGTCGTCGGCATGGCGACCGCCGCGTCCTCCGGGACCACGAACGTCACCGGCTACGCGATCCCGATCACCACCGCCAAGTCCATCGCGCAGAAGATCCTGGCCGGGCAGTCCTCGTCCACGATCACGATCGGACTGCCGGCGTTCCTCGGCGTCGAGGTCAGCAGCACCGCCACGACCGGTGGCGTCGCCGTCGCCGGGACGGTGCAGGGCTCCGGTGCCGAGAGCGCTGGACTCGTCGCGGGTGACACCATCACCAGCCTCGACGGCACCGCGGTCGCCAGCTCCGACGCGCTCACCAAGGCGATCCAGTCGCACCACGTGGGCGACAAGGTCACCGTCGGCTACACCGACAGCACCGGTGCGGCGAAGACCGTCACGGTCACGCTGACCGCCGGTCCCGCCGCCTGAGCGGTCTAGACCAGGACCGCACGCACGATCGAGCGGTACACGTTGGCCGGGGAGTCCGTCGCGAAGACGGTCTCCCCGGCTTCCGTGCGTCCGACGCGGGCGAACCCGTGGCCGTCCGCCCGCACGATGGTCACCGGCCGCGCCGCACCGGGACGCCGCAAGTGCGACACCGTCCACGGGGCCGCCCAGAACCGCGCCAGGCGCGGGTCGGCCTCGGCGACGGCGGTCGGCAGGTCGGGAGCGTCCGTGCCCGGCGTGAGCCGCCGCCCGAGCAGGTCCGCCCGGAGCGACCCCGTGCGGAACGGGAAGGTCCACGACGGACCGACACCGAGCCTCCCGGCCAGCAGCGCGACCACGCGCTCCGGTGACAGCGACGCGACGACCGCGTCGTCCGTCCCGTCGACGACGGTGTCGCCCCAGGCCTGGAGGCGCGACTCGCGCCCGTCGGGCAGGTGCTGTTCCAGCGTGACCGGCTGGGCGTCGCCCTCCCAGGGCGCGAGGAGTGTCTGTGTGCTGTCCGGCAGGGTCCCGAGGCGGCCGACGAGACCCGCCTCGATGAGCTCCCGGCCCGCCGCCGAGCGGAGGAGCGTGGGGTTCCACCGGCGACCCGCCAGGCTCCGGAGCGTCCCCCGTGCCGCCGCGGAGATGCGGGGACCGGTGAGTCCGGGCGCGGGCGCGGGGTCCGGCAGCGGCTCGAGCTCCCGGGCGGGTCGGCTCGGCGTGGGTTCGGTGGCGCGGACGCTCTCGAGCACGGCGAACACGACATCGTCGGTCTCGAGCAGTCGCGCGAGCGGGCGCTCGATCGTCAGGTCCACACGGTGCCGTCCGGTGACGAAGAGCAGGTGTGCTCCGGCGACGTCGCCGCCCTCGTCGGGGCGGACGTACTCGACGAGACGTGCGGGGGCACCGGCCTCGGTCCAGACGTCGCAGCCGACCAGGAGCAGTCCGTCGACGGATCCGGGCAGGCGGTCGAGGAGGCCGCTGCTCTCGTCGCCGATGGACCGGTCGCTGGGACGCGAGCGGACGGTGAGCACGACGTCGTCACCGGAGACGCGCAGGTCCGCCTGGGCCGACTCCTCGCGCTGCCACCGGTCGCGGTGGCGGAGGGTGAGGCGGGCGGTGCGGTCCTCGGTGCCGAGTGGGACGGGGACGGCCATGGCCCGAGGCTACGGCGGCGGGGTGCTGCTGCCGGGTGCGGCTCGCCGGGGGCGGCCGACGCCGCGCTCTGCGAGGAGGGTGCGTCCTGGTGCGAGGTTGCGTTCTCCGTGCGAGGTACTTTCCCCGCACGGAGCGTCGAACCCCGCACCGAACGGGGTCAGGCGTGCGCTGGCGTCAGGGGCGGCGGGGACGTGCTTCGCGGCGACGACGTCGACGAGGGCGACCTCGACCGGGCCGCGCCGGGTGTGGATCGTGACCGCCGTCGCCGTCCGGGCGATCAGGTCGCCGAGGGCGTCACGCGCTCCCCCGCCGTCGTGCGCTCGGACGACGAGCCGGTCGCCGAGTCCGGCGTCGTGCAGCACGCCGAGTGCGAGCGCCCGCGCCAGGCCGTCCTGTCCCCCCGGCTCGTCCTGCTCCCCAGGCTCGTGCACGCTCATGCGGCGAGCCTAGAGTGGCGGGATGGAGAAGGCGCGCGTGGACAGCTGGATCTGGGCGGTGCGGATCACCAAGACCCGGTCCGCCGCCACCGCCGCGTGCAAGGCCGGCCACGTGCGGGTGAACGGGGAGCGCGCCAAGGCCGCCCAGCCCGTCGGCCCCGGGGACGAGGTCCGTGTCCGCCAGAACGGCTTCGACCGGGTCGTCGTCGTCACCGGGATCATCCTGAAGCGGACGAGCGCACCCGAGGCCGCGAAGCACTTCGAGGACAAGACCCCTCCCCTGCCACCGAAGGAGGAGGCCGGGTTCGTGCCGATGCGCGAGCGTGGCGCCGGTCGTCCGAGCAAGCGGGAACGCCGCGACCTGGAGAAGCTGCGCGGCTACTGACCAGCGCGCTGGACCGCGGTCATCCTTGGCGCGTGCTGGACGGATCGATCACCACGTCGAACCACCGTTCGCCGTCGAACACGACCTCGACGCGCTGACCGGTCCACCGTGCCTCCAGGTGCCCGTCGTCATCGTCATCGAACCCGCGGAGCGCCCTGCCACTCGGTACCCGCCGGAGGGCCACGCGCCCCTCGACCCCGACGGCGTACAACTCGAGGACCCGACCCCGGACCGGGAACGTGGGCACGGTGCCGTGCCGGACCGCTTCGTAGCGCCCGGCGACGTTGCCTGACACGACGCTGTACTCGACGACGTCCCCGATCTCGATGGCCAGGCCGCAGCAGTCGTGTTCCCAGCCACCGACCGTGACGACGTGCTCCGGGGCGCTCACACGAAGCGGACGGTCTGTTGCAGGCGGTCGCGGACGTCGAACACGTCGACGGCACCCTCCGGCGACCACACCCCGTTCAGGACCTGCCCGAGCGCGCTCCGCCGGACCACGAACGCGGTGGGCTTCCGGGACGGCCCGACGATCTGGACGTCGTCCTCGACCGCGGAGTCCGGCACGACGAGGATCCGCCCGGTGAAGCGGACGCGGGTCTGCTTCTGCACGGCACGGGAGGCCCGCACCAGTTCCTTGACGGGTCGCTCCCCGGGCGTCAGGGTCTCCCCGACGATCTCACCGTGCTCGATGCGCACCGGAGCACCCCAGTCGATGGACTCGAGCGCCCACAGTCCGGAGGTCGTCAGGACGGCGTGGTCGAGCTTGCCCTCGGACCCAGCGTCCAGGTCGTGCCAGACGGTGACGCCGATGCCCATGTCGGACACGATCGCGGCCGTCGCCTCTTCTGCGAGGGCCTCGGCCAGCAGCCGCCGGATGTGTCGGGGGGCGGACCGGATGAGCGTCGGGTCGTAGGGGTCCTCGATGGGGTCGCCGAGTCCGACCCACTCGCGCTCGGCCTGCAGGAAGACCTCGCGGGAGCGGCCGCCGGGGTGCCCGTGGGACCGGGCCCGCGGGCGGGAGNNGG
Source organism: Curtobacterium sp. ISL-83 (assembly GCF_018613895.1). Taxonomy (GTDB): domain Bacteria; phylum Actinomycetota; class Actinomycetes; order Actinomycetales; family Microbacteriaceae; genus Curtobacterium. The sequence goes on from NZ_JAGGPH010000019.1 coordinate 5,310, forward strand.
AGCCGGACGCACCAGACGGGGCGGAGGTGGGACGGGATCCCGCGTCGTAGGCGCGACGAGCGGCCGGGGTGCCGACGCGTTCCCAGGCGATCTGCACGCGGCGGAACCGGATCGGGTCGCCGCCGAGGTCCGGGTGGGTCTCGCGCGCCATCTTCCGGTAGGCACGGCGGAGGGCGTCGTCGTCGGCGGTCGCGGGGACGCCGAGGACCTCGTACGGGGTGGCGTCGGCCGGGCTGTCGGTCATGGCCCTGCGACAGTACCGGAAGCAGGGTCGCAGTCCGCCGCGTGCCGGCTGGGCGATGCCTGG
>NZ_JAGGPH010000019.1:5624-5934 GCF_018613895.1 Curtobacterium sp. ISL-83
GCGTCTTCGGGAGACGCCGCCAAGACTTCGAGACGCCGCGGGATTCGGGACCGTCTCAGTCGGGAGGCGGTGTCTCGCGGAAACAGAGGCGTGTCAGTCCCGCCGCGCCAGGGCACGCAGCGCCAGGGCACCGCGACGTCAGGCCACCGTGAAGCTGACCGGGGACCGGAGGAACGTGGCGACGCGGTCGGCGGCGGCCTCGAGGGCACGGGTACCGCCAGCGTCGAGGGGCACGAACGGCCGCACGGTCACCTGGACGCCGCGGGTGCGCTCGGTTCGGGTCCAGGTCCCGACGACACGGCCACGGACG
>NZ_JAGGPH010000020.1 GCF_018613895.1 Curtobacterium sp. ISL-83
GCGCGCGTCCGGTAGACGATCGTTTATCGGGGCGGCTCTAGGATCGCCGAATGCAGCTAGAGCAACCATCCGAACGGCTTTTCACATCGTTCCAGCGGTCGATGTTCGAGTGGCAGGGCGCGCACCAGGATGGCGCGGGCATCCGCGACGCTGCTGCTTTGGAGACCGAGAGCGGGTTTGCTGAGTGGGTCAAACAACTGCGTGCCGAGGAAACCATCCCAGCTGCGGAAGGCTTCGTCACCTGTAGCTACTACTGGATGGTCGAGGACGACGAGTACCTGGGAAGCATCGCGCTCCGGCACGAGCTCAACGACTTCCTCCGCTCCTTCGGCGGCCACATCGGCTACAGCGTTCGACCGAGCGCCCGTCGCCGCGGAATCGCCGCTCGCGCGCTCCGGAGCATGCTTGCTATCGCTCGTGACCGTGGTTTCGCGGAAGTGCTGCTGACCTGCGACGCGCAAAACCTTGCTTCTCGCCGCGTGATCGAGGGCAGCGGCGGCCGACCGGAGAACGAGGTGACCAACGCAGCCGGGAGCGTGATTCAACGATTTTGGATCACGACGGACACCGAGGCCGCCGAGCCATCTCGTTAGCTGATGGTTGAGCGAGACGTGGAAACGGGGTTGAGTGAGCGCGTGACGAGGATGTCGGTGTTCGAGCAGGTTCCACGCGAAAAGTGGGTGACGCACAACGCGTTAACCTTCGCGATCCGCGACGCTCACCCAGTGTCGCCAGGACACACCCTCGTCATCCCTAAGCGGCCCATCGTGAGCTGGTTCGAGGCGACGGCAGACGAGATTGCAGCGATGACGGAGCTGGTCACAGCCGTGAAGGGCCAGCTCGACAACGACCACCACCCGGACGGGTACAACGTCGGGTTCAATGACGGAGCAGCCGCCGGCCAAACCGTCTTCCACGCTCACATGCACGTCATCCCCAGGTTCGACGGAGACGTCGCGTCACCTGCCGGTGGCGTCCGACATGCGGTGATAGGGCGTGGCCACTACTAAATCGGTCCTCGCGAGCACCCGGGAGTGGATCCTCTACTGGGCGAGGGATTCGTAGCTTTGCCCGTGTGGGCCGACGAAGGCGACAGGGATCTCGTTGACGGCGACGACTGATCGTCCGCCTGATGAGCGAGGCAGCTGCTCAGCAACTCGGCGCAACACCGCTTCTCCCTCGTTGCTGACCCACGTGACGTGTTCCAGCGACCGCATGACAGCCGCGAACCGTTCCCGTTGGGCCTCGTCGAGGTAGACGAGCACTGCGCTGTGGAACACGACGACGTGCGCTCCAGCAGGCACGGCAGTGACCAGGTCAGTGATGGAGTCCAGGAGATCACCCGCGACCAGGTGCGCGGGCTCGGCTGCTGCGAGGGCCAGCGCTGCGTCGAGCCGCCGACGGCGTTCTTCTTGCTCGGGCCAGACCAGCGTCCGAAGCCAGGCGCGACTGTCTGCGTCATCGGGCGCGATGGGGTTGAGGTCGACGCCGGCACGCCAGACGACGTCGGGCAATCGGTGCGGCACACTCGAAGCGTCAATCTGACAGGGAATGGTGACTCTGCTCGGTCCGTCGGAGGGATCAAGTGCGATGGTGCGCCCATCGGTCTCGTACCGGTAGCTGTAACGGTCCGGGTACAGACAGAGCCCCGCAGCAGCTCCCACCTCGATGAGCGCCAGCGGTCCGTCGAGTCGGCTGAGGACCGGTAGGAGGACCGCGCATCGGGCGGCCTCGTTCGTCTGCGTCGCACGGGTCATGATCGTCCGCTCAACACGATCCCAGTGCTCGAGCAGCCAGTGCCGGAACTCCTCGTACGTCCCGTCGGGGGCGCCGTGGAACCGCGCGGCCGCGAACACCAGATTGGGTTGCTTCTTCATCCCCGGCAGCGGCGCGATGAGCGCCAGGACGTCAGGGTCCTCCGCCACTCCCGACGCCCATGCTTCGTACACCGGCGACTGCCCGCGCGCCTCGTGCTCCGCGAACCGACGGTAGAAGTCCGCCACCCGATTGTCGGTCATGATCGCCACGCTAGCCCTCGCGGAGAGGCCGCATGAGCGCCTCCTGTTCCAGGACCGATCCGCTTGCGGGCCGCCGGGATGGGCTCGAGAGTGAACCGCGGCTAGCATCGCGAAATGCCCTCCCGCGACGATGCCATTCCTCCGCTACTCGATTCCGGACGTCTCGCGCTGAGTGATGGAGCCTCCCTGTACTGGGAGACCTCCGGACGCGCCGAGGGCGTGCCTGTGCTCTGGTTGCACGGCGGCCCGGGGTCGGGCCTGAGAGGAGAGCGCTACCGCCGCAAGTTCGATGCGGATCGCAACCTCATCATCGGCGTGGACCAACGGGGCTGCGGACGCAGCCTGCCACTGGTGACCGACGACCTCAGCTCACTCGTCGGCAACACGACCGAGCGGCTGATCACCGACCTGGAAGAGCTGCGCGTGTCCCTCGGGCTGGAACGCTGGATCGTTACGGGAGGCTCTTGGGGCAGCACGCTGGCGCTCGCGTACGCGGTCGAGCATCCCGAACGGGTCATCGGCGTCGTCGTCGCGGCAGTGACCACGACGTCCCGCGACGAGGTGGACTGGATCACGGAGGGCGTCGGCCGCATCTTTCCAGAGGCCTGGGCGGCGTTCGAAGCAGCGTCGGCCCGCCGGGAGGGCGAGCGCGTGGTGGAGGCATACGCCCGCCGGCTCGCCGACCCGGCTGACCCGGCCGACCGCGCCCGCGCCGCCGACGATTGGGACGCGTGGGAGTCGACTCACGTCTCACTCGACCCTGCGTGGAGGCCCGGGCCGACGCGCGACGACCTGGTCGAGCGGGCGGTGTTCGGCACGCTTGTCACGCACTACTGGGCCAACGACGGGTTCCTGTCCGGCGACCGCGCAATTTTGGCGCGCACCGACCAGCTGGCGGACGTGCCGGTCGTGCTCCTTCACGGCCGCCGCGACATCAGCGGGCCAGTCGTCACACCATGGCGGCTGCATCAGCGCCTCCCGCACAGCGAGCTTCACGTGGTCGAGGAGGAGGGTCACGGCGGCCCACGGCAGACGGAACTCATGCGCGAGGCGGTCGCCCGGCTGACAGAAGAGACACCCGGAACGTAGGCCGCTGGGATCAAGAGGCCACCATCTGTGTTTGTACCGGATCGGCATCTACCGTGCGGACGAGACCCGACTCCTGTTGCCGCCCGGTGACCGATCCTTGGGTTCAGCTGGTCGTTGCAACACCACCGTGATTCGGAGTGTTGCAGATGGGATCGAGGCTGGAACAGCGTGCCCGGGAGGCACGATTCTGGGAGCTACTCGGACAGCGCATGAGCAGGCCGGCCGCTTGCGATGCTGTCGGGGTGCATCCACGTCAGGGATACCGATGGTTCAAAGCCGCTCGCGGGAAGAACCCGTTTGAACGAGCTGCCCGTTCCGGCCGGCACTTGAGCGAGGAGGAACGCCTCCGGATCGCGGACCTCCGGCTGGCCGGGATGGGCATCCGCCGGATCGCGGCGGAACTCGGACGGGCGCCCTTGACGATCAGCCGAGAGCTGGCTCGGAACAGCTCACGCAGCGGCGAGTACCGACCATATGCGGCGGAGAAGCAGTGCCGCGTCCGAGCACGTCGTCCGAAGCCGCGGAAACTCGACCGGCTCGAGCTTGCCCTGCAAGTCGAGCTGCGACTGGTGCGGAACTGGTCCCCGGAACAGATCCGTGATGACCTGACCAGGTCCTTCCCTGACCGGCCGGAGATGCACGTGTCCCACGAGACGATCTACCAATCCCTCTTCGTGCAGGGCCGCGGCCACCTGCGCGGTGACCTGCACAAACACCTCCGCACCGGCCGCGCCATCCGCCGGCACCGGGGCGAGCCCCGACGGGCGTCGTGGTCAAAGATCCGCGACATGATCCTCATCAGTGAACGTCCCGCGGAGGCCGACGACCGGGCCGTTCCAGGTCACTGGGAAGGGGACCTGATCGTCGGGATCAACGCCAGAAGCGCGATCGGCACCCTCGTCGAACGCACCACCCGCTACCTGATGCTGCTGCACCTGCCCAACGGGCACAGCGCCGACGCGGTCCGCGACGCGATGATCCCCACCATCCAGACCCTCCCCGAGCACCTCCGCCGCTCGCTCACCTGGGATCAAGGCACCGAGCTTGCCCGGCACAAAGACATCACCCTCGCCACCGACCTCGCGATCTACTTCTGCGACCCGCACAAGCCCTGGCAGCGCGGCTCGAATGAGAACACGAATGGCTTGTTGCGGCAGTACTTCCCGAAGTCCACCGACCTCAGCATCCACACCCCGGAACGGCTCCTCGAAGTCGCCACCGAACTCAACGGACGACCACGCAAGACCCTCGGCTACCGAACCCCAGCAGAAGCCTTCGGACAGCTACTGTCAGACCCGAAACAACCACCCGTTGCAACGACCCCTTGAAACCGCCGATCGGACACCGGACGCTTGGCCTGATCCTGGGACGGTGCTCGCGGCGCGGCATCGCCCGGGCGTCGAGACTGTTCCGCTCGTGCGAGCGCTCCGTCGTTTTACGGCTGGAGTAGCTCCAGGTCCTCCAACAGCCGCGCGTGCGTCGGCACCCATCCCAGTGCCCTCCGCGTGTGCGCCGACGAGGCAGGCTGGTCTGCGGCGAACACGGGGCCGATCGGCCCGAAGGTCTCGACGGGGGCCTGCTGGACGGGCAGCCCGAGGCGTCGAGCGATCACCTCAACGATGGAGCGCACCGTGTCGCCCTCGTCCTGCACGGCATGCCACGCGGTGCCGGGCTCGGCGTTCTCGAGCACCAGTCGGAACAGGACCGCTGCGTCGAGGGCGTGGACCGCGGGCCAGCGCTGTTCGCCCGTCCCGGGGTAGGCGGCGACTCCACCCTGGCGCGCCATGTTCGTGAGCAGCCCGGCGAATCCGCCGTCGCCGTCCTTGTGCACGGTGCGGGGTAAGCGGACCGACGCGGTGCGGATCCCGCGCGATGCGGCTGTGAGGGTGCGTTCCACGGTGACGCTGCGGCCGCCGACCGGGCCGGTGGTGGGCAGCGGGTCGGCCTCGACGGATGGGCGTCCCTCGGCGCTCGGGGTCCCGGACACGACGACGAACGGCCGGTTGCTGCCGGCGAGGGTGTCGACGATCGTGTCGATCGCGGCGCTCTCCTCGGCGATGTTCTTCTGGAGCGCCTCCTGCGTCGAGAAGTCGTTCCCGAACGCCAGGTGGATGGCCCCGTCGGCGGCGGCTGAGGCGCTGCGGATAACGTCGAGGTCGGCCAGCCCGCCGCGGACGACGGCGGCTCCCGAGGACTCCGCCGCGGCGGCGGATGAGTCGGATCGGGCGAGCGCCACGACGGAGTGGCCGCCGGTGATGAGTTCGGCGACGACGGCCGAGCCGATGAGTCCGGTGCCGCCGGTGATGAAGACCTGCATGGAGAACCTCCGAAGAGTGATGGGACAAGCGTCCCATCACTTTATGACGGGACCTTTGTCTCGTCAACTATGATGGGGGGATGGGACGTTGGGCACCGGGAGCGCGCGAGCGGTTGGTCCTCGCTGCCGTCGACCTGTTCCACGACCAGGGGTACGACGGCACCACGGTCGCGCAGATCACCGAGCGGGCCGGCGTGACGAAGAGCACCTTCTTCCGCCACTTCTCCGACAAGCGCGAGCTCCTCGTCGCCGGGCAGGCCGCCATGAGCGCGCTCCTCGCTGAAGGGATCGCGGCGGCACCGCCCGAGGCGTCAGCGCTCGACGCCGTGGCCAACGGTCTCCGGCGTGCTGCCAGCGCGTACGGACCGCTGAGTCGCGAGATCGCACCCCGTCTCGAGGCCGTGGTTAGTGCGAGCGCCGAGCTGCGCGAGCGGAGCGCCCAGAAGTCCGTTGGTCTCGCCGCGGCCATGGAGGAGGCGCTCATCGCCCGGGGTATCACGCCGGTCGTCGCGCAGCTCGCGGCCGAACTCGGCGTCCTCGCCCACCACAACGCGTTCGCGCGCTGGGCCGCGGAGCCGAACGCGACGACCGAGGCGATGGCGGACTACTCCGTCGAGGCCCTCAGCCAACTTCGCACCGCGGCCGCCACACTCGCCTGAGGCCGAGCGACAGACAGAGGACGATGGTTGGCACTATTTGTCCCATCAAGTCCAAGAGTCGCCCAAGCACCATCGCCTATCGCCTCACTGGGTCGCAGGCCGCTACGAACGCCTGGATCGTGTCCGGTGACCGGTTCTCCAGTGGGCGCGAAGCTCGACGCGGTTCCCTAACCGCGGGTAACGTTTTCGGTCGCACTTGCTGATCGGCTAGGGCGTGTCTCCTAAATGG
>NZ_JAGGPH010000021.1 GCF_018613895.1 Curtobacterium sp. ISL-83
GGCGGCCCGCCCGGCGGCCCGCGTGCGCCTGGTGCGGGGTTGATCGCTCCGTGCGTCGCAAGAAGGCCGCACCGAGCGAACAACCTCGCACGGGTCGGCGGACGCCGCACCGTGTGCAGCGTGCTGCGGGACGGTCGGGAGGCGCGGTGCGAGCTGGCACCGCGCCTCCCGTCCGTCTCGTGGGCGCACCGGCGCGGCGGGGTCGCTGCCTGGCTGGTGCGGGGTTGATCGCTCCGTGCGTCGCACGAACGCCGCACCGAGCGAACAACCTCGCACGGGTTGGCGGACGCCGCACGGTCCGGGGCGTGCGGGCGGGTGTGCTCAGGGGCGAATGGGCCGGCCGTACGCCGGGTTCTGTCCCGTCGCTCTCGCGGCGGTGACGGCCATCTCTCTCGGACCGACGTTGCCGTCGGCCTCCAGCGGTCTACCCGAGGACTCGGCGAGCAGCCTCAGCGTCCTCTGTCTGACCTTGCTCCGGGCGAGGTTTACCGAGCGGATCCGGTCACCCGGACCCCTGGTGGTCTCTTACACCACCGTTTCACCCTTACCGACGTTGCCGCCGGCGGTCTGTTCTCTGTGGCACTGTCTCGCGGATTGCTCCGGGTGGGTGTTACCCACCGCCCTGCTCTGTGGAGCCCGGACGTTCCTCGGCGCTCCCGGGGGAGCGACGCGACCGTCTCACCGACCCATTCGCACTCGGGAGTCTACCGGCGTTCCCGAGGCCGGGGTGCGGACCCGGTGCTGGTGGCTGCCCCCGGTCCCGTTGCCGGCGCCGACACGCCGACCCGTCGCTGCCGAGAGCGCACGAACCGTCGCCCGGCCGCTCCGACGCGCCCGTCCGTCGCCGCCGAGAGTGCACGAACTGTCGCACGGCCGCGGTGACCGCGCCGAATTGCGCGACCTCCGTGGTCGACGGGCGGCGTGTTGTGCGACCTCGGCGAACGGGTCCGGGCGTGGCGGAGGGTCGGGCCGCCGGGGACCAGAGGCCGGCACGCCCCGGCACACGCCAGTCGCGCCCGCTCGACACGCCCAGACCACGCCGCCGAGAGCGCACCAACCGTCGGGCGGGCGATCCGACGCGCCCGCCCGTCGCCGCCGAGAGTGCACGAACCGTCGCCCGGCCGCTCCGACACGCCCGCCCGTCGCCGCCGAGAGCGCACGAACTGTCGCCGAGACGCTCCGACTGCGACGAATTGTGCGACCTCGGCGGACGGCGGACGGCGTGTTGTGCGACCTCGGCGAGCGGGCCCGGGCGTGTCGCCGCCCCCGCACGCCCGGCTGCCGCACGCCCGCTGCCGTCAGCGCACCACGGACCTCAGCTCGTGGCGCTCCGCGCCGCCAGCGTCGCCGCCCCGATGATGCCCGCGTTGTTGCGCAGCGTCGCCGGGATGATCTGCGCCTGCAGGTCGAGCAGCGGCAGGAACTCCTCGTACTGCTTCGACACGCCGCCGCCGACGACGAAGAGCTCCGGGGACAGCAGCGCCTCGAGCGTCGAGTAGTACGTCTGCAGCCGCTTCGCCCAGTGCTTCCAGGACAGGTCGTCACGTTCCTTCGCCGCGTACGACGCCCGGGACTCGGCGTCGTGCCCGTCGATCTCCAGGTGCCCGAGCTCGGAGTTCACGATGAGCACCCCGTCGTTGATCAGCGCGGAGCCGATCCCGGTGCCGAGCGTGGTGACGATGACCAGGCCGTCCTTGCCCTTCGCCGCACCGAACTGCTGCTCGGCGAACCCGGCTGCGTCGGCGTCGTTGACGAAGTGGATCTGGCGGCCGAGTTCCTTCTCGAAGAGCGCCTCGGCCTCGAAGCCGATCCACTTCTTCGAGACGTTCGCCGCGGACATGGTCTTGCCGTCGCGGACGATCGCGGGGAAGCAGACACCGACGGCGACGTCGGCCGCGGGGGAGAGGTCGTCGAGGATCGACTTGGCGACGGCCACGATGTCCTGCGGCTTGCCGCCGTCCGGGGTGGCCTTCTTGATGCGGTCGGTCGTCAGTTCGCCGGTCTCGGTGTTGACGATCGCGCCCTTGATGCCCGTACCGCCGATGTCGACGCCGACTGCGAGGGAGGTCATGAGAAGCGGTGCCTTTCGGTTGCTGGTGCCGGCGCTGGTGCCGGTCCGGTGCCGATCCCGACACCGTGTTCGGCGCCGGGGGTGTTGCCGTGGGAGGTCAGGAGACGGTGAGGACTTCGGCACCGCGTTCGGTGACGACGAGGGTGTGTTCGAACTGTGCGGTCCACGTCTTGTCGCGCGTGGTGACCGTCCAGTCGTCGGACCAGATGTCCGCGTCGATGCCGCCGAGGGTGAGCATCGGTTCGATCGTGAACACCATGCCCGGCTCGATCACGGTGTCGTACTGCGGCGCGTCGTAGTGCGGGATGATCAGCCCGGAGTGGAACGCCCGGCCGACGCCGTGACCGGTGTAGTCGCGGACGACCCCGTAGCCGAAGCGTTTCGCGTAGGACTCGATCGCACGGCCGATCACGTTCACCTGACGACCGGGAGCGACCGCCTTGATCCCGCGACGGAGCGCTTCTTCCGTCCGGGTCACGAGGTCCGACACCTCCGGCGCACCCTGTCCCACGATGAACGTCCGGTTGGTGTCCCCGTGCATCCCGTCCTTGTAGGCGGTGATGTCGATGTTCACGAGGTCGCCCTCCTGCAGCACGGTGTCGTCGGGGATCCCGTGGCAGATGACCTCGTTGAGCGACGAGCACAACGACTTCGGGTAGCCCTGGTACCCGAGCGTCGACGGGTACGCACCGTGCGACACGACGAACTCGTGGCCGATGCGGTCGAGCTCGTCGGTGGTGACGCCCGGCGCGATGGCGGCCCCGACGGCGTCGATCGCCTGCGAGGCGATGCGACCTGCCACCCGGACGCGTTCGACCTCGTCCGAGGTGTAGGTGTCGCCGAGGCCGAGTTCGTGGGGCTCGACGTGTCCGACGTACTCGGGACGTTCGATGTCCTTCGGGACGGACCGCTGCGGGGAGATCCGGCCGGCGGTGAGGTGTCCGTGTTCGTCCCGGGGCATGCGCTCCACTCTAGCGACGACACGCGGGTACGTTGGGCGGCATGAGCGACGAACGCATCGAGTCCCAGTGGTGGTTCAACGAGAAGACCCACGCGGTCGAGCAGGGACCGCAGTCCCCCCAGCGTGACCGGATCGGCCCGTTCGCGACCCGGGAGGACGCGGCCAACGCGTTGGACCGCATCCGCGAGAACAACGAGCGCGCGGACGCCGAGGACCGCTGACGGTCGCGACGCGACCACGATCGGACGGGAGGCGCGGTGCCAGCTGGCACTGCGCCTCCCGTCCGAAGATCGTCGCGTGAGCAGTCTCAGTCCGCCGCCGCGTCGCGCGCGTCGCGCCCCGGTTCCTCCGGTTCGGTGCGGAACCCGATGAGCTTGTGCGTGCCGTCGCAGTACGGCTTCAGCGTGGACTTGCCGCACCGGCAGAGCGCCACGGTCCGCCGTCGGCGGGGCAGCTCCTGCCCGTCCGGACCCACCACCTTCACGTTCCCGCGCAGCAGGAACGGCCCGTCCGGGTAGGCGACGAGGACCGGCTCGTCGTCGTCCCGATCCGTCATGCCGCGGCCTCGGCGAGCGGTCGGCGGAGCGAACTCCCGCCGGCCTCCCAGGCGGCGAGGACGTGCGCGCCGACCATCCCCTCGACCACCATGCACGCGGCCGCCCCGAACAGGACGTCGTCGAGCATCGTGGGGTCCGCCTCGACGAGACCACCCGCGAGGTCCCGTCCGGCGATCTGTTCGTGCACCGCGTCGGCCTCGACGTGCTCGTCGAAGTACCACGTCGCGTCGGCGTCGAAGCCGTTCCGCCGGAACCCGTCGCCGTACAGCCGGCTCGGGACCGACGAGGTCATCTCGAACGCGGCGAGGTGGCCGACGACCGCACCGCGGAGGCGCCGGTGCAGCCCGAAGAGGCTCATCGTGTTGAGCGCGGCCAGGTTCACGGCGGGCACCAGGTCGACGTAGGTGCCGTACGCGTCGTCGAGTCCCGCGGCACGCATGGTGCGCGCGAAGATCGCCGAGTGGATGCGCTTCGGTCGGCCGCCGCCGTACTCGTCCGACTGGATCTCCACGAGGGCCGACTTCGCCCGGCCGCTCAGGCGCGGGATCGCCCAGCTGTGCGGGTCGGCCTCCTTGAGCGTGTACACGGACTTCTGCACGAGGAACTCGCGGATGTGCGACCGGTCGGCCTTTCGCGCCACCCACCGGGACAGGCTCGGACCGCTGTCCTCGCCGGTCAGGGCGAACAGTGCGGCGGACACGGCCTCGGCGGTCGGTGCGGGTCGCTCGGGCCGGGGAACCGCCGCGCGGACGGCCGCCTCGTGCGCGACCTCGAGCACGGCGCGGGCCGCGAGCAGGTCCGGGTTCCACTCCAGGTCGTCGTCGACCCCGGCGATCCCGCCGTAGTGCAGCTCGTAGAGCACGAACAAGGCGAGCTGGACGTCGTCGTCGGTCAGGACGTCGGCGGCCGCCTCGACCGCGACCGTCGCGAGCCGCCGGAGTTCACCGGTGGGCGTCCCCGCGGTCAGGGCCGTGGTGACCGCGGCGCTGAGGGGTCCACGGGCCTCCGGCATCGTCATCGGGGTCTGGGTGAGGATCTCGGCGTCGTCGAGGACGGCCATGGGCGCTCCGTTCGCAGGGTGAAGGGTCCGCACCGCACGGTGGTGGATCCTCTCCAGAGCATCGTCACGGCGGCTGGGGACGTTCTCGGGAACCGCGCTCCCGTCGGGTCGGACCCCTTCCGCCACCGTGTCGATGCCGCATGGCGTCGCGCGCCGACGGGCCGGACCACTAGCCTGGGACGACGGCCGCTGGGCCCCGCCGATACACGGAAAGGTCGTGCATGGACAAGCAGACGGACTTCGTGCTCCGCACCATCGAGGAGCGGGGCATCAAGTTCATCCGACTCTGGTTCACGGACGTCATCGGGACGCTGAAGTCGGTGGCGATCGCCCCGGCCGAGGTCGAGGGCGCGTTCGCCGAGGGCATCGGCTTCGACGGCTCCGCGATCGAGGGCCTGACCCGCTCGTACGAGGCCGACGTGCTCGCGCACCCGGACCCCTCCACGTTCCAGATCCTGCCGTGGCGGGGCGAGATCGACCCCACTGCGCGGATGTTCTGCGACATCACGACGCCCGACGGGCAGCCCGCCGTCGCCGACCCGCGCAACGTGCTGAAGCGCACGCTGGCCCGGGCGAGCGAGCGCGGCTTCACGTTCTACACGCACCCCGAGATCGAGTTCTACCTCCTCAAGAGCCGTGAGTGGAAGGACGGCGGCCCGCAGCCCGTCGACCGGGCCGGCTACTTCGACAACGTCCCCGGCGGCAGCGCGCACGACTTCCGTCGTCGGTCCGTCCGGATGCTCGAGGACCTCGGCATCTCGGTCGAGTTCAGCCACCACGAGGCCGGTCCGGGTCAGAACGAGATCGACCTCCGGTACGCCGACGCGTTGACGATGGCGGACAACATCATGACGTTCCGCACCGTCGTGAAGGAGGTCGCGATCGAGCAGGGCGTCTACGCGACGTTCATGCCGAAGCCGATCTCCGGTGAGCCCGGGTCCGGCATGCACACGCACGTCTCGCTGTTCGAGGGCGACCAGAACGCCTTCTACGAGCCGGGTGGCGAGTACCAGCTCTCCGAGACCGCGAAGCACTTCATCGCCGGGGTCCTCAAGCACGCGCCGGAGATCACCGCAGTCACGAACCAGTTCGTGAACTCCTACAAGCGTCTCTGGGGTGGTGACGAGGCCCCGTCGTTCGTCACGTGGGGGCACAACAACCGCTCGGCGCTCGTCCGGGTGCCGCTGTACAAGCCGAACAAGGGCCAGTCGTCCCGCATCGAGTACCGCGGCATCGACTCCGCCGCGAACCCGTACCTGGCGTACTCGCTGCTCCTCGCCGCGGGGCTCAAGGGCATCGAGGAAGGCTACGAGCTCCCGCCCGAGGCCGAGGACAACGTCTGGAGCCTCACGGACTCGGAGCGCCGAGCCCTCGGGTACAGCCAGCTCCCCGCGAGCCTCGACCACGCCCTGAGCCTCATGGAGGACTCGGAGCTCGTGGCCGAGACCCTGGGCGAGCAGGTCTTCAACTTCGTGCTGCTGAACAAGCGTCAGGAGTGGAAGCGGTACCGCGACCAGGTGACGCCGTTCGAGCTCGACACGAACCTCGGCGCGCTCTGACCGGTCCGCCCTCCTGACCTCGCCGGAAGCACGCACCAGATGACCAGCAGGACGCCGACGTCACGTTCCGAGCTGGCTCGGCTGGGCTTCGCGGAGCTCTCCGAGAGCCTGGAGCGTGCGGCGGACCTGGAAGCCCGGCACATCCCGGGCTTCCCGTTGCCGGTCGGCGGCCTCGCCGAGTTGTGGGGTGCGACCGCGGACCCCGACGGTTCCCTCCGCGCGCTCGAGCGGCTCCTCGACCGCGCGCCGGACGCCCTGCGACCGGTCCTGGCGGACACGGTCGCCCGGGAGCGCCTGGTGCGGCTGCTCGGCGCGTCGGTCGGGCTGGGCGAGTTCCTGCACCGCCGTCCGGAGGAACTCGACCTCCTGCTCGAACCCGTCACCGAGCCGTGGTCGCAGGATCGCTACACCGAGTCGCTCCTCGCGGCAGTGGACGAAGCGACCGGTGAGCCCGCCCGGCTCCGCCTGCGTGTCCGCTACCGCCGGCACCTGGCCCAGATCGCGCTGTTCGACGTCCTGCACGCGTCACCGACCGAGGCGTTCCCGGCGGTGGCCGCGGGGCTCGCGGACCTGGCAGGGGCTGCGCTCGAGGCTGCGGTGTCGATCGCCCGGCGCGAGGTGCCGTTCCCGGCCGCCGACGTCCAGGCGACCCCGCTCGCGGTCATCGCGATGGGCAAGGCCGGCGCCCGCGAGCTCAACTACGTGAGCGACGTCGACGTCATCTTCGTGACCGAGCCCACCTTCGACGAGGCAGCGGGCACGGGCATCGGCACGGACCGCGCCGTCACGATCGCCACCCGCCTGGCCATCGCCGCGACGCACGCGATCACCGACCTCGCCGCCGAACCGGCGCTGTGGGAGGTCGACGCGAACCTCCGACCAGAGGGCAAGGACGGCGCGCTCGTCCGCACGTTGGACTCCCACGTCGCCTACTACGAGCGGTGGGCTCGCGAGTGGGAGTTCCAGGCGCTGCTCAAGGCCCGGCCCATCGCCGGGTCCGTCGACCTGGGGGAGCGGTACGCCGCCGCCGTCGCACCGTTCGTGTGGAACTCGGCGAAGCGTCCGGGGTTCGTCGAGTCGGTGCAGCGGATGCGGGAGCGCGTGACGGCGCACATCCCCGACGGTGAGGTCGACCGCCAGCTGAAGCTCGGTCCGGGGGGCCTCCGCGACGTCGAGTTCACGGTCCAGCTGCTGCAGCTCGTGCACGGCCGCGACGACCCCTCCGTCCGTGTCCGCTCGACGCTCGAGGCGATGGACGCCCTGACCGCCGCCGGGTACGTCGGACGTCCCGAGGCGGCACGCTTCGGTCCGGACTACGCGTTCCTGCGGGTCCTGGAGCACCGGATCCAGCTGCGTCGGCTCCAGCGCACCCACCTGATGCCCTCGGACGAAGAGGAGCTCCGGGTCCTGGCACGCTCGAGCGGCCTCGCGACCTCGGCCCCGGCGCTCGAGACCCGGTGGCGCGGCGTGAAGCTCGAGGTCCGTGGCCTGCACGAGCGCCTGTTCTACCGCCCCCTGCTGTCCGCGGTGGCGGCGTCCGACGGTGAGATCGCGCTGACCACCGGGCAGGCCGCCGACCGACTCGGCGCGATCGGCTTCGTGGATCCCGACGGAGCACTGCGACACATCCGGGCGCTCACGCAGGGCACGAGCCGTCGTGCCGCGATCCAGCGGAACCTGCTGCCGGTCCTGCTGCGGTGGATGGCCGAGGGGCCGGCCGCCGACCGGGCCCTGCTGGCCTTCCGTCGGCTCAGCGACACCCTGGGGGAGTCGAGCTGGTTCCTCCGCATGCTCCGGGACTCGTCCGGCGCCGCGCACTCGCTGACGACGGTCCTGTCCGAGTCGGCGTTCCTGTCCGGGCTGCTCGAACGTTTCCCCGAGGCGGTCGCGTGGCTCGACGAGCCCGAAGCCCTGCTGCGTCCGCGACCGATCGAGTCGCTGCTGGCGGAGATGACGGCGACGACCGCGCGGCACGGCAACGACGTCGACGGGTCCGCGGCGCTCGTGCGGTCCGCGCGCCGTCGGGAGACGCTCCGGCTCGGCATGGCCGCCGTGCTCGGGCACCTCGACGTCAACGCCCTCGGCCCCGCGCTCACGGACATCACCGAGAGCACCCTCGCCGGTGCTCTCGCGCTGGCCCGACGGGACGCGCCGGAGGGACTCGAGTTCGGCGTGATCGCGATGGGCCGGTACGGCGGTCGGGAGCTCGGGTTCGGGTCCGACGCCGACGTCCTGTACGTCTACCGGGCGACGGACCTGGCGCCGGAGGTCGCGTCCCGCGCTGCACAGACCATCGTGCGGGAGCTCGGACGACTCACCGAGGACACGATCCACCCGTTCGAACTCGACGTCGACCTGCGACCGGAGGGGAAGAACGGGCCGCTGGTCCGGACGCTCGACTCGTACGGCGCCTACTACGCCCGCTGGTCGCTGACGTGGGAAGCGCAGGCGCTGCTCCGGGCCCGCGGCGCGGTGGGGGACGAACAGTTGCTCCGGGACTTCGAGCACCTGGCCGATCGCACCCGGTACCCGGAGCGCATCGCCGACCTGCAGATCCGCGAGGTCCGCCGCATCAAGGCGCGGGTCGAGTCCGAGCGTCTCCCGCGCGGCGCCGATCCCGCGCGGCACCTCAAGCTCGGGCGGGGCTCGCTCAGCGACGTCGAGTGGTTCGTGCAGCTGCTGCAGCTGCAGTACGCCCTGACCGTGCCCGGACTCCGGACCACCTCGACCCTCGACGCCCTGCAGGCGGCCGCCGACGCGGGGCTCGTGCAGCCGGAGGACGCCGAGCGACTCGGTGCCGCCTGGCGCTTCGCGTCGCGCGCGCGGAGCGCCCTCGTCCTGTGGTCCGGTAAGACGACGGACGTCCTGCCCGTCGACCGGGCCCAGCTCGAGGGCATGGCACGCCTCATGGAGTACCCGCCGGGCTCGGCCTCGCGGCTCGAAGAGGACTACCTCGGCGTCACCCGTCGTGCACGTCAGGTGTTCGAGCGCGAGTTCTACGGCGACTGACACCGACTCCGACACGCCCGGGGCGACCCTTTTCACACGAAGGTGACATCCCGTCGAAGGTGGATTTCCAGCGTCGGAACCGCGTCCCCCATGCGGACCGATCTGTACCCCGAGCTGCGCGGCACCGCTCTCGGTCCGGGCAGCCCGAACGGTGCCCCGATCGCTGGGATGACGGCCGTCCAGCCGGCTGTGCGGTCGAGAAGCGATGTGCTCCGGACCTGGGCTTTCCCTGGAAAGCAACCCGCGCCTCCAGGATGGGTGACTACGGTGCGCGCCCGCCACCGCGCCTCCCGTCGGTCCGCCGGAGTGCTGTCAGCACTCGTGGGGACAGCGGTCGTGGGGTGCGAGGGGGACCAGCTTGTCCCCCGTAACACGATGGAAACGCCCCCGCTCGGGGGCCGCGTTGCGCGACAGCCGTCGTATCTGCATCAATGGCACCACCCGAACCGACCACTGGTTCCTCGATGAAGCGGAATCCCCCCTCGAACGTTGAAACAGGGATCGATGTTCACCTTCATTCTGCAGATCCGGCAGATGGTCGAAGGGCACCCAGAGTTCTACCTCTTCGCCGTGTACTCCGCGGTGATCTGGCTCCTCTGGCTGCTCAAGGTCGTCTTGTCCGCCCGCTACCGCCCGTTCACCGGCACCTTCGTCGGCACCACCAGCGTCGTCGTCCCCGTCGTGGACGAACCGCTCGACCTGTTCCGCGACGTGATCGGCCGCATGGTCGAGCAGCGTCCGGGCGAGATCATCGTCGTCATCAACGGTGCCCGCAACGAGGCACTCGAAGGGGTCTGCGACGAGTTCGCCCCGCTCGTCCGGTGGACGCACACGCCCATCCCGGGCAAGCGGAACGCCGTGAAGGTCGGTACCGAGATGTCGAACGGCGACATCACCGTGCTCGTCGACTCCGACACCGTCTGGACGCCCGGCGCCCTCGAGGAGCTGCTCCGTCCGTTCGCCGACGAGTCCGTCGGCGGCGTCACGACCCGGCAGCGCATCCTCGAGCCGGAGCGCAGCTGGATCACCCGGTGGGCCGACTGGCTCGAGAACTCCCGCGCGCTGTACTCGATGCCCGCGCAGAGCGTCCTCGGCCAGATCGGGTGCCTCCCGGGCCGGACCATCGCGTTCCGTCGCACGATCCTGATGCGGGTCATGGACAAGTTCATGCACGAGAAGTTCCTGAACGTGTTCCTCGAGGTCTCCGACGACCGGACGCTCACGAACCTCACGCTCAAGGAGGGGTACCGGACCGTCTACCAGTACACGTCGCTGGTCTACACGGACGCCCCGCTCCAGGTGAAGAAGCTGTTCAAGCAGCAGCTCCGGTGGGCGCGCGGCTCGCAGTACAACACCCTGCGGATGCTGCCCTGGATGATCGGGCACGCTCCGGTCCTGGCGCTGTTCTTCGTCACCGACATCCTGCTGCCCTTCATGCTCTTCGGCGTGATCGCGGGCTGGGTCTACCGTGCGTTCACCGGGCAGGGCGAGAACCTGTACCAGGGGATCCTGCAGCAGTACGGGTTCTCCACCGGGTTCGTCTACGTGGCCGCGCTCATGGTGATCTCGTCGGTGCTGAGCATGGCGATCCGGCAGATGCGCCACCTGTCCGAGAAGCCGAGCGACTTCTTCCGGCTGCCGATGTTCATCATCGTGTCGACGTTCTTCCTCATGCCGATCCGGCTCATCGGGTTCTTCCGCCTGGCGCACGCCTCGGGCTGGGGGACCCGGGCCGGTGCCTACGCGGGTGGCCCGATGGAGGAGGACCCGAGCCCGGCGCAGCCGAGCGTGACCGGGCTCCTCACCCCGGTGAGCCCCATCGACGCAGCCGACCGTGCCCGCGCGGCGGGGACGGTCGACCTGGTGCAGGACGCGTCGCGGTTCGGCGCACCGTCCGCCGACGCACCGCTGTACGGCGCGCGCTCTGCGGACGACCAGGTCGCCGCCGACCGCGCGTTCGACGAACTGTTCGGCGCCGATGCGACGAGCACCTCGACGACCACGGTCCTGACCACCCGGCGGGAGGCGGCCGCAGCCGCCGCGCCGACGCCGGCTCCCGCCCGTCCGACCGCCCGCCGGTACAACCCGTACGCCGCGATCCCGTACTGCATCGGCATCGCGATCTTCGTCCTGGAGGCCTTCCTCATTGTCTGACCTCATCCGTTCCTCAGGCGCTTGGTGGGCGCAGTCCAGCAAGCACGCCCGACGCACCGCCGTCGGCACGACCGCCATCGTCCTCGTCCTCGGACTCATCACCTGGACGGTCTGGATCTCCCCGTCCGGACCGCTCTCCGCCGCTGTGCACCAGGCACTCGGGGTGCCCGCACCCAGGGCGAAGCAGGTCTCCGCCGCCGAGCTGCAGACGAAGCTCACCGCGGCGCAGGAGAAGATCTGGTCGCTCGAGGGCAAGCTCGACTCGACGTCGGCGCAGGCCGGGTCGCGGAGCGGTCAGATCGCCCAGCTCAAGGCGCAGATCGCGTCGCTGCAGTCCCAGCTCGGTGCTGCGAAGGGCCGGACTGGAGGCACGTCCTCCGCCGCCGGGTCGGGTTCCGGTCACGGCGGGTCCGGTTCCGGCTCCACCGGTTCCGGTGGGTCCGGAGGGTCCGGTTCGGGTTCCGGCTCGTCCGGCGGCCACGGCGTGACGAACCCGAACGGTGGCCCGTCCAACGATCCCGGGCCCGCCCCGATCACCACGCCGACCAAGGCCGAGGTGCTCGCGCAACAGTCCCGGTGGTACGGCCTGTACACGGCGCAGTCGCCGTTCAACTGGTCCGAGTACGACCAGGTCTCGCAGGAGGTCGGGAAGGCGACGAACATGGTCGGCTTCTTCCAGGGCTTCGACCAGGACTTCAACGCCACCGCGGTGCAGCGCTCCTGGGCGAACGGCCGCCTGCCGCTGATGACGTGGGAGACCGTGCCGGCAGCGACCGGCAACGACCAGCCGTACGTCCCCGGGTACACGAACGCCGACGTCGTCTCGGGCAAGTTCGACGCGTACCTGGCCCGGTACGCCCAGGCCGTCGCGACGAACGGCATGCCGCTCGTCATCCGTCTCGACCACGAGATGAACGGCTCTTGGTACAACTGGTCCGAGGGGGCCAAGCACCAGAACGCGGCCGGCAGCTACCAGGCGATGTGGAAGCACGTCTGGCAGGTGTTCCAGGACAACGGCGCGAACCAGTACGCCATCTGGGACTGGTCGCCGTCGCGCATCGACAAGCTCGGCAACCCGAAGTACCAGACGCTCGACTACATGGCGGAGTACTACCCCGGCGCGCAGTACGTCGACTGGGTCGGGATGAGCGGCTACTACCGTGACCCCACCGAGCAGCCGACCTTCGCGAACACCTACGGTGCCACGCTCGCGCAGATCCGGCAGATCGCGCCGGGCAAGAAGATCGTCCTCAACGAGATCGGCGCGACCGAGACCGGCGGCTCCGTGTCGAACAGCCAGAAGTCCCAGTGGATCACGTCGCTGTTCGACGCCCTCGCGAACCCCGCGAACGACGACGTCATCGGCTTCGCGTACTTCAGCGAGGTCGCTACGACGATCACCGACGGCGTCCGCACCACCAACGACTGGCGCCTCAACTCCCGCGCAGACAGCCTCCAGACGTTCGTCGACGGCATGCAGCGCACCGACACCGACTTCGACCTGCAGGAGGTCACGAAATGACCGCTCGGAAGCACACCCCTGACACGACCCCCGACACGACGACGGACTCCCGTCCGGCTCCCGTCGTCAGCGTGATCGGCACCGGCTACCTCGGTGCGACCCACGCGGCAGCAATGGCCGAGATGGGCTTCGACACCATCGGTGTCGACGTCGACCCGGCGAAGCTCGCCGCCCTCACCGCCGGTGCGGTCCCGTTCTTCGAGCCCGGCCTGCCGGAACTCATCACGAAGCACGTCGCCAGCGGCAAGCTGCGCTTCACGGCGGACATCGCCGAGGCCGTCGCCGCAGCCGACGTCCACTTCGTCTGCGTCGGCACCCCGCAGCGGTCCGGATCGCACGCGGCCAACCTCACGTACGTGGAGAGCGCGGTCCGCGGCGTCGCTGAGAACCTCACGCACCCCGGCCTCATCGTCGGCAAGTCCACGGTGCCCGTCGGGACCGCTGCCCGGTTGCGCGAACTCGTCCGCGAGTTCGCCCCGGCCGGCATCGGTGCGGAGCTCGTCTGGAACCCCGAGTTCCTCCGCGAGGGCAAGGCCGTCGACGACACGCTCCACCCGGACCGCCTCGTCTGGGGCGGTGCCTCGGTCGCCGCGGACGCCGTGATGCGCGAGGTCTACGCTGCGCCGATCGCCGAGGGGACGCCGGTCATCACCACCGACCTGGCCACCGCGGAACTCGTGAAGGTGAGCGCGAACGCGTTCCTGGCGACGAAGATCTCGTTCATCAACGCGATCTCCGAGATGTGCGCCATCACCGGTGCCGACGTCTCCACCCTGGCGGACGCCCTGGGGCACGACGCCCGGATCGGCCGGAAGTTCCTGAACGCCGGGCTCGGGTTCGGCGGCGGCTGCCTGCCGAAGGACATCCGTGCCCTCATGTACCGCGCGAACGAGATCGGTGCGAACCGGGTCGTGGGCCTCATGCAGCAGGTCGACGAGATCAACATGGGCCAGCGCGAACGCGTCATCGACATGGCGATCGACGCCGTCGGGGGATCGGTGCTGAACCGTCGCGTCGCCGTGATCGGTGCGGCGTTCAAGCCGCTCACCGACGACGTGCGGGACTCGCCGGCGCTCAACGTGGCCGCGGCCCTGCACCTCCGCGGCGCACAGGTGACGCTCTGGGACCCGGAGGCGATGGAGACCGCCCGCCGCTCGTTCCCGACCCTGACATACGCGTCCTCCATGGAGGCCGCGGTCGAGGGTGCGGACGTCGTGCTCGTGCTGACGGAGTGGGACGACATCATCGGCGCCGACCCCGCAGCGCTCGGCGAGCTCGTCGGACGCCGCGTCGTCGTCGACGCCCGCAACTGCCTGCCGGTCCAGGACTGGGTGCAGGCGGGCTGGGAGGTCCGATCGCTCGGACGACCGTCGCCCGTCGCCGGTGCGCCCGTGAGCGTCGCCGCCGGCTCGCACGACGCGCTCGTCACGGCGCGCTAGGTCCGCGCCGCGAGTCGGGGTCCGGGCCGGTGGCTCGGGCCCCGTTCGCGCGCCATGCTCCCTCGCGCGTACCCGGGCGTTCCCGCGCGTACCTGGCTGTTCCGCGCGTTCCCCGACGTTCCGCGCGTACCGGGTGCGTCCGCGCGTACCGGGTGCGTCCGCGCGTACCGGGTGCGTCCGCGCGTACCGGGTGCGTCCGCGCGTACCCGGTGGTTCCGCGCGTACCGGGTGGTTCCCCGCGTACCGGGTGGTTCCCCGCGTACCGAATCGTTCCGCCGGTACCAGGTCCGCCGGTCCGACTGGCAACGCGCGGTTCGGCATTGCATCTCGCCCGCTTTGGGAAGGAACGCCCGGCCGTGCCGCCTGGAGGACCGGTGTCCGTCCGCCGGACGGGCGCCGGTCATCCAGGCAGTCGCGACCCCACCCCCCCCGCGGACGGCCGCGGGCTCGGACGCGGAAGGGCCCCGCACCGGTGACCGGTGCGGGGCCCTTCGCAGTGCTCAGGTGTCAGACGCCGAAGTACAGCTCGTACTCGAACGGGTGCGGACGCTGCGCGAGCGGGAGGATCTCGTTCTCACGCTTGTAGTCGATCCACGTCTGGATGAGGTCCTCGGTGAAGACGTTGCCCTTCGTGAGGAACTCGTGGTCCGCCTCGAGCGCGTCGAGCGCCTCGTCGAGGGAGCCGGGCACCTGCGGGATGCCCTTCGCCTCCTCCGGGGGGAGCTCGTAGAGGTCCTTGTCGACCGGCTCGTGCGGCTCGATGCGGTTCTGGATACCGTCGAGGCCCGCCATCAGCTGCGCGGCGAACGCGAGGTACGGGTTACCGGAGGCGTCGGGCGCGCGGAACTCGATGCGCTTGGCCTTCGGGTTCGTCCCCGTGATCGGGATGCGGATCGCAGCCGAACGGTTGCCCGCCGAGTACACCAGGTTGACCGGGGCCTCGAAGCCCTTGACGAGCCGGTGGTACGAGTTGATCGACGGGTTCGTGAACGCGAGCAGCGCCGAGGCGTGCTTCAGGATGCCGCCGATGTACCAGCGTGCGAGGTCTGACAGACCGCCGTAGCCGTTCTCGTCGTAGAACAGCGGCTTGCCGTCGTTCCACAGCGACTGGTGCGTGTGCATGCCCGAGCCGTTGTCGCCGAAGAGCGGTTTCGGCATGAACGTGGCGACCTTGCCCCACTGGTCAGCGGTGTTCTTGACGATGTACTTGAACTTCAGGATGTCGTCCGCGGCGTGGACCATCGTGTCGAAGCGGTAGTTGATCTCCTGCTGGCCGCCGGTGCCCACCTCGTGGTGCGAGCGCTCGAGCACGAAGCCGGCCTCGATCAGCTTGAGCGTGATGTCGTCGCGCAGGTCCGCCGTCTTGTCGACCGGCGACACGGGGAAGTACCCGCCCTTGTACGGCGTCTTGTTGGCGAGGTTGCCGCCCTCTTCCTCACGACCCGTGTTCCACGCGCCCTCTTCCGAGTCGACCGAGTAGAACGACTGGTTCTGCGTGACGGAGTAGCGGACGTCGTCGAAGATGTAGAACTCGGCCTCGGGGGCGAAGAACGCGGTGTCCGCGATGCCCGTCGACGCGAGGTACTTCTCGGCCTTCTTCGCGACCTGGCGCGGGTCGCGGCCGTAGATCTCGCCGTTCCGCGG
This sequence comes from Curtobacterium sp. ISL-83, assembly GCF_018613895.1. Lineage (GTDB taxonomy): Bacteria > Actinomycetota > Actinomycetes > Actinomycetales > Microbacteriaceae > Curtobacterium. The sequence goes on from NZ_JAGGPH010000021.1 coordinate 15,977, forward strand.
GTTGTAGATGTCGAAGATCATGATCAGCGTGCGCTCGGCGCGGAACTGGTCGATGTACGCCGTCGTCACGTCGGGGATGAGCTGCATGTCGGACTCGTGGATCGACGCAAAGCCGCGGATCGAGGAGCCGTCGAAGAGCTGTCCGACCGAGAAGAAGTCCTCGTCGACCGTCGATGCCGGGATGTTGAAGTGCTGCTGGACGCCGGGCAGGTCCGTGAACCGGATGTCGAGGAACTTGACGTCCGTGTCCTTGATGAAGGCAAGCACCTCTGAGGAATCGCTGAACATGTGGGCCGATCTCCAATGGGTTGGGTGATGTCGGAGGAACCACGCGGGCACCTCCGACGAGGCTATTGACCCGGGGTTTCCCGGACGTGACTGCTTTGTTTCGGGCGTGTTACACACCGGCCGTCGCTTACGCTGGGGACATGGCCCGCAGCTCGTCCCCGTCCTCCGCGTCCGCCGCTCACCCGGACGGTTGGCCCGGCAAGGACTTCGGGCTCCCGGAGGACGGCCCCCGCAGCATCGGCCGGATCGGCCGTCGGATCGTCGCGTTGCTGATCGACGGGGCCCTCGCTGACCTCATCGCGTTCGTCACCGGGGTGTGGTCACCCGTGCACGGGACGGGTGACATCACGCACTCGTGGATCCAGATCGCGATCTTCGCGGTGCTGCAGGTCCTCTTCATCTGCGTGCTCTCCGGGTCCTTCGGGCACCTCTGCGTCGGACTCCGCGTCGTGCCCATGCGTGGCGGCTACGTGGGGGTGTGGCGTCCGGTGGTCCGGACCGTGCTGCTGTGCTTGGTCGTCCCGGCGCTCATCATCGACCGTGACAGCCGGGGTGCGCACGACCGCATCGCGGGCACGGTCCTCGTCCGCCGGTAGGGCCTTCGCGCGGCGAGGACTCCTGCACCTGGTGCAGCGATGGTGGCTCCGTGCGGCGTCGTTCCGCCGCACCAGCCGATCAACCCGGCACCGCGCCGCCATCGCACTGCCCCGTCGCACCGCCGCCGTCGCACTGCCGCCGCCAACCAATCGCCGGAGGACCGCGTCGCTGCAACGCAGCACGCCCCCGACCGAAGCGGTCGGGGGCGTGCTGCGTTGCAGACGGAACGGCTCAGCGCGGACGGCCGGCGCGCGCCCGCATCGGGTCCATGCCCTTGGGGATCGCGGACGCCGGGCTCTGCGTCAGGGAGTCGAGACGGTTCGCGACCGCCAGGACCTCGTTCCGGTTGAGGGCCTTCTTGTACTTGTTCATCGCCCGGGGGAGCTTGTGCAGCGTCACGGCGTCGTCTCCGTCGCCGTCCTTCCCGGAAGCGACGTGGACGATGTGCACTGGCACGTTCGGAACGATGCGCTGCACCTTGCGTCGCTCTTCCTCGACCTGGCGGGTGAGGTTGCCCCGCTGCCCCTCGGTGATGAGCACGACGCCGGGCGTGCCGACCGCGCGGTAGACGGCGGCCTGCGAGCGTCCGTGGACAGCGACCGGCATCTCGCTCGAGCGCCACTGGCGGCGGAGCGAGTTCGACAGCACGGCGCCGACGGCACCGGGCTGCCCTTCGATCTGGGAGTACGCGGCACGCTCGGCCAGCCGCCCGAGGACGATCAGGAACAGCAGCACGCCGAGCAGCACGCCCGCCACGATCCACAGGACGACGGCGAGCCAGTTCTGGCCCGGCAGGAGCAGCGCGAGCAGCACCCCGAGGACGACGGGACCCACGAACGCGAGGGCGAACCACCACACGGACGACGGGTCTGCCCGTCGGGTCATCTGGAAGACCTGGGCCATCTGCTTGAGACGACCCGGCTCCTTCGCTGCCGTACCTTCAGAACTGCTGCGTGCCATGCAGACAGGATACGGCCTGTGCGCGGTGGCGTGGACCGGGGATGCGGCGGCTGTGGGCGAACGGCGACTGTCCACAGACCGGTGCAACAGACGGGAGGCGCGCCCCGCCTCCGACACGCTGGTCGCCATGGACGCACCCGACGAAGGCACCACGTGGCGGGCGCTCGACGAGGTCGCGGCGCTCTCGTGGGTGGCGGACCGCGCTGTCGCCGCCTGGCGGCACCTGGTCCCCGTCGACGCCGTCGGACGCGACGCGGACGGCTCGCTCGTCGTGGTGCTGTCCCGACCGACCGGCGTCCCGATCGATGTCGCCCTGGACCGTCTCGGCACACCGACCACGGGTGTGGCCGTCACGCTCACGGTGCCGCTCGTCGAACTCCTCGTCGCCGGACGCTCGGGTGCAGTCCTGCTCGGTTCGGCGGGGCTGCAGGACGTCCTGGTCGACGATGCCGGTGCGGCGGTCCTGTGCGACCGTCCGCCCGCATCGGTGCGCGTGGTCCCGGCACACGGCGGACCACCGGATGACATGCCGCCCGGCACCCAGCGCGGCCGCTCGAACGCCGGCAGCTCGGACGCCGGCCGCTCGAACCCGGGCAGCTCAGCGGAGCGCCCCGCGGACCACACCCTCACGACGGCCTGTCGCTTGGTGTGGGAACGTGTCGACGCGTACGAGGCGTGCCGTCGCGGGGTCGATGCCGCACTGGCCGCGGCGATGGACGCCGACCTGCAGGCCGCCCGGCAGCTGCTCGACGTCATCCGTGCCGTGGCGCCGCCCCGACCCGTCCGGTGGGATCCGCCGCCGGCTGACTTCGCGTTCGTGGAACCGGGTCAGCGGTCGTCGCCGACAGACGCAGTCGACCGGCTCCGTGACGTCATCGAGCACGGCATCCCGATCGGCTCGGAGCGCCGGATCCCGCTCCGGCACGCGGTGGTCGGGGTCGTCATCGCGGCCGGACTCGCGGCTGCGGGGTGGTTCACACTCGCATGAAGACGAGACGCTCGCACGAGGGGGAGACGCTCGCGCGAGGGGGACACGGGAACGGCCCCGATCCCACCAGGGGACCGGGGCCGTTCGAGCCGAGGGACGGATCAGTACCCGAGGTTCGGGCCGAAGTTGCCCTCCTCGAGCCGGTTCTTCACCGCGACCAGGTACCGCGAGGCGTCCGCACCATCGATGATGCGGTGGTCGTACGACAGCGCCAGGTACACGAACGAACGGATCGCGATCGCTTCCTGTCCGTCCACCTTCACGACGGCCGGACGCTTCGTCACGATGCCCGTGCCGAGGATCGCCGACTGCGGCAGGAACACCACGGGGGTGTCGAACAGCGCGCCGCGCGACCCGGTGTTCGTGAGCGTGAACGTCCCACCCGCGAGCTCGTCCGGCTTGAGCTGATTGTTGCGGGTGCGCTCGGCCAGGTCCGCGATCGACTGCGAGAACTGCGCCAGGTTCAGCGACGCCGCGTCCTTGATCACCGGGGTGAGCAGGCCGCGCTCGGTGTCGACCGCGATCGACACGTTCTCGGACTCCGGGTACACGATCTCGTCGCCGTCCACCGTCGAGTTGATCTTCGGGTGGGCCTTCAGCGCCTCGGACGCCGCGAGGGCGAAGAAGGGCATGAAGGACAGCTTCGAGCCGGTCTTCTCGAGGAACTCGGCCTTGTGCGCGTCACGGAACTGCGCGACCTTCGTCACGTCGACCTCGACGACGCTCGTGAGCTGCGCGGTCGAGGTCATCGACTGCACGGCGCGTTCGGCGACGACCTTGCGGAGGCGCGTCATCTTCTCGCGCGTCCCGCGGAGCGGCGAGACCTCGGCGACGAAGGGACCCGACGACGCAGGAGCGGCGGACTGCCCACCGGCTGCGGGAGCCTGTGCAGCAGCGGCCGCTGCGGCGAGGACGTCCTCCTTGCGGATGCGTCCGCCGACACCGGAACCCGTGACCGTCGACAGGTCGACGCCCTGCTCGTTCGCGAGCTTGCGGACGAGCGGCGTGACGTAGCCAGAGGCCGCGCCGTCCTGGCTCGGGTTGGGTACGGCGGCGGTGGCTGCAGCAGCAGTCGGAGCCGCGGGAGCGGCGGCCGCAGGGGCCGGGACCGGAGCGGGCGGAGCAGCGGCGGGCGGCGGGACCGGAGCGGCCTGCGGCACCGGCGGGGCGG